>NZ_CP048630.1:3220000-4618530 GCF_010669125.1 Ancylobacter pratisalsi
AGCCGGACCTTCAAGGTTTCCAAGTCCATCACCGGGGTGATCGAGACCATCAAGCCGGGCAGCCTGCGGCGGATGCACTGGCATCCCAATGCGGATGAATGGCAGTACTGGATCAAGGGGCAGGGCCGGATGACGGTGTTCAACGCCGGCCCGCGTGCGCAGACCATCGATTTCCAGGCGGGCGACCTCGGTGTCGTGCCCAAGAGCCAGGGCCATTACATCGAGAACACCGGCACCGAGGACGCGCAGGTGCTCGCGGTGTTCCGTGCGCCGGAATATGAGGAGATCGATCTGTCGAACTGGCTGACGCATGCGCCGCCGGAACTGGTCGCGCAGCACCTCAACATCAATCCGTCGGTGATCGCACGCTTCCCCAAGGGGGAGAACGGCATTCAGCCGGCGGGCGGAAAGGGCTGAGGCGCCCCGCCGTTCGCTCGGGGCGCCTCTGTCAGTGACGGGAGAGGACCGGGAGAGAAGCACCCGCCCCGGAGGGCGGGTGCCGCGAGGGCGTCAGCTCGCCTTCTTGAAGCGCTGCGCCTCTTCCGAGCCGCCGGTCGCATTGCCCTTGGAATAGGAATGCGCGCCGGTGCCAGCCAGGGCGCCGCCCTCGACGATGAGATACTCGTCGCGGATCGGCCGGCCTTCGAAGAAGCACTCGAGGATCTCGCGCGTGCCGGCCGCGTAACGCGCCTGCGCCGTGAGGGTGGTGCCGGAAATATGCGGGGTCATGCCGTTAAAGGGCATGGTCCGCCACGGGTGATCCTTCGGCGCCGGCTGCGGGAACCAGACATCGCCGGCATAACCCGCCAGCTGGCCCGATTCCATGGCGCGGGCCACGGCGTCGCGGTCGCACAGCTTGCCGCGCGCCGTGTTGACGAGGTAGGCGCCGCGCTTGAACAGCTTGAGCGTCTCGTCATTGATCATGTGCTCGGTTTCGGGGTGCAGCGGGCAGTTCAGCGTCACCACATCGCAGACCGGGTACATTTCCTCGCGCGTGGCGTGCCAGGTGAGGTTGAGTTCCTTCTCCACCGACTCCGGCAGGCGGTGACGGTCGGTGTAGTGCAGGTTTACGTCGAACGGCGCCAGGCGACGCAGCACGGCGAGGCCGATACGGCCGGCCGCGACCGTGCCGACCTCCATCTTTTCCAGATCATAGGCGTGGCTTACGCAATCGGCGATGTTCCAGCCGCCGTTCTTCGCCCAGTCGTGCGAGGGCAGATAGTTGCGCACCAGCGACAGGATCATCATCACCACATGCTCGGCGACGCTGATCGAGTTGCAGTAGGTGACTTCCGCCACGGTGATGTTGTTGTCGATCGCCGACTGAAGGTCGACATGGTCGGAACCGATGCCGGCGGTCAGCGCCAGCTTGAGGTTCTTCGCCTTGGCGATGCGCTCGGGCGTGAGATAGGCCGGCCAGAACGGCTGGGAGATGACGATGTCGGCATCGACCAGCTCCTTCTCGAACACCGAGTTCGGGCCGTCCTTGTCGGAGGTCACAACCAGGGTGTGGCCGTTGGATTCAAGATATTTGCGCAGGCCAAGCTCGCCGGAGACCGAGCCGAGCAGTTCGCCCGGGGTGAAATCGATGGCATTGGGCGTCGGCAGGGTCTGTCCGCCGGGGTAACGCTCCATCTTGGGCAGGCCATCGCGGGCATAGCTGGTGGGGTAGCCGGTGATCGGGTCGTCATAAAGGACGCAAAGTACCTTCGCCATGCTGGCATCTCCTCGCTTCGGTGAGCGGAAACGCGTCGGCCGCGCAGACAACCGCATTGGCGCCGCGCGGAGGCGCGGGCCCTGGGCTGGTCAGCAATCGCCTGAACCCGGCGCGCGCCATCTGGTGATGCGCCAGCGCGACGGACGTTTCCGCATCGGCGTGGCGCGCGGCTTCAGATGTGCCGCTGCGCCGTCGATGGCCTGAATCTGGGGCAAGAGCGCGCGCGGTTCAAATTGAAAGGGCGGAACAATTGATAGACGGCGACGATGAAGTCGCGATTACTTTTAAATAGTCTCAATTGACATTAGGGAACCTTCCGGGTCGCGGGGCAGCGCGCGGGCCAGTTTCATCAGTGCGCCGGCGACCGGGCTCAGCGGCTCGCGATCGGAAAGCACGAGGCCGATGGGCTGCGCATGCACGGGATCGACCAGCGGGATGCCGACAAGATCCGGGCTCTCGCCAAGGCCGCGCCAGCTCGCCTCCGGTACGATGCTGGTCCATGGTCCACGGCGCACGAAGCTCCACACCCCCATGAAGGAGCTGGTCTCGATGGCTGGCTGCACCGCCAGCCCCGCATCCCCCATCACCTGGTCGATGATGCGGCGGTTCTGCATGTCGGCGGTCAGCAGGCACAGCGGCCGAGCCGCGGCCTCGGCCCAGCACAGGGTGCGCCGGCGCGCCAACGGGTCGTCCCGCCGGGTGACGAAGACATAGCGTTCGACATACAGCTCCACGCGGCGAACCCGGTTCAGCGGCTCGTTCTCCAGATAGGTGATGCCTGCATCGAGTTCGAGCTGGTCGAGCCCGCGCTGGATCGCCACCGAGCTCAGGGTGAGCATCTGCACCTTCACGTCGGGATGGCGGTCGTGAAAGCGGGCCAGCAAAGCGGGGGCTGCCGCTGTGGTGGAGGGGATGGCGCCGACCCGCAGCGTGCCCGAGAGCTGGCCGCCGGGCTCGGTGCGCTCCTGGCGCAGGCTCTCGTAATCGGCCGCGATCTGGCGCGCCCAGCCCAGCACCCGCTCGCCCTCCACGGTGAAGCCGAGGAAGCGATGCCCGCGCACCACGATGGGCAGGCCAAGCTCCTGCTCCAGCTTGCGAATGCCGGCGGAAAGCGTGGGTTGCGACACGTTGCACGCCTCGGCGGCGCGGCCGAAGTGCTTCTCGCGGGACAGGGCGACGAGGTAGTGCATCTGCCGGACGAACATCGGGATTTCCTGCGTTGAAAAGGCGAGGCCGATGCGTCCTCTTATTCCTTTAGCGATACAGGATCAAAATAAGCCGCGATACGGCGGTGAAACGCCTTCGGCCGCTCGGCGAACAGGCGCTCGCGCAGGCGCAGCGCCGAGAGCGCGAGGCGCTGCTGGCGCGCCTGCGCCGCGCTTATGACGCCGGCCGGCCATTCCTGTTCGCCCGCGGGCGCGGCACCGGCCTGCTGCGCCGCAGTGATCTGACCGAGCAGCACGGCAAGGTCATGATGCTGGCCGAGTTTGTCGCGCAGGCGCTGGAGCTCGTCCTCCCACACCTTGCCAAGGCGCGGCCAGAACGGCGTCACCAGCGCCATCTGGTAGCGATGGGCGATGACGGCCTTGCGCAGGTCATGCAGGCTTTCGGGATCGTCCGTGTCGACGGGGCGCCGCCGCGCGCGGGCGTAATCGTCGCGAAGGGCGGCGAGAAGCGCCTTGTCCTTCATGCCGCCGGAAAGGCGAGGGGTGTCGATGAGGCACTGGTAGACAAGCGCGTCGAGCGCCGCCCGGTGCGGGCCGATGCCGCCTTCCGCGGCGCTCGGCGCCGGCACGGCCTCGGACGAGGGGGCATCAAGCGGGGCGGAAAGCGCCTGCGTGGCAGCCGCGGCGTGGGCGGTGTCGAGGCCGGCCTTGGCCACGAGATCATCGAGCGCGTCCTGCCGGGCGGCGTGATCGCGCGCTCCCGACAGGTGGCGTGCCGCTTCCGCCATGGCGCGGCCGAGGGCGCGGGCCTGCGCGCGCTCCCGGCGCCCGCGCACCAGCCGCAGCAGCGCGCGCAGGCGCTTGAACGCCTTTCTCAGGTCATGGACGGCCGTGACCGGGTCCTTGGTATCCAGCGCGGTCCGCGCCTCCTGGGCGGCGTCGAGAAGGCCATGGGCAAGCGGGCCGAGCGAGGCGCCAGCATCCGATACGCCGGTATCAGGAGTTGCCCCGGCATGACGGGCATCGGCGCCGGTGTTATGAACAGCCCCCTCGCGGCTTCGGTCCCGCATTAAATTCCTCCATTTTCTCAATTGGTTATATCATCAATATCGATGCTGGCGACGTTCCGATGACAAAAAGTTGGCCTCCAGGCCTTTCAATTGGGCACCGGGATTGCTAGATACCCCTCGTCGACACGAGGTTGCCCTGCCGGGCGCCGAAATGTCGGCTCTGACGCGGGGTGGAGCAGCCCGGTAGCTCGTCAGGCTCATAACCTGAAGGCCGCAGGTTCAAATCCTGCCCCCGCAACCACTGATACCGACAAACCCGCAGCCTCGGCTGCGGGTTTTGTTTTTCTAGCGGTCTTTCCGATTGCTTGGCGCTAGGTCCATTCGAGGATGGTTCGCCGTGCAGCGCCGCGAACATCTCGCCTCGTTCATTGCCGGGCGCCAGCACGATCCGCTCGATCAGAATCCGCAAACTTCCGCTGCCTGACGCCTTTCTTCCGGCCGGTTGAGCGCGTTGACGTGCTCCCCGCGTGTGTCCGGCCAGAACGGGAGTCCTCTGGTTTTATGCTCCGTGGTTGATGAGATCGCAATGGGGTCGGGGGCATGCCCCCGACCCCATTGCGCGGCGAGCCTGGCCGGGGTCTGTCCGCCGCGCTGTGCCACCCCGCACGCAGGCAGTCGCCGCTCTCCGTCTCGACGGACGCCCCGCCTGATCAGAGATCGAGTGTCAGGCTGCCTCTGGCGCGGGAGACGCAGGGCATGAGGCGACTGGCACGGGCCTTTACGCCAAGTACCGCGTCGCGATGGATCACATCCCCGCTCACATAGCCGCACTCGCACGAGCCGCACACACCGATCTCGCATGAAGAGCCACGCACGAAGTGATTGTCCCGCAACACCTCAAGCAAGCTGCGGTCCGCCGGAACATGGAGCTTGCGGCCGCTGGAGGTGATAACCACCTCGAAGGAGTCCGGGACGAAATCGGCATCCGACAGGGCTGCGAAATGTTCCCTGTGGTAGAGGTCGGCGGGAAAGCCCTGGGCGGCGATGGCCGTTTCAAGCGCCGCCGTCAGGCTGTTCGGGCCGCAAGCGTAGAGCTCGGCGCCCGCGGCCCGGGCCAGTAGCGTATGCACGTCGAGGCGCCGGCCTTCCTGCGAGAACCAGGTTGTCAGGCGGTCGCCGCACACGGCCCTCAGCTCGTCGAGAAGCGGAGCCTGCGCCGCATTCCTGGCGCAGTAATGGACGGTGAAGTCCGCTTCCCCCGCCGCCAGCACGCGGGCCATGGCGAGGATCGGCGTCACGCCGATACCGCCGGCCACCAGCACGTATCGCCCGCCTTTTCCATCAAGACCAAAATGGTTGCGGGGAGCGGAGACGTGAAGCTCCGAGCCTTCCCTCGCATGGTCATGGATCCATTTCGAGCCGCCGCGTCCACCCGCCTCGCGCTTGACCGCGATGCGGTAGCGGCCGCGATCCTCCGGGTCGCCCCAGAGCGAATACTGGCGCACGCCGCCGGCCACCATTACGTCCACATGGGCGCCGGCCGTCCATGCCGGAAGCGCCGGCCGCTTGGGATGCTGCAGGTCAAGCATGAGGACGTCCGGGGTCGTCAGCCTCGCGCCGACGACCCGCAATTTCATGATAAGACGGTCACTCATCGCCTAGTCCAACAACTCGATGACATCTCCCGGCCGGATCGTGCCGCTCGTCTCGATGCCGCAATTGAGGCCGGAGCGATTGTAAAGCGGCAGGAAGAGCGGGCGATCGAGTAGGTTTTCCAGATACTTGCAGGGAAAGTTGAGGCGCCCGCCACGCAGGACCACCTCGCCCACGCGAAAGCGCCGGCCCACCAGATGGTTGAGCGGCACTCCGCGCACGGTGAGATTGCGGCGGTGCTCCTCCGGCGCCAGCACCACCGGGCCCTCCTGGAGCGGCGGATCGTTGCGCGCAAGGGCATCGAGCGCTTCCTGCTCGATAAGCGTGATCTCGCGCACATCCGGGCGGGGCGAATAGGTGCCGGTGCCGAGATAGTAGCGATCGCCTTCGATGCCGCGCCCAGCGACACATGTCGCCTCGGTCAGCTCCTCCATCTCGTAGCTCGCCGCGGGTGCGATATGGATGTGCAGCAATTCGCCCTTCCAGCCCGTGGTGCCGCCCTCAACGCCCAGTGCCGCCTGAGCGGCGGGATGGGCGAAGGCCTCGATCTGTTTCACGCTCGTCTCGTCCGTCATGGCACCCTCAATCGACACGCGCCGCGATGGCTTCGATTTCGACCAGCGCGCCCTTGGGCAGTCGTGCCACCTCAATGGTGGAGCGGGCCGGCGCGCTGCTGGGAAAGGCCTTGGCGTAGATCTCGTTCATTGCGGCGAAATCATCCATGTTCTTCAGAAACACGGTGGTCTTCACCACACTGGCGAGGCTCGCCCCGCCCGCCTTCAGCACGGCCTCCAGGTTGGCCAGCGACGCCTTGGTCTGCGCCACGATCCCCTCGGCCAGTTCGCCGGTGGAGAGGTCTATGGGAAGTTGGCCAGAGACGAAGACGAGGTCGGCAAACGAGATGCCCTGGGAATAGGGGCCAGCGGCCGGGGCGGCCGCATCCGTCGCGATGACGTTGCGTGACATGTGGCTCTCCTTGAGCTTGGTAGGTTTTTGGAAATGCCTCAGTAACCGAGGTAGGTCGGCAGCCACAGGACCAGTGCCGGAACGAGAAGGCACAGTAAAAGCCCGGTGAGCTGAAGCAGAGTGAAGGGGATGATGCCCTTGTAGATGTCGCCCAGGGTCAGATATCCCTGTCCGGCCTGGCGCAGGTAGAACAGGGCTGGCCCGAAGGGGGGCGTCAGGTAGGAGGTCTGGAGGTTGACCGCCACCGCGATGGCGAACCAGAGCAGGATACGGTCCTTCGGCACCGCATCGCCGAAGTCCAGCTCCATCACGATGGGCCGGAATACCGGCAGAATGATCAGCGTGATCTCCAGCCAGTCAAAGACGAAACCCAGCAGGAAGATGATGCCCATCAGCAGGAAGAGCAGGGTCCAGTCGTGCAGGTCGAGAAGTTCGATGACGTGCACGATGGCATCGTCGCCTCCAAGCTCCCGGAAGACGTAGGAGAAAAGCGTCGCGCCGCAGAAGATGCCGAAGATCATGGCGTTGGTGAGCGCCGTGCTTTGCACCACATCCTTCAGCAACTTCAGCGAGAAGGTCCGGTTGAAGACGGCCAGGACCGTGGCGCCGAAGGCACCGACGCCGGCCGCCTCCGTGGGGGTGGCAAAGCCGCAGATGATGGAGCCGAGCACCAGCACCACCAGCGCCGTCGGCGGGACGAAGCCGCGGATGATGAGGCCAATGAGGCTCTGCCCGTCCGCCATCGGCGCCTTCTCTAGCCGGGGCAGGCGATCGGGCTTCAATATCGCCATGACCACGATGTAGACGAGATAGAGTCCCGAGAGCAGGAAGCCGGGAATCACCGCGCCGGTGAACAGGTCTCCGACCGGGATCGCCAGAAGATCGCCCATGATGACCAGCATGATGGACGGCGGGATAAGGATTCCGAGCGTGCCGGACGCGGCGATGACCCCGGAGGTGATGCCCTTGTCGTAGCCCCGCTCCATCATGACCGGCAGGGCCAGGAGCGCCAGCATGACCACCGAGGCGCCGACAATGCCCGTGGTCGCCGCCATGATGGTGCCCATCAGGACGACGGACAGGGCAAGCCCGCCGGGCACCCGCCGCAGCAGCACGGAGAGGATCTCCAGCAGGTGCCGTGCCACCCCGCTGCGTTCCAGCATGATCCCCATGAAGATGAACATGGGAATGGCGACCAGCACCAGATTGTCCGCGATCGAGCCCCAGATGCGGCTGACGACCAGAAACAATTGCGCCGGCACGAACAGATCGAGCATGCCGCCGACCAGGGCGAAGACGAGCCCCACGCCGGCGAGGCAGAAGGCCACGGGGAAGCCGGAGAACAGCACCAGCACAAGAAATGCCAGCATGGTCAACGGCAATGCGGTGTCGAATGCGCTCACAGACCGACCTCCTGGTGCTCGTCGTGATGGCTCCTGGGTGGCGGCGCGCCGAGGAGCGTCGCCAGAGAGCCGGTGATGGCGCTGAGGGCGGCAATAAGGAGAGTGGCGAAACCGACGAGAAGCGCCGACTTGACGATCCATCGGTGCGGCAGGCCGGTGAGCGAGGGCGAGCCTTCATCGAGCTGGAAGGAATGCGCGACGAAGCCCCATCCATAGCTGAGCACGATGATGCAGAACGGCGCGAGGAAGAGCGTCGCGCCGATCAGTTCGATGACAGCCGCGGTCTTCGGCCCGAAGCGGGCGTGGAGCACGTCGATGCGCACGTGCTCCCCTTCCACATAGGCGTAGCCGAGGCAGAGCAGGAAAAGAGCGGCATGGAAGTGCCACTCCAGATCCTGCAGCTTCGTCGAGCCAAGCACGATGAAGCGGCGGGTGATGACGTCGAGCACGACGGTCAGGATCAAGAACACGACACACCACGCCGCCACTTGCCCGACCCGCCGTGCGATCATCCTCAAGAGGTTTGACGCGGCGAGCAGGAAGGTCATGGGATCACTTCAGGTATCCGATTTCTTTCCAGGTCGCGTAGTCGTCGCGGAATGCCGAGAAGCTGGCATATGCGCGCGCGAAATCGGGATCGGCGGCGACCTGTTCGGCGATCACCTCGTCCACCGCGCCGTGCAGCTTTGCCAGGTCCTCATCGGACCACTTCTTGATGGTGACGCCCTTCTCCTGCAGCGCCTTGAGGGCCGGCAGCTGGATCGCCTCGCCCTCGGCGATGCCGTAGCGCACGTTGTCGCCGCACACGCTCTCGATCTGAGCCTGCTGAGTGGGGCTCAGCTTGTCCCACTTGTCCTTGTTCATCATCAGGTCGAAGAAGGTCGACTGCTGGTGCCAGCCGGGGAAGTAGTAGAATTTGGCGATCTGCCAGAAGCCCATCTTGAGGTCGATAGCGGGCTGCACGAATTCGAGACCGTCAATGACGCCGCGATCAAGGGCAGGGTAGACGTCGGGCGCCGCAAGAAGCTGGGCGGAGACGCCGAACTTGGCCAGCGCCTTGGCGCCGAGGCCGAAGAATCGCAGCTTGAGGCCATTGAGATCGTCGACGCTCTTGATCTCCTTCTTGAACCAGCCCGAGCCTTCGGGCGCGAGCATGCCGCACATGACCGACTTGATGCCGTACTTGGCGTAGATCTCGTCGAAGATCTCCTTGCCGCCGCCGAAATAGAACCAGGCCATGTATTCGGGTGCGGCGGGGCCGAACGGCAGGGCGCCGAAGACCTGCAGCGCCGGCACCTTTCCGCCCCAGAAGCCGGGGGTGGAAAAGGCGGCATCGATGGCGCCCATGGACACTGCGTCGAACGCCTCCAGCGGCGGAACCAGGGCGTTGGGCTCGTAGAAGCGAATTTCCATATTGCCGCCGGAGACCTTGTCGATCTGGTCCTGAATACGCTTCCCGAGGGTGCCGAGCTGCGGCAGCGAGCTTGAGAAGGTGCCGGCCATCTTCCACTTGACCTTGGTGTCCGCGGCGGCTGCCCCCGAGATGGGCAGGGTCGCGGCCATCAGGACCAACAGTGCCTGACGCACATGCTTGGTGAGCTTCATGGATCTGTCCCTCTTTGATTGTCAGCGTCCAGAAATTAGACAACGTTGCCTATTGAACAACCATTCTTGGCTTCCCGAAACGGTAATCCGAGCTTCCAACCCTTTACGTAGCAAGGCCTATGCCAAGCTCGCAAAGGCGGGGTTGTGGCAACGCGGCCGTAGGGGTTGCCTGATGATCAACATTGTACAATGGGCGCAATTGACCACTTGCAATCGCCATCCGAGTGGGGAAATTGTGCTGCCGTCCTCGCCAAAGTCGGTTCTGGGAGTTTGGGCCGTGCAGAACGCGGGTTTGTGCGATTCCGGTGCGCGCCGAGCAACCGCAGGAGTATGAGAGCCCCATGGTCACGCTAGCTGCCCCCGCGACGACAAAGGCTGCGACCGATGTGAGCCTGGGTCGCGCCATTCGCGCGCTGCGCACCGCGCGCGGGCTTTCCCTGTCGCAGCTGGCCTTGGCCGCCGCCGTGGACAAGGGCTATCTCTCGCGCGTGGAGCGGGGGCTGAAGGTCCCTTCCGTGGCCATCGTCCTGCGGATTTCCACGGCGCTGGAAGTGTCCGCCGCGCAGCTGTTCGGCGCGGCGGAGAACCACCAGCTGATCTTCGTCACGCGTGCGGGCGATCGCGATGCGCTCACCGCCGATGACGGCAACTACCACATGGAAGTGCTGACCCAGGGGTCCGACAGCTCAGGCCTGGAAGTCTTCCTCATGTATCCGCCTGCCGAGTTCGCCAATGAGCCGGAAGCGACCCATCGCGGCGAAGAGGTGCTGTTCGTCATTCAGGGCAAGGTGGAAGTGCGTTTCGCTGATCAGGAACTGGTGCTCAACAAGGGTGACTCCGTGCAGTTTCCCGGCGTTCTGCGCCACAAGGTCCGCCGTCTGGCGGACAACAGCTGCGTCCTGCTTTCCGTCTACGGCCCCTGAACCCTGGCTCCGATGGAGCGGAGGGGTAACGCGGGCCGGCGTCGGCGTCGCGCCGGGTTCACGTCGCGCCGGATACTGTCTCGGTGACGCACCGGTGCGCTGCGGCGATCGTCACGGCGGTGTCGATGGAGATCGGCTTGCCCAGCAGGTAGCCCTGCGCCTCCGTGCAGCCCGAACGCCGTGCCGCTTCCCACTGTTCGGTGGTCTCGATCCCCTCCGCCGTCGTCGTCATGCCGAGCCGGAAGGCGAGCATGGCGATGGCGTTGACGATGATGGCGCTCTCCGGGCGTAACGTCATGTCCCGCACGAAGAGCTGGTCGATCTTGATCTTGTCGAGGGGGAACAGGTGGAGATGGCTCAGGCTCGAATAGCCGGTGCCGAAGTCGTCGAGGACGATCTTCACACCCATCAGTTTCAGGCGGCTGAGCACTTCCAGATTATGCTGGTCATTGGTGAAGAGGGCGGTTTCGGTGATTTCGAGTTCGAGACGCGCCGGGTTGAGCCCACTCTCCTCCAGAGCCTGGCTCACGGCGGCCACGATGTCGCCGAAGGCGAGCTGGATCGGTGAAAGGTTGATCGCGATTTTCAGATCGTCCGGCAGGAGACAGGCATCGTGGCAGGCCCGGCGCAGCACCCATAGGCCGATGTCGACGATCAGCCGTGTATCCTCCGCGATCGGGATGAAGGTCGCCGGGCTTATGAAGCCGCGGATGGGGTGGCGCCAGCGTAGCAGGGCCTCGAAGCCGCACAGCCGTTCCGAGGCCAGATTGTAGATCGGCTGATACACCAGCTCGAACTGCTCGCCGGGCAGGGCGTGGAGCAAATCCCCCTCGATGGCGAGCCGGTCGCGCAGATGCGCGTCCATGCCGGGCTCGAAGGCGCAGAACCGCGCGCGGCCCTTGCCCTTTGCCTGGTACAGCGCAAGGTCGGCCTGCTTGAGCAGGGCATCGGCGTCCTGGCTTTCGGGCATCGCCACAGCGATGCCGATGCTGGCGCTCACCGAAATGGTGTGGCCGAGAATGCTGTAGGGCTGACCAAGCTCCTCGATGATCTTCGCGCTGAGCTGCTCGGCGTCCGCAGGCTGGTTCTGGGCCAGGCTGACCACGGCAAATTCGTCGCCGCCGAGCCGGGCGACGCGATCGGGGTCGTTCACGCAGTTGCTCAGCCGCTCGGCCACGGTGCGCAGCAGCGCGTCGCCGACCGGATGACCGAGCGTGTCGTTGACGTCCTTGAACCGGTCGAGATCGAGATAGAGCAGGGCGAGCTTGTCTCCCTCGGCCGTGGCCTTGCCGAGGGCCGAGGCGAGGCGCTCGCGGAACAGTACCCGGTTCGGCAGGCGGGTAAGGTCGTCATGATGGGCGAGGAACCAGATGCGCCTTTCGCGCTCGGTCAAGGCCGCGTTCTGGCGGTGGGCCTCGGCAGTGGCCTCGTTGGCCCGCTCATTGGCCTCGGCGAGTTCGCGCAGCATGGTCTTGAGCGGGGTGATGTCGGTTCGCGTGCCGACCGTTCCTCCATCGGCCGTGCGCCGTTCCTTCATCAGCACCCAGCGGCCGTCCGGGAGAAGGCGCTCCAGCGACCCCCTGCCGCGATGGTGCAGCTGCAGCATCGAGGTGATAAGCCCTTCCAGATCGTCCTTCGCTTCCGGGTACTGCCCGGCCTGCGCGGCCTTTCGCACCAGTTCTTCGAAGCTGATGCCGGGCTCGATAAACGGGGCGCTGATCCGGTAGAGGTCGCGGTAGCGTTCGTTGCAGGTGACCAGCCGATCATTCTCGTCCCACATCACGAAGCCTTCCGACATGGCTTCGATCGCGTTCACCAGCACCTTCTGCGAACGGCTCCGCTCAGATTCGACCTTCTCGCGCTGGCGCAGGGCGGCGATCAGCGCCAGGCTGAAGGCCGCGATCAACAGGGCGCCGACCGTGGCGGCGGCGATCGTGTTGTCGCGATCGCGTTTCCAGTCGCTGAGCAATTTCGTCAGCGGGGCGGTGAGCACCACGCGCAGGCTGCCATAGAGCGAGCCGCGGACGATGGCGAGCGAACGCTCGCCGGTGACCGGATTGATGGCAACGAACGCCTTGCCGTCGGCCGTGTGCGTTCCAAGCGCGGAGGGGCGTACCTTGCCGGTCTCTGTCTCATTATGCGGCAGCGAGGCGACGAGCATGCCGTCGGGGCGCTCCAGCTGCAGCTTCACGCCGGGTGGAATGCCGGTTTCGGCGAGGAGTTCCATCAGCGTGGGGAGCGGCACCTCGGCGACCGCGGTGATGCCGCTCCAGGCCACGAGGGAGCGGCAGACATAGAGCGACCAGTCGCCGGTTATGGCGTTGCGCAGGGGGCCGACGAGGGCGGCCGGACCAATATTCAGTGTTCTGGTGTCGAAGGGCAGCTTCTGCCCGGAGGGGCGCCGGCGGGCCGAGGCCAGAATAGTGTCATGGGAATCGACGAGGATCAGGTCGCGATAGGCAAGGGTCTGGAAATTCAGTCCCCGCAGGACGTCGTCGACGGCGGAGGGATCCATCGGCGTGATGCTTGAGGCCGCGAACAGTGTCGGCAGGCTGGCGAGCGCGCCGTGGACCTGGAGCAGCTGCCGGTTCAACGCGTTCTCAACGGCCTGGGCGGAGCGTTCCAGCGATATCCGTGCGGCCAGCATTGCCGCGCGCTCGGCCTGGTCGAGCAGCGCTGCCGTTCCTGCCGCTATAATCAGCAGGATGATCGCCGTCCCTGTTGCGACAGTCAGCTTGAGGCGATGCCAGATCATCGGGTGTTATCGGCTGCTCTGCGCGGGGTACACTTGAAGGGTATCACTTGGTGGGTTCGTCGGGTGGCATTCACTTGGCTGAGTTCACTGGACCGGCACCGTTATCGAATGAATGGGAGCGAGAAAGGTGTTCCACGCCTCCGCGCAGGCGTTGCCGCATCTCTCGATCCAGCGTGGCAACACGACCTCCTCGAGAAGGCGCAGGCGCTGCTGTGTATCGGCGGCGCTGCTCGGCACGATGGTCATCGGCCGCTCCGGATCCTTGCCGCAGGATATGGTGCCGGCATCGCAGGCAAGGCCACGCTCGGTGTCGGCCTCCGCCTGCTGCCAGATGCGTTGCTCAAGCTCCGCCACGCTCGAGCGCAGGATCGCCCGGTCGTCGGCCGGCAGGTTGTGCCAGGTCGCCAGGTTGGCCCCGAAGATCGAGATGCCCCAACTGATCGCCATCGCGTGCACATGGGTCGTGACCTCGGGCAGTCCGATCTCGTATCCGCTCAGTGTTCCGGTTATGGCGCAGTCCGCGACGCCGTCACGCAGCGCGTTCACGATTTCCGCAAACGGCACCTGAACCGGAATGGCGCCAAGCGCGGTCATCAGCTCGGATTGGCCGACGGAGGATGTGCGCACTTTCCGGCCCGAGATGTCGTCGAGATCCGTGAACGCGGCTTTGCAGAACAGGACCTGTGCCGGGTAGATGTAAATGCCGAGAAGCTCGATGTCGTAGCGGGTGCGCAGGATGTCGGCCAGATGCTGGCGGAAGGCGGCGACGGTGCGGCGCAGTGTGGCGATGTCGGGGTTGAGGACCGGCAGGTCAATGGCGTTCAGCTCGGGCTCGTCGCCCGCCACCAGGGCGAGCAGCGCCGTCCCGAACGGAACCACTCCCAGCCGCATGAGCTGCAGCATCTCCTGAACCCGCAGGCCGCCGCTGTCGAGGGGGCGTATGGAGGCGGTGATCCGGCCATTGGTGCGTTCGGGCAGCTCGTTTTCCCAGAAGGGGCGCTCAAGCTTCAGATACTGGGTCACGCCGCCCAGCCCTCCCACAACCTGAAGCTGGAGGGATTCGTGGACAGCGGACTCTGCCCGCGCGTCGCCCACGTGCGCCAGACAAAGGAGGGCGGCGAGCAGAAGCCCTCGAAGACCGTTCGTCGCCAGTCGACCGAGACACATTTGCCGCCGCGGACCCGCCATGCGTCTGCCCTGAGGTTTCATCTTTCGGGACAATAGGCGTGATCGCGAATTCACGAAATGCCCCTGTGTGTTGCACAGGACATTTCCTGGCCGGAAAGCCGGCACGCTCACCGAAGCAGCAATTTGACGCCGGCCACAAACAAAACAAGGGTGATGAGGATCCGCACCAGCCGCTCGTCGAGGCGCGAGCAGGCGAGGGTGCCCAGCGCAATTCCCGGGATCGACCCCAGCAGCAGCAGCCCGAGCAGGGCGAGGTCGACATTGCCGAGGATGAGATAGCCGGTGCCGGCGATGATGGTCAGCGGCACGGCATGTGCCGTGTCCGTCCCCGCGATCTGGCGGGCGGCGAGGGTGGGGTAGAGGGCGATGAGGAAGACGGCGCCGAGGGCGCCGGCCCCGACCGAGGTCAATGTCACCATGGCGCCGATGACGCAGCCGCACAGCACCGTGCCTCCGTCGCGCAGAGTGGTCAGGTGGGCGAACCGCTCGCTGCCACGTATCGCCGCCCGCTGGATGCGCTCGCGGAAGACCATCGCGACGGATGTCATCAGCAGCACGCCGCCCAGGATGTTGGTGGTGAACGAGGGATCAAACGTCGTGTGGGAGACGTACAGATAGAGCAGAACCAGCACGGACGAGGGAATGCTGCCTATGCCGAGCAGCACCGCGATGCGCAGATTGAGGCTGCCATATCTGTGATGGAAGGCCGAGCCGAACATCTTGGTCACGGCCGCGAACCACAGGTCGGTGCCAATCGCCGTGGTGGGTGCGACGCCGAAAAGAAGGATCAGAAGCGGGGACATGAGCGAGCCACCGCCCACCCCGGTGAGGCCGACCAGGATACCGACGAAAAACCCTGAAAATATATATGCAAAATCGATCATTGGCACGACCAGCAATCCCGAACGGGATATTCGCAGGGAAATCTTGGGACTCGAGAGGTCGTCGAACTCTAGTCGCCCGCGATTGCCGAGCGCAACCGACGATCGGTCGCATATCGACTCGGGCTTCGACGATTGCCGATCTTCTTGGCCCTTCGGGTTGCCGCACCGCGGCAAATCTGGAACCCTTGGGGGAACGAGTGTCGACATACCGCGTTGGCGATCTATCGCCAACTTGCCGAGAGCGTCGCGATCCGTGGCGGTCGTGACCATGAATGATGGGATTCCCCATGCCGCCACGTAAGATTCCAGCTGCCCTTCTGTTTCTGCTTGCGATTGTCTTCGCGGGCCCCGCCTTCAGCCAGACTCAGGCACTCTCCGCGGCGGCCACCGCCTCGTCCCCGGCACCACCACAAACCGCGCCGCACCTGAAGGCGCTGCTCGATACGCTGAGCAATGACCAGACCCGTGCGGAGTTTCTCAGCAAGCTGCGGGCGCTGGTGGACAGCGGGGCGGTGGCCGAGGAGCCACCCAAGCGGGAGGACTGGCTTTCCGGGGCAACGGAATCGCTGGGCGCTTTCTCCGGCGCGGTGCTGGGCATCGTCGCCGAGATCGAGACGCTGCCGGCGCAGGTCGCCGAGCTGTTCGAGAATCTGACGGATCCCTTCATACTGGAGCGGATCGGCTGGGCGATGACGACGGTCCTCGCCGTCCTCGCCGCGGCGATCCTGGCCGAGTATGTGTGCAAATGGCTGCTCGCGCGTCCGCGCCGGGCCCTGGAGGCGAGGCCCGCGCGCGCCTTTTTCGCCAAGTTCCTGCTGCTGCTGGTCCGCACGGTGCTGGACATCATACCGATCGGCGTCTTCGCCGCCGTGGCGTTCGGCGTGCTGGCGATGGTCGATCTCAGCTTCATCGTCCGGCTCGCCGTGGTGACGGTGATCAACGCCAATGTGCTGGCGCGGCTGGTTATCGCGGGCGCCCGGGCGGTGCTGACGCCGGATGCGCCGCAAATGCGGCTGTTCCGCCAGCACAACGAGAACGCCGCCTACAGCTATCTGTGGGTCCGCCGTTTCTCTCACGCCGCCATTTATGGGTACTTCATCCTGCGCGCCGCGTGGGTGCTCGGGCTGTCGCGGGCGGCCTATGTGTTCTTTGTCGACCTGCTGGGCCTTCTGCTGGCCGGCATGTGCATTGTCCTGATCCTGCAGATCCGCGTCGGGGTTGCCCGAAAATTGCGCAGGTTTGGAGCCAAGGACGGCCGGACGGTGCGGCTGCGCGAGACGATTGCCGATTTCTGGCACGTCCTGGCAATCGCCTATATCGGCGTCGCCTATCTGGTGTGGGTGCTGCATGTGGGGCGTGGGTTCGATTTCCTCGCCCGGGCGACACTGCTCTCCTTGATCACCATCGCGACGGCGACGCTGGTGGGCATCGCGCTGGGGCGCCTGTTTGATCGCGTGTTCCAGCTCAGGCCGGATCTTCGCGAGCGCTATCCGATGCTGGAGGCGCGCGCGAACCGGTATCTTCCCCTGCTGCGCAGCGCGCTGAAGAGCCTGCTGGCGATCGTTGTCGTCATGGCGCTGCTGGAGATCTGGGGCGCCGAGCCCTTCGTCTGGCTGGCGTCCGCGTCGGGGCAGGGCCTTGTCGGGCGACTGATCTCGATTGGCGTCGTGCTGCTGGCGGGGATGGTATTGTGGGAACTGTCCTCCGCCTTCGCTGAACGGATGCGGCTCGCCAATCCGAATTCGACACGGCTGAAGACGCTTCTGCCTTTCCTGCAGAACGCGTTCCGCGTCGTTCTGCTCACCCTCGGCGGGCTGATCCTGCTCTCCGAGGTCGGGGTCAACATCGCGCCGCTGCTCGCCGGTGCCGGTGTCCTCGGCCTCGCCATCGGCTTCGGCGCGCAGACCCTGGTCAAGGACGTCATCACCGGCGTGTTCATCCTGATGGAGGACACGCTCTCGGTGGGTGACGTTGTCGAGGTCGGCTCGCATGCCGGGCTGGTGGAGAAGATCACCATCCGCACCGTGCACATGCGTGACTTCGACGGCAATGTGCACTCCATTCCCTTCGGCGAGGTGCAGACCGTCAAGAACATGTCGAAGGAGTACGCCTATGCCGTGGTCGACGTCACCGTCGCCTATCGTGAGAACATCGACGACGCACTGGCGGTGATGGCGGAAGTGGCCGCGGACATGGCGGCGAAGGGGCCGCTGGCCGACACCATCGTCGAGCCCTTCGAGGTGGTCGGCGTCGAGGGACTTCAGGAATCCAGCGTCTGGCTGCGCGGACGCTTCAAGACGCGTCCGCTTGGCCAGTGGAACGTCAAGCGCGAGTTCTACCGGCGCATCAAGGCCGCCTTCGAGGCCAAGGGCATCGAGATTCCGTTCCCGCACCGCACGATCTACATGGGCACCGACAAGAAGGGGGATTCCGCGCCGTTGCGCGTGGTCAACCAGCGCCCGGAAGACGTGACCCTGCCGCAGAAGCGCCGTGCCGATGCCGCCCGGTCGGCCCGTACGCCCGGCCCGCACATCGAGGAGCATCCCGGTGCACGCGAGCGGACAGAGGAAGACGACGCGCCGCTGCTGCCTTCCATCGAGGAACGCTGACGCCCTCGCCCACCATGGCGGGCGAGGCCGGCACGTGAAATGGATGCAAAGGGGAGGCGGCCGGCCTTCAGCCGGCTCTGGCGCGCGGCGTCGGCTCCATCGCCGTTCCGGCGAGCTGCTCGAAAGCGTCCTCGACCAGGCTGACATGATGCAGCATCGCCGCATGGGCGGCGGTGGCATCCCCGGCCAGCACGGCGCGCACCACCGCGCCATGCTCGGCATGGGACAGCATCAGCCGGCCCGGCGCGCGGAACTGCGCGCGGCGGAACGGGCCGAGGCGGCGGCGCAGCCCCGCCGTCATTTCCGCAAGCACGGGGTTGTGGGTGCCGGCGTAGAACATGGCGTGCAGAGTGGTGTTGGCGCTGGTGTAGGCGGGGACGTCGTCCTGCGCGACCATCTCGCCCATGGAATCGTAAAGTGCGCCGAGGCGGCGACGCTCGATCGGCGTCATGCTCATGGCCGAGAGCCGCGCGCAGGTGGCTTCCAGCTCGCCCATCGCGACGAAGAGCATTTCAAGCTCGCCCGAGGTGACCTCGGCCACGATCGCCCCGCGGCGCGGGCGAAGATCGATCAGTCCCGTGGTGGCAAGCTGGCGCAGCGCCTCGCGGACCGGCGTGCGGGATGTGCCGTAGCGGGCCGCCAGCATGTGCTCGTCGAGACGGCTTCCAGGGGCCAGCGTGCCATCCAGAATGGCATCGGCGATCTCGCTCGCGAGCTTTTCGGTCCGCGTCTGTCGGTCGTCCGACATCGGTAGGCGCCTATCCTGCTGCATTCAGCCGAAGAACATCGCCTATCCTTGCCATGATTTGGGCCCTGCATACAGATCAGAAAATGAGCAACGCTGAAAACAATTTGAGCACGCAATTTCGGGAAATTGCATGCACAGTGGGTAACAGAGAACGCAAGGGTTCACCTCACATCGGACATCGCCCGGAGCTCGGCCTTCCATGAACCGTCGTGAATTTCTGACATCTGCCACCGTCCTTTCCTCCGCCGCGGCCACCGGCGTCGCCGCTCCCGCCATCTGGTCCTCGGCCAGCGCGCAGTCGGCGCGGCAGGAAACGCTGCTTCTGATCAGCGAGGACGGGCCCAACAATCTCGATATCCAGGGCGTCGGCACCAACCGCCCGGGCTATGAGGTGTCGTGGAACTGCTACGACCGTCTGATGAGCTACGGCTCCAAGACAATGCCCGACGGAACGGTGAGCTATGACCGCGACAAGCTCGTGCCCGAGCTGGCGGAAGAGTGGGATCTCACCCCGGATTCGGTCACCTTCAAGCTCCGCAAGGACGCCAAGTTCCACGACGGCTCGCCGGTCACGGCGCACGACGTGAAGTGGTCCTTCGATCGCGCGGTCTCCGTCGGCGGCTTTCCGACCGTGCAGATGAAGGCCGGCTCGCTGGAAAAGCCCGAGCAGTTCGTGGTGGTGGACGACCACACCTTCCGCGTCGACTTCATCCGCCCTGACCGGCTGACCATGCCGGACATCGCGGTGATCGTGCCGTCGGTCTACAATTCCAAGCTGGTGAAGTCCAAGGCCACCGAGCAGGACAAGTGGGGGATGGAGTACACCAAGCAGAACACCGCCGGCGGCGGTGCCTACAAGGTGGTAAAGTGGCAGCCGGGCACCGAGGTGGTGTTCGAGCGCAATGACGACTGGAAGTGCGGCCCGATGCCCGCGCTTAAGCGCGTGGTCTGGCGCATGGTGCCTTCCGCCGGCAACCGCCGGGCGCTGATCGAGCGCGGCGATGCCGACATCTCCTTCGGCCTGCCGGCGAAGGACTTTGTCGAGCTCGACAAGGCCGGGAAGGTCAAGGTCGTCTCCAACCCGATCTCGAACGGTATCCAGTATATCGGCATGAACGTCACCAAGCCGCCCTTCGACAAGCTCGAAGTGCGTCAGGCGGTGGCCTATGCGCTTCCCTACCAGAAGATCATGGATGCGGTGCTGTTCGGCCTCGGCAAGCCGCTTTACGGCGCGGCGTCGAACACGGTCACCGAGCCGGTGTGGCCGCAGGCCCATGGCTACAATACCGACATGGCCAAGGCCAAGGAGCTGCTGGCCAAGGCCGGCTATCCCAACGGCTTCGAGACCACGCTCTCCTTCGATCTCGGCTCGGCCGCCATCAACGAGCCGCTGTGCACGCTGGTTCAGGAGAGCCTCGCCCAGATCGGCATCAAGGCGACGCTGAACAAGATTCCGGGCGCCAACTGGCGCGGCGAGCTGATCAAGAAGGAGATGCCGCTCATCTCCAACTTCTTCTCGGGTTGGCTCGATTACCCGGAATACTTCTTCTTCTGGTGCTATCACGGCCAGAATACGCTGTTCAACACGATGAGCTACAAGAACCCGGAGATGGACAAGCTGATCGACGGCGCCCGCGCGGCGGCGGCGACGGCCGACTGGCCGACCTATGACAAGGATGTCGACGGCTTCATCGACCTCGCCTTCGCCGACATACCCCGCGTGCCGCTTTACCAGCCCTATCTCAGCGTCGCGATGCAGAAGCAGATCTCCGGCTACCAGTACTGGTTCCATCGCCAGCTCGACTACCGCACCCTCAAGAAGGGCTGAGGCGCGCGGGAACGTGTCACGGCGGCGCGATCGCCGCCGCCGTGAAGACCAGGGACTGGCAGGCTCTCGTGAGGGGAGGCGGCGTTGCTGCAACAGATCGTCAGGCGTCTTGCGACGGCGGTGCCCAGCATCATCGGTGTCGTCATCGTCACCTTCCTGCTGACGCGGGTGCTGCCGGGTGACACGGCGGCCTATTTCGCCGGGCCGGCGGCGACGCCGCAGGCGATCGCCGAGATCCGTGCCACGCTGGGCCTCGACCAGCCGCTGCCGGTGCAGTTCGTCGCCTATGTGAAGGACCTCGTCACCGGCAATCTCGGGACCTCGCTCACCACCGGCCAGCCGGTGCTGAACGACATCCGCGCGCGGCTGCCGGCGTCCGCCGAACTGACCCTGCTGGGGTTGCTGATCTCGATCCTCATCGCGGTCCCGCTCGGCATCCTCGCCGCCGTGCGTCAGGGCTCGTGGATCGACCATCTGTGCCGCATCGTGGCGACGGCGGGCGTTTCGCTTCCGGTGTTCTTCACCGGCTTGCTGCTGGTCTATGTGTTCTATTTCAAGCTCGGCTGGGCCCCGGCGCCGCTGGGGCGGCTGGACTTCTTCTACTCGGCGCCGCCCGACATCACCGGCTTCTATCTGATCGACACCCTCGCGGTCGGCGATCTCGAAACCTTCCGTGCCGCCTTCTCGCAGATCTGGCTTCCGGCGGTGACGCTCGCGATCTTCTCGCTGGCGCCGATCGCGCGCATGACCCGCGCCTCGATGCTCGCCGTGCTGGCCTCGGATTTCGTGCGCACGGCGCGGGCGAGCGGGCTGAGGCCGTCCAAGATCGTGATGGGCTATGCCTTCCGCAACGCGCTTCTGCCGGTAATCACCACGCTCGGCATGGTGTTTTCCTTCCTGCTCGGTGCCAATGTGCTGGTGGAGAAGGTGTTCGCCTGGCCGGGCATCGGCTCCTACGCCATCGAGGCGCTGATCACCTCCGATTACGCGCCGGTGCAGGGCTTCGTGCTCGCGATGGCGATTCTCTATGTGCTGCTGAACCTCGTCATCGACATTCTGTACGGCCTCGTCGATCCGCGCGTGCGCATCGAAGCGTGAGAAAGCCGACATGAGCGAACGGATATGGGAGAGCTGACATGAGCCTGGCTTCCGCTTCCGGTGCCCGGCCCGCCCGGGATGGCCTGCTTGCCCATGCGCGCCATGTGGTAGCCGAGAACCCGGTCACCGGCGTCGCCTTCGCCCTGTTCGCGCTGCTCGTGTTCGCGGCGCTGCTCGGGCCGGCGATCGCGCCCTACGACCCGCTCGCCAGCGATACGGTCGCGGCGCTGCAACCGCCGAGCGCGGCACACTGGTTCGGCACCGACCAGCTCGGACGCGACATCTTCAGCCGGGTGCTGGTGGCCGCCCGGCTCGACATGGTGATCGCGATCACCTCGGTGGCGCTGGTGTTCGCGGTGGGCGGCTTCGCCGGCATCGCGGCGGGCTATTTCGGCGGCTGGACCGACCGCATCGTCGGGCGCGTGTCCGACACCATCATGGCCTTCCCGCTGTTCGTGCTGGCGATGGGCATCGTGGCGGCGATGGGCAACACGGTGACCAACATCATCATCGCCACCGCCATCATCAATTTCCCGCTCTATGTCCGCGTCGCCCGCGCCGAGGCCAATATTCGCCGCGAGGCCGGCTTCGTGCAGGCGGCACGGCTCACCGGCAATTCGGAGCTGCGCATCCTGCTCACGCAGATCGCGCCGAACATCCTGCCGCTGATGATGGTCCAGGTGTCGCTCACCATGGGCTATGCGATCCTCAATGCCGCCGGGCTGTCCTTCATCGGGCTGGGCGTGCGCCCGCCGACGCCCGAATGGGGCATCATGGTCGCGGAGGGGGCCTCCTTCATCATCTCCGGCGAATGGTGGATCGCGTTCTTTCCGGGCGCGACGCTGATGGTGGCGGTGTTCTGCTTCAATCTGCTCGGCGACGGCCTGCGCGACCTCGTCGATCCCCAACGGCGCACCTGAGAGGCCGGGCCGTGAACATCCAGACAGGCATTGCGCAGGGGGCCAACCACATGCAGCCGCCGCTCCTCGACGTGCAGGACCTCACCGTCGAGTTCGCGACGCGGCGTGGTTCGGTGCGGGCGGTGGATCAGGTGAGCCTGACCCTCGCCAAGGGCGAGACGCTGGGCATCGTAGGCGAATCCGGCTCGGGAAAGTCCGTCACCTCCTACACGGTGATGCGCATTCTCGACCGCGCCGGGCGCATTGCGCAGGGCACCATCACCTTCGGCGGCGTCGATGTCGGCGACGCGCCGGAGAGCACGGTGCGCGCCTTGCGCGGGCGTGAGATGTCGATGATCTTCCAGAACCCGCGCGCGGCGCTGAACCCGATCCGCAAGGTCGGCCGGCAGATCGAGGACGTGCTGATCGAGCATATTCAGGCGCAACCTTCCGACGCCCGCGAAAAGGCGATCGAGGTGCTCAAGGCGGTGCGCATCGCGCGGCCCGAGGAGCGTTATCACGCCTATCCGTTCGAACTTTCCGGCGGCATGTGCCAGCGCATCGTCATCGCCCTGGCGCTGGCCTGCCGGCCCCAGCTGCTGATCGCCGACGAGCCGACCACGGGCCTGGATGTCACCACCCAGAAGGCGGTGATGGATCTCGTGGTCGAACTGGCGCGCGAGCGCAACATGGCGACCATTCTCATCACCCACGATCTCGGCCTCGCGGCGGCCTATTGCGATCGGGTGATGGTGATGGAGAAGGGCCGTGTGGTGGAATCAGCCACTGCCGAGGCCATTTTCCGCGCCCCCCAGCATCCCTACACGCGCAAGCTGATGCGGGCGACGCCGCGCCCCGGAATCGGTCTGCGCGACCTGCTGCCGGAGGGCACTGCGCCCGAGGGCGTGCCCGCCACGCTGGCTCCGCCCAAAACGGGGGAGCCAGCCGCCGCGCCGCTGCTGGTTGTCGAGAACCTCGTCAAGGAATATCCGCGCCAGGAGACGGGTGGGGGGCTTGCCCGGTTGCTCGGTCGCGGCGAGCCCGCGGCCCCGTTCCGGGCGGTGGACGGCATCAGCTTCCAGCTCGCCCGAGGGGAAAGCCTGGGGCTGGTGGGCGAATCCGGCTGCGGCAAGTCCACCACCTCGATGATGGTGATGCGCCTCACCGACCCGACAGCGGGACGCATCCTGTTCGATGGCGAGGATATCGGCGCCATGCCGGCGCGCCAGTTCGCCCGCTCTTCCTTTCGCCCGCGCATCCAGCTGGTGTTTCAGGACCCGACGGACAGCCTCAACCCGCGTTTCACCGCCGCCCGCGCCATCGCCGATCCACTGATGCGGATGGGCGCCGGCCTCGGCCGCGAGGCGCTGCGCGCGCGGGTGGAGGAACTGGCGGGCCTCGTCGGGCTGCCCGCCGAGTTTCTCGACCGTTTCCCGCACCAGCTCTCGGGCGGGCAGAAGGCGCGTGTCGGCATTGCCCGCGCCATCGCGCTCGACCCCGATCTCGTGGTGCTGGACGAGCCGACGGCCGCGCTCGATGTCTCGGTGCAGGCGGTGGTGCTGAACCTGCTGCACGATCTGAAGCAGCGGCTCGGCATGAGCTACATCTTTGTCAGCCACGATCTGGAAGTGGTGCGGATGCTGTGCGACCGCGTGATCGTGATGCGCGCGGGCCGGATCGTCGAGGAGGGGCGTACGGACGAGGTGATGGCCGCGCCGAAGGCGGAGTATACCCGCGAGCTTCTGTCCTCGATCCCGCACCCGCCGCTGTGAGGACGGTATCTGAAGCGCATTGAGCCCGGCGCGCAAAGACGCGATGATGGTGCAAGCCGCTGCGGCGGATTCCCTGGGTTGACTGTTTCATGCTGATCCGCCTGCTGCGCCATCCGGTGACACTGATCGTCGGAGTGGCGATCGCGCTGTTCGTTGTCTACGAAGTCAGCGTTCGCTACTTCGCCTACACTTCCGACGCCTATGTGATGAGCGACATCATCGTCATCTCCTCGCAGGTCGAGGGGCCGGTCTCGACGCTTTCGGTGCAGGACAACCAGCCTGTCGCGGCGGGCGACGCGCTGTTCGAGATCGAGCAGACGCCCTACCGGCTTAAGGTCGATGAAGCCGCCTCCGCGCTGGCGCAGGCAGAGGCCGACCTGGAACTGGCCACGGACGAAGTGGCGGCGGCACGGGCCAACGTCACCTCGGCCCAGGCGGTGCAGACCAATGCACAGGCGACGCTGGCACGGGCGAAGTCGCTTTCCACCGACGGCTTCTCGACCGAGGCGACGCTGGACGTGGCCACCCGCGACGTCGCCACCGCCGGCGCCAACGTGCTCTCGGCACAGGCCCAGCTCAATGTCGCCATCCTGCGCGTGGCGGTGGTCAAGGCGAGCATCGCCTCCGCCAAGGCCGTGCTGGACAAGGCGCAGTACGACTTCTCCAAGACCAAGGTCGTCGCGCCCGAGGCCGGCCAGGTCGCGCCCTTCACCGTCCGACGCGGCGACTATCTGGAGCGCGGCACCGAAGTGCTGGCGCTGGTGACACAGAACCGCCGGCGCGTCGTCGCCAACATCGCCGAGCGGCATCTGGCGCGGCTGCGCACCGGCCAGCGCGTCTGGCTGACCCTCGGTTCCGACCCCTGGGTGATCCATTCCGGCCGTGTCAGCGGCATCGCCGCCGGGGTGTCCCGCTCGCCGCAGAATCCGGAGGTGCTGCCTTATGTCGAGCCGACGACCGACTGGGTGCGCCTGCCCCGGCGCTTCCCGATCGAGATCACGCTTGACGACTGGCCCGTCTCGCTCGGCCTGTTCAACGGCGCGGATGCCCGCGTGCTGATCTGGTTCTAGGCCATGGATGATGTCGACCGGCAAGCCTTCGCCACCGCTTCGGGTGTCCTTGTCGCGGTCTATACCGCGCTGTGGATGGGACTTTCGGAGCCCTACTGGGCCGCGCTCAGCGTGCTGATCATCGCCAACACCGACCGCGACGCGGTGTTCACCAAGGGGGTACTGCGCGTCGCCGGAACGCTTGTCGGCGTGGGGCTCGGCTATGTCGTCGGACAGTGGATGGAGGGGCTCGCTATCCAGCAGGTGGCGCTGGTCGCCCTTGCCGCCGCCGTCGGCACCTATGGGCGCCAGCGCAGCGCCTTTGGCTACGCCTGGTTCTATGGCGCACTGACCTTCATGCTGGTGATGCTCTACACCATGGTCGAGCCCCAGAACCTTTTCCAGTTCGCCCATTACCGCTGCTACGAGATCCTGATCGGC
This sequence comes from Ancylobacter pratisalsi, assembly GCF_010669125.1. Classification (NCBI taxonomy): domain Bacteria; kingdom Pseudomonadati; phylum Pseudomonadota; class Alphaproteobacteria; order Hyphomicrobiales; family Xanthobacteraceae; genus Ancylobacter; species Ancylobacter pratisalsi. Next base: position 3,245,715 of record NZ_CP048630.1, read on the forward strand.
GTCGTGTGCGGTACGCTCTCGAACTGGGCCCTGGGCCCGCGCGCGGGCGAGCTGCCGGCGCATTTTCTGGCGCAGGCGGCCGCCGCCACGCCGGAAAACGCCCTGCGCCAGGCGCTCATCGCCGGGCTCGGGGCCTTCACCATCGTGATGATCTGGGTGCTGTTCGACCTGCCGCAATTGCCGCAGGTGCTCATTTCCAGCCTGATCGTGGTCGACATCGATCCCATGGCGACGCGGCACAAGGGCTGGCAGCGGATCCTGGGTTGCTTCATCGGCGGCGCGGCCGGCTTCGGCGTGATCCTGCTCGATGCCAGCGACCAGTTCTGGTGGGTGGCGGCACTGTTCCTTGGCGTGTTTTCCTTCGCCCGGCTGCATCTGGGAAAAACGCCCAATGCCTATATCGGAACCCAGTCGGCGATCGCCTATCTGGTCACGCTGGTGGGTGCGGGGCCACCGACCTCGCTTTACCCGCCGGTCGACCGGCTGGTCGGAATCGTTATCGGCGTGAGCATCATGACCGTGCTGGTCTGGGCGCTCAATCCGCCCAGGCCCGCCACGCGCGCCGCCTGAGAGGCGGCTATTCCGCCGCCTGCTTGTGGCCGAGCCGGCTGGACAGCTTGGCGACGAGTTCGCCGGCGGCATCCGCGATCACGGTGCCGGGCGGGTAGATCGCCTCCGCGCCGGCCGCGCGCACCGCGTCGTAATCCTGCGGCGGCACCACGCCGCCGACCACGACCATGATGTCGGGTCGCCCCTCGGCCGCGAGCGCGGCCTTGACCTGCGGCACCAGCGTCAGATGACCGGCGGCCAGCGAGGAGATGCCGATGACGTGGACGTCATTCTCCACCGCCTGGCGCGCGGCTTCTTCCGGCGTGGCGAACAGCGGGCCGATATCGACATCGAAGCCGAGATCGGCGAAGGCCGAGGCGATCACCTTCTGGCCGCGGTCGTGGCCGTCCTGGCCCACCTTGGCGACGAGAATGCGCGGGCGCCGGCCTTCCTCGTGCTCGAAGGCATCCACCATGGCGCGGACCTCATCGACCTTCCCGGTCATCGCGGATGCCTCCCGACGATAGACGCCGGAGACCGCGCGGATTTCGGCGCGATGCCGGCCGAAGACGCGCTCCAGCGCATCGGAGATCTCGCCCACCGTCGCCTTGGCACGGGCGGCGTCGATGGCGAGCGCAAGCAGATTGCCCTTGCCCTCCGCCCCATTCTGCAACGCGGTCAGCGCAGCTGCCACCGCCTTCGGGTCGCGCTCGGCCTTCAGGCGCCGCAGCTTTTCGAGCTGGGCGGCGCGCACCGCGGAATTATCCACCTTCAGCACGTCGATCGGCGTTTCGCGCAGGGGGCGGAACTTGTTGATGCCGACCACGGCCTGCGTGCCGCCGTCGATGCGGGCCTGGGTGATGGCGGCGGCTTCCTCGATGCGCAGCTTGGGGATGCCGGCCTCGATCGCCTTCGCCATGCCGCCCAGTTCCTCGACCTCGGCGATATGGGCGAGCGCGCGTGTCGCCAGATCCGCGGTCAGGCGCTCCACATAGTAGGAGCCACCCCAGGGATCGATGGCGCGGGTGGTGCCGCTTTCTTGCTGCAGCAGGATCTGGGTGTTGCGGGCAATGCGGGCGGAGAAGTCGGTCGGCAGCGCCAGCGCCTCGTCCAGCGCGTTGGTGTGCAGCGACTGGGTGTGGCCCTGCGTCGCCGCCATGGCCTCGATCATGGTGCGCATCACGTTGTTGAACGCGTCCTGCGCGGTCAGGCTCCAGCCCGAGGTCTGCGAATGGGTGCGCAGCGGCAGCGACTTGGGGCTCCTGGCGCCGAGGTCCTGCATCAGCTTGGCCCAGATCAGGCGGGCGGCGCGCAGCTTGGCCACTTCCATGAAGAAGTTCATGCCGATCGCCCAGAAGAACGACAGGCGCGGGGCGAAGCTGTCGATCGGCAGGCCGGCAAGCCCGCCCGCCCGCACATACTGCACGCCGTCGGCCAGCGTGTAGGCGAGTTCGAGGTCCTGCGTCGCTCCCGCTTCCTGCATGTGGTAGCCGGAGATCGAGATCGAGTTGAAGCGCGGCATCTCCCGTGACGTGAAGCCGAAGATGTCGGAGATGATCCGCATCGAGGGGCCGGGCGGGTAGATGTAGGTGTTGCGGACCATGAACTCCTTGAGGATGTCGTTCTGGATGGTCCCTGAAAGCTGCGCCGGGCTGACGCCCTGTTCCTCGGCGGCGACGACATAGAGCGCCAGGATCGGCAGCACCGCGCCGTTCATGGTCATGGAAACGCTCATCTGGTCCAGCGGGATGCCGGAGAACAGGGTGCGCATGTCGTAGATGGAATCGATCGCCACGCCCGCCATGCCGACATCGCCGGCCACGCGCGGGTGGTCGCTGTCATAGCCGCGATGGGTGGCGAGGTCGAAGGCGACGGAAAGTCCCTTCTGCCCCGCCGCGAGGTTGCGTCGGTAGAACGCGTTGGAATCCTCGGCGGTGGAGAACCCGGCATATTGCCGGATGGTCCAGGGCCGCGTCGCGTACATGGTGGGGTAGGGTCCGCGCAGATAGGGCGCGATGCCGGGATAGGTGTCGACGAAGCCCAGACCCGCAATGTCCTCGGGGCCGTAGACCGACTTCACCGGAATGCCCTCCGGCGTCAGCCAGTCCGTTGCCGCCGGCGTGAGCGCGGCGGGGCGGGGCGCCTGCCAGTCGATGGCGGCGAAGTCGGGAATACGGCTGGCGCCGGCCTTCACGGTACTGTCCGTCACGGCACAACCTCCCGTTCCGCGTCGATGCCGAAGCGTCGAAGCGCGTCAGTGAGAAAGGCGAGAAGATCGTCGCCCGCGGCGAGGAAAACCTCAATCCCCGCCGCGCGCCACGTCGCCTCGTGTTCGCCGGGCCGGCCGGCGAGATAGATCGTCGTGGCCCCCGCCGCCCGCAAGGCGGTGGCCGCGTTGGCGGCGGTCGCGGCGTAGATCTCGTCGGACGAGCACAGGCAGGCCGCCCGCGCTCCCGAGGCGCGGAAGGCGTCGGCAAGGGCGTCGATGTCGCTGAAACCCTCATTGCCGAGGGCCGCGATGCCGCCGGCCTCGAAAGCGCTGCGGGCGAAGCCGCTGCGGGCGGTGAAATCGGCCGCCATGCCGAGATTGGCGAGGAACACGCGCGGGGCGGGCTGCGCCGCCTGCGCCGTCGCGCGCAGGTTCTCGAACGGCTCGGCGAGGCGATGGCCGATCAGCGGCTCGCAGGCGAGCGCGCCGTCGCCCCCGGCGAAGGCGGGCGCGCGCCGCGCCGGGGCGAGCAGGGCAGGAGCGGCCTCGCCCAGCAGGGGGAATTCCGAGGTGCCGGTGAGCGGCAGCCGCCGTGTCGCGACATCCTTCGCCCGCGCCGCGCGCGCCCTTGAAAGCTGTCGCTGCCATGCCCCGGAGCTGAGGCTCTCCACCATGCCGCCTTCACGCTCGATGGCGCGGAACAGCTCCCACGCCGTGGCGGCGAGCTTCTCGGTGCGCTCCTCGATGGCCCCCGCGCCGACGGCGGGATCGGCGACGCGGTGGATGTTGGATTCCTCGATAAGGATGAGCTGGGTGTTGCGGGCGAGCCGCCGGGCGGCCGGGTCCGGCAGGCCCAGTGCCTGGGTGAAGGGCAGCACGGTCAGGCTGTCCGCGCCCCCGACCCCGGCGGCGAAGGCCGCGATGGTGCCGCGCAGCAGGTTCACATAGGGGTCGTGCCGCGTCAGCATGCGCCAGGCGGTCTCCATATGGATCGACACCGGCACGGGCGACGCGCCGCACGCGCCGAGCATCGCGGCCCAGAGCTGGCGGAAGGCGCGCGGCTTGGCCTGGGTGGCGAACTGGTCGACATCGGCGGTCAGCGTCACCTCGATCGCGGCGGCGGCCTCCTCCAGCGATAGGCCGGCATTCTCCAGCGCGCGCAGATACGCCAGGGCGGTGGCGAGCGTACCCGCCAGTTCCTGCGCATCGGTGGCGCCGGCGTCATGGTGGAGCCGCCCATCGGCCCGCAGCATGGGCGCGCGCAGGCCCCGCCCGCGCAGCGTGCCGACCGTCTGGCCGAGCCGCGCGGCCAGTGCGTCCCACTCGATCGGGGCGCTGCCGAGCGCGGCGAAATCGCCGATCGGGTCGAGACCGAAGCGGATGTCCAGTTTCGCCGGGTCCTCGCCCTCGAACAGCCGGGCCAGCGCCAGCGCGATGTCGCGGCCCTGGAAATGGCCGGCCTCGACGCGCAGGGTGATCAGCTCCGGCATCACGCCCTTGAGCACGGCCACCAGCTCTTCATGGCGCAGGGGGAGGCCGAAGCCGCGCGCGGAAGGCGCGGAGGCGAAGATGAGGCTGGCGCCGTCGGCCCCGCCGTCGAGGTCCTCCAGCAGCTGCGCGTTGGCCGCCGCCGGGGTGTCGTGGTCGATGCGGGCAACGACGCGCCACGGCGCGCCGGCCGGGCGCCCTGCCAGCGGCATGGCCGCGCGGCGGCGTTCGGGCAGCGCGTCCAGCGTGTCGCCATCGGCCGTGCGCGTGACCATGCGCTTGTCATAGGAAGCGCCCTTGAGCACGCCCTCAACCAGCTTCAGCCATTCCTCACGGCTGGCGGCCGGGAAGGAGGCGAGGTCGAGCTCGGTCAGCGCATCCATCGGCGTACCCCTCAGGCGAATTCGAGAATGACGGCGTCCACCGCGAGGCTGTCGCCGGCCTTGGTGAGGATCCGGGCCACCGTGGCGTCGCGCTCGGCGCGGAGCACGTTCTCCATCTTCATGGCCTCGACCACGGCCAGGGCCTCGCCGGCCTTGACCTCCTGTCCTTCCGACACGGCGATCGAGACCACGAGTCCGGGCATCGGGCAGAGCAACTGCTTGCCGCTGCCGGCCTCGGTCTTCTCGGGCATCAGCAGGGCAAGCTCGGCTTCGCGGTTGGTGTAGACATTGGCGTCCACGGCGATGCCGCGATGGGCGAGGGCGACGCCGTTGAGGCGCGGGCGCACCTGCACGGCGATGGCCTCGTCGTCGAACACGCCGCTCCACACCGGCTCGCCGGGCTGCCAGCCCGAGCGCAGCTCGTGCGTATCCTGCGGCTTGCCGGCGTCGTCGAGGAAGGTGACGATGAATCCGCCGGCCGCCCGGTCCACCTCGCAGGGGAGGCTCTGGCCGCCGAGGCGCACCACGCGCTGGTGCTCGAAGCTCACCGGCTGGCCCGGCATCTGGCCGCTGATCCCGCGCTTGCGCGCATTGCCGACATTGTCGATCACCGCCGCCACGGCCGCGAGGCGGCGCGCGAGCACCGGGCTCGGGGCCGTGGGGTGGAAGCCGTCCTTGTATTCCTCGGCAATGAAGCCGGTGGAGAGCCGCCCCTCGCGCCAGCGCGGATGGCTCATCAGCGCCGCGAGGAAGGGGATGTTGTGCTGGATGCCGTCAATGGCGAAGGCGTCGAGCGCGTCCGCCTGGGCCTCGATCGCCTGCTCGCGGGTGGGCGCATGGGTGATCAGCTTGGCGATCATCGGGTCGTAATAGAGCGAGATCTCCCCGCCCTCGAAGACGCCGGTGTCGTTGCGGGTGGTGATGCCGTCCTTCACCGCTTCCGCCGGCGGGCGGTAGCGGGTGAGCCGGCCGATGGAGGGCAGGAAGCCGCGATAGGGATCTTCGGCATAGACCCGCGATTCCACCGCCCAGCCGTGCAGCTTCACGTCGGCCTGCGTCAGGGCGAGCGTCTCGCCGGCGGCGACGCGGATCATCTGCTCGACCAGATCGATGCCGGTGACCAGCTCGGTCACCGGGTGCTCCACCTGCAGGCGGGTGTTCATCTCCAGAAAGTAGAACGACTTGTCCTGACCGGCGACGAACTCGACCGTGCCGGCGCTGTCGTAATTGACGGCCCTGGCCAGCGCGACCGCCTGCTCGCCCATCTTCCGGCGGGTGGCCTCGTCCAGCAGCGGGGAGGGCGCTTCCTCGACCACCTTCTGGTTGCGGCGCTGGATCGAGCATTCGCGCTCGCCGAGATAGATGATGTTGCCGTGCTTGTCGCCGAGCACCTGAATCTCGATGTGGCGCGGCTCGACGATGAACTTCTCCACGAACACGCGGTCGTCGCCGAAGGAGGACTTTGCCTCCGACTTCGCGCGGTCGAAGCCGTCCTGCACCTCGTCGCGCGAATAGGCGATGCGCATGCCCTTGCCGCCGCCGCCCGCCGAGGCCTTGATCATCACCGGATAGCCGATCTCGTCGGCGATCCGCGCCGCGTGCTCGGCGTCCTCGATCACGCCGAGATAGCCCGGCACGGTCGAGACATTCGCCGCCGCCGCCGCCTTCTTGGACTCGATCTTGTCGCCCATCGCCTCGATCGCGCCGGGGTTCGGCCCGATGAACACGATGCCCGCCTCCTTGAGCGCCGTGGCGAAGCTGGCCCGCTCGGAAAGGAAGCCGTAGCCCGGATGCACCGCCTCGGCGCCGGTCTGGCGGCAGGCCTCGATGATCTTCTCGGCCAGCAGGTAGGACTGCGCGGCGGGGGCGGCGCCGATATGCACCGCCTCGTCCGCCATGGCGACGTGCAGGGAATCCTTGTCCGCGTCCGAGAACACCGCGACGGTTTTGATGCCCATGCGCCGGGCGGTCTTGATGACCCGGCAGGCGATCTCGCCACGGTTCGCAATGAGGATCTTGGAGAACATGGGAGGCCTCACAGCGGCAGGTTGTCGTGCTTCTTCAGGGGCGTCTCGACCTTCTTGGAGGCGAGCATGGCGAGCGCGCGGGCGATGCGCTTGCGCGTCGAGCGCGGCGTGATCACCTCGTCGATATAGCCGCGCTCGGCGGCGACGAAGGGCGAGAGGAAGCGTGCCTCGTATTCCTTGGTGCGCGCGGCGATCTTCTCGGGGTCGTCGATATCGGCCCGGAAGATGATCTCCACCGCGCCCTTGGCGCCCATCACCGCGATCTGCGCCGTCGGCCACGCATAGTTCACGTCGCCGCCAATGTGCTTGGAGGCCATCACGTCATAGGCGCCGCCAAAGGCCTTGCGGGTGATCACCGTGACCAGCGGCACGGTGGCCTGGCTGTAGGAAAACAGCAGCTTGGCGCCGTGCTTGATCAGCCCGCCATATTCCTGCGCCGTGCCGGGCAGGAAGCCGGGCACGTCCACGAAGGTCACGATCGGGATCTCGAAGGCGTCGCAGAAACGCACGAAGCGGGCGGCCTTGCGCGAGGCGTCGCTGTCGAGCACGCCCGCCAGCACCATCGGCTGGTTGGCCACCACGCCGACCGTGCGGCCCTGGATGCGCCCGAAGCCGGTGAGGATGTTGCGGGCGAAGGACGACTGGATCTCGAAGAAGTCGCCCTCATCGACGACCTTCCCGATCAGCTCTTTCATGTCATAGGGCTTGTTCGGGTTGTCCGGCACCAGCGTGTCGAGCGAGGCGTCGAGACGGTCGGCCTGGTCGAAGCTCGGCCATTCCGGCACGCCGGCCACGTTGTTGGCCGGCAGAAAGTCGATCAGCCGGCGCATCTGCAGCAGGCATTCGACGTCGTTCTCGTAGGACCCGTCCGCCACCGAGGACTTGGTGGTGTGCACCTTGGCGCCGCCCAGCTCCTCCGAGGTCACGCTCTCATTGGTGACGGTCTTCACCACCTCCGGGCCGGTGACGAACATGTAGGAGGTGTCGCGCACCATGAAGATGAAGTCGGTCATGGCCGGCGAATAGACGTCGCCACCCGCGCAGGGGCCCATGATGACCGAGATCTGCGGGATCACGCCCGAGGCGGTGACATTGCGCCTGAACACCTCGCCATAGCCGCCAAGCGCCGCGACACCTTCCTGGATGCGCGCGCCGCCGGCGTCGAACAGGCCGATGATGGGGGCCCGCGTCTTCAGCGCCATGTCCTGGATCTTGGTGATCTTGGCCGCGTGCGCCTCGGACAGCGAGCCGCCGAACACGGTGAAGTCCTTGGCGAAGACGAAGACCTGCCGGCCGTTCACCGTGCCCCAGCCGGTGACGACGCCGTCTCCGGGGGTCTTGGTGTTCTCCATGCCGAAATCGGTGCAGCGGTGCTGCACGAAGGTGTCGAACTCCTCGAAGGAGCCGGTGTCGAGCAGCAACTCGATGCGCTCGCGCGCGGTGAGCTTGCCGCGCTTGTGCTGGGCGTCGATGCGGCGCTCGCCGCCGCCCATCCGGGCGCCGGCGCGGCGCTGTTCGAGCTCATCGAGAATGTGCTTCATGGCGGTTCCTCGAACGCATGTGTCACGTCATTTCGGCGGCATGGCTTCGGTGCTTCGGGCGTGCCGCGCGCTCCCGGTCCGCCTCGAACGGCGCCCCGGCAGCATGCCGCGCGCCGGCCGCGCCCGTCATCCGCAGTTATCCGGTGGCGCAGGTTCCCTTTTGTGAAGTCGCCCAACGCCACGCTGTCTCTTAGGCCCTTGCGGAACAAAAGATAAGCTGTGAAAATGCGGATCGTGAAATTGTAAATCTTTCACAAAATCGAAAGCCCGCACCCATGTCGAAGAAGGTCTATGCCGGCCATGCGGTGCGCAATGTGCGCGAGAAGCTCGGCCTGACGCAGATCGACTTCTCCCGTCGTCTGTCCCTGTCCCCAAGCTACATCAATCAGATCGAGAGTAACCAGCGTCCAGTGACGGCGGCGGTGCTGCTCGCCATCAGCCGCACCTTCAATCTCGATATCGCCCATTTCGGTGCCGACGATCTCGACCGCGTGGTGGCGGATCTGCGCGAGGCGCTGGCCGATCCGGTGTTCAAGGGGCTGGAGCCGAGCCTTCAGGACCTGAAGAACGCCACCACCCACGCCCCCGCCTTCGCCCATGCCTTCCTGCGGCTCTACGGCGCCGTGCGCCGGCTGGAGGAGCGCCGCGTCGCCCATGACGACGCCGTGGTGTCGGTCGCCACCGAGCTGGACGGGGAGGCGCGCAACCTCGCCCCCTACGAGGAGGTGCGCGACCATTTCCACTACATCGACAACTATGTGGACGGGCTCGACCGCGCCGCCGAGGAGCGCAGCGCCGCCCTCGACCTGTTCGCGCGCGAGGACGCCTCGGCGATCCTGGTCCGGCATCTGCGCGAGCGCCACGACATCGCGGTCGATACCGCGCCCGCCGACGAGCCGGACGCGCCGTTGCTGCAATATGATCGCCATCGCCGCGTGGCGACGCTGTCGCGCATGCTGGAGCCGGCCAGCCGCAGCTTCCGCCTTGCGGCGCTGATTGCGCGCTTCGAGCAGAGCGAACTGATCGACCAGCACGTGCTGGAGGCGGGGTTCCGCAGCACCACGGCGCGCGAGGTGTGTCGGCTCTCGCTTCAGAACTACTACGCCGGCGCGCTGATCCTGCCCTACCGCCGCTTCGCCCGTCTGGCACGCGAGACGCGCCACGATCTCGACCTTCTGGGCGCGATGACCGGGGCGAGCCTGGAACAGGTCTGCCACCGGCTTTCCACCCTGCAGCGGCCGGGCGAGAAGGGCGTGCCGTTCTATTTCCTGAAGGTCGACCGCGCCGGCAACGTCATCAAGCGCCACAGCGCGACGCGCTTCCAGTTCGCCCGCTATGGCGGAGCCTGTCCGGTCTGGAATGTCCACGAGGCGTTCGAGCAGCCCTCGCGCACGCTGGTGCAGCTCGGCGAGATGCCGGACGGGGTGCGCTATCTGTGCCTGGCGCGCAGCACCTCCACGGCGCCCATCCGCTACGGCCAGCGCGAGCGTCGTTTCGCGCTCGGCATCGGCTGCGAGGTGTCCTATGCCGGCGAGATCGTTCATGCCGACGGGCTCGACCTGAAGTCGGCGCGCATGTCTCCGCTCGGCGTCAACTGCCGCATCTGCCCGCGCTCCGCCTGCCCCGAGCGCGCCTTCCCCCCGCTCGGCCGCGAGATCGCGCTCGACCCGGACCGGCGCGGCGTCGTGCCGTTCACGGTCCGCGAGTGAGCGGCAACGCAAACGGCCGGGCAGGGGCCCGGCCGTCGCCTGCGTGTGTTTTCAGCGCCGTTCAGATGTCGAGCGTGTTGTCGCGTTCCCACTGGGTGAGGTGGTGGGAATAGGCGTTCCACTCCTCGGTCTTCAGCTTGATGTAGCCGTCGATCAGCGGGGCGCCGAGGGCGGCGCGCAGCACGGTGGACTTCGACAGCGCGCGGGTGGCGTCGAGCAGGTTGAGCGGCAGCTTCTTGGCGCCGCGCACCTTGTGCCCGTCGGTGTACATGTTGATGTCGAGCCGCTTGCCCGGATCGCGCTGGTTCTGGATGCCGTCGAGCCCGGCGGCGAGGACGGCGGCGGGCATCAGATACGGGTTCGCCGCACCGTCCGGCAGGCGCAGTTCCAGACGCCCCGCATCGGGGATGCGGATCATGTGGGTACGGTTGTTGCCGGTATAGGTCACGGTGTTCGGTGCCCAGGTGGCGCCGGAGGTCGTGACCGGGGCGTTGATGCGCTTGTAGGAGTTCACCGTCGGGTTGGTGAAGGCGCAGAGCGCGTCGGCATTGTGGATCAGGCCGCCGATGAAGCCGTAGCCGAGATCGGAGAGGCCGAGCTCGCCATCCTCGTCGTCGAACAGGTTGGAGCCGTCCTCGCCCCACAGCGAGGTGTGCATGTGGCAGCCCGAGCCGGTGAGGTCGATGAAGGGCTTGGGCATGAAGGTCGCGCGCAGGCCGTGCTTCTCGGCGATCGAGCGGGCCATGTACTTGAAGAAGACGTGGCGGTCGGCGGTGATCAGCGCGTCGTCGAAGTCCCAGTTCATCTCGAACTGGCCGTTGGCGTCTTCATGGTCGTTCTGGTAGGGGCCCCAGCCCAGCGTGAGCATGCAGTCGCAGATTTCCTTGATGACCTCGTAGCGGCGCATCAGGGCGGACTGGTCGTAGCAGGGCTTGGTGGCGTTGTCGGCGGCGTCGGAAATCTTCGCGCCGTCCGGGGTGGTGAGGAAGTACTCGCACTCGACGCCGCTCTTCATCAGGTAGCCGAGCGAGCCGGCGCCGAGCATGGTGCTCTTGAGCACGTTGCGCGGGGCCTGCCGGACCAGTTCGTCATTCATGACGAGGTCGGAGGCGAGCCAGCCGATTTCCGGCTTCCACGGCAGCTGGATCAGGCTCGACGCGTCCGGCACCGCGAACAGGTCCGGGTCCGCCGGCGTCATGTCCAGCCAGGTGGCGAAGCCGGCAAAGCCGGCGCCGGTCTTCTCCATGCCGCTGATGGCCGAGGCCGGCACCAGCTTGGCGCGCAGGGCGCCGAACAGGTCGACATAGGAGATGAGGAAATATTTGATGCCGAGTTCTTTGGCGGCGTAAGCCAGATCGTTTGCCATCTGCTGCAATCCTACCTGCAATCCGTGCTGTTCCCCGGCCCTTTGGGGCTCGTTCGGTGTCGTGATGTGCAAACCCCGCGCCGTGCGCGGGGTCTGGTCGTTCAGAAGCGGCCGTTGCGGCCCGGAATCCAGTCGGTGCCGGCGAGCGGGACATTCGCCATGGCCGCCGCCTCGATGGTGAGGGCGGCGAGGTCCTCCGGCTCGAGATTGTGGACATGGCTCTTGCCGCAGGCGCGGGCGATGGTCTGGCACTCCAGCGTCAGCACCGCGAGGTAGTTGGCCAGGCGCCGGCCGGCAGCGACCGGGTCGAGCCGCTTCATCAGCTCGGGATCCTGCGTGGTGATGCCCGCCGGGTCGCGGCCCTCGTGCCAGTCGTCATAGGCGCCGGCGGTGGTGCCCAGTGCCTCGTAGTCGGCCTGATAGCGCGGGTCATTGTCGCCGAGCGCGACCAGCGCCGCCGTGCCGATGGCCACGGCGTCCGCACCCAGTGCCAACGCCTTGGCCACATCCGCGCCGTTGCGGATGCCGCCGGAGACGATGAGCTGCACCTTGCGGTGCATGCCCAGATCCTGCAGCGCCTTCACCGCCTGATGCACGGCGGCGATGGTGGGGATGCCGACATTCTCGATGAAGACTTCCTGAGTGGCGGCGGTGCCGCCCTGCATGCCGTCGACCACGACCACGTCCGCGCCGGACTTCACCGCCAGAGCGGTGTCGTAATAGGGACGGGCGGCGCCGACCTTCACATAGATCGGCTTCTCCCAGTCGGTGATCTCGCGCAGTTCCTCGATCTTGATCTCGAGATCGTCCGGGCCGGTCCAGTCGGGATGGCGGCAGGCCGAGCGCTGGTCGATGCCGACCGGCAGGGTGCGCATCTTCGCCACCCGCTCGGTGATCTTCTGGCCGAGCAGCATGCCGCCGCCGCCCGGCTTGGCGCCTTGACCGACCACCACTTCGATGGCGTCGGCGCGCTTCAGATCGTCGGGGTTCATGCCATAGCGCGAGGGCAGGTACTGGTAGACCAGCGTCTGCGAGTGCCCGCGTTCCTCATTGGTCATGCCGCCGTCGCCGGTGGTCGTCGAGGTTCCCATGGCCGACGCGCCGCGCCCGAGCGCTTCTTTCGCGTTGGCCGAGAGCGAGCCGAAGCTCATGCCGGCGATGGTGATGGGGATCTTCAGCGCGATCGGCTTCTTGGCGAAGCGGGTGCCGAGCAGCACCTCGGTGGAGCACTTCTCGCGATAGCCCTCCAGCGGGTAGCGCGACATCGAGGCGCCGAGGAACAGCAGGTCGTCGAAATGGGGCAGCTTGCGCTTGGCGCCGGCGCCGCGGATGTCATAGATGCCGGTGGCGGCGGCGCGGCGAATTTCCGAGAGCGTGTACTCGTCGAAGGTCGCCGAGAGGCGCGGCTTGGTGCGCGGCGTGTTGGTCATGTCCGTCATCGCGGCCGCCCTCAGTAGTTCGACACGTTGTCGACGTGGAAGTGGTAAAGCGTGCGGGCCGAGCCGTAACGGCGGAATTCGCCGATATCGACCGCGCCGAGAAGGCCGGCGGCCTCCAGCTTGGCGGCGAGCAGCGCCTTGTGCTCCTCGCGCATTTCCTTCTCGACGCAGTCGGCGCCAAGGCCGGCGACCGAGCCGCGCACGAACAGCTTCGCCTCGTACAGGCTGTCGCCCAGCGCCTCGCCGGCATCTCCCAGCACGGTAAGGGTGCCAGCCTGGCCCATGAAGGCGGAGAGGTGCCCGACCGAGCCCTTCACCACGATGTCGATGCCCTTCATCGAGATGCCGCAGCGGGCGGAGGCGTTGCCGTCGATCACCAGCAGGCCGCCATTGCCGGTGGCCCCGGCGGACTGGCTGGCATCGCCCTTCACATGGATGAACCCGCTCATCATGTTCTCGCCGACGCCAACGCCGGCATTGCCGTTCACGATGACGCGGGCCTGCTTGTTCATGCCGGCGCAGTAATAGCCGACCGGGCCGTCGATCTCGACCGTGACCGGCGCATCGAGCCCGGCGGCGAGCGCGTGGCGGCCGGCCGGGTTGGCGATCTTCCAGTAGGCCTCGGTGGTGTCGGGCGCGAGCTTGTGCAGCGCGGCGTTGAGTTCGCGCAGCGAGGAACTGGCGAGATCGACGGTGACGGCGGCCTCGACGGCGGGAGTGAGGGCAAGTCTCATGCGGCGCGATCCCAGAAATAGACCTTGGCGGGCTCGGGTTCGAACAGGCGGGCGGAGCTGATGCCCGGCAGGCCGGCCAGCGCCCGGTATTCGGAGCCGAAGGCGACGTAGTCGTCGGTCTCGGCCATGACGGCGGGCTTGCAGGCGATCGGGTCGCGCAGCACGCCGAAGCCGCTCTCGGTGCCGACGACGAAGGTGTAGAAGCCGTCGAGGTCGTCCAGCGAATGGGTCAGCGCCTCGCCCAGCGTATCTCCCTGCGCAATGCGGTAGGTGAGGTAGGCGGCGGCGACCTCGCTGTCGTTTTCGGTGTTCACACGCACACCCTCGCGGGCCAGCTGTCGGCGCACGCCGGCGTGGTTCGACAGCGAGCCGTTATGCACGAGGCACTGGTCGGGACCGGTGGAGAACGGGTGGGCGCCGTCGGTGGTGACCGCGCTTTCCGTCGCCATGCGGGTGTGGCCGATGGCGTGGGTGCCGGACATGCCCTCCAGCCCGAAGCGACGGGCGACGTCAGCCGGCAGGCCGACCTCCTTGTAGAGCTCCATGCGCGAACCGGTGCCCACCACCCGCACTTCGGGGGCGATGCGCGCCAGCGCGGCGCGGACGCCGGCCTCCTCGGAGGCGCTCACGCTCAGCACCGCATGGGTGTCGCGCGGCATCACGGGATGGCCGATCGCGGTGCCGATCTTCGCGAAATCGGTGCCGGCGGGGCCGCGCAGGGTGAGCTTCACCAGGCCGGGCGTACCGCTGCCATACACGGCGAACCCGGCCGAATCCGGCCCGCGGTCGCACATTACGTCGAGCATCTGCGCCAGCATGGCGCCGAGCTCGGGCTCGAGTTTGGGGTTCTTGAGGAACAGCCCGACAATGCCGCACATGGCGGAGCTCCTGGCACACGATCCGGGGGAAGGCGAAGTTGCCGTCCTTCATAGGAGCCTGCCGCGGGAGCGTCAATGAAGTGAGAATAATTTTTTCTTCTAAGGAAATTCCCGGTCCGGATCAGCTGGGCGCGCGGGGGTAGATGATGATCGACAGATAGGTCATCGGCCGCACCAGCAGCTCTTCCGGGCCATGCGTCGCCGCGGAATCGAACAGCAGCGAATCGCCCGGCCGCAGATGATAGGTGCGATCGCCGTGGCGATAGATCACCTCGCCGCTCAGCATGTGGATGAACTCGGCACCGGCGTGACGGAAGCCGGTATAGGACACCGCTTCCTCGCTCAGTGTGATCAGATACGGCTCAACCGCGACTTCTCCGCCCAGCGCGTAGCCCAGCAATTCGTACTGGTGCCCGACCTTGGTGCCGCGCCGTTCGATGTGAACGCCCTGGCCGGCGGGAACGAAGGAACAGTCGCGCTTCTCCTCGAAGCTGGCGAACAGCGAGGAGATCGGCACGTTGAGAACGCTCGATATCGCCTGCAGCGTGCCGAGCGAGGGCGAGATCAGCCCGTTCTCGATCTTCGACAGCATGCCCACCGAGATGCCCGCCGCGCTGGCGAGGTCCGACACGGTGAGGTCGAGGTCGCGCCGCGTCGCCCGCACCTGCAGGCCGAGCGCCTGTTCGAGCGTCGGTCCGCCCGATGGCGGCGCGCCGGAGCCCGTTGTCAGCTCGTCCAGCGCCGCGGCGACATCCTTTGAAACGTCGCCCGACGCACTCCTTGTCGCTTCTGACCGGCTCGACGGTCCGTGCCTGCGCTCGCTCACCTGCGTCCCCCTTCCGTCCGCTGCCCATTGAGGACCTTTCGGCGCCGTATGCCAAGCGCTTGCAGCAGGTTGTCCGCGCCTGTCATCCGGCCTTGGCATTCATCGTGCATCGACATTTGAGGCGCCAATCCCTGCCAGCCAACGGTGCAGCATCTCAATGTACGACTTCGACATGATTGTCATCGGCAGCGGCCCCTCGGGCCGGCGTGCCGCCGTGCAGTCCGCCAAGATCGGCAAATCTGTGCTGGTCATCGAAAAGGGCCGCCGCGTCGGCGGCGTGTCGGTCCATACCGGCACCATCCCCTCCAAGACGCTGCGCGAAACCGTGCTCAACCTTTCCGGCTGGCGAGAGCGCGGTTTCTACGGCCGTTCCTATCGGGTCAAGCAGGATATCGGCGCCGGCGACCTTATGGCGCGGCTGCACAAGACGCTGGACCACGAGGTCGACGTGCTTGAGCACCAGTTCGCCCGCAACGCGGTGAAGACCGCCCGCGGCGAGGCGCGCTTCCTTGATCCCCACACCATCGAGGTCGCCGGGGAGGGCGGGGAGATCGAGACCGTCACCGGCGCGCATGTGCTCATCGCCTGCGGCACCCGCCCGTTCCGCCCCGACTATGTGCCCTTCAATGGCATGAGCGTGTTCGACAGCGACGAGATCGTCGATCTGCCCAAGCTGCCGCGCAGCCTCGCGGTGATCGGCGCCGGCGTCATCGGTGTGGAATATGCCACCATTTTCAGCGCGCTGGACGTCGCGGTGACGCTGATCGAGCCGCGTGCGACCTTCCTCGATTTCATCGACAAGGAACTGATCGACGAGTTCGTCCATGAGCTGCGCGACCGCAATGTCGCGCTGCGGCTGGGCGCGGCGGTGACCTCGATCGGACTCGACCCCGACGAGCGGCCGGTGTGCAAGCTGGCGGACGGGCGCACCGTGCAGTCCGACATGCTGCTCTTCGCCGCCGGCCGGGTAGGCGCCACCGACCGGCTCAACCTCGACGCGGCCGGCCTCGCGGTCGATCATCGCGGCCGCATCGCCGTCGAGCCCAAGACCCTGCAGACCGCCGTGCCGCACATCTACGCGGCGGGCGACGTGATCGGCTTCCCCAGCCTCGCCTCGACCTCCATGGAGCAGGGCCGCGTCGCTGCCTGCCACGCCTTCGGGCTGGAGCCCCCGCCGCCGCCCGAATTCTTCCCCTATGGCATCTATTCGGTGCCGGAAATGTCCACGGTCGGCATGAGCGAGGAAGAAGTGCGCCGGCGCGAGATTCCCTATGAATGCGGCATCGCCCGCTTTCGCGAGACCTCGCGCGGCCACATCATGGGGCTGAACAACGGGATGATGAAGATGATCTTCTCGGTAAAGACCCGCCGCCTGCTCGGCGTGCACATCGTGGGGGAAGGTGCCACCGAACTGATCCATATCGGCCAGGCCGTTCTGAACCTGAAGGGCACGATCGACTATTTCATCGAGAACACGTTCAATTACCCGACGCTGGCCGAGGCCTACAAGATCGCCGGCCTCGACGCTTGGAACCGGCTACCGCGGGTGTAGTGCGCCATCAACCGCCGGCGGCAACCTGCCGCCGCGCCGCCGTCAGCGTGTTCTGTAACAAACAGGCGATGGTCATCGGCCCGACGCCGCCGGGCACCGGGGTGATCCTTCCGGCAATGCCCTGCGCCTCGTCGAAGGCGACGTCGCCGACAAGGCGGGTGCCGCCGCCCGCCTTCTCCACACGGTTGATGCCGACATCGATCACTGTGGCGCCCGGCTTGATCCAGTCGCCGCGGATCATCTCCGGCCGGCCGACCGCACCGATCAGGATGTCCGCCCGCCGGCACACATCCGGCAGGTCGCGGGTGCGCGAATGGGCGATGGTGACGGTGCAGTCCTCGCGCAGCAGCAGCTGCGCCAGCGGTTTGCCGACGATATTGGAGCGACCGACCACGACCGCCTCCAGCCCGGCGAGCGAGCCGAGCGCGTCCTTCAGCAGCATCACGCAGCCCAGCGGGGTGCAGGGCACCAGCGCGTCGAGCCCGACGCTGAGCCGGCCGACATTCACCACATGGAAGCCGTCGACATCCTTGGCCGGGTCGATGGTGGCGAGCACGGCCTGGGCGTCGATAGGGACGGGAAGCGGCAGCTGGACCAGAATGCCGTGCACCGCCGGGTCATCGTTGAGCTGGCGCACCAGCGCGAGCACATCGGCCTGCGTGGCGGTGGCCGGCAGCTTGTGCTCGATCGAGTTCATCCCGGCCTCGACCGTCTGGCGGCCCTTGTTGCGCACATAGACCGCGCTTGCGGGATCCTCGCCCACCAGCACCACGGCCAGACCGGGCGTCACGCCTGTGTCCGTGACGAAGGCGGCGACCTCGTCGGCAAGGCGCAGGCGCATCCGCTCGGCAAAGGCCTTGCCGTCGATGAGGCGGGTCTCGACCATGTGTCTCTCCTCAGTCGCGGAACACGACGGTCTTGCGGCCATTGATCAGCACCCGGTCGTCGAGGTGCCAGGCGAGCGCGCGGGCCAGCACCCGGCGCTCGATATCGCGGCCCTTGCGCACCAGGTCCTCGGCGCTGTCCTGATGGGTGATGCGCTCGACGTCCTGCTCGATGATCGGGCCCTCGTCGAGGTCGGAGGTCACGTAGTGCGCCGTGGCGCCCATCAGCTTCACGCCGCGCGTATGGGCCTGATGATAGGGCCGTGCGCCCTTGAAGCCGGGCAGGAAGGAGTGGTGGATGTTGATGCAGCGCCCGGAAAGCTTGGCCGACAGCCCGTCGGAGAGCACCTGCATGTAGCGGGCAAGCACCGCCACTTCCGATCCGGTCTTCTGGAACAGCTCCCAGAGCTGGGCCTCCTGCTCCATCTTGGTTTCCTTGGTGATGGGCAGGTAGTGGAAGGCGATGCCGTCGAGGTCGAGATGGGAATGGGTCTCGCGCGGGTAGTTCGAGGCGATGGCGGCGATGTCCATCGGGATCTCGCCGATCCGCCAGCGATAGATCAGGTCGGCGAGGCAGTGGTCGAACTTGGAGACCAGCAGCATCACCTTGCGCTTGCGCGCCCGCGCGCGCAGCCGCCAGCTCAGGCTGAACTTGTCCGCCAGCGGCAGGAACTTCTCGCTCAGGCTCTCCAGCGTCTCCTCGCCGGTGATCCGCTCGAACGAGACGCGCATGAAGAAGCGCCCGCTCTCGGTGTCGTCGAACTGCTGGGCTTCAAGAATGTTGCAACCCTGCTCGAACAGGAAATTGGCGACGCCGGCGACGATGCCGGGGCGGTCCGGGCAGGAAAACAGCAGCGTGTAGACATGCGTCTGGTCGGTCATGGCAGCTCTCGTCGTGGCGCTCCGCCCTGCCTTGTCCAGGCTCCGGCTGGAGCGCGGGACCGGCGGGCGGGAGATGCGTGGCGCGGGTTCTAGGGCGTTTGGGGCGAGGAGGGAAGCGCGCAACACGCCGCGGTCAACCTCGTGTCGCGAAGGACAACCCGAACGCGGCACCCGCGCCAATGAGGAACCGCGCCACGCTTACCCCATGGCTGCGCCCGGCCAGCATCACATAACGGTTCGTCGCCTCGCGCCAAAGGGTGACATTGAGATGCGCGACGTTCGTCGTCGCCGCCGTGCCGGGCGGAAACACCGACGCATCGAGATCCAGAGTCACGCCTCGCGCCAGCAGGTCGCCGACGCGCGGCCCCTCCAGCGCGAAGCCGACAAAGGCGTCGCCCTGTTCGGTAATCGCGGCGTGGGCGGCAAGCGGGGCCAGCCTCGCGTGCAGGTCGCCGGCCTCGCTCGCCAGTATCAGCCAGCGCCCCGGTGCGAGGCCGATGGCGCTGAGGTTATCCCCCCGCGACAGGCGCGGGCCGTCTTCCAGCGTCAGGCCAAAACCTTCGCGCATCGCCTCCGCGAGCGCCTCACCCTTGCCGCGACGGGCGGCGAGGGTGACGAGACCCGGCGGATCGAACATCAGCGCGCTCACGCCGGTGTCCTGCGCCGGGCCGTAATGGCCAGCTGGCGGCATCATGGTGACGGGAATGGTGTCGAGCGCGGGCATGGCGGATGTGGGGTCAGACACGCTGGCGGCTCCCTTCCGGGTCGATGAAGGCGGGCGAGCAGACCTCGACCTCGAAATCCTCGCCGCGCACGGGATCATAGGCGCGCATGCGGTAGCCGATGCGCTCTTCGCCGCCCTTCAGGAAGCCGAGCCCGATCCAGTGAC
This sequence comes from Ancylobacter pratisalsi, assembly GCF_010669125.1. Taxonomy (NCBI): domain Bacteria; kingdom Pseudomonadati; phylum Pseudomonadota; class Alphaproteobacteria; order Hyphomicrobiales; family Xanthobacteraceae; genus Ancylobacter; species Ancylobacter pratisalsi. The sequence goes on from NZ_CP048630.1 coordinate 3,265,071, forward strand.
CGAGATGGGGCGAGAAGGCGACCGAGGACATGTAGCCCTCGTCATGGGCCATGTCGGCCGGGGCGCCGGGGCTGAGAAAATGCGCCCCCGCACGCAGCCGGTGCGCGCGGTCCACCGGCCGGAAACCCACGAAGCTGGGCCGGTCCGGGTCGGTGAGGCCGGGGCGCCCCGCCATGACGCGGCCGATATAGTCCTTGGTCTGCGAGGCCATGCGTCCGAGCCCAAGATCGCGGGCGGTGCTCTGCCCGTTCAGCTCGTTGCCGGAGACGTGGCCCTTCTCGATGCGCAGCACACCGAGCGTCTCGGTGCCATAGGGCGTGATGCCGAACTCCTCGCCCGCGCTCATCAGCGCACGGGCCAGCGCCTCGCCCTGCCGGGCGGGCACCGCGATCTCGTAGCCGAGCTCCCCGGAGAAGGAGAGGCGGAAGATGCGCGCCTTTACCCCGCCCATCACCCGCGCCTCGACCGCGCCCATGAACGGCAGGCCCTCATGCGAGACATCCAGCGGCGCGTCGACGATCTTCGCCAGCACCTCGCGCGAGCGCGGGCCGGCGAGCGCGATCTGCGCCCATTGCTCGGAGACCGAGGTCAGCGTCACGTCCAGTTCCGGCCACAGCACCTGCAGGCAGAATTCCAGATGCTGGAACACCTTGGCGGCGTTCGCGGTGGTCGTGGTCATCACGTAATGTTCGGGCGCCAGGCGGGCGGTGGTGCCGTCATCCATGACGATGCCGTCCTCGCGCAGCATCACGCCATAGCGTGCCTTGCCGACCGCCAGCTTGGCGAAGCCGTTGATGTAGACACGGTCGAGGAAGGCACCGGCATCGGGACCCTGAAGGTCGATCTTGCCGAAGGTCGAGACGTCGATCAGCCCCACCGAGGCCCGCACCGCCTTGGCTTCGCGGCTCACCGTTTCCAGCCAGTCGCTCTCGCCCGGCCTGGGGAAATACTGCGCGCGCAGCCACGCGCCGGCTTCCACGAACACCGCGCCCTGCTCCTGCGCCCAGGCATGGGTAGGGGTGAGCCGGGTGGGGCGGAAATCCTTGCCGCGATGGTGGCCCGCCAGCGCGCCGAGCGTCACCGGCGTATAGGGCGGGCGGAAGATCGTGGTGCCGGTCTCGCCGATGCCCGCGCCGGTCAGTTCGGCCATGATCGCAAGGCCGGCGACATTGGAGGTGCGGCCCTGGTCGGTCGCCATGCCGAGCGTGGTGTAGCGCTTGAGCAGCTCGACCGAACGGAAGCCTTCCTTGCAGGCGATGCCGACATCCTTGGCGGTGACGTCGTTCTGCTGGTCGACGAAAGCCGGCCCTTTCGCGCCCTGCACATGCCAGAAGGCGGTGATCGCGATCGGCGTGTCCGCGGTTTCGGGAACCTCGGGTGCGCCAGCGGGGAAGCCGAGATCGGTCGCGGCCTGCGCTCCCTGCCGGGCGCCCTCGTCGAGGATGGCGCCAAGGGCGTAGCGCCCGCCCGCCGCGCCGGCGATGGACAGCCCGGGCGAAGCCTCGCCCGGCACGAAGGCGGCGATGTCGTCCTTCCACACCGGCCGGCCGCGATGGTGGCAGGTAAGGTGCACGTTGGGCGACCAGCCGCCGGACATGGCGAGGGTGTCGGCGGTGAGGGTCTGGCTCTGCCCGCCGGCGCGCACCGTGATCGCGGAGAGCACGCCACCGATCATGGCGCCGGACGTTCCCGTCACCTGCCCGTCGAGGATGGTGCGGATGCCCAAAGCCGCGGCTTCGTCCATCAGCGCCGGGGCAATCTCGCGGCGGATATCGATGAGCGCCACGACGGTAACGCCCGCCCGCGCCAGATCGAAGGCCGCGTTCCACGCGCTGTCATTATTGGCGAACATCGCGACCCGGCGGCCCGTCGCGACGCCATAGCGGTTGGCATAGCTGCGAACGGCGCCGGCGAGCATCACGCCCGGCCGGTCATTGCCGCCGAACACGATCGGCCGCTCGGTGGCGCCCGCGCACAGCACGGCGCGCCTGGCCGCGATGCGCCACAGGATCTGGCGTGGCTGATAGGGGGCGGGCAGGGCGAGATGGTCGCCCACCCGCTCCACCGCGCCATATTCGTCGTCATAGACGCCGAACACCGTGGTGCGGGTCATCACGCGCACATTCGGCAGGCTTGCCAGCTCGGCAAGGATGCCGGCCGCCCAGTCGGTGCCTGCCTTGCCGCCGATGCTCACCGCCTCGGCATTCAGCCGCCCGCCGGGCACGAAATCCTCATCGGCGAGGATGACCCGTGCCCCGGCGCGCGCCGCCGCGAGCGCGGCCATCAGCCCGGCCGGGCCGGCGCCGATCACCAGCACGTCGCAGAACAGGTTGCCCTTCTCGTAATGGTCCGGGTCGTTGCCTTCCGCGGCGCGGCCAAGGCCGGCGGCGCGGCGGATCATCGGCTCGTAGAGCTTTTCCCAGAACGCGGCCGGCCACATGAAGGTCTTGTAATAGAACCCCGCGCCGAGGAAGGGCGCGACGAGGCCGTTGACGCTCAGCGCGTCGAGCTTCAGCGAGGGCCAGCGGTTCTGGCTGGCGGCCTCCAGCCCGTCGAACAGTTCGGCCACGGTGGCGCGGGTGTTGGGCTCGCGCCGCGCGCCGGCGCGCAACTCCACCAACGCGTTCGGTTCCTCCGGCCCGGCCGAGAGGATGCCGCGCGGGCGGTGATATTTGAACGAGCGGCCGACAAGGCGCACATCGTTCGCCAGCAGCGCCGAGGCGAGGGTGTCGCCGGCAAAGCCCTGATAGCTCTTGCCGTCGAAGGTGAAGGACAGCGCGCGGGAGCGGTCGACCAGACCGCCTCGGGCAAGGCGGCTCATGGCGCGTCTCCCGCCAGCGTGGCGCCGGCAATGGCGTGGGTGAGCGTGTTGCGTTCCACCTTCACCCAGCGCCGACAGCCGCCGGAGTGGTACCACCACTCCCGATGCGCCCCGGCCGGGTTGTCGCGCAGATACACATAGTCGTGGAACGCGTCCTGCGCGTCCGCCGCCGCCGGGTCGGGGCGGGTCAGCGTGGCGTCGCCGAGATAGGTGAATTCGTGGGCGTCGCGCGCGCCGCAATAGGGACAGGGAATGCGCATCAGTGCAGGTTCGGCTGGGCGCCGACTCCCTTTTCGTCGATGATATGTCCGGTGCGGAAACGGTCGAGCCGGAAGGCGGTGGCGGTCTCGTGCGGCGTGTCGCGCGCCAGGAGATGCGCGAAGCACCAGCCCGAGGCCGGCGTCGCCTTGAAGCCGCCATAGCACCAGCCGGAATTGAGGTAGAGGCCCGGTCGCGGCGTGCGGTCGATGATCGGCGAGCCGTCCATCGACATGTCCATGACCCCGCCCCACATGCGCAGCAGCCGCAGCCGGCCGATGCGCGGCATCAGCGCCATACCGCTCTCGGCGACATCCTCCACCACCGGCAGGTTGCCGCGCTGGGCGTAGGAATTGTAGCCGTCGATATCGCCGCCGAAGACCAGCCCTCCCTTGTCGGACTGGCTGATGTAGAAGTGCCCGGCGCCGTAGGTGATGACGCCGTCGACCAGCGGCTTCAGCCCTTCCGAGACGAAGGCCTGCAGCACGTGGCTTTCCATCGGCAGCCTGAGCCCCGCGCGGCCGGCCACCCGCGAGGAGGAGCCGGCGACCGCGAGGCCCACTTTGCCGGCGCGGATCGACCCGCGCGAGGTCTCGACCCCGACAATGGCGTCGCCCTCGGTGAGAAAGCCGGTCATCTCGCAGTTCTGGATGATGTCGACGCCGAGCTGGTCGGCCGCGCGGGCATAGCCCCACACCACCGCGTCGTGGCGGGCGGTTCCGCCGCGGCGCTGGATCAGCCCGCCCTGCACGGGAAAGCGCGCATTGTCGAAATCGAGGAACGGGTACATCGCCCGCACCTGTTCCTTGCCGACCAGTTCACTGTCCGCGCCGGCGAGGCGCATGGCGTTGCCGCGCCGCGCATAGGCATCGCGCTGGGCGTCGGAATGGTAAAGGTTGAGAATGCCGCGCTGGCTGACCATGGCGTTGTAGTTCAGCGCCTGCTCCAGCCCCTCCCATAGCTTCATCGACCATTCGTAGAACGGCTCGTTGCCCGGCAGCAGGTAGTTCGAGCGGATGATGGTGGTGTTCCGCCCGGCATTGCCGGAGCCGATGACGCCCCTCTCGATGACCGCGACATTGCGGATGCCGTGCTGGCTGGCGAGGTAGAAGGCGGTCGCAAGCCCATGCCCGCCGCCCCCGACGATGACGACGTCATAGGCCGGCTTCGGCGCCGCGTCGCGCCAGGCGGGTTTCCAGCCGGACTGGCCGGAAAAGCCGTGACGGAGAAGGCTGAGGAAGGAATAGCGCATGGGCGGCTCGCTCGATCACTGCAAACAGCTTTAGAACGGCGCGGTGCTGGTGATAATATAAGTTTTGCTTATAGTACGAAGGAGAGTGGGAACCCCATTGCCATGGCCCAGCCTTCCGACACGCTGCCCTTCGATCTGCGCGGGCTCGATATCTTCCTCGCCGTCTGCGAGGCCGGCACCATGGCGCAGGCGGCGCGCCGCCTGGGGCTCACCCAGCCGGCGGTGTCGCAGGCGGTGGCCGAGCTGGAGCGGCGCATCGGCGTCACCCTGTTCGATCGAAGCGCGCGCCCGCTCGCGCTGACCGGGGCCGGAGGCGCCTTGCGCCAGCGCGCCAGCGCGCTTCTGTCCGAAGCGCGCCAGATCGCCCCCCTGCTGCGCGAGGCCGAGCATGCGCGGCTGCCGCTGTTGCGCGCGGGCCTTGTGGATTCGCTCTCGCGGGCGCTGATGGCTCCGCTCGCCCGCAAGCTCGACGAGATGGCCGAGCAGGCCTCGATGCTGTCCGGCCTCACCGCCTCTCACGCCGGCGCGCTGCTCACGCGCCAGCTCGACCTGCTGGTGGGAGCGGACGATCTCGACGAGATCGAGGGGCTGGAGCGCTGGCCGCTGATGAGCGAGCCCTATGTGCTGCTGATGCCCGCCGCCATCGCCCCGCCCGCGCGGCCGGCGGATCTGTCGGGGCTGGCGCAGACGCTGCCGCTGGTGCGCTTCTCCGCGCGCTCCAAGACCGGCATGGAGGTGGAGCGCCATCTGCGCCGCCTGCGGCTGGATCTGCCGCGCCGGCTCGAATTCGATACGCCCTATGGCGTGACCGCGAGCGTGGTGACGGGCGCGGGATTTGCCATCACCACCCCGCTCTGCGTGCTGGAATCCGCGCTCGATCTTGACGGCTATGCCTGCCATCCGCTGCCCGGCGCCGGTCTTGTCCGTCACCTGACGCTGATCGCGCGGCGGCAGGAACTGGGCCGCCTGCCGCGCGAGATCGCGGCCTTCTGCCGCCTGCACCTCGCCGGCCTTGTTCCGCAGTTGCAGGTGCTGGTCGGCGAGGAACTTGGCGCCCGGATCCTGGTCGAGAACGTCCCGCCTCAGGAGGCGTAGCGCTTCACCGCCAGCACGGCGTTGAGACCGCCAAAGGCGAAGCTGGAGGACAGCGCGATCTGCGGCGCCGCGTCGCGCGCGGCGTTGGGCACGCAGTCGAGGTCGCAATCGGGGTCGAACTCACGATAGCCCATGGTCGGCGGCAGGAAGCCCTCGCGCAGCGCCAGCACCGTGGTCACGAGGTCGAGCGCGCCCGAGGCGCTCATGGTGTGGCCGTACTGGGACTTCGAGGAAGAGACTGGCAGCTTCGGTAGATGATCGCCGAACACCTGCCGCAGCGCGCCCGTCTCGGTCTTGTCGTTCAGCGCCGTGGCGGTGCCATGCGCGCTCACATAATCCACCGCCTCCGGGGCGATGCCGGCATCGTCGAGCGTGAAGCGCATCGAGGCCGCGGCGCTGTCGAGGTCCGGGGCGGTGATGTCGCGCCCGTCGGCGCTCATGCCGAAGCCGATCATCTCACCATGAATGGTGGCCCCGCGCGCCAGCGCGTGATCCATGTTTTCCAGCACCACGGCGCCCGCGCCCTCGCCGACGACGAGGCCGCCGCGGTCCTTGGAAAACGGCCGGCAGGCATCGGGGGCGAGCACGCGCAGCGCTTCCCAGCTCTTCAGCATGCCGTAGGTGATCTGCGATTCCGCCCCGCCCGCCAGCGCGACGTCGAGCATGCCGGCGCGGATCATGTGGAAGGCGGTGCCCACGGCATGGGAGGCCGAGGAACAGGCCGAGGCGATAGAGAAGGAAGGGCCGTGAATGCCCAGATCCATGGTGATGTGGCTCACCGGCCCGCTGGGCATGGCGCGCGGCACGGTGAAGGGGTGCGGGCGCGGCGCCTTTTCCAGATAGAGCTTGCGGTAGCTGTCATCGACGGCGTGATAGCCGACCGAGGCCGCGAAGATCGAGCCGACGCGGTGCGCAGACACGCCCTCGCGCGCGGCCCCGGCATCGGCCATCGCCTGACGGGCGGCGACCAGCGCCATCTGCGAGGTGCGGTCGATCAGGCCGAGCTGGCGGGGCTCGAAATGCGCTTCCGGCACGAAGCCGCGCACCTGCGCGGAAATCCGCGTCTTCATCGCCGAGACGTCGATGTCCTGCGTCTCGCCGATGCCGACGGTTCCCTTCCTGAGCCCGGCGAGATGGGACGGCACATCGAGCCCGAGCGCGGAAAGCACGCCAAGGCCGGTGATCGCGACGCGTGCGTTCATCAGGCCAACTTCGCCGCGTTGGCGTCCGGGCCCTTCGCCGCGAGCAGCGCCGCGACGTGCTCGACCAGCGTGCCGACGGTGACGTCGTTGCCGTTGAGCGGGCCGTCATTGGGAATCTCGATGCCGAAGCGGCTTTCGAGCTTGAAGATGGTCTCGATGAGGTCGAGCGAGGAAATGCCGAGTTCCGAGACCGGTGTCTCGGGCGTCAGCAGGCTCGAATCGACCCCGACTTCGCCAGAGAAGAACTCGATGATTTCTGCGACGGCGGGATCGTCTGTCTGCATGCAACTGCTCGGGTTTTGCGGGTCCCCGCGCGGACGGGGACGCTTCGGATCTGACGCTTGGTAGCACAGGAAAGTGCGTTCTCGAACCAGCGTCAAATGACCGACATATGTGTCCGGCGCATGTCACCGCGGTCCGGTGGTCGGGGTCGCGCCATCGCCGGCTCAGGCACGCATCAGCTGCGACAGGAACTGGAGCGAGGCTTTCGGGGTGCGCTGCTGGGTATCGAAATCCACATGCACCACGCCGAAGCGGCGGCGCTTGCCCTCCGCCCATTCGAAATTGTCGAGCAGCGACCAGGCGAAATAGCCCTCCAGCGCGCAGCCCTGGCTGATCGCGCGGGCGCAGGCATCGAGATGCTCGCGGAAATAGGCGGTGCGCTCGGGGTCCTGCACCACGCCGCCGGCGGGGGCGGGGTCCTCGTAGCAGGCACCGTTCTCGGTCACATAGACCGGCGGATTGCCATAGTGGTCGCGCAGCCGCGCCAGCACCTGCACCAGCCCGTTGGGGTCGATCGGCCAGCCGAGCAGTGTGCGCGGCGTGCCCGGCGGCACCGCGCCATAGCCCGCCTGGGCGAGAAACGCCGACGGGTCGTGCTTGATGAAGGACGGGCCGTAGTAGTTTACGCCGAGAAAATCGACCGGCACCCGGATCGCCGCCATGTCGTTCGCCTGTATCAGCGGCGCGAAATAGGGCTCGAATTCGGCCGGGTAGCGGCCGAGGAACAGCGGGTCGAGATTGATCGTGTTCCAGCAGGCATCGAAGCGCGACGCGGCGGCGATGTCCTGCGGCGTGTTGCTGGAGGGGTGGATCGGCTGAAGCGAGAACACGGTGCCGAGCGCCCGGTCGCGGCGTTCGGCGCGGATCGCGGCGATGGCGGTTCCCTGCGCGAGGTTCTGGTGGTGCTGGGCCGTGACATAGCTCGCCCAGCCGGTCAGTCCGGGGGCGTGGTTGCCGAAGCCGTGGCCGAAGATCGCATGCACCGAGGGTTCGTTCAGCATCGCCCATGGCTGCACCCGGTCGCCGAGCCGGGCGACCGTGACGCGGGCATAATCGGCGAACCAGTTGGCGATGTCGCGATTGTGCCAGCCGCCCCGGTCCTGCAGCGCCTGCGGCAGGTCCCAGTGATAGAGGCACGCCATCGGCGCGACGCCGCGCTCAAGCAGGCGGTCGACGAGGTGGTCGTAGAAATCCAGCCCCGCCGTGTTCACCGCGCCGGTGCCCTGCGGCATGACGCGCGGCCAGGCAATGGAGAAGCGGTAGGCGCGGAAGCCGGCATTGGCGATGATATCGACGTCGGCGGCGTAGCGGTTGTAGTGGTCGCAGGCGACGTCGCCATTGGTACCGTCCGCGATCCGCCCCGGCGTGTGGGAGAAGGTGTCCCAGATCGAGGGCGCGCGTCCGTCCGCCTTTACCGCCCCCTCGATCTGGTAGGCCGAGGTCGAGGCGCCCCAGATGAACCCCGGGGGAAGTCGGGGAGTGGCCATCTGCGCCTGCGCGCGGCTGGCCGCGCCAAGGGCGGGAAGCGCGGCGGCGGCGGTCGCGCCGGCAAGGAAGTCACGACGGCGAAGCATCGGCGGTGTCCTTGTCCTTCAGGTGGCAATGAGCCGGATCAGCATCAGGGCCGTGATCGCGACAAGGCCCTGAAGCACGGCGCCGAGAGACAGGCGGGCGAGGCCCGCGCCGGGGCCGAGGCGTCCCGCGCGGCTAACCAGCCAGAAGAATCCGTCATTAATGTGCGGCGCGCACATCGCCCCGGCGCCGACACCGAGCGCGGCAAGGGTGCGCCCGGCCGGATCGTCGAGGCCCAGCGGGCCGACAAGCTCCATCATCATGCCGGCGGCGGTGATCGCGGCCACCAGCGAGGAGCCCTGCAGCGTCTTCACGATGGCGGCGAGCGCGAAGGGGAGCAGCAGCGCCAGCGGGCCGGGGGGAGCCCAGCCCAGCAGGCGCTCGGCGTTCATTTCCGCCATGCCGGTTTCCTGCGCGATCTTCTGCAGGCCGCCGGCAGCGCCGACCAGCAGCACCAGCGAGGCGGCGCGCACCAGCGCGCGCCCGGCCCAGCCCTCTTCCGAGAACCCCTTGGCGGTCCAGTGGCCGCTCAGCACCAGCATGAGGCCCGTTCCCACCAGAAGCAGGATAACGGGACGGCCGAGCGCGATCAGGAATTCGCGGTTCGAGCCTCCCCCCAGCGGTTCGCTGGCGATGTCGCCCAGAGATTGCACGGCGAGCATCGCGACCAGGACGAGGCTGACCGCGACCAGCGCGGCCATCGCCCGGCGCGGCGCGTGGAGGCGGCTGCCGTCGATGAGGTCGTCGCTTTCCATAGCCACCGCCGCCGCCTCGCCCGATGCGGCAGGGCGCGCGAACAGCGTGCCCACGAGGACCAGAAGGGCGGCAAGCGGCAGACCGATCCCCGCCGCCAGTGCCCAGTCGGCACCCAGAATGGTCGCGCTGGCGAGCATTACGGGGGCGGGGATCAGCACGCCGTGGCTGCCGGAAAGCGCAAGGCCCAGCACCAGAGCGCCGCGCGGGCTGTCGCTGATCGCCCGGCGCAGCGGGCTCAGCACCGCGAAGGCGGCCGCCGGCGTGGAGGCGATGCCGGCAACCAGACCGAGGATCGCCAGCGGCAGCGACCGCGTACGCCAGCCGCGCGCCTTCTCCGCGAGGAAGCCGGTCGCCCCCGCCGCGTCCGCGATCGCGGCGATGAAGGCGGCGCCGACGACGGTCAGGCCAAGCGCATTCACCGTCTGGCCGAAGCCGAGGCTGAACGCCTTGCCGACATGGGCGGTGGACATGCCCGCCGCATAGCCGAAGCCGATGGCGGCCACGGTGAGCGCGAGAAAAAGCTGCAGGCGGCCGCGCGCGACCGTAAGCACGAACAGGACCAGCGCGACAATGAAATAGGCGGCTTGATGAAGCGACATGGATGGCGGGGCCGGAGCGGAGGGGCGCGGGCGGGAGACGTCTGGATCGATTAGCGCGGGCAGGGCGGGCTGTCACTCGCCTTGATGCAGGCGGGGCCATGGGGACGGCACCGGATGGGCGGCGATCGTCGCGGCGCGGCTTTCCCATTGCCCGCGCGCGGTGGCTTGAATAGCGTGCCGGCCATGACGCTCTCGCCCCGCCCGCTGTTCTATCCTCATGTCGCTCGCCTTGCTCTGGTCGCGCTGGCCATGCTGGTGCCGTGGCTGCCGGTGCGCGCACGGGCGCAGGAGGCGCCGCCGGCACAGGCCGCGTCACGGGCGGATGTGGCGGGAGAGGGGGCGCCCGGTTTCGTGCGGGCGCAGGGCACGCGCTTCGTCAATCCGGACGGGTCGACCTACACCGTAAAGGGCATGAGCTTCGGCAACTGGCTGCTGCCGGAAGGCTACATGTTCAAGTTCGACGTCCAGCGCTCGCCGCGCGAGATCGAGGACGTGATCGCCTATCTCGCCGGCCCGGAAGAGGCGGCGCGGTTCTGGCGCGGCTTCCGCGATGTCTACATCCGCGAGGAGGATTTCGCCTTCCTGCAGGCCGCCGGCTTCACCACCGTGCGTATCCCGCTGCACTGGAAGTTCTTCCTCGATCCGGCCGATCCCTCGCGGATCGACCCGGCGGGTGAGGGCTGGGCGCTCATCGACCGCGCGGTTGGCTGGGCCAAGGCCCACGACATCAAGGTGATCCTCGACATTCACGCCGCGCCCGGCGGGCAGACCGGGGTGAACCATGATGACGGCGTCGGCTACCCGCTGACCTTCTACGTGCCGGAGTTTCGGCGCCGCACGCTCACACTGTGGCGGGCGATCGCCACGCGCTACCGGGATGAGACGGCGGTGCTGGCCTATGATCTGCTCAACGAGCCGATCTCGCCCTATCACGACATCGATTGTCTCAATCCGCGCCTTGAGCCGTTCTATGAGGAGATCGCGCGCACCATTCGCGCGGTCGATCCCAACCATCCGGTGATCCTGGCGGCGGCGCAGTGGAGCACGAATTTCGACGTGTTCGGCCCGCCTTTCACCGACAATGTCGGCTACACCTACCACAAGTTCTGGGCCAGCCCGGAGCGGCGCGAGGTGCAGGCTTACGTCAACTTCGCCAATCGCTGGGGTGTGCCGATCTTCCTCGGCGAGACCGGCGAACTCACCGATGAGTGGAACGCGAAGTACCGGGCGATGAACGAGCGCTTCGGCATCGGCTGGAGCTTCTGGACCTACAAGAACCTCGATTCCCGCTCCACCGTGGCCTCCATCGTCCGGCCCGAGGGCTGGGACGCCATCGCCCGTTTCGGCAGTGCGCCGCGCAGCCAGTGGGACGCGATGGAAAAGCCGCCGCGCGCGGCGGTGATCGCGACGCTCGACGCCTATCTCGCCAATGCGCGCTTCGCCAACTGCCACATCAATCGCGGCTATGTCGCTTCGCTGGGGCTGACCGCGCCCTGAGCCGCCGGTCTCCTGCGTAAAGGAGGCTCAGCGCTTCAGCTTGCCCAGCACGTCGATCAGCTCGGTAATCTTCTGGCGCTGCTCGCCGGGGTCGCCGGAGGCGATGGCATGCTCGACGCAATGGCCGAGATGGTCGCGGAGAACTTCCTCCTCGACCTTCTTCAGCGCCGCCCGTGCCGCCGCCACCTGGGTGATGATGTCGATGCAGTAGCGGTCGTCCTCGACCATGCGCGCAATGCCGCGCACCTGACCCTCGACACGGTTCAGACGTTTCAAACAAGCACTGCGCGTATCATCCTGCATGCTTGCCATATACCTATACAGGGTATATATCGCAAGCGCTGAATACCCATATGGGGTATGCCGGGAAGGGAGGCGGTCATGGCCGATCACGAGCACAGGCACGAGCCGAACGCGGCTGGCGGGTCCTGCTGCGGCGGGAAGGGAAGCGCGGCGAAGGCGTCCCATGAAGGTGCCGACAAAGCCGCGCACGGTGCGCACGCCCATCATCACCCTTCCGGCGCGCCTGCCCATACGCATGACCACGCAGCCGCCGATGCCGGGCATCGGGTCAAGGATCCGGTGTGCGGCATGGATGTGGACCCTGCCACCGCGAAGCATCGCGCCGAGCATGAGGGCGCGACCTATTATTTCTGCTCGGCGGGATGCCGGGAAAAGTTCGTCGCCGATCCCGGCAAATATCTGAAGGCCGAGACGGCGGGTGCCTGCTGCGGCGGGCACGGGCACGCCGGCGAAGAGGCCGGGCATCCGGCCGCCGGACATCTGGCGAAGGATCCGGTCTGCGGCATGGATGTCGATCCGCACACCGCCAAGCACCACGCCGAGCATGGCGGCAAGACCTATTATTTCTGCTGCAATGGCTGCCGCACCAAATTCGTCGCCGACCCCGGCAAGTATCTGGAGCCGCGTGCGGCCGAGCCGGTGCCGGAGGGCACCGAATACACCTGCCCGATGCATCCCGAGATCCGCCAGATCGGACCCGGCAGCTGCCCGATCTGCGGCATGGCGCTCGAGCCGATGATGGTCAGTCTCGACGACGGGCCCAACGAAGAACTGGTCGACATGACGCGCCGGTTCTGGATCGGCCTTGCCCTCACAGTGCCGGTGTTCGTGCTGGAAATGGGCGGCCACCTGTTCCCGGCGCTGCATCACCTGGTGTCCGGCACGGTCTCGAACTGGGTCCAGCTCGCGCTGGCGACGCCCGTGGTGCTGTGGGCCGGCGCGCCGTTCTTCGTGCGCGGCTGGCAGTCCATCGTGACGCGCAACCTCAACATGTTCACGCTGATCGCCATCGGCACCGGCGTGGCCTATCTCTACAGCCTGGTCGGCGTGCTGGCGCCGGGCCTGTTCCCGCCCGCGTTCCGCGCCGGCGATGGCACGGTGCCGGTCTATTTCGAATCCGCCGCCGTCATCACCGTGCTGGTGCTGTTCGGACAGGTGCTGGAGCTGCGCGCCCGCGAACAGACCACCGGCGCGCTGAAGGCGCTGCTCGACCTGACCCCGAAGACCGCCATTCGTCTGCGCGGACGCGATGGCGAGGGCGAGGATGACGAGGAGGAGGTGCCCGTCTCCGAGATCGCCGTGGGTGACCGCCTGCGCGTGCGTCCGGGCGAGAAGGTGCCGGTCGATGGCAAGGTCGAGGAGGGCCGCTCCGCGCTGGACGAGAGCCTCGTCACCGGCGAGGCCATGCCCGTCACCAAGAATGTGGGCGACGCGGTGATCGGGGGAACCATCAACCGCTCCGGTTCGCTGGTCATCGTCGCCGAGAAGATCGGGCGCGACACCATGCTCGCGCGGATCGTGCAGATGGTGGCGGAGGCGCAGCGCTCGCGCGCGCCGATCCAGCGCCTGGCCGATCAGGTGGCGGGCTGGTTCGTGCCGCTTGTGGTGGGCTGCGCGGTGCTGGCCTTCATCGCCTGGGCCAGCTTCGGGCCGGAGCCGCGCTTTTCCCATGCGCTGCTGGCGGCGGTGGCGGTGCTCATCATCGCCTGTCCCTGCGCGCTGGGGCTCGCCACCCCGATGTCGATCATGGTCGGGGTCGGGCGCGGCGCCGGCATGGGCGTGCTGATCAAGAACGCCGAGGCGCTGGAGCGCATGGAGAAGGTCGACACGCTGGTGGTCGACAAGACCGGCACGCTCACCGAGGGCCAGCCCACGCTCACGCAGATCGTGCCGGCCGAGGGCTTCGAGGAAGGCGCCGTGCTTGCCCTTGCCGCCGCTGTCGAGCGGCTCTCCGAGCATCCGCTCGCCCGCGCCATCGTCAACGCGGCGCAGGAGCGCGGGCTCGACATTCCGAAGGTGCGCGGCTTCGACAGTCCGGTCGGCAAGGGCGCCTATGGCCTTGTCGGGGGCAAGCGGGTGATGCTGGGCAGCGCCGCCTTCCTGTCCGAGCTCGGCATCGACACCTCCACGCTGACCGCGCCGGCGGACGAGCTGCGCCGCGAGGGTGCCAGTGCCATTCTCATGGCGGTGGATGGCAAGGTGGCGGCGGCGCTCGCCATCGCCGATCCGATCAAGGCGACCACCGCGCAGGCGCTGAAGGATCTCGGGACCGAGGGCATCCGCGTCGTCATGCTCACCGGCGACAACCGCACCACCGCCGAGGCCGTGGCGCGCCGGCTCGGCATCACCGAGGTCGAGGCCGAGGTGGCGCCGGATCGCAAGGCCGAGGTTGTCGAGCGGCTGAAGCGTGAGGGCCGGGTGGTGGCGATGGCCGGCGATGGCGTGAACGACGCGCCCGCGCTCGCCAGCGCCGATGTCGGCATCGCCATGGGCTCGGGCACGGATGTCGCCATCGAGAGCGCGGGGCTGACTCTGCTGCGCGGGGACCTCGCCGGCATCGTCCATGCGCGGCGGCTGTCGCAGGCCACCATGCGCAACATCCGCCAGAACCTGTTCTTCGCCTTCATCTACAATGCGGCGGGCGTGCCGATCGCGGCCGGGGTGCTCTACCCCGTCTTCGGCCTGCTGCTCTCGCCCATGGTGGCGGCGCTGGCGATGTCGCTGTCCTCGGTCAGCGTGATCGCCAACGCGCTGCGGCTCCGGGCCGTGAAGATGTAGGCACCGCGCCCGCTGGCGCCATCCTCCGGGGTGGATCGCACGTCATGGCCGCATCGAGACAGCCCCACCTCCACAGGGTGGGGCGATCATGATGGGAAGCGCGTGTGTCTGCTGGGCGGTGGGGCGGGGGTGAGGCATTCCTCACCCCCGCCCTTCTTTTATCGCTGCCGCAATGAACACCCGTCACCAGGCGGCAGAGCCTAGGGCGGGAGAGTTTGGTGCGGGAGAGCTTGGCCCCGCTACTCGGCCGCCATGCGCAGCATCGGCGCGGGGGTATCAAGCGGCATCGCGGTCTCGATCTTCGCCGCGATCATCTCGGCGGTGGCGCAGGACAGCGTCCAGCCCAGATGCCCGTGGCCGGTGTTGTAGAACACGCCGGGCTTCTTGCCGGCGTCGACGCGGGGCATTAGGTTGGGCAGCATCGGGCGCAGGCCCGCCCACGGCACCACGCGGGCGGTGGAAACGTCCGGGAACAGCTTGCGCGTCCAGTCCACCAGCGGGCGGATGCGGTCGGCGCGGATGTCGCGGTTCTCGCCGTTGAACTCGGCGGTGCCGGCGACGCGGAAGCGGTCCTTGCCCAGGCGCGAGGTGACGATCTTGGTCTTGTCGTCCAGAAGGCTCACCCAGGGCGCGCCGTTCTGGCTGGCTTCGTCGTCCAGCATCACGGTGATCGAGTAGCCCTTCACCGGGTAGATGTTCACCCGGTCGCCGAGCGCGGCGGCGAGGGCGCGCGAGCCGACGCCGGCGCACACCACCACGGCATCGAAGGAAAGCACCTCGCTGCGCGGCGTGGAGTCCTCGGCGTCGGGCGCCACGGTAAAGGCGATCTCGACGCCGGTGCCGTCGGGCCCGCGCCCGGTGTGACGCACGCTGTCGACGCTCGCCTCGCTGATGAAGTGCACGCCCTTGCGGCGGCAGACCTCGGCGAGGCCGAAGGTGAATTTGTGGATGTCGCCGGTGGAATCGGACGGTGTGTAGAAGCCGCCATAATAGGAGCCGTGCAGGGTCGGCTCGATGGCCCGCATCTCGGAGGGGGTAACCGCACGGCGCTCCAGTCCGCCGGCGGCGTAGAGCGCGTTCACCTTGGCCGCGGCGTCATAGCTCGGCTTGTCGCGGTAGATGTGCAGGATGCCGCGGGTCTCGTGGTTGAAGTCGATCTTCTCGCGCGCGGCGATCGCGAACATGTGCTCGCGGGCCTTGATGGCGAGGCGCGTGGTTTCAACCGTGTTGGCTTCGTAGTTCGGGATGTTGCCGAGGAATTCGGCCATCCAGGAATATTTGTGCCAGGAAGGCTTGGGGTTCATCAGCAGCGGCGCGTCGGGCTTGAGCATCCATTTGATGCCCTTCATCACCGTGGCCCAGGAGTTCCACACCTCGGCGTTGGAGGCCGAGAGCTGGCCGCCATTGGCAAAGGAGGTCTCCATCGCCGCGTAGCGCTGGCGATCGATGACGGTGACGTCATAGCCCTTTTCGTTGAGGGCGTAAGCGGTGGTGATACCGGTGATTCCGGCTCCGACAACGGCAATCTGGCGCATGGGTGGCTCCCGCGCTTGAGGACGACGAAACCGATCCCGCCCCGTGGCGGTCCGGCCGGCTGTCCCCAATCTGTCGCGGTACCTGAGAGCTCGCCCCGGGACGGAACGGCGACATGCCGTCTGGCCTTCCCGGGCTTCCCCTTCGGTGGGCATCCTGACGCCAAACAGGCGGCGCCGATGCCTCTCTCCAGATCGTCCTGATTACGCGGTCCCTGGTGCCTGAGAGTTTCCTGGGGGGTTGCTCCGTCGGCGCCGACACATGTCCGGGAGGACTGTCGGTCTCTCCCGCATAACCATTAGCAGACCCTTAGATGCATCGCACAAAAGCATGCCTCATTCAAGGGCAATCGGGCCTGTGCCCGATATTCAGCCGTTCATATCGGCCCTCACGCCTGCGCCGCGTCCAGGCCCAGATCGAGGATCGGCGCGGAGTGGGTGATCCAGCCGACGGAAATGAGATCCACGCCGCTGGCGGCGATGGCGCCGACGGTGTCGCGCGAGACCCGGCCCGAGGCTTCGGTCAGCGCCCGGCCGCCCACCATGGCGACGGCGCGGGCCAGTGTGGCGGGGTCCATGTTGTCGAGCAGCACCGCGTCGACGCCCTCGCTCATCACCTCTTCGAGCTGCGCGAGCGTGTCGACCTCGACCTCGATCTTCACCATGTGCCCGGCATTGGCCTTGGCGGCGCGGATGGCGGGCAACACCCCGCCGGCGACGGCGATGTGGTTGTCCTTGATCAGCACCGCGTCATCGAGGCCGAAGCGGTGATTGGAGCCCCCGCCCGCCCGTACCGCGTGCTTTTCCAGCCCGCGCAGGCCCGGCGTGGTCTTGCGGGTGCACACGATGTGGGCCGTGCCGTGCTGGCGGGCGATCTCGACGATGCCGGCGGTGGCGGTGGCGATGCCGGACATGCGGCAGGCGATGTTCAGCGCCACGCGCTCGGCGGTGAGGATGGCGCGGGCCGGGCCGGACAGGCGCATCACCACATCGCCGGGCGCGACGGGGCTGCCGTCGCCGCGCTCAATCGTGACCTTCAGCGCCGGGTCGATCAGCTCGAACGCGATCACCGCCGCGTCGATGCCGGCCACCACGCCGGGCTGCCGGCTGGCGATGACGGCCTCGAAGCGGGTGCTCGCGGGCACGACCGAATCGGTCGTCACATCGCCGGCGCGGCCGAGATCCTCGATCAGCGCCGCGCGCACGATCGGTTCGACCAGCAGGCGGGGGAGGGGCGGAAGAGAAGGCGTCATGACGGTACTCGCAGGGTTCTGGCAGTGCGCGTGCCCAGGAGGCGGGCGGGCAGGGAAACAGGCATGTCGGGAATTCAGGCCACCTGCCGGATGCCGGCGGCGTTGCCGAACCGTTCGTCTAGCGTGGTCTGCCCGTGTCGGGCGGTCTCGGCGGGCAGGGGATGGTCGGCACGGAAATGGCCGCCCCGGCTCTCCTCCCGGCGCCGCGCGGCATCGGCCACCAGCCAGGCGACGAGGGCGAGGTCGTCCTCCCCGCTGGCGGCGAGCATGCCGAGGCGCGCGACCGCCGCGTCGAGCAGGCCGGCCTCGCGCACCACGCCGACCTTGGCGTCCATCAGCGCGCGGATCTCGGCGCGTGCGGGGGAAGGGCGCACAGGCATGACAGCGCCGTCCGGGCGGCCCGGTCGGGCGTCTTCGCCCCCGATGTCGGCCGCGATCCATTGCGCATAGGCCAGCGCTTCCAGCAGCGAGTTGCTGGCCAGCCGGTTGGCACCGTGCAGCCCGGTTGAGGCGACCTCGCCGCAGGCCCAGAGGCCCGGCACACTGGCGCGTCCGGCGCCGTCCACCCGGATGCCGCCCATATGATAATGCGCCGCCGGCCGCACCGGTATCGGCGCGCGCAAAGGGTCCAGCCCATTGGCGCGGCACAGCGCGACCACGCCGCGAAAGCGCTCTTCGACCCCGTCCATGCGCGCGTCCAGCACCACCCGGCGCCCGGCCGCGATTTCGCGGAAGATGGCGCGGGCCACCACGTCGCGCGGCGCCAGCTCCTGGCCGGGCACCTCGCTCATGAAGCGCTCGCCGCGCTCGTTGAACAGCTTCGCGCCTTCGCCCCTCAGCGCCTCGGTGGCGAGCGGCATGGGGTCTGCGCCGACCGCGATGGCGGTAGGGTGAAACTGCACGAACTCCATGTCGCGCAGCACCGCGCCGGCCCGCGCCGCCAGCGCCAGCCCGGAGCCGGTGGCGCCGAGCGGATTGGTGGTGGAGCCGTAAAGCCCGCCCAGCCCGCCGGTCGCCAGCACCACCGCGCGCCCGGACAGCGTGCCCAGACGGCCTTCGCGATCCTGCACCGCGATCCCCGCCACGCGGCCGGTTGCGTCCTTCAGAAGCGTGATGGCGCGCTGGCCCTCGATCACGCGGAGGGAGGGGCAGGCGCGCGCCGCCGCGACCAGCGTCTCCAGCACCACGCGGCCGGTGCCGTCGCCCGCGGCGTGGACGATGCGCCGGCGCGAATGGGCGGCTTCCAGCCCGAGCGCGAGGCTCCCGTCGGGGGCGCGGTCGAACGGCGTGCCGAGCCCGACCAGCCAGTCGATGGCCTCGCCCGCCGCCCCGGCGACGTTGCGCGCGACATCGGCCTCGCTCAGCCCAGCGCCGGCGGCCAGCGTGTCGCGGGCATGGAATTCCGCGTCGTCGCCCGCGCCTATGGCCGCCGCGATGCCGCCCTGCGCCCAGCCCGTGGCGGCCTCGGCGCCGAGCGGGGCCATGACAACGAGGGTGACCGGAAGCGGGGCGAGGCGCAGCGCGGTGGCAAGGCCGGCAATGCCGCCGCCGACCACGATCACGCTGTCCGGGGAGTGTCCGATCGGCTGTTCCACCGCCATGTCCTCAACTGCCGCCCTGTCCTCAGCGGATGGCGAGCATGCGCTCGACGGCGAGCCGGGCGCGGTCGGCGATGGCGGGGTCGATCTCGACCTGGTGGGTCATGGTCTCCAGCGAACGCCGGATGTTGCCCAGCGTGATGCGGCGCATGTGCGGGCACAGATTGCAGGGCCGCACGAACTCGATGTCGGGGTGGCCCACCGCGACATTGTCGGCCATGGAGCATTCGGTGATCAGCACCACGCGCGCCGGCTTCTCGTCGCGCACATAGTCCGCCATGCCGGCGGTGGAGCCGGCATAGTCGGCCGCCGCGACCACTTCCGGCGGGCATTCGGGGTGGGCGAGCACGACCACACCGGGATGGTTCTCGCGCAGGTCGCGGATGTCGGCCGGGGTGAAGCGCTCATGCACCTCGCAATGGCCCTTCCACGCGATCAGCTCCAGCTCGGGAACCTCCTTCTGAACGTTCTGGGCGAGGTACTCGTCCGGCAGCATCAGGATGCGGTTGACGCCCCATTCGCGCGCGACCGCGCGCACCACCTTCACCGCGTTGCCGGAGGTGCAGCAATAGTCGCTCTCGGCCTTCACCTCGGCGGAGGTATTCACGTAGGTTACCACCGGCACGCCGGGGTAGCGCTGGCGCAGCAGGCGGATATCGGCAGCGGTGATGCTCTCGGCGAGCGAGCAGCCCGCCTTCATGTCCGGCATCAGCACGGTCTTGGAAGGGTTCAGCAGCTTGGCGGTCTCGGCCATGAAGTGCACGCCGGCCATGACGATGACGTCGGCGTCCACCGTCACCGCCTCGCGGGCCAGCGCCAGGCTGTCGCCGACAATGTCGGCCACGGTGTTGAAGATTTCCGGTGCCTGGTAATTGTGGCCCAGCACCACGGCATTACGCTCGCGCTTCAGCCGCTCGATGGCTTCGACATCGCGCGCGATCAGTGGCCATTCGGCCGGGGTGACGTGCTTTGACACGCGGGCATACAGATGCGCCAGCGGCATGTCCGGTACCTGCGGTGCCCCCTCGGGCACGTAGGCGCGGGAGAATTCGTTGACGTTTTCGGCACGGGTGGCGACGTTGAGATCCAGCATCGCGACCTCCCTTATGCTCGTTTTGAGTATATCTAGATCCAAAGAAGACCGGGCATCCAGCCCGGCCTGTCGAGGGTTATGCTAGAACTGAGTATAAGTCGCTGTCAACTGCGCGTCACAAATGGGGTGATCCGGTTCGGCGATGGAATCGGGCGGTGCTTTTCGGGGAGGTGCACATGACGATGACGATCGAGCCGGCAACGGCGAATGACGAGCGGGCGGTGGTCTATCTGTGGCGGGCCTGCGGGCTGGTCGTGCCCTATAACGACCCCGCCGCCGACTTCCGCTTCGCGCTCGCGGGCCCGAACGCGACCGTCCTGGTGGGACGGCTCGAATGCGGGCGCGTGACGGCGTCGGTGATGGTCGGCCATGATGGCCATCGCGGCTGGCTCTATTACGTCGCTGTGGATCCGATGATCCAGCGCCAGCGCGTCGGCGCGGCCATGGTGGAGGCCGCCGAGGGCTGGCTGAGGGAGCGCGGCGTGGTGAAGGCGCAGCTCCTGGTGCGCGAGACCAATACGGGCGTCGTCGCCTTTTACGAGACGCTCGGTTTCGAGGTCGCCCCGCGTGTGGTGATGTCGAAATGGATCGACGGGCGCGAGTAGCCGCGCGCCCCGTCTTCGCTCACTGCATGATCAGCCCGCCATCCACCGCGTACTGGCTGCCGGTCACATAGGACGCATCCTCGCTCAGCAGGAACAGTGCCACCGCCGCCGCTTCCTCCGGCGTGCCGGCGCGGCGCAGCGGCACCTGTCCGACGACGAAGTCCTCGAACGCGCCGCGCGCCTCCTCCGGCAGGAAATGGCGGAAATTGGTCTCGATCGGCCCCGGCACCAGCACGTTGACGCGGATGTCGCGCGGCGCCAGCGCGCGGGCCCAGCTCCGCGCCATCGCGATCACCGCGCCCTTGGTCGCCGCATATAGGCTGGTCATCGCCGCGCCCTCATAGGTCGAGCTGGAGGAGGTCACGACCACCGAGGCTCCCGCTTTGAGGTGGGGCGAGAGCGCGGCCAGCTGGAGCATCGGGCCACGTACATTGGCGGCCATCATGGCGTCGAAAGCCTGTGCCGTTACCTCCTCGATCGGCCCGATCTCGGCATAGGCGGCGTTGAGCCACAGCCCGTCGAGCCCGCCCATCGCCTGCGCCGCGTCGACCAGCGCCCGCGTCGCGCCGGGATCGGCGGCGTCATTGGCGATCACCCGTGCGCCTTCCGGCAATTCCCGCGCGGTGGCGTCGAGGCGCGCGACATCGCGGCCGGTCACCGCGACCGCGCCGCCCTCGGCAGCGATCCGCCGCGCCCCGGCCAGCCCCATGCCGCTGGTGCCGCCGGTAATGAGTACACGCCTGCCGATGAACCGGGTCATGTCCTTGATCCTTCATGTGTCAGGAAGAGAGCGGGCGCCTAGCGCCGGCCAAAGCCGCCGGGCAGGCGCACGCCGGGCGCCGGGCGTTCCAGCAGCACCTCGCGGCGGAAGCTCACCAGCCGGGCCGGGCGCCCGCCGGTTTCCGTCGTGGTCTCGCCGGTTTCCTCGACCAGGCGCTGCTGCTCGATCAGGCGGCGGAAATTGCCCTTGTGCAGCCGCACCCCCGAGAGCGCCTCCACGGTGCGCTGCAACTGCAGCAGGGTGAAGCTCGGGGCCATCAGTTCGAACACCACCGGGCGGTATTTGATCTTGCCGCGCAGCCGGGCGATGGCCAGCGCCAGCATGCGGCGGTGGTCCTCGCGCATCTCCATGCCGGAAGGCGCGGGTGCGGCGCGCGAGGAGCCGCGTTCGCGCAGCGCCTCGGCCACCAGCCCGGCCTCATAGAGCAGTTCGTAGCGCTCCAGCACGCGCTCCTCGTTCCAGCCGGTGCCGCCGAAGCACAGTGTCACGCGTTCCGCGCGCATCTCGCCCATGCGCGGATTGGCGGCCGCCGCCGCCCAGGCCCGCAGCCCCGGCTCCAGCGCGTCGAGCACGGCGGGGCGGCCGTCGCGCCAGTCCTCCCAGGGGAAATAGCGGTACCAGCTCTGCCAGGCGGCGTCGGCGTCGCCCGCCGGACGGGCCTCGCGCACCAGAGCGAGATAGGCCAGCGACAGCGCGCGCCGTCCGTCCTCGCCACGGTCGCGATCGCCGAAGGTGTAGAGCTGCTCGACATAGCCGAGCTTCTGCAGCGTCTGCCGCTCCACCCAGGTCCTGAGGCCGGTCTCCAGCGTGCGGTGGCCGCGCTCCAGCGGGCCGGAGGGCAGCGCCTCGCGACCGTCGGCGTGGCGGATGGCGAGCACCTTGGGGTCGTCGCCGGTCACCGCGACGATCACCGCCGCCAGCCCGATCGCCAGGCTCGGCTCCGGCGTGCCGGCGGGGTCGATGGGGTTCGGGGAACTCGTCAGGGTCGGGGCGGCCATGGGTTCGGTGGGGCGGGACGCGGGGGAACGGATCACCTGATAAATAGCACGGTAAGCCGCCGCTGGCGCCCGCCCCGCGAGGGACTGTGCACGACATGCGGGCCGGGCGGCACTTGCGTCGCGGGGGCGGGGATGGCAATCGGTCGGGGGAACAGCAAGCGAGGTGAATGATGAGCGGCAAGGTGGTTCTTCCCGGCGGTGAAAAGGTTCCCGCGCTCGGCATCGGCACCTGGATGATGGGTGAGCGCTCCTCGGCACGGAAGGATGAGATCGAATCGGTCCGCCTCGGCGTCGAGCTGGGCATGACGCTCGTCGACACCGCCGAGATGTATGGCGACGGTGCCTGCGAGAGCTTCCTGGGCGAAGCGCTGGCCGGCCTGCGCGACAAGGTGTTTCTCGTCAGCAAGGTCTATCCGCAGAATGCCAGCCGCGCCGGCGTCGTCGCCGCCTGCGAGCGCAGCCTGAAGCGCTTGAAGACCGAGCAGATCGACCTCTATCTCCTGCACTGGCGCGGCGGCGTGCCGCTGGCCGAGACCATCATCGGCTTCGAGCACCTGAAGACGGCCGGCAAGATCCGCCACTGGGGCGTCTCGAACTTCGACACCGACGACATGAACGAACTGTACCAGACCCCCGGCGGCGAGAGCTGCGCGGTCAATCAGGTGCTGTACAATCTGACCCGTCGCGGGCCGGAATGGGACCTGCTGCCGTGGCTGGAAGAGCACGAAGTGCCCCTGATGGCCTACAGCCCGATCGAGCAGGGCCGCATCAAGACGGCGGGCGTGCTGTCGGACATCGCGGCCAAGCACAACGCCAAGCCGTTCCAGATCGCGCTGGCCTGGGCCCTGCGCAGCCCGAACAACATCGTCATTCCCAAGGCCTCGCGTCCCGTGCACATGCGCGAGAATGCCGGCGCGCGCGACATCGCGCTCGACGCCGACGATTTCGCCGCGCTCGACGCCGCCTTCCCCCCGCCGGGCCGCAAGCGCTCGCTGGAAATGCTGTGAGCCGGCCCTCACAATAGCCTCTTCCTCCCCGGGCGCTGTCCGGGGGGCCTCATCTTCACCGCGTGTCAGACCAAGTGCGCCACGACACGGGGATACCTGCCGCATGAGCGACGCCTCGATCCTTCTCGACAAGGTGACCCTTCGGCGCGACGGGCGCGTGGTGCTCGACGCGCTGTCGCTGGAGCTGGCCGAGCGGCGGATCGGGCTGATCGGTTGCAATGGCTCGGGCAAAAGCTCGCTGGTGCGCCTGTTCAACGGGCTTCTCAGTGCCGATGAAGGCCGCGTCGTGGTCCACGGTCTCGATGCCGCCGGCAACGCGGCCGTGCTGCCGCGCAAGGTCGGGTTCATCTTCCAGAACCCGGACCACCAGATCATCTTTCCCACCGTCGCCGAGGAAGTCGCCTTCAGCCTCGAACAGGCCGGCCAGTCACGCCGCGAGGCGTTGAAAGCCTCGCTTCCCGCGCTGGCCCGCTTCGGGCGCGCGCATTGGGCGGAACGGCCGGTGCACACGCTGTCGGAAGGCGAGAAGCAGTTTTTGTGCATCATCGCCGTGCTGGTGATGGAACCGGCGGTGCTGATCCTCGACGAGCCGTTCTCCAGCCTCGACCTGCCGACAAGGCGGCGGCTGGAGCGGCTGATCGCCACCCTGGACCAGCAGGTGGTGATGATCGCCCACGAACTCGACGCCCTCACCACCTATGACCGCGTGGTCTGGCTCCATGAGGGCCGGGTGCGGATGGATGGCGCGCCGGACGCGGTGCTCGGCGCCTACCGCGCCTTCGCCGAGGCGCTCGGTGCGGAGGGCCCGGCGTGATCTCGCTCTATCTGGCCGAACGCACCTGGCTGCATGGCATTCCGGCGGGCTGGAAACTGCTGGCGCTGGCGCTGGTGAGCCTTGTCGTGGCGCCGATCGACGCGGTGGCGGCGATGGCGGGGCTGCTCGTCGCCACGCTGCTGCTCTATGTCTCGCTTGGCCGCCCGGCCTTGCGGCAGATCGCGTTGCTGCGCCCGATGTGGCCGCTGCTCGTCCTCCTGCTCGCCTTCCACGGGTGGAATGGCGACATCTGGCTGGGTGTGGCCACCGCCCTGCGCCTCATCGCCATGGTGCTTCTGGCCAATGCGGTGACCATGACCACGCGCATGGACGCGATGATGGACGCCATCGAGCCGCTGTTGCGTCCGCTCTCCCTCATCGGGGTGTCGCCGCGCGCGGTGGCGCTGGCGGTGGCGATGATGATCCGCTTCGTGCCGCTGCTGTTCGCGCTGTGGGAGGCGCTGAACGAGAGCTGGCGCGCGCGCACCGGGCGACGCGGCGGCTGGCGCCTTCTGGCGTCCTTCTGTATCCAGACGCTGAGACTTTCCCATCATGTCGCCGAGGCGCTGGCCGCGCGCGGCGGCGTCATTCGAGGAGACCGCCGATGAAGGAGCGCTCGCTGGTGCAGATCGCGCTTTATGCCGCCATCTTCGCCGTGCTCGGCCTCTTGCCGAAATTCGACATTCCGCTTGCCGGCGGCGTGCCGATCACCGCGCAGAGCATGGGCGCGATGCTGGCTGGGGTGATGCTCGGCGCCTGGCGCGGGGCGCTGACCATGGTGCTGGTGCTGTTCGTGGTGGCGCTTGGCGCGCCGCTGCTGGCGGGCGGGCGCGGCGGGCTCGGCGTGTTCTTCACCCCCTCGGTCGGTTTCATCTTCGGCTGGGTCGCGGTGGCGTTTGTCAGCGGCTGGCTGATGCAGGTGATGCGCGCACAGGCGGTGTTCGCCTCCGCGCTCATCGCCTCCGTCATCGGCGGCATCGTTGTGATGTATGCCTGTGGCATTGTCGGCCTGGCGCTGAAGGCCAATCTGTCGCTTCTCGACGCCACCAAGGCGGTGCTGATCTTCATTCCCGGCGATGTCATCAAGGCGGTTCTGGTGGCCTTCATCGCCCAGACGGTGGCGCGCGGCATGCCGGATGCGCTGCTGTCGCGCCATGCGTGAGCGGTGAGCGGCGAAACCATCGGCGCCCGTCTGCCCGCGCTGGCGCTGGCGGATCCCGCCCGGCCCGCGCTTGTCTGCGATGGCGAGGTGCTGGATCGCGCGGGCCTGTGCGCACGCGTGGCGGGGCTGGCGGGCTGGCTTCAGGCCCGCACCGCGCCGGGCGCTTCCATTGCGCTGGCGCTGGCCAATTCCCCCGCGCTGGTCGAGCTGTTCATGGCCTGCGCGGTCTCGGGACGCGAAGCGCTGGTCTATGATCCCGCCTGGCCGCCCGCGACCCGCGCCGCGCTCGCCGCCGCCGTGGCGCCGGATCTGACGCTGGCGCAGCAGCCGGCCGTTTCAGGATCCGGGATCAACCCCTCTCCGTCCTGGCCCGCGCCGCCGTCGCCGGACGCACCGTTCTATGTCGGCTTCACCTCGGGCACCACCGGGCTGCCGAAGGGCTATCGCCGTGGCCACCGCTCGTGGATCGACAGCTTCCACGTCAGCGCCGCCGCCTTCGGGCTCGGGTCGCAGGACGTGATCCTGGCGCCCGGCGGGCTTGCCGCCTCGCTTCATCTGTATGGCGTCGTCCATGCGCTTCATGTCGGCGCCTGCGCGGTGATGATGCGCCATTTCAACCCGGAACATGTGTTCGCGCTCATCGTCCGCCATGGCGTCACCGCGCTCTATGCCACGCCCACCCAGCTGCAGATGCTGATCAGGATGGGCGAGGGTGCGCGCTTTCCCACCGTGCGCGCGCTCATGATCAGCGGCGCCAAATGGCAGCCGGGCACGCGCGCGGCCACCCATGCGCTGTTTCCCAACGCCCGCATCTTCGAATTCTACGGCGCCTCGGAAACCAGTTTCATCACCATCGGCCACCCCGCAGACGCCGTGCCCGAGGGCTCGGTCGGCCGGCCCGCACCCGGCGTGACGCTCGCCATCCGCGACGGGGAGGGCAACGATGTGCCGGCCGGGGAGACCGGGACGATCTGGGTCGCCAGCTCGATGCTGTTCGACGGCTATGCCTGCGGCGGATCCGGGGAGATGCGCCGCGACGGCGGCTTCATGAGCGTGGGCGATCGCGGCTGGCGGGACGCGGCCGGCTTCCTGTTTCTCGCCGGGCGCGAGAAGCGCATGCTCGTCACTTCCGGGCAGAACGTCTACCCCGAGGAGATCGAGGCGGCGCTGGCGGGCCTGCCCGGCATCGAGGAGGCGGCGGTGTTCGGGGTCAACGACGCGCTGCGCGGGGTGCGGCTGGTCGCCGTGCTGCGCGGCGCGCCCGTGGCCGGGGAGGGGCGGGTCGACGAGGCCGGACTGCGCGCCGCGCTGCGCCCGCTGCTGGCGGCGTACAAGATTCCGCGGCGTTTCCTCTGCCTCGACGACTGGCCGCGCACCTCCGGTGGCAAGGTCGACCTGCCCGCGCTGCAACGCCGCGCCGAGACGCAGCTGGCGCAGGAGCGGGGCGCGGCGTAACCATTCCCGCATCGTTGGAATGTCGCAACTGGGCATTATCGTCGGCCGGCCGTGCCCGAAGGTACAACACAGGGGTGGTTAGCAGCGGGGCTGCGCTGCCCTAAACTCGCGCGCCATCCGCCGGCAGGCTCTCGCGAAGCAGAAGGATCAACGCATGGAAATGCGACGACTAGGCCGCTCCGACATACTGGTCCCCCCGCTGTGCCTGGGAGGCAACGTGTTCGGCTGGACAGCCGATGAAGCGACCTCGTTCCGCATCCTCGACGCGCTGACCGAGGCCGGCTTCAATTTCATCGACACCGCCGACGTCTATTCGCGCTGGGTGCAGGGACATGTGGGTGGTGAATCCGAGTCCGTGATCGGCAAATGGATGAAGGCGCGCGGCAACCGCTCCCGGCTCGTCATTGCCACCAAGGTCGGCGGCGACATGGGGCAGGGCGGCTACTGCCTGAAGCCCGACTACATCGCCCGCGCGGTCGACGCCTCGCTGACCCGGCTCCAGACCGATTATATCGACCTCTACCAGTCGCACTGGGACGATCCCGACACCCCGTTCGAGGACGTGCTGGAGGCCTATGAGAAGCTGATCGCCGCCGGCAAGGTGCGCGTCATCGGCGCCTCCAACCTTTCCGCCTCGCGCCTGTTCGAGGCGCTGGCCGTCGCGGCCCGCGAGAAGCTGCCGCGCTACGAGACCCTGCAGCCGGAATATAATCTGTGCGAGCGCGCCGGCTATGAGGCCGAGCTGGAGCCGATCTGCAGCCGC
This sequence comes from Ancylobacter pratisalsi, assembly GCF_010669125.1. Classification (NCBI taxonomy): domain Bacteria; kingdom Pseudomonadati; phylum Pseudomonadota; class Alphaproteobacteria; order Hyphomicrobiales; family Xanthobacteraceae; genus Ancylobacter; species Ancylobacter pratisalsi. Next base: position 3,292,547 of record NZ_CP048630.1, read on the forward strand.
AACGCGCTCGGCGTGATCAGCTATTTCTCCCTCGCCGCGGGCTTCCTGACCGGCAAGTACCGCGCGCCCGCCGACGCCGCCAAGAGCGTGCGCGGCAAGGGGCTGGTCGACAAGTATCTCAACGAGAGGGGCCTGCGCATTCTCGCCGCGCTGGATGATGTGGCGCAGGCCCGCCAGGTCAGCCCGGCGACGGTCGCGCTCGCCTGGATCATCGCCCGCCCGAGCATCACCGCGCCGATCGCCAGCGCCTCGAAGGTCGAGCAGCTTGGCGACGTGTTGGCGGCGGCGTCGGTCAACCTCACCGCCGCCGAGATCGCCCGGCTCGATGCCGCCAGTGCCTGGAAGGACTGATATGATGAGCACGCTCACCCCCGCCGAGATCGCCCGCTTCATCGACGCCGGACGCGGGGTCGCGCCCGCCGATCTCGTGATCAAGGGCGTGCGCCTGCTCGACATCATCACCGGCGCGGTCACGCAGACCGACATCGCCATCGTCGGCGATCGCATCGTCGGCACCTATGAGAGCTATGAAGGCACGCACGAGATCGACGGCGCCGGGCTGTTCGCGGTGCCGGGCTTCATCGACACCCACCTGCATGTCGAATCCTCGCTCGTCACGCCGCTGGAGTTCGACCGCTGCGTGCTGCCGCGCGGCGTGACCACCGCGATCTGCGATCCGCACGAGATCGCCAACGTGCTTGGCGCGGAAGGCATCCGCTACTTCCAGCGCTCGGCCGAACACACCATCATGGACCTGCGGGTCCAGCTCTCCTCCTGCGTGCCGGCCACCACTTTCGAGACCTCGGGCGCGGAGCTGAGCGCGGCCGATCTGGTCGCCCTGCGCGGCCATGCCAGCGGAATCGGCCTTGCCGAGTTCATGAATTTCCCCGGCGTGCTGTTCAAGGACGAGGGCTGCCTCGACAAGCTCTCCGCCTTCTCCGGCGGGCCGATCGATGGCCACGCCCCGCTGTTGAGCGGGCGCGACCTCAATGGCTACATCGCCGCCGGCATCCGCACCGAGCACGAGGCCACCGCATTGGCCGAGGCCCGCGAGAAGCTGGCCAAGGGCATGACGGTGCTGATCCGCGAGGGCTCGGTCTCCAAGGACCTGCATGCGCTGATCCCGCTCATCACCGCCGACACGTCCGCCTTCCTGGCCTTCTGCACCGACGACCGCAACCCGCTCGACATCGCCGAGGAGGGCCATCTCGACTACATGATCCGCGAGGCGATCCGCCATGGCGCGCCGCTGCATCATGTGTACCGGGTCGCCAGCTGGTCGGCCGCCAATGCCTTCGGCCTGCGCGATCGCGGGCTCATCGCGCCCGGCCGGCGCGCCGACATCGTGCTGCTGGACGATCTGGAGGCCTGCGCCGTGCGTCAGGTCATCAGCGCCGGGCGGCTGGTGACGCCCGAGCTGTTCGCCTCGCGCGGCTTCGTCGAGCCGGTGGGGCTGGGCTCGATGAAGGCGGAGAAGGTGGACGCGGGCGATTTCGCCATTCCGGCCACGGACATGTCCACCCGCGTCATGGGCGTCATTCCCGGCCGCATCATCACCGAGGACATGACCCTGGACCTGCCGGTGGTCAATGGCGAGAAGCAGGTCGATCTCGACAAGGACGCGGTGAAGGTGTGCGTGGTCGCCCGCCACGGCAAGAACCGCAACATCGGGCGCGGCTTCGTGCACGGCTTCGGCATGAAGCGCGGCGCCATCGCCTCCTCGGTGGGCCATGACAGCCATAATATCTGCGTGGTCGGCGCCGACGAGGCCGACATGGCGGTGGCGGTGAACCGGCTGATCGAGCTGAAGGGTGGCTTCGTGGTAGCGGAGGGCGGCGCGGTGCGCGCCGAACTCGCCCTGCCGGTGGCGGGGCTGATGGCGACGACCTCGTTCGAGGAGGTGCATGACGGGCTCATTCCGCTGCGCGCCGCCGCCAAGGCGCTCGGCGTGGTGCTGCCCGAGCCGTTCCTTCAGGTGGCGTTCCTGCCGCTGCCGGTCATTCCCCATCTCAAGATCACCGACTACGGCATGTTCGACGTGAACCGCTTCGAAATGATCGCGGGGCAGAGCGCCCCGATCGGCACCGGCGGGTGAGGGTGCGGGGGCGGTGTCGGCTCGCCCGCGCCGCACCGGGCTGCTCCTTCCGCCGGCCCCTCTGCCGGGCCTCCCTTCCGCTGGCATGATCTGCTAGACCGGCGCGTCACGTTCTTGAGGTTCTTCTTCCCCGATGCCCCGCCTGCGTTCGTCCGTCTTTGTGCTGCTGCTGGTTCTGTGGACGGTGATTTTCGCTCCGCTCGTTCCCTGGTTCATGCTCCGCAAGAACCCCAGGACGACACGGCGCGTTTCGCGGTTCTGGGCGGATGGCGTGGTCAGGATCCTGCGCCTGGTCGGTCTTGCCTACCGCATCATTGGCGAGGAAAACCGCCCGGCCGGCCCCGCGCTTTACGTCGCCAACCACCAGTCCGCCTTCGAGACCATCGCCGCCACCGTGCTGGTGCCGGACGTGGCGATCGTGCTGAAGGAGGAGCTTTACCGCATCCCGATCTTTGGCTGGTTCCTCAAGAACTCGCCCATGATCGCGATCGACCGCGCCGGCGGCGCAAGCTCGATGAAGAAGATGTTCCGCGAGGCCCGCGCGGCGAGCGAGGACGGGCGCAGCCTGCTGATCTTCCCCGAAGGTACGCGCCGGCCGGTGGATGAGCGCGGCGAGTTCCAGCGCGGCGTGGTGCTGCTCTACAAGGCGCTCGGCCTGCCCGTGGTGCCGATGGTGAACAATGCCGGCCTGTTCTGGCCCGCCCGCACCTTCGCGATCAAGCCGGGCGAGATCACCGTCTCGATCCTGCCGTCGCTGCCGCCCGGCCTGCCGGACGCCGAATTCCTCGCCCGCATCACCGACACGATCTACGCCGAGCGTGACCGGCTGGTGGCGGAAGCCCTTGCAAAGGAGGAACGGTGATGGCCGAACCCAGCGACGCGCCGGCGGGCGCGGGTGTCGTCATTGTGGGCGCGGGGCAGGGCGGTTTCCAGCTCGCCGCCTCCTTGCGCGAGGCTGGCTTTGACGGGCCGGTCACGCTGCTGGGCGATGAACCGGGCCTGCCTTACCAGCGCCCCCCGCTGTCCAAGGCCTATCTCAAGGGCGATGCCGGGATCGAGCAGATCGAGCTGCGCCCGGCGGCGTTCTACACCCAGCATCGCATTATTCTGGCCCATGGCCGCGCCAGCGGGATCGACCGCGCGCGGCGCCGGCTTCTGCTGGAGGGCGGGGCGAGCCTGCCTTACGAGCATCTCGTGCTTGCCACCGGGGCGCGCAACCGGCCGCTGCCGGTGCCCGGCCACGAACTGGGCGGCCTCCACGCTCTGCGCACCCGCGCGGACGCCGACGCGCTGAAGTCAGCCCTTGCCGGCACCCGCCATGTGGTGGTCATCGGCGCGGGCTTCATCGGGCTGGAATTCGCCGCCGTGGCGCGTGCGCTGGGCCATGGGGTGACGGTGCTGGAAGCTGCGTCCCGGCCGCTGGCGCGCGCGGTTTCGCCGGACATGTCGGCCTTCTTCGTCGAGGCTCATGCGGCGATGGGCACGCGGCTGCTGCTCGGCACCGGCGTGGTCGGGCTGGCGGGTGCGGGCGGGCGCGTCACCGGCGTCGAGGCAACCGACGGGGTGGTCTATCCCGCCGATGTCGTGGTGGCCGGCATCGGCGTCACGCCCAATGTCGAACTGGCGGCCGAGGCGGGTCTTGAGATCGCGAACGGCATCGTGGTGGACGATCATCTGGCCACCGCCGATCCGGCGATCTCGGCCATTGGCGATGCTGTCGCCTATCCAAGCCGCTTCGCGGGGGGGCGGGTGCGGCTGGAATCGGTGCAGAACGCGGTGGACCAGGCCCGCTGCCTGGCCGCCCGCCTTGTGGGCCGCTCGGCGCCGTTCGAGGCGGTGCCGTGGTTCTGGAGCGACCAGGGCGACCTGAAGCTGCAGATCGTTGGCCTTGCCGGCCCGACGGACAGCGCGGTGCTGCGCGGCGATCCCGCCTCGCGGCGGTTTTCCGTGTTCCGGTTCCGTGACGGCGTGCTCACCGCCATCGAGAGCGTCAACCGCCCGGCCGACCACATGCTGGGCCGTCGCCTGCTGGCCGGCACGCCGCGGATCACCCCCGCGCAGGCGGGTGACGAGGGCTTCGAGCTGAAGAGCCTGCTGACGCGATAGTGGCCTCTGTTTCCCGGTCGCGGCGCGCGTCGCTGTCGTGAGCGGTGGGAAGAGGCACGGCGGGAGGTCGGTCTGACGCTTCTCACGCGCCATTCGCGCGCCTCACGCTCCCCATGCGCCGCCTCATGCGCCTCACGCTCCACGGTGGTCGAGGTGGCTACCCACGGTTCGATGCGGGGTGCTACCATCGTGGTTCCCTGGCTCCCGTGGAATTTCCGATGGCCTTCTCGCTGCGCCAGCTTCAGTATTTCGTGGCCGTCGCGGAAAACGGGTCGGTGTCCTCGGCGGCGCATACGCTGTCGATCTCGCAGTCCACGGTGACGGAAGCACTGCGCGAGCTGGAGCTGGACCTCGGCTTCAAGCTGCTGGAGCGCCATGCCCGCGGGGCGGACCTGACCCTCAAGGGCCATCACTTCCTGCGCCATGCCCGCAAGATTCTCGGCGACGTGGCCGATGCACGCCGGGCCCTTGCCGGGCCCGAGACGGCGGCATTGGCAGGGCGGCTGTCGGTCGGGGTGACGCCGCTGGTGGCGGGCTATGTCTATTCGGATCTGATTGCCCGGTACCGCCGCGCCTTTCCCGGCATCGCCGTGGAAGCGGTGGAAGACGCGGCGGATTATCTGGAGCACCTTCTGGTCGGCGGCGAGCTCGATGTCGCGGTCATGGTGCTGCCCCAGGGCCGGCGTTCCGCCGCGTTACAGACTGAATCCGTTGAGGTTTCCCCCTATCGGGTGTGGATGCCGCTCGGCCATCGCGCGCTTGCCGAGGAGCGCGTAAGCCTCCTTGACCTCGCCGGGGAGCCCCATGTGCTGCTTACCATCGACGAGATCGCGGAGGCCTCCGAGGTGGTGTGGCGCCGGCTCGGCATTCGTCCCCCGGTGGCGTTCCGCACCCGTTCGGTGGAGGCGGTGCGCTCGCTGGTGGCGACCGGAGCGGGGGTCGCGGTGCTGCCGGACCTGACCTATCGTCCCTGGTCGCTGGAAGGCGACAAGATCGAGGCGCGCGTGCTCGTCGACGAGGTGCCCGCCGTGGAAGTCGCCACCGCCTGGCGGCGTGGCTCGCCCCTCTCGGCGGCGGCGGCGGGTTTCGTCTCCGTCGCCGCGACCCGGCACGGCGGCCGCAGCCGCTGAAAGCCCCCGACACCGCGTGAGGAAAGCGCCCGGTTATTACTCATCGGTTTTTCCGATGGCTGCGTTCTTTTCTTTGGTGTGGCGCAAGGGCAGGGCGGACGGCACACTCATGTCAAAGGGCCGCTAGCGCCCGCAGGACAGAGGGAATTCGATCATGCCGACGTCGCGTGTCACCCGTTATCTGCATCTGCCGGCGCTCGCCGCCTGCGTCTCCCTTTCCATCCAACCCGTTGTTGCTGCTGAATTAAAGGAGCTTGGCAAGGGCGAGGGCCAGGTCGATATCGTCGCCTGGGCCGGCTATATCGAGCGCGGCGACACCGACAAGGCGTTTGACTGGGTCTCCGATTTCGAGAAGTCCACGGGCTGCAAGGTCAATGTGAAGACCGCCGGCACCTCAGACGAAATGGTGGCGCTGATGAACGAGGGCGGCTTCGACCTCGTCACCGCCTCCGGCGACGCGTCCCTGCGCCTGATCGCGGGCAAGAAGGTCGCCCCGATCAACACCAAGCTGATCCCGAGCTGGAGCACCGTCGACGACCGGCTGCAGAACGCGCCCTGGCACACGGTGGATGGCGTGCATTACGGCGTGCCCTATCAGTGGGGCTCTAACGTATTGATGTACAACACGGAAGCCTTCAAGGGTGAAGCGCCCAAGAGCTGGAGCGTGGTCTTCGAGGAGCAGACCCTGCCGGACGGCAAGTCCAACAAGGGACGCATTCAGGCCTTCGACGGGCCGATCTACATTGCCGACGCCGCGCTCTACCTAATGGCGCACAAGCCCGAGCTCGGCATCAAGGATCCCTATGAGCTGAACGAGGAACAGTACAAAGCCGCGCTCGATCTGCTGCGCCAGCAGCGCAAGATCGTGCAGCGCTACTGGCACGACGCCATGATCCAGATTGACGACTTCACCAATGAAGGCGTTGTCGCCTCCTCATCCTGGCCGTTCCAGGTCAACCTTCTGGTTGGTGAAAAGCAGCCCATCGCCTCCACCATCCCGAGCGAAGGCGCTACCGGCTGGGCCGATACCACCATGATGCACACCGACGCGGCCCATCCCAACTGCGCCTATATGTGGATGGAGCACTCGCTCAGCCCGAAGGTGCAGGGCGACCTCGCCTCCTGGTTTGGCTCGGTGCCGGCCGTACCCGCCGCCTGCAAAGGCAACGAACTGCTCGGCCCGGACGGGTGCGCGACCAACGGAATGGGTGATTTCGAGAAGATTCACTTCTGGCGCACCCCGGTCTCCAAATGTGCCACGCAGGCCGAGGGTTGCGTGCCTTATTACCGCTGGGTGTCAGACTACATCGCGGTGCTTGGCGGGCGCTGATCGCGCGCTCCATGCGGCCCGGCTGCGTGGCCGGAATCGTTCCGGTTCGTTGAAAGTCCTTGAATGGCACGACCTGGAGGCTGGGGCGCGTTCCCCGGCATGACAGCCTGCGAAGGGGCGTGCCCATCGCCTGTGGAATCGACATGCGCGTAGTTGCCGACACCCAGCCCATCGTCCCGGCCGTCCGCTTTCAGGGCGTCATCCGCCATTTCGGGGCGATCCGGGCGGTGGACGGCGTGGAGCTTTCCATCGCGCCGGGTGAGTTCTTTGCCATGCTGGGACCCTCCGGTTCCGGCAAGACGACTTGCCTCCGTCTGATCGCGGGCTTCGATCAGCCGGATGCGGGCCATATCGAGATCTTTGGGGAGGCCGTCGAGGGCCTGCCGCCCTATCGGCGGGGCGTGAACACCGTATTCCAGGACTACGCGCTGTTTCCTCATCTGTCTGTCGGCGACAACGTTGCCTATGGCCTGCGCGTGCGCGGTGTCGGTCGGGCGGAGCGGGACAGGCTGGCGCGCGAGGCTCTCGCCCTCGTCAAACTCTCCGGCATGGAGACGCGTCGTCCCGCGCAGCTTTCCGGCGGTCAGCGCCAGCGCGTCGCCTTGGCGCGTGCGCTGGTCGTGCGCCCCAGGGTGCTGCTGCTGGACGAGCCGCTCGGCGCGCTCGATCTCAAGCTCCGCGAGGAGATGCAGACCGAGCTGAAGGCGCTCCAGCGCGAGCTTGGTCTGACCTTTGTCTTTGTGACCCACGATCAGGGCGAAGCCCTGTCCATGGCCGACCGGGTGGCGGTGTTCAACCAGGGCCGGATCGTGCAGGTAGGCCCGCCCGAAGAGGTGTATGAGCGCCCGGCGACACGGTTCGTCGCGCAGTTTGTCGGCTCCGCGAATGTGCTGGATGCCGCACAGGCCGCGGCGCTGGGGGGCGCCCGCCGGGTCTCGAGCCTGCGGCCGGAAAAGATCCGCCTGCTGTCAGGGCAGGAGCTGCCGCCGCAGGATGCGCGGGTGGTCGAGGCACGCATCCTCGACGTCTCCTATCAGGGCGCGGTCCGTCGTATCTCGGTGGACACCAGCGACGGGCTTCGCCTCGTCGCCGCCATACCGGCCGGCGCAGGAGGCGCCTCCATCGGAGAGGGGATCCGTCTGACCGTGCCGGTAAGCGCCCTCCAGCCGATGGAGGGCGAGGAATGAGCCTTGCGAGCTTCGACCTGCCCGCGCCGCGCGGCGGGCTCCTTCGCAGTCTTTCGGACACGTTGGTGCGGCACGGGCGCCTTCTGACGCTGCTTCTCCTGCTGCCGCCGCTTCTCTGGCTGGGCCTGATCTATCTCGGTAGCCTGTTCATTTTTCTCGGCCAGTCGATCTTCTCGATCGACGAATTCTCCGGGACCATCGTGCGCGAGCCGACGACAGCGACGCTGATCGAGCTGTTCCGGCCGGCCAATTTCGACATCGTGCTACGCACGGTGGGAATCGCGGCGACGGTGACGGCGCTGTGTGCGGTGCTGGCCTTTCCCATCGCCTATTACGCCGCACGCTATGCCGGCCCGAGCGTGAAAGCCGGCTTCTATCTGGCGGTGATGATGCCGCTATGGTCGAGCTACCTCGTCAAGGTCTATGCGTGGAAGCTTCTGCTGGCCAAGGAAGGTGCCATCGGCTGGATCGCCGAACGTCTGGGACTGGGCGGTTTGCTGGAGACCTGGCTTTCCCTGCCGGTTGTTGGCGGCCCCTCGCTGTCGGTCAGCTATACCGGGATGGTGCTGGCCTTCACCTATCTCTGGCTGCCTTTCATGATCCTGCCGGTGCAGGCGGCGCTGGAGCGGGTGCCTCCTCACCTGATCGAGGCGGCGGGGGACCTGGGCGCCGCGCCGGGCGTGGTGTTCCGCACGGTGATCCTCCCGCTTGCGCTGCCGGGCGTCGTGGCTGGAGCGATCTTCACCTTCTCGCTGACGCTTGGCGACTACATCGTGCCGCAGATCATCGGCACATCGGCGCTGGTGCTGGGGCAGGCGGTCTACACGCTGCAGGGAACGGCGGGAAATATCCCGCTCGCCGCCGCCTTCTCGCTGGTGCCGATCCTCGTCATGGCGGCGTTCCTCACCATCGCCAAACGCGTGGGGGCGTTCGATGCGCTTTGAGGCTTTCCGGTCCGCACAGCGGAAGAGGCGGTCATGACCCGCGCCTCACTGTCGCTCAAGATCGCCGCGCTGGCGGGCCTTGCCTTCCTGCACATCCCGCTGCTGTTCATCCTGCTTTACTGCTTCACCACGGAAGAGCGGAGCTATGCCTTTCCCCCACCCGGCTTCACCCTGAAATGGTTCGGCGTGGTGTGGGAGCGGGCCGATATCTGGGCGGCCGTTGGCCTCTCGCTCAGGGTTGCCGTTGTCGCGACCCTGCTGGCGCTTGTGCTCGGCACGCTCGCCGCCGGTGCGCTGGCACGAGCGCGGTTCTTCGGGCGCGATCCGATTTCCCTGCTCTTCGTACTGCCGATCGCCCTGCCGGGCATCGTTACCGGCATCGCGCTCCGGCAGGCTTTTGGACTGATGGAGATTCCCTTCTCCTTCTGGACCATTGTCATAGGTCACGCGACCTTCTGCATCGTCGTCGTCTACAACAATGCGGTCGCCCGTTTGCGCCGGCTTTCGCCCTCGCTGATCGAGGCCTCGATGGATCTGGGGGCCGATGCGTTCCAGACCTTCCGCCTCGTCGTGTTGCCCAACATCGGCACGGCGCTGCTCGCCGGAGGAATGCTCGCCTTCGCGCTCAGCTTTGACGAGGTCATTGTTACCACCTTCACGGCCGGCCAGCAGTCGACCCTGCCGATATGGATGCTGTCCGAACTTATCCGGCCCCGGCAGCGGCCGGTGACCAATGTCGTCGCCGTGCTCATCATTATCGTGACCTTCCTGCCCATTCTCGCCGCCTACTACCTGACCCGCGAGGGCGAAGCGGTGGCAGGTGGCGGAAAATAGGAGACGTCCCAATGAATGCCCTTTCCGATACAGAAATGCTCATCGGCTCCAATTTCGTCGCCGGCACGGAAACGGCCGAGACAGTACTGAATCCGAAGACCGAGGAGACGCTCATCGAGCTTCCCGAAGCCTCGCCGGACCAGATCGACGCAGCGGTGACGGCGGCGGAGAAGGCGTTCACGACATGGTCGCGGACCACGCCGGCTGAGCGCTCCTATATGCTGCTTAAGCTCGCGGATCGCATCGAGGCCGAAGCGGAATCCTTCGCCACACTGGAGGCGCTGAACTGCGGCAAGCCGCGCCATGCGGTGCTGAACGACGAGATTCCCGGCATCGTGGACTGCTTCCGCTTCTTCGCCGGCGCGGCCCGCACCCAGCACGGCATGGTTGCCGGGGAATACATGGCCGGTCATACGTCCATGATCCGGCGCGACCCGATTGGCGTCGTCGCGTCGATCGCACCTTGGAACTATCCGCTGATGATGGCGGCATGGAAGCTCGCTCCGGCACTTGCCGGTGGCAACACCGTGGTGATCAAGCCATCCGAGCAGACGCCGCTGACCATGCTGAAGCTGGCAAAGCTCATTGCGGACATCTTTCCCGAAGGCGTGGTGAATGTCGTGGTGGGGCGCGGCGAGAGCGTGGGCAACGCGCTCATCAATCATCCCAAGGTGGCGATGATTTCGCTCACCGGCGACATCGCCACAGGAAAGAAGGTGCTGGGCGCTGCGGCCAGAAGCGTGAAGCGCACGCATCTTGAACTCGGTGGCAAGGCGCCGGTGATCGTGTTCGACGATGCGGACATCGAGGCCGTGGTCGAGGGCGTGAAGATCTTCGGCTACTACAATGCCGGACAGGACTGCACCGCCGCCTGCCGCATCTACGCCGGGAGCAAGGTCTACGAGAAACTGGTAGCGGATCTTGTGTCCGCCGTCTCGGGACTGAAGTTCGGCCAGGCCGACGACAGCGAGAACGATATCGGCCCGCTGATCTCCTCCCGCCAGCGTGCCCGTGTCGCCTCCTTCGTGGAGCGTGCGTCCGAGCTCGATCATATTGAGATTGCGACAGGTGGAAAGCTCGCCTCCGGCAAGGGCTTCTTCTACGAGCCGACAGTCGTTGCCGGCGCGTTGCAGTCCGATGAGATCGTGCGTCGTGAGGTGTTCGGTCCGGTCGTCTCGGTCACACGCTTCTCGGATGTGGACGAGGCGGTAGGCTGGGCGAATGACAGCGACTACGGACTGGCTTCCTCGGTGTGGACCAAGGATATCGGCAGGGGCATGGCGACCGCTTCGCGCCTGCAATATGGCTGCACCTGGGTGAACTGCCATTTCATGCTGGTGAGCGAGATGCCGCACGGCGGTCTCAAGCAGTCCGGCTATGGCAAGGACCTCTCCGCCTATGCGCTGGAGGACTACACGGTCGTGCGTCACGTCATGGTGAAAAATGCCTAAATAGAGGTACTTGCTGGGTTGCCCCACGGGCGATCCGGTACTCAGGGGCGCCTATTGCCGATTTGTGATGCTGGCGGGCTGAATATGACGGATAATTAAGTTGGAACTTCCCGCGTCTTCTGCTGTGTCGCAACATGGATTTCCATGCTTCGGGCTCAGCTTGGCGAGGACCCCTTATGCGACGCAGGTTCGGCATTGTGCTTTGTCTGGCCGTCCTTGGCGGTGCGGGCTACCTCGCGCAGCAGAAGGGTTGGCTTGAGGCGGGCCTCGCCGCCGTGAAGGACGAAGCTCGTGCGGCCCCCGAGCCCCGCGCCTCGGGCGCCCAGCGGGTGCCCGTCGAGGTCTCTCCGGCCCGCGCCTCGCAGGTGACAACCGATATCCGGGCAATCGGCAGCTTGCAGTCGGACGAGTCCGTCAAGGTGGCCTCTGATGTTTCCGGCCGCATCGAGGAGATCGCGTTCCGCGAAGGCGAGCACGTCAAGCAGGGCGACGTGCTCGTTGTGCTCGACGCGGCGCTGGTCAAGGCCTCGCTTGAAGAGACCGAAGCGCGTCTGGAACTGGCCAAGGCCAACTACGACCGCGCTCAACGTCTCCAGAAGAGTGGTTCAGGTACGGAGCGTGCGCTCGATGAAGCCCGGGCCGAGCTCAACACCGCCAACGCACTGCTCGATTCCCAGCGTGTGCAGATCGCCAAGCACACCATTACGGCGCCGTTCGACGGGGTCGTGGGCCTGCGCTCGGTCTCCGTGGGTGCGTACATTCCGGTTGGCACGGAACTGGTGAATTTGGAGAAGATCGACCTGCTCAAGGTCGATTTCAAAGTCCCCGAGATCTACCTGCGCAGTGTCGCCGTGGGGCAGGAAGTCCAGATCAGCGTGGATGCGATACCCAACGAAACGTTCACTGGTGAAGTCTACGCGATCGACCCTCTGATCGATGTGAATGGCCGCGCGCTCAGTGTGAGGGCACGGCTGCCAAATTCCGATCTCATGCTGCGTCCCGGACTCTTCGTTCGCGTGCTGTTGAAGGGGCAGGATGCGCGCACGGCGATCTTCGTTCCCGAGAGTGCCATCGTGCCCCGTGGCCAGGAGCGTCTGGTGTGGGTTGTCGAGGACGGGAAGGCGATCGAGAAGAAGGTGACGCTCGGGCAAAGGCTGGCGGGTGAGGTTGAAATCACCGACGGCATCGTCGCCGACGCGAGCGTTGTCACGGCGGGTCAGGCGCGGTTGCGACCCAATGTGCCCGTTGAGGTGGTTGGTCGGCCACCGGACCCGCAGAGCTGAGACGCGGTCATGGGGCTCGCCGAAATCTGCATCCGCCGACCCGTCTTCGCCACGGTTCTCAGTCTGCTCATGGTGCTCGTGGGCATCGTCGCCTACAGCCGTCTCACCGTCCGTGAATATCCGAACATCGACGAGCCGGTCGTTTCCGTCGTCACCAAATATTCCGGCGCTTCGGCGAGCATCGTTGAGAGCCAGGTAACGCAGGTACTTGAGGGATCCATCGCCGGCATCGAGGGCATCGATGTGCTCGAGTCCACGAGTCGGTCGGAATCCAGTCGCATCACCGTACGCTTCCGCTCCGAGATCAACCCGGACGTTGCCGCCAGCGACGTGCGCGATCGTGTGAGCCGTGTGCGCCAGCGCCTGCCGGACGAAATCGACGAACCGGTGATCTCAAAGGTCGAGGCCGATGCTCAGCCGGTCATGTTCATCGTGTTCAGCTCGGATCGGATGAACGCGCTTGAGCTGACTGATTACATCGACCGCTACGTGATCGACCGTTTCAAGAATCTCACCGGCATCGCCGATGTGCAGATCTATGGCGAGCGCCGGTACGCGATGCGCGTCTGGATCGATCGCGAGCGTCTCGCTGCCTACAATCTGACGGTTCAGGACATCGAGGATTCGCTGCGGGCGCAGAACGTCGAGATTCCCTCTGGCCGCATCGAGAGCGCGGACCGTGAGTTCACCGTGCTGTCACGCACGGCATTGGCGACGGTTGACCAGTTTAACGACATCGTCGTCAAGCGAGCCGACGGTGCCCAGGTCAAGCTGTCGGAAGTGGCCAAGGTCGAACTCGGCGCAGCGGACCAGCGCCGTTCCAGCCGCTTCAATGGCGGGGAAGCAGTCATCGTCGGCATCATCAAGCAGGCGGTCGCCAATCCGCTCGACGTCTCCGCGGGCGTGCGTGATGTCCTTCCGGCTGTGAATGCGAGCCTGCCCGAGGGGATGACGGCAACGATTGGCAACGACAACGCCGTGTTTATCGACCGCTCAATTCGCTCGGTGTTCCACACCATTCTCGAGGCGGTCATTCTGGTGGTGCTGGTGATCGTGGTGTTCCTGCGTTCGCTGCGCGCGTCGATCATCCCGATTGTCACGATACCGATCTCGCTGATCACCACCTTCGCGATCATGTACGCGCTGGGTTTCAGCGTGAACACGCTGACATTGCTCGCGCTCGTTCTCGCCATTGGCCTCGTGGTCGATGATGCCATCGTCGTGCTGGAGAACATTTTTCGACATATCGAGCACGGCATGAAACCGATTCCCGCCGCGATCAAGGGCGCGCGCGAGATCGGTTTCGCCGTGGTTGCGATGACGCTGACTCTGGCGGCGGTCTATGCGCCGGTGGCGTTCGCCTCAGGCCGCACCGGACGGCTGTTCCTCGAGTTTGCGCTGACGCTGGCTGGGGCGGTCCTTATTTCCGGCTTCGTCGCGCTTTCGCTGACGCCGATGATGTGCTCACGACTGTTGAAGCATGACGCCCATCCCGGGCGGGTTTCCGCGTTCATCGAACGGTGTCTTTGCGGCGTCGAGAATGGCTACCGCCGTCTGCTTGGCGTGTCGCTGAAGGTGCGTCCGCTCATGCTGTTGGTCGCGTTTCTGGTGGCGGGGGTGAGCGGGATCCTCATCTATGCGCTCCCGTCCGAGTTATCGCCGGTCGAGGATCGAGGCGTTGTACGCGTGAATGGAAGTGGGCCGGAGGGTTCGACGCTGGCCTTCACGACGCGCTACACCAATCAGGTGGAAGGCATCCTCGACAAGATACCGGAGATGGACAGCGTGCTGATCATCAACGGCCTGCCCGAGGTGCACCGCTTTCTGATCATCGGCCGGCTGAAAGATTGGGATGAGCGGGATCGGCGCCAGCAGGAGATCGTTGCCGAGACAGCGCCGAAGCTTCGCCGTATCGCCGGGGTGAGCGCCTATGCCAATAACCCGGCCTCGCTTGGGGCCTCCAACAACTCTCGGCCGATTGAGTTCGTTCTCCAGACCTCGGGCACCTATGACGAGCTCAACGAATACGTCGACCGCTTTCTCGAAAGGATCGAAGGCTATCCGGGGCTTACGAGCATCCAGAGCGACCTCAAGCTGAACAAGCCCGAGATATCCATCACCATTGATCGAGCCAAGGCGGCCGATCTGGGCATAGATGTCGCGGTGCTGGGGCGGACGCTGGAGAGCCTGCTCGGCGGCCGCCAGGTGACGCGCTTCGAGGTCGGCGGCGAGCAGTACGATGTCTACGTGCAGCTTGATGCGCGCGACCGCGCCTCGCCCGCGACCCTCGACACCATCTATCTGCGCTCTGCGAGCGGAGACATGGTGCAGCTTTCCAATCTTGTCAGCGTGCGCGAGACGGTTGCACCTCAGGAGCTCAAGCGTTTCAACCAGCTGCGTTCGGCGACCATCTCCGCCAATCTCGCACCGGGATTTTCACAGGGCGAGGCGCTTGCCTATCTCGGGAGAACGGCAAGCGAGGTGCTGCCCCGTACCGTTCAGACGGATGTTTCCGGTCAGAGCCGGGAGTTTCGCGCCTCCGGCCAGAGCCTGCTGCTGGTCTTTCTGCTGGCGCTTGGCTTCATCTATCTCGTGCTCTCTGCGCAATTCGAGAGCTTCCGCGATCCGGTTATCATCATGCTGACGGTTCCGCTTTCCATGACCGGCGCGCTCGCGGCACTTTATTTCACCGGCGGCACACTCAATGTCTATTCGCAGATCGGCCTCGTGACCCTTGTCGGCCTCATCACCAAGCACGGCATTCTTATTGTCGAGTTCGCAAATCAGCAGCAGGAAGCGGGCCTCGATCGTGTTGCTGCTGTGATAGAGGCCGCGACGCTGCGCCTGCGTCCCATCCTGATGACGACAGGCGCGATGGTTCTTGGTGCGCTGCCGCTGGCCCTTGCAACCGGGGCTGGCGGGGAAAGCCGGGCCCAGATCGGCTGGGTCATCGTCGGCGGCATGTCGCTTGGTACGCTGCTGACGCTGTTCGTGGTACCGGCCGTCTATTCGCTGATCGGGCGCATCCATCACACCGCCCATGCGGAGATCGCGCCGGGCATCGTGCATAGCCCCGCGGAATAGGCCTCGAAGGTACCTGGGGGCAGGCTGATCGTGGCCGTGAATCCGGGTGCGCGGGGGCTTGAAGTGGCTTCGCCCGCCCCCTAATGTGCGCCGGCCTGAGCGGGCGTAGTTCAATGGTAGAACGGCAGCTTCCCAAGCTGCATACGAGGGTTCGATTCCCTTCGCCCGCTCCATCGCTCCTCTCGTTAATGCGATGATTTAAAAGCGCTATTTCCTATCTCTCCCCAATTGATCATCCATTATGTTACCCAAACAGGGTTACATTGGGGGTGCGGCTGGCTGGCATGTCTCCCCAGCGTAAGGACGGTGTTTTTGGCATCTGATCCGCCGCGTCCCGGATAAGTACCGGCACGTCGACAAGCGGTCGCCTGTGAAGCTCTCAACACGCGCGGGTCGCGGACGACCCGCGCGTGTTGATTTTCATTGAGAGTTGACCCGTCAGGGACAGATTTTTCCATTGAGAACTGACCCATGTTTTCACCACATCTCACGCGGGGGACAGCGGAGTGATCGACATGGAATTATTGTGGCTCATCGTATGAGTCTCTGTATCATTTTGATATTTATCAGTTTTTTTGATGCTCACCGAAGCTGGGGTAGGCTTTGGGGAGCAGTATTTAGTGCACCATCGTGAACATCACAGTCGATCACCGGCGCACTCAACGAGCCCCTTTCATGCAATGCACAGCATTCAGTCCTTTCGCCTAACAGTTTCATCCCTCAATTCAACGTGAGCCGCACCGCCGGTGCCGGCGTCGTCCATCATGTACCGGAAAAGGCACTGCACGAGTGGTGTCCGCAACACCGTCTCGGCCTGATCCACTCCGACCGCGGTTCGCAGTAGGTCAGCGTACCCGAGCGAATGGCCGAGGCTGTGATAGAGCCCTTCGTCGGCAGCGTCGGCGACAGCTAACGCTCCTGCGCCATACCGAACGTGCCAGCCATGACGGTGCGATCTAAACCAAATGGCCTCCGGGAATTCGGGCGATTCAAGTTCGATGCAGGGTGGCGGCAACAAACGCCGTGGGTCAGGCCGCGCTCGCTGAGGTAAGTCGACCAACCTTCTCAACGTCAGCAAAAACACCTCGCCACTGACAATTGTATGTTATAACAAATATCATCCCGGACTTGATAGTGGAGGCTTACATGGAGGCGCGAGCGAAAGTGCATGTCCTTCTCATTGGCTGCGGCAATATGGGATACGCGCTGGTCGTCGGCTGGCGGACAGGCTCAGACGGGATAGACGTGCATGTCATCGAACCGTCCGCGCCGCTACGCGAACGCGCGGCAGCGGCCGGCGCCACGACATCGGCCGGGTTGATCGACGTATCCGCCCCGCCCACACCCGATGTCGTGATACTGGCCGTCAAACCAGAGCAGATGAACACGGTCCTGCCTGACGCTAGGCGCTTCGTCGAAAGCGGTGCCCTGGTCATTTCCGTGGCCGCGGGCGTGGGGCTAGGGTTCATGGAGGCGGCTCTCGGAACCCGCGCCTCTCTCATCCGCTGCATGCCCAATACGCCCGCCGCCATTGGCGCCGGCATGATGGTCTGCGTGGCGAATGGCCAAGCCTCGCCGGACCAGCGCGAGCTGGCACAGCGCCTGCTTTCCGCAACCGGTCGGGTGCGCTTCATCGAGGACGAGGCCTTGATGGACGCGGTCACGGCGGTTTCGGGCTCCGGCCCGGCCTATATCTTTCACGTCATCGATTGCCTGGAGCGGGCAGGGATTGCCGAGGGCCTGCCGGGCGATCTCGCCCGCGATCTGGCGCTGCAAACGGTCTATGGCGCTGGACGGCTCGCCCGTGAGGGCGACACGGATCCGGCAACCCTGCGGCGGCAGGTCACCAGTCCCAACGGCACGACCGCCGCCGCGCTTGCCGAGCTCATGGGCGATGCGGGAGTCGACCCTATCGTCGCCCGCGCGGTGAGTGCCGCCCGTCGCCGCTCGTCGGAGCTTGGCGGCGATCAAGGGCGGGTGTAGCTCTCTCCTCCCTCGGCCTCTTGCCCGCATTGACGGTCCATGCTGTCTCTTTTCAACCGCCTTATCAGCCCCACCAACGCCCACGCGTTCTGGATCGGCATCACCTTTATGGTGCTGGGCAATTTCTTCTTCGCCCTCAATGACACGATGGGGAAGATCCTGGTCGGCACCTTCGCCGTCAGCCAGGTTCTGGCGATCCGCTCCATCGGCGCCTTCCTGGTGCTGGGACCCATGCTTTGGGCCGGGCGCAGAGTCGGGCGGATTGATCGCCCGTGGTTGCAACTCGCGCGGGTCGGCGTGGCGACGGGCGATACAGCGCTGTTCTACGCCGCTGTCGCCTATCTCCCGCTGGCCGATGTCTTCACCTTCTACATGGCCGGCCCGATCTATGTCGCGGCCATGTCCAGTCTCCTGCCAGGAGGCGGGGTCGGTTGGCGCCGCTGGCTGGCCATTCTCGCCGGGTTTGGCGGCGTGGTGGTCGCGCTCGGCCCTTCTTTCGCGGTGTACTCACCAGGCATCGTCTACGCGCTCGCCGGCAGCTTCTGCTATGCGGGCGCTTTGATGATGAACAAGGTGCTGGTGAAGACCAGCGATACCGCACTTGCCACGCTCCAGGCGCTCGGGGCGCTGGTCGGCGGCGGGGTGTTCGCCGTCTTCCAGTGGACGCCACCGGATGCCGTCGATATCGGCCTTCTGCTGCTGCTCGGCATCGTCGCCTGCCTGGCGCATCTGCTGATCAGCCGCTCGGTCAAGCTCACCCCGGTCAGCGTGCTCGCCCCGTTCCAGTATTCGCTGCTGTTGTGGGGCATCGGCTTCGGCATTCTGGTGTTCGGCGACGTGCCGAAGGAGCGCGTCGTGCTGGGGGCTGCCATCATCACCACGGCCGGGCTGTTCCTGCTCTACAGCGAATCACGTTCGCGCCGACGGATGCGGGCGGACGCTCTGATAAAGGACCTTCCCTGACAGGTGCCGCCTCAATCCGACGCGCTGCGGGCGGCGAGGTTGCGGAAATAGATCACCTCGATCTCGCGTAGCACCGTCTTGGGCTCGTCGTCATAACTCTCGGAGAAGGTGCCCGCATCGCTCTCCACCGTGATCGCCCAGTGGCCGCGATGCGGGTTGAGGGCGCAGGCGGGGAAGTTCATGTGGTGGTGCCAGTGCACGCCCTGCGCGTCGATTTCGCGTACCCGCGCCAGCAGCGCCGAGCCAGCCACTTCGGCGGGATCGGCCGCCCTCGCCGTGCCCTCGTCGAGAATGTCGTCGCCATGCAGCATCTTCACGAAGGTCTTGTCGACCTCCGGAAACCCTTGCGACGGGGCGATATAGGCGACATGCGCGCCATCATCCTCGACCACGATGGCGTAGAGCCCCTCATAAGGATTGAAGGTGCAGCCGGGCGAGAGAACGTGCGAATGCCATTTCGTGCCGGCGGCGATGAAGCCTTCGACCAGCGGCAGGCAGTACTCAAGCGCGATCACGCGGTAGGTGATGTCGCCGCGGGTCAATGTCTGGGTCATCGCCGGGCCGTTTCTCACAGGGGGTGGGTCAGCCGCGCCGCATCGAGCATGGCGGCGTGGAGATTGCGCGACGACCAGGCGTCGCCGACCTTGTAGAGCACGAAGCGGCCTTCGCCATTGTTGACGATGGTCTGCTCGCGCGCGTCGGCGAGCGCCCGCAGGTCCACCTCGCCGAGATTGCGCGAGAGCGGCTTCAGCGCGGTGTAGACGTCGTCATTGGGCAGCGTGCCATTGTCGCCGATCACCAGATCGACCGGGATCTCGCGGCGCTTTTCGCTATAGGTGTTCTCCACCGTGGCAATCAGCCCGTTGCCCTCGCGGCGAAGCGCGACGAGGCGGGAATCGGTCTCGATCGCCACGTCGTGCTTGTAGAGCTCGGTCATGTGGGCGCCCAGATTGGTGCCGCCGATCTCGCGGCCGAATTCCCGGTCAGGCGTGACGATGTGTACACACGCGCCCTTCGCGGCGGCGAATTCCGCCGTGGAGGCAACCGAGGCGGTGCCGTTCTCGTCGGCAATCAGCACCACGCCGCCGACGCTGGTCTGGCCGGAGAGCACGTCCCAGGCAGAAACGGCAAGGTCCACGCCCTCGAACCGGCCGAGATTTGGCAGGCCACCGGTGGCGATGATCACCGCGTCCGGCGTCTCCGCCAGTACTTCGTCGGCCTCGGCAAAGGTGTTGAGGCGCACATCGACGTTCAGGATTTCCATCTGACGGGCGAGCCAGGCGGTGATGCCGGAAATCTCGCGCCGCCAGGTCGCTCGTGCGGCCAGAAGAAGCTGGCCGCCGAGTTGCTCTCCGGCTTCGAACAGCACGACCTCATGGCCGCGTCGCGCGCTCACCCGGGCCGCCTCCATGCCGGCCGGGCCGCCGCCGACGATCACCACTTTCTTCTTCACGGCGGCGGGCGCCACGTTTTGCGGGATCGTCGCCTCGCGCGAGGTCGCGACATTGTGGGCGCAGAGTGCGTCGATGCCGCGAATGGCGCGATCCACGCAGTAGCCGACGCCGACGCAGGGGCGGATGTTTTCTTCCTCACCCGCCTTCAGCTTGTTGGCGTAATGCGGGTCGGCGATGAAGACGCGGGTCATGCCGACCATATCCACCGCCCCGCTCTTCAGCGCGTGCTCGGCGGTGGCGGCGTCGGTGATGCGGGTGGCGTGGAAGATCTTGACCTTACCCTGCACCTCGTCCCGGATCGCCTTGGCGAGCGGCAGCCGGGCGGCGGAGGGCACCCACATGGTCGGCCAGATGCGCGCTTCCGACTTGTAGTCGGAGGCCTGCCCGCCGACCACCGAGATAAAATCGATGAGACCAGAGCCGGCATAGGTGGAGGCGATGGTGAGGCAGTCCTCTTGTGTGAGGCCGCCCTTCAGCATCTCGTCACCCGGCATGCGGATGCCGATGACATAATCGTCGCCGAGCCGCCGTCGCACCGCTGCGAGGATGTCGAGGCCGAACCGCATACGGTTGGAGAGCGGGCCGCCATAGCCATCGGTTCGGTGGTTCATCGCCGGCGACCAGAACTGCTCGATCAGCGTGCCGGCCTGGCAGGAAATCTCTACCCCGTCGACATCACCCTCGCGCACCCGCGTCGCCGCCGCGGCATAGTTCTCGATGGTGCGCTTTATGTCGTGATCTTCCATCGTCGCCGGGAAGGTACCGTGGATGATCTCGCGCAGTGGCGAGGGTGAGAAGGTGGGTAGCCAGTTGGTGAGGTCCCAGCGCTCGCGCCGTCCGCCATGGGTCAGCTGCACCGTGCAATGTGCGCCATGCTGGTGGATCGCGGCCGCCATCCTGCGAAATTGAGGGATGACCTTGTCCACCGAGCCGTTGATCTGGCCGTAATAGAACGAGTTCTCCGCCGAGACGGCGGTCGCCCCGCCGAACTGTGTCAGGCCGATGCCACCCTTCGCCTTCTCCGCTTGATAGGCGACGTAGCGGTCGGTGATATCTCCGGCCAGGACATAGCCGGGCTCGTGGCTGGTGGAGAGAAAGCGGTTGCGGATCGTCAGGTTGCGGATCTGCAACGGCTGGAACAGGACATCATAGGCCGCCATGGCGCGCTCCGATGGGCCGGAAGTCGAAATCCTCGCCACCGTCCACGCTCCCGGGCGCAAACGGCACGGGGTGGAAAGGGTCGCCTCAGCTCAGGCCGAGCCGGTCCTTGGCTTGGTAAAGCGGGAAGACAAGGCGCGCGGCGCGCACTTTCAGTGCCCAGAGCGGCACGTCGCGCCGCTGTTCGATAACCGAGACCGGCACATCGTCGAGGCTGCGCGTTCCGGCGGCGAACTCGCCGACCACCCGGCCGAGATTCTGCGCCAGATTGACGCCGCGGGTGGAGAAACCCACCACCGCGAACACCTCCTTGCCCAGACGCTGCACATGCGGAAGGTAGCTCTCGGTGATGGCGCAGTAGCCCTCCCAGTAGTCCTCGAACTCGGCATCCGCCTCGGTGAGCTGGGGAAAGAGCTGGCGCATGCGCTTCCTAGCATGGGCGATGCCATAGGCCTGCTTGTCGCCGAAGGCGAACACCGCGCCGCCGGAGATCAGCCGTCCCGCATCGTCGAGCCGGCCGAAGCCGCCGGACTTGCGCAAATCGGTGAAGCACTCCCCACCCGGCAGGATTGAGGCGCGCAGCTCCGCCCGCAGCGGGCGGGTAGCGGCGTGGTAAAGATACACTGGCAGGGTCGCGCGCTGGACCTGCGGGAGGAAATCGCCGGTATAGGCATTGGTGGCGACGATGACCCGCTTGGCCCGAACCCGTCCGGCACCGGCCTTGACAGCGACACCGCCGGGGCCTTCCTCGATGCCGTCGACCGGGCTCCTCTCGAAGATGCGCACGCCTTCCTGCACCGCCACGCGGCCGAGGCCGATGGTCAGGCCATAGGGATTGACCGTGCCGCCCGTCGGATTCAACCAGCCGGCGACATACCCGGCCGCCCCGAGGCGGGCGGAGAGATCGCCCGCTGAAAGCCAGGTCACATCCGCGCCCCAGGCCTTCCAGGCGTCAAAGACCTTTTTCACCTTGGCGAGGGAGGCTTCGGAATGTGCCGGCTGCACCCAGCCATGCTGCACCGCCGAGCAGTTGATCTGGTAGCGCTCGATCTGCCGGAACACCGCATCCGCGCCGTCCAGCACCAGCTCGGAAAGCGCCTGTCCCTTCTTTTTGCCGATCGCCGCTTCGACGCCGCCAGGCGTGATGCCGCCAGGAAACTGAGGAACATTGTAGCCGCCATTGCGCCCCGAGGCGCCGCTGCCGACGATGCCGGCCTCAAGCAGAATTACCTTCTGTCCCGTCTTGGCGGCGGCGAGGGCGGCGTTGAGGCCGCAGAATCCGGCCCCGACCACCACGATATCGGTGCTCTCCTCGCCGGCAAGGGCCGGGTAGGAGAGCACGGGCTCCTTCAACGTCCGCTTCCAGACGACGCCTTCGAGTTTGCTGTCGATCGGACTGGCCAGCGACATGGGACGGCCCCTGCTTTTGGGCGTTAGGGTGGGAGGTCAAATCAGCGAGAGGCTGCGCCGTGCCTGGTCGAGCGCCTCGCGCGGCGGGGCGCGCAGCTGGAGGCGCGTGCTCTTCACCGTTCCGAGCTTCATCGCGATGTCGGTCATGGCTTCGAGATATTTCAGTGCGACGGTCGAGGAATCCACCACCGGCACGCCAGTGCCCGGCACTTCGCAATAGCCGGCCATGCGCAGCAGCGGGCCGTAATAGGCACAGCCGATGAGAATGACGTCGGCTCCATCGGCGATGCAGGCCTTCGCCACTTCTTCGACGCGCGGGATGAAGGCCGCATAGGGATCGGAGACCGCGCCGAGCAGCAATTCCGCATCGGATTCCGGCATGATGGTGCGCACCGGACGCACGATCGCGCGGTCGCGCAGGCCATAGGCCAGCAGGTCGTTCTCGATCGCGACCGTGGTCTTCTGCGAGACGGTGACGACCGCGAGCCGCTTGCCCATGGCCAGCGCCGCCAGCATGGACTGCTCGCTGACCGAGCCGACCGGCACCGAGAGCACCTCGCGGGCCTCCCAGAGCGGGTCGTTCCAGCAACCGAGGAAGACGCCGTCAAAGCCGTCCGCCTCCGCTTTCAGCGCCGCCTCGACGATGTGGACCGAATTGATATGTTCGGCATAGGCGGAGCGCACGAAATTGCCGCTCTTCGGCAGGAAGCGGAATTCCAGCTCGGTGCCGGCGTGCAGCGCCGGCCGCACTGCCGCGTCCAACTTCTGCCAGAGCGGGGCGAGGGCGTCATTGGCGGTTGTGGGGTGTATCCAGCAAAGTTTCACGCAACCAGATCCTTCGTGGGGACCGATGGCCGGAAAGCAACCGCCATCGCGGCTACCTTGGCATCACGACCGCCTTGGCATCGACTGGCACGAAGTGTAATATGTTATAAAAGTTTTGCAACAGCGAGCGTACGTTGAAACAGCAAGGGCGTGGCCTCGCCTTAAACGACGCCGCATCAAAGGTTATGAGCTTGACGCGCGTGATGCATATCATAACAAACAAAGAAATTGGCCGGGGACGCACCAATGGTTGAAGCCCTCTCGAACTTCTCTCCCTTCCAGCGCACCGAGACGCTCGGCGTGCGCGTACGCGACCAACTTCGACATGCGATCATGGCCGGCCTGTTCAAGCCGGGTGAGAAGCTGACCCTGCGCGCGGTGGCTGGCTCGCTCGGCGTCAGCCTCACCCCTGCGCGCGAGGCGCTGTTCAATCTGGCGGCCGAAGGCGTATTGGAACTCGGCAGCAACGGCTCGATCTACATTCCCCGTCTCGATGAAGAGAATATCCGGGAGCTGGTCAAGATCCGCTGCTCGCTTGAAAGCCTCGCCTCCCGCGAGGCCGCGCCCAACATCACGCGCGACGACATCATCGAGATCAGTTCCATCAACGACCGGCTCATCGAAGCAAACCGCGAAAAAAACTACACGTTGCTGACCGAGCTGAACTGGATTTTCCATTTCACCATTTATGAAGCGTCGAAAATGCCACTTCTGGTGAAGATGATCGAAAGCTGCTGGCTGCGCACGGGGTCCTATATCAAGACCATCTACCCCGCCTTTTCCAACACCGATGACGGTATTCTCAACCATATCGCCATCATCCGCGCGGTGCGCGAGGGCAATCCGCAGGCGATCGCCGACGCCATCGCGCATGACATCGAGTATTCCTCGCAGGCCTTCTATCGCGCCGTGCGCGAGGAGGAGTGAGGCCGGGCCGGGCGAGCGACGGAATCACCCGCGCGGCGTCGCCGTGCTCCCGGTGCGCGGCAGGCCCGTGCCGCCGGCGATATTTCGTATTCAAACGGTCCTGGCGCGTCCTTCGGTGAGTGCATCAGTGCGCGCACGCATTCGCCGCAATGCCGCTTGACGACGACATTGATATAACAAATAACATCTCCTCATGTCGGATCACGTGAAGGGGACGGTCTCCATGCTTGAGAAGGGAATGCGCGCTCTGGTCACAGGCGGCAGCGGCGGTCTGGGCTCCGCCATGGTCCGCATGCTGGCCCGCCATGGCGTCCACACCATCGCCCTGTCGAACGACCAGGCGAAGCTCGACGCGCTCGAGGGCCTGCCCGAGGTCGAGACGGTGTTCATGGATGTGACCGATTCTGAGGCGATGCGGAGTACTTTCTCCGGCCAGGAGATCGACATCCTCATCAATGCCGCCGGCGTGCTGGGGGTGACGGGCACGCTCTATTCGGTGCCCACCGCCTCGGCCCAGCGCATCCTCGATGTCAATGTGATGGGCATCCACAACGCGCTTTCGGCCACCGTGCCGGGCATGGTGGAGCGCAATCGCGGCCATATCGTCAATTTCGGCTCGCTCGCCGGGCCCTATCCTTCCGCTGGCCAGCCGATGTACAGCGCCTCCAAGGGTGCGGTGCACAATATGAGTGCCAATCTGCGCATGGAACTGTTCGGCACCGATGTCCGGGTTACCGAGATCCGCCCCGGCCGCGTCCGCACCGGCATGCATGCCGAGATGTTCGACGGCGACCATTCCAAGTCCGACGCCCTACTCTACGATCCCTATGAGTGCCTGCAGGCAACCGACATCGCCGATGCCATTGAATATGTGCTCGGCACTCCCCCGCATGTGTGCGTCTCGCAGATCGAGGTGGTGCCGACCCATCAGGTCGTCGGTGGAACCCGGATGTACAACCGCCAGCTCGGCAAGTGAGCGGCAACGGATCCGTAAAACGCGAGCGGAGGCCGCATGCCGGCACCGGGTGAGCAGAACATAGCCGTCATCGGTGCGGGCATCGTCGGCATTTCCTCCGCCCTCTACCTCCAGAAGGCGGGGTTCGCCGTTACCCTGATCGACCAGGACGAGCCCGGCCATGGCGCCACCTTCGGCAATGCGGCGGCGCTGGCGCCGCATGCCTTCGTGCCGATCAACAGCCCGTCCATTCCCCGGCGGCTGCTACCGCTTTTGTTCGCCTCCGGCTCGCCGCTGAGCATCGATTGGGGCTACGCGCCGCGCATGCTGCCGTGGCTGCTGTCGTTCCTCTCCCACTGCACGCCGGCCGAGGTGACGCGCATCGCGCAGGCGATGCACGCGCTGCTGTCGAGCAACCTCGATTACGCGCTGCCGCTGCTCCGCGAGAGCGGGGCGAGCGGCCTGATGCGCGGCGGCGGCTATCTCCATCTCTATGAGAGCGACGCCGCCTATCGCGCCAGCGCCGGCGAGGTCGCGCTCTACAAACGGTTTGCCGGCGACGTCGAGGAGATCGACGCCACCGAAATCCGCCGGCTGGAGCCCAATCTGGCACCGGTCTTCGTCCGGGCGTTGTATTTCCATTCGGCCCTGCACTATCTCAGCACGGTCGATGTCTGCGCCACGCTGGTGAAGTACTTCTGCGCCCAAGGCGGGCGCTTCGTGCGTGACGAGGTGCGCACGCTGGGGGCCCGTTCGGATGGCCGGATCTCCGTCGTCGGCACGCAGGAGAGCGTCTACGACCAGGCGGTTCTCGCCGCCGGCGCGCAGGCGCGTCGCCTGTTCGGCGGCGCGGTGGAAAAGCTGCCGCTGGAGACCGAGCGCGGCTACCACATCATGTTCAGCGGGCAGGCCGGCATCATCAGCCGCACCTGCTCTAGCGCCACGGCGGGCTTCGCCATGACGCCGATGACCGCGGGCCTGCGCTGCGCGGGAATGGTTGAGCTGGCCGGCCTCGACAAGCCGTCGAACCCGGCCTGCCACGCCTATCTCGACCGCACGGCCAAGCGCTTCCTGCCCGGCATTACCGAAAGCCCGGCATCGACCTGGATGGGCTTCCGCCCCTCCATGCCCGACGCGCTGCCGGTGATCGGGCGTTCCGCCCGCACGGCGAACGTCATCCTGGCCTTCGGCCACCAGCATGTCGGCATGTCGAGCGGCTGCGTCACCGGCGCTATCGTCGCCGACATCGCCGCCGGACGCACGCCGCCGATCGATATCACCCCCTTCTCGCCCGCCCGTTTCTAGAGGACGCGATGCTCCCCTATTACGACCGAGACCAGATCGCCGCCGTGCTCGACATCGATGCGCTGATCGACGCCATGGAGAAGGCGCTCATTTCCTTTTCCACCGGCGCCTCGCTGCAGCCCGTGCGGATGCGGGTGATCGACGAGGAGGCCGGAGGCGACATGTGCCTGATGCCGGCGGTGACCGATATTTTCGCGGTCAAGTTGGTCGGCAACTATCCCGGCAATCACGACCGGGGTCTGCCGAGCCACAATGCGGTGGTGGTGGTGTTCGATCGCTGGACCGGCATCCCCAAGGCGGTGCTGGACGGCACCTACATCACCCAGATGCGGACCTCCGCCGTCTCGGCCATGGCGGCGCGCCGGCTTGCCGCTCCGGACGCGAAAATCCTCACCATCATCGGCAACGGCATCCAGGCGCGTGGCCATTTCGAGACGATGCGCCGCGTGCGCGACTTCGACGAGGTCCGCGTCTGGGCCCGCGATGGCGCGAAGGCGCAGGCCTTTGCCGCCAAGATCGGCGCCACCGCCTATGCCCGCGCCGAGGACGCGGTGCGCGGCGCCGATGTGATTGCCACCACCACCTCGGCCCGCGAGCCTGTGGTGAAGGGGGAGTGGCTCAAGCCCGGCGCCCATGTCAGCGCCGTCGGCTGGAACGGGCTTGACGGGCGCGAACTGGACGACGCGGTGATGAAGAACCTCGTCATGGTGGAATCGCGAGACGCGGCCAGCCAGGAATCCGGCAACATCCTGGTCTCCGGTGCCACCATCCACGCCGAACTCGGCGAGGTGCTCGCCGGCACGGCGGAGGTGGACGTGACGAAGACCACCGTCTTCATCTCGGTCGGCATCGCCACCGAGGACGCTTTCGCGGCCAGCCTCGTTCTCTCCGCACTCGGCGGCTGAATCTGGCGACAAAGCTGTGCAAGGGCGTCGACTTGGCGCCAATTATGTTACAACATATATCGTGTAACGATGCCAGATCGGCATCAGAGGTTCGAAATGAAGAATTCGCCTTCCCTCGACGAACAGCTTGAGATGCATCGCAAGATGGTCGTCGTGCGCCGGCTGGAGGAGCGGCTCGGCGAGCTGCACAAGGCTGGCAAGACGCGCGGGCCGATCCACCGCTGCGACGGCCAGGAAGCCGTCGGCATCGGTGCTACAGCCGTGCTTGGCACGAGCGACTTCATCACCAGCACCCATCGCGGCCATGCCCATTACATCGGCAAGGGCGTCGATATTCGCGGCGTGACCGCCGAGATTCTCGGCCGCGTCACCGGCACCTGCGGCGGGCGCGCCGGGCATATGCTGATTGGCGACTGGGACAAGGGCATGATCGGCGGCAACGCCATCGTCGGCGGCTCCATCCCGGCGGCCACTGGCATGGCGCTGTCGATCCAGGTGCGCGGCACGGCCGATGTCGCCATGTGCTTCTTCGGGGACGGCGCCGCCCAGACCGGCATCTGCCATGAATCGATGAACATGGCCGGGCTGTGGAAACTGCCGGTGATCTTCATCCTCGAACACAACCAGTTTGGCCTGACTGTCCACCACACTGTCCAGTCGCCGGTGGCCGATCTCAGCATCCGCGCCGCTGGCTACGCGATGCCAGCGGAGATCGTCGACGGCAATGACACGGTGGCGATGTACCACGCGGTGGCGACCGCCGTGGAGCGCGCCCGTCGTGGCGAGGGCCCGACCCTGATCGAGGCCAAGACCTACCGCATGCAGGGATTTTCCACCTCCGACATGGGCGGCTATCAGAGCGAGGCCGATCTTGCCGAGTGGAACCGGCGCGATCCCATACAGGTGAGCCGCCGGGCGCTGGCCGATTCCGTCGGCACCGACCGGCTCGACCAGATCGAGGCCGTGGCCGTGGCCGAGGTCGATGCGGCCGTCGAGGAAGCCCTCCTCGCCCCACCGCCGACCTTCGAGCTCTTCACACGGAGCTCCCCCTACGCCACCGCCCTGGAGGCCGTCTGACATGGCGATGATGCGATATGCCGAAGCGTTGAATCAGGCGCTTCGCGAGGAAATGCAGCGTGACCCCAGCGTATTCCTGTTCGGCGAGGACATTGGCCGCTATGGCGGCGTGTTCAAGGTCACCAAGGGGCTGATGGACGAGTTCGGCGAGGGCAGGGTGCGCGACACGCCGATTTCCGAGCAGGCGCTGGCGGCCATGGCGGTCACAGCCTCCATGACCGGCACCCGCCCGGTGCTGGAGATCATGTATGCCGACTTCATGCCCCTCGTGCTCGACGCGCTGATCAATCAAGCCTCGATCTACGAGTATCTCTGGCAAAACGTTACCATGCCTTTCGTGCTGCGCACGCAGGGCGGCGGCGGCGCAGGGGCTGGCGCGCAGCACTCCAAGAGCCTCGATTCCCTCGTCGCGCACATTCCCGGCATCAAGGTGGTGGCGCCGGTGTCGCCGGCTGACGCCAAGGGATTGCTGAAATCCGCCATCCGCGACAGCCAGCCCGTAGTCTTCCTCGAACACAAGCTGCTCTACAATCTACGCGACGAGGTGTCCGACGATCCTGACTTTCTGGTGCCGATCGGCAAGGCGAAGACGGTGCGAGAGGGGGCGGACGTGTCGATCTTCGCCACCTCGCGCATGGTGCTGGAGAGCCAGAAGGCGGCCGAACTCCTCGCGCGGGACGGCGTTTCCGCCGAGGTGATCGACCTGCGCACCCTTCGCCCACTCGATCTCGACGCCATCACCACCTCCATCGCCAAGACTCATCATGCGGTGGTGGTCAACGAAGGTTGGCGTTTCTGCGGCTATGCCGCCGAACTTTCCGCCACCATCATGGACTTCGCCTTCGACGATCTCGACGCGCCGGTGGCGCGGGTGACGCTGCCCGACATGCCGGTGCCGTATGCCGAACCGCTGGAGCTCTCGGTTCTGCCGAACGCCGCGCGCATCGCCGATGCCGCGCGCGCCACGCTCACGTGAGGGCCGGTCGTGAAGGGGAGGGTCTTGCCGTGACCGATATCACTGTCGTCGGCGCTGGCGGCGAATACATGGAATCCGTCGTCGTGGTCTCCTGGCACAAGAATCCCGGCGACAGCGTCTCGGCGGGCGAACTTGTCGTCACCGTGGAGACGGCGAAGGCGGCCACCGAGATCGAGGCCCCCGTTTCCGGCATTCTCACCGAGATCCGGGCGCAGATCGGCGAGGAAGTGGCGATCGGCATGGTGCTCGGCACCATTCGCGATGGAGCGGCGGAGAGCGCGGCAGCGCCCAAGGCTGCCCCTGCCGTGATCGCTCCTGTACCGCCGTCTGTCCTGCCCGTGGCGTCCCCCGTCGCCACTTTGGGACCGGCACGGGTGACCGCTTCGCCGCTTGCCCGGCGCATCGCCGCGCAACGAGGGGTCGACCTGTCGGCGATCACTCCTTCCAGCCCTTCGGGCCGCATCAAGCTGCGCGATATCGACGCCTTCACCCATGCGCACCCGGCTCCCGCCGCTGCGCCGAGCCTAGCTGCCGGCGGGGTCAGCCTTACCCGTCGCGGGATCGGCACCGGCACGCCCTTCGTGTTTCTGCATGGCTTCGGCGCCGACGGTTTCTCGTGGCAGCCCTTACTCGCGATGCTCGGTGCCGGTCACGCCGCCATGCTGGTAGACCTGCCCGGTCACGGCCGTTCGCCGGCGAACGCCGGAGCCGCGAGCTTTGAAGACCTCGCCGCCGCTGTTGGGCAGGCGCTCGCTGAGGCCGGCATCGAGGAGTGCCATCTTGTCGGCCATTCGCTCGGCGGCGGCGTCGCCATCGCGCTCGCGGAAACCGGCCGCGTTAACGCGCGCTCGCTCACGTTGATCGCGCCGGCGGGGCTGGGGCCGGAGATCGACGGGGATTTCCTCGACGGCTTCTGCCGCGCCACCCGGGTGGAAAGCCTGAAGCCCTGGCTGCTGCGGCTGTTTTCAGATCCCTCCATTGTGTCGACCGGCTATGTCCAGGCAACGCTGAAGGCGCGCGGCGACGAGCTTCGGCGGGCGCAGGCCGATCTCGCCGCCAGGCTGTTCCCGGACGGCACGCAGGCGGGGGAGATGCGCGCGACTCTGCGCCGGATCGCGGTGCCACAGAAGATCATCTGGGGCAAATGTGACCGCATCATCCCGATGCGCCACGCTCTGGGCGCGGGCCCCGAAGCAGCCATCCATCTGCTGCCCAATGTCGGCCACATGCCTCATGTCGAGGCCCCGGCCACAGTGGCGCGGCTGATCCTACAAAACGCCTGCAGCGCCGGCTGAACCGGGGGGCAGGGGGCGACATGCAACCGACGGCGATCGTGACAGGCGCGACAGGCGGCATCGGTCGCGTCATCGTCGCGCAGCTCGCGCAGGCGGGCTATACGGTGCTCGCTCTCGGCACCAATGCGGACGCCCTCGCCGACCTCGCCAGACGGACCGGATGCTCTAGCCGCACGCTCGACATCCGCAACGCGCAAGCGGTGGTGGCGGCGTTGGCGGATGAGAAAGCCGACGTGCTGATCCACAGCGCCGGCATTCTCGGCCCGCAGATTCCGCTCCACGAAACTCCCGCCGATGTTGCGGAGTCACTCGTCGCGATCAATATTCTCGGCACCGTCAACCTGCTGCGGGCGGTGGTGCCGACCATGAAGGCGGCCGATGCCGGCACCATCGTGCTTCTGGGCTCGATCTGCGGCACGGCTCCCGGCACCGGGCCGGCGCTCTACAGCGCCACCAAGGCCGCCATGCACGCCATGTCGGCTAATCTGCGAGTGGACCTGCGCGACAGCCATATCCGCGTCACCGAAATCCTGCTCGGCCGGGTGCAGACCGGCATTCACGACCAACTTGGCGCCGACGAAGAATTCTATGACGGCTATGAGTGCCTCACTCCCGCCAATGTGGCCGCCACCATCCTGCATGTGTTGAGTAGCCCGGCCCTCGTCGATCTCAGCACCATCGAAATGCTGCCGACGCGGCAGGTTGTCGGCGGTGCGCTCTTCTCCAAAGGATAATAGTCACATGCCTTCGCTCACTTTTACGCTGGACGGGGTCGCGCACGAGATCGAGCTCTTTCCCGACCTCGCGCCGGTGACGATCGGCAAGGTGATCGCCAACCTGCCGGCGACACTCGACATCCACTGCGCCAAGATCGCGGGGCAGCATATCTTCTGGCACGCGCCTGTCGTGGCCGACATCGAGAAGCCGGCGGACATCCTCACCCTTCCGGCCGGCACCTTCCTTTATTGGCCGGAACGCCAGTTCCTGGAGCTGATCTATGGCGATCTGCAGGCCGAGAAGGCACAGGTCTCTGTCCTCGGGCGGCTGACGGGCGATATTGGCTGGCTGAAGGATTTCGGCTGCCGCGTGGTCGAGAACCACGGCCAGGAGCCGTTGCTGGCGGAGCTCAGCGCCAATGAGGACGCGCTCGCCCTCGCTCTGCCGGAAAAGCCCTTCACCGCGCCGGGGCTGATCGCCCTGCGCACGGCGCGCAAGGCGATGTGGCAGGCCCCGCCGGAGGAGATGTTTGGGCTGCTGCGCCGGCCGGGCATGATGATCCCCTATGGCCCGCTCGCTATGGCGGAAGGCGAACTGCGTAAGCTGCACGAACTGATCTGGCGCCTACGCAGCGCCGCCTATGGCATCGGCACCGGCGAGCGTGCCCGCGTGCTGGCTTTCCTCATCGATGCCTTCAACGCCCGGATCGACGGCTTCTGCGCCTTGCACGCGACGGGCAAGGTGCTCGACGACGCCAAGACGCTGCTAAGTGTGCCGGACGACATCGACGATGTGATCGAGGAACTGGTGCTGTTCACCGGACGCGCCGCCGCGTGGCTCGACACGTTCATTCCCTGGAACGTCCTCAACGAGGTGACTCGGGCAGCCCTTGCACGGCAGAATCTGCGCTGAGCCCACCCGCTTCTGCCGAGCGAGAACGGGCGCCTCCTCGCGGGGGCACCCGTTTCCTACAGCGGTGTAGGTTCAACTGAGGCCGAAATAGATCCGCTCGACGCGGTTCAGCACCCCGGAGGGCTCGTTGGCATAGTCGCGGATCACCGGCTCGTTTCCGTCGATCTCGACGAAAAGCCGCCATTTGCGGTCCGAGGTGTTCAACCCGCAGGCCGGGAACATCATGTGATGGTGCCAGCGCGTGCCCGCCTTCGCCGCCCGCTCAATGGTGGCGAGTAGGGCCTCGTCCTCATCCGACAGGTTGGCCCCGGTCGGCTTGTCGGCGAGGGCGTCCGCGCCGTGTAGCAGAGGCAGGAGCTGCTTGTTCACCGCCGTCGGCTTGTCGTCGTAGAAGGCGCAGAGAGCTCGCTTCGCATCGGTCAGCTCCAGCAGGAAGGTGTAGGCGCCGGGCTTCGGGCTGAAGGTGCAACTGGGCGCCAGCACATGAAAGTGCCAGGCCTGCTTGCTCTCATGTGCGGTGGTCGCCGCCGCGACGATGCCGGCCTCGTCCACGACCTCGAAACTCAAGGGCAGGCCTGAATGGCAGCTCTGACACATGGGGAATCTCTGTCCGTTCTAGAGCCGTTCGGTGAACTCCCGTTCACCGGAAATGCTCTATCCATTTGTTTTCACAAATTTTCTTTACGTGAATCGGAGCCGACTTCGCTCGAAAATGCTCTAGCTGGTCATCCACAGCCAATGACGGCCGTCGCCGAGATCTCGACCAGCACGCCCGGAACCGGGAAGGCTACCACGAGCGCGGCATTGGTCGGCAGCACATCCGCGAAGATCACGCCGAGTTCCGGGCCAACCTCCTTGAAGACTTCCGGCGCCGTCACATAGGTGGTGATCTGCACAATGTCCTTCAGCGAGCCGCCAGCGGCCGCCAGCGGAAGCTCGAAGTTCTTAATGATCTGGCGCACCTGACCGACCACATCCTCGGGCATCTTGCCGGCGGCATAGTCCATGCCGATGGTGCCGGAAATGTACAGCGTTTCCCCGACCTTCACGGCGCGGGAATAGCCGTAGAGCTTCTCGAACTGAGAGCCGGAGGAAATATTCTGACGCTTTACCATGGGGTCTCCATCACGAATGGGGCCTTCATGCGAGGGCCTGGCGAAAGACGTGTCGAACGATCAGGCGCCCGCCTTGGGCGCCATGAGGAAGCCGTTGGCGAGCCAGCCGCCATCGACGGCGAGGTGATGCCCGGTGGTCATGCCCGCCTCGTCGCTGACGAGGAAGCCGCAGGCGGCGGCGACCTCTTCCGGCTCGGCGATGCGGCGCAGGGGCGTGCGCCGAGAGACGGCATCGACGTCATAGATACCGCGGTCGATCAGCCCCTGGACCATGGGTGTGCGGGTGCCGGTGGGCACCACGCTGTTGACTCGGATGCCGAGCGGGCCCCACTCCACGGCGAGCGAATTGGTGAGATTGACGACCCCGCCCTTGGACGCACAATAGGCGGTGCGGCCCGGGGCGCCCTGAAAGCCGTAGACCGAGCTGATATTGACGATGGAGCCGCTGCCGGCCTGCGCCATGTGCCGTGCCGCCGCCTGGCAGACGATCCAGGTCCCGATGAGGTTGACCTCGATCACCTCGCGGAAAATGCCGATCCGCGCCTCCAGCGCCGGCTCGACCACCACCATGCCGGCCGAGTTCACCACCGCGTCGATGCTGCCATAGGTCGCGACCATCGCCTCGACCACGCCGGCTATCCCGGCCTCGTCGGTAACGGAGACCGTGTGGCTCAGCGCCTCGGTGCCCGGCGGCAGCGTGCCAAGCGTGGCCGCCAGCGCCTCGGCGTCGATATCAACAAGACACAGGCGCGCGCCCTCGCCCGCGAAGAAGCGGGCCGCCGCCATGCCGATTCCATTTCCGGCGCCCGTGATGAGAACCCGCCGACCCGTATGACGCTGCATGTTCGCCTCCAATTATTATATAACAAATGACATAACTTCAGAGAGGGGCAAGGGAAAAGGTACACTCCATCCGCCCTGCGCGCACACGGAGTCGATTAGAATTTTGGAAAAAATACGTAAAATCAAACAGTTGAAAACATAAACGAAAGCGACGTTCGCGTCTGTCAAATCTCCATTTGACAGGGGGTTTCAGATTTATACGATATAACAAAAAGCAGCTACGAACCTGATTGTCCGCTTGGGGCGGACATCATGCGTGCATATCGGCTTCCGCAAAGGGGAAATACAAAATGACTTTAGCTCGCGTTTGGAAGAAGTTTGCAAGGCTCTGCACGCACGGCATCGGCGCGGGCGCTCTCGGCCTTGTGGTTGTCGCCGGACTGTCGGCCGCACCGGCCCATGCCGACGGCTACTGGTCGGAAGTGCAGAAGCGCGGCACTTTGCGCTGTGCCTCCGCCATCTCGCCGCCTTATGTCATGAAGGACCTTAAGACCGGCGAATATGGCGGAGCCTATCTCGACCTGTGCAAGCAGTTCGCCGAGGTGCTCAAGGTGAAGGTCGAGTTCGTCGACACCACCTGGGACAACATCGTCGCCGGCCTGCAGGCCGGTAAGTGGGACATGTCACCCGCGCTCAACCGCACCCCGGCCCGCGCCCTCGTCATCAATTACAGTGGTATCGCCGGCTATGACGAGATGAACTTCGCCTATCTTCTGGCGAGCGAAAAGACCAAGAATCCGGCCGCCGATCTCTCCACCTTCGACGTGCCCGGCATGCGCATCGGCGTGATGTCCGGTTCGGCCCAGGACCACAAGGTGACCGAGCGCTTCAAGAAGGCACAGATCGTCCGCCTGCCGGACGCCAACGGCCTCAATCTGGCGCTGCTCTCCGGCCGCGTCGACGTGGCGGGCGCGGACTCGACCACCAACCTGCTGTTGCAGACCGCCAATTCGGAAAAGGTAGGCCTGCTCGAAGCTCACCCCGCACTGATGAAGCAGGGTATCTCCTTCGGCCTGCCGCCGCAGTTGACCTATCATGACATCCAGGTGCTCAACATCTTCCTGGAAGAGAAGGTGTCCCTCGGTGCGGTCGATGCCTCGCTCAAGCACTGGAGCGAAGTGTACCTCGCCGGAGCTAAGTGAGCTGACGATTTCCGGAGCGGACGGCGCCGGGTGGTGCCGTCCGCCTCTCAATGTGAGTAAGAGGGGTCGGCATGTCATCTAGCTTCCTGAACGTGCAAGGGCTGCGCAAGTCGTTCGGCGGACATCTGATCGTTCTCGATGACATCAACTTTCAGATGGAAGCCGGTGAGCGTGTCGTCGTCATCGGGCCCAGCGGCAGCGGTAAGAGCACGCTGCTGCGCTGCGTGATGGGCCTGGAGAAGATCGATCGCGGCCGCATCGAGCTCGAAGGCGCGCGCTACATCGAGGCCAACCCCAAGTCCAAGAAAGACAATTTCGTCGACATCCCGGTCCGCAACAAGGTTGGGATGGTGTTTCAGCACTACACGCTATTCCCGCATCTCACCGTGCTCGGCAACCTTATTCTCGCGCCGATGCGGGCCCGCGGCGAAAGTCGTTCGAGCGCGACGGAACGGGCCATGCAGCTGCTGGCCCGCCTTGGCCTCGAGAGCAAGGCCGGCGCCTTCCCCGGCATGCTGTCGGGCGGCCAGAAGCAGCGCGTCGCCATTGCCCGCGCCTTGCTGCTCGATCCCAAGATCATGCTGTTCGACGAGGTGACCTCGGCTCTCGACCCCGAACTCGTCACCGAGGTGGAAGGGGTGATGCTCGAACTCGCCGAGCAAAAGATGTCAATGATGATCGTCACCCACGACATGTGGTTCGCCAAACGCATCGCTACCCGGGTGATCTTCTCCGCCGATGGCCGGATCGTCGAGGACGCACCCCCCTCGAAGATGTTCACCAACCCCTCCGAGCCGCGCACCGCGGATTTCCTGAAAAAGGTTCTTCACGTCGAGACCATTTCCTGAGGAGTGGAGACGATGGGTCGTTATTCCTGGGACTTCTCGGTCATCACGGCAAACTGGGACCCGCTGATGGCGGGGCTTGCGGTCACGCTCCAGCTCACCGCGGTCTGCGCCGTCATCGGTCTGGTCGGCGGCTTTCTCGTCTGCCAGATGGTGATGAGCCGCATTGCGCCGCTGCGCTGGCTCGCGATCGGCTTCATCGAGCTGTTTCGCTGCACCCCCGCGCTGGTCCAGATCATCTGGATCTTCTACTGCGTGCCGTATTTCTTCGGCGTTTTCTATGATCCGTTCTACATGGCCATCCTGGCGTTGGGCATGAACATCACGGCCTTCAACGCCGAGGCATACCGCGCCGCCATCCAGTCCATTCCCGCCTCGCATTACGATGCCTGCACGGCGCTCGGCCTGTCTCCGCTGAAGAAGACGATCTATGTGATCCTGCCGCAGGCGGTGCTGATGGCGATCCCGGTGTTGCTCACCAATACGATCGGCCTGCTGCAGCAGACGTCTCTGGTGGCGATCGTGGCCATTGCCGACCTCATGTATGAGGGCAAGACGCTGGCCACCCAGACCTACCGCCCGATCGAGATCTACACCACAGTCGCCTTCATCTACTTCGCGCTCTCGCTCCCTCTTTCGCAGGTCGTGGGCCTGTGCGAGCGGCGCCTGCGCTCGCGCCTAGCGTGAGGGGAAGGACGACATGAACATCACTGCCGCTCTCGGCTTCCTCTGGGACTATCGCCTCGCGCTGTCCATCGGCCTCGGTAACACGCTGTATTTCACCGCGCTCGGCCTCGCCTTCGGTCTCACTCTCGGCTTCCTTGTCAGCGTGGTGCGCCAGGCCGGTCATCCGGTGCTTCAGGTGATTGCCACGACCTATGTGGAGATCTTCCGCGGCACGCCGGTGCTGATCCAGCTATTCTGGTTCTTCTTCTGCCTGCCGGCGATCCTGGGCATGGAACTCGGCAACGTGTTCTCCACCGTGCTGACCCTCTCGCTCTATATGGGTGCCATTTCCAGCGAGAGCTTTCGCGCGGCGCTCAAATCCATCGGCGCCGAGCAGCGCGATGCCTGCGTTGCCCTCGGCCTGCCAGCGCGGGTGAGCGTGCCTTATGTGATCCTGCCCCAGACCGTTCTGCGCGCCGTCCCCACGCTGCTGTCCAATTGCGTGACCCTGTTCAAGGAAAGCGCGCTGGTCTCCGCCGTCGGCATGGCTGACCTGATGTATCAAGGCCAGATGATTGCCGATTCGACCGCACGGCCAATCGAGATCCTCACGGCTACGGCATTGATCTATTTCATCATCGCCTTCTCGGTGACGCGGATCGTCTCCTTCTACGAGCGGGGCTATCTCGCCCGCATGCGGCTGTAGACACTCTTTTCCAGTCTCAGATCGGCCACGGCCTCCTTCAGGGCCTGCGCTTCACGACGCAGGTCCTCGACCTCGTTGCACGTCGCCGCCCGTGCCGTATCGCCGGCCAGCCGACGCTTGCCGGCATCGAGAATCTCTTTTGACCAGCCATCATACATCGACGAGGCGAAGCCCTCGCGCCGGCACAGCTCGGCGATGCCCTCCTCGCGGCGCACGCCTTCCAGCACGATGCGGATCCTCATCTTCGGCGGAAAACTGCCGGCGGGTGGTTCGCCTGATGTCCTTCACGATCAGCTCTGCCGGCGCTTTCTCCGGCCCGGACTTCTGGCTCATCTGCGTTCCATAATGGTTGCGATGATCCAGAAATCCTCCCTTCCAGAAAACTCCTAAACGGTCTCAAGGGCGCTGAAGGCGGACAGTTCAACTTCCGGTCGTGGGAGACTTCCGTGCCGCCGTACTTCCATCGCCAAGTGTAGAACGTCTCGTCGCTGATGCCGTGCTTCCGGTAGAGATCCGCGACAGGCATCCCAGCCTGATGCTTCTTCACAATGCCGATGATCTGCTTTTCGCTGAATCTGCTCTTTCGCATCGTCCGTCTCCCGTCGACGGATTCCAGTTCAGAACGAGGACCTCCCCCAGGGGGCAAGGTCAAAACTTGACCGCCACCTGACCCGAGGCCACCCTCGGCCTGGGGCACTTCTCAGTGGAAATCAACAGCCCTTCGCCCGCTCCAGCCTTTCTGCCACTTGCAGGTTCGGCGGCGACGTGAGCCGGGTCAGGGCGTGTTCTCCGATATCCCAGAAGAGCTCGCCTCCTTCGGCTGTTTCTTG
The DNA here is from genome assembly GCF_010669125.1 of Ancylobacter pratisalsi. NCBI lineage: Bacteria > Pseudomonadati > Pseudomonadota > Alphaproteobacteria > Hyphomicrobiales > Xanthobacteraceae > Ancylobacter > Ancylobacter pratisalsi. Next base: position 3,331,000 of record NZ_CP048630.1, read on the forward strand.
GAGCGCGCTTCCAGGGTGCGTTCCAGGGGGAGCACGGCGGCGAGGAGCAGCAGGGTGACAAGCAAGGCCGACAAAATGAGGTGCCAGCTGGCGAGGGCGCAGGCGACGCCAAGGGCTGCCGTCACCCACACTGTCGCTGCCGTGGTGAGCCCATGTACTTCCAGCGGATGACGGCGACGCAGCACGACGCCGGCTCCAAGGAAGCCTATGCCGGTCATCACGCCTTGTATGATGCCCTGAACGACGCGGCTTGTGGCATCGGGGTGACCCGCGATTCCATCCACGCGCATCGCCGTGAGCGAAATCAGCGCTGCGCCCATGCTCACCAGGCCGAGCGTGCGCATGCCTGTCGGCTTGCCGCGCAGGTCGCGGTTGAGACCGATCAGCATGCCGCAGGCCACAGCCACGACCAGGCGCAGTACAGCTTCCAGATCGTGGGGGGAAATGATCTCCATCAGCCTAGCACTCGTCCTCATTCCAGCTGGCCACTAGGCTCGCGTTATCGTTTGACCAGTTCGATTTCGCTCGGTCGCCAGCTTTTGTCGAAGAACGGCTCAAGCGGACTATAGAGGCGCAGAATCGTGAACCATCCTTTGCCAGGCACCGTTTGTATCCAGTTGCCCGGTTTGACACCCTCAGGCTGCTCGGGTCCGAAATAGATCACTGTCGAGCCGTCCGCTTCGGCCTCCGCCGCCGGTGTCGGATAGCTTTGGCTACCCGCACGGGGGAAACGCTGCGGTGTGTCGAGCATGGACCGGGTCATGTTGTCATAGACCGTGATGGACCAGAAGTTCGCCTCTGGGATGCCTTTGGGCAGACTCACCTTGTAGGTTTTCGCGCCATCGAAATGGTTTTTCTCGGCATCGAGCGTGGCAAGCAGATATTGCGAGCCTATCCCGGTCAGACGCATGGCCATGGCTGGCGTGATGCCGGTGACGCCGTAGAAGAAGTTGGTGCGCGCATCCATGGTGCGGTAGCCGGTCGGCGGGAAGGGCTTGGCTCCCTCGCGCGTGATCATCGGAATCGGCGTTTCGAACGCGTAGCCGGTCTGAAACAGGTAATTGAACCACGCTGAGCCAGGATAATAGAACCAGCTGGCCTCGCGTGGGCTGACGAACAGAGTGCGCGCGGAAGCGTTGGCGATCGCGAGCGCGTCCGTCATGATCCTCTTCATGCGGGCGTCAGGCGCGAAGGGCTTGCCTTTCACGACGCCGATGGCGGCGATGGGCCCCATCAGTTCGGCGTCGAGTGCTATGGCCGGCTCCTGCTGGACGACCTCGTTCAACGCCTCGAAAAAGGTCCAGTCATTGGGCGGGATGGTGTTCATCACCTTGCCGCTGCCCTCGTGGAACACCGTCGCGGGCGGCTCGGATGTCTGCGTGAGACGGGCCTCGCCGTTAAGGAATTCAGCGATGGGGGTGCCAACGCCGCCAGGCTGGTAGGGATAGACCTTTGTAAATTCCCTGATCGTCCTGACGACCGGCTTTGGATCGCTCCCATCCTTCAAGAAGGAACGGCCGAACCACACGATATGGTTCGTAAGCGCGTGCGCCATGTAGTACCCGCCCTGCGGCAGGGTGCCGGTGTAGCCGGGGGGCACGATGAGATACCGGCCGCCGGTTCCACGATCAGGCCCGGGAAGCCCGAGGTCGATCACCCAGCGAAACCAGGCGTCCTGTACCGCGCCCAGAAAGTCGGGCGGTGTTTCCAGCACCATCGGCCCGTTGGTAAGGTCGATGGATCCCATGACATAGATCGTATCGGCGTTCGCGGTCAGGAACAGCGACTTGGAATCCATCAGCTCGGAGAAGACAAGAACCTCGTTGTCCTTGACGCCGATGCTCTCCATGCCCCTGCGCAGGGCCAGGATGCTCACGCCGCTCATGTTGTCCATGAAAGCGCGATACGCATAGGTAAAGTCGATGTTGTCGTAAAGCCTTGACTGCGTCGCCGCGCTGGGGACGCCGTCGGCGAATTCGAGTGTGCCGAGATGGGTCTCGATGGTGTCAGGCGTTGAAATCGAAGAGGGAATGGTACTGGTCTGGCCGAAGGCGTGCCTGACGTCCAATCTCACCCCGGCCAGGATCATGATCCCGCAAAAGCCGGCGCCCAACATATGCCGGAATCGAAAGGGCATGGCTGACACTCCTTTGTTTCCTCTTATGGAAGGCGTGTTCCGCCTCTCGTTCTTGTCGACATGGCCTTCGGGTTGGAGTTGCGGGAACATCTGTGTTGTGACGGCAGGTGGTCGTCGCGCGCTCAGGAGAGTCCCCCGCTGCCGATGAAGATCAAGCATCGCTCGCCCAACCTATCACCTCTTCGTAGGTAAAATAGCACTCTTCACGGAAGGCATACGGCTATTGAGATCATGGTCTCATCGGCGCGGGGAACCAAAGGGAAAGAGGCGGTTCAAAGCGCAAGAGACGACATCGGCTGCCAATTGAGCGCCGATGTCGCTTCGTGGCCGGTCCGACACGATGCGGAGCCTCATATCCGGGGAAGCTGATCAAGCGCCTTAAGGGGTGAGGGGCCAATCTCATCCTCGGGGCCGTTGCTTTCGGGCTTTCCAATCAGGGGGTCTTTGGCGCCGCTGTTTCCGCAGTGTCGTCGATCTCGGCATCCGGCCGATCGGTGCCCTGAGCGGTCTCTTCGTGCCAATGGCCGTCACTGTCCTGGAACAGAATGGGCCGCGTTTCGCCCGAGATCGTCTGTCTCGCCGCGGCCTCTCGCGCGGCGCGTAGCGCGCCCTCGTGTGTCGCATGGGTTTCGGAGAATACATCGCCGAGCTTGTAGGCCCAGCCACCATCGTGCTGGACAATTTCATAGCGGATATGGGTCATTTCGATCCTCCTATACCCTGAACCCCCGGCGCTTGGAGGCGGTTCCTAGGGGAACGCGCGGCATCCGTGTCCGGTGTCGATCCCGTGGGCGTCGCAGACCAACACACCGCAGACTGGTGCATGCTTCAAGCATGATCTCAACCCGGCCGCACACATTCGTGCACGCCCGCGCTGCGCCGCCTTGCCGTGGCGCACGGGGGAGAGTGATCGAGGCCTCGCATGGGAATGCTGGTCAGTGGCCGAATGATTCGGCGAGGGGGAGACCGGTACCTGAACTGCGCGGCTTTCCGGCCTCTCTCAGCTGCTCTTCAGGCGCGCGATCAGTGCCGCGACGGCCATTTCATAGCCTTCCGGGCCGAGGCCAATGATGCAACCCGTGACTACGCTTGAAAGCGGGGAATAATGCCGGAAGTTCTCGCGCTTGAAGACGTTGCTCACATGGACCTGGATCGCCGGCAGGGCGGCAGCGGACAGCGCATCGAGAATGGCGATCGAGCTGTAGGAGAGGCTCCCGGCGTTGATGATAATGCCGTCTGCCTCTGTTCGGGCGGCCTGGAGCCAATCAACCAGAACGCCTTCGTGATTGGACTGGCGGAACTCCAGGGTCGCGCCAAGATTCGCTGCGCATGCCCGACAGCGTTCGGAAATGTCGTCGATCGTAAGCGTCCCATACGGGCCATTGGGATCGAGGCCATAGAGATTTGTATTGGGGCCATTGAGTACGACGATACGGATGGGCGCGCTCATGCTTCTCGGTTCCGGAAATGCGGGATCAGGCGACGCGTTCGCGCGGGCGCGTGGCGACCATTGAGTGGAGTTCGTCGAAGGCTTCGAACCAGGCTGTGGCCGAGGGGCGACCTGTACGCCAGTTCAGATCGGCATAGCGGAAGTCGAGATAGCCCAGTGCACAGCCGATCGTGATCGATCCGATCGTCACGCTGGCGTCGAAGGTCGATACGATCGTCTCGATGTGGTCGAGCGCGCCGCTCACTTTGGCAAGCTGGGCATCGGTCCAGCCCTGCCAGCGCTTTTCCACGGGACGCATCACCGTCTCATAGCGATTGGCGATGGCTGCATCGAGCAAGCCGTCTCCCAGCGCCTGCTGGGTGAGCGCCGACCATCGGGCAGGGCCGGCAGTCGGGAAGATCCTGGTGTCACCCACGCTCGCAGCCAGATACTCGCAGATCACCGGGCTGTCATAGATGGTCGAGCCGTCATCGAGGATCAGCGCGGGAATCTTCCCGAGCGGGTTCTGTTCAACGAGGGCAGGGTCCCGCTGGAGGGGACTTGCCGCGTTGAACTCGATGTCTATCCGCTCCGCAAGGCCGGTCTCGATCGCAACGACCATAACCTTCCGTACGAAGGGGGAGGTGGGTGCGTGAAGCAGCTTCATGGCATTTGATCCTCGGCGCCGATGGCGGCCAGCCCGGCTCGCGCGACTTCGATGTCCTGCGCCCCGGTGCCCGAGCCGACGCCGATGCCGCCGAGGCACTGACCCTCGATGAGGATGGGCAGGCCGCCCACGAGATTGGTCAGGCGCTGGCCGGCGGCGAGCTGCAGGTTCACCGCGTCCGCCGGATTGAGCCGGCCGCTGGGCTGGCGGTGCGAGGCGGCGGTGATCGCCTTGGACAGCGAGGTCTCGCGCGACAGCAGCTTGGCACCGTCCATGCGCACAAAGGCGAGAAGATTGCCGCCCTCGTCCACGATGTTGATGTTCTGCGGCACGCCGAGTTCCTTCGCCTTGGCGAGGGCGCCCGCGAGCATGGTCAGCGCGCCTTCATGGGTCAGCTTGAGCGAGGGGCGGGTGGCGGACATGGCGCCTCACTCGTCGCCGGGAACGCCATAGGACGGTGCGGTGGACGGATCCAGCGCTCGCGTCACATAGGCTTCCATCTGTGGAACCCAGAGCTTCCAGAGGGTCTCGAACTCGTCCATCACGTCGCCTTCCGACCAGTCGATCCGCAGGTCAGCGACCGGCCAGGCCACCTTGTCGACGAGCAGCATTCCCACCGAATGCACGGGACCTTCCTCACCACCCGCTGCTACCGCTGCCTTCATCGCGGCTACAAGCCGGTCGCCGAGAGAGGCGTCGGGCATCGACAGGAAGCTGTCGACCATCGCCTGCGGCACCTTGTCGGAGGACAAAAGGTTACCAGCCGCCGCGACGTTCGGAGCCTGAGCAATGGTGTGGGTTCCGAGGGTCTTTATGCCCGAGTGGCCGGTGGAGGTGCCTGTCTTGTCCAGCACCACCACCTGCCGGTAGTCGAAATGCGAGGCTTCGGCCTTGAAGCGGGCAATCACTTCTTCCGAGGTGAGGCACTTTGCCAGGAGATCGAGCCCCTTGGGGCCGAGGGTCGGGTCGGTGATGTTCTGCGTTGCCACCACCCCCACGCCGGCGCGGGCATGGGCGCAGCGTGCCGCGACGGCCGGTGAGGACGACGAGACCGCGATGCCGAACATGCCGGTGCGTTCACACCGGGCGGAAATGGAGAAGGTCACGCAGCGTCTCCCGCTCAGGCTTCGTCAGGGATGACAGCTGTTACTTCGATTTCGACCACCCATTCCGGGCGGGCGAGGGCGGGCACGACAAGGCCGGTGGAGCAGGGGAACACACCCTTCAGCCACTTGCCCATCTCCTGGTAGACGGCCTCGCGGTAGCGGATGTCGGTGATGTAGACCACGATGCGGCAGATGTGGCTCATGTCGCTGCCGGCCTCTTCGAGCAGCATCTTGATGTTCTGCATGGCCTTTTCGGTCTGTTTGCCGGGATCGCCGGCATACAGGCTTTCGCGTGTATCGAGATCCTGGGCGATCTGGCCGCGAAGGAAGACCATGGTCCCGCGTGCGACCACACCCTGGCTGAGGTCATTGTTCAGCTTCTGCTCAGGGTAGGTTTCCTTGGTATTGAAGGGACGAATACGCTTGTGCACGACCATGTCGAAAGCCTCGTTGGGGACTAGAAGAGTGGATCGGTGGGGTTGTCGCCAAGGGCCTCGGCGAGCTTGAGCATCAGGGCATCCGCGCTGGCGAGTTCGTCCAGTCCCACCCATTCGTCAGGTTTGTGGGCGCGGTCGATATTGCCAGGGCCACACACCAGTGTCGGGATGCCGGCTTCGAAATAGAGCCCGGCCTCGGTACCGTAGGCGAGCGTGACCGGTCCCTCATTTGAGCCGAGGAGCCGAGAGAGACGCGCCGCAGCCACAAGGTCGGCCGGCGTGTCGAGACCGGGATAGTCGCTGATTGGTTCAACCCTGATATCGGCCACTGAGGCCTGCGCCTTAAGGTCCGCGCGCACCTCGTCGACGAGCGCGGCGATCCTGGCCTTGATCGCAGCTACGTCCACACCGGGGATCGTGCGCACTTCATATTCAAGCACGGCCAGGTCCGGCACGAAATTCAAGGCTCCGCCGCCATGAAGCGAGCCGACATGAACGGTCGTGAATGGGGGATCGAACGCATCATTGGTGGCGCTGGTCAGCTCGGCGCCTATCGCCTCCAGCCCACATGCGAGGCGTGCCGCCGCTGTCACCGCATTGGCTGCGAGATGGGGCAGGGCTGAGTGCCCGCCCTTGCCGGTGACGACCAACCGGTTCGCGAACTTGCCCTTGTGCGCGCGGCCGACCTTGAGGGAGGTCGGCTCGCCGACAAGACACAAGGCGGGCGGCACGCGAAGCGCCGCCGTCGCCGCGACGAGGTCCGGCGCCCCGGCGCAGCCGAGTTCCTCATCATAAGAAAAGCAGAGGTGGACCGGACGCCCGGTGGCGCAGCGCACAAAGGCCGGCACCGCTGCGAGCACCACGGCGAGGAAGCCCTTCATGTCCGAGGAGCCGCGCCCGAAGAGTTTCCCCTCGCGTATGGTCGCGGTGAAAGGGGCGCTCGACCAGTTCTGTCCCTCGACGGGAACGACATCGGTATGGGCTGAAAGGGCAAGCCCCGGCCTGTGGCTCGGGCCAATGGTGGCAAGAAGCGAGGCTTTGTCGCCTCCCGCATTGGGAATGAGCCGGCTCTCGACGTCATGGCGCGACAGATAGTCCGCGATGTAGCCGATTATCGGCAGATTCGAGCGGGAGCTTACGGAGTCAAAGGCGATGAGATCGGAGAGGATATCGAGCGTATGGGAAGACGTCAGCACCCCACCGCCGTCTTCGACAGGCCGCATATTGTCTTTCATGCTTTCCGCTCGCATAGACCTCAGGCCGCGTGCAGTCGGCGATAGCTGCGATCGGAATAGACCAGCGGATCTATGCCGTGGGTTTCCAGCGCCATCACTTCACCCGCGATAATGCTGTGCGTGCCGAACTCGAAGACGCTCGCGATTCGACAATCGAAGCGGCACAGCGCTCCCTGTAGCAGCGGCGCTCCCGTGTGCAAATGGTCCCATGTCCCGGCGGCAAAGCGATCGTCGCGCAACTCGGGGATAAGTCCGGCGAAGCTGTCGGCCACGCGCTGCTGACCCTGTGCCAGAATATTGGCGGCGAAGACTCCATTGCCGAGCAGCACCGGGAGGCTGCGGCTCCCCCGGTGCAAGCAGAACAGCACCGAGGGAGGTTCCATCGAGAGCGAACACAGGCTCGATACGGTCACCCCGACACGACCATGCTCGCCATCGCTGGTCACAACCGTGACCCCGGATGCGGTACGGCCCATGGCCTGGCGGAAATGAGCCGGATCGATCGTGTTCATTTGCCTTTTCCCATCACCTGGTCGGAAAGACCGGCTGCCTGGCGCACGAAGTCCAGCGGACCGGAGAAGTCGAAGGAGTTGTAGACCGCGTTCAGATGGTTGAAATGCGGGGCTTGGGCAAACTGCACGAATGTCAGCCGGTGGCCGGCATAGTCCGAGTTGAGCAGGTCGCGGGCGAACGCCAGTAGCTTGCGGCGATCTTCCGCCTCCCACTGCTTGTTCAGCGTGTAGAACTTCTTCAGCCAGTCGCCCGAGCCGGCATTGTGGAACGAGGAGGCATTCGGGGTGACGCAGATCTGGCCGCCGCACAGTTCACGCGCGATATGCATCATCGCCGGCAGGTTTGCACAGGCGTGGACGCGGCCGGCATAGAGCAGCGACTGGTTGGGCATGAGAAGACCACCGGGGCTCTTCTCCGCGAGCGCGATCGAGGCGGTCAGATGGGCGTTGATGCCCTCTCGGTAGCACACGAGGTCCGCGAGCTTCTCGCGCACCGCCTGCAGCTTGTCGAGACCGGTCTGTTTGGCGTTCCACATCGCCGCGCCGATCATCATGTCGGCGACGTAGAGCAGGCGATGCACATAGGGAAACGCCGAATAGCGGTGCAGTGTGGCGCGAATGTACTGGGCCGCCTTGGTATGCCGGTAGAAGAACACGTTTTCCCAGGGGATCAGCACGTTGTCGAAGATCACCAGAGATTCGACCTCGTCGAACTTGTTCGCCAGCGGGTAGTCTTCCGGGCTGGTGCGGCCGGCGAAGGAGGAGCGGCAGATCTGCTTCACGCCCGGCGCGCCCATATCGACGATGCCGCCCACCGCGTAATCGGAAAGCGTTTCGTTGGTCCAGGCGCCGACCGTGGGCTTGAGGAAGGCCTGGTCGGCATAGGCTGCGGCGGTCTCGTACTTGGCGCCGCGGATGATGATGCCCGCGTCGGTCTCCTTGACGACATGGACCATCATGTCGGGATCCTGATCCTGGGGCGGAAGGGAACGGTCGCCCTTGGGATCGGTGTTCGCCGAAATGTGGAAGATGTCGTTTTCGAAGATGTTCTGGACGTGCCTGTCGACATTGTCGGCGAAGCGGGGGTCAAACTCCGCCAGAACGTCACGTCCGTCGATGAGAGACCAGACTTCTCCGATCGTCTCGTCACCGACGCGGGTTACAACGCCGCCGATGTCCTTCATCACTGCGTCGACCGCCTCGACCTTGTCGGTCCAGTCCTTGGTCTCGCGGGGCGGCTTATAGAAAATGGTGTTGCGCTTGTTGTCCTCGACGTAGGTCAGGCGATCCTGATACGCCGCTTCATGCGCCATGTCGTACATCCGGGCCCGGACATCGACGATCGGCTTGAAAGCCGCGTGCTTGGTGACATCTTTCACCCGCTCGCCGTCAATCCAGACCTCGCGGCCGTCCTGAAGCCCCTCGCGATACTGTTCGCCCGTACGGATCATTGCTGCTTCCTTTTTCCTGCGAGGAAATATTGCGCTGAGCGAATGGATCGGTAAAATATTTTCGATATGGTTTTGAGATCGAAAAATCCGATGAACGTTTCTCTCCGTGCGCTGCGCTATGTCGTGGCTACCGCTGATTTCGGCAATCTTACTGAGGCGGCGAGGCATCTGAACGTGTCTCAGCCTTCGATCTCGGCGGCGATCGCCCAGTTCGAGGCCGAATGTGGCGTGCAGGTGTTTGTGCGACATCATGCAAAGGGCGTGACGACCACGATTGCCGGGACGCGCATCGTCAACGAGGCGCGCCTGCTCCTGAACCATGCCCGCGATTTCGGAAAGAACGCCCGGGCGATGTCCGACGAGGTGCGCGGCGAAATTGCCGTGGGTTGCTTCTGGACCATTGCCACCCACTTCATGCCCAGCCTGCTGTCGACGTTTGCCGAGAGTCACCCCGGCATCACGGTCAGCCTGGATGAAGGCGATCAGCAGCAGATCCTGGAGGGCATCGTTTCAGGGCGGACGGAGCTAGCACTCTCCTATGAATTCGCCCGGCCGGACGATGTCGTGGCAGAGCCGCTCGCCGAATTGCTGCCCTATGCCGTGCTGCATCCTGATCATCCCCTGGCCCAGCGCGATCGCATCAGCCTTGCGGATCTGCGCGACGAGCCGTTTATCCTGCTCGACCTGCCGCATTCGCGGGATTACTTCCTCAGCCTGTTTCGTACCGTCGGCATCGAGCCTCAGATCACGTTCCGCTCGAAGGCCTATGAATTGACACGCGGTCTCGTTGGCCATGGACGCGGCTACACCATCCAGAACGTGCTGCCCCGGACGCAGATCACCCACGATGGTGGACGGGTCGCGGCGGTGCCACTCACCGATCCGCTGCCGCCGGTGCGCCTTGTGAGTCTCAAGCTGCGACGTCAGGCGCCGCGGCCGGCCGTGGAAGTGTTCGCGCGTCATCTCAAGGCGTCGTTCTCGCAGGGCGGAATCTTCGAGCCCGGCACGCTGTCACCTCACGTCACCATCCGCTGAGGGAAAGCCGCCGCGGATCTTCCGTTTCTCTTCATAGAGCTGCCCTATCGACTTGATCGGTAAACTGTTGCCCGCGTGGTCCTGCCTTCGATTGCCGCCATCAATGGGCGCTCGTTAGTCTCCGTTCTCTTTGGCTTAGGGGACGGTGACCGGCGTGGACCGGTGCTGCATAGAGTGTATGGGTTGGATAAAAGTTCTCACGACATCAGACTACAAGGTCACCCCGTGGAAGAACGGCGGTGGCGTCACGCAGGATGTGCTCCTGATGCCCGAGGGCGCGACGCATGAGAACTTTGACATTCGGCTCAGCATTGCGCCGATTGTCAGCGAAGGCGCTTTTTCCTCTTTCCCGGGGGTGGACCGGCACATCACTCTTCTCACGGGCGAGCGCCTCGGTCTGTCCTTTGGTGCCGAAACCCGCCAGTTGAAGCGGCTCGAACCCTTCTATTTCGACAGCGTGCAGCAGCCGCAATCGCTTCTTCCTGATGGACCGGTGCGTGTCTTCAACATCATGACTCGCAGGGGCCGCTGGAACGCTCAGGTAATGCCTGCGTCCGGCACCACCGAGCCTCTGCTTGCCGCACCCGATGAGGGGCTCGTGGTGCTGCATGCCGTGAGCGGCACCTGGCAGGTCGGACATGCGCTGGGGTCGGTGGTGGTCCGTCCGGGAGATACTCTGGTGTCCAGCGAAGAGGCGACGCTGCGGGCAAGTTGCGAGCCCGCTGGAGACGCCATCGTCGCCTTCCTGACGCCGACCGGATCACGCGGATGATGGATCGGAACTTTCTATCTTGAGTAGTGGTTAAAAGTATTTTTCTATCCATCCATATGCGTCAACATTTCCTGACAGGAAAATCGGTGTCGTCGGGAAGCTGAGCGTATGGGGCTTTGTAAGGCTCAACCACGCAGGCAAGGTAGGATGGGTGGCCCCCGTCACTGCGTGCGTGTGTCTGTGTTTGCCAGCAAGGTCCCGTCATGACAGCCGATGCTCTGGTTTTCTACAGTCCTGTTGACGATGCCGTCGCCTGGCGCGAGGCGCTGACGGCGGAACTGCCGGGGATCGATTTTCGCGTCGATCCCGATGTGGGCAATCCGGACGAGATCGGCTACGCGCTGGCCTGGATGCCGCCGAAGGGTTTTTTTTCGCGGTTCCCCAACCTGAAGCTGGTGACCAATCTCGGGGCGGGTGTCGATGCGCTGGTGCGGCGCGATGATCTCGTGCCAGTCAAATTTTCGCGCCTCTCCGATCCCGGCATGGTGGCGATGATGACGAGCTATGTCGTCTTCGCGGTCACTCGATATGCGCGTGACATGCACATCTTCGAGCGCGCCACGCGGCGCGGCGAATGGGAGTATGTCCATCCGCGTCCGTTGTCCGACATCCACGTGGCCGTGCTGGGGCTGGGCGAACTCGGTGGTCCGGCGGCGCGAACCCTCGCGTCGATGGGCTTTTCCGTCACCGGCTGGTCTCGCTCAGTCAAGAACATTGAGGGTGTCACGTCCGTGACCGGCGAGGACGGGTTGGAGCGTGTGCTCGCCGACAATGAGATCATCGTAAGTCTCCTGCCCTTGACGGTGCAGTCCCGCGGCCTGCTCGGCGCCCGCGAGTTCGGGCTCATGCCGAGGGGTGTCAAGTTCATCAACGCGTCCCGTGGCGCGATCGTCGACGAAGCCGCGATGATCGAGGCTCTGCGCTCCGGGCATATCGGCGAGGCCACGCTCGATGCCTTCGAGATCGAGCCGCTGCCGCCCGATCATGCGCTTTGGTCGTTCGAGAATGTGCTGATCACCCCGCACATGGCCAGCATCACCGTGCCGAAACTGGCAGCACGCGATGTGGCGGAGAGTATCCGTCGCGTGCGGCAGGGGCTGCCGCCCTTGCATGAAGTCGATCCTGCCCACGGCTATTGAGCGGGAACGATTACTAACAGACTGGGCGGCGACGTCGCCCCAATCAAAGAGGTGGAACGATGAAGAAGGTGTGCATTGCCCTCGGGGCCTTGGCCGTGATGGCCACCGCCGCATCGGCTCAGGAGAAGCTGGTCATCAGCACCTGGGGCGGCAATTGGAAAGAAGGCGTCGCCATTGTCGGCAAGGAATTTACGAAGCGTACCGGCGTTGAAGTTGAATACATCACCGGTGGCACGCTCGACCGTCTGGCCAAGGCGAAGGTCGCGCGGGACAACCCCGAGTCCGATCTCGTCAACACCACGGGCCATGTCGGCTATCTCTATTATTCCGACGGGCTGATGGAGAAGATCGACTGGTCGAAGGTGCCGAACGCGGCAAAGCTCTATCCGATGGCCAAGCGCTCCGACTACACGGTCTCCGACTATGTGTACGTCTATGCTCCCGCCTTCCGCACCGATCAGATGCCCAAGGACTTCAAGATCGACTCCTGGGAAGTGCTGTGGGGTCCCGAAGTGAAGGGCAAGCTCGGCCTGCCAGACTTTGACCCCAGCCACATCATCATCGCCGCCACCAAGCTGGCGGGCGTGAAGCCGGAGGAGTGGGACAAGGTCAAGCCGAAGCTGCTTGAGCTGAAGCCCTCCATCAAGGCGTTCTACCAGTCCGACGCGACCAGCCAGAATCTCATGCGCACCGGCGAGACGCCCGTCCAGGTGCTGCTGAACATCAACGGCTATCATCTCGAAAAGCTCGGCATGCCGGTGAAGATCGAGGTTCCCAAGGAAGGCGCTGTCGTGGGCGTCGACGTGTGGGGTATCAACAAGAACTCCAAGCACAAGGAATGGGCCGAGCAGTTCCTCAACATTGCGCTCGAGCCCGAGATGCTTGCCAAGCTGTGCAACTTCCATAAGTGCTCGCCGATGAGCCCGGAAGCCAAGCTGGATCCGGAAGTGGCAAAGCTGCCCGGCATCTTCACCAGCCAGGAGCAGATCGAGAAGGAAGCCATCGTTCTCGAAGACAAGACCTACGCCACTCTGCTTCCGCAGTGGAAGGTGTGGTTCACTGAGAACATGATGCACTGACCACACGCCTTCACAGGAGATCCAGCCGGCCGGTGGCGTGTCCATCAGGCCGGCTGGATACGTGACATGACCCAACGCCGCCCCTTCTTCATCACCTTTCTCGCCCCTGCTGTTGTGACGGCCGTGATCCTGGCCGCCGCCATCTTCGAGGTGCTTCAGTACAGCGTGCGGGAGTTCATTCCCGGCTCGCTCGATGTGGGGGGCTTCACGCTCGACAATTTCACGCGGATCAATCGGCCTATTTATTGGCTGGTGTTGGTCGACACTTTTTACATCAGTCTGCTGACGGCGGTGTTCTCGCTGCTGCTGAGCTATCCGGTCGCCTACGCGCTGGTGCGCGCCGAGCGCGACTGGGTTCGGTCAGTCCTGGTGTCGCTCTCGATCACGCCGCTGTTCACCGGCGAGATCGTGCGCACCTTTTCCTGGATGCTCACGCTCGGCTCGGACGGCTTCATCAATTCGATCCTGCGCAAGCTGTCGATCATCGATATGCCGATCCAGTTCATGTACACGCGGCTCGGCGTGGTGGTGGCGCTGGTGCAGTTCTCGATGCCGGTGATGATCATCCTCCTCGCCACCGCGATCAGCCATGTCGACCGGGACTGCGAGAAGGCGGCGGCCAATCTCGGTGCCAGCCCGACGGCGGTGTTCTGGCGGATCACGCTTCCGTTGACCATGCCCGGTATCCTTTCCGGACTCGTGGTGGTGTTCGCCTGGACCATGAGCGCGTTCTCGACGCCGCAACTGATCGGTGGTGGCAAGGTGCTGATGATCTCGAACCTCGCCTACCTGCAGGGCTTTTCCATTCTCAACCTGCCGTTCGCGGCGACGCTGAGCCTGATCGCGCTTGTGGCGGCGCTTGGCAGCCTCGCCCTCATGAAATCGGCAACCGGGCGCATCGAAAAGCGCCTGGCCATTAGCTGAGGGAGGCACCTATGCGTAGCTTTGCCTTCTGGAGCCTGGTTACGGCGATCCTCATTTATATGACGTTGCCGACGATCGTGGTCCTCATGACTTCGGTCAATCCAACCGAGATCCTTGCCTTCCCGCCCCAGGGCGTCTCGTTTCAGTGGTATGAGAAGGCCGTGACCTATCGCGATTTCCAGGTCGCATTCAAAAATGGTCTCATCGTCACCACATGCGCCTCGACGCTGGCGCTCATTGTCGGCTCGGCCTTTGCCTGGCTGGTCAACCGCTATGACTTTTCCGGTCGGCGGGTTCTGGAAGCGGTATTGTGGTCGCCGCTGATTATCCCTCACTTCACGCTAGGCTTCGGCTTCCTTCTTCTGGGCGGCGCATTCCAGCTGCAGCAGGGTTACGTCATGGTTGTGCTGGCCCACATGGTGCTGGTGATGCCCTTCGTGACCCGCGCAGTCTATGTCAGCCTCGCCAATGTAGATGCCGATCTTTCCCGCGCGGCAGCAAATCTGGGCGCGTCGCCCTTGCAGGTGCTGATGCGGATCGAGCTTCCTCTGGTGCTGCCCGGCATGGCAGGTGGCTGGCTGATCGCCGCGGTGTTGTCCTTCACGGAGTTCACCGCCTCACTGTATGTCACCGGAAGCCGGACGCAGACCCTGCCGGTCGCGATGTACAACTACATTCGCGAATATGCCGATCCGACCGTTTCCGCGATTTCGGCGATGTTGATCATCGCAACCACCCTGATCATGTTCATCGCCGACCGCGCCTTTGGCCTGCGCCGCGTGCTGGCGATCGACACCTACTGAAGCCGTGCCGGAGATGAATCCATGAACCCAGTCAAGCCGGCCGATTCCGCCGTCGAAATTGTGCGCGTCCGGAAGGATTATGGCGGCGCGGTCGGTGTGGCGGATGTTTCGCTCACCGTTGGTCGGGGCGAGTTCGTCACGCTGCTGGGCCCGTCGGGATGCGGCAAGTCGACTCTTCTCGGCATGATCGCCGGATTTGTGACGCCTACGGCAGGCAAGATTATCGTCGATGGCGCCGATGTCACCAACATCGAGCCGTTCCGTCGCGACATCGGCATGGTCTTCCAGTCCTACGCGCTGTTTCCGCATATGAACGTTTTCGACAACGTCGCGTTCGGGCTGCGCATGCGCAAGTTGCCCAAGGCCGAGGTCGAGGCCGAGGTCCGGCGCGTCATCGAGATGATGAAGCTTGGTGGTATGGAAGACCGGCGGGTGCGTCAGCTTTCCGGCGGGCAGCAGCAGCGTGTGGCGCTCGCCCGCGCCATTGTAATTCGTCCGAAGGTTCTGCTGCTCGACGAACCGCTGTCGGCTCTCGACAAGAATCTGCGTGCGCAGATGCAGTTCGAACTGTCTGATCTGCACCGCAAGACCGGTCTCACGACGATCTTCGTGACCCATGATCAGGGGGAGGCACTGAGTCTTTCCGATCGCATCGTGGTGATGAACCGGGGAGAAGTTCACCAGGTCGCCGCGCCAATCGAGCTGTATCGGACGCCCGCCAATGGGTTCGTCGCCTCCTTCATCGGCGAGATCAACGCGTTGCCGGCCGGACGCTATGAAATCGATGGCGAGCAGATGGCGCTGGCTCTTCCTGGCATCGGCCGATTGACCGCCGCGCTGCGTCCGGAGTTGCAGTTCGGCCATGGCACCGACGTTCGGGCCTTCCTGCGTCCCGAACACGTGGTGCCTGCTGAAGGCACGGAGGGAGCGAACAGGGTCACCGGCGTGGTGACAGCCCATGTGTATCAGGGCTCTCACACCATCACGCGGGTTGCGGTCGAGGGCATTGGTTTGCTCGAGACGCGCGTTACGGGCGCCGACATCATCACAACGACGCCGGTGGGTTCGACGATCACGCTGACCCTAGATCTGGGCCGGGCGGTACTGCTTAGAAACGGCTAGGCCGATCCCGATGAGGGTGTCGACGGTTCTTAGCTGAGAACGGCTTCAGCCTCTGCCGGACGGTGGAAGAAAAACCCCTGGTACTGATGCACGCCCAGCTCAAGGAGCTTGGACAACTGCACATCGAGTTCCACTCCCTCGGCGACCAATTCGAGCTTGAGCGAATTGGCGATAGAGATCGCGGCTTTCATCAAGGCCTCGTCGATAGGGTCCTGAAGCAGGTCGCGCGTGACAGTCCAGTCGATCTTGATGCCATCAACAGGCAGGCGCTTCAGAGCTTCGAACGAATTATAGCCATTGCCGAAATCGTCCAGGTAGATGTGCATGCCGCGCGATCTCAGGTCGCTGAGATATGAGCTGATCTGCCCAATATCGTCGATTTCCTCGGTCTCTGTAATTTCCATCCGGAGGGCGTCTTCAACGCCCGGATGCATGTCCAGAAGATCCATGAAATTGCGTTGAAAGGCCGTATCAGCGAGGGAATGTGCCCCGACATTCATGGAGATGTACTGGCGCGTGCCGCGATTGACCAAACGCATGGCGAGGTCGATCGAATGGCGGCACACCCAGGAGTCGATACGACCCATGAGGCCCAGCCTGCGCGCGGCTGGAAGGAACTGGCCGGGGCTGCATCGGACACCCTCTTCGTCGACCAGACGGATCAGGGCCTCATAGCCGAGCACCTTCCGGCGATCGTCGACGATGGCTTGAAGGTGCAGGGTGAACCTATCCAGCTCGAGCCCAAGCTGGATGCGCTCGGCCCAGCTGAGCTGCTGCTGGGTGTTGTTCACCTTAGGGTCGCCGAGATCATAAAGCTGAACGCGATCGCGTCCTGCCTCCTTGGCGACGTAACAGGCCGTGTCCGCCGCGGCGAGCAGGCTGGATTCGGTGGCGAGGGCGGCGGTGTTGCGCGCGAGGCCGATGCTGAGCCCTATGGAGAAGCTGCGTCCCCCAGCCATGAAGGTTCGGCCATGGGCCGAACTGTTGAGCCGCCGCGCGATACGAAGCACTTCTTCGTGTTCGAGGCCCGTCAGCAGAATGGCGAATTCGTCGCCGCCGAGCCGGGCAACCATGTCGTCACCGCGCACAAGCGTGCGCAGAAACTGCCCCACGTCCCGCAGCAGCTCATCCGCAGCCGCATAGCCGACAGCGTCATTGATGCCTTTGAAGTGGTCGAGATCGATAAACGCTATCCAGATATTGCCTGGGGTGCGGTCGCGCAGAAGCTGGCCAAGTCGTTCCTCAAGTGCAAAGCGGTTTGGCAGGCCAGTCAGCAAATCGTGGCGTGCCTGGCGCGCTATTAACCCCGCGAACTCGGCGAGGGCATCGCTTTGCTGGCGAAGCTGCTCACGCATCGCGATCAGCTCCGCCTCGCGCTTCTTCTGTGCGGTGAGTTCGGTCCACACGCCGACCGTGCAACCATTCTCCATACGGCTATGGCACGCCAGCATCCATCCTCCATCTCGAAGAGGAATCTCCACTCGCTCGGCTGGCGTTTTATGGAGCTGCGCGATCAGTTTGGGAACGAAGCCGTCCTCGATATTGCCAGCGAAGAAGCCGTCCTTCACGGCTTCTTCCAGGATCTCCTGCAGTCGGCGACCCTCCTTGAGCTGGACGTCACTCGCCGCGAACATTTCCCGGATACAGCTGTTCGTCAGCAGAATACGCTCATCGGAATCCAACAGGACGAAGCCCTCGCCCAAGCTGTCTATTGCGTCCAGAAGCTTTTTTTCGTCCGACTTGAAGACGCTAATGTCTGTCCAGGTAGAAACGATCCAGCCCTCCGCCGTGCGGTGCTCGCGCGCCTGTACCCATCCACCTCCCTCAAGGGGAATGTTGAATGGCTCGCCGGTGGCCGCCAGGTGGCGGCGAACCCTCTCGGCGACATACTCCTCCGGTCTATCCACCCAGTTCCATTCACCGCTTGGAACGGAGGCGAGCGCGTAGAATGTCAGTCCATGAAGGTCCCCGAGCGGCTCAAGGAACGGAAAAAACTCGAGGAAGCGGCGATTGTGAAGGACCATGCGATCCTCAGCGTCGAACAGGGCGAAGCCATCATCGATTGATTCAAGTGCCGACATCAGATGTTGTTCCACGCCTGACCGGGACCTGCCATTTGATGGGGACCCGACAGGGGACAGCTTCTTGGGACGTTGAGATTCAATCATTTGGTAAGGGCCCGCCCGCCCCCTCGCTGTGGATGTGCGTAGCCTTGGAAGCAATTTCCAAGTTTCTTGTATACACGAAAATAACCGAGCCTCGATCAGTACGCATTTCAGTACTATTTTGCCTGAGGGGCAAGCCGAACGCGCTGTGCCTTTTGATTTTGTTTAACAAGGGTTTACATGAAATTGGTGGAAACGGCTGAGAGAGCGAAGGCCGAAAAGTTAGGTCGGCCGATGAGCAGACCGTTACTCTGGACGCTGGCAGCGCTCGGATTGGCGTTGCTCGTTGCGGCAATCGGTCTGTGGGCGCGTCACGGTGCCGCCGTTTTCTTTGACTTGGTATCCGCAGGCTTCGCCTACTGCTTCTAAGAGCGCGGAATCACCCGCCAGTGCCGATCGGCACACTCCCCGGGCGCCTCCGCCGTCCGCCATTTGCAGGCTGTTACATGTCGCATCGACGCGTTCTGGTTCTCCTCGTTGCCTTCGTTATCGGTGCCGCCGTGATCGTCACCGGTGCCCTCGCCCTTCTGCCGGGTGGCGAAACAAGTGTCTCGACGCAGACGACGATAGGAGGTCCATTTGAACTTGTGGACCAGGACAGCCAGCCGGTCAGTCAGGAGACTTTCCTCGGCGAGCCGGTGCTGGTGTTCTTCGGATTCACGCATTGCCCGGACATTTGCCCCACAACGCTGTTCGAGATGTCGCAGCTTTTTGATGCGCTTGGGCCCGATGCACGCAAGGTGACCGGTCTTTTCATTACGGTCGACCCGGAGCGGGACACGCCTGAGGTGATGAAGTCCTATCTCGGCAGCTTCCATCCGAGCATCCAGGGGCTGTCCGGCACGTCCGAACAGGTCGCCGCTGTGATCAAGGCCTATCGTGCCTATGCGAAGAAGGTGCCGACTCAGGACGGCGACTACACGATGGATCACACAGCGATCGTTTACCTGATGGGAAAGGATGGCGAATTCATCGCTCCATTCAATCTGAAGCGTTCGCCTGATGAGGCGGCTGCCGAGCTGCGTCGCTACCTCTAGGGCGTGATCCACCGCCGAGACGGAGGCGCCGGCGAGAGGTGCGCGCCAGTCCGTGGTCCGTCTTTTCCCAGCGCTGGGGAGCGATGATGAGCTGGAGGAGTGCCCGCCAGGCGGCGATCGACATCATGACCCAGTAGACAGGGATAAGCGGGACGACGCGGCCAATGCCCGTGAGACCGCGTCGCCGCATGCCAATGACGGTGCTCAGAAGGGTGCTTGTGTAGCCAAGTGCCAACACGGCAACGCCGACGCCTTCGAGCATTGCCGCGGCGGGCCCGTCCGCGGGCTGGTTGCCGAACCACCAGTCGATCATGAGAGCCGCCATGAAGAACGGATGCATAAGGGCGGCGGTAACGCCGCCCCCCAGCAGGAACAGCAATGCAAGGGCGCCAGCCCACCCGGCCTCACGCGCCAGCTGACGCGGTTGACGACCGTGGACCAGCAGGGTTTGCATCCAGCCTTTGTACCAGCGGGTCCGCTGGCGCAGCCAGGGACGAATGCTGCGGGGCGCTTCCTCATCGGTCGACGAATTGATCACGGCCGTCCTCCATCCGGCCCGTGCGAGCCTTACGCCGAGGTCCGCGTCTTCGGTGACGTTGAACGGGTCCCAACCGCCGAGCCGCTCAAGCGTGTCGCGGCGGAAGTGATTTGAGGTGCCGCCGAGCGGTATGGGAAGCCCGCAAAGGCCCAGCATGGGCAGCACGACGTCGAAATGGCTGGCATACTCGGCGGCGAACTGGCGCGTGAGCCAACTGTCCGCGATGTTGTCGATGGCGAGCCGCGCCTGGACGCACCCGATCGCATGGCCGCCGCGCGCCATAAGAACTGCGCAGACGCGGCGCAATTGCAGCTGATCGGGCACGTCCTCAGCATCGAATATGCCGATCACCGTGCCGCGCGCGAAAGGCAGCGCGGCGTTCAGCGCTTTCGGTTTGGTCCTCGGGCCGAGATTGGGAGCGACGACGATCTCGAAACCCGGACGAGGAAGGTGGCGCATCAGCATCGCCGTTGTCTCGGCATCGTCGGGCTCGATCACGAGCAGGATTTGCAGTTTTTCCCGTGGGTAATCGAGGCTGTCGAGTGCCTCGATCAGCTGAGGAACGACGCGCGCCTCGCGGTACAGAGGAACGATCAGGCTGTAACTGGGCAGCAGTCGATCCGCCTGATGCGGCGCCGGTTCGATCTCCGGCGGCATGGTGCAGGCCGCTAGCCGCAGGCCGCACCAGCCGAGCAACACGGCCGCGATGACTGCGGCAAGTGGCAGCATCACCAGAGCAGGCCCGATCTGCATCAGGAGGGGTAGAGCGGCGAGCATCATGCCTATCGCCGCCATGACGAAGCGCGACGCGCCCAGCGTGCTGGCTGAGAGGGAAGGGCGGATGCGCAAGAGATGAAACGCCGCGTGCTGGCCAAGTTCCTTTGCGAAATGGCGCCGGACAAAGGTGGCGAGCCGTTCAGGTGTCGTCAGCGTGGCCCGCGACCGCAATTCCGGGCGGGAAGCGAGCTTGGCTGCAAGTTCGCGTAGCTTTAGTCCGCGTGCGGCGACGATGAAACGACCGCCACTGTCCGTCATGATGCCGCTGCGCAGCAGCCCAACAATATCCACGCCCGTCGGCCTCGTCGCGCGGCTGGCCGGACGTTCGTCGAGCGGTGCGAAGGCAATTCCCAATTGGCGTGCGGTGGCGTCGGCGAGTTGATCGGCTGAAAAGAGGCTAGAGGCCAGCAAAACCTCGTCCGCTCCGATGTTCAGCCGGGAGGCGCGGCGCACGGCATGAGCCAGGTCGCCAGGTGCGAGCGCAGCAGCCACGCCCGCGATCTCAACCGGCGCGGAGGAGGGGTCGAAACCTGCATCTGGCGGCTTAAGGCTCTCGCGCGGTCTCATGCTCCAGCCCCTCGCCTCAGCCGCCTCGACACGGTACAAGACCGTTGCGACGCAGCAAGAGGCGTTGGCCGGAGCGAGATCGGATTTGGCCGGGTATTTTGGAAAAAGTTTGATTTCCGGACTTTGTGTCGTGGCAATGCTCGCTTTCGAGTGCACGTTCGCACGCGGTGCGGCGTTCGCTCAGGCGGGCAACACGCCGACAGAGATGAGCCCTTCGCCGGTGCCGTCGGTTGCCGTTCCGGGTTTCTGGGACCCGAAACGCCGTCCCGATCGGCCCGACATCACGCGGCTACCGACCCAGATTCGCTTCGTGACAACGGAAGACTATCCGCCCTTCAGCTTTCGGGGTGAGGACGGGCGACCGGCCGGCTTCAATGTCGACATCGCCCGCGCCATCTGCAGCGAGTTGGCGATCACCTGCACGCTGGAGATCATGCCGTTCGACGAATTGGTGGCGGCACTTGACGATGGCAAGGCCGATGCGGCCATCGCGGGTATTGCCATTACGCCCGCGAGCCGGGAGCAGGTGGACTTCACCGACCGCTACTTCCGTTCACCGGCGCGATTTGTCAGCCGACGTGGTGACAGCCTGACTTCGATCACGCCGGTTTCGATCGCATCGAAGACCGTGGGCGTTGTCGGGGGCACGGCGCATGAGGCGTTTCTGCGCGACTTTTTCGCCGAAACGGCGATCCGCTCCTTTCCCGACGCCGATGCGATGCGCGAGGCCTTGCGCAAGGGCGATGTCGATCTGGTGTTTGGGGACGGGGTGCAGCTTGCTCTCTGGCTCAACGGCACCAATTCCGAGGGATGCTGCGCCTTTGTCGGGGGCCCTTTCACGGAGAGTCTCTATTTCGGCGAGGGGATGGGTATCGCGGTCAAGCGCGGCAACGAGACACTTCGGCAGTCGCTGAATTATGCGTTCGCCCAGCTCTGGGAGGAGGGCGTCTATACCGACCTCTATCTGCGCTGGTTCCCGATAAGCGTTTATTGACGTGCGAAGGCGGACTTCCTAGACGTGTCCGCCCGAATGGCCTCGTTGGCCGTTCCGCGCTTGATTTTTCGAACTACGCCCGGAGGGCAGATCATGACGGCGACCGCTCAGGTCGAAGATGTTGCAGCCGAACTGCGCAGTGCGGCGGAGAATGCCAGCGCCTGGCCGTTCGAGGAAGCGCGCAAGATCATTGAGCGCCTGAAGCGGAAACCCAAGGCCGAGATCCTGTTCGAGACCGGCTACGGTCCCTCGGGCCTGCCTCATATCGGTACCTTCGGTGAAGTGGCACGCACCACGATGGTGCGCCATGCCTTTCGCGTTCTGACCGACGACACCATCCCCACGCGTCTGCTTTGCTTTTCCGACGACATGGACGGCATGCGCAAGATTCCGGAGAACGTGCCGGATCCGGTGGCGATGAAGCCCTACCTGCAGATGCCGCTCACCGCTGTGCCCAATCCGTTCGGCGGGCCCTATGA
The DNA here is from genome assembly GCF_010669125.1 of Ancylobacter pratisalsi. Classification (NCBI taxonomy): domain Bacteria; kingdom Pseudomonadati; phylum Pseudomonadota; class Alphaproteobacteria; order Hyphomicrobiales; family Xanthobacteraceae; genus Ancylobacter; species Ancylobacter pratisalsi. The sequence goes on from NZ_CP048630.1 coordinate 3,353,405, forward strand.
GAGCTTTGGCGGGCACAACAATGCCATGCTCCGACGGTTTCTCGATACATTTGGCTTTGATTACGAGTTCGCCAGTGCGACCGACTATTACAAATCCGGCAAGCTGGACTCGGTCCTTCTGAAGGCCGCGGAGAAGTACGAGGCCATCATGGAGGTGATGTTGCCGACACTCGGTGAAGAGCGTCAGGCGACCTACAGTCCCTTCCTGCCCATCTCGCCGACTTCGGGTCGCGTGCTCTACGTGCCGCTGAAGGGCGTGAACTCCGCCGAAGGCACGATCACGTTCACTGACGAGGACGGTGTGGACAAGACCGTTCCTGTCACCGGTGGCCATGTGAAGCTGCAGTGGAAGCCGGACTTCGGTGCCCGATGGGCTGCCCTTGATGTCGACTTTGAGATGTTCGGCAAGGATCACCAAACCAACGCGCCGATTTATGACCGGATCTGCGAGATCCTCGACGGTACAGCGCCTGAACATTTTGTCTATGAGCTGTTTCTCGATGAGAACGGCCAGAAGATATCGAAGTCCAAGGGCAACGGCCTCACCATTGACGAGTGGCTGACCTATGCGAGCCCGGAGAGTCTTGCGCTTTACATGTTCCAGTCGCCGCGCTCGGCGAAGAAGCTGCACTTCGATGTCATTCCGAAGGCGGTGGACGAATATTATAGCTTCCTCGCCCGTTACCCCTCGCAGGACTGGAAGAACCGGCTGGGCAATCCGGTGTGGCACATCCATTCCGGCCACCCGCCGGTCGAAGAGCTGCCGCTGACCTTCGGCCTGCTGCTCAAGCTTGCCTCCGTCTCCAATGCTGAGGACAAGGCAGTGTTGTGGCGCATCATTGAGCGCTATGCCCCCGGCACGACGGCGCAGACCAGTCCGACCATCGACAAGCTGGCGGGCTATGCGGTGCGCTACTTCATCGACAGGGTGAAACCCTATCGCCATTTCGACCTGCCCACGCCGTTCGAGGCAAAGGTGCTGGGCGAGCTCGACGCGGCACTGGCCGCTCTCGGCCCTGCCGACGACGCCGAGATCCAGAACGTGATCCTCGATGTCGCGCGCAAGCATCCCGAATATCAAAACCTCAAGACGAAATCGCCTACCGGCGGGCCGGGCGTTTCTCGGGCCTGGTTCGAAATGCTCTACCGCACCCTGCTGGGCGAGAAGGAAGGGCCGCGTTTCGGCACCTTTGTCGCCGCTTACGGCATTCCCGAGACGCGGGCGCTGATCGCGCGCGCGCTGTCGGGCGCGTTGGCGACTGGCAGCTCCAGCGGCCGTGGTGCCCCGGCAACCGACAGCATCGCTGCGGGCTAGGACGCCAGTACCGAACGAGACGGAAACCGGGCTGTTTAATCAGAGCAGTCCGGTTAAATACGCCTCGAAACTTTATGCGGAACCCAATGTCAGGCGTCTTGCGAGCAAGTAAGCGGTTCCATGGACTTCACGGATTTTGATCGACGGCGTATTGAGCTGTATGTCGCGGGTCTTCATGGTGCTGACCATGGTCAAAGCGCTAGAGATGTACCACGAGATACGGTGATATGTGGTTCATGCGAGACGCGTTCCAGTATTGAACGTCGAAATGTCGATCGTTTTCCAAAAGGACTTGGGGCCGTCTACAGTGCGTATGTGAGGCAGGCTCAGGCGCTTTTTTCCTTCGTAGCCCCCACGTCAAGTTTTTCCGTTTGCGCGGCTGACAATCGATCGCGGTTTTTGAATCCGACGATTGTGAAATCGCGACTTGTGGCAGACAGAAATTCGCAGGGCGTATTGCTGCCGCTTGATAGAAATCGTCACTGGGGCGAATTGTTGCACCTGTCGAAGTTTGATCGTCCGTTTGATCAGAAGGATGACAGACTTGTTTGGCGGGGGGCAACGACAGGGGTTTTTAATAGGGCAGGTTTATCTGTCGATTATTCCGCGCGCTATTATGTGGCGTTACAGAATCATAAAAATGCAAATATTGATATTAAATACAATAAGATAGTTCAATTGGATGAGTGCGTTCCTGACATTCCAATTGAATTGATCAAGGCGCATCATGATCCGCAGGGGCTGTCATTAGCCCAGCAGATGGCATCAAAATTTCTTCTCTGTTTGGAGGGGAATGACGTTGCGACAGCCTTGAAATGGATGATGGCCTCGAATTCTACCGTTATCATGCCAACGCCGACCTGCGAAACGTGGTTCTGTGAAGGAGAGCTTGTGCCATGGGAGCATTATGTTCCGATTGATAATGACCTTTCGAACATTGAAGATGTGTATGATTGGTGTCTGACTAATAATATTAGATGCAGAGAAATAGCTCAGAACGGAAAGCGATTTATATCTAAATTTTTGTCGGTCTGGAATGAGGCTAATATTATTAGAGAAGTCATTAATTGTTATGTGAATAGTTCAGATATTGATGTCCATTTCCCGCTTCGGGATAGGGTATTTCAGGCGGGAAATTGTGTTGGATTGCAATTTAGATTCGCGCGATTTTTGGCGAGTACGGTTCTGATGCGCAGAGGGATCGGCGCTTTCTAGGTGGGGCAGGGCGTGGGCCCCCGGAGATGCGCCTGTATCACCTGACCGCATGCCGCCTCGCCAAAGGACAACCGGACGGGTGCGGCCCTATCGACGTGTGATGCTCGTTGCGCCATTTAGTGCGCCGGAACGTTGATATCGGGTGGTGATGCAATGCGTGCTGAAGGGCACATCGACCTCAGGGTGGACGACCCCCAACAATTGCTGGATATGCTCGATCCCTTCCCCTTCCGGGAGAGGCGGCTCGACGATGATGTCGATGAGTACATCTGCGAGCGGGCCGGCGAGTTCGCGCCGCAGACAGCGCTCACCATCGCCATTCACATGCCGGCTCCGGCGGCCGACAGTGAGCTAGGCCGAGGCGTTGGTGGCATCATCACCCGGCATTTCGAGCGGCAGGAGGCGCGCCGTACCACGGAGCTGGCCCAGCTTTTCGCGCTCGGGCGCAAGATGCTGCTGATCGGCATTGTCGTCTTGGCGCTGTGCCTGCTGGTTGGCCAATCCCTTGTCAGCCTTTTTCCTCAATCGCGGATGGCCGAAGTCGTCATGGAGGGGTTGATCATACTCGGCTGGGTTGCCAACTGGCGCCCGATGGAAATCTTCCTGTTCGAATGGTGGCCGTTGGTACAGGAGCGCCGGCTGTACCGTCGGCTGGCCCATGCCAAGGTCGAGGTAATCGCAGCGGCCAGGCACTGAGCTTTCGTCTCAGCGATCGGCGTTCTAGTTTCGGACGAGTTGAAATGGGAGGCAGGCTTGGGACATGACCATTCACACCACAATACTCCCCCTGTTGAGGCGGACGGCGCGCCGCGCTGGAAGCACGACGGGGTCCGCGTCATCAAGGGCGATTGCCTAGACGACAGTACGGCGCAGACGCCGGGCATGTACAGGCAGGCGGCCATCAACCATGCCCGCGTCGGGGCCCAGAAAATCTGGGCCGGTACGGTCACGATACAGCCGGACGCCAAGACGGGCGTGCATCATCATGGTGCGCTGGAGAGCGTGATCTATGTGGTGCGCGGGCGCGCCCGTATGCGTTGGGGGGAGAAGTTAGAATACGTGGCGGAGGCCGAGCCGGGCGACTTCATCTTCGTGCCGCCCTATGTGCCGCATCAGGAAATCAATGCCGATCCCAATCAGCCGCTCGAATGCGTGCTGGTTCGCTCCGATAATGAGGCGGTGGTGGTAAACATCTCCAATGTCGAGCCCGTTGAGCGGCCTGAGGAGGTTTACTGGATCGACCCGATCCACAAGGCGCCGCCCGCCTAGGGCTTACGTCCGTTGCTATGGTTTCGCGCAGACTTCGGCGAAGGTCATGTACGGGTCCGCCATGCCTGCCGGACTGATGATGTGGCGCGCGCCTTTCACGATCAGCGAGAACGGGCGCGCCGACTTGACGATCCCTTCTAGAGCCGCAAGCGGGCCATGTCCCTCGACGTCAATACCGCCGCTCTCGTCATTCGCGAGTGCCTTGCCGGGAAACGAGGCCCGCGTGCGCAGACCCTCGAGCCTTATCTCCGCATCCTCTCCGGAAAGGAGGCCATTCGAGCCAATGAACGAGCGAACAGTCACCTCACCGCTGCCGGGTTGGCAGGAGATGTCCAGCGATGCCTCGTCCGTGTCGGGCACGCCGAGGACGAGGTGCACGGAATCCGCATCCGAGGCGACGTACCACGACTCGGCGATCGACGCCTGTACCGGTCCGAGCGACAGGGCAACAAGGGCGAGGCTGGCTAGGGCGGACCGGAACATGGGGCACCGTGAGGCTGCGAGGGCAGGGTGGGCGTGATGATAAGGATCTGGCGCTTCAGCTCACGGCACGGCTCGCCAGTGATTTTTCGCGCAACGCGCTCAAGCTCGTCGTTGGCGTGATCGCCTCGGGGTCGAGCTTCACATGCACGATTGCCGGTTTTCCACTGGCAAAAGCCGCGTCGAGCCCGGCCGAGAAATCTGCGTCCCTTTCCACTGTGACGCCGAAGCCGCCGAAGGCACGGGCGTAAGCGGCGAAATCCGGGTTTCTGAGTGTCGTGCCAAAGACGCGGGTCGGGTGCTCGCGTTCCTGATGCATGCGGATCGTGCCGTACATGCCATTGTCGATGATCACGGCGACGATGGGCACATCGTACTGGACGGCGGTCGCAAACTCCTGTCCGGTCATCAGGAAGTCCCCGTCGCCGCACACCGCGACAACGGTTCTGTCCGGCTGCATGCGCTTGGCGGCAATCGCGGCGGGAACGCCGTAGCCCATTGAGCCTGAGGTCGGCGCCAGCTGGGTGCCGAAGCGTCGGAAGCGATGGAAACGATGTACCCAGATCGCGAAATTGCCGGCTCCGTTGCAGATGGTCGTATCGGCCGGCAAATCGCGCAGGTAACGGACCAGAGTCGCCATTTGCACGGCGCCGGGATTGGCCGGCGGCTCCTCGCTCCAGGCGACATAGTCCGCGCGGGCGGCGGCCCGCCAGTCGCTCCATGCGATCGTATTCGGAGGTTGCACGCCCTCCAATGCCGCAGCGAAGGCGGCGGGGGTCGCATTGATGGCAAGCGAGGGTTGATACACCCGTCCGAGTTCATCGGCATCAGAGTGGACGTGCACGAGTGCCGCCCCGGGATCGGGAATGCCGAGGAGAGTGTAGCCTTGCGAGGGCACCTCTCCGAAACGGCCGCCCGCAAGAATAATGAGGTCCGCTTGCCTCAGCCTTTCGAGCAGCCGAGGGTTAAGCGAGAAGCCGATATCGCCGGCATAGCTGCCGTGATCGGCGGGGAAGAGCATCTGCCGGCGGAAACTGGCACAGACGGGCAGGTCGAACCGTTCGGCAAAGCGTACAACAGACGCAACCGCCTTCGAATTCCACCGTCCGCCGCCCAGCACCATCACGGGCCTTGAGGCCGCCCACAGCATCTTTTGCAGCCGCATCATGTCTGTGAGGCCGGGCCAGGTCTCCGTGGGCTCGACGCGGGGGGCATCGGGTACGTCGACGATGTCACTCAGCATGTCTTCCGGCAACGCGACCACAACCGGGCCGGGTCGTCCCTGCATAGCGACGCGGAAGGCACGGGCGATGACTTCGGGAATGCGCGCGGCGTCGTCTATCTCAACCGCCCATTTGGCAAGCGTGCCGAAGACCGCGCGGTAATCCACTTCCTGGAACGCCTCGCGTCCGCGCATTGCGCGCGAGATCTGCCCGACGAACAGGATCATTGGTGTGGAATCCTGCTGGGCAATGTGCACGCCCGCGCTGGCATTGGTGGATCCCGGGCCGCGAGTAACGAAGCAGACGCCGGGGCGGCCGGTGAGCTTGCCACTCGCCTCCGCCATCATCGCGGCACTGCCTTCCTGCCGACAGATGATGAAATCGATGGCTGTGTCCGACATCGCATCAAGCACGTCGAGATAGCTCTCGCCGGGGACACCGAAGGCGCGCTCGACGCCGTTGGCGACAAGTGCGTCGACGAGAATGCGGGCGCCTGTGCGGGAGGTGGCGGTTGATACCAGTGAATTCATCGGCCTGCGCTGCGGTGAGGGACTCGAAACAGAAAAGGCCGATACTTTAGGCGTCGTCCGACCGCAAGGCGAGGGCGCCCATCGCTCCGCCTTCTAGGTGATACGAAACGATGGGACGCGGGGCTCGGGACGCGTTTCGATATCGGGATGGAACGAGCGACAGGCGCGGAGCAGCCGCCGCGTCTTGCGGGCGTCAATCCGGCCGAACCCGCACGAAAATGCCAATGCCTATTCGGCGGAGAGCTCGTCCACTCTTCTACGGAACAGGCCGATCAGTCGGGCATCAGCCGAAGCCAAATCGACTACCGGCCCTTTTTCGTCGTCGAAGAATACGTAACGGACAACGCCATCTTTCGACTCACAAATGTCCAGTAATCGGCCCTTACGTTCCAATTCGTAAAAAACTGCCATCTTCCCTTGATAATCGCGATAGCGAATACGATCAATGCGTTCGAAGAGGTTGGCGTCTCCGGCAGAGAGAAACGCAAGTCGGCGGCGTACGTTCTCGAAGGCGGCCAGTTCGCCCGCGGTCGTTTCTGGCTCTATGCGGACCTGCGCTGGCGTGGGGGGTGCTGGTTGTGACATTAGAGGGGAGGGCGCGGCTACCTGCCGATCCTTGATGTCGAGCTTCCGCAGAATATTTGAAGTGACGACGTCGTCGATGGCCGATTTCGCAATGTTCCGATAGGCGTCGATCGCTTGGGTTCTTACGTGCTTGATAGCGTTTTCTTTGAGAAGAAATCGCGTGAACTCTACTGAAGGTTCCTGAAACTGAGCGGTCAAATAATCGGAGAAGGCGCGCTGCGTAAGGCTCTTTCGCGCATTGTCTCCGATCGTTTCCGGATCGAAATGTACTTTTGTTAGTCCAAAAAGGGCATCGAGCACACTCTCCGAGATCCGACCTTTAGCAAGCTCCTCTGCGTGGAGTGAAAGAAACGGCTCATCGTCCATAAGATTGGGTTCTTCTGAATCTACGAAAAATTCATAGCAGTACCCATCGCTTAGAACGCCAAGTTTCACTGTCCTACATGCATTGAAGTATGATTTGAGCTGGCCCCGGTCGTCTTTCTTGCCGTTCCCTGCTCCTTTGCATTCGACCGCAATTATCGGCTCCATGTTTCTCAAGATCGCATAATCAACTCGATTACGGTATTTCTCGGAGAAATCAGCTGCATGCTCAGCCGCCACCTCAACCGGGTCCCGGTCGTCATAACCGAGCAATGCGATGAATGGCAGAATAAGAGCCACTTTAGTGGCCTCTTCGTTCTTAAGATGATCGCGAACCTTCAGTGCTCGTTCACCGAAGCTTATCAGGCTCGCTCGGAATTCTTCGCGTGTTGTCATCCTGCGCCCCTTCCCCGAAATCGGGTAAAGGGGTGCATCTAACAGCAGTGCTCGTCAAGCATTACACGTCGACGCTTGCGCGCAGGGCATTCGCCTGAATGAACTCGCGACGCGGTTCAACGACGTCGCCCATCAGTCGATTAAAGAGGTCGTCGGCGTCGGCAACCTCCTTCACCTTGACCTGGAGCAGGGATCGGGCATTGACATCGAGTGTCGTTTCCCAGAGCTGCTCCGCGTTCATCTCGCCGAGACCTTTGTAACGCTGCAGCGCAACGCCCTTGCGTCCGGCATCCGTCACGGCATCAAACAGGTCCATCGGGCCGAACACCTGCGTATCCGAGCCCTTCCGGCGCAGCGTGCCTGCATTCGCGTGCACTTCCTGAAGTTCGGCGCCGAGGCTATCCAGGCGGCGCGCCTCCATCGAGGTGACGAAGGCGGTATCCAGAACGGCGACTTCCCGAACGCCACGCACGGTACGCGTGAAGCTGTAGCCGGAGGCGTCGGCAGTGCCCACCCAGCCACGTTCCGTCTCTTCGGCGATCAGGTCGAGCCGGGTCGCGACAGCCGACGCAACCTCGCTTGCGCGCTCTTCCTCGGAGAGAATACCGGCGGCGAAGGCACCGGCGATGGCCGCCTGCTCGACGGCGGCGCGGTTGTAGCGCGGGTGGAGGCCGTTCATCACGTGTCGGAAGGCACGGGTGGCTTCCAGTACGTGGTGCAGGTCAGCGCCCGTGCGGACCTCGCCGGATGAGAGGTGGAGCGATGCTTCTTCGAGGCCCTGCGTGATCAGGTAGTCCTCCAGCGAGCGTTCGTCCTTGAGGTACTGCTCGGACTTGCCACGGGTGACCTTATAGAGCGGGGGCTGGGCGATGTAGATGTGCCCGTTCTCCAGAAGCGCGGGCATCTGCCGGAAGAAGAAGGTGAGCAGCAGGGTGCGGATATGGGCGCCATCGACGTCGGCGTCCGTCATGATGATGATCTTGTGATAGCGCAGCTTGGCGATGTTGAAATCGTCGCGGCCAATGCCGGTGCCTAGCGCAGTGATCAGCGTGCCAATCATCTCCGAGGAGAGCATCTTGTCGAAGCGCGCGCGCTCGACGTTGAGAATCTTGCCACGCAGCGGAAGGATCGCCTGGAAGGCGCGGTTGCGCCCCATCTTGGCGGAGCCACCTGCCGAGTCACCCTCGACGATGAAGAGTTCGGACTTGGCCGGGTCTCGTTCCTGACAATCGGCAAGCTTGCCGGGAAGGGAGGCGACGTCCAGCGGGCTCTTGCGGCGTGTCAGCTCGCGCGCCTTGCGGGCGGCCTCGCGGGCGGCGGCGGCTTCCACCACCTTGGTGACCACGGCCTTCGCCTCGGCGGGGTTCTCTTCCAGCCAGTTGTTCAGCGCATCATTGACCAGCGCCTCGACGACAGGCCGAACCTCGGAGGAGACCAGCTTGTCCTTGGTCTGCGAGGAAAACTTCGGGTCAGGCACCTTGACCGACAGCACGGCGGTCAGCCCTTCGCGGCAGTCCTCGCCAGTGGGGTCGACCTTTTCCTTCTTGGCGATACCCGAGCGCTCGGCATAGCCAATCACCTGACGCGTCAACGCGGCCGCGAAGCCGGTGAAATGGGTACCGCGGTCGCGTTGGGGAATGTTGTTCGTGAAGCAGAGCACGTTCTCGTGGTAGCTGTCATTCCACGACAGCGCGCACTCGACCGTGATCCCGTCGCGTTCGGAGCGAATGACCACGGGCTTCGGCAGCACCGCCTGCTTGGAACGGTCGAGATACTGAACAAAGGCTTCGATGCCGCCCTCATACATCAGCTCCTCGCGCTTCACTTCGGTGGAGCGCGCGTCGGTCAGTACAATGCGGACGCCGGAATTGAGGAAGGCGAGTTCACGCAGCCGGTGCTCGAGCGTGGCGTAATCGAATTCGATCTTCGTGAAGGTTTCGGGCGAGGGGACAAACGTCACCATCGTGCCGCGCCGACCTTCGGGCGCGGGGCCGGTCACTTCCAGCGGTCCTTCGGCGTCGCCATGGCGGAAGCGCATCTTGTGCTCCTGCCCCTTGCGCCAGATGGTGAGATCGAGCGTGGTGGAGAGCGCGTTGACGACCGACACGCCGACACCGTGCAGGCCGCCCGAGACCTTGTAGGAGTTCTGATTGAACTTACCGCCGGCGTGGAGCTGGGTCATGATGACCTCGGCGGCCGACACGCCCTCTTCGTCGTGAATGTCGGTCGGGATGCCGCGGCCGTTGTCGGTGACTGTCACCGAACCCTCGGCGTTAAGCGTCACCGTGACCATGTCGGCATAGCCGGCAAGGGCCTCGTCGATGGCGTTGTCTACCACCTCATAGACCATATGGTGGAGACCCGAACCGTCGTCGGTGTCACCGATATACATGCCAGGACGCTTGCGCACCGCATCAAGGCCGCGGAGCACCTGGATCGACTGCGCGCCATAATCCTCCCCGTTCGGGGCGGGGGTCGGTTCGTGGTCGGAGTCGGCCATAAGTGCAACTCTTCGAATCGTTTGAATTGATAGGTCTTTTATAGCGCAACCGCGCGGTTATTTCGTGGCCACAAGCACGGCGGCACCCGCCATTGCGGTACCACAGGCGCGATTGATCAACCGAACGCCTCTCACACTCGTCGCGAACCGTCGCGCGCGGTGCGCAAGCACCACGTAGCTGCCGAACACACTTGTGAGGACGACGGTGATGACACCGCAGAGTTCCGCAAAGCCGATCATCGATAGATGGTTGAGATCGACAATGCTGGGCAGCAGGGCGAGATAGAACGCCATCGCCTTCGGATTTCCAAGCGTCATGCCAAGCCCGGTGAAGAAGAGACCGGTACGCGAATCCGTCTCCCGGATTTCCGCCGCCGCGACAACTCCAACAGGTGCCGTCCAGAGCTTCCAGGCCAGATAGACAAGGTAGAGGGCGGCGGCGAAGCGTACGAGAACGAACAGCGACCCCAGGGTGACCGCCAACGCCGCGAGCCCGAGTGCGGCGCCGGCCAGCCACACAATATCGCCAAGGACGATGCCGGCGACCAGCGGTGCCGTGCCGTCACGCCCGCGAACCAGTGTACGGGCGACGAGCGCAATCACACTGGGGCCCGGGGAGGCGGCTGCGAGCGCCAGCGCGGTTGCGAAAATGATGAGATCAAGCGCGTCCATGATGGCGCCTCTCGTGCGCGCCCGCGCGCGTCAGGTCAACCCCTGCTTTGGCGTGGCAGCCTTTCCGGCATTGCCAGTTGTGTGGTGCCGGCTCGCGTAGGCTCGGTTTCATGTTTTGAGTTGAGACACATGGCCCGGCGTGACGCTGAAGCGTTCTGCGCGTGATCCAAGAGCTTCGAAAGCTGAAGGGTCCGCGCCGGTCATCCACACCTGACCGCCCAAGATATCCAGTGCCTCGAACAGGGCGGTGCGGCGGGAGGGGTCGAGATAGGCAACGACGTCGTCCAGCAACATGATCGGAGTCATTCCGGCCATCTCGCGGACAAGTCGGGCGTGGGCGAGGGCCAAGCCGATCAGCAGGGCTTTCTGTTCACCCGTCGAGCCTTGCGCTGCCGGAATGGACTTGGGGCCATGGCCAACAAGAAGATCGCTGAGGTGTGGCCCATCAAGCGTGCGCCCGGCGGCGCGATCCCTTGGTCGAGCCGCACGTAGCGTGGCGCGATATCTATCTTCAACCAGAGTTGCCGGCTCCCGGGCGAGCGCCCGTTCAACTTCGCCGTCGAGCGACACGGTGGCCCAGGGAAAGGGTGAGGCGTCGTCGCGTCCCAGCGCGATGCCGGCGGCCAGACGGCGCACGGTTTCAAGCCGCGCGGCGGCTACGGCGATAGCGAGGGCTGCCAGTTCGTGCTCAATGGCATCGAGAAATCGCGGGTCGGCGCCTGGTTCCTCGAGCAATCGGTTGCGCGAGCGCAGGGCGCGTTCGAGCGCGTTGACCCGCGCGCCGTGCTCGGCATCGACCGCAAGCACCAGGCGGTCCAGAAACCGACGGCGTTCGGAGGGCGGTCCGAGGAAAAGCCCGTCCATCTCAGGCGTCAGCCAGACAATCCGGATGTGCTCGGCGAAGGCCGTGGCCGAACTGACCGGCTCACCGTTGATGCGGCAACGACGTGAGCGCGCTTCGCTTGCCTCGGCCTCGAGGCCAGTTCCGAGCGTCACATCCCCATAGGCCCCCTCGACGAGGGCCGAGACCGCCCATCCATCAGCGGGAACAACTGAGGACTCGCGTGCGCCAAACTGATGGAGCGCGGCGCGGCGCAGCCCGCGCCCGGGCGCCAGAAGCGAGATCGCTTCGAGAAGATTGGTCTTTCCCGCGCCATTGGGGCCGACTAGCACCACCGGCCCGTTGCCGGTATGAAGCTCGGCGGTACGGTAGCTGCGAAAATTCGTCAGCTTCAGACGGGTTATGCGTGTGTGAATCACACGCGCATCGGCATCAGTACATAGAGCGCGCCGCGCTTGTCCGGATCCTGCACCAGGGTGGGGGAGCCCGGATCGGCCAGCTTCAGCTCCGCCGTCCCGCCTTCGATCTGCGAGGTGATGTCGAGCAGATAACGGCTGTTGAAACCGATATCGATTGGCTCGGATGCGTAATCGACCTCAATCTCCTCGGTCGCACTGCCGGAATCGGGGTTGGTAACGGAAAGCGTGAGTTTGCCGTCCCCGATGGAGAGCTTGACCGCGCGCCCGCGCTCGCTCGCCACGGTCGAGACGCGATCAACGGCGGACGCGAAGTCGGCCTTGTCGACGATCAGCGTCTTGTCATTGTTCAGAGGGATTACCCGGCCGTAATCGGGGAAGGTGCCGTCGATCAGCTTGGACGTCAGCACGACGCGATCCAGTGAAATCCGGATCTTCGCGGTGGAAAGCTCCACCGTCATTTCTTCATCGGCATCTTCGGCAAGACGCTGGATCTCGGCGACCGCCTTACGGGGCACGATGACGCCGGGCATGCCGGCCGTTCCTGCCGGCGCGCCGGTCTGGGCCTGTGCCAGCCGGTGGCCGTCGGTTGCCACCGCGCGCAACATCGGACCATTGGCATCGACGACATGCAGATAGATGCCGTTCAGATAGTAGCGGGTCTCCTCGGTGGAGATCGCGAACTGGGTCTTGTCGACCAAACGCTTCAGCTCTCCCGCCGGAAGGGCGAACTTGTGCGTCATCTCGCCGGCGGCGAGATCGGGGAATTCACCCTCGGGAAGCGTCTGAAGCGCGAAACGCGAGCGTCCCGCGCGCACAGTCAGCGTGCCACGGTCGCCGGAAGTCTCGATCTGCACCTGAGCGCCTTCGGGGAGCTTTCGCACGATGTCGTAGATCGTGTGCGCAGGAACCGTTGTCGCGCCTTCCTGAGCCACTTCGGCCGGAATGGTCTCGACGATCTCGATATCGAGATCGGTTGCACGCAGGGCCAGCCCTCGCGCATCGGTGCGCATCAGCACGTTTGCAAGAATCGGGATGGTATTGCGCCGCTCGACGACACGATGGACGTGGGCGAGAGATTTGAGCAGCTCGGCCCGCTCGACAGTGACCTTCATGGCCGCGACACCCGTTGGCAGTGCGAGAAACGGAACGGAACGACGGGGAGGCGGGCGCTGCCCACCGTGCGCTCCGGGCGAACGGCGCAGGAGCGCCGCCGGGGGCGACGACATTGCCGCTAGTGCCGCGGTAAGGCAAGGCCACCCCGCCGCAATGCGGCAGAATGGTGGGGAAAGTAGCTGGGAAAACGGGGAAAGCGCCGTTCCCGGCGCTCTCTGCATCCGTCAGCAGGGCTTCAGAGCCTGCTAGTCGTCGTTGACCAGCCGCTTCAGCGCTTCGACCTCGTCCGCTATGGCGCGGTCGTTGCCGACGAGACCCTCGATCTTGCGGACGGCGTGAAGCACCGTCGTGTGATCGCGTCCGCCGAAACGACGCCCAATCTCGGGCAGTGAGCGCAGCGTGAGCATCTTCGCAAGATACATGGCGATCTGGCGCGGCTTCACCACATTCGCAGTGCGGCGCTGAGAAAGGATGTCGGCGCGCGTCACGTTGTAGTGCTTGGCGACAATCCGCAGAATGTCCTCGACGCGCACCCGCTTCGGTTCGCTGGGGCGCACGAGATCACGCACAGCGGTCTCCGCCATCTCAAGCGTGATGGCGCGGGAGGTGAGCTGATTGTGCGCAAGCAGGCGATTGAGCGCTCCATCAAGGTCGCGCCCGTTCTGACCACAGTGGCGCGCAATATAGGAGAGCACGTCGGTGGGAACGGTGAACCCGGGGTGCTGCTGGCCAAGCGCGGCGACGCGCGCGGCGAGAATGTCGTGCTTCAGCTCGTCATCGAGCGGAGAAATCTCCACCACGAGACCTCCCGCGAGGCGCGAGCGTACCCGCTCCTCCAGAGCGTCAAGCTCCGCCGGAGGCCGATCCGCGGCGATCACGACCTGCCGGCCGGAATCCATCAGCGCATTGAGGGTGTGGCAGAATTCCTGTTGGACGCTTTTGCCCTGAAGGAACTGCAGGTCATCGATCACCAACGTGTCGATGCCGCGAAGCTGTTCCTTGAACGCGAGCGACGACTGGCTCTTCAGCGCGGCAACGAAGCCATACATGAAGCGCTCGGCGGTGAGGTAGACCACGCTCCGCCCGTGTTCCGGTCCAGCTGCGGCGATGGCCTGCAGCAGATGCGTCTTGCCGAGCCCCACGGCAGCATGAAGATAAAGCGGATTGAAGACCGGCCCGGAACCGGCGGGCGCCTCGGCCACCTTGAGCGCGGCCGCATGAGCCAGGCGGTTGGAAGCGCCAAGCCTGTAGGTCGAAAAACTCAGGCGCGGATCGAGCGGCGAGCCGCTGCCGACCGCGGGAGCACCCGCAAAGCCCGAACGACCGGAATCCATCGATTGCCGCGCAACATTGGCAGATGTCGTCGTCGCGGACGAGGCGGGTGTCATGGCGCGCACCGCTGCCGCCGCGCCAGGCGGACGCAAGACCGCCGATCGCACGATCAGCTCGACGCGCTCAATTCCCATCTCTTCGCGCCAGAGCGCCGTCAGGCGTTCCACATAGTGCTGCTGAAGCCACGTCTTAAGAAAGCGGGTCGGAACCGAAAGCCGCACGGATCCGCCGTTGATCATGTCGAGCTCGAGCCGGGGAAACCAGCTCGAATAGACTTCTTCGCCAATCTCGGCGCGCAGACGCCGACGCACCCGTTCCCACGCTTCGCGCGGGGCGGCATCCAAACTTACATGCGAACCGGAACTCGTAACGGGACCTGGGTAGGGACCCCCTTCGGAGGGCTCAAGGCTGTTGGATTTGAACATGTAAGCTCCGCAGGTTTTTGGCGGTTGTTTCGAACATCAAGCAGACGCGCCGCGCGGCAGTCGCACCGCAGAAGTGCGGCGGAGCCACGGACGGAAATCTGTCGATGTCGATGGGTGGAATTCTACCAATCCGAGGCCAGGTTCGGCCAACAGACGGGCGTAACGGTCAGGCTCTGCGCCGCATCAGCCGGGAGGGCTGGTCGAGAGCGAGGCGGGAGGGATGGCGGACAATCCGAGGAGGGGGAGCGTGTCGATCATGAAGGCCATCTTCCTGGCTTGCTCGGCAAGCCTGCCTTCACAGGTTGTATCCACTCTTCCGTCCGTCCGCGTAGTCATAGTCGCCCCTTCGCGGCAAGAAGTTTGCCGTCCCCAATTAAGCTTCATATTTTTTGCGCAACTATAAGTGAACTCTGCGAGCTTCTACTCGACGAGTGGCGCCATTGTCTCTGGCTTCGTCATGCAGCTACGCAAGTAACGCGATGCAACGGAGGGGTAAAATGACAGCAAAAACACGCTTATCCCCTCCCCAAGACAAAAGGAGTACTTGATAACTCAACTTTTCGCTGAGGTGCCCGGCGGAACCGGATGAAGAGAACATACACAGCGCCTCTCTTCGGCGCAACGCTCTTGGTGCGATTCCGTCTCGTGGAACAGCGCTCGAAGCGCGAATCAGAGCGTCAAAAAAATACCATCAGTCGGCAAATCTCTGAGTCGCTTGCAAGAATCTGGGCGGCCTCATGATGACCCTTCCACCGATCCTTTTTACGTTTCGCGAGGCGGCAGGAGGGATGGGAAGGCTGATTCTCGGGGGCGGCGTGCGTATGCATCATAACACATTGATATATATAATAAAATTGTGAGCGAAGAGTGAGGCTCTATCGATGTTGATGGCGGTGAGTGGGCCTGCTCTCGGGGTCATCGTGAGTCAAGGGTTCGGCTGTGGCGCCATGTCGGATTTCCGCGCTATTCACGTTATGTGACAGTTTTGCAACGGGCGACGAGGCCGGGGTGAGGCATGTTCGGCTGGTCTGGTGCCGGCCGGTGCCCGCGGAAAGCAAAAAGCCCGGCTTGCGGCCGGGCTTTTCAAAGACTGCGGGTATTTGCAACGCTCGATTGAAAACAGTCGTCCGGGAGCCAAGTCGCGATCCCGAAACGCCTGATCAGGCGCTGAGCTTGGCAACCCGCTGAGCGAGGCGAGATACCTTGCGCGAAGCCGTATTCTTGTGAAGCACGCCCTTCTGGGCGGCACGCATGATTTCGGGCTGAGCCGCTTCGAAGGCGACACCGGCAGCGGCGCGGTCACCGGAAGCAAGCGCTTCTTCAACCTTGCGCACAAAGGTGCGCATCCGCGAGCGGCGGTTCTTGTTGACCTCGGTACGGCGCTCAATTTTGCGAGCCGCCTTTTTGGCGGAGGGCGTATTGGCCATCGGCCGTCCTCTTCGTCGTCGCAGGCGCGGGGAGTCCGTCCTGCCGGAATGTGTTGCGAAATCGTAAGCGTGGCCAGACCCGAAGGAGCCCCGCGTGAGTGGCGGGCTTATAGTCGCCGCCTGCCATGTCGTCAATACATAAGGCAGCTGGGGGCGGATCGTGCGTCTCACTTATTCTCGAACGAAGGCTCCCTCTTGTCGATGAAGGCGCTCATGCCCTCCTTCTGATCGGCCGTGGCGAACAAGGCCTGGAACAGGCGGCGCTCGAAGCGGATGCCCTCGGAGAGGGTGGTCTCGAATGCTCGGTTCACACTCTCCTTGGTCATCATCACCGCCGGCAGGGAGAGGCTGGCGATGGTCTCCGCGAGCTTCATCGATTCGTCCATCAGGTTGGCCAGGGGGACGACGCGCGAGACGAGGCCGAAGCGGTCGGCTTCTTCGGCCGAGAGGGTTCGCCCGGTCAGGCACATCTCCATGGTCTTGGCCTTCCCGATGGCGCGGGCAAGACGCTGCGAGCCGCCGGCGCCGGGCATGACACCGAGCCGGATCTCGGGCTGGCCGAAGCGGGCATTGTCGGCGGCGAGAATGATGTCGCACATCATGGCGAGTTCGCAGCCTCCGCCGAGCGCGTGGCCGGCGACAGCGGCGATGACGGGCTTGCGGCAGCGCGACAGCCGCTCCCAGGAGGTGATGAAATCATCGGTATAGGTCGCGGGAAAGGTGTGCGCCTGCATTTCCTTGATGTCGGCACCCGCTGCAAATGCACGATCCGAGCCGGTCAGCACGATGCAGCCAATGCCCGCATCCGCTTCGAACTGGTCGAGGGCCTGCCCGAGTTCGGCGATCAGCGCGCCGTTGAGGGCGTTCAGTGCCTTTGGGCGGTTCAGGGTGACGATGCCGACCCGTCCGCTGGTGGTAACGAGAATGTTCTCAAAGCCCATGGCCGCGCATCTCCGTTGAGGAAAGGGGTGCTATCGCTGGCACGACGCACAGTAAAAGGTGGAGCGGCCGTTCTGGACAAGCCGCG
Source organism: Ancylobacter pratisalsi (assembly GCF_010669125.1). Taxonomy (NCBI): domain Bacteria; kingdom Pseudomonadati; phylum Pseudomonadota; class Alphaproteobacteria; order Hyphomicrobiales; family Xanthobacteraceae; genus Ancylobacter; species Ancylobacter pratisalsi. The sequence goes on from NZ_CP048630.1 coordinate 3,370,537, forward strand.
CGATGGTGCCATGGCAGCCGGGCATGCTGCAGGCGCCGCCCTCGCGGTCATAGGCCCGGAACGCGTGCTGGAAATAGCCGAGGGTGCCGTCCACCTGGGCGTGGTCGCGCAGCGTGGAGCCGCCGGCGGCGATGGCTTCCTCCAGCACGGCCCGGATGGTCTCGACCAGGCGGCGCGTGAGGGCGATGGGGCGGCCGGTGGGTGTCGTGAGGCTCGCGGCGATACGCTCAGGCGAGAGACCGGTGCGATGCAGCGCCTCGCAGACATAGATGTTGCCGAGCCCGGCGACGACCTTCTGGTCGAGCAGCGCCGCCTTCAGCGAGGTGCGCCGACCCCTAAGCGCCGCGGCAAGGTGGTTCGCGTCGAAGGCGTTGCCGAGCGGCTCCGGCCCGATGTCGCGAAACAACGGATGGATTTCGAGCTCGGCGCGGGGCACCAGCAGCATGGCGCCGAACCGGCGGGGATCGTTGTAGATGATCTCCGCGCCGCCTTCGAGCCGAAGGACCACGTGGTCGTGAGCCTCCGCCTTCGAGCGTGGCAGGTGGAAGTCACCCGGCAGCTGGCTGTCCTCGCCGGTCTCGATGCGGAAGGAGCCGGACATGCCCAGATGCATCACCAGCACCTCGGCCGGTGCCGGGCCCTGAGCGTCCAGATCGGCGAGGAGATACTTCGCCCGCCGTCCCAGCCCGGCGACCCGCCGCCCCGCAAGGCGCTCGGCAAAGCGCTCGGGCAGCGGCCAGCGCAGGTCCGGCCGCCGTGCCAGCGCGGAGAGGATGCGCCGGCCTTCCATTGCCGGGGCCAGGCCGCGACGGACGGTTTCGACTTCAGGCAGCTCGGGCATGGGGCGACTCAGGTGCGCGGTTCAGGTGCCAGGTGCATCGGGCGTCAAGGTGCACCGGGGCGGACACCTTATATAAGGGCGAGTTCGGCCAGACAGGATTCGAGTTCGGCGGCGCCGCGGAAATGGTGGGCGCGCAGGCCTGCCGCCCGGGCGCCTTCCACATTGGCGATCTTGTCGTCGATCATCAGCGCCTGCGTCGGGGCGACCTTGTAGAGCGCTGCGAGACGGGCATAGATCGCGGGATCGGGCTTCTTGGTGCCGAACTCGGCGGCGACATGCATGGCGCGGCCAAACAGCGCGCGCAGCTCGGGCACGAGGGCATCGAAATGCTCCTTCATGATGTGCCCGTTATTGGTGAGCAGCGCCAGCGCCGACCGCCCGGCCACGCGGGACGCCAGATCCACGACATCGCCGTCCAGCGTCATCGCCAGGGCACGGGTGCGGAACCACTCGGGCCGGCCGAAGGGCGCGCCGATCGCCGCCGAGATCGCGGCGAGATAGGCGTCGGGCGTCAGGCGGCCGGCATCGGAGGCATCCTCGATACCGCTGGCCCAGACCAGGCGTTCCACATCCGACGCACTCAGCCCCGCCAGCGCGCCCATCGCGGTGCGCCGGGCCTCGACGTCATAGCGCAGCAGCACGTCGTCCATGTCGAAGATGACAAGGCGGACGGGCTGGTCGGACGCGGGAGGAGAATCAGCAGCGCCGGGCATCGGGCAATTCGGGGTCGGAGGCGGCTCGGGAGGAGGGACGACTCAGGGGAGGGCGTCAAATCCTTCGCCGAACCCCTTGAGGCTCAGCGGGATGCCGATGCCTTCCTCGGGGGTCTGGAACACGATGAAGGTGGCGCTCTGCCCGTTGCGGAGCTGATTGATCAGCTTGTCGTCCATCACCACCTCGGCGACGCAGCCATTGGGCACGCAGCGCACGAAACCGGCCCGGCCGATATCGGCATTGTCGATCTTGAGCCCGAGGCCGGAGGGAAGCAGCACGCCCAGCGGGGCGAGAATGCGCAGCAGCCGACTCTGCTGGTCGGCGGTCTTCAGCACGATCACGGTGAGGCCGACATTGGGGCGGTCGTCGGCCTGCACGCTCTGGAGCAGGACGCATTGTTCCGCCTGCGCACCGGGCGGAGTGTCGCACCGAATCTGCCATTCGCCATGTACGGAGCGAACCACCCCTTGTGCCTGCGCGCCTGGCGCGGTGGCGGCAAACGCCGCCATGGCGAGTGCCGCGAACAGGACTGAACGGAGGGCCGCGAAGCCGCACATAGGCTGTCTCCTCAACAATTACACGAAGAGTCTTCTAAAGAAACGCCGCTGCGGGACAAGGCGAATCGTGTCGCGCCCTGCGCAGGTCACCCCCGGCAGGAACGCCGTACAACGCCTCACCGCCATGTCAAGAATGGGGCGGAAGTACCACTCCAGCAGATGGAACGGTTCCAGGGACCCGACGTCATGTCGCAGGATCGGAGGGGCGTTGGCGCGTTGCTCAGGTGTCCTTTTTGTGTTTGATGAATGTCAAATGCCGTTGGTCCGGCCGATGGCCACGCATGGCTATGGTCGGAGCGCAAGGTAATCGATGGGAGTGACGATCGCGATGAAATCGTGGATCCGCAACGCTGCGCGCACCGCCGCCGGCTTCATTGTGGGAATGACCGGCCTGCTTGTCCTGGCACTGACAGGAACGGGCGCGGCGCTTGCCGGCACCGGGCAGCCTTCCCCCTGGCAGATCAACCTGCAGGGGGCCGCTTCTCCGGTGATGGAGAGCATCCATTCGTTCCACACATTTCTGCTGGTGATCATCATCGGCGTGGTGCTGCTGGTGCTGGCACTGCTCATCCTTGTGATCGTGCGGTTCAACGAAAAGTCGAACCCGGTTCCCTCGCGGACCACCCACAACACGCTGATCGAGGTGCTGTGGACGGTGGTCCCGGTGCTGATTCTGGTGGCGATCGCCATTCCCTCGTTCCGGCTGCTCTTCCTTGAGCTCGACCTGCCCAAGGCCGACCTGACGGTAAAGGTGACCGGACACCAGTGGTACTGGTCCTACGAATATCCCGACAACGGCGCCTTCAGCTTCGACAGCCTGATGGTGGCGACGGCGGACCTGAAGCCCGACCAGCCCCGCCTGCTGACGGTGGACAACGAGGTCGTGGTGCCGGTGAACAAGATCGTCCGCATCCAGGTGACGGCGGCGGACGTGATCCACTCCTTTGCCCTTCCTTCCTTCGGCGTGAAGATCGACGCCCTGCCGGGCCGGCTCAACGAGAGCTGGTTCCAGGCAACCAAGGAGGGCGTATATTACGGCCAGTGCTCGGAATTGTGCGGCCGCGACCATGCGTTCATGCCCATCGCCATCCGGGTGGTGAGCGACGCCGAGTTCGCGAGCTGGGTCGAGAAGGCCAAGCAGGAATTCGCCTCGGTGGAAACTCCGGAGCGGTTGGCTCAGGGCGACATCGTACCGGCCGTGGCCGGCGCGGCGGCGCGCTGACGGTTCCGGTTCGGCGCATCAACGATTCGAAGCGTGCGCAAGCACGCGAATGAGGGACGGTTCAATGGCATACGCAGCCGGTCACACGGGCGATCCGACGGGTTGGAAACGCTGGGTCTATTCGACCAACAACAAGGACATCGGTGTGATGTACCTGATCTTCGCCATCGTGGCGGGGATCGTGGGCGGTATCCTGTCGATCGGCATCCGCATGGAGCTGCAGGAACCGGGGATGCAGATCTTCTCCGATCCGCAGACCTTCAACGTGTTCACCACCGGTCACGGCCTCATCATGATCTTCTTCATGGTGATGCCGGCGATGATCGGCGGCTACGGCAACTATTTCATCCCGCTGATGATCGGTGCGCCTGATACCGCCTTCCCGCGCATCAACAACGTCGCCTTCTGGCTGCTGCCGCCCGCTTTCGGGCTGGCCATCCTGTCGCTGTTCGTCGAGGGCGCCGCCGGTTCCAACGGCTTCGGCGGCGGCTGGACCATCTATCCCCCGCTGTCCTCCAAGCTCGGCCACCCCGGCCCGGCCATGGACCTGCTGATCCTCTCGCTGCACATCGCGGGCGCGTCGTCGATTCTCGGCGCGATCAACCTGATCACCACCATCCTGAACATGCGCGCCCCCGGCATGACGCTGCACAAGATGCCGCTCTTCGCCTGGTCGCAGCTGGTCACCGCCTTCCTGCTGCTGCTCTCGCTGCCGGTCCTGGCGGGCGCCATCACCATGCTGCTCACCGACCGCAACTTCGGCACCACCTTCTTCGACCCGGCCGGCGGCGGCGATCCGATCCTGTTCCAGCACCTGTTCTGGTTCTTCGGCCACCCCGAAGTGTACATCCTGATCCTGCCGGGCTTCGGCATCGTGTCGCACATCGTCTCGACCTTCTCGAAGAAGCCGGTGTTCGGCTATCTCGGCATGGCCTATGCGATGGTCGCGATCGGCGTGGTCGGCTTCGTCGTGTGGGCGCACCACATGTACACGGTGGGCCTCTCCTCCTCGACGCAGGCCTATTTCGTCGCCGCGACCATGATCATCGCGGTGCCAACGGGCGTGAAGATCTTCTCCTGGATCGCGACCATGTGGGGCGGGTCGATCTCGCTGCGCGTGCCGATGCTGTGGGCGATCGGGTTCATCTTCCTGTTCACGGTCGGCGGCGTCACCGGCGTGGTGCTGTCCAACGCCGGCATCGACCGCTCGCTGCACGACACCTATTACGTGGTGGCCCACTTCCACTACGTGCTGTCGCTCGGCGCCGTGTTCGCGATCTTCGCCGGCTGGTACTACTGGGCGCCGAAGATGTTCGGCTACATGTACTCCGAGACCATCGGCAAGATTCATTTCTGGCTGACCTTCGTGGGCGTGAACCTGGTGTTCTTCCCGCAGCACTTCCTTGGTCTCGCCGGCATGCCGCGCCGCTATGCGGACTATCCGGACGCGTTCCACGCCTGGAACTTCATCTCCTCGATCGGCTCGTATATTTCGGGCTTCGCGGTGCTGGTGTTCCTGTTCGGCATCTACCGCATGTTCGCGGCCAAGGTGCCGGCCGGCGCCAATCCGTGGGGCGAGGGCGCCACGACGCTGGAGTGGACGCTGCCGTCGCCGCCGCCCTACCACCACTTCGACGTCCTGCCGCGGATCAAGTGATCGCCTCGGGACGCATGTCCTACCCGGCGCGAGGCTCGCGCCGGGCGCACGAATGGAGGCGCCGGCTGGCGCTTCCCGCGGGCTGGGGCCCGACTGTTGAGAGCGTCGCTTCACGCGACGCCGGAGTGAGTTCATGAGCGACGTCGCCTCGCGCGAATACGACCTGACCCAAGCCGAGCCGCGCCCAACCGACGCGCCCTATTACGCGTCGGTGGCCGACTACCTCGCGCTGCTGAAGCCGCGCGTGATGTCGCTTGTGATCTTCACCGCGCTGGTCGGCATCGTGCGCGCGCCGGGTGACGTGCATCCGGTCATCGCTTTCACCGCGCTGCTGTGCATCGCCATCGGCGCCGGCGCCTCCGGCGCGCTCAACATGTGGTGGGATGCCGACATCGACGCGCTGATGAGCCGCACGCAGCGCCGGCCCATCCCCGCCGGGCGGATCACGCCGGGCGAGGCGCTCGCCTTCGGCATGACGCTGGCCGTCGGCTCGGTGCTGGTGCTCGGCCTGCTGGTGAACGAGCTTGCCGCGGCACTGCTCGCCTTCACCATCTTCTTCTATGCCGTCGTTTACACGATGTGGCTGAAGCGCTGGACGCCTCAGAACATCGTCATCGGCGGCGCGGCCGGGGCGTTCCCGCCCATGGTCGGCTGGGCGGCGGCTTCGGGCGGAATCGGCCTGGAGAGCGTGCTGCTGTTCCTCATCATCTTCTTCTGGACCCCGCCGCACTTCTGGGCGCTGGCGCTCTACAAGTCGGGCGACTACGCGCGGGCCGGCGTGCCGATGCTTCCCGTCGTCGCCGGCCCCTCGGAAACGCGCCGCCAGATCCTGCTCTACACGCTGGTGCTGGTGCCGCTGGCGATGTCGCCTTTCCTGCTCGGCATGGCGGGCATCGTCTACGGGATCGTCTCGGCGATCACCGGCGGGCTGATGCTGCTGCTGGCGGTCCAGGTCTATCGTCGCCGGGAAGGCGCTGCCGCCGAAGCCGCGGCCAAGCGGCTGTTCGCCTTCTCGATTCTCTATCTTTTCCTGCTCTTCGCCGTTCTTCTGATCGAAGCGGTGACGCCGTCCTGGTTCGGACTGTGAGCAATGTGCGCCGCGAGGACTGATCATGGCGGACAAACGCAAGGCCTCCACGGCCTCGAAAACCGGCAAACCCGGCGCGGCTTCCAAACCCGCGCGCGCGTCGAAGTCCGTAGCCGCCCCGCGGCCCGCACCGGCGCCGGAAGAGGGCGTGGTGCTGACCGAGGCGCAGAAGCGCCGGCGCCGCTCGCGTTCGGTCGCGATCGCAACCGTGCTCGGCGCGCTGTGCCTGCTGTTCTACATCGTGACCATCGTGAAGCTCGGTCCCGCCGTGCTGGTTCGGCCGCTGTGAGGGCGTGATGAGCGAAGAGAGCGCAAAGCCGGAAAATGGGAACGGGCCGGCGCCGCGTCGGCGCGGCAGCCATTCGGTGGTCGCGCTGTCCTGCGCGCTGTTCGTCGTGGCCATGATCGGGGCGGCCTATGCCGCCGTGCCGCTTTACCAGATGTTCTGCCAGGTCACGGGTTTCGGCGGCGCCACCAAGGTGGCGATCAAGGCGCCGGACAGTTCCATCGACCGCGTGATCGAGGTGCGCTTCGACGCCAATGTCGCGCCCGGCCTGCCATGGAGCTTCGAGCCGGAGACGCGCTCGGTGCAGGTGCGGATCGGCGAGACCAAGCTGGTCTATTACCGCGCTCATAATCGCGGCAAGGAGCCGATCACGGCGGCGGCGACCTACAATGTGACGCCGGCCCAGTCCGGCTACTACTTTTCCAAGATGCAGTGCTTCTGCTTCACCGACCAGACGCTGCAGCCGGGCGAGACGCTCGACATGCCGGTCATCTTCTTCGTCGATCCCGCACTGGCGGAAGATCCGGAGCTGGCGACCCTGAAGACGATCACCCTGTCCTACACCTTCTTCTCCAAGGCGGCTCCGGTCGCGGCGGGCAAGAGCAACCCGGGCAAGGCCCCACTTTAGCGGGCAGAACGCCACATTGCGGCCGCGGTAACGGCCCGCTAGAAAACATACGGAACGGAGAGCGCGACCCATGGCCGAGGCCCACGCCAAACACCACGACTACCATCTTGTCGACCCGAGCCCGTGGCCCTTCGTCGTCTCGGTCTTCGCCTTCGTCATGGCGGTCGGCGCCGTGTTCTGGATGCACGGCCAGCTGACCGTGCTGGTGATGATCGCCGGCCTGCTGGGCGTGTTGTACACGCTGATCATGTGGTGGCGGGATGTCATCCGCGAGGGTGAACACGAGCACGCCCACACGCCGGTGGTGCAGATTCACCTGCGCTACGGGATGATCCTGTTCATCGCCACCGAAGTGATGTTCTTCGTCGCGTGGTTCTGGGCGTTCTTCGACGCGGCGCTGTTCGTCGGCGAGGAGATTAATTTCAGCCGCGCCGAGTTCACCGGCGGCCACTGGCCCCCGACGGGCATCGAGACGTTCAACCCGTGGCACCTGCCGCTCCTGAACACGCTGATCCTGCTGACCTCGGGCACGACCCTGACCTGGGCGCATCACGCGCTGGTGCACGGCGACCGGCAGAGCGCGAAGTGGGGTCTGTGGCTGACCGTGGGCCTCGGCTTCCTGTTCTCGCTGCTGCAGGGCTACGAGTACAGCCACGCCGAATTCGCCTTCTCCGGCAACATCTACGGCGCGACCTTCTTCATGGCGACCGGTTTCCACGGCTTCCATGTCATCATCGGCACCATCTTCCTCGCCGTCTGCCTGGGCCGCCTGTTTGCCGGGCATTTCACGCCCACGCATCATTTCGGCCTCGAAGCCGCCGCCTGGTACTGGCATCTGGTCGACGTGGTCTGGCTGTTCCTCTTCACCTTCATCTATGTGTGGGGCAGCGCCGGCGCGCCACACTGAGGGTCTGACATTCTCTGCAAGGGGCGGCGTCCGGCCGCCCCTTTTTCGTTTCCGACATCAAGCCCTGCGCGGCATTTCCGTGAAGGGCAAATGGGAGTAGAGGCCAGTCATGGATCTCCAGCCTTTCCATAGCGGCGTTTCTCCCTACACGGCGGGTCTCACCTGCCGCTGCCCGCGCTGCGGGCGTGGACGCCTGTTCAACGGATTCCTCACCGTCGCGCCGTCCTGCGACAATTGCGGGCTGGATTACAGCTTCGACGATTCGGGCGACGGTCCCGTGGTGTTCATCATCCTGCTGGCCGGCTCGCTGGTGGTGGGGCTGGCGCTGTGGGTGGAACTCACCTGGTCGCCACCGTTGTGGGTCCACGCGCTGCTGTGGACGCCGCTGGTGCTGATTTCCACGCTCGGCCTGCTGCGCCCGCTAAAGGCGACGATGATTGCCCTGCAGTACCACAAGAAGGCTGAGCAGGGGCGCCTCGACAAGGGTGATGCGTGAGCAGGCAGGCGTCTTCCAAGAGCAGGCAGGCGCCTTCCAAGGCCCGTCCGCCCGCGCCTGTTGCCCGCGTAGACGAGCCGGGCGCCGGGCTGCGCGGTCTGCTGCCGGTGGCGCTGACGGTGCTGGTGGCCTTCGGCATTCTTGTCGGGCTTGGCGTCTGGCAGCTTGAGCGGCTGGCCTGGAAACAGGAGCTGATCGGCAAGGTCGAAGCCCGGATCCACCAGCCGGCCCAGCCGGTGCCCGAAGAGGCGGACTGGGGCAGGGTCGATTTCGAGAACGACGAATATCGCCATGTGACCGCGACCGGCCGTTTCGACCATGACCGCGAGGTGCAGGTCTACGCGCTCGTCGACACCGCTCCCGATGGCAGCGGCGGGCCGGGCTATTGGGTGATCACCCCGCTGGTGCTGGCCGACGGTGCTGCCATCCTGGTCAATCGCGGTTTCGTGCCGCTTGATCGCCGCACCCCCGCCAGCCGGGCCGAGGGGCAGGTGGAGGGGCTCGTCACCGTCACCGGGCTGCTGCGCATGCCGGAGCAGGCGGGCATGTTCACCCCCGCCAACGACCCGCAGGCGGACAGCTGGTTCACCCGCGATCCGCGCGCCATCGCCAGCGCCAAGGGGCTGCTGCGGGTGGCGCCGTTCCTGATCGACGCCGATGCGGGGAGCAATCCCGGCGGGCTGCCGATCGGCGGGCTGACGCGGGTGAGCTTTCCCAACCGCCATCTGGAATACGCGCTGACGTGGTTCGGGCTGGCGGCGACACTGATCGGCGTGTCGGTCGCCTTTGCCTGGTCGCGGCGGCGTCGACGGGCCGAGGGAGCGGCTCCGCTTGCTTCGAACCCGGCCGACCACTAGTTTGCCGCCGACTTCGCACCTACCGGAGGCGCGCGTGCGCTATATTTCGACCCGCGGCGAGGCTCCCGCTCTCGCCTTTTCCGATGCGCTTCTGGCTGGGCTGGCGCGCGACGGCGGCCTTTATGTGCCGGACGTGTTTCCCTCGCTCACCGCGACGGAGATCGGCCATCTGGCCGGGCATTCCTATGCCGAGGTGGCGGCGCGCGTGATCGCCCCCTTCGTCGACGAGGCGTTTCCGGGCGCGGTGCTGAAGCCGATGCTGGAGGACGCCTATGCGAGCTTCCGTCATCCGGCGACCACGCCGCTGGTGCAGATCGCGCCGAACCGCTTCGTGATGGAGCTGTTCCACGGCCCCACGCTCGCCTTCAAGGACGTGGCGATGCAGCTGCTGGGGCGGATGATGGATCACGTGCTGATCGCCCGCGACCAGCGTGCCACCATTGTCGGGGCCACCTCGGGCGACACGGGCAGCGCGGCGATCGAGGCGTTTCGCGGGCGTGAGCGCACCGATGTGTTCATTCTCTATCCGGCGGGGCGGGTTTCCGAGGTCCAGCGCCGGCAGATGACCACGGTGCCGGACGCGAATGTCCACGCCATCGCGGTGGAGGGCACGTTCGACGACTGCCAGGCCCATGTGAAGGCGATGTTCAATCACCACGCCTTCCGCGACCGGCTGCAGCTGGCGGGGGTGAACTCGATCAACTGGGCGCGGATCATGGCGCAGGTGGTCTATTATTTCGTCGCCGGCGTCGCGCTCGGCGCGCCGCACCGGCCGGTGTCCTTCGTGGTGCCGACCGGCAATTTCGGCGACGTGCTGGCGGGTTACGTGGCCAAGCGCATGGGGCTGCCGGTGTCGCGGCTGACCATCGCCACCAATGTGAACGACATTCTCGCGCGCGCGCTGGCAACAGGGCGCTACGAGATGACCGGCGTGGTGCCGTCCTCCTCGCCCTCGATGGACATTCAGATCTCGTCCAATTTCGAGCGCCTGCTGTTCGAGGTACTGGAGCGCGACGCGGGCGCGCTGCGCGGGCTGATGGCCAGCCTTTCCCAGTCCGGCGCGTTCTCCCCGCCCACGCAGGCGCTGGAGGCGATCCGCGCCGATTTCGACGCGGCGCGGGCCGATGAGAGCCAGACCATGGACACGATCGCGCAGGTGCGGCGGGCGTGCGGCTATCTGCTCGATCCCCACACCGCCGTCGCGGTGTCGGTCGCCGAGCGGATCGAGCATGATCCGCGCGTGCCGCAGGTGGTGCTGGCGACGGCCCATCCGGCCAAGTTCCCCGACGCTGTGGAACGGGCCTGCGGCGAGCGTCCCCCGCTTCCCGCCCATCTCGCCGACCTGATGGAGCGGGAGGAGCGGCTGCCGACGCTGCCCAACGACATCGCCGCCATCGAGGCCTACATCACCCGTCACGCCCGCGCGGCGGAGACGGCGGCATGAGCGTGGTGCCCTCCAGGACATACGACACCAAAGCGCCGCGCATCACCCAGCTCGACAACGGCGTGACCGTCGTCAGCGATGAGATGCCACATCTGGCGACCGCCTCGCTCGGCATATGGGCGGGTGTCGGCGCGCGTGACGAGCATGCCGACGAGCACGGCATCTCGCATCTTCTCGAACATATGGCGTTCAAGGGCACGCGCCGGCGCAGCGCGCGCGACATCGCCGAGGAGATCGAGGCGGTGGGCGGCGACATCAATGCCGCCACCAGCGTCGAGCACACCAGCTACAATGCACGCGTGCTGGGTGAGGACGTGCCGCTCGCTCTCGACGTGCTTGCCGACATTCTCGCCGAGCCGGCCTTCGACCCGGAGGAGCTGGAGCGCGAGCACAATGTGATCGTGCAGGAGATCGGCGCCGCGCTCGATACGCCCGATGATCTGGTGTTCGACCTGTTCCAGGAGCGGGCCTTTCCCGGCCAGCCGATCGGCCGCTCGATCCTGGGCACGCCGGCGACGGTGCGCTCCTTCGATGCGGAGCGGCTGCGGGCCTATCTGTCGCGCACCTATCGCCCGCAGCGGATGATCGTCGCCGGCGCGGGCGCGGTCGAGCATGAACGGCTTGTCGAGGAGGCCGCCAAGCGGTTCGGCGGCTTTACGCCCGGCGACAAGCCCGAGCCGGTGGCGGGGCGCTACGAAGGCGGCACCGAGATCGGCGGCGGGCGCGAGCTGGAGCAGGCGCATCTGCTGATCGGGCTGGAGGGCCTGTCCTACCGCGATCCCGGCATTCACGCGCTGCAGGTGTTCTGCAATGTGCTGGGCGGAGGCATGTCCTCGCGCCTGTTCCAGGAGGTCCGCGAGGCGCGGGGCCTGTGCTACGCGGTGTACTCGTTCCACTGGGGTTATGCCGATACCGGCCTGTTCGGAGTCTATGCCGGCACCGACGGGGGGGATGTCGGCGAACTGGTGGATGTGGTCGTCGATCAGATCGAGGCCAGCGTCGAGTTGATGAACGAATCCGAACTCGCCCGTTCCAAGGCGCAGGCCAAGGTCGGGCTGCTGGCGGCGCTGGAGAGTTCGGGCGCGCGGGCGGACCAACTGGCGCGGCAGATGCTGGCCTTCGGGCGGCCTATCCCGCTTGAGGAGATCGTCGCCAAGGTGCAGGCGGTGACGCTCGACGATGCGAAAGCGGCCGGGCGGGCGCTGCTGGCGCGCGGGCGACCCACCTTCACCGCGCTGGGCCCCGGCAAACCTCTTGAATCCGCCGCGCGCATCGCTGAACGTCTGTCGGTTGGCTGATCCGGTTTCCGCAACGTCCGTATGTCGCTGTTTCGCACGGTCTCCTGGCCTGAACCGCCCACTCTGATCGAGGGCGAGGGCGTCGTGCTGCGCGCGCCGCAGATGGCGGACTTCGCCGCGTGGTCGGCGCTGCGCGAGGCGAGCCGGGAATTCCTGACGCCGTGGGAGCCGCTCTGGCCGACCTACGACCTGACGCGGGGCTCGTTCCGCCGCCGCATCCGGCGCTATACCCGCGACGTGCGCGAGGACAAGGCCTATCCGTTTCTGGTGTTTCGCGCGGCGGATCGGGTGCTGCTCGGCGGCCTTTCGCTTTCCAATGTCCGGCGCGGCGTCACCCAGACCGCGAGCCTCGGCTACTGGATGGGCGCGCCGCATGCCGGCAAGGGATATATGAGCGCCGCGGTGCGGGTGCTGCTGCCCTTCGCCCATGGCGCGCTCGGCCTGCGGCGCATCGAGGCCGCCTGCCTGCCCACCAACGCAGCCTCGATCCGGCTCTTGGAGAAGACCGGCTTCCACCGCGAGGGCTATGGCCGCGAGTATCTGTGCATCAACGGCGAATGGCAGGACCATCTGCTGTTCGCGCGGCTGAGCCGCGACCGGGTGGGCTGCGTCACGTCCGGGGCGAAAGCAGAGCGGCCAGTTTAGTAGCGCTCCAAAGTGGAAATGGTATCCGTTGGGGCATCTAGTCTAGAACGGATAAAAGTTAAGCCAGCTCTTGGCTTGTTCATATGGTCACGTGATCGATAGATAGGGTTTTCCCGATTGACGCACTTCGGGAATAGAGCGAGAAAGTAAGACAAGGGCCAAATTTAGAATAATTCTAAACGGCTCATCACTTGGTTCGCCGTCGCGATGATTGTCTGTTCCTGTAATGTGATTTCGGATCGCCAGATCCGCGACGCGGTGAACGAGACTCAGCCGTCCGTGCGCACAGCCGGGCAGGTGTATCGTTGCCTGGGATGCAGCGCGCAATGTGGGCGCTGCGCCCGGATGATCCGCAAGCTGATCGACGACGTGAACGCGAGTGCCTGCGGCGCCTGTCCGCGCGAGTGCCCGGTGGCCGGGCACAGTCACAACCACAACCACAGCCATCCCCCCACGCACTTGCCGACCCACGCCGCGGTTCCGGCCGAATAGTGTCGACTTTTCTGTGTGTCCGGCATCCATTGGATAGCCGGCACAGGTCGCAAGCTTGCCTCTTTATTGGAATTATTCTAATTACGGTCGACACCAACAACAGGAGACGTCGCGGCCATGAAGGGTGATGCCAAGGTCATTGAATACCTCAACCGCGGCCTGAGGTCTGAGCTTACCGCCATCAACCAGTACTGGCTGCATTTTCGCATGCTGGATGACTGGGGCTTCAAGAAGCTGTCCGTGAAGTGGCGGGCGGAATCGATCGAGGAGATGCAGCACGCCGACAAGTTCGTCGACCGCATCCTGTTCCTCGACGGGTTCCCGAACCTGCAGGTGCTGGATCCGCTGCGTATCGGCCAGGATGTGAAGGAAGTGATCGAGTGCGACCTCGCCGCCGAGATCGAGGCGCGCGCGCTGTATCAGGAAGCCGCGGCCTATTGCTCCGAGGTGAAGGACTATCCCAGCCGCGACCTCTTCAAGGAGCTGATGGCGGACGAGGAGGGGCACATCGACTTCCTCGAGACCCAGCTCGAACTGATCGAGCGCCTCGGCGTGCAGCTCTATTCGCAGCACCATATTGGCGGCCTCGACTGAGGCACAGCGGCCGCCGACAACATGCCGCGAGCAAGACGGGAGCCGGTCGTGAGACCGGCTCTTTTTTGTGGCCCGCGTTTCTAGTTTTTCATTAGACGTATTCTAAGCTATTGATCTGACGCACCTTTTTATTGACGCAGGGTGATCTCCATCCTACCGCGACAGGCAGGGCACGAAAGTGGGCTCCTCACAACGGAGCCGCCGCTCGCAGGAGGAGCAAGATGAACCACACGTCGATGACACGCCGGTCCTTCAATGGATACGCTCAGCGCTTCGCGCTCGGCGGCCTGTTCGCCGCCAGCCTGGCGTTCGCACCGGCGCAGGCGCGCGCCGAGGAAGTGGTGAATGTCTACACCACCCGCGAGATCGGCCTCGCCAAGCCGCTGTTCGACGCCTTCACCGAGAAGACCGGTATCAAGGTGAACAGCATCTTCGTGAAGGATGGTCTTGCCGAACGCGTGAAGGCCGAGGGCGAGTCCTCGCCGGCCGATGTGCTGATGACCGTCGACATCGGCAATCTGCTCGATCTGGTCGACCAGGGCATCACCCAGCCGGTGCGCTCGGAAGTGCTGGAATCGGCCGTGCCGGCCAATCTGCGCGGCGAGGACGGAAGCTGGTACGCGCTCTCCATGCGCGCCCGCGTGGCCTATGTCTCCAAGGACCGGGTCAACATTTCCTCGCTGCACTATGAGGATCTCGCCAAGCCGGAGTGGAAGGGCAAGGTGTGCATCCGTTCGGGCAAGCATCCCTACAACACCGCGCTGATCGCGGCCTATATCGTCCACCATGGCGAGGCGGCCGCCGAGACGTGGCTGACCGGGGTGAAGGACAACCTTGCCCGCAAGGCCGCCGGCGGCGACCGCGAGAACGCCCGCGATATCCTCGCCGGCATCTGCGATCTTGGCATCGCCAATTCCTACTATGTGGGCCTGATGCGCTCCGGCAAGGGTGGCCCCGAGCAGGAGAAGTGGGCCGAGGCCATTCACGTCGTGCTGCCGACCTTCGAAAACGGCGGCACCAATGTGAACATCTCCGGCGCCTCGGTGGCGAAGAACGCACCGAACCCCGGCAACGCCGTGAAGCTGCTGGAGTACCTTGTCTCGCACGAGGCGCAGGATCTCTACGCCAAGTCGAATTTCGAATATCCGGTCGTCGCGGGCTCGCCGGTGGATCCGATCATCGCCGCCTTCGGACCTCTGAAGATCGACGACATCGACCTCGTCGCCATCGCCAAGGCGCGCAAGACCGCGACCGATCTGGTCGACAAGGTCGGCTTCGACAATTGACACTGAGGCGGAGCGCCTCCACCAACATCGCCGCGCGGCCGGTTGCCGCGCGGATCGGTGTGCAAGAGGTCCGGCGCCGCGAGAGGTGCCGGCCGTGACGGTGGCAGGCGTGGCGACTTCGGAGGGAACAGGCGGCGGGCGCGCGCTGCGCGGCGCAGCCGTCATGGTCGTTTGCGTGGTGATGCTTCCGCTCGCCGCGCTGATCTGGACCGCCGCGAAGGGCTCCGGCGACCTGTGGCCCCACCTCGTCCGCAACGTGGTGCCGCACGCGCTGACCGAGACCGTCCTGCTGTCGCTGGGCGTCGGCGTGCTGGCGGGTGTCATCGGTACCGGCACCGCGTGGCTGGTGGCGGTGTGCCGCTTTCCCGGACGCGGCATCTTCGAGTGGGCGCTGCTGCTGCCGCTCGCCATTCCCACCTATATCCAGGCCTTCGTCTATGTCGATGCGGTCCATCCGCTGGGTCCGATCCCGACGCTGATCCGCTCGCTGCTCGGCATGACCAGCCCGCGCGATCTCTGGCTGCCGGAGGTGCGCAACCTGCCGGGCTGCATCGTGCTGCTGGGGCTGGTGCTCTACCCTTACGTCTACCTCGCGGCGCGCGCCGCCTTTCTGGTCCAGACCGCGTCCGTGCTCGATGCCGCGCGCACGCTCGGGGTGGGGGCGGGCGAGGCGTTCTTCCGCATCGCGCTGCCGTTGGCGCGACCGGCCATCGTGGTCGGCGTGACGCTGGCGCTGATGGAGACGGTGAACGATGTCGGCGCCTCCGAATTCCTGGGCGTGCAGACGCTGACGCTGTCGATCTATTCGACCTGGCTCAACCGCTCCAGCCTGCCGGGCGCGGCGCAGATCGCGCTGTTCATGCTGGCGATCATGTTCGCGCTGGTGCTCGTCGAACGCTGGGGGCGGCGTCATCTCAACGCGTCGGCCATCGGCGCGCGCTCCCATTCGCCGGTGCGGCGGGCGCTCGGGCGCGGGCAGGCGGGGCTGGCGATCACGGCCTGCCTCATCCCGGTGCTGCTGGGCTTTGTTCTGCCCGCCGGCCATCTCGTGCACACGGCCTGGCTGCGCTGGCAGTTTCACGGCATCCCCGAGAACATCTGGCAGGAAGCGGCCAATACCGCGCTGCTGGCGGGTCTTGGTACGCTCACCGCTGTCGGCGGCGGGCTGGTGATCGCGGTGGCGCTGCGTACCAACGCGTTGCGCTCCGGGCTGGTGCCGCGCCTTGCGAGCCTGGGCTACGCCGTGCCCGGCACGGTGCTCGCCGTCGGCCTGCTGGTGCCGCTGGCCGCGTTCGACAACGCGGTCTCGGCGCTGAGCGCGCAGCTGACGGGCGTGCCGACCGGGCTGCTGCTTTCCGGCTCGGGGGTGGCGCTGGTGCTGGCCTATGTCATCCGCTTCCTTGCCATACCGGTCGGCGGGCTGGAGGCCGGCTTTGGCCGGATCAGCGGTACGCTCGACATGGCGGCGCGGAGCCTGGGCGAGAAGCCCGGCGGCGTGGTGCGGCGCATCCACCTGCCGCTGCTGCGGCCCGCGCTCGGCACGGCGGCGCTGCTGGTGTTCGTGGACTGCATGAAGGAGCTGCCGGCGACGCTGATGCTGCGGCCGCTGAACTTCGAGACGCTGGCCAGCCACGTCTACGGCGAGGCCGCCCGCGGCACCTATGAGGACGGCGCGCTCGCCGCCCTGCTGATCGTGCTGGTCGGGCTGGCGCCGGTGATCCTGCTGGCGCGGCTGAGCCGGCCGCGCCAGGACTGAGCAGAGCCCGCGTTGGGCGGCGGCTAGGCCGACAGTTCCGGCAGGTCGCGGTACAGATCCAGCGCTTCCGGATTGGCCAGCGCCTCGGTGTTCTTCACCGGCCGGTTATGGACGACGTCGCGCACCGCCAGCTCGGTGATCTTGCCCGAACGGGTGCGGGGAATGTCGGCCACGGCGACGATCTTCGCGGGGACATGGCGCGGGCTGGCGCCGACGCGGATCTGGGTTTTGATGCGCTTCTCAAGCTCGGCATCGAGCACCGCTCCGGCTTTCAGCCGCACGAACAGCACCACGCGCACGTCGTTGTCCCACTCCTGGCCGATGGCGATGGCCTCGACGATCTCCGGCACCTGTTCGGCCTGGGCGTAGATCTCCGCCGTGCCGATGCGCACCCCTTGCGGGTTCAGCGTGGCGTCCGAGCGTCCATGGATGATGATGCCGCCATGATGGGTCCATTCGGCGAAGTCGCCGTGGCACCACACATTGTCGAAGCGCTCGAAATAGGCGGCGTGGTACTTCACGCCCTCCGGGTCGTTCCAGAACATCACCGGCATGCAGGGGAAGGGCCGGGTGCAGACCAGCTCGCCGCGCTCGCCGACCACGGGCTTGCCCTCGTCCGACCAGACCTCGATCGCCATGCCAAGGCCCGGCGCCTGGATTTCGCCCCTGTAGACCGGGGCGGTGGGATCGCCGAGCACGAAGCAGGAGACGATGTCGGTGCCGCCCGAGATCGAGGCGAGGTGCAGGTCCGGCTTGATCGCCTCATAGACATAGGCGAAGTCGGCCGGCGCCAGCGGTGAGCCGGTCGAGGTGAGGGCCTTCAGCTTCGACAGGTCATGCGTCTCGCACGGCCGCAGCCCTTCCTTGCGCAGCGAGTCGATGTACTTCGCCGAGGTGCCGAACAGCGCGAAGCCCTCCTTCTGCGCGTAGTCGAACAGCGCGGAGGGGCTCGGGGCGAAGGGGGAGCCGTCGAACAGGCAGAGGGTGAGGCGGCTCGCCAGCCCCGAGACCAGCCAGTTCCACATCATCCAGCCGCAGGTGGTGAAGTAGAACAGACGGTCGCCGGGCACGAGGTCGCACTGCAGCCGGTGCTCCTTGATATGCTGGAGCAGCGTGCCGCCGGCGCCATGGACGATGCATTTGGGCGCGCCCGTCGTTCCCGAGGAGAACAGGATAAACACGGGATGATTGAAGGGCAGCCGCTCGAAGGTGAGCGGGGCAGGGGCATAGGGGGCGAGGAACGCGTCCAGCGCCACCCCGTTCGGAAGGGCTGACGCCACCGCCTCGGCATCGCCGAGATAGGGGATGATGACCGTTTTCACCGTTCCCGGCAGGTGTGGCACCACGGCCTTCAGCTTGTCGCCGATCGCCACCCGCTTGCCGGCATACCAGTAGCCGTCGCAGGCGAAATAGACCTTCGGCTCGATCTGGCCGAACCGGTCGAGAATGCCGCGTTCGCCGAAATCGGGCGAGCAGGACGAGAAGATCGCCCCGAGCGAGGTCGCCGCCAGCATGATGGCGATGGTCTCGGGCATGTTGGGCATGGTGGCGGCGATGCGGTCGCCCACACCCACGCCGGCCGCGCGCAAGGCCTGCTGCAGCCGGGAGACAAGCGCGGTGAGCTCACCAAAGCTCATGTGCCGCTCGACCTTGTCCTCGCCATGGAAGATCAGCGCGATCTCGCCGGCATCGCGCGGACGCAGCAGGTTCTCGGCGTAGTTGAGGCGGGCCTCGGGGAAGAACCGCGCGCCGGGCATCCGGTCGGCGTCGGCCAGGGGGACAGTGCCGCGCTCTCCGATGACCTCGCCCAGGTCCCACACGCGTTCCCAGAAATCGGCGGGATGGGCGATCGACCAGGCGTGAAGATCGCGATAGTCGCGCAGCGACGTGCCGTGGCGATCATTTACGGCATGAATGAACGCCGTGATCGCGCTGGCGGCGATCCGCTCCGGGCTGGGTTTCCAGAGGGGCTCATCACTTGCGGCGACCATTGGTTGCTCCATGCGTGGCGGGCCGGCGAATTCTTGCGTTGCTCGACCTTTGTCAGGATGCAATTCATAGCGCTGGGCTCGGCGTCTGTCAGGCCATCAAACAGACACAGACACACAAGATGTTGCGGCGTTCGCGGGTTGGCAGCCGTCGCCGTGCCGCGGGTCTGCGCTTGCGCGCTTCCGCCCCGGTGCTGTACGCGGACTACCAGGGGACGCTACCGATCCATTGATGAAGAAACTTATTCCCATCCTGCTGCTGCCCGTGGCGCTCGTGATCGCCGCAGCCGCTCTCGCGCCGAAGCTGGCATCGGAGGCGCGCCTGCGCACCGAAGCCGTGGCGGCGTTGCGCGCGGCGACCGGCCAGGAGCCGCGCATTGCCGGGCCGGTCAGCTTTTCCGTGCTGCCCTGGCCGGCGATCACGGTCGAGGAACTGACGGTTGGCAATGGAGAGACGGAGCTTGTCGTTCCCCAGGTGCGCGTCGTGCTCGGGCTTCTGCCGCTGCTGACGGGACAGGCGCGCGCCGATTCGATCGAGCTGCTCTCGCCCGAACTCACCGTGATCAGCAAGGAAGCCAATCTCGACAGCCTCGCCGTGCTGCTGGCCAGCGTGGGTACCCGCCGCGTCGACGCGCAGATCGAGGTCACGGACGGGCAGCTTCTGGCCCGGCATGGCGCGGTGAGCGAGGTGCTGGTGCCGCGAGCGGACCTGCACCTTTCCTGGCGTGGCATGAAGGACGTGTCGGTGCGGGGAAATCTTACCTGGCAGGGTGAGCCGCTCAACATAGACTTCTCGGTTTCCGAGCTCGCCCGCCTCGCCACGGGCGACGCTTCGCCGATCCGGCTGGTGGCCTCGGGACCGCCGGCCGAGTTTTCGTTCGACGGCTCGGTCAAGCTGGCCGGCGGACCGGTGGCGGAGGGCACGCTTTCCGCCTCGTCCGACCAGCTGCGCGATACGCTGGAGTGGCTTGGACTGGAGGCGCCCACCGAGCGCGGCTTCGGCGCCTTCGCGCTGCGCGGGCAGGCGCTGATGTCGGATCAGGGCGCGGCGTTGAGCAGTGCGCGGCTGGAACTCGACGGCAATGTGAGCGAGGGCGGTTTCAATGTGCGGCTGGAGGGCGGGCGCACCATCGTGCAGGGCTCGCTGGCGAGCGATTCGGTTGACCTGTCGCCCTATGGCGAGCTGACCGTCTTCGATCCGGCCGGTATTGCCTGGAGCGAGGAGCCGATCGATCTCGGCCGCCTGGCGCGTCTGGATCTCGACCTGCGGATCTCGGCGACGCAGGTGCGCGCGGGGAACGCCCGGTTCCAGCGCATGGCGGCGAGCGCGGTGCTAAAATCCGGCAAGCTCTCCCTCGCCATTGGCGAGGCCGAGGCCTGGGAAGGCCTGTTTCGCGCCGCCATTCATGTCGCGCCGGGTCCTGACGGGAGCGGCGCGGATGCCCGCGTCGATCTCGCCGGCGAGGATGTGGCACTGGCCAAGGCCTTCGGCGACCTGTTCGGTTCGCAGCGGCTGGAAGGCAAGGGAACGTTCCACCTCACCGCCGGCGGCGCGGGCAACAGCGTCGCCGAAATCGTGACCGGCCTGAACGGGACCTTCACTCTCGCGGGCCAGAACGGCGCGCTGGTGGGGATGGATGTGGGGCGCATTCTGGCGCGTCTGGAGCAGCGGCCGCTGTCGGGCGTGGGCGACCTGCGTGGCGGGCGTACGCCGTTCGACACCGTCGATCTGTCGGCGACGATCGATGGCGGCATCGCCCGGATCGAGAAATTCGACGTCGAGAGCACGAAACTGCGCATCACCATGGGCGGCGAGTGCTCGATCGCGAAGCGGGATCTCGATCTGAGCGGGCAGGCGACGCTGATCGATTCCAAGAACCCGCTGGCAAAGGTGGCCGCCTTCGAGCTGCCTTTCATCGTACGCGGCGATTGGGAACGGCCGGCGGTGCTGCCCGACGCCCAGGCGCTGATCCGCCGCTCCGGCGCGGCGCGCGCCCTGTTCGGCGACAAGCTGGACGCCATGGGCATCGCCGGCTCGGCTCCCTAGTCCGGCGGCAAGACGCTACTTACCAGGACGCTACTTACGACGCGAGCACCCGGGTCGAGGGGAAGGTGATCTCGACGATGGTGCCGACATCCACGGCGCTGCGGATGTTGAAGCTGGCGCGGTTGGCTTCCGCCAGCGCCTTGGTCAGCGGCAGGCCGAGGCCGGTGCCGCCCGAACCCGAGCGCCCCGACGTGGCGAGCTGGCGGAATGGTTCCATCGCGATGGACACGTCGGTTTCCGACATGCCCACGCCGGTGTCGCGCACGCGCAGCACCACTTCGCTGTTCTCGGTGAGCGCGGTGGACAGGATGACCTGCCCGCCGGGACGGGTGAACTTGACCGAGTTCGACACCAGATTGAGCACGATCTGCCGGATGGAACGGGCGTCGGCGACGATCTGGGGCAGGTCGGAGGCCAGCGAGGAGCGGATGATGATCCGTTCGCGATTGGCCTGCGGCTGCATGATCCCCATGCACTGCTGCACGATCTCGTTGAGCGGCACGCTGGTGAACTGCAGTTCCAGCTTGCCGGCCTCGATCTTCGACAGGTCGAGCAGGTCGTTGATCAGCGAAATGAGGTGCCCGCCCGAGGCATGGATGTCGCGCAGATAGTCGCGGTAGCGCTGGTTCTCGATCGGGCCGAAACGCTCTTCCATCATCACTTCCGAGAAGCCGATGATGGCGTTGAGCGGGGTGCGGATCTCGTGGCTGATCTTGGCCAGGAAGTCGGACTTGGCGAGATTGGCGCGCTCGGCGAGCTGCTTGGCCTCGGTGAGTTCTTCCTCGGCGCGCTTCCACTGGGTGATGTCGCGCAGCACCGCGCAGAATTTCGTCGCGTCCTCGCCGATCCGCCCGACCGTCATGAACAGCGGAATGAGCCCGCCCTCGCGGACCCGGCCGATGACCTCGCGTCCGTCATTGAGCACGCTCGCCACGCCATTCGAGGCCAGTCCGTCGAGATAGTCGATGGCGGCCTGATGGCTTTCCGGGGCGAACAGCAGGGTGAAGGCCTCGCCCTTCACCTCGCCGGCCTCGAAGCCGAACAGCGCCTCGGCGGGGTGGTTCATCGACAGGATGGTGCCGGCGGTGTCGATCAGCACCACGCCGTCGGTCGCGGTATCGAGAATGGCGCGCAGTTCGCGCTCGGAGTTCTCGGCGCTGCGCAGGGCAAGCTCGGCCTGGCGCAGGCGCTCATCCGCAATGCCCTCGATCCGGTGCAGCACATAGAGCATGGCCGTCCCGCCCTCCCAGGGCGTGGAGATCAGCCGGGCCTCGACGGGGATCGCGCCTCCGCGCGCGGTGAGCAGCGTCAGCGCGCCGGCTTCCGGTCCCCTGCGCTCTTCCGAACTGCCGAACAGCCCGGCGAGCCCGCCGGCGGCTTCAAGCGCGGCGAGATCCTGATGACCGGTCCAGTCCAGCAGCGCGCGGTTGGCGTAGAGCATGCGGTCGCCCCGGAACGCCAGCATAGCGAGCGGGAGCCGGTCGAGCACCGGTCGCTCGCCATCCGCCAGGACCCGGCGCAGGCCATCGGGCTCGGTCGGGGCGGTGACGGACGGCGCGGGCTCGGCCGGGAGTGGATGTGTCGGGGCGGGTGTGGCGCGGCCGGAGGCGGAGCGGATGTCGATGGGTGCCGATGTGTCGGGCGCGGTGGTGTCGGGCCGCGGCCCGTCTTCGCCCGACGTGGAGGGCTCACCGAGAAAGTCGGGTGCGTCGTCGTCGCCTTCGAGGCGGGCTCCGAGCGCCCGTGCGATTTCGCGGAAGGCATTGCGCTCGCCGGTCGACAGCCCTTCCCAGGAGGCGCGAATGGTTGCGGGGCGCGGCGCGGGCGGCTCGGCGTGGAGCTGCACCACATTGGGCGCCTTTGGCGGCGTGGGGGGCACGACGGGCGGGGCTGCCGGCGCCGGCGTGTCCTGTCCGGGCAGCCCGTGGGGGGCTTCGGTGGCGGGAGCAACAGGCGCTGCGGGAGGCACGGGCCCGGCAATGGGGGGCTGCGCGACAGGGGGCGTGGGCGCGGCGAAGGGAGTTGCGGCAATGGGCGGCGGCGCGGGTGGCGCCGGCTCGGCAGGGGTGATCATGGGCGGGGGGGTATAGAGCGGCGGAGTAGGCGGCGCGGCGCGGCGGCCCCGGACGATGCCGAAGCCACGCATGCCATCGCCCCGGATGGGAGCGCCGCCGAGTTCGATATCCAGCGCGTCGCCGCGTGCGGTGGGCAGCACGATGGGCAGATGATTGAAGCTCAGGCCCTGAAGAACAGCGTGGTGCGCACCCGGAGCGCCCAGGGCCTGAAAGTCGCGACCCGCGATGGTCTCCACTGGCTGGTCGAGCGCGGCCGCCAGACGCGGATCGATATGGTTGAGGCGCGCGTCCGGTCCGGTCCGCCAGGTGAAGCGTTGCGGCAGAGAGGGGGCGGCGGCCGCTTCGGGCGTGGCGTTGGCGGGCTGCGGCGCCGGGGCCGGCTCGGCCTCGCCTATGGCGCCGATACGCTCCCCCGCGACCAGCAGAGCGGCCTTCGCCGGTCCGGCGGTCAGCAGCGTGCAGGCGAAGACGACGGGCGTCAGCCGGCCGGGAAGACGCAGCCGCTCAAGCCGCGCCGGGCGATCGGCCCTCAGCATCGGCAGGATGCGGACCAGCGTCGCGGCCAGTTCCGCGGCAACCGCCGCTGTTTCCAGCAGCGCACGACCGCCCGCATTGGCCGCCAGAAGCGTGCCATTCGGGCGCAGCAGAACCGCAGGCATAGCTCCGCCGAGCGCCGTCTGTGCGCGCGTGCAAAGCTCAGCCTCCGCGTGTGCCTGCTGCATGGTATGTTCGTCCCCGGAAGCACTCGTGCCGGGCGGAAGGCCTTTCGGCGATATTCCTTCCATCCGGCACCCGCACTACCTTAATGTCCACTGTGCCCTTGCGCCATGTCGGCGGGGGTGCGTCATCACGGCTTCGCAGTTTCAGGTTAACCGGTGACCACTGAAGCCGGTTAATCACTTGCAACCATGGAGCCGTCGCGGGCCAGCGATTTCTGTTGCGTTGCGGCGCGTTTATAATACTTTCGTCGTAGGCATCTGCGCCAATGGAGTATGCCGGACGACTGGCGTTAGGATGAAACGTCGACAGCGGAGGTGTGCCCATGGCCGATGATCCGAAGACACGTGTTCCTGAAGAGTTGCGCAATTTCGCCGAGCAGGGCGTCGATCAGGCGCGCGCGGCGATGGATGGCGTGATGACCGCCGCCCACAAGGCGCTCGACGATGCCGGCCGACAGGTCGACGCCGCCCATGACAATGTCCGCGAATTGGGCCGGACCACACTCGACTTCGCGGAGGCGAACATCGCCGCGGCCTTCGACTTCGCCGCGCGCATCGCCAAGGCACAGACCGTCGACGAGTGGCCCCGTCTCCAGGCCGACTTCCTGAACGAGCAGGCGGCGCGCCTGACCGAACA
The DNA here is from genome assembly GCF_010669125.1 of Ancylobacter pratisalsi. Taxonomy (NCBI): domain Bacteria; kingdom Pseudomonadati; phylum Pseudomonadota; class Alphaproteobacteria; order Hyphomicrobiales; family Xanthobacteraceae; genus Ancylobacter; species Ancylobacter pratisalsi. The sequence goes on from NZ_CP048630.1 coordinate 3,394,770, forward strand.
GGCCAAGACGCTGGGCGAGCACGGCGTCTCCGCGACCATGAAGGGCGCCTCAGGCATCGATCCCGCCACGCCCAAGAAGTAGTGCGGCACCCGCCGGGAAAAGGCTTTCCCGGCATGTCCCCGCAAAAAAAATTCGGCTTCGGGTTTTATTGTGCATTGCAATATGATAGTGCAATGCACAATTGATGGATGCGGCGTCAGGAAGGACCCCCGCTCGATATCGGGTGTCGCGTCTTCCACGCGCGAGGTGCGATCGTAGACCGCGGAAGCGATCGCGACCTTCTTGGTTGTTACCGCGATGCGAGGAGACAACACATGGTTGAAGCTACTCCCGTCACGCCTTCCCCGAAGAAGGCTGCCAAGGCTGCCACCAACGCGTTCGAGTCGACCTTCCCGAAGATGGACATGCCCTCTCTCGAAGTGCCGGCGGCCGTGCGTGAAATGGCCGAGAAGAGCGTGCAGAGCGCTCGCGAGGCTTACGAGAAGATGAAGGCAAGCGCCGAGGAGACCACGGATCTCCTTGAGGACACCTACACGACCGCTTCCAAGGGCGTGACCGAATACAACACGGTGGCTCTGGAGTCGCTGCGCAGCAATGTGAACGCCGCCTTCGACTATATGAGCGCGCTGATGGGAACCAAGAGCGTCTCCGAGGCGGTCGAGCTTTCCACCGGCCACATGCGCAAGCAGTTCGACGTGCTTTCCGCCCAGGCGAAGGAACTTTCCACCATCGCCCAGAAGGTGGCCACGGAGACCGCAGAGCCGATCAAGGCTTCGGTCGAGAAGAACATCAAGAAGTCGGCCTGATCCCGGCTTCGCGCGTCAATCTGCGCCATCAAAACCGGTCCGCGTCGCGGGCCGGTTTTTTTTTCGTGCCGGCACGCTTTTTCGGCGCTTCCTTCTGCTTGACACCTTTTTGTGGCCTGCCTATCTCCGCAGCGGTTTTGGCACTCGCTTCAGAAGAGTGCTAGACGTCCACCCGAACGCCAAACTGGCGTGTGACAGGTTGATCCGAGGAGCCTCCAATGGCCAAGCTGAAGTTCCGCCCCCTGCATGATCGTATCGTGGTGAAGCGCCTCGACGCGGAAGAGAAGACTGCCGGCGGCATCATCATTCCCGACAGCGCCAAGGAAAAGCCCTCCCAGGGCGAAGTGGTCGCGGTTGGTCCCGGCGCGCGTGACGAGGCCGGCAAGCTGGTCCCGCTCGACGTCAAGGCGGGCGACAAGGTGCTGTTCGGCAAGTGGTCCGGCACCGAGGTCAAGGTTGACGGTCAGGACCTCCTGATCATGAAGGAATCCGACGTCATGGGCATCGTCGGCTGAACGCCGGCTGATCGCACCGCGACGAACCGGCCCGGATCGCCCGGCGTCTCCACGCCGCTCCGGGCCGTGAACACCCCTATTCAGGAGTAGGCTATATGGCTGCCAAGGAAGTAAAATTCGCCGGCGATGCGCGCGAGAAGATGCTGCGCGGCGTCGACATCCTCGCCAATGCGGTGAAGGTCACGCTCGGCCCCAAGGGCCGTAACGTCGTCATCGACAAGAGCTTCGGCGCCCCGCGCATCACCAAGGACGGCGTCACCGTCGCCAAGGAGATCGAGCTCGAGGACAAGTTCGAGAACATGGGCGCCCAGATGGTGCGCGAAGTGGCCTCGAAGACCAACGACCTTGCGGGTGACGGCACCACCACCGCCACCGTGCTCGCCCAGGCGATCGTCAAGGAAGGCGCCAAGGCGGTTGCCGCCGGCATGAACCCGATGGACCTCAAGCGCGGCATCGACCTCGCCGTCACCGAGGCGATCAAGGACATCGTCAAGCGCGCCAAGAAGGTGAAGTCGAGCGACGAAGTCGCCCAGGTCGGCACCATCTCCGCCAATGGCGACGCCGCGATCGGCGAGATGATCGCCGGCGCGATGCAGAAGGTCGGCAACGAGGGTGTCATCACCGTCGAGGAAGCCAAGACCGCCGAGACCGAGCTTGAAGTGGTCGAGGGCATGCAGTTCGACCGCGGCTACCTCTCTCCCTATTTCGTCACCAATGCCGAGAAGATGACGGTGGATCTCGACGATCCCTACATGCTCATCTTCGACAAGAAGCTCTCCGGCCTGCAGGCGATCCTGCCCGTGCTTGAGGCGGTTGTGCAGTCGGGCAAGCCGCTGCTCATCGTTGCGGAGGACGTCGAGGGCGAGGCTCTGGCCACGCTCGTCGTCAACAAGCTGCGCGGCGGCCTCAAGGTCGCGGCCGTGAAGGCTCCCGGCTTCGGCGATCGCCGCAAGGCCATGCTGGAAGACATCGCCATCCTCACCGGTGGTCAGGTGATCTCCGAGGAGCTCGGCATCAAGCTTGAGAGCGTCAGCCTCGACATGCTCGGCCGCGCCAAGAAGGTGCTGATCGAGAAGGAAAAGACCACGATTGTCGACGGTGCCGGCAAGAAGAAGGACATCGAGGGCCGCGTTGCCCAGATCAAGGCGCAGATCGAGGAGACGACCTCGGACTACGACCGTGAGAAGCTCCAGGAGCGTCTGGCCAAGCTCGCGGGCGGCGTTGCGGTGATCCGCGTCGGCGGCGCGACCGAAATCGAGGTCAAGGAAAAGAAGGACCGCATCGACGACGCGCTGAACGCCACCCGCGCCGCGGTGCAGGAAGGCATCGTTCCCGGCGGCGGCATCGCCCTGCTGCGCGCCAAGAAGTCGATCGACAAGCTGACCAATGACAACCCCGACATCGCCGCCGGCATCAAGATCGTGCTGAAGGCGCTTGAGGCCCCGATCCGCCAGATCGCCGAGAATTCCGGCGTCGAAGGCTCGATCGTGGTCGGCAAGGTCCAGGAGTCGAAGGACCAGAACTTCGGCTTCAACGCCCAGTCCGAGCAGTATGTCGACATGATCGCGTCGGGCATCGTCGATCCGGCCAAGGTCGTGCGCACGGCCCTGCAGGACGCGGCCTCGATCGCCGGCCTGCTCATCACCACCGAGGCGATGGTCGCCGACCTGCCCAAGCCCGCAGCGGCGGCTCCGGCCATGCCGGGCGGCGGCATGGGCGGCATGGGCGGCATGGATTTCTGACGAAATCCACGGTCCCCACGCTGTGTCCGGGTGCTCGGGCCCGGCGAAACGGGGCTTGAGTGGTGGCATGGATTTCCCAGGAGGGCCACGCTCCCACGACGGACATTGCCTGTGACGAGGATGAGGGCGTGGCGAGAGCCGCGCCCTTTTCTTTTGGCGCGCCACTGGTCGTTGGCGGGCCCTTGTCCTCCGCTTGGCGACCCCGGCCCCGGCCGTCTGCCTCTGGCCAGATCTCGGCAGCGCCATAGATGACGTCGGCAGGCGCTGTTTGCGACATTCTGATGTGCGCCTGCGGGGGAGGCGGTTCATCCTCCCTTCACACCGAGAGGGAGGCGCGCCGATGGATCAACGCATTATCGATCTCTACGATCGCTTCACGCATGGTCAGCTCGACCGGCGCAGTTTCATGGACCGGCTGGCAACGCTGGCCGGGTCGGCGGCAGCGGCGGGCGCCCTGCTGCCGCTTCTCGCCAACGACTATGCGAGCGCCGCGATCGCGCCGGAGGACGACCCCCGGCTGGAGGTCGCGCGCGTCAGCTATCCATCCGGCAATGGCGAGGTGAGCGGCTATCTGGCCCGTGCCCGGCGTGTCGACAGCAAGCGGCCGGCGGTGCTTGTGATCCATGAGAACCGGGGCCTTAACCCGCATATCAAGGACATTACGCGGCGGGTCGCGCTGGGCGGCTATCTCGCCTTCGGCGTCGACCTGCTGTCTGCGCAAGGAGGGACGCCCGACGACGAGGACAAGGCGCGCGACATGATCGCCGCGCTGGACCGGCCGGCCACGGTCGCGCGCGCGGTCGATGCCGTCGCGTTCCTGGCTGCCCACCCGGCCTCGACAGGGGAGGTGGGCGCTCTCGGCTTCTGCTGGGGTGGGGCGATGGTGAACCTGCTCGCCGAGGCGAGCCCGGAGCTCAAGGCGGGCGTGGCCTATTACGGCATGCCGCCGCCGCTCGATCAGGTGGGCGACATCAAGGCTGCGCTGCTGCTGCACTATGCCGGGCTCGACAACCGCATCAACGCGGCGGTTCCCGCCTATGAGAAGGCGTTGAAGGCGGCCGGAAAGGACTTCACCATCTACGTCTATCCGGGTGTCAATCACGCCTTCAACAACGACACCAGCCCGACGCGCTTCGACCCGAAGGCGGCCGAGCTGGCCTGGGGGCGGACGATGGATTTCCTCGCCGAGGAGCTGGGCGTGCCGCCACCGGTGGAGACCTGAACTGCCCCCTGATACGGCGCTAGATCGGCGGAAGCTGCAGCCAATTGGCAAGGGCGTTGACGACGAGGTCGACCGCCAGCGCCGCCAGCACCATGCCCATGACGCGGCTGATGATGGAGGCGCCGCCCTGGCCGATGAAGCGGATCAGCGAGCCCGCCGCGATCATGATGCCCAGAGTAAACACCAGCACCAGGCTGAACGTCGCGATCGTCATCATCCGGTCAGGAAAATCGTGGCGCGCATCATCGGTCAGCACCACGGCCGCCAGCATGGCGCCCGGGCTGGCGATGGAGGGGATGGCCAGCGGGTAGATCGCGATTTCCACCGGGTTGGTCTCGGGCGTGGTGTGCGCGTCCGAATGGCCGGATCCGTTGATCATGGTCAGCGCGAACAGGAACAGCACGATGCCGCCCGCGATCTGGAAGGAATCGATCGAGATGCCCATCGAGCGCAGCAACCAGCTTCCCGCCAGGGCGAAGAACACCAGTATGCCGAACGAGACCAGCACCGAGAGGACGGCCGCCTTGCGCCGGTCGGCGGCGTCGAGCACGGCGGTGACCGCGATGAAGACCGGAAGCGTGCCGAGCGGATCGATGACCACCCAGAGGGTGACGAATTCCTGAAGCCGTTGCGACCAATCCATATGGGCACTCCCTGCCTTACGCTTTCTGCCACCTGATCATGACACAGACGCGGCGCCGCGCGGTTGCATCGCAAGAGAGCGGCCGGCATCCTGCGCGAATCGAACTGAAGGGGCAGTGAATGGCCATCGCACGCCAGAGGCCGGATTTCACCCATGAAGCTACGGCGTGGCGGGCGGGGGACATTCCGGTGGCGGGAGCCGACGAGGTTGGCCGGGGTCCGTGGGCCGGACCTGTCGTCGCGTGCGCCGTCGTCCTCGATCCCGCGCGCGTGCCGGTAGGGCTCGATGATTCCAAGAAGCTGAAGGCCGACAAGCGCGAGCGCCTGTTCGATGAGATCTGCGCCACCGCGGAGGTGTCACTGGCCTTCGCCCCACCCGCGCGCATCGACGGCCATGACATCCGCAAGGCCACGCTCTGGGCGCTGGCGCAGGCGGCGGCCGGGCTGGCGCGCCCGCCGCGCCTGTTACTGGTCGATGGGCGCGATGTGCCGGTGGTCGCCTGCGCGACCCGCGCGATCATCGGCGGGGACGGGCTTGTCGCCTCCATCGCGGCGGCCTCGATCGTCGCCAAGGTGACGCGCGACCGGCTGATGAAGCAGCTTGGGCTGGCGCATCCGGGCTACGGTTTCGAGCGGCACATGGGCTATGGCACGCGCGAACACGCCGAGGCGCTGGCGGAACTCGGGGCCTGCCGTCATCACCGCACCTCGTTCGCGCCGGTCAGGGTCCGTCTCGCGCTCGACCGGCCGACCGCCGACCGGCTCTAGGAGCGCCCATGCTCTGGTCGGCACGGTGGATCGAAGCACTGCGCGCGCGGCCCCGTCTGGCGGTGCTGATGGCGGGTGCCGCTCTCGGCCTGTTGTGGCTGGTCGTGCCCGCCCTGCTTTTTGCCACGCCCCCGCTTGATCTGACGGAATATCTGCTGGCCGCCCGCGCCGGGCGGATCGGCGCCGATGCCGGCGGGCCTATCGCGGCGGGGTTGAGCTGGCTTGCGCTGGACTATGTCGGACCCTGGGCTGTCTACGGGCTGTTCGCGCTGGCGATCACCGTTTCGGCCGGGCTCGTCTATCGCCTTGGCGCCCGACTGGTCGGGCGTGCCATGGGCGGCGCGGCGGCGCTGGTTTTCGTGGCGGTGGAAGGCATCGGAATGCCGCTCGATCCCTTTGCCCCGGATCGGCTGGCATTGCCGGCGGTGCTCTGGGTGTGTCTGGAAGCGTGGCGGCTGATCGGGGAAGGCAAAAGCCGCGCCTGGCCTGCGCTCGCGGCGGCGGCCGGGCTTGCGCTGTTCACCGGCTGGTCGGGCTGGGCGGCAGTAATCTCCGTCGCGCTGCTGATCGGGCTGACGGCGGCGGGACGGGCGGCGCTGCGCACCCGCGATATGGTCCAGCCCCTCGCGATGGGTCTTACCTTCCTGGTTCCCTTCGTGCTGTGGACGGTGCGTTTTCCCCCGCCGCTACCGACCCTTGGGGCGATGGAAGGGGTGACGGCCGCCGTTCCTGCCGCGACGCTGCTGGCCGGGCTCGCGCTGGCCAGCGTGCCGGGCGCCCTGCTGGTACTGATCTCGTCGGCCATTGGCGATCGCGGCAAGGTCGATGATGTGCCCGTGCTGGTGCGCGGTCCGCTGCCGGGCTTCGCGGCCGTCTTCATCATTGTGCTCGCTCTGGTGCCGCTCGCCATCACGCTGGTTCTGGCCATGCTCGGGCAACGGCAAAGCGTGTGGGGCACGCCGGCGCCGGCACTGCTCGCGCTTGTTCTGGTGGCGTGGCGCGGGCAGAGCGCGGGTATTCACCGTCGCGAGGCGCTGACGACCGTGTGGCTGTGCTGTGTCGGCGCGCCCATAGCCGTGACAGCGCTGGTGACGCTTGGCGCGCCGGTGCTCGGGCGCGAGGGGCAGGACGTCAATTTTCCCGCACGCGCGATCGCGCGGCCCCTGACCGAGGTGGCGACACGCCGGCTCGGGGGGCCGCCGAGTGTGATCGGCGGGGCGCCGGAACTGGCGGCGCCGATCGCCCTGGCGAGCCCGGCCGGCCCGCTGCTGATGCCGGATGCGGATCCTTCGCAGGCGAGCGAGCAGGTGCGCCAGCGCGCCGCGCAGGCGGGAATGGTCGTGGTGTGGAAGGTATCGAGCCAGAACAGGGGCGCGCCCTATGCGCTGCGCCAGCTCTGGCCGAACCTCGTGCCGGAAGTGCCGATCGTGGTGCCGTGGGCGATTGCCGGGCGGCTGGAGCCGGTGCGGGTCGGCTGGGCCGTGGTGCCGCCACGCGGCGCGCGGTGAGCGCTCAAGGCCCGGCAGACGCTTTTCCGGGTGTCGGACGGCTCAGTGGTAGCCTTCGCCTTCGCGCACCTTGCCACGGAACAGCCAGTAGACGAAGGCAGTGTAGCCCAGGATCACCGGCAGCATGAAGACCGTGCCGATGAGGGTGAAGACCTGGCTCGCAGGCGCCGCGGCGGTGTCCCACACGGTCAGCGAGGGCGGGACCAGATAGGGGAAGATCGAGATGCCGATGCCGACATAGCCGAGCAGGAACAGCCCTATGACCCCGAAGAAGGGCATGTTCTGGTGCCCGTTCTCCAGCCAGCGCCAGACCAGCGCGGCGAGGATGAGCGTGATCACCGGCACCGGCGCGAGGTAGAACAGGTTCGGCGTGGTGAACCAGCGCTCCGCGATGCGCGGAAAGGCGATCGGAGTCCAGAGGCTGACCGCGCCCATGAAAAGCAGAACCGCGGGCAGCAGCAGCCGGGCGTGAACCCGCGCCCGCACCGCGGTGGGGCCGTCGGTCTTCATGATCAGCCAGACACTGCCGATGAGCGCGTAACCGGCAACGACGCCGAGGCCGCACAGCAGCGCGAACGGCGTTGCCCAGTCAAGCGGTCCGCCGGCGAAGGCGTTGTTCTCGACCTTGATGCCCTGCACGAAGCCGCCGAGCAGCACTCCCTGGAAGAAGGCCGCGAGCGTGGAACCGCCGGCGAAGGCGATGTTCCAGAGGAACCGGCTGGTTTCGGCGACATGGCGGAACTCGAACGCGACGCCGCGGAACACCAGCGACAGCAGCATGAATATCATCGGCAGGTAGAGTGCCGGCATCACGATGGAATAGGCGAGGGGGAAGGCGACGAACAGGCCGCCGCCGCCCAGGATGAGCCAGGTTTCGTTGCCGTCCCAGAACGGGGCGACCGAGTTCATCATCTGGTCCTTTTCCCGGTCGTTGCGGGCGAAGGGAAACAGAATGCCGATGCCGAGATCAAACCCGTCGAGCACCACATACATGGCAATGGCGACCGAGAGCAGCAGCCCCCAGATCACGGGCAGATACCAGGTCATGCCGAGACCGACTTCCATGGCTCACTCTCCCGTGGTGTTGATGGCGGCGCGGGTCGCCTCATGGGCCGAGGTGAGCGGGCGGTTCGGAACGCCGGTCGGGGTTTCGACCGCCTCGCCCTCCGGGCCGCGCGCGATCAGGCGGTTGATGTAGTAGATGCCGCCCGAGAACACGACGCCGTAGACCAGCACGAACAGGACAAGGGTCGTGGCCACCGCCCAGCCATCGACGGGTGAGATGGCGTCGACGGTGCGCAGGATGCCGTAGGCGACCCAGGGCTGGCGCCCGACCTCGGTGACGAACCATCCCGACAGCACGGTGATGAAGCCGATCGGCCAGATGTGCTGGACCGGGGCCAGGTACCAGTCGGTTTCGAACAGGCGGCGGCGCCACAGCAGGAAGGCGCCGAGCCAGCCGGTGAAGATCATCAACAACCCCATGCCGACCATGACGCGGAAGGCGAAGAACGGGATGGCGACGGGGGGCCGATCGTCGGGCGCGAATTCCTTCAGCCCCTTGAAGGTGCCATCCCAGCTATGGGTGAGGATCAGGCTGCCGAGGTGAGGGATCGCGATCTGGTAGTCGTTGCTCTCGGTCTTCTCGTTCGGCCAGGCGAACAGCACCAGCGGGACGCCGCCGTCCACACCATCGGTCTCGCCCCAATGGCCTTCGATCGCGGCGATCTTCACCGGCTGGTGTTCCAGCGTGTTCAGGCCGTGGGCGTCGCCGATATAGGCCTGAAGCGGCGCCAGGATGGCGATCAGCCCGATCGCCATGCGCATCATCGTGCGCGCGTCCTCGGAATAGCGGCCCTGATAGACGTAGCGCGCGCCAACCGCGAGCACCACGAAGGCGGTGGTGAGGTAGCAGGCCGTCACCATGTGGGCGAAGCGGTAGGGGAAGCTCGGGTTGAAGATGGCGGCGAGCCAGTCCACCGGATAGGCGACGCCGTCGATCACTTCGTGCCCGGCGGGCGTCTGCATCCAGCTATTGGCCGAAAGGATCCAGAACGCCGACAGCGAGGTGCCGGCCGCCACCATGATGGAGGCGAAGACATGGACGCCGCGTGGCACCCGGTTCCAGCCGAACAGCATGATGCCGAGGAAGGTCGCCTCCAGGAAGAAGGCGGTGAGCACCTCATAGCCGATCAGCGGCCCGATGACGTTGCCCACGACATGGGAGAAATGGCTCCAGTTCGTGCCGAACTGGTAGGAGAGCACGATGCCCGACACCACGCCCATGCCGAACGACACGGCGAAGATCTTGGTGAAGAAGCGCGCGATGCGGTGATAGCGCTCAAGCCCGGTGGTGATCCACAGAACCTCAAGGGTCGCGATGTAGGCCGCCAACCCTATGGTGAAGCTCGGAAATATGATGTGGAACGAGACGGTGAAGGCGAACTGGATGCGAGCCAGAATGACAGGATCGAATTCCATCGGCCTCCCCCAATGATGCATGCTGCCGATAGGTGACGCGGGTAGAGTAGCCCCATCGATCGCAGTATGGAACGACTCAAAACGCCCCGTCGACAACTGTGCCCCGGCAGGGATAACGGAATCGAGACAGTGAGGGCTCCGTTCCCCAACCTATTGCGGAGTATGCTCGTTCTGGCCCGCCGGCGCCGCCAGCCGCGCCTCGATGGCGAGCATGTCGCGCCAGGCCATTCGCTTACCCAGCGGGGTGCGCAGCAGATAGGCGGGGTGGAAAGTGGCAAGCGCGGCAATGCTGCGGGTGCCGGTGTCGTAGGCCATCCACCGTCCGCGCGCCTTGGTGATGCCCTCGCGGATGCCGAGCAGCGTCTGTGCCGAGGGGCCGCCGAGGCAGACCAGAATGTCCGGGTTCGCCAGTTCGATCTGGCGGCGGATGAAGGGCAGGCAGATCGCGGTTTCCTGCGGCGTCGGGGTGCGGTTTCCCGGCGGACGCCAGGGCACGACATTGGCGATGTAGGCGCTGGTCCGGTCGATGCCGATGGCGGCCAGCATGCGGTCGAGCAGCTTGCCGGAGCGGCCGACGAACGGCTTGCCCTCGATATCCTCGTCGCGTCCGGGCGCCTCGCCGACCAGCATAAGGCGGGCGGCCGGGTTTCCGTCGGCGAAGACGAGCTGCGTCGCGGTCTGTTTGAGGGGGCAACCCTCGAACTGCTCCAGCAGGGTGCGCAGGGCTTCAAGCGTCGGGGCGCTGGCGGCGGCCTCGCGCGCTTCGAGCGCGGCCTGGTCCGGGGGCGCGGGCGCGGCAGGTGTCGATTGGGCAGGTGTCGGCGGGGCAGGGGCCTGGGCGGGCGTACGGCCGCGGACGGGCGCGGCCGCCGGTGCGCCGTTCGGCACCCCCGCCGTCGGAGCTGCCTCGCGCGCCGGGCGGGCGGCGGGGCGCTCACGCGCGGTTTCCTCGAACCGATCGACCGGCTCCTCGCCAAGCGCGATATCAACGCCCGCCTCCACATGGAAGGCGAGCAGCTCGGCGATGATATCGTGATCGCTAAGTGTCGGGAGCATAAAGGCGTTCTTTCGTCGGGGGCCGCATCCTAACCTCCGGGGGCGTGGTTGTCAGGACCGGCGCTCCATGAAAGAAGCGTAGAGACGGTCCAATCCTTCCAAGGTCGCCGGAGAACCCGATGAGTGAGCCTGCCCTGCCTGAACGTGAGGCGATGGAATATGACGTCGTTATCGTCGGTGCGGGACCGGCCGGGCTGGCGGCGGCGATCCGGCTGAAGCAGCTCAACGAGGAAACCTCGGTCGTCGTCGTCGAGAAGGGCTCGGAGGTTGGCGCGCATATTCTCTCCGGCGCCGTGATCGACCCCATCGGCCTCGACCGGCTTGTTCCCGACTGGCGCGAGGATGCCGATGCGCCGCTGAAGACGCCGGTCACCGACGATCGCTTCTATCTGCTCGGTCCCACCGGCGCGATGCGGCTGCCCAACGTTCTCATGCCCCCGCTGATGAACAATCACGGGGCCTATATCGGCTCGCTCGGCACGGTGTGTCGCTGGCTGGCCGGCCGCGCCGAGGCACTGGGCGTCGAGATCTATCCCGGTTTCGCCGCCGCCGAAGTGCTCTATGACGAAAACGGCGCGGTCGCGGGGATTGCGACCGGCGACATGGGTGTCGGGCGCGATGGCGTGCCGACCGCCGGCTTCACCCGCGGCATGGAACTGCGCGGCAAGTACACATTCTTCGCGGAAGGGGCGCGGGGCTCGCTGACCAAGCAGCTGATGGCCCGCTTCGACCTCGCCGAAGGGCGCGAGCCGCAGAAATTCGGCATCGGGCTCAAGGAGCTGTGGCAGGTTTCGCCGGAGCAGCACCGGCCGGGACTGGTGCAGCACTCCTTCGGCTGGCCGCTGGACGCTGCGACGGGCGGCGGCTCGTTCCTCTATCATATGGAGGACCGGCAGGTGATGGTGGGCTTCGTGGTCCACCTCAATTATGCGAACCCGTATCTCTCGCCGTTCGAGGAGTTCCAGCGCTTCAAGACGCATCCGCTGGTGCGCGGCACGCTGGAGGGCGGCAAGCGCCTTGCCTATGGCGCGCGGGCGATCACCGAGGGGGGCTGGCAGTCCGTGCCCAAGCTCGCCTTCCCGGGCGGCGCGCTGATCGGCTGCGCGGCCGGCTTCGTCAACGTGCCGCGTATCAAGGGCAGCCATAATGCGGTGCTGTCGGGCATGCTCGCCGCGGAGAAGGTGAGCGAGGCGCTGGCCGAGGGCCGCGCGGGCGACACGCTGGCGGCCTATGAGGCGGGCTGGCGTGGGTCCGACATCGGCCGCGACCTCCACACGGTGCGCAATGTGAAGCCGCTGTGGTCGAAGCTCGGCACCTATGCCGGCATCGCGCTGGGCGGGCTCGACATGTGGATGAACACCGCGCTCGGCTTCTCTCCTTTCGGCACGTTGAAGCACGGTAAGCCGGACCATGCGACGCTGAAGCCGGCGGCGCAGTGCCGCAAGATCGAGTACCCGCGGCCCGACGGCGTGGTGTCCTTCGACCGCCTCTCCTCGGTGTTTCTGTCCAACACCAATCATGAGGAAGAGCAGCCGGTGCACCTCAAGGTCGCCGATATGGATCTGCAGAAGACGTCGGAGCACGACGTCTTTGCCGGCCCCTCGGCGCGCTATTGCCCGGCGGGGGTTTACGAATGGGTGGAGAAGGCGGGTGAAGAGGTCTTCGTGATCAACGCGCAGAACTGCGTGCACTGCAAGACCTGCGACATCAAGGATCCCAACCAGAACATCACCTGGGTGGCGCCCGAGGGCGGTGGCGGGCCGAACTACCCGAACATGTGAGGCGCCGGGGGGCTCGGCTGATCAGGGCGTCGCGGTGAAGACCGGGGCGCCGCCCGCCCTCAGAACAGGTTCATCACGAAGGCCAGCAGCAGCACCGCCGAACCCCAGAGATCGCTCGCCATGGCCACGGTCTCGCGCATGCCGCGGTGCGGGCGCCTGAGATGGTTGATGCCGGCAAGGCCGAGGAAGACGCCGCCGATGAAGGCCACCGGCAGCGTCCAGCTGCTGAACAGCATGGAGAGCAGGCCGGCCAGACCGATGGAGGTGTTGGCGAAGCCGAGTTCGCGGGCGATGATATAGGCGCGCGGCTCGTCCACGCCGAGAATGCTCTTGAGCGTGAAGCCGGGTTTCCAGATCTGGGTGATGCCGGCGAGCAGCAGCCGCACGCCGACCGCCCAGAACGCGAACCATTTGATCGACACGGCGAGGAAACCGCCAATGCCAGTGGTGGTCGCCAGCTCGGCCGAGATGCTGAAGATCGGCAGCACCACCATGGTGAGCAGGATGATTGCGTAATACATGGCTTCCCCCCGGGCACGGCGCGCCCCGGAGGACTGTGACGCCCCACGCCCCGCAGGGTCAACCGGGCACCGCCGGCCATTGGCGGTTGGTTTAACGGTTAGTTGAGAGGCCGGGGCGTGTCACAGGCGCCCAGGGCGAGCGTCATCGAAACGTTACGCAAGGTTCATCCACGCGTCACCGCCCGCCGATACCCCAAGCTGGATTTTAACTGGCTGACGGGGGACCGATGGCGGCAGCTCTCCAACTCGACCGCGTAAGCAAGACCTACGGCTCGAAGGGGGGCCCCAACCTCCGCGCTGTCGACAACGTCTCGCTGACGATCCGCGAGGGGGAACGCGTCGCGCTGATCGGGGCTTCCGGCTCGGGCAAATCCACGCTGATCCGCCTCGCTGCCGGTCTCATACTGGCGGATGCGCAGGGCGGTGGCTCTGGCGCCGTGCACGCGTTCGGCATCCGCGTGCAGGAGAACGGGCGCCTGGCCCGCGAGGTGCGCGCGGCGCGGCGCAATATCGGGCTGGTGTTCCAGCAGTTCGCGCTCTCCGGCCGGCTGTCGGTGATGACCAATGTGCTGGTGGGAGTGCTGGGGCGCATCAGCGCGCTGCGCGGCACGTTCGGCCTGTTCAATGCCGATGAGAAACGCACCGCCTATGCCGCGCTGGCCGAGGTCGGCATCGCCCAGCACGCCGCCAAGCGGGCGCGCGAACTCTCCGGCGGCCAGCAGCAGCGCGTCGCCATTGCCCGCGCACTGGTGCAGGGCGCCAAGCTGGTGCTTGCCGACGAGCCGATCGCCTCGCTGGATCCCAAATCGGCGAAACGGGTGATGGACACGCTGGTGACCATGAGCCGGGACTACGGCATCGCGCTTGTCGTCTCGCTGCACCAGGTGGACTACGCCACCGCCTATTTCGACCGCGTGATCGCGATGAACGGTGGTCGCGTCGTGTTCGACGGTCCCGCCTCGAAGATCAATGCCGGCTTCCTGACCGAGCTCTACGGCGCCAGCGCCGAGGAGCTGATCCTGCCGAGCCAGTTCGCGGTGGCGGCTCCCGCCGTCACCCATCACCCATCATCCCAGCCCGTATCCTGACAGGAGCGACCCTCATGAAGCGCATTCTTGCGGCCGGCCTCGTGCTCGCCGGCCTCACCGCCCCGCTGGCGGCCGAGGAAATCAAGGAGCTGAACTTCGGCATCATCTCCACCGAGTCCTCCGCCGGCCTCGCCAAGAGCTTCGACCCGATGCTCAAGGACCTCGAGAAGGCGGTCGGCATTCCGGTCAAGGCGTATTTCGCCCAGGACTATGCCGGCGTGATCGAAGGCATGCGCTTCAAGAAGGTCGACCTTGCCTGGTTCGGCAACAAGTCGGCGATGGAAGCCGTGGACCGCGCGGAAGGCGAAGTGTTCGTCCAGACCACCAAGCCGGACGGCACCAAGGGTTACTACTCGCTCATCATCGCCAATGCCGACAACAACAACGTCAACACCCTCAAGGACGTGATCGACTGCTCGAAGGGCCTGAACTTCGGCAATGGCGATCCCAACTCGACCTCGGGCAACCTGGTGCCGAGCTACTACGTGTTCGCGCTCAACAAGGTCGACCCCAATAAGTGCTTCAAGCGCGTCGTGGTGTCGAACCATGAGGGCAATGCGCTGGCCGTCGCCAACAAGCAGGTCGACATCGCCACGAACAACACCGAGTCGATGGACCGCCTGAAGCAGCTTCGTCCCGACGACGCGGCCAAGATCAAGGAAGTGTGGCGCTCGCCGCTCATCCCGTCCGACCCGCTGGTGTGGCGCTCGGACCTGCCGGCCGACCTGAAGGCGAAGATCTACACCTTCTTCCTGACCTATGGCCGCCTCGGCTCGGACGCGGAAGTCGAGCGCCAGCGCGCCGTCCTCGCCAAGACCTCGGATGGCTGGGGCGTGTTCGTGCCGTCCTCGAATGCCCAGCTCTATCCCATCCGCCAGCTGGCGCTGTTCAAGGACCGTCTCAAGATCGAGGCCGACACCAAGCTCTCCGCCGACGAGAAGGCCAAGAAGCTTGAAGCCATCGACGCCCAGCTCGCCAGCCTCGACGAGCAGATGAAGAAGACCCCGGCCATGTGATCGGGGCGGGTGCGGGGCCTCGTCCCTAGTGCCCGTCGAACCGCCGCGACGCAGATCCCGGAGGGGCACGGCGCCCTTCCGGGATCTTCTTGAAATAACGCCCCTGCACACCGCGCCGTCTCGCCCTGGGCGAGACATGTGACGAGGAATGCCCACGCCATGTTCGCCTTCGACGCCGTCCACCGTGCCGCGACGAGTACCATGCCGCCGCCTCCGCAGGTGCCGCTGGCGACCCAGCTTGGGCGCCTTCTGCTCGGCGCCATCACGATCGCGGTGCTGGTTTTCGCCTGGTATGAGGCGGAGATGGACCCGGCGCAGCTGGTGCGCGATTCCGGCAACATGGCGACGCTTGGTGCCGACTTCCTGCGTCCCGACTTCTCGGAGCTGAGCCTCTACTTCGACAAAATGCTGGAGACGCTGGCGATTGCGATCTGGGGCACGCTGCTCGCGGTCATCGCGGGCATTCCGCTCGGCGTGCTGTCGGCGGACAATGTCGTGCCGGGCTGGGTGGCGTTCCCGGTGCGGCGGATGATGGATGCCTGCCGTGCCATCAACGAACTGGTGTTCGCGCTGATTTTCATCGCCGCGGTCGGGCTCGGCCCGTTCGCCGGTGTACTCGCGCTGTTCATCCATACCACGGGCGTGATCGCCAAGCTGTTCTCCGAAGCCGTGGAGGCGATCGACCCCGCGCCGGTCGAGGGCATTCGCGGCACGGGTGGCACCTGGCTGCAGGAGATCGTCTTCGGGGTGATCCCGCAGGTGTTGCCGCTGTGGATTTCCTACGCGCTGTACCGCTTCGAATCCAATGTGCGGTCGGCGACCGTGCTTGGCATCGTGGGTGGCGGGGGTATCGGCATGACCTTCAACGAAACCATGCGCGGCTTCCTGTATTCGCAGGCCTCCGCGATTCTGATCCTGGTGGTGCTGACGGTTTCCGTGCTCGACATGGTCAGCCAGCGCATCCGCAAGCGGTTCATCTAGACGAGTGGCAGGTGGGCGCGGGCCAGAAACCTGGCCCGAAGAATTGGCTTCGACATCAAGCACGGGCCGATAGGCCGTGCCTTGCTGCGATTTCCGCCCATTTTATCGTGCGTTTTCGCAATGACGCCAGGCCTCCTGCCGGCTTGCGGGGCGTCGGCGGGCACATAGCTGAATCTCCGAATGGGCGCAGAAGGCGCCCGAACGGAGTAACGTCTATGTCGAGAAAAGAGATCGCCGTGGCGATGGTGGCGGCTGTCATGGCCCTGAGCGCGGGCGCGGCGCATGCAGGTGGGCGCAGCAAGGACGACCGCGTCAATTTCTATCGCACCCTGCATGAATCGGCCCAGCCCTGGAAGGCGCTGTTCGGCATGAGCCCGGCGCCGACCGCGCCGGTGGTCGCTCAACCGGCGGCCAAACCAGCCACCCCCGCCAAACGCTGAGCATCCGCCGAACGCACAGGCAGCGGCGCACGCCCTACGGCACGGCGCGCGCCGCACGCTCCGCACAGAATTGACGCAAGGTCATAGCTTTCCAAAGTTTAATTCGCCGGCCATGATTCGGCTGAGATTGGCGACACTAGTATTCGTCAATCCCTGCCGACGTGTGTCTTGGCGCCCCCAGACTTCGGAGTAGCTTTCTTGCGCTCGATTCTTGCCCTGCTCGCCGATGTGTGGCGGCTGTCGATTCCCTATTTTCGCGGCGATGACAAATGGCGCGGTGGCGCGCTGCTCGCGGCGGTGATCGCGCTTGAGGTTGGCTGGGTCTATGCCAGCGTCCTGATCAACGAGTGGAACAACGCGTTCTACAATGCGATCCAGGAAAAGAACTACGCGGCGTTTACGCATCAGCTCTGGCTGTTCGGCTTCTATGCGACGGTGGCGATCATCATCGCCGTCTACCAGATCTATCTGAGGCAATGGCTGGAGATCCGCTGGCGTACCTGGATGACGGAGAAGTATCTTTCCGCCTGGCTCGCCAACGAGACGCACTACCGCATGCGCCTGAAGGGCGACAGCGCCGACAATCCGGACCAGCGCATCGCGGAGGACATCCGCGCCTATGTCACCCAGACCATCGGCATCTTCATCGGGCTGCTCAGCGCGGTGATGACGCTGGTTTCCTTCGCGGTGATCCTGTGGGGGCTTTCCGGGGATTTCGCGTTCAATCTTTTCGGCTTGTCGCTTGATATTCCCGGCTATCTGGTCTGGGCGGCGTTCGCCTACGCCGCCGTCGGCACGCTGCTTACCCACCTCATCGGGCGGGTGCTGGTGAAGCTGAACTACGACCAGCAGCGTTTCGAGGCGGACTACCGCGTCGATCTGGTGCGCGTGCGCGAGAATGGCGAGCAGATCGCGCTGATGGGCGGCGAGGGGGTGGAGCGCGAGCGGCTGCTCACCCGGTTCACCAGCGTGGCGCATAATTTCTGGTCGATCATGATCGCCCAGAAGCGGCTGACCTGGTTCACCGCGGGCTATGGGCAGCTGTCAGCGGTATTCCCGCTTATCGTGGTCGCGCCGGCCTATTTCGGCGGCAACATCGCGCTCGGTCAGCTGATGCAGACCGCTTCCGCCTTCGGGCAGGTGCAGGGCGCCTTCTCCTTCTTCATCAACGCCTATTCCTCGCTGGCGGAGTGGAAGTCCGTGGTCGACCGACTGACCGGCTTCCAGCACTCGGTCGAGACCACGCAGGGCGAGGCGCTGAATTCGGGCTATCGGCAGGTGCCGGCCAATGACGGCTCCGCGCTGAACGCGACCGACCTCGAAGTGCGTCTTCCCAATGGCGAGGCGTTGCTGACGGTGGAGGGGCTTACAGTACGGCGGGGCGACAGGGTGCTGCTCACCGGGCCGTCGGGTTCGGGCAAGAGCACGCTGCTGCGCGCGCTGGCCGGTATCTGGCCCTATGGCCATGGCGAGGTGGCCGTGGAGGCCGGCGCGCGCGTGCTGACCCTGCCGCAACGACCCTATCTGCCCGTGGGTTCGCTGCGCGGCGCGCTGGCCTATCCCGATCCCATGGAACGTTATTCCGACGAGGAGCTTCGGCTGGTGCTGGAGGCCGTTGGGCTTCCCGAACTCGCCGGCCGGCTCGACGAACGCGGACTGTGGTCGGCTGTGCTGTCGGGCGGCGAACAGCAGCGGCTGGCGGTAGCCCGGGCGCTGCTCATCCGGCCCGACATCCTGCTGCTGGACGAGGCGACGTCGGCCCTCGACGAGCCGGGCGAGGCCAGGCTGTACGGTGTGCTGCGCGAGCGGCTGGCCAACAGCGCCATCCTCTCCATCGGCCATCGCTCCACGCTGCTGGAGCTGCACGAGCGGCACCTGAAGCTGGAACGTCCCGCCGAAGGGCCGGGACGGCTCGCCATGGCGGCCCCGCTTGCCGCGGAGTGACGCCGGGAAGCCGTCAGGCCACGGGGGCTGTCGGCACGGCGGGCGCGGGTGCCTTGGCCGGGCTTTCCGGCGATGCGGTGGCTTCCGCCTCAAGCGCCAGGGTACGGTCCAGCAGGATCTCATAGATCGGCCGGCCGCCGAGTGACTGCGCGATCATGTTGGAGAAGATGGTGGTGAGCATGACCGGCACCAGGATGCCGTAGGAGCCGGTCAGTTCCATCACCAGCACCACGCCGACCAGCGGCGCGCCGATGGTTGATGCGAACAGCCCGCCCATGGCCGCGATGGCGAGAGCCTGCAGGCCGTTGTCGGGCAGCGCCACCACTGTGTCGATCGCGGTGCCGTAGCAGAGCCCGATCGTGGTCGCCAATGCCAGGATCGGCGCGAAGATGCCGCCGGTGACGCCGGTGGAATAGCTCGCCATGGTCATGGTGAAGCGCAGCACGACGATGAGCGCGAGAATACCGAGCGGGCGGCCTTCCTTGGCCAGTGTGACGGCGAGGATCTCGCCACCCTTGGTGGCCTCGGGCAGCGCGAACACCAGCACGCCGACGATCAGGCCGACGACGGCCGGGAAAATGTAGAACGACCAGCGCAGCCCAATGCGGCGGACGGTGTTGAGCGACCAGACAAGCGTCCGGTTGAACCCGACACCGACAGCGCCGAGCAGCAGGCCCAGCACGATGAACACCGGATACATGCCCATCGGCACTTCCGGCACCACCAACAGCATGAATGGCACGCTGCCGGTGATGGACGTGGTGACAATGGCGCTGGAAACGGAGGCCAGCACGACCGCGATATAGGTGCGGGCGCTATAGGGGAACTGGCGGCGGGTTTCCTCGATGACGAAGAGGACCGCGGCGAGAGGAGCGTTGAAGGCGGCGGCAAGGCCGGCCGCGCCGCCGGCCGCGAGCAGGGCGCGCATGTCGCGTGCGGTCCAGCCCATCAGGTCGGAGACGGCTTTGGCGATCGAGGCGCCGATATGGATGGTGGGGCCCTCGCGGCCGAGCACCATGCCCGAGCTCAGCGCCAGCAGGCCGCCGACGAACTTCACGGGAAGCACGCGGCGCCAATGCACCTCGCGCAGACCTTCCATCGCGCCCTCGATCTCGGGCACGCCCGAGCCGGCGGCCTCCGGCGCGAAGCGCCGCACCAGCCAGAGCGAGACCAGGGTCATGGCAGCGGCCACCAGCGCGGCGGCAACATAAAGCGCCGGGCCGTCCAGCCCCATCCCCGTGTCGAGAAAGGTTGGCCAGCCCTGGGCGAGCATGTCGACACCGAAGTGGAAGGCGGAGCCGACGAGCCCGACGGTTGCCCCTATGACGATGGCCGCGGCGAAGTACGCCACGTTGCCCGACAGAATGGCCATTCCCGTTCTCGACCTCCGGACCGTTCAATTCGCGGGCATCGGTATCACCGTCGACCGTGTACCGGAAGCATGGAGCGGGCCAATTTATACGCCGCGAAACGTTTCATCGTTTCGCGGCGCACCTTTTCCGGTACCGATCAGAGCCGCCAAGATCGTCCGATCACGGCAGCGCCGGCGCATAGGTGGCGACCGGCTCGACCTTGTCGATCAGCCCGTGGTCCTTCATGAACTGCGCGAATCGCGCATACCGCCCGGTGTCCAGCGCGGCAGGGGCATGGGAAAAGTGGCGCAGCGTGTCCTTCCACGCGGTGCGATTGAGCTCGTCGTCGAGCTTCGGGTTCGCCTTGACGAAGACGGCCCAGGCCTCATCCGGATGGTTGAGCACGTAGATCGTCGCGTCCTCCACAGCCGCGAGGAAGCGCTTCAGGCGCGGGTCGGCCAGCTTGTCCTTGTGCGCGACGTAGATCAGCTCGTCGAAGATGGGCACGCCATGCTCTTCCGGGAAAAAGGCGACGCCTTCCTTGCCTTCCAGCTTGATCTGGGTGAGTTCGAAATTGCGGTAGGCGCCGATCACGGCGTCGACCTTGCCCGCCACCAGCGCCGGCGAGAGCGCGAAGTTGACGTTGATCATGGTGACGTCGCTCGGCTTGAGGCCGGCATCGGTGAGCATGGTGCCGAGCAGAGCGTCTTCCAGTCCGGCCACGGAGTAGCCGACCGTCTTGCCCTTGAGGTCGGCGATCGACTTGATCGGCCCGTCCTTCAGCGCCACCAGTGCCGTCAGGGGTGTCGAGACCAGTGTGCCGATACGCGCGAGCGGCAGGCCCTCATTCACCGAGAGATAGATGCTGGGCTGGTAGCTGACCGCGATATCGGCCTGCCCGGCGGCAACAAGGCGCGGCGGGGCCGAAGGGTCGGCGGGAGCCACCAGATCCACATCGAGGTCGTGGGCCTCGAAGAACCCCTTCTCCTTGGCGATGACAAGCGGGGCGTGGTCGGGATTGACGTACCAGTCCAGCAGCACGGTGAGCTTGTCGGCCGCGGCGGCCGGCGTCAGCGACAGCGCGAGGCCGAAAGTGGCGGCGGCGATGAATTTGAAGGTTTTGGTCTTGAACATGGATCTCCTCGCAGTTGGAGATCCGGCACATGAGCTTTCGGGGGAATTCCGGCGCGGGACCCCGCAGGACCCACCGACGTTCCGTCCCTTCGCCGGCATGACCCGGATCAGGTTCAAAGGGTCTGGCATGTGCCATCTCAGCCCCTGAGACCCTTGCGGGCCGGCGGGACACCCCTCGGACGCGGCAACGCTAGCAGAGCTGGCATGCCGGGGCAAATGTATGGGAAACGCGGAGTTGCGGGCGGTTCACGCGCCGCGCCAACCATCCAGATAGGCGACACGCTCCACTCCGGCGAAGCGGGCAAGGCGCCCGAGTTCGGCGTCGAGGGCCGCGAGGCGGCCGGTGGAGGCGCGCACGCCGGGCTCCAGCCAGAGCCGGCGCACATCGAGCACGCCGGCCTTCCGGTCGGCTTTCATGTCAATCCGTCCGACCATGCGGTCGCCCTCGAGAATGGGGAAGACGTAATAGCCGTAGACCCGCTTCGGGGCGGGCACGAAGACCTCGATCCGGTAGGTGAATCCGAACAGGCGCTCCGCCCGGTTGCGGTCGCGCAGCAGCGGGTCGAACGGGCTGAGCACCCTGAGGCGTGCCGGCGGCGGGGGCAGGGCGGCGAAGGCCTCGGCGCATCCCCTGAAGGCGTGGGAAGCACGGGTGCGGCTGCCATCGGCCAGCGCGATGGAGACCGGCTCCAGCCGGGAGGCGTTGGCCGCCACCCAGCGCCGTGCCTCGTCGGGCGAAACCAGGTCCCAGAATGCGGCGATCTCGCCATGAGTGGCGAAGCCGAGCCGTTCCAGTGCGGAACTGCACGCCCAGTCGACGAAGGCGTCCACGCTGACCTCACCCTCGAAGTGGCGAGCGGGTATCACGCGCTCGGTGAGGTCGTAGACCTTCTGGAAACCCTCGCGCCCGGCGATGGCGAAGGTGCCGGTGCGCCAGTGATATTCGAGCGCGGTCTTTTCCGGGTGCCAGTTCCACCATCCGCCGGGCGGGCGCTTCTCCGCCTCGAAGTCGCGGGCCATCAGGGGGCCTTCGCGCTTCACCCGCTCCATCACATGGTCGACATAGGTCTCGAAGCCGTTCTCGTGCCAACTGCGCCAGCGTTCCGCGAGGCTGTCGCGGGCCCGCGCGAAGCGGTGCTTCCAGTAGATGAAGAAGGCGCTGGGAATGATGGAGGCGTCATGGGTCCAGTGCTCGAACAGCTCGCCATCCTTCTCCAGAAGGGCGGCCAGATGCTCGTGCCGGTAGCTCGGATTGCGCGCGAACAGAATGTGATGATGGGCGCGCTCGACGGTGGCTATGCTGTCGACCTGCACGAAACCGATCTCGTGGATCAGCGCGAGCAGCTCTGCCTTGCCAAGCTTGCCGCGCGGCCGGCTGAGCCCCTGTCGGGCGATGAAGATGCGCCGCGCATCTGCGTTGGAAAGCTGGAGCATCGTACTAGTCCGGCGTTGTTTCCGGCGCCCACGGCACCATGCGGGTAAGGGCGCGGTCGACCAGTGCGAACAGTGTCAAGGCGATGGCGAGCAGGACGGCGAGGGCGGCGAAGACCATGTCGGTCTGCATGCGGGCGTTGGAATAGATCATCAGATAGCCCAGCCCCGCGGAGGCGCCCACCCATTCTCCCACCACGGCCCCGATGGGCGCGACCGCTGTCGCCACGCGCAGTCCCGAGGCGAGCGCGGGGAGCGCGGCGGGCACGCGGATGAGGCGCAGCGTGGTGAAAGTGCCGGCTGCGCTCAGGCGGGCGAGGTCCACCAGCCCCTGCTCGGTACGTGCAAGGCCATCATGAAAGGCGGAAGCGACGGGGAAGAAGATGATGAGGCTCGCCATCACGATCTTCGAGGACAGGCCGAAGCCGAACCAGATGACCAGCAGCGGGGCAATGGCGAAGACCGGCAGCGCCTGTGCCACCAGCAGAACCGGCCGCATCGCGCGCCGTGCCATCGGCGAGGAGGCCATGGCAAGCGCGCAGGCGACGCCCAGCACCGAGCCGCAGACCAGCCCGAGGAGCATCTCGCCCAGCGTAATCGCGGCATTGTGTGCGAGGATGGCCGCGTTGTCCCACCCCGTCAGCGCGATGCGCAGCGGGCCCGGAAGGATATAGGCGGGCACCTTGAAAAGACGCACGGCGCCTTCCCAGATGCCCAGCAGAAAGAAGGTGATGGCGAGTGCGCGCCCTATGGCGGCCATGCGGGGAAATCCTACATTAGTCGAGACCCTTATAGACGGGAGGGGCCAGGGATGCGACTTCGATGTCGGCGCGAACATGGTATCCCTTGACGCCTGTCAACGCAGCGCCAGTTGATTGGTCTTAACGTTGCGGAACGTAGAACAAGACAAGGAGTGGAGACGCACCATGATCAAGGACATTCTCGTCAGCCTTCGTGTGGGTGAAGGCGTGGACACGGCAGCCGACTATGCGGTTTCGGCGGCGTCCCAGCTCGGAGCGCACCTTACCGGTGTCGCGGTGACCTATGAGATCGATGTTCCGCCGGTTTACACCGAGGCGTTCTCAACCGACTTCCTGCAGTCGCAGCGGGCGGAGAGCCAGCGCATGGCGCAGGTCGCCATCGACCATTTCGGCGAGGCCGCACGGTCCATGGGATTGAGCGGTGAAGTGCGCCGGGTCGACGGCACGCCCGGTGGCGCAGCCGAGCAGATTGGCGTGATGTCGCGTCTCTACGACCTCGCCATCGTCAACCAGTCCGATGCCGACCGCATGGGCGCCGAGGAAGTGATCACCGAGGCGGTGCTGTTCGATTCGGGACGGCCGGTGCTCATCGTGCCGCGCCAGTACAACAAGCCGTTCTCGGCCAAGCGCATCATGGTGGCCTGGGATGGCGGGCGTGCCGCCGCTCGCGCGGTTGCCGAGGCCCGGCCGCTGCTTGCGCATGCTAATCTTGTCGAGGCCGTCGTCGTGGAGACCGGCCGGACCAAGAAGGCCAATGCGCTTCCCGGTGCCGACCTTGCCCGCCACCTTGCCCGCCACGAGAAGACGGTCGAACTGCGCAGCCTGGTGCCGGGCTCTGACGAAAGCGTGGTCGACGTGCTGCTGAAGGAAATTGCGGCGCGCGACATCGACATGGTGATCATGGGTGGCTACGGCCATTCGCGGCTGCGCGAGTTCGTGCTGGGCGGCGTGACCCGCGACGTGCTGGACCGCATGACGGTGCCGATGTTCCTCGCGCACTGATCCTTCCGGCCTGACGACCGCAAGACCGAACCCGGCGCACCCTTCGCGCCGGGTTTTTTTTGCGCTGGGCGAAAGCTCTAGCCCTCGGATGCGGCCTGGAAGGCGGCTTCGGCGAGATCGGTCTCGCGCAGCAGTTTCTGGGCGAGATCGGCGGAGACGCGATGGCCACGGGACAGTTTGACGATGGCCGCGCGTTCGGCCTTTAGCGCCAGGATGTGGAGTTCCTCCTCGTCATGGCGTTCGATGGTATCGCTGACGGGCATTGTCGCTTCGGGCTGAAGTTGAGACAGGCGATGCCGGTAGGAGTCCGCGACCGAGGCGACGGCCGCGAGATAGACACCATCGCCGCTATCCCCCCGCTCTCCCGCGCTCGCAAGTGCCGCGATCGCCGCCTTGGCGACCTCGATCCGCGCGTTGCGCTCCTGCAGGTCCCGATGTGGCTCGGGTGGCCCTTCAATGCCGTCCAGCAGGCTGGGCAGGCTGACATTGGCGACGATGAGGGAAAGCAGGATCACGCCGGCCGCGATCAGGATCACCAGGTCGCGGGAAGGAAACGGCGCGCCATCCGGCAGGACGAAGGGCAGGCTTAATGCACCGGCGAGCGTGATTGCGCCCCGCACGCCAGCGGTCGACATGGCCGTGACAAGCCGCCAGTTCGGCCTTGTGCGCCCACCCGCGGGGGCGGGGTGCCGGTGCAGCGAGATGGCAACCGAAATCCACACCCAGGTGAAGCGCAGCACGGCGAGGGCGCCTGTGATCGCCAGCACATACAGGGCGAGCCAGCCCAGGCCCGGATGTCCGCTTTCGGCGGCGCTGGCACTGACGCGGGACATGATGTCGGGCAACTGCTCGCCGAGCAGAAGGAAGATCGCGCCGTTCAGCGCGAACTGCAGCGTCTCCCACACCGCGTTGCGGCGGATCCGTGTGAGGGCCAGCGCGCGTCCGGAAAGCTCGACCCAGCTCATCATCATGCCGGCGGCGACCGCTGCAAGCACGGGCGAGCAGCCGATCGAATCCGCGAGTATGTAGGTCGCGTAGGGCGTCAGCAGGCTGATGAGGATCTGCGACGAGGTGTCTTCGCCGAGGCGCGCGACGATCCAGAACTTGATGGAGGACACCAGCAGGCTGAGCGCGGCACCCACGGCGATGCCGCCGGCCGCGGCCCAGACCAAGCTTCCCAGGGACGGCCAGAATTGGAAGCTTCCCGTCATCACTGCCGCCACAGCCAGCCGCAGGCACACCAGGCCGGACGCATCGTTGAACAGCGCTTCTCCTTCCAGCACGCGCAGCATGCGGCGCGGGATCGGCACGTTCGCAGCCATGGCGGTCGCCGCAACCACATCGGTGGGCGAGAGCACCGCCGCGAGAGCAAAGCAGACCGCGAGCGGCATGGCGGGCACCATGAGGTGAAGCAGCGCGCCGAGGCCGAACACGGTGAAGAACACCAGACCAAAGGCGAGCGAGAGAATTGACGGGGCGTTCTCCTGAAGATCCTTCTTGGGAACCCGCCAGCCATCGAGAAACAGCAGAGGCGGCAGGAAGAGCACGAAGAACAGCTCCGGTTCCATTTTCACGCCGAGATCGCTGGTCAGCCCGATGGCGGCGCCTGCCGCGATCTGCACCAGCGGCAGCGCGATGCGGTTACCCAGCGCCCGCGCGATCCAATGCGACAGGACGACGCCGGTCAGCAGGACGAGGATGATCCAGATCGCGCCCATGGGCAGCTCTCTCGCAAAAGGACATGAGCGCGCCGGCCTCCCGGTCGCCCGACAAAAAAAGAGGTGACGATGGAATGGACACCATCGTCACCTGAATTAATCGAGGGAGGGGAACGACGGCGGGGCCGTCGAGATGAACGATCTCATTTTCCCGACCCTCGCACTTGCCGGTTGGCATCGCGTTGTCGCATTCGAACACCTTTGCGCCAGGACGCGCACGTCGACGCCTACACCATGAACTCCTGCCGAAGGCTGGCATTGTGCGCGTTGAGCGCGGGAGCCCCGGGGCGGATGTGGGGGTCGGCATAGCCCGCCATTTTGAAGGGCGTGCCGGGCATGGTGATGCCGCCGGCTTCGATCTGCATGTTGCGCGCCTTTATCTGCGGTTCCGCGAAAGCCTGCGCCACGTTGAGCAACGGGCCGACGGGCACGCCGGCTGCGTGGATACACTGCAGCCAGTGAGCGGCCGGCTGGCGCTTCAGTTCGGTCTCCAGCTCGCTCTTCAGGGCGTCGACATGGGCGATGCGGGCCGAGTTGTCGCGAAAGCGTGCGTCGTCTGCCAGCTCCGGGCGCCCGATCGCCGCGCTCAACGCGTGGAACAGATGATCGTTTCCACAGCAGATGGCGACGTGTCCGTCCGCGCATTCAAACAGATCGAAGGGGGCGAGGAAGGGATGCCGGTTTCCGATCCGCTCCAGCGCGTGGCCCGTGGCCGTGACTTCCATCGCGCCGTGCTCCAGGAAGGCGAGCGTCGAATCGAACATCGACACGTCGACATGCGTTCCCTTGCCGGTCTTCTCGCGGGCATAGAGCGCGCTGGTGATGCCGGCGAACAGGTGCAGTCCGCCGAGCAGGTCCGACAGCGAGGTGCCGACACGGGTCGGCGGCCCATCCGGGAAGCCTGTCATACTCATCAGCCCGCTCATGGCCTGGATGATGGTGTCATAGGCAGGATAGGTCGCCAGCGGTCCGTTCTGTCCGAATCCCGAGGAGGAGGCATAGACCAGCCGTGGGTTCACCTTGGCGAGCTCCTCATAGGAGAAGCCGAGGCGCGCCATGACGCCGGGGCGATAATTCTCCGCCAGCACATCCGCCCGGCGCACCATGTTCAGGAACACGGCCCGATCGGCGTCGGCCTTGAGGTCGAGAACGATGCTCTCCTTGCCGCGATTGACGAAGGCGAAATAGAGCGATGTGTCGCCCAGGAAGGGGCCGTATTCGCGGGTGTCGTCGCCATGGCCGGGTGGTTCCACCTTGATGACGCGGGCGCCGAGGTCGGCCAGCATCATGGTGCCAAAGGGGCCGTTGAGGACATGGGTCAGGTCAATGACCAGCAGTCCCGAGAGCGGACCGGCGGCAGGTGTTGCGGCCGAGCTGCTGGCAGCCGGGCTCGTGTCAGCCGCGTTCATGTCAGCCGCGTTCATGGCGCGTCTCCTCCGTGCCTCGACCGGGTCGCCCTTCCGCGGACCCGTGCAGCTGCGACACATACCGCACCACGATGGTGCCGATTCTACGAAATCACCCGATCCGCGCCGCGCGGCGAATGCGACAAGGCTGCACGGCGGCGATCAGCGGATGACAATGCAGGCAGGGAATGCGCGGGTAAGCCGGCGACGCACGCGAGGGGCGAGCCCAAGCCCTTCGTCCCGGCGCCCCCGATAGGCCCGAGGGCCCGGCGAGTGTCGTTCGTGCGGGTGATTCTGGTACAGCTGGGTGGGCTCGAACCACCGACCTCCGGTTCCACAGACCGGCGCTCTAACCAACTGAGCTACAGCTGCGTGCCAGAACGGCGCGGAACCTACTTGGGCGGCCTCCGCTTTGCAAGACCACCTCACGCGGTAAGCGCGCCTCATGTTTCGGGCGCGGCTGCGAACGGTGGACAAGTGCCCACGGGCGGGTTCCGGATATCATCCGGCAGCAGGGCGTCGTGGCATGCTTCATGTATGCATTGATGCATACAATGGCTAACGGGCGCGGCGGCGCCCTGAGCGGGAGGATATCATGGACGGGCAACATCCCAAGGCCGAGGCCGACCTCGGGGCCTTTCTCGATGCGGCGCTGGCCGTGGCCGAACTGCCGCTTGAGCCAGAACTTCGTCCGCGCGTGCTGATGCATCTGCGCACGGCGGTGGAGATGGCTCAAATCGTTACCTCCTTTCCGCTTTCTGACGAGGCCGAACCGGCGCCGGTGTACCTGCCGTGAGCGCGCCCACCGGTCTTGAACCCGCCATCCCCGATCCCGTCGCCGCCGAATTGTTCGCCGGCCCGGCACTCGCCCTTGCCCGCGCCGTGCGCGAGGGGCGGATC
The DNA here is from genome assembly GCF_010669125.1 of Ancylobacter pratisalsi. NCBI lineage: Bacteria > Pseudomonadati > Pseudomonadota > Alphaproteobacteria > Hyphomicrobiales > Xanthobacteraceae > Ancylobacter > Ancylobacter pratisalsi. The sequence goes on from NZ_CP048630.1 coordinate 3,422,986, forward strand.
AGCGCGCGTGCGGTGGTGGAAGTGGCGCTTGCCCGCATCGCCGCCATCGACCCCGTGCTCAATGCCTTTACCGATGTGACGGCCGCGCGTGCCCGAGCGCAGGCCGACGCGCTGGATGCGGCTCGTGCGGCGGGCGCCGAACTTGGGCCGCTGGCCGGCGTGCCCTTCGCGGTGAAGAACCTGTTCGATCTGGAGGGCCTGCCGACGCGGGCGGGCTCCAGGATCAATCGCGACCACGCCCCGGCGACCCGCGACGCGACGCTGGTGGAGCGGCTGACCGCTGCCGGGGCCGTCTGTCTCGGCGGACTGAACATGGGCGAGTACGCCTATGATTTCACCGGCGAGAACCTGCATGACGGCAATTCGCGCAATCCCCATGACATCAACCATATGTCCGGCGGTTCGTCGGGCGGTTCAGGCTCGGCGGTGGGGGGCAAGCTGGTGCCGCTCGCGCTGGGCTCGGACACCAATGGCTCGATCCGGGTGCCATCGTCCTTCTGCGGCATTTTCGGCCTGAAGCCGACCTATGGACGGTTGTCGCGCGCGCGCAGCTTTCCCTTCGTGGCCAGCTTCGACCATCTCGGCCCCTTTGCCCGCAATGTCGGCGACCTCGCGGCCGTCTATGACGCGCTGATGGGCCCCGATCCGGATGACCCGGCCATGACCGGGCGACCGGCCGAGCCGACGTTGCCGCAGCTCGGCGACGCAGACGGCCTTCGCGTCGCGGTGCTCGGTGGCTGGTTCGCCCGATCAGGCACGCCGCAGGCTTATGAGGCGGTGGCGCGCGCGGCCAAGGCGCTGGGCGCCACGCGGACGGTTGAACTGCCGGAGGTCGAGCGGGCGCGGGCGGCGGCCTTCATCATCACCATGGCGGAGGGCGCCTCGCTCCATCTCGACCGCCTGCGCGACCGGCCCGGCGATTTCGATCCGGCGGTGCGCGAACGGCTGCTCGCGGGTGCGGTGTTGCCGGCTGCGTGGATCGCGCGGGCGCAGAAGTTCCGGCGCTGGTTTCACGACCGGGCACTGGAGCTGTTTCAGGAATGGGATGTGCTGATCGCCCCGGCGACGCCGGTGCCGGCGCCGCGAAGCGGGCAGGCGACCTTTGTGCTGGACGGCAAGGAAATGCTGGTGCGGCCGAATATCGGCATCTACACGCAGCCGATTTCCTTCATCGGACTGCCGGTGGTGGCCGCGCCGATTCCTGGCGGGGAGCCGCTGCCGATCGCCGTGCAGCTCATCGCCGCGCCCTGGCGGGAGGACGCGGCGTTGAAAGCGGCACGGGTTCTAGAGGCCGCCGGCGTCGCCGTCGCGCCGGAGCCTTCGCTTTAGCGGCTCAGGCCGCGCGCGGGAGCGCGTTTACTTCGACGGTGACATGGGACAGCCCGTCAATATGGGCGAGCTGGTCCTTGTAGGTACCGGGCGCTTTGGGCGTGGCGGCGCGTAGCGCCACGACCGCCGCGTGGTGGCCGGGGCCGATCTGCCACACATGCAGGTCCGTGACCGTCACGTCGGGACGCTCCAGCGTCGTGCGAATGGCCTGCGTCAGGCCGCGGCGCGGCGCCGAGAAATCGAGCAGCACGCGGGCCGTGTCCCGCAGCAGGCCGAAGGACCAGCGGGCAATGACAACGGCGCCGACGACGCCGATGACCGGATCCAGCCAGAGAAAGCCGTAGAGGCTGCCGCCAAGCAGGGCGAGGATGGCGAAGACAGAGGTCAGGGCATCGGTCAGCACGTGCAGATAGGCGGCGCGCAGATTATTGTCGCGAGCGGCCTTGTTCGCCTGTGGCGGCATGCCATGCGGATGGTCGTGGTCGTGCTCGTCTTCATGGGAGTGGCTTTTATGGTCATGCCCGCCGTGGCCGTGGCCATGATAATGGTCGTGGTCGTCGCGCAGCAGCCAGGCGCAGACCAGATTCACCACCAGGCCGAAGATCGCCACCACGATCGCTTCGTTGAAGTCGATTGATACCGGTGCGGCGATCCGGAGGGCACTCTCCCAGCCGATCAGCAGCGCCACCATGGCGAGCACAATGGCGCTGGCGAAGGCTGCGAGATCGCCGACCTTGCCGGTGCCGAAGCTGAAGCGCGCATCGTCCGCGTGGCGCGCCGCGTAGCGATAGGCGAATGCGGTGATGAGCATGGCGGCGGCGTGGGTCGACATGTGCCAGCCATCGGCCAGCAGCGCCATGGAGCCGAACATCGAGCCGGCGGCGATCTCCAGCACCATCACGCTCGCGGTGATGGCAATGACGATCCAGGTGCGGCGCTCGTGGCGGCGATGATCTTCGCCGAGGAAGTTATGCCCGTGGACGTCCGAGAGCGTGCCGATGGCGAGGGCGGGCGAGGTTTTCTGATGCATGGCGAGTGCTCCGAGGATCACTTCAGATAGGTGCGGATGACGTCGAGCAGTTCGCCCGCGCCGCGTGCGCGTGCGGGGTCCGGTTCGGTGGCCGGGTCGACGACGTGGTGGCGCATGTGGTCTTCGATCAATTCGACCGAGAGGCCGTTCACCGCCCCGCGCACCGAGGCGACGAGCTGGAGCACGTCGGCGCAGCCGATCTCCGCTTCAAGCGCGCGTTCCACCGCCTCGACCTGCCCGCGAATACGCCGCACCCGCGCCAGCAGCCGGGATTTTTCCTTGATCGTGTGGGACATCGCTCTCTCGAATATAGGGTACCTCCCTATATTATACGTCACGTCGGCAATGTCACCCCTCGACGTGGCTGGCATCGATCAGTCGCGACGGAAGACGAGATTGGCGATGAAGCCCACCGCGAGGGCGCCAAGGGCGGTTGCCAGCCCATAGAGCCAGGCATGGTCCTGCGCGGCGGTGGCGACCGCCTGCTCGAAATCGACCTTGGTGACGTCGAAGCTGACAGTGCCGCTGACCATGAGCATGCGGTCGGTGAAAACCTTCACCTCGACCGAATAGGTGCCAACGGGAGCGATGCCGGGGATTGGGATCACCGCCCGGAACACGCGCGGCGAAATGAACTCGACGGCGTTGGTGCGCTCGAAGTACAGCCCCTGGGACTGCTTCACACGCAGAAAGGCCTGCCGGAACGGGTCGTCGGGCACTACGTCCGCATAGTCGGCTCCCACCCGTTGCAGCAAACGGTTCTCCGCGAAACCCGCCTGCTCCTGCCGAAGTAGCTCGGGGTCGGCCATGAGGGCGGGCGCGCGGTTGCTCAGAACGGCGAGGTAGGACGGCGCGGCCAGGAAGGAGCGGCTGTCGACATTCACCCACATGCCGAAGCGCCGCTCCTTGCGCCAGGTCACGAAGCTCTCGTCGGGCCCGCGCACCGTGCCGACGACATCGAACGCCGCGTCGAGCGCCAGGCCCGGCTGCGGCTCGATGACCCCGAACAGGACGATGCTGTCGCCGGCGAAGCTCGAGGCGATGGTCACGCGGGACTTCGAGAGCGAGAGCACGAGATGGGACTGCGGGGCCTCCGGCTGCGCCGCCGCTGGCTCCGGTACGCCGAGCAGCGCCAGAATAAGGGGGATGAGCAGGGCGAGGGACCTGCTCATCGCGTGCTCTCGTCAATGGTGACCGCGTAGAGCTCCGCCGGCCGGGCAACCTGATCGTAGGCGACCCGAAGTCCGACGGCCAGCACCAGCACGCCGAGCAGGAAGCGCAGATTCTCCGCCTTCATGGATTGCCCGGCGCGGGCGCCGAACTGGGCCCCGATGGTGCCCCCCACCATCAGCACCAGCCCGAGTACGGCGTCCACGGTATGGTTGAAGATGGAATGCATGATGATGGCTGCGACCATGGTCACAAGCGTCAGCAGAAGCGAGGTGGCCACCGAGGTCAGTGTCGGCACGCGCAGAAGGTAGATCAGCGCCGGAACCAGCAGAAAGCCGCCGCCGACGCCCATCAGCGAGCCGATGACGCCGATGGTGAAGCCGATCGTTACCACCGGGATGATGGAGACATAGATGCGGGACTGGCGGAAACGCATCTTGAACGGCATGCGCAGGAACCAGGGATGGGCGCCGGGGCGCCGCAACTGGGCTTTTACCCCGCGCCATTCGCGCAGCAGGGCGCGCACGCTCTCGATCACCATCAGCGAACCGATGGTGCCAAGCAGCGCGACATACGCGATCGCGATGACGAGATCGAGCTGACCGAAGCGTCGCAGCACGTGGAAGGTCAGCACGCCGACGAGCGTTCCCGCCAGGCCTCCCGCCAGCAGGACAAGGCCCAGTTCAACGTCCACCAGCTTTCGCCGCATGTAGTTGAGCGTTCCGGAGAAGGACGAGGCGGCCATATGGGTCGACACGCTTGCCACCGCCACGGCGGGGGGCACGCCGAGAAAGATCAGCAGCGGAGTCATCAGGAATCCGCCGCCTACACCGAACATGCCGGAGATGAACCCCACCGCGATGCCCATGGCGAGGAGGGTGAAGATATTCACCGGCAGTTCAGCGATCGGAAGATAGATGGTCACGGAACAATCCGGTGCGCGGGACGATCAGGCTGCGGCGTTCGCATTGGAATTAGCAGGATTCCGCTAACAAGGAATAAGCGCGCGACACGCGCGTTCAGACACGTGCATCAACGTGCGCGGCTGTCTCGATGGGCATTGGCGGCCGGCCCGCCGGTTTCTGGTATGAATTATGCGGTATCTCTAATATAAAAATATTCATGTGTAGTATTATTATGTTGCACCCTGGTATGTGGTGTTCATTTCTTTATGTAATTGTCGTGAATATTGAAGAAGGGTCATACTTGCTGACTTAACACAGGGTGTCTGCGTGCTAGCGTACCTCCGCCAACGGACCCGATCGAGGTCCGAATTCGTCTAGGAGGAACCCCATGGCTATTTTCCGGCGCGGCCAGCGGCCCGCTGCGCTGCTGGCATCAACCATGCTTGCCAGTGCTTTCCTGATCTCGTCATCGCTCGCTCCGGCGTGGGCGCAGGCAACCGACAATCTCAAGAAGCTGTCCGACTTCAAGACCACTGGCGCCTCCATGGAAATGGAGACCGTGCCCCAGACCGGGCCGCGCGTGGACGCGTTCAACAAGACGCTTTCCGGCATCAAACTGCCGGATGGCTTCAAGATCGCGCTCTACGCCATCGTGCCCGATGCACGCGAGATGGCGGTCGGGCCAACGACCGGTGTCGTCTTTGTCGGGACCCGCAAGTCCAAGGTCTGGGCGGTAACCGATCGCGACAAGGACCGTGTCGCGGATGAGGTGAAGGTGTTCGCGCCTTCCGTCGAGTTCAAGCTGCCGAACGGCGTCTGCTTCTCCAAGGACGGATTCCTGTTCGTGGCGGAGCAGAACCGGGTGCTGCTCTTCCCCGCGGCGGAGTTCTTCTATGAGGGGCCGGACGTGGCCGCCGTGGAAGTGGTCAAGCAGGGCGAGCTGATTCCCGCGAGCGAGGAATCCTTCAACCACACCGCGCGCGTCTGCCGTATCGGGCCTGACAACCGGCTCTACATCACGGTCGGCCAGCCCTTCAACGTGTTCCCGCCGGAGAAATTCGATCTCTATAAGGAGCACGGCCTTGGCGGAATCCTGGCGATGGATCGCGATGGCAAGAACCGCGAAATCTATGCCTGGGGCATCCGCAACTCGGTCGGCATGGACTTCAATCCCAAGGACAAGACCCTGTGGTTCACCGACAATCAGGTCGATGGCATGGGTGACGACATCCCGCCGGGCGAACTGAACCGCGCCACCGGACCGGGTCTCAACTTCGGCTTCCCCTATTATGGTGGCGGCTCGGTGCGCACGACCGAGTACAAGGACCAGACACCGCCCGCCGACGTGGTGATGCCGCAGGTCGAGATGACGGCCCATGCGGCCGATCTGGGCATGACCTTCTACACCGGCAAGCAGTTCCCTGAGAAATATCGCGGCGGCATCTTCTCGGTGCAGCACGGTTCATGGAACCGCACCACGCCGGTCGGGGCGCGGGTGATGTTCACACCGGTCAACGAAGACGGCACCGCCGGCGAGGCCATGCCCTTCGCGGAAGGCTGGCTGACGGATAACGGCGAGTATCTGGGTCGTCCGGCATCTGTCATCCAGCTCAATGACGGCTCGCTGCTGGTCTCCGATGACACGTCCGGCGCGATCTACCGCATTTCCTACGGGGAATAACTGAAGCACCTCCCGCGGTCGGCAGCGCCGGCCGCGGGAACTCATTCGACGGCCGGGACCCATCATGAAATGGACTGACTGCATGCCGCTCCTCGCGGCATCGATAATCGTGTGCTCTCCGGCGATGGCGGGGGACGCCAAGGTCGGCAAGGCCAAGGCCTCCGTACAATGCGCCGTGTGCCATGGCCCGACAGGCATTGCCCAATATCCGGAGGCACCCAATCTGGCCGGGCAGGTCGAGATCTATCTGGTCAAGGCGCTGGGCGACTTTCGCTCCGGCGCGCGTACCAACGAGATGATGACGATCGTCTCCAAGAGCCTGAGCGACGACGACATCGCCAATCTGGCCGCGTGGTACGCGTCGATCCAGATCAGCGTTCAGCAACCCCAGTAAGTCGGCTTGAGCGGTGCTCGGCGAGGAGCGCGGCCAGCACCGCTTCGAGGCCGCGTTCGAGGCGTGCTGCCGAGAGCACGCCCGCATGCGGCAGGGGGATGTGGACGAAGACCGCTAGGCGATGCTGTCCCGTGCGCCGGGCCCAGCCATAGGCCGAAAAGGCGAGGGCGTTGCAGACATAGCGGCCGGCATCGCGTGAGACTCGTGCAGGCACGCCAGACTGCCGCAATGCGTGGAGCAGGGGCGCGGGTGAGGCTGCGCAGGCGTAGGTGTCCGCGCCGCCTTTGGCCAGTCGCCGCGCCGCGGGGCGGCGGCGGTTCGCGTCGGGAAACATGCCGGTTGCGTTTCGTCCGATGAGTTCGACACACACCTGCGGGCGCCGTGCCGCCAGCCCGATCATCAGCACGATGTCCGGATCGATTCGATCAAGCATCGAGGGGAAGCGGGCCGCCTCGTCCCAGCTCGTCGGCAGAACCCTGACGTCGAGGCGTGCGTCATGTACTCGCCGGCTGCGCGCCAGCTTGCGGGCGAAAAAGCCGGAAGGATTCGAGGGAGCGCCGGGAAATCGGCCGAAGCCGGTGATCAATATGCGCGGCTTTCCCGCGTCGGCCTCGCCTGTCGGGAGCCGCCGGCGCTCAGGCCTGTCCGGCATTAAGCCCGGCGCCGAGCGCCAGCGCGAGTGCACCCTGGAGCTCCGAGAGCTGGAAAGGCTTGGTCAGCATGGGACGGTCGCGCCATTCCTCAATGATGTCCCCATCCTGATAACCGGTTGAAAAAACGAACGGAATGCCGTGCCCCGTGGCGGCGCTGGCGACCGAATAGCAGCGCGTGCCGCCGAGATTGAGGTCCAGCATCACGATATCGATCTCGTGGTGGCGGGTGGCGATGAAGTCGAGCGCTTCGCCGACGCGCGCCTTCGACCCGATAACGGTGGCGCCGAGTTCCTCGACCATCGCCTCCATCATCATGGCGACGAGCGTTTCGTCTTCTACAATCAAGACTTTGCGCCCGGAAAGCGGGTTATCGGCCATGTCTTCCTTGTCGTCCCCACCGGATCGCGTCGCACCATGTCGGCGCGGCTGCGAATCCGTTTCCTGAGTGATTTTTGCCCTGCCGTCACTTTTGCCTCGCAATCCGGCTTTTTTGCGAGGTCAGAGACTGAGCAGGCCCGCGATTTTCGAAGCCCCCAAAGTCGGGGCGAGCGTGCCTTCCGCGACAGCGCTTTCAATGGCGGGAATATCCGCGCGCAGGGTGGCGTCGCTGCGAATGCGCTCGCGCAGGCGGTCATCGAACAGCGTCCACATCCATTTGACCTGCTGAGCGCTGCGCTTGGTCGCGAAGGCACCGGCGCCCTGCGCGCGCGCGATATGGAGCAGGACCTGCTGCCAAAGCTCCTCGATACCCTCACCGGTCAGACCGGAGTATGTGAGCACGGGTGTTGACCAGTGAGGCTCGCGTGTGCCGAGAACGTGCAGTGCGGCTCTGTAGTCGGCGGCCGCAGCCCGGGCCCGCGTCGCATTGGCACCGTCCGCCTTGTTGATGGCGACGATGTCGGCGATTTCGATGATGCCCTTCTTGATGCCCTGAAGCTCGTCACCGGCGCCGGGCAGCATCAGCACCAGGAAGGTGTCCGTCATGTCCGCCACGGCGGTCTCCGACTGCCCGACGCCGACGGTTTCGACGAGCACGACATCGTAGCCGGCGGCTTCGCACAGCAGCATGGTCTCGCGCGTGCGTGCGGCGACGCCGCCGAGCGTGCCGGCGGAGGGGGAGGGGCGGATGAAGGCGCGCTCATCCAGGGAGAGCCTCGCCATCCGGGTCTTGTCGCCGAGGATCGAACCGCCGGTCCGGGTCGAGGACGGGTCAACCGCCAGCACCGCCACGCGATGGCCCTGCGCGATGAGCTGCGTGCCGAGCGCATCGATCGTGGTCGACTTGCCCACGCCGGGTACGCCGGTGATGCCAACGCGCACCCCGCTGCCGGTGAAGGGCAGCAGTTCCTGCAGCAACTGCTCGGCGATTTTGCGGTGCTCGGGTTTGCGCGATTCCACCAGCGTGATCGCCCGCGCAAGCATGGCGCGACGGCCGGCGCGCACGCCGCTGGCGAGTTCTTCGAGAGCGGGAAGGAGAGGAGCTTGGATCAAAATCGGTGCCTGCGCGTTGTCAGGGCAATGCTAGCAGCGACCACCCGGCCTGACGAGGCGGGGCGTTTGTTCAAAAAGGAGACATCCAATGAACTGGGATCGCATTGAAGGCAACTGGAAGCAGGTCAAGGGTCAGCTGCAGCAGCAGTGGGGCAAGCTGACCGATGACGACCTCGACCGCATGCACGGCAAGCGCGAGGAACTTGAAGGCGTCCTTCAGGAGCGCTACGGGCTGGCCAAGGACGAGGCCAACAAGCAGATCGACAACTGGAGCCGCCAGTTCAAGATGTGACCGGCGCCACCGTGGACGATGGAGCCCCCGCCCTATAGCGGGGGCGAAGTCGTTTCTAGCTGGTCTTTTCAGGCGTGGGCGAAGTCCCAGTAGAGTTCGCGCGCCCGGCGAAATACCGGACCCGGCTGGAGGTCTCGATCTTCGATGCGGGTAATCGGCGCCACTTTGGAATAATTGCCGGTCGTGAAAAGCTCGTCCGCCTGACGGAAATCGTCCCAGCGCAGCGAGGTCTCGACGACCTCGATGCCGGCGGCCCGCATCAGCTTGATGGAACGGGTGCGGGTGATGCCCGCGAGGAACGTGCCGTTCGCCGCAGGGGTGAGGGCGACGCCATCCTTCACCATGAAGACATTGGCGGTGGCGAGTTCCGCCACATTGCCCAGCATGTCGCAAAGCGCGGCGTTGTCGAAGCCGCGGCGGTGGCATTCCACCAGCGCGCGGGCGTTATTGGGGTAGAGCGCGCCGGCCTTTGCGTCGGTCACCGCGCATTCAACCGTTGGCCGCCGGAATGGCGAGAGCGTGATCGAGGTGCCGTGTGAGGGCTGGGGCATCGCCGCCTCATAGAGGCTGAGGCACCAGCGGGTTGATTCCGCATCGGCATCCACCGTGCGCGCGCCGGGATATTCCGCCCAGTACATCGGGCGGATATAGAGCGCGGCATCTGCCGGGAAGCGCTTCAGCCCCTCTTCTGTCAGCGCCATCCACTCTTCCACCGACACGGCGGGCTTCAGCCCCATCGCCACCGCCGAGCGGTTGATCCGGGCGCAGTGAAGGTCGAGGTCGGGCGTGACGCCCTCAAAGGCGCGCGCGCCATCAAACACCGATGTCCCGAGCCAGGAGGCGTGAGTGCGCACGCCCATGATCGGAACATTGCCTTCGTGCCAGGCGCCATCGAGATAGGTCCAGGTCGGGGACCAGCGGTGGGTCATCGGATGTTCCTTTTCTGGACCGGGATATCGTGGCCGGGTCGGCGGAGCATGGCCCTTGGTTTTCGACCTCTCCCACCCACGGGGCAACCCGATTTAGGTCTAGTCCCGAGGGTCGGCCGGCTTACCCGGCCAGCGCCGCGAGGATGCGCACCCAGCTCCGGATTCCCTTGTGGAACGAGGTCAGGTCGTATTTCTCGTTCGGCGAGTGGATGCGGTCGTCGTCGAGCGAAAAGCCGACGAGCAGCGTGTCCTGCCCGAGCGCCTTCTTGAACGCGCCCACAACCGGGATCGAGCCACCCTCGCCGATGGTGACCGGGGGCCTGCCCCATTCCGCCGCCAGGGCTTCCGCGGCCTTGCCAAGGTCGGGATTGTCGTGGGCCACGGCGACGGCGGGCGAGCCTTCACCGCCAAGAAATTCAACCGAGCAGTCCGCGGGAATGCGCGAGCGCACAAAGGCTCGCACCGCGTCGCGCACATGGACGGGGTCCTGGTTCGCCACCAGGCGACAGGAGATCTTGGCGGTGGCGATGGCGGGTATCACCGTCTTCGAGCCCTCGCCGATATAGCCACCCCACATCCCGTTGACCTCGAAGGTGGGGCGCGATGAAATCATCTCGACGAGCGAGCGGTCCTGCTCGCCGATCGGCTGGGCAAGGCCGACGGGGCCGAGGAAGTTCTCGGGCGTCAGGTCGAGATCGGCCCACGATGCCTTCATGTAGTCCGGCGGCTCGATCACCCCGTCATAGAAGCCGGGAATGGTGATCGCGCCGTCCGTGCCGTGGACCTCGGCGAGGATCTTGGCGAGGACATGCAGCGGGTTTGCCGCCGCGCCGCCGTAATAGCCCGAATGCAGGTCGCGGTCGGCGCAGCGCACGACAATCTCATCATGCATCAGCCCGCGCAGCGACAGGATGATGGCCGGGGTCTGCGGGTCCCACATGCCGGTGTCGCAGACCAGGGCCAGATCGGCCTTCAGCTCGTCCTTGTGGGCATCGATGAACGGCCCGATATTGGCCGAACCGCTCTCTTCCTCGCCTTCAACCATGACGGTGACGTCGATCGGCAGCTTGCCGGTGACCTTGACGAAGGCACGGCAGGCCTCGACGAAGGTCATGACCTGGCCCTTGTCGTCGGCGGAGCCGCGCGCGACGATGCGCTTCACGCCCTCTTCGTTCTCGACGATGCATGGCTCGAACGGCGCGCTTTGCCACAGGTCGAGCGGGTCGACGGGCTGCACATCGTAATGGCCGTAGAACATCACCCGCCGCGAGGCGCCGGTTTCCGAGCGCCCGGTGACGATGGGGTGCCCGGGCGTGTCGTTGAGCTTCGCCGTGAAGCCGAGCCCGGCGAGGTCGTCCACCAGCCACTGGCCCGCGCGCCGGCACTCGGACGCATAGGCGCTGTCGGTGGAAATGGAAGGGATGCGCAGGAACGCGAAGAGGCGCTCCAGGCTGGCATCGAGATCGGCGTCGACGGCGGCGAGAACCCGGTCGAGATCGGACATGGCGGTATCAACTCACTTGTAACGGTTCACTTCCGGCGCTTGCCGGAGCCGGGGCCGGTGAAGTCATCGAAGATCTGGGCGAAATCGTTGGAATCATTGGAGGCGGCGGAAGCGCTGCCGGAGCTTTTGGCGCGTGTCGGCGTTGAGGAGACCGCGCGCGTGGACCGGGCGCGGCCGCCGAGCACGTTGCGCAATATCGCCTTGGTCGCCTGGTTGACCACCTCGCGGGTGACCTGGCGCGCGACCTGCTCGCCGATCGACATCCGCCCGCGCGTGCGGGTGCCGAGCAGGCCGCCCAGTACGCCGTCGAGCCAGCTTCCACCGGAGGCGGCTCCTGCCTCTGTGGGCTTGGGCGCGGCGGGCGCCTCCGGTGCCGCCTCGGGAGCGGTTTCCTCGGCGCGCTTGGCGAGCATTTCATACGCGGATTCGCGGTCGACGGTCGTGTCGTAGAGTTTGCTGACCGGGCTGCGCTGCATGCTGAGCTTGCGCATTTCCGGATCGATCGGCCCGACGCGCGCGGAGGGCGGGCAGATCAAGGTGCGCTCGACCATGGACGGGGTTCCGTTGCCCTCCAGCATCGAGACCAGCGCCACGCCCTTGCCCAGCTCGGTGATGACCTGTGCGGTGTCGAGCTTGGGATTGGGCCGGAAGGTGTCGGCGGCGGCCTTCACCGCCTTCTGGTCGCGAGGGGTGAAGGCGCGCAGCGCGTGCTGCACCCGGTTGCCCAGCTGCGAGAGCACGGTTTCGGGCACGTCGAGCGGGTTCTGGGTGACGAAATAGACGCCGACCCCCTTGGAACGGATGAGGCGAACCACCTGCTCGATCTTCTGCAGCAGCGCCCTGGGCGCGTCGTCGAACAGCAGGTGGGCCTCGTCGAAGAAGAACACCACCTTCGGCTTGTCGGGGTCACCGACCTCGGGAAGCTCCTCGAACAGTTCCGACAACAGCCACAGCAGGAAGGAGGCGTAGAGCTGGGGCGAGCCCATCAGCTTGTCGGCGGCCAGGAGCGAAATGGTGCCGTAGCCCGAGCGCGGATCGACGCGCATCAGGTCCTTGATGTCGAGCGCGGGCTCGCCGAAGAACTTGTCCGCGCCCTGGTTTTCCAGCACCAGCAGAGCGCGCTGGATGGCGCCGACGGTGGCGGGTGAGACGTTGCCATAGGTGGTGGTGAGCTTTGCCGCGTTCTCCGCCGTGAAGGCCAGCATGGCGCGCAGGTCCTTCAGGTCCAGCAGCAGCAGGCCCTGCTCGTCGGCGATGCGGAATACGACGTTGAGCACGCCTTCCTGCACGTCGTTGAGGTTCATCAGCCGGGCCAGAAGCAGCGGGCCCATTTCCGAGACCGTGGCGCGCACGGGATGGCCCTGCTCGCCGAACAGGTCCCAGAAGATCACCGGGAACTCGTCGGGAATGTAGTCGGCACCGATCTCGGCGCAGCGCTTGACGATCCAGTCCTGGCCCTCGCCGGGCATGGCGACGCCGGACAGGTCGCCCTTGATGTCGGCGGCGAAGACCGGCACGCCGGCCCGCGAGAAGCCTTCCGCCAGCGTCTGCAGCGTCACCGTCTTGCCGGTGCCGGTGGCACCTGTGGCGAGGCCGTGGCGGTTGGCGAGCTTGAGCGTGAGATATTCGGGCTTCTCGCTCTTGCCGACGAAAATCTTGCCCTCAACCTCTACGGACATGGCCGTCTCCCCGGGAGCGAACTGAGGCACCCTTTAGAGCGCAGGCGAGGGGCGTTCGGCAAGCGGCCTTGCATCGTCCAATGGTGCGATGTGACAGGGGCGGGGCGAATTCGCCGCGCGCCAATCCTTCTCTTCGCGCCGCCTACGTGCCGTCCACCACTTGCCTTCCGCGCGGTGGCGGGCGATTGGGAACACAATGACTGCAACGCCGGAAACGCCATGACGTCTCTCACGCCGCCGACCAGACGCCTTCTCGACGCGCGCGGACGCCGGCTCGATTATGCCGGGCGCACGCTGGTGATGGGGATCCTCAACGTCACCCCGGATTCGTTTTCCGATGGCGGGCGCAGCACCGCGCTGGCGGATGCCGTGGCCAATGCCGAGCGCATGGTCGGTGAGGGCGCCGACATCATCGACATTGGCGGGGAATCGACCCGGCCGGGCCACACCCCGGTGCCGGCCGAAGAGGAGATCGCGCGGGTGCTGCCGGCCCTCGACGCGCTGGCTCACGTCTCGGTACCGATCTCCATCGACACGCAGAAGGCTGTTGTCGCCGAGGCGGCGCTGAAGCACGGCGCGGCGATCGTGAACGACATCTGGGGACTGATGGGCGACCCCGACATGGCGCGTGTCACCGCCGCCCATGATGCCGGGCTGGTGGCCATGCACAACCGCGCCAGCGTTGATGGGTCAGTCGATATCGTGGCGGACATGCTGGCCTTTTTCGAGCAGGCGCTGGAGCGTGCCGCGCGCGCGGGCATCCGTCCCGAGCGCATCAGCCTCGATCCGGGCATCGGTTTCGGCAAGACCTTCGAGCAGAACCTCAAGGCGCTGGCCTCGCTGGGCGAGATCGGCAAGCTCGGCTTCCCGATCCTGCTCGGCACCTCACGCAAATCGCTGATTGGCAAGGTGATCGAGGCGACGCCCGCCGAGCGGCTGCCGGGAACGATCGCCTCCAACGTGATCGGCATCATGGCCGGCTGCGCGATCATCCGCGTGCACGATGTCGCGGCCCATGTGCAGGCCGCGCGGGTGACGGAGGCTATTCTGCGTGCCCAGTAAAACCCCGCCGCCCGACTTCTTCATCCGCCGTCCGCGCCCGGTCGAGAAGCGCGTGGCCTATCTCTGCCTCGGCTCGAATCTCGGCGATCGCGCCGGCACCATGGCGAAAGCCGTGGGGTTGATCGCGCGCTCGGGGCTGAGGATCGTCGCGCGGTCCTCGCTCTACGAGACGCCGCCCTGGGGACCGGTGCCGCAGGGCCCTTATCTGAACATGGTGGTCGCGGTGGAGACCGAACTCTCGGCACGCGAGCTGCTCAACATGCTGCTCGGCGTCGAGCATGCGTTCGGGCGCGACCGTACCCGCGAGGTGCGTTTCGGGCCACGTACCATCGACATCGACATATTGCTGTTCGGCGATGATGTGATCGCCGAACCGGACCTTGAGATTCCTCATCCGCGGATGATGCAGCGCGCCTTCGCCCTAATCCCGCTGGCGGAGCTCGCGCCCGACCTGGTGGTGCAGGGTGTGCCGGTGCGCCAGGCTCTGGGCGAGCTGGACCGCACCGGCATCGTGAAAGTCGAGCCCTCATCCGCGAGCGAGGGCTGAAGGCTCCCGAAGGAGCCGTCCCCGCAGGGGCTCCCGCTCAGCGGCAGACCTCGACGTCGCGGTAATAGGGACGGCCCCAGCGGTTGTAGAAGGTCTGGGTCTGGGTCAAGCAACGCGGGCGGCGGTAGTTGTAGACCGGGCCGTAATAGCCGGGACCGGCGGCAGGCACGTAGCCGGGGCCATAACCACCCCGACCATAGCCCGGGCCATAGGCCGGCGGGGGCGGCGGCGGGGCGTAGTAGTTGTTGTTGGCGGCTGCGGCCGCGAGGCCGCCGACGACCAGACCGCCAACAACCCCCGCGGCGATGGCTGCGCCGGTGTTGTTGCCGGCCTGCGAGGGGGTCGGCAGGCTGGTGGCGAGAGCGACGGCCGCGAGCGCGAGCGCGGCGATCTTGGCAGGCTTGGCAAAATGAAACATGGCGTCCTCGTCTTGTCCTGGCACTCGCTGGCGGCCGATGTGACCGTCGATAGAGGCGACACTAGAATCCCCTGCCCGAACCCAGTCTGAACCGGCTGTTGCAAAAGGTTCATTAAGCTGAACGCATTCATTGGGGCATGTTCATCCCCCGTTCATCGCCGCCGGGGCGGCAGCATCGCGTTGAGGAGCCTGATCTTGCCCGACTATGACAACGAAGGGCTGGTGGCCGCCTGGGTATTCGACGGCATGGGGCGGGCACAGCGGATCGGCTGGAAGGAGATCCGGCAGGGGCCGATGCCGGGCGCCGGGTTCCAGTGGGTGCATTTCCAACAGCTCGACCGCGGCCAGGGAGACAAGGAGAGCTGGCTTACCCATGAGAGCGGCATCGATCCCGCGATCGCCGATTCCATGGTCGCCGCCGAGACACGTCCGCGCTGCTCGCTGTTCGAGCATGGCGCGTTTCTCAATCTGCGCGGCATCAACCTCATGCCTTATTCGCTGCCCGACGAGATGCACTCGATCCGGTTCTGGGTGGAACCGAACCGCGTGGTTTCGGTGCGCCAGCGCTCGCTTTCGGCGGTGGCCGATTTCGAGGACGCACTGGCGCGCGGACGCGCGCCGCACACCCCCGGCGAGTTCATCGCCGACCTGTCGATGCGCCTCGTCGACCGCATGGACACGGTGATCACGGCGCTGGCCGAGGATGCCGACGAACTTGAGGAACTGGTGCTGAACGCGACGCTGTCAAACCTCAGCGCCAAGGTTTCCGAGGTGCGGCGCGTGGCGATCCTGCTGCGCCGCTACATCGCCCCACAGCGCGAGGCGTTGAACCACTTCTCGCTGGAAGATGCCGAATGGCTTTCCCAGCGCGACCGCAACCGGCTGCGAGAGGCGGCCGACCGGGTGACACGATTCGCCGAGGAACTGGATTCGGTGCGTGACCGCGCCGCCGTGATCTACGACCAGATGGTGGAACGCCGCGCCGAGCAGATGAACCGCTCCATGCTGATCCTCGCCGTGGTGACGGTGGTTTTCGCCCCGTTGACGCTGGCCACGGGTCTCATGGGCATGAATGTCGGCGGCATTCCCGGCAGCGACGACCCTTCCGGTTTCTGGACTGTCACCCTGCTGGCGACGGCTGCGGGGTTGGCCATGGCGGCCGTGCTGTTCCGCTGGGCGCGCTGGATCTGACGCGTCAATCGGCGCGGGTGTATGGTGGCGCTCAGCCGCCGGGTACGCCAGCCAGGGAGGACGCGGAGATGAAGCCGGGACAGAAGGCGTTTGCCGTGCCGAGCATGGCCAACGCGCGCATTTCCGCTGCACGTCTTGCTTTGGGTGCGGCCATTGGGGCGGCCGCGCTCGCGGTCGCCGGCGGGCAGAAGGCCCGTGCCTACGAATACACCGGCGTTTTTCCGGGCGGCGACTGCGCCGCCATGGCCGAGAAGATACCGCCCTCGAAGCTCTGGTACGGCCATTTCACCGGCCAGCGCGAATGGGGGGTGAACCTCAACAAGATCCAGACGCGCACCGTCTCCGGCTGCTTCACGAACAAAGCCACCTGCGAGAACTGGCTCTACCAGTGGCGCTCCGCCTACCAGTATAATTTCTGGGCCGACTATTGCGTGCTCAGCAACCAGCCGAGGCCGCGCCGCCCCTATGCGGGCTGAGCCGAGGGGAACGGCCACGCGCACATGAAAAAAAGCCGCCCGCACCCGGAGGTGCGGACGGCTTCTCATGGAACGCAAGGCGCGTCAGACGGCCTTGGAATAAAGCTCGGCGACGTATTCCCAGTTCACCAGGCTGTCGACGAAGGCCTTGAGATAGTCCGGGCGACGATTGCGGTAGTCGATGTAGTAGGAGTGTTCCCACACGTCGCAGCCCAGGATCGGGGTGGCGCCGTGGACCAACGGGTTTTCGCCGTTCGGGGTCTTCATGACGACGATCTTGCCGTCCTTGACCGCGAGCCAGTTCCAGCCCGAGCCGAACTGGGTGACGCCGGCCTGGATGAAGTCTTCCTTCATCTTCTCGACCGAGCCGAGATCCTCGACGATCTTCTTTTCGAGTTCGCCGGGGATGGCGCCGCCGCCATTGGGCTTCATCCACTTCCAGAAATGGATGTGGTTGAAGTGCTGGCCGGCATTGTTGAACAGGCCGGCATTCTTGCCGTAGGAGCCCTTGACGATCTCCTCCAGCGTCTTGCCCTCGAACTCGGTACCCTTCAGCAGATTGTTGCCGTTGGTCACGTAAGCCTGATGGTGCTTGTCGTGGTGGTACTCGAGCGTCTCGCGCGACATGAAGGGATTGAGCGCGTCGTAGGAATAGGGAAGCTCGGGAAGCGTGAAGGACATTGAAGCTGTCTCCGCAAATTGAAACTCGACCATGCCGCGTCGCGGCGCTCCCGCACGGGTGCCGAAACACCGCGAGAGTTAGGCGATGATTTAGATAGGGCTGTAACCGACGGCGGACAACCAAAAGCATCGTGTGCGCTGCAATTCTTCCTCGCAGCACCGGCCGGGCGGGGTCGATACCCCGAGCATCGCTTCACTAAAGGTCGTTGCACGCATGCGGTCTTCCCGCGCGACGCTTTCGCAATAGCTGTGCTGGACGTAATGTCACATAGAAGAAGGGCCGATGGCGAATCGGTCCGACGGAGTTTCTACATGGGTGCAATTCTCATTGGCATCGGGATTGCGATTGCCGTTCTCGGTGTCCTTCTGGGCACAATTGGCTTCGGGTCGTCCGAGACAACTTCCGGCGCGGCGCTGATGACCGCCGGAAGCATCGGCTTTGTCGGCGGTATGCTGCTGCTCGGGCTCGGCTTCATTCACCGGGCGCTGGTGGACATTGGCAACAAGCTCGACGGGGTCGTGCACTTCGAACCCGACGAGGATGACATTCACGTCGCCGCGTCCGAGCATGGACATGCCGGCGCCTTGCCGATCCACGCTGAGCCTTTCGAACCGGCGTTCGCGCCGCCGGTCGAGGAGGCGCCCCGCGCAGAGCCGCCGGCCTTCTCGCCGCCGCCGGAGCCCGAACCCGCCGCACCGGTCCGCCCCGCCGCCGAAGAACGCGCCGCGGACGCCGGACGGGGGCTGCCCTCCTGGTTCCGCCGCAAGCGCGAGGCCGAGCCTGTCGCCGAGGAGCCGAGCGAGCCCGCCAGCCCTGAACCGCTGCCGCCGCCTCCCTTGTCGCCCCCGCCGATGGCGCCTTCTCGCGAGCCGGCTTTTGACGAGCCGCGTCTGGAGCCGCTGCGGCCCGACCTTGCGCGCCGCGAGCCGCCGGCCTTCCTGCGCGAGAGCCGCGAGCGCCCGACGTCGGGAAGTTTCTCCGGCGACGATTTCGTCCCCCGTTTCGGCGAGCCGCGCCCGTCAGCCCCCGCGCCGACGCCGCAGGCTCCGACGGTTTCGACCCCTGCCGTCTCGGCGCCTGCCGTTTCCGCGCCCATGGCTCCGTCGCCATCCGTGCCAATGAGCGAACCGCGTCCCCCCAGACTGCGCGACGAGACGATCCCCGACCCCGGCGAGCCGCCGGCTTTCCTTCGGGAATCGGACCTGCTGGGAGATGTCGAGGAAGAGATCGTCGAGCCGTCCATCACCGTGCTGAAGGCCGGAACGATCGGGGGCATGGCCTACAAGCTGTATTCCGACGGTTCGATCGAGGCGGACCTGCCGGATGGAACGCTACGCTTTGCGTCGCTCCAGGAACTGCGCGACCACGTCGCCAGCAGCGCGGCCGCACGCGGGGAAGGCTGACCGACCCTCTCCGCGCCATGCGGGCAGACAGACAGTGCCGCGACATTCGGGAGCCGAATGTCGCGGCACGTGCGTTTTCAGGGCAGGCAGAAGCCGGCCGGTGTCAGAACGATGCGGCCGGACGTGGCTCTCTGGGGCTAAAGCGCGCCCGCCACGCTGAGGGCGAAGGCATAGACCATCGCGGTCTCTTCCAGCCGGTCGAACCGTCCCGCCGCACCGCCGTGGCCCGCATCCATGTTGGTGCGCAGCAGCAGCGGGTTGGTGTCGGTCTTGGCCGTACGCAGCTTGGCCACCCATTTCGCCGGTTCCCAATAGGTCACGCGCGGATCGGTGAGACCGGCGAGGGCGAACAGCGCGGGGTAGTCCTTCGCGGCGACATTGTCGTAGGGCGAGTAGGCCCGAATGGTGGCGAATGCCTGCGGATCGGTGATCGGGTTTCCCCATTCCGGCCATTCCGGCGGCGTCAGCGGGAGCGTGTCGTCCAGCATCGTGTTCAGCACGTCGACGAAGGGGACCTCCGCCACGATGCCGGCGAAAAGCTCGGGGCGCATGTTCGCGACCGCTCCCATCAACATACCGCCCGCCGAGCCGCCATGGGCGATGATGCGATCCGGCGCGGCCACGCGCTCGGCGACGAGATGCTCGGCGGCGGCGATGAAGTCGGTGAAGCTGTTGGTCTTCTTCGCCAGCTTGCCCTCGCGATACCAGCGCCACCCCTTCTCGGTGCCGCCGCGGATATGGGCGATCGCATAGACAAAGCCGCGATCCACCAGCGACAGACGTGATGTGGAGAAGTTGGCCGGAATTGAAATGCCGTAGGCGCCATAGCCGTAAAGCAGACAGGGGGCGGTGCCATCCAGCGGGGTGTCGGCCGCGAACAGCAGGGAAATGGGAATCAGCTCACCATCCGGCGCGGGTGCCATGAGGCGGCGGGTCACATAGCGCTTGGGATCGTGGCCGGACGGCACTTCCTGACGCTTGCGCAGCACACGGGCGCGGCTCGCCATGTCGTAGTCCCACACCTCGGAAGGGGTGGTCATGGACGAATAAGAGAAGCGGATCTCGGTCTTGTCGAAGCCGTAGCCGGGATCGAAGCCCAGCGAATAGGCCTCTTCCGCAAAGCCGATGGGGTGTTCGGCGCCATCGGTGAGGCTGCGCACGATGATACGCGGAACCCCATCCTCCCGCTCGAGCCGCACCAGATGGTTACGAAACACGCTGACCGAGAGGATGAGCCTGCCTGCCCTGTAGGGTACGATCTCGTGCCAGTTCGCCCGCCCCGGCGCCGCGAGCGGGGTCGCGACGATCTTGAAATCCTCGGCCCCGTCGGCATTGGTTTCGATGATCAGGCTCTCGACGCCGTCGAGCGCGGGGTGATGCTCGACACCATAACGCAATCCCGGCGAACGCGGCTCGACACGCCTGGGTGGCGTGAGAGGGGCGGCGAGGTCGATGAGCCAGACCTCGCTGGTGTCGTGGTCGCCGCAGGAGATCAGCCCGAACCTTCCCGACTGCGTGCGTCCGAGCGAGACGAAGAAGCCCTTGTCCGGCTCCTCGTAGATCAGCGTGTCCTCGGCGGGATCGGTGCCGAGCCTGTGGCGATAGACGAAGCTGGGACGATGCTCGGCGTCCCGGCGCACGTAATGCAGAAAGGCGCCGTCCGCGCTCCACAGCACGTCGCCGGTGGTCTCTTCGATGGTGTCGGGACGGTCCTCGCCGGTCGCGATGTCGCGCACGCGCAGCGTGTAATATTCGGAACCCGCCTCGTCGGCTGTCCAGGCATACAGCGCGTGATCGGGCGACTGGTGGGCGTCGCCGAACTGGAAATAGGCCTTGCCGTCGGCGAGGGCGTCGCCGTCGAGCAGTATGGTCTCGCCCGCAATGGCGCCGGCCGGGCGCCGACAGATCAGCGGGTGCTGCCCGCCCTCGCGAAAGCGGGTGAAGTAGGCGAACGGGCCGTCCGTCGCCGGCACGGATGAATCATCTTCCTTGATCCGCGCCCGCATCTCCCTGACGAGGCGCTTGCGCAGGTCGGTATGAGGGGCGAGCCACGTGTCCGCCGCCGCGTTTTCGGCCTCAAGCCAGGCGCGGATATCGGGGGCGAGCACGGCGGGGTCGCGCATGACATCGCGCCAGTTCTCGGCGCGAAGCCAGGCATGGGGGTCGGTCAGCGTCTGGCCATGGAACGTGCGGACCAGCGGGGCATGCGGGACGGCGGTGGTGTGGTGATTCACGAAGCGGTCCCACGTGCTGGGGTGGTGTCTGCGGCGGGCGCGTCAGCCTGGAAGCTGAGGGCGACCCCGTTTATGCAATAGCGCATGCCGGTGGGACGCGGGCCATCCG
The DNA here is from genome assembly GCF_010669125.1 of Ancylobacter pratisalsi. NCBI lineage: Bacteria > Pseudomonadati > Pseudomonadota > Alphaproteobacteria > Hyphomicrobiales > Xanthobacteraceae > Ancylobacter > Ancylobacter pratisalsi. The sequence goes on from NZ_CP048630.1 coordinate 3,444,165, forward strand.
GGAAGACGTGGCCGAGATGCGCGTCGCAGGTGGCGCAGCGCACTTCGACACGGCGCATGCCGTAGGAGGTGTCGTGGTGTTCCACAATCGCGTCCGGCGACACCGGGCGGAAGAAGCTGGGCCAGCCGGTGCCTGATTCAAACTTGGCGTCGGAGCGGAACAGGGGTGTATCGCAGCAGACGCAGCTGTAGACGCCGGGCACCTTCTGCGCGAGATGCGGACCGCTGAAGGCGCATTCCGTGCCGTGTCCCCGGGTAACGCGGTATTGCTCCGGCGTGAGCTGTGCGCGCCATTCGGCGTCCGTCTTCACCACTTTGGGACGGCGAGATCCTTCATTCATGGCTTTTTCCTTGCGTTTTCAGCGTCGAGATAGGCGCGCTCGGGCGCGCCTGCAAGCCTTGAACGGTTTCACGAAGCTGTGGCTGCTACTGATCTGCCTCCACAACGACACGATTTCAGCTTGCCTTTTTCGACCGGTGTATAGGGGCGTACCTTGGCAGAACACAGACAAGATGGTTTTTGTTACGAAAAATCTTGCGATGGATACGCAGTAAGTCTATTTAGCATGTTATATCCGCTTGCCGAGTGAAGTACGTTATCTGATAGCGTATTGGGAAGCGCTCCAGCGGTTGCCTGCCGCGCCCGCAATGTGGCGCTCCCCTTTTTGTATGTCATGTGAAGATTGGCCCATGAGCGACACCACGGATGCCGAGAACTATATCGAGCTCGCTGCCGATATTGTCTCCGCCTATGTAAGCAACAATGCTGTCCTGACGAATGATTTGCCGATGCTGATCGGCGATGTGCATTCCGCTCTGCAGCGGCTCGGCAAGGGAGAAGCCGAGCCGGTCGTCGAGCCGCTTCGTCCGGCGGTGCCGGTGAAGAAGTCGATCGCGCCCGATTACATCGTGTGCCTTGAAGACGGAAAGAAATTCAAGTCGCTCAAGCGTCATCTGCGCACGCAGTATGATCTGACGCCCGAGCAGTATCGCGAGAAGTGGGGCCTGCCCCTGGACTATCCCATGGTCGCTCCGAACTACGCCGCCGCGCGTTCCGCCCTGGCCAAGCAGATGGGTCTGGGCCAGCAGCGTCGGCGCACGCCTCGGCGTTGATCCGGACCTGACGGGTTCCATCCTATTGAAGGGCGTCGCGATGTTCGCGGCGCCTTTTTCATTTTCCACCCGTGATTTCGCGCATCAGCCGACTGATTGCCGCGTGGCGCAGCGGATCATAGCCAACGCCGCGCCGCGCGGCACCGCGCTCGGCACGCAGCATGTTGCGTAGCCGCGAGCGCCTTTCCTCCACGGTGTTTCCGAGAAACGGCCGCAAGGCGTCGCTTCGCATGGCGATGGCCGTCGCCGGTTCGTGCGTGCGTTGGGCGCGAATGCGTTGACGAGAACGGCTGGGCGTCATGTCCGACCTCATGCGTGGGTTCACCATGGGCCGGATTATTGGAGAGGTATCGCGGGGTGCGGATATAATTCCTAGAACGATTTCCCTCGGGAGGCCGTCCAGGCCACCGAAGTTCATGAAATCAAATATGGTTGTGTTTATGTTGAACGCAACCAAAGAGTGTGTAGGGATTGAATTCCTATTTTGGGGAATTCAGGCATGGACACTCAGACACTTCCCACAGCTCCCGAACTCTGCCGTCTCGCCGCGCGGCTGGTTGCCGATGAGGCGGGCGTGCCCTTCCACGCGGTGCTGAATCGGTGCCGCCTCAGTCACGCTGTCTCGACCACCCGGGCGCTCGCGATGTATCTGGCCCATGTGGGCCTTGGCCTCTCGATGAGCGCGGTGGCGCGCGGCTTCGGGCGCCACCGCTCCACCGTGGCGCATGCTTGCCGGCGGATGGAGGAGTATCGGGAAACGCCCGGCTGGGATCTCAAGATGGCGGCTCTGGAGAACAGGATCAGCCAGACGCTCGCCGGGGAGGTGCTCCATGTCGCGTGAACGCCGATTGGGCCTTCAGAGCGTTGAGCTCTGTGGCGAAACGCTCGACGTGGTGGTGGACCTCGACGAAAGTCCGCTCGCCTGGCTGGCAAGCCGGCGCGGGCGCGACGGGCGTGCGCTGATCGCGCCGGTGCAGCTTCTCGCCGGTGAAAGGCTACGGGGCGATTTCACCCGCGCGCAGATGATGCCGCGCCTCACCGCCGACTGGAGCGCCATGCCCCGCAGTGCGCGGGGCAGCCAGGGGCCGGGGCTCGCCCTGTCCGAGGCGATCCTGGCATCCAAGCAGCGTCTGGCACGGGCGATGGACGCGGTGGGGCCGGAGTTCTCAGGACTGCTGATGGATGTGTGCTGTTTCCTGAAAGGGATGGAGCAGGTCGAGCGTGAGCGCGGCTGGCCGGCGCGCACCGCCAAGGTCGTGCTGGCGCTGGGGCTGGACCGGCTGGCACGGCACTATGGGCTGTCGGGACAGGCTGAAGGGCCGCGGCACGGCCCAATCCGGGCTTTCCGCACCCAGCCGGAGGGCGGAGCCGGCTAGGGCGCCGACAGGATGGCACGCGCATCCGAGCGGATGCGCTCGACCATCGAGCGCAGTCCATTGGAGCGCTGCGGCGTGAGATGGTCTTTCAGTCCGATGCGCTCGAATACGGGGGTCGGGTCGGTGGCGGCGATCTCCGCCACCGGGCGGCCGGAATACAGCGCCAGCAAGATCGCGACGAGGCCGCGTACGATATGGGCGTCGGAATCGCCGACGAAATCGAGATGCGTTCCGTCGACCGCCTTGGTGGGGTGGCTGATGAGCCAGACCTGGCTGGCACAGCCCTGCACCTTGGTATCCTCGGTGCGCTCGTCTTCCGGGAAGGGGGGAAGCTTGCGCCCGAGCTCTATGAGATAGCGGTAACGGTCGTCCCAATTATCGAGAAATTCGAAATCCTCGATGATCGAATCGATCGTCAGTGCCGACACCGGCGAGGTCGTCGCGTTCTGCGAAGTCATCATGAGCGCCTTTCATCGCGCATATAGGGGCGAGGGCCCCCGCGGCGCAATGGCAAGGGCCTCAGGCCGGCCGCTTCGGCGGGCGCGGTACGCTGGTCGAGGCTGGGGGCGCGTCCGCGGGCTGGAGCGTGGGCGAGGAAATCGAGCCGGTCGACGCGGCGTCTAACATGGGACGCTTGGGCCCCTGCCATTCCGGCGCCAGATCATGCGTCGTCAGGGTGTCCCCGGCGGGAGATCCCATGGCGCGGGCGGCGGCCCGGCGCTTCTGCTCTGAAATCTGCTCGGAAATATAGGAGAGCGCGTAGCGCGCGCCGGCCTCGGCCCGCTGGCCGATCATATCAAAGATCTGGGCGCCGATCGCGCAGGCTTGCGGCTGGCGTCCGCAGAAGCCGCCCGCATCCGCCATTGCCGATGTCGCCGCCGACAGCGCGTCCACCGCATCGACCTTCGCCGTGCCGGCCTGCTGGGCGCCATCATGCGAGGGGCCGCCCGGAATGCCGGGAAGCAGCAGGAAGACAAGGGTCAGCCAGAATCCAATACGCAATAGAAAGAACATAACGTGCCTCGCCACCTTGGCTTGTGCCTCCGTAGGGGCAACATAGAGCCAAGGGGTTGCTCAACCCGCCAAAGGATGGCGCGAATTCCGCGCAATGTGGAAAGCCGATGTTAAGCAAGGTGAGCGCTTTAGTGATCGCTTAAGCGTGGCGTGGCACAGTTTCCCCATGACGCCGGAAGGCGTCGCGTTGAGTCCCGGTTGATCTTATGCCCCGATCCTATGCCAGCGATCTCCTGGTGGATGATATCGATCTCGACGGCGAGCGCGCCGCGGGCCGGCCCTATCGTTCCGGCCGTCGCCGTTCCGACGTCTTCATGATCGTGATGGCCGCCGCCGCGAGCGCGGCCGTCTTGTTCAACGCGCTGGCCATGCAGGACGGCAGGCGTTCCGGTGGCGCGCCAGCCCCGCTCGCCGCTCCGGCCGAGCTGCGGGAAGGGGCCAGCGCACCCGCCACCTCGGCGGCCACACCCCGGCCGATCGCGGCGCCTTCGCCAGCCTCCACGTCCGCGCCGGTCGAGGTAACACCTCCCGCGGCTCCAACGCCTCTGGCGCCAGCCATGCCGCTGCCGCCCACGAAGCCGGCCGCGCCGCCCCCGCGTGCGGTGGCCGCGCCTCAACCCAGTCTTCCCGCGCCGACGGCCTTGACGCCCGAGCCTGCCTCGCCCGCGTCCAGCCCCCGCCCACCGGCCGAGATCGCCGTCTCGCCGCGCGTGATGGAGATCCAGAAGGCACTGGCTCGTCTGGGCTATGGACCCATCCATATCGACGGTCGTGTTGGTGAGGCGACGCAGGAGGCGATCGAGCGATTCGAACGTGACCGCCGCCTCCCGGTAACGGGCCAGATTTCCGACCGGCTGGTGCGTGAGCTCAACGCGGTTGCCGGGTTCTCCATCCAATAGGTCCGGTGATGCGGCTCAAAAGTGCCATATGGGTCTCGGCGCTGCTGCGCCGGTGCACCGTGGAGGGGGCGTTTGCCGCCGTGCGCCGGCGCGGCTCGGAAGAGGCAGGGGCAATCTTCGTCAAGGTTGCGACGCTTGACGGACGGGCCGCGCTCTATGGTCCCGCGCCACCCTCAATGGATGCCGAGCGGGACGGGCGCTACTTCGCGGTGCTGGTGCCGTCGGAGGCGCCGGAAATGGATGTCGAGGAGCGGATGAGCAAGGAAATCCGCTTCGATCCGGACCTCTGGTTCGTGGAGATCGAGGACCGTGCCGGCCGCCATTTTCTGGATCTGGCCGCCAGCTGAGGCTCCTGGGCCGTTCAGCCCGGGCGGCGCGATTCCGTGAGTTCGGCGGCAGGCTGGGGAGCGGGGCGCGGCTGGGCAAAGCTGCGCATGGATGGTGTGTCCTCGGCTTTCTCGCGCGCGGCACGCCGGCCGCTACGCCAGGACGCGACGAGGTGCTGGGCGCCGGCAGCTGTCAGCGAATCGAACATGTCGGCCAGCCGGGTCATCTCGGCGGCCGAGCGCCCAGCCACCGGGTGCAGCCGGAACAGCACCCGCGACAGCACCGCGAACGAAAGCCCAAGCGCCCGCGCGGCGACCGCGAGGGCCTGTCCGCTCGGGTCGTCGACGATACGGGCCGCGTTCTCCGACGTCACGCCGAGCGCCTTTTCCACAAGCGCGCTGACCTGCGCCGGCGTGCCGTTTCGTGCCGCCTCCAGCAGGGCTTCGGTCATTTCCTCGCCGGCCGGCGCGACGCGCTCGGCCATCGGCAGAGGGGGCACGGTGACCAACCGGGCGATGATGAAAGTCCGATCTTCCGGACTGGCGGCGAGATAGTCGGCCCTTGCAAGGGTCGAACTGGGAGTTGCGATGGCGTATTCGGCCGGCTGAGGTGGCGCGGTTTCCGCCGTCGGCTGGTCGCGCTCTGACTCCGCAGAGGTGGGCGTCGGTGAGGCTGGCGCTAAGTCTTCGGGTGTCGCGCCGTCCACGTCGCGCGGCGCGGCCGGTGTGGTCGCAGATGCGTCACCGCGGGCGGGCTCTGAAGGTTCCGCGACGACTGCAGCAATCGCAGGAACCTGGGGGGCAATTTCGATATCGGCCGCAATATGGGTTTCGATCTCCTCCGCCGGAGTGTCTTCCACGACGACCTCTTCTCCGGAAGTCTGCTCTTCGGTGGGCTTGTCTTCGGCCGGCGGGGCTTCGCTGGTGCGATGGACCAGATCCGCCAGCTTCTTGGCGAGCGCGGGAGAGACCTCGCGCCGCGCGGTGATCGCGGCGGCGTGGGAGGCGGGGAGTTCCTCGGCGAGGGCGGCCAAGGTCTTGTCGTCGAGCACCGGCGAAAGGCGCAGCACGGGACCGGCAAGCGCAAGAGGCCCTTGCGCGAGATGCAGCGCGAGCGCGCGGGGAAGGTCCGGACGCGGCGCCAGGGCGCGCATCAGACGGGCGGCGACGGGAGTATCAATGGAGTCAACCAGCCGGATGGCGAGTTGGGCGAAACGGGCCTGCTCGAACTCGTCATGACCCGGCTGGTCAAGATAGAGCTCGACCAGCAGCCGCAACATATCCGGGCGCGTGTCGTCGTGCCGGCGACGCGCTTCCTCGATCAGTGATTTGAGGCCGGAGCCGGACGTGGGAGGCATGAGGCAGACAGGTTTGAGAGAACGCCGAGCCTCGCTCGGGGATTCGCGAATCCAAGCTAGGCGTTGAACGTTAGCAAGCCGTTAACCATGACGGGCTGTTACTTGTCGGGGCCCGGTCGATTTTTCAGGAGGGTGAAATGGGCTCCGTGGTTGCTTTTCCGCCGTTCCGGTCGTCGGGCGAGGCCCGGCCCGCCCGCGCGACGCCAGATCGCCCGGGCGAGGTGATTATTCTTCCCGTGGTCCAGTTGCTAAGGCCCGGCACCGTACCGCGCCTCGAAAACAAGGCTCCGGTTGAATCCCTTTGAACCTGAAAGCCTAAAGGGCCGAACCGCAGCTTGCCGCGTTCATGCGCGCGCGGATCGCGTCACGTGCGCTGCGCTCACGCACCATGGAGCGAATGAGCACGATACCTTCGTCGCTGGGCGATTCCACGACCAGGCGATCGGCGGCGGTCACTTCGCTGTTCTCAGGCAGCGCGGCCTTCTGCATCGTGTTCATAAGGTCCAGCTCGATAACCCGGCGCCCGGCCGAGCGGTCGTTGATGGCGTAGAAGGGCAGACCGAAGCGGGTGTAGAAGGACACTGAGGTGTAGTCGTCGGTTGTCGGCACCCGTACCTTAAGCGGCCCCTCGCTCAGATCATAAAGACACACCGCCGAGACGAAGGCGGGATCCGAATCCGGAAGCACCGCTCCGAACGCGTCGGGGTCGTCGATCTGCGCGAACATGTTGATGCTGCCGACGGCAGAGAGCCGCGCGTAGGCGTCCTGCTCCGCGTAATAGGGCAGGATCAGCACCGCCACCAGATGCACGATGACGCCAAGGACGAGGCCGGCGAGAACCGGCAGGGCGAGCCATTTCATCGGGGTTTCCTCACGATCCCGACCACGGACAGCGCTCGGTCACAAGGCGCGGCATTTCCGGTGCATCGCTGGTGCGGCTGGCGAGGCCGACGGGGGTGTCGTAGAGCCGGAGTGTCAGGACGATGCGATCGCGTGCGCCGGTCGGCAGCCAGTTGCCGGCGCGGGCGCGGGGGCCGAGGGCGATGTCCAGCGTGCCGTCGCGGTTCCACACCACCTCCGTGCTGGTGAAACCGCTGCGCATGGCCGCGTTGTCGATGAGCCGGCCGCGCGCATCGGTTACGGTCAGCGTCCAGAACCGGGCCTGCGGGATGCCGCCGGTAAGGCGGATGTCGCACCGCCCGTCCAGCGCGGCGCCGCTGCTGTCGGTTCGGGCGACAAAGGCGAGCCCGTCGGCGAGCTCAAGCGGGAGCTCACCCGCCCGCGCCAGCGCGGCGCGCGCATAGGGATCGGCTTCCTCGGTCCCGGCCTTCGGCCAGGCTTCCCAGGGACCGGATCGGATCAGACCGGGGCCGTAGCCGTTGACCGTGGTGACCCAGGTCAGGCCAAGGCCGACGGCGGCGCCGATGACAAGCGTCAGGAGAAAGAAGAAAGCACGCACGGCACAGAGCAATCCGGTGAGACGGGAACGCCCTCATCGATGGGCGCGTGGGGCGCTGGGGTCAATCGTGCTGGCCTTCAATTGCTGCCGGTCGGCGATATGTCGGGATCCCGGCCGGCGAGGATACGGTCTTGCTCCAGCGCGGCGGAGGGGCGGGCGAGAGGTTGGCTGGCGGCATCGCGCATCCGGGCGGACAGTCCCATCAGACGCTCGGCCGCCGCCGGCGAAAGCGTCACGGGCCGCTTCACGCCATCGATTTCGAGCAGCGAGGCCTGGGCGATGGCATTGCTTGTCGGCGCCGGCTGATCGTCGAGGCCGGGCGTCGGCTTGATCTCGATGCCCTGATGAGCGAACGCCATGACCTTCTGCCAGGTCATGGCCGGCAGGGAACCGCCGGTCATGCGGCGGGTCGAGGTGTAGTCGTCATTGCCGAACCAGATCGCCGCCGCGTAGTTACCGGTGAAGCCGACGAACCAGGCATCGCGATAGGAATTGGTCGTGCCCGTCTTGCCCGCTACCTTGACGCCGGGAATGATCGCGCGGCGGGCGGTGCCGTGTTCCACGACGCTGTTCAGCATCGGGTTGATCATGGCGATGATCTCGGGCGGGATGACGCGCTTGGGTTTTCCACCGTCCTGCGCGAAGTTCCACACCGGATCGCCATTGGGCGTGCGCATCTCGATGACGGCGTGCGGGTCGACGGCATAGCCGCCATTGGCGAAGACGCAATAGGCGGTCGCCTGGTCCAGCACGGTGACCTCGGCCGCGCCGAGCGGCAGCGAGCGGGTGATCTTGAGTTCGCTTTTCACGCCCATGGCGTGTGCGAGATCCACGATCCGGCCGCGTCCGATCGACTCCGCGAGCTTGACCGCCACGGTGTTGAGCGAGCGGGTGAGGGCGGTGATCAGGGGAATGCGGCCGGCATAGGAGTGGCCATAGTTCTGTGGGCACCAGTTGCCAATGCAGATCGGCCCGTCCACCACCATGGTCTGCGGCGTGTATTTACCCGTCATCAGGGCGGCGGTGTAGACGTAGGGCTTGAACGAAGAGCCGGGCTGACGCAGCGCATCCGTAGCCCGGTTGAACTGGCTTTCGCCATAGTCGCGGCCGCCGACCATGGCGCGCACGGCCCCGTTCGGCTCCATCACCACCATGGCGGACTGGCTGGCACCGTAGTCCTTGCCGAACTGCTTGAGGCTGTCGCGAATGGCGGTGTCGGCGGCCTTCTGGATATTGGGATCAAGCGCCGTCCGGACGACGAAGGAGCGCTCCGAATAGCTTCTGGGCAAGCTGTCGACGATCGACTTCACCTGATCGAACGCATAGTCGAGATAGTACTCGGGAACATCCTCGCGCTTGCGGTCGATCGGGGTGGCCGGGTTGCGGCGGGCGCCGAAAACCTGACCTTCGGTCATGAAACCGGCATCGACCAGATTGTCGAGCACCACGCTGGCGCGGCCGCGCGCGGCGGGCAGGTTGACGTGAGGGGCAAATTTGGACGGGGCCTTGAACAGGCCCGCCAGCATCGCCGCCTCCGCCAGGTTCACGTCGCGGGCGGACTTGCCGAAATAGTACTGCGCGGCAGCGTCGACGCCGAAGGTGCCCCCGCCCATATAGGCGCGGTCGAGATAGAGCTTGAGGATCTGGTTCTTGGTGAGATGAAACTCCAGCCACAGCGCCAGGAAGGCTTCCTTGATCTTGCGCTCAAGCGTCCGCTCGTTGGAAAGAAACAGGTTCTTCGCGAGCTGCTGGCTGATCGACGAGCCGCCCTGGACCACGCCTCCGGCCCGCGCATTGGACAGCACGGCGCGGAAGGTGCCGGGGATGTCGATGCCGAAATGCTCATAGAAGCGCCGGTCTTCGGTGGCCAGCACGGCCTTGATCAGATGGTCCGGGAATTCCTCCAGCGGCACGGTGTCGTTGTGACGGATACCGCGTTCGCCGATGGTGTTGCCGTAGCGATCGAGAAACGTCACCGACAGTTCCGAGCGCTTGAGCCAGTCGTCCGAGGTCTCCTGGAAGGCGGGAATGGCGAGCGCGAGCATCAGCACCGCCCCGACCGCACCCCAGGTCATGCCCTCAGAGGCGATCTCGACGCCCCAGCGCGCGGGACCCTGGAGATTGAAGCGCTCGGTGAAGGCGACGAAGCTTTGCCAAAAGGCCCGCAGGCGCACGCCGCCCATGTAGATCGTGCTGTCGATCCAGGAATCGATGGCGAGCAGAACGTTGCGCAGACGCTTGCCGCGCGACCGCGTGCCGGGAGGCGGCACGGCCTCCTTCGGGTCTTCCGGCATGTCGGGGTTCGGCGTCTCACTCAAGCCCGGTACTCCATGGGCGCTCTACCCGGCCCACTTTCGCGGGGCCACTCTCGAACCTGAACCACCCTCGACCAGCGGCGGCGTCTGACCTTATAGACGAGACGTCCACGCAGGACGAGGCCATCGGCGGGCTCGCCTTGTGGCACGGTGAACGCTATCTAAGCACGGGCGGCCGGTTCGTGAAGCGCGGCCCTCTCTGTTACGCACCCTCTCGCGGAAGCTTGATGACCTTAAAGACGACCGAGCCGTTCTGGCGCACCAAGACCCTCGACCAGATGGATACCGCCGAGTGGGAAAGCCTGTGCGATGGCTGCGGGCGCTGCTGCCTTGTGAAGCTGCAGGACGAGGACACCGAAGCGATCGCCTACACCGACATCGGATGCCGGCTGCTGGACGACCAGGGATGCCGGTGCCGGGACTACCCGAACCGGCAGGCGCAGGTGCCCGACTGCGTGCGCCTGACGCCGGAGACGGTGCGGGCCATCGACTGGCTGCCGCCCTCCTGCGCCTACCGCCTCATTGAGGAGGGGCGCGACCTCTACTGGTGGCACCCGCTGGTTTCCGGTGATCCTGAAACCGTTCATGCCGCCGGCGTGTCGGTGCGGGACAAGGTGGACGCCGCCGAGGACGAACTGCCGCTCGAGGACTACATCGACCACATGGTGCGCTGGCCCCTGCGCCTGCCGCGCGCGGCGGCGCGGCGCACGCGGAGCTGAGGCCTCACAGCGCCAGCACGCTCGCGTCGACCTGCTCGATGTCCTTGGTGCCGGTCAGCGCCATGGAGACGTCGAGTTCCCGGCGCATGATCTCGATCGCCTGGGCGACGCCGGCCTGGCCTCCGGCCGCGAGCGACCACAGGAAGGCCTTGCCCATCATGCAGCCGCGGGCGCCGAGCGCGCGGGCCTTGAGGATGTCCTGGCCCGAGGTGACGCCGCCGTCGAACCAGATCTCGCTCTTGCCGCCACCGATGGCGTCGACGATGCGAGGCAGGGCCGAGATGGACGAGACGGCGCCGTCAAGCTGACGCCCGCCATGGTTCGAGACCACGATGGCATCGGCCCCGGTTTCGGCCGCGATCTTCGCGTCCTCAACGTCGAGCACGCCCTTCAGGATCAGCTTGCCCGGCCAGATCGAGCGCACCCATTCGACGTCCTTCCACGACAGCGAGGGGTCGAACTGGCCGGCGATCCACTGCGACAGGGTGGTGAGGCTGTCGGCGCCGGGCACGCGCTCGGCGAGGTTGCCGAAGGAATGGCGCTTGCCCATGAGCACGCTCAGCGCCCAGGCCGGCTTGGTGGCGATGTCGATGGCGTTGGCCACCGTCAGCTTGGGCGGCACGGACAGGCCGTTCTTGATGTCCATGTGGCGCTGGCCCTGGATCTGCAGATCCAGCGTGAGCACGAGCGCGGAGCATTTGGCGGCCTTGGCGCGCTCGATGAGGGACTCGGAGAACTTGCGGTCCTTCATCACATAGAGCTGGAACCAGAACGGTTTGCTCACGGCGCCGGCCACGTCCTCGATGGAGCAGATCGACATGGTCGAGAGGGTGAAGGGAATGCCGGCGGCGTGGGCGGCGCGGCAGCCGTGGATCTCGCCGTCGCCATGGAACAGGCCGGTCAGGCCGGTGGGCGCGATGGCCAGCGGCAGGGCCACCTTCTCGCCGATCATCGTGGTTGCGGTCGAGCGGTCCGACACGTCGATCATCACGCGCTGGCGCAGCGGGATGGCGGACAGGTCCGCCTTGTTGGCCCGGATCGTCGCCTCGTCATAGGAGCCACGATCGGCGTAATGGAAAACAGCGCGGGGAACCTTGCGCATCGCGATGGCGCGCAGGTCCTGGATGTTGGTGACGACCGTCATGGACGAGGTTTCCAGATTTCAGCCCGGCACCGGTGCCGGGCGTGCCCAGGGAGAGCCGCCCCTGCGCTCACACCACAGGCCCGAGGGCCGGCGGAGTGCCGCGACGGTCAGTTGGTTTGGTAAGAAAAAATTACCATGTATGTCAACGGGTCAAGATCTCGATCCTTGGTTGAACATTGCTGCCTCGGCGGGCATAAGATTTTGAACGAGAAGGACTTGGCCGGCAACGGGCAGATCGGCCAGCCGCGAGCTGGCGGAACGACGGGGGTGCACATGGTCGAGGGGCTGCGCGCGCCGAAGCTGGCGGAAGCCATCGCCGAGCACATCGAACGGCTTATTCTGGAAGGCGTGCTGCGGCCCGGCGAAAAGCTCGCCAGCGAGCGGGAGCTGGCCGAGCGGCTGGAGGTCTCGCGGCCCTCGCTGCGCGATGCGCTGCAGATGCTGGAAGGGCGGGGCCTGCTTGCCACCAGCCGCGACGGCACGCGGGTAACCGAGTTTCTGTCCGGGCTCACCGATCCGCTGGCCGGCCTGCTGCAATCCAACGACCGCGTCACCGCGGACTATTTCGAATTCCGCGCCGCCGTGGAGCGAACCGCGGCGGGGCTTGCCGCGCGCCGCGCCAGCGAGCCCGAGCGGGCGGCCATTCGCGAATGCCTGGCCGAAATGGAGGCCGCCTCTCGCGAGCAGAGCAGCACCCGCGAGGCCGAGGCCGACATCGTGTTTCACCGGCTGATCTACGCCGCCTCGCATAATCTGGTCATTCTCCACGTCATGCGGGCGTTCTCGGAAATGCTGCGCCGGGATATTTTCTTCAATCGCACCAGCCTGTTCGCGCGCGAGGACCTGAGCGCCGGGCTTCTGGCTCAGCACCGGGAGATCGCGGAGGCGGTGCTGAAGGGCGACAGCGGGGCGGCCGAGGAGGCGAGCCATCGCCATCTCGCCTTTGTCGGCGCCAGCGTGGAGGAGTTCCGCCGCGACGAGGAGCGCGCCGACCTCGCCTTGCGCCGGCTCAATCGCTCCACCCTGCTGGGAAGCTAGCCCGCCGCGCGCTGGCCGGCGAACTGGCCGCCATAGGCGCGCTGGGGAACGCCCAGCGTCTGTTCGAGGATCAGCTGGCACACCTTCATGCCCGCCCGCAGCCGGATCGGGCGGGGGCCGAGATTGATGATCTCAAGCTGGATGCGCCCGGTGGAGCCGGCGTGGATGGTGGGTGCGGTGAGGTGGACGATGAGGCCGATGCGGGCGAGGGAGCTCTTTCCCTCGACGCGGGCGGCGAGCCGTCCGGCGGGGCGAAGGTCGACCCGCTCATGGGTCCAGCCGAGAACGAGGCGTCCGGGATCGAGCACGAAACCGTCCGGACCGATCTCGATATCGTCGGCCATGGTGCAGATCGCCTCGCTGAAACGGTACCCCGGACGGGCCGGATCGATGACCGGATCCTCGCCGGGCGCGGGGTCGCGATACAGGCTCAGGCGTGAATCCAGCCGGAGGTCGACGCCGTTGGGCGCATAGAACTCCATCGGCGGCGCCGGCTCGATCACGAGCAGGTCTTCTTTCAGGGCGTCGAGGATGTCGCGGTCTGTCAGGATCACGGGTGGCAGGTCTCCCGGCTGGGGGACAGAATCGGTAGCATGGTTTGCCGGGCCGGGCGAGCGCGGGACAAAAAGCCGTGGAATGCCGAGAAGAGCTTGCGCGATTGCAAGTTCATTCCCGCCCGATTGTGGTTAGATTGATACTGATCAGTATCAATTCGCGATGCCTCAAGCGACCACAGCCGGAGTTTTCTCTATGACCGATCGTTCACCCGTCAAGCTTCTCGGCATTTCCGGCAGCCTGCGCGCCGGCTCGTTCTCGACCGCCGTGCTGGAGGCGCTGAGCGCCGCACTGGGTTCCAATGTGCAGATGAGCGTGTTCCGTCTCAACGATGTCGCGCTCTACAACCAGGACGAGGACAACGAGCACCCGCCGGCGGGCGCAGCGGCGCTGCGGGCGGCGATCGCGGCGGCGGACGGCGTGATCCTGGCCTCGCCGGAATATAATTACGGCACCACCGGCGCGATGAAGAACGCCATCGACTGGGGTTCGCGCCCCTATGCGCGCGGCGCGCTGCTCGGCAAGCCGGCGCTGGTCATCACGTCCTCGCCCGGCTCGACCGGAGGCATCCGCGCCCAGGCGCAGCTTCGCGAGACGCTGTCGGCCGCCGGCGCGCGCGTGGTGCCCTATCCCCACCTCGCCATCCCCGGCGTCGCCGAGAAGGTGAAGGACGGCGTGTTCGTCGACGACAAGACGCGCGAGTTCGTGCTGGGCGGCGTCAACGCCCTGCTCGCCGAGATCGCGCTCATCGCCACCAAGGCGGCCTGAGGGCGCGCGATGTCCGGGCGCGCGGCGCAGGAACGGGCGGGGCGCGAGAAGACCACCGCCCCGCGCTGCCCGAGCCGGCGCACGGAACGCGGCACGGCGGCCTGCGCCGAGCTGCGTCGGGTCGCCGCCGAGATGTTTCTCGCCCACGGCTATGACGGCACCCACCTCGACGCCATCCTCGCCGAGGTGGGGGGCTCCAAGACCAATATCTATGCCTTCTTCGGCGGCAAGGAGGGCTTGTTCGAGGCCGCGATCGCCCACGCCTGCGCCGACATACTGGCGCCGCTGGAGGAGGTGGCGCTGGACGGCCTGTCGCTGGAAGACGGGCTGACCCGGCTCGGCCGCGCGATGCTCGACCTGGTGCTCACCCCCCGTTCCGTGGCGCTGTACCGGCTCGCTATCGGCTGCAGTGCGCGCTTTCCCCGCCTCGGCGCGGTGTGGTTCGCCAGCGGACCGGCGGTGTCGCAGGCCGTGGTCGCGCGCTTTGTCGCCGACCGGCTGCACGCCGCCGCGCTTCCCGGAGCGGCGCCCCCTTCCGCACACGCGTCCCCGGACCTGTCGCCCGACCATACGGACCCGTCCGGTCGCGATCCGGCACTGCTGGCGCGGCTGTTTCACGACATGACGGTGCAGGAGCTGCTGTACCGCGCCCTGTTCGAGCCGGCAGCGGGGGAGGATGCCCGCACAACGGCCGCGCGCTTGGCGGCGCGGGCGGTGGTGGCGCTGTTTGTTACGCGAAACATTCGAGCTGACCAAGAATCGATATAGTATGCTGATTTGGTATATTTAATCGTGGTTTCCGATGGATAATTATGATTCCATAATATTGCCGTCTAAATTGAAGATCGAAAGATCAAGACGTCATATCGACGAATTAAATGTAACTATAAAAAAATATTTGAATCTTAGGCCTTTTAGATTATTTAGACGTTTTGATCCCAAAAAGAAAATTGGTTATATTATAGTTAAAACCTTAATTCCTATACCATAATCAATATCAATTATAATTGGAGATGTATTGCATAATATAAGATCATCATTAGATATTATTATTTTTTCGATGATTGGAAAAAATTCAGATAAAATTCGTGAATTGTACTTTCCATTTTCGTATAATTTAGAATCTTTTGAGAAGCAGCTAATTAATGGATCAATTAAATATGCTGGAAATGAGGTTATTAATGTATTAAAAGATATTAAACCATATAATGGAGGTAATAATTTACTGTATAATATTCATAGACTAAATATAATTGATAAGCATCGTTTGTTGATAATATCCCATCGTGTTGCAGTGCTTACTGATCGTCAAATGTCTGAATTGATAGGAATTAAAATAATAAATGGAAATTTTATATTTAATGGAATTGGTGATGAGTTGGTCAGGGTGTCCTTGAATATTCAAGGGAATCGGAAAGAGCGGCGGACCGTTCGTTCCAAAGGTTCTTTTGATGTTGAGTGCGAAGGAGATGTGAAATTTTATTTAGGATTTGCCAAAGGTCAACCTTGCGCGGGGCAGGACGTAGTTGAGACGTTGGCGCAGTTTGCGAATCTGGCGGAAGCTACGGTGGATAGACTGACGCGAGCATATTTATCCCCCAGCAACCGGTTTCCGACCTAGGAAAATAGTCCTTGACAGCGTAACGCTGGCCGGGTAGGTTTTGGGCATGCTCCACAACTGTGTCGAGACGCAGAGCTTTCGGCGCGGGTGTCCGGCTTTCGGGTCGGGATGAACGCGTGGGTGGAGCGGGTCGCCCCGTGCAGGGCGAACCCTTTGATTTCGCAAGCCGGCCGAGAGGCCGGCTTTTTTATTTTCCGAACATGGTTCGCCGGCTCCGGCCTGCGAACCTCCGTCGTCGGGGGGTGCGATGTCGGTTCCGGCACGAGCCATCTCGCCGGAGGCGCTCGACGAGGCGCGCCGGCTCTATGAACTCACCAGCGTTCCGGTGCAGCAGGTGGCCGACATGCTCGGCATTGCCAAGAGCACCCTGAACAAGAGGGCGCGGCTCTGGGGCTGGCAGCGGCGCATGGCGCGCATTCCGGGCGGACCGATGCCGGGCCTTGGGCCGGGGTCTGCGCCGGATGCCGGGCCTGCTTCGGTGCTGCTTTCCTCGTCGGCGGGCGACCGGGTGGCCAGCGAGCGGGTGGGGCTGGCGGCGCCGACCTCGCGTCGTGCCCTGATCGGGCGGCTGGTGAAGCGGGTCGAGAACGAAATCGCCGCCGTGGAGCGGCTGGTGGCCCGCGCCGGGCTTTCCGCCGACGGGGCGGCCGAGGCGGAACGGGCGGCGCGCACGCTCGCCATTCTGGTGCGCTCGCTGCGCGAACTGGCGGCGCTGGAAAAGAACGAGCCGGGCGGGGATGAGGATGACGCAGGCCTGCGCGACGCCGACGCCTACCGACGCGAACTTGGTGAAACTCTTGAACGCGTGCTGGCAGGACGGACGGCTGGCTGAAGTCATCGCCGCGCTCGATGCCGGCACCATGGAATGGCTGGCCCATCACTGGCCGCTGCTCGGGCGCGCCTCGCAGCAGGCGCCGGCAACGGCGCAGGGTGGGGGCGACTGGCTGACCTGGCTGGTGCTGGGCGGGCGCGGCGCGGGCAAGACCCGGGCCGGTGCCGAATGGGTGCGCGCACTGGCGCTTGGCCATGACGGGCCGAAGGCCGGGCGGATCGCGCTCATCGCCGAGAGCCTCGGGGATTTTCGCGAGGTGATGGTGGAGGGCGTGTCGGGCATTCTCGCGGTGCATCCGCGTGCCGAGCGCCCGACCTGGGAGCCCACGCGGCGGCGGCTGGAATGGCCCAATGGCGCGGTGGCGCAGGGCTTTTCCGCCGACGACCCCGAAAGTCTGCGCGGGCCGCAATTCGACGCGGCGTGGTGTGACGAACTGGCCAAATGGCGCTACGCGCAGGCCGCGTTCGACATGCTTCAGTTCGGGCTGCGGCTGGGACGCCGCCCGCGCCAGATGGTGACGACCACGCCGCGACCGACCAGCCTGGTGCGGGCGTTGCTCGCGGATCCGCGCACCGCGGTGACGCGGATGGGTACGGCGGAGAACGCCGTGCACCTGGCGCCGACCTTCCTCGAAGGCGTGGTGGGACGCTACGCCGGCACACGGCTTGGCCGCCAGGAACTGGAGGGCGAGCTGGTGGAGGACCGGCCGGATGCGCTGTGGACCCGTGAGGGGCTGGAGAGCGGACGGCTGGCCGCGCCGCCGCCGCTGATACGGATCGTGATCGCGGTCGACCCGCCCGCCTCCTCGCGCAAGCAGGCGGATGCGTGCGGCATCGTCGCCGCGGGAATTGACCGCGAGGGGGTGGTGCATGTGCTGGCGGACGAGAGCGCGCAGGGGTTGACGCCCTCGCGCTGGGGAGCGCGGGCGATCGCGCTGTTTCACAGGCTGGAGGCCGACCGCGTGGTGGTCGAGGTCAACCAGGGCGGGGAGATGGTGCGCACCATTCTCAACGGGCTGGACCCCGGCGTGCCGGTGGCCGAGGTGCGTGCGACGCGCGGCAAGTGGCTGCGCGCCGAGCCGGTGGCCGCGCTTTACGAGCAGGGACGGGTGCGCCATGCCGGCGCCTTCCCCCAGCTTGAGGACGAATTGTGTGATTTCGGCCCCGAGGGGCTTTCCAACGGGCGCTCGCCCGACCGGCTCGACGCGCTGGTCTGGGCGGTGACGGCGCTGGCGCTCGGCCCGAAGGAGACCGCGCCGCGGGTGCGCCGGATGTAAGCGCCCGCGCCGGGCTGAAGCGGGCGCGGTGCATGGGTTTTCCTCGACCACGGAGCCTTTCATGAAGCTCTTTCCCTTTCGCCGTCCTTCGGCACCGCCGGAGGCGAAGGCCTCGCGCACCCAGGGGCTGGTGGCGCTGATTTCCGGCCATCGGCCGGTCTGGACGCCGCGGGACTATGGCGCGCTGGCCCGCGAGGGCTACCTGCGCAACGCGGTGGCGCATCGCTGCGTGCGGCTGGTGGCCGAGGCGGTGGGACAGGTGAGCTTCACGCTGCTCGACGCCGGGCGCGAGGTGGGCGACCACCCGCTTACCGAGCCGCTGGCGCAGCCGAGCCCGAAACTCTCCGGCACCGCCTTTCTTGAGGCGCTGTCGGCGCATCTGATGATCGCCGGCAATGCCTATGTGGAAGCGGTCGCGATCCAGGGCGAGCCGCGCGAGCTTCATGTCCTGCGCCCCGACCGGATGCGCGTGGTGCCGGGCGCGGATGGCTGGGCGGAAGCCTATGAGTATTCCGCCGGCGGGCGTGCGGTGCGCTTCGTGCAGGAGGGGCCGGGCGTGCCCCCGATCCTGCATGTGGCGCTGTTCAACCCGCTCGACGACCATTACGGCGCCCCGCCGCTGGAGGCCGCGCAGATCGCGCTCGACCTGCACAACGCGGCCGGCGCCTGGAACAAGGCGCTGCTCGACAATGCCGCCCGCCCTTCCGGCGCGCTGGTCTATGGCGGCAGCGGCAATCTTTCCGACGAGCAGTTCGAGCGGCTGAAGGAGGAGCTGGAGGCGAATTTCGCCGGCGCCGCCAATGCCGGGCGCCCGCTTCTGCTGGAGGGCGGGCTGGACTGGCGCCCGCTCTCGCTCAGCCCCAAGGACATGGACTTCCTGGAGGCCAAGAACGCGGCGGCGCGGGAGATCGCGCTCGCCTTCGGCGTGCCGCCGATGATGCTCGGCATTCCCGGCGACGCCACCTATGCCAACTATGCCGAGGCGAGCCGGGTGCTGTGGCGCCAGACCGTGCTGCCGCTGGCCCGCCGGCTGGGCAACGACCTCGCCGGCTGGCTCTCGCCCGCCTATGGCGAGACGCGGCTGAGGCTGGAGCCCGACCTCGACGCCATCGAGGCGCTGAGCACGGAGCGCGAGGCGCTGTGGCGGCGGGTGAGCGAGGCGAGCTTCCTGACCGACGACGAGAAGCGCCAGGCGGTGGGCTACGGCATCGCCGGCTAGCGCGTTCGCCCCATTGCATTTTCCCGCCACCGCCGAGCCGGACGCCACCGATGCAGACCCTTATCGACGCCTTCGCCGCGAAGGCGGATCTCGCGCATCTGGCGCTGCTGATGTGGGCGCTGGGCGCTTCCACGCTGGCGGGGACCGCGATGCGCGAGCTTGGCCGGGCCTCCCGGCGCTTTGACGACTTCGTGCGCGAGATCGCGCGCTTCAACGCCACGTTCGGAGACCAGCCATGAAAGGCACACCCCGCATACGGGCCTTCCTGCCCAGCCGTCCGCGCCTGCCGGCCCCGAGCCGGGCCGGCGACGCGCCGCAGGTGTTCCGCGAGTTCGGCCGCACGCTCGGCCGGCTCGAACGCGCCGCCGCCACCCGCAAGCCCAAGGGAGGCAAGGACGGCGCATGAGTGCATTCGCGATCCACAAGGCTCCCGCGATCGAGACCAAGGCCCAGTCGGGCGCGCTGGCGGCGATCGAGCCCGATGGCAGCTTCGAGGGCTATGCCGCGCTGTTCGGCCGGGTCGACCTCGGGCGCGACCTGATCCTGCCCGGCGCCTTCACCCGCTCGCTCGGCGAGCGCGGCGTCTCGGGCGTGCGCATGCTGTTCCAGCATGACCCGGCCGAGCCGATCGGGGTCTGGACCTCGATCCGCGAGGATGGGGTCGGGCTCCAGGTGCGCGGCCGGCTGACGCTGGATGTCGCCCGCGCCCGCGAGGTGCTGGCGCTGATGCACGCGGGAGCGATCGACGGGCTCTCCATCGGCTTTCGCGCCGTCGAGGGGCGCACCGACCCGCGCAGCCGGGTGCGCCGGCTGGTCCGGATCGACCTTTGGGAGATCTCGGTCGTCACCTTTCCGATGCAGCCCGATGCCCGCATCGCCGGGGTGAAGGCGGGCGCCCGCAGCCTCGCCGCCACGATACGGCGCGGCGCACGGCGGCTGCGCACGCTGCCCGGCCTCGTACCGCTGCCGAGCTGATGAGCGGCTGACACGGCCGCTTTCCACGATGCCTTTCCCACGACATGCCCTTTGAACAGGAACATGAGACACATGGATCCCAAGCATTCCGCTTTCGAGACCAAAGCCGCCGTTGAGACCAAGCACCTCGCCGGCCCGGAAGTGAGCGCGGCCTTCGAGGAGTTCATGGGCGCCTTCGAGGCGTTCAAGGACGCCAACGACCAGCGCCTTTCCGAGCTGGAGCGGCGCGGCGGCGACCCGGTGACCACCGACAAGGTGGAGCGTATCAACTCCGCGCTCGACACCCAGAAGGCGCTGATCGACGAACTGGTGCTGAAAGCCCGCCGCCCGGCGCTGGGCGGCGCCGGCGACCTGGTCTCCGACATCGCCGCCCGCGAGCACAAGAGTGCCTTCGACGCCTATGTCCGCCATGGCGAAACCGCCGGGTTGAAGCGGCTGGAGGCCAAGGCGCTGTCCGCCGGCGTCGGCGCCGATGGCGGCTATGTGGTGCCGGGCGAGACCGAGCGCGAGATCGGCCGGCGGCTCGCCGCGCTGTCCCCGATCCGCGCCATTTCCGATGTCCGGGTGATCTCCTCCGGCACCTACAAGAAGCCGTTCATGACCTCCGGCCCGGCGGTGGGCTGGGTCGCGGAGACCGCGGCGCGCACCCAGACCACCAGCCCGGTGCTGGATGAGCTGAGCTTCCCGGCGATGGAGATCTACGCCATGCCGGCGGCGACGCAGACCCTGCTCGACGACGCGGCGGTGAATATCGACGAGTGGCTTGCCATCGAGGTCGAGGCCGCCTTCGCCGCCCAGGAAGGCGCCGCCTTCGTGATCGGTGACGGGGTGGGCAAACCCAAGGGCTTCCTGGCCTATGACACCGTGGCCGAGGACAGCTGGGAATGGGGCAAGCTCGGCGTTGTCGCCACCGGCGTCGATGGCGATTTTCCCACCGCCAGCCCGGCCGATCCGCTGGTCGACCTCGTCTATGCGCTCAAGAGCGGCTACCGCCAGAACGGCAGCTTCGTGATGAACCGCCGCTCGCAGGGCGCGGTGCGCAAGCTGAAGGACGAGAACGGCCAGTATCTGTGGGCCCCCCCGCTCGCCGCCGGCCAGCCGCCGAGCCTGATGAACTTCCCCGTCCATGAGGCCGAGGAGATGCCGGACATCGGCGCCGACAGCCTGTCGATCGCCTTTGGCGACTTCAAGCGCGGCTATCTGGTGGTGGACCGCGCCGGGGTGCGCGTGCTGCGCGACCCCTATTCGGCCAAGCCCTATGTGCTGTTCTACACCACCAAGCGGGTGGGCGGCGGCGTGCAGGACTTCGACGCCATCAAGCTGCTGCAGTTCGCGGCCTGAGCGGGCGAGCGGCCCGCATGACGCGCGGCTAGCGCTGCATGGCCCGCGTGGTGGCGTCAATCCAGGCGCGCTGGGGACCTACCAGCGTCGCCCCGGTGACGCCGCCGCAGCCGCGCGCGCCGCCCGCCGCGGTGGACCAGCCGATGATGCCGGCGACCTCGCCGTCGAGATAGACCGGCCCGCCGCTGTCGCCGGTGCATCCCCCGCGCGCGGGCCCGTCCGACAGGCGAACCATGATGCCGCCGGTGGTGCCGATGCTCGGCAGCTCGGTGGTGCGCAGCTGCCCGCCCGAGGCGCCGTCGCCATCCTTCGTCACGCCATAGCCGGCGAGGGTGAAGGCGGTGCGGCGGGCGGGCAGCGCCATCTGCGAGGACAGCCGCGCCGGATGGAAGCTTGCGGGCAGGGCTTCCGTCAACCGGACCACGGCGAGGTCCGGGGTCGGCCGCCGGGTTTCGAAGGAGTGCGGGTCGAACGAGGGATGCAGCGCGATCCGCGCCACCGGGATCAGCTTCGGGTTTGAGCCCTCGAACACCAGCGCCGCATAGTCCGCCGCCGGCTGCACGCAGTGGGCGGCGGTGAGCAGCACGCCCGGCGCCAGCACCACACCGGTGCAGAAGGCGCCGCGCGTCGAGGTGATCATCACGACCTCGCTCTTCAGCGCCGGGTCCGCCGGGCGTCCGCCAATGATGGCGTGCGCGGGCAGGGCGAGCGCCATCGCGCCGAGGGCGGCGAAGGCGAGGCAAGCGAACAGACGGCGCGCAAAGAGCGATCGGACGAAGTGCGGGCGAATGGGGAGCGGGACGCGCATCGGGACTTCCGTGTGAGGGACCGCCGCCGTTCTGGCGTCCAGGGCCGGGCACGTCAATCGCCGCCGCTTCCCGCAGACACCACCATCCGGAGATCCATGATGCCTGCGATCCTTCTCACCGGCCCCGCCGCCGAGCCGCTCACGCTTGCCGAGGCGAAGACCTATCTGCGCGTCGACCATGACGGCGAAGACGCCATGATCGGCTCGATGATCACCGCCGCACGGGCCACCGTGGAGGCCCTGACGCGGCGGGTCCTGATCGACCAGAGCTGGCGCATCGTGCGCGATGCCTGGCCGGCCTCCGGCCTCATTCCGGTGCCGGTGAACCCGCTGAAGGCGATTACCGGCGCGCATGTGATCGACGCCGCGGGCGCCGAGATCGAGGTGCCGCTGGCGGCGCTGATTTCCGATACGGCGCGCCTGCCGGGCCTGATCCGGGTCGAGCGGTGTGCGGTGCCCGAGCCGGGCAGGGTCCTTGCGGGTATCGCCATCGACGTGGTGGCGGGCCATGGCGCGGATGCCGACCATGTGCCCTCGCCGCTGGTGGAGGCGGTGCGGGTGGTGCTGGCGCACTTCTACGAGCACCGCGACGAGCCCGGTGCCGGCGCCGCGTTTCCCGCACGGCTGGACGCGCTGGTCGCCCCGTTCCGGGTCACGCGGCTATGAGCGGGATTTCGGAGCTGCGGCATCGCTTCATTCACCAGGTGCCGGTGGAGACGCCGGACGGCATGGGCGGCGTGAGCCGGAATTTCCTCGCGGTGGATTCGCTCTGGGGGGCGGTGGAGACCTCTGCCAGCGCCGCCGAGATCGCGGACCGTCCCGGCGCGGTGCTGACCCATCAGGTGAACGTACGCGCGCCGGCCACGGTGCAGCCGGGCGACCGGCTGCTTCTGGGGGCGCGGTGCTTCCTGGTCGAGACGGTGCACGACCGCGACGGACGCGGTCGCCGCCTTGTCTGCGGCTGCCGGGAGGAGACACCATGAAAATCGACATGCGGCTGAAGGGTCTCGCGGCGCTGCGGCGCCGGCTGCTGCAACAGATCGGGAGACGGCCATGAGCGCGGCAACGGCGCTGCGCGGGGAGCGGGTCTACGACGTGCCCCCGGCCTCGCCGGAATTTCCCTATGTCACGCTTGGCGAGGCGCAGGTGCTGGACTGGTCGACCGCCACCGAAGCGGGCGAGGAGCACCGGCTGACGCTGCATGTCTGGTCGCGGCAGGGCGGGCATGGCGAGGCCCATGCGATGGCTCACCTGGTCCAGCAGGCGCTGCACGACGCGCCGCTGACGCTGGCGGGCGCCCGGCTGGTCAATCTGCGCTTCACCCAGGCCGACATCCGCCGCGAGGCCGGCGGGCGGACCTACCACGGGCTGGTCCGGTTCCGCGCCGTGATCGAGACGGCCTGACGGCCGCGCGGGCGGCGTCTCCCGCCAGCATGGTTAACACAACCTTTACGCCGCGCAGATCGCGGCCAAGCAGGAAAGGATCCGCCCATGGCGGCGCAGAAGGGCAAGGACCTCTTGCTGAAGATCCACGACGGTGCGGCGTTTTCGACGGTGGCCGGGCTGCGCTCGCGCCAGATCGCCTTCAATTCCGAGACGGTCGACGTGACCCACGCCGAGAGCGCGGGGCGCTGGCGCGAACTGCTGGCGGGGGCCGGGGCGAAACGGGCCTCGATCTCGGGCTCGGGCGTGTTCAAGGACGCCGAGTCCGATGCGCTGATCCGGCAGACGTTCTTTGACGGGCTGATCCGCAACGCGCAGCTCGTGGTGCCCGATTTCGGCACCCTCGCCGGGCCGTTCCAGATCACCACGCTGGAGATCGCGGCCGAGCACGATCGGGAAGTCACCTTCGACATCGCGCTGGAAAGCGCGGGCGAGATCACCTTCACCGCGCTCTGAGGGAGGCTGGCATGGCGAACCGGCATCGCGGCGAGATTTCCGCCGAACTGGACGGGCGTGCGCGCACGCTGGTGCTGACGCTTGGGGCACTGGCGGAGCTGGAGGATGCCTTCGGCGCCGACGATCTGGTGGCGCTGACCGAGCGGTTCGGGCACGGCCGGCTTTCGGCCCGCGACGCGATCCGCGTGGTGGGCGCGGGGCTGCGCGGGGCGGGGGAAGAGGTGAGCGACGCGATGGTGGCGCAGATGCGCGCGACCGGCGGCGCGGCCGGGTTCGCCCGTATCGTCGGCGAGCTTATCGCCGCGACCTTCGGCGCCGGGGAGGGCGCCGCACCCGCCCCTTTGCCGCATCCGCCGACCGGCTGAGGCCACCGGCCCGCAGGGAAGGGCGCACGCCGTTTCCCTGGGCCGAGGCGATGGCCTTCGGCCTGGGGCGGCTGGCGCTGTGCCCGCGCGACTTCTGGCGAACCACCCCGCGCGAACTGGCGGCGGCGATGGAGGCCGTGCTCGGCCCGGCCCGCGCCCCGCTCGACCGGGCGGGGCTCGCCGCGCTGATGGCGCGATTCCCCGACACGCGGCGCGTCACCGCGCCCGCCCCGCCCACCTCGCCAATGGAGAATGATGATGGCCGACATCGATAGCGGCGGCGCCGTGGACGGGCTGACGGTGGAGATCACCGCCGACACCTCGGCCTTCCGGCGCGAGATTTCCGAGGCCGAGCGGCTGGCGCGCGGCTTCGGGCGCGTGGTCGGCGACGCGCTGACCGGGGCGGCGCTGAAGGGGCGCGAGACCGACGATGTGTTCCGCTCTCTGGTGAGCCGGCTGTCCACGCTGGCGCTCGATTCGGCGTTCCGGCCCATCGAGCAGGGCGTCGCGGGGCTGTTCCAGAGCCTCACCGGCGGCGCGCTCGGCTTTGCCCATGGCGGCGTCGTCAGTGCCCTGCCGGGCGGAGGGCGCGTGGTGCCCTTCGCGGCCGGCGGCGTGGTGTCGGCGCCGACTTATTTTCCCCTCGCCGGCGGCCGCACGGGCCTGATGGGCGAGAGCGGCGCCGAGGCGATCCTGCCACTCCGGCGCGGGCCGGATGGCCGCCTCGGCGTCGCCAGCCAGGGGCAGGGACGGGCGACCCATGTGACGGTGAACGTCACCACGCCCGACCCGACCTCGTTCCGTCGCTCCGAGAGCTATCTCGCCGGCCTCGTCGCCCGTGCCGTGGCGCGCGGCGAAAGGAGCCTGTGATGGCCGCGTTCCATGAGATCCTGTTTCCGCTCGACATCGCGCTCGGCGCCGCGGGCGGGCCGGAGCGTGCGACGGAAATCGTCACCACGCTGACCGGGCGCGAGGAGCGGAACACCCGCCTGCAGCATTCGCGCCGGCGCTGGGATGCCGGCTACGGCGTGACCTCGCTCGACCAGCTCGCCAGCGTGGTCGCCTTTTTCGAGGAGCGGCGCGGGCGGCTCTATGGCTTCCGCTGGCGCGACCGGCTGGACCATTCGTCGGCTTCGCCGGCCGCCGCGCCGACGCCGTTCGACCAATTGCTGGGCACCGGCGACGGCACGCGCACCGCGTTCGCGCTCGCCAAGACCTATGGCGCCGCCCATGCCCCCTATGCGCGCCCCATCGCCAAGCCGGTCGCGGGCACGGTGCGGGTCGCGGTGGGCGGGGCCGAGCAGGTGGAGGGTGTCGCCTTTGCGGCCGACGCCGGAACGGGGGTGGTGAATTTCCTGGCCGGGCATGTGCCGCCCGCAGGGGCCCCGGTGACAGCGGGTTTCCTGTTCGACGTGCCGGTGCGCTTCGACACCGACTTTCTGGAAGTGAACCTCACCGCCTTCGAGGCCGGGGCGATCCCCCGCATTCCCGTGCTGGAGATACGCCCATGAGGGAGATGGCTGACGGCCTTGCCGCCTCGCTGGCGGCGGGCGTGACCACGCTGGCGCGGTGCTGGCGCCTGACGCGCGCCGACGGCGTGGTGATCGGGCTGACCGAGCATGACGAGGATCTGGTCGTCGACGGCACGCTTTTTCGCGCCGGTGGCGGCGTCGGCGGCAGCGAGGACCGCTCGACGCTCGGCTTCGCGGTGGGGGGCGGGGAGCTTTCCGCGGCGCTGACGAGCGAGCTGATCGAGGAGGGCGACCTTCTGGCCGGCCGGTTCGACGGCGCCAGCGTCGAGCTGCTGATCGCCGACTGGAACGTGCCGGCGGATTTCATCCTGCTGAGGCGCGGCACGATCGGCGAGGTGCGGCGCGAGAACGGGGCGTTCGTTGCTGAACTCCGAAGCCTTGCCACCCAGCTCAACGTGGTGCGCGGGCGGCTGTTCACCGCCGGCTGCGATGCGGATCTGGGTGACGCGCGCTGCGCCGTCGCGCTTGGGTCACCCGCCTATCGCGGGACAGGAAACATCAGCGCGGTGGAGGGCGCGGGCCTGTTCGTCGCCAGCGGCCTTGATGGCTTTGCCGGGGGCTGGTTCACCCAGGGGCGGCTCGAATTCACCAGTGGCGCCAATGCGGGCTTTGCCTGCGAGGTGAAGAGCCACCGGGCCGATGGCGGTGTGCGGCTGGACCTATGGCAGCGCCCGCCCGAGGCGCTGGCGCCCGGTGATGCCTTCACCGTGTCCGCCGGCTGCGACAAGCGCTTCGAGACCTGCCGCGACCGCTTCGCCAACACGCTCAACTTCCGTGGCTTTCCGCATATGCCCGGCAATGACGCGGTGCTTGCCGTCTCCCGCCCCGGGGAGGGCTGAGCATGGCGGAAAGCGACCTGCGCACGCGTCTGATTGCCGAAGCGCGCGACTGGATCGGCACGCCCTATCGCCACCGGGCCTCCTGCAAGGGGCATGGCACGGACTGCCTCGGCCTGGTGCGCGGGGTCTGGCGGCAGGTGCTGGGTCCGGAGCCGGAGACGCTCCCCGCCTACGCGCCCGACTGGGCCGCGGCCACGCGCGCGGAGCAGATGATGGAAGCCGGGCGGCGGCATCTCCGGCCGGTGCCGGTGGCGGACATCATGCCCGGCGACGTGCTGCTGTTTCGCTGGCGCGACCACCTGCCGGCCAAGCACGCCGCGATCCTGGTGACGCCGCAGCGCATGGTCCACGCCCATGACGGGGCCGCGGTGGCGGAAGTGTTCCTCGCGCCATGGTGGCGGCGTCATCTCGCCTTCGCCTTCGCCTTTCCCGAGGCCTGATACCGGCCTCGCGACATCCTATTCCAGGGACCCGTAACGATGGCCACACTTCTTCTCGGCGCGGCGGGAGCCGCGGTCGGCGGGGCGCTGCTCGGCCCTGTTGGGGCGGTCGCGGGGCGCGCGCTCGGCGCTCTCGGCGGCACGGTGCTCGACAATATGCTGGTCACACGGGGCCGCCATATCGAGGGGCCCCGGCTCAACGACATCGGCACCATGACGTCCACCGAAGGCGCACCGATTCCGCGCCTGTACGGTCGCGCGCGGATGTCGGGACAGGTGATCTGGGCGGCCCCGGCCGAGGAGGTGGTCTCGACCCAGGTCCAGTCCGGCGGGAAGGGCGGCACCAGCTTTGGCCCCAGTGCCACGACGACGACCTACAGCTATTTCGGCAGCTTTGCGGTGGGGCTGTGCGAGGGGCCGGTGAACCGGATCGGCCGGATCTGGGCCGATGGTCAGCTGCTCGATACGCAGGGTTTGACGCTGCGCCTGCATACCGGCGGGCCGGACCAGCTTCCCGATCCGCTGATCGAGGCCAGGGAGACCGCGCCGCCGGCCTATCGCGGGCTGGCCTATCTGGTGTTCGAACGCCTGCCGCTGGCGGATTTCGGCAATCGCCTGCCGCAGATCTCGGTCGAGGTGGAACGGGCGATCGGCGCGCTTGAGACCCGGCTGACGGCGGTGACGCTGATCCCCGGGGCGACCGAGTTCGGCTACGACACCCGCGAGATCCGCCGGGTCCAGCACCCCGGCGCCTATGAGCCGGAGAACCGGCACAACACGCTGGCCGACACCGATTTCGACGCGGCGCTCGACCACCTGCTGGCGCTGTGCCCCAATCTCCGGCGCGTGGCGCTGGTGGTGTCCTGGTTCGGGGACGACCTCAGGGCCGGCCAGTGCCGGATCCGCCCCGGCGTCGAGCGGCGCGACAAGACGACGAGTGCCGCGCAGCCGGTGGAGTGGCGGGTGGCGGGCGAAATTCGCCCCGGCGCCTATCTGGTGACCCAGCATGACGGCCATCCCGCTTATGGCGGTACGCCCTCCGACGAGAGCGTGCGCTATGCCATCGAGCGACTGAAGGCGCGGGGGCTGGCGGTCACGCTCTACCCGTTCGTGATGATGGACATTCCGGTCGGCAACACCCTGCCGGATCCCTGGAGCGGGGCGGGCACGCAGCCGACCTATCCCTGGCGCGGGCGCATCACCTGCGATCCCGCGCCCGGCCGGCCGGGCACGCCCGACGGCACCGGCGCGGCGGCGTCCCAGGTCGCGGCGCTGTTCGGCACGGCGGCGGCGGCGGACTATGCGATCGGCGGCGGACAGGTGATCTACACCGGCCCGGAGGAATGGACCTTGCGGCGCATGGCGCTGCATTACGCCAAGCTCAGCGTGCTGGCGGGCGGGGTCGAGGCGATCCTGATCGGTTCGGAGATGCCGGCGCTGACGCGGGTGCGTTCGGCCTCGGGGATGTACCCGGCGGTGAGCGCCTTCGCGGCGCTGGCCACCGATGTGAAGGCGATCGTCGGTGCGGGAACCAAGGTCGGCTACGCCGCCGACTGGACCGAATATGGCAGCCATGCCCTCGATGGCGGGACCGAGCTGCGCTTTCCGCTGGATCCGCTGTGGGCCTCGCCCGCCATCGATTTCATCGGCATCGACTGGTACGCGCCGGTCGCCGACTGGCGGGACGGCGACGCCCATCTGGACGCCGCGTCCTTCGCCAGCGGCTATGACCGCGCCTATCTCGCCGGCAATGTGCGCGGGGGCGAGGGGTTCGACTGGTACTACCCCGACGACGCGGCGCGGCTGGCGCAGAACCGCGTGCCGATCACCGACGGCGCCTATGGTGAACCGTGGGTCTTCCGGCAGAAGGACATCGCCGCCTGGTGGGGCAATGCGCATTTCGAGCGGGTTGGGGGGGTACGTTCCCCGACGCCGACCGCCTGGGTGCCCGGCGCCAAGCCGGTGCGGCTGACCGAGTTCGGCTGCGCGGCGGTGGACAAGGGCGCCAACCGGCCGAGCGTGTTTCCCGACCCGAAATCGGTCGAAAGCGGCGTGCCGCCGTTCTCCAACGGGCAGCGCGACGACCTGATGCAGCGCCGGCACCTGGAAGCCACGCTCGACGCCTTCGAGACCGTGGCGGCGAACCCGGTGTCCGGCCTGCCCTCCGGCCGCATGCTGGACACCGCCTCGCTCTATGCATGGACGTGGGACGCGCGGCCCTATCCGGTGTTCCCGCTGGCCGGGCAGGTGTGGGCGGATGGCGCCAACTGGGAGACCGGCCATTGGCTGAGCGGGCGGCTGGGTGCGGCGCCGCTTGCCGAACTCTGCGCAACCATGGCCGCGGATTTCGGCGTTGGGAACCTCGACAGCTCGACCTTGCGCGGCGTGGTCGACGGCTATGTCGTGGACCGGCCGATGAGCATGCGCGCGGCGCTGGAATCGCTGGCCGCCGCCTTCGCCTTCGATCTTGTCGGCGACGGGGCGGTGCTTCGGCTGCGCCCGCGCGGCGGGGCCGAGGTGATGAGCGTTCGCGACGACGACATCGTGGCCGGAGACGACGTGGCCGCGCCGTCCTTCACCCGTGCCGCCGAGAGCGAGCTGCCGCTTTCGGTGACGCTGAGCTTTCTTGACGGTACCGCCGATTATCGCCGCATCACCGCGGCCTCGCGCCGGCTCGCCGGGCAGGCCCGTGCCGATGCCGGGCTGGACATCGCCATGGTGGCGCCGAGCGGGCTCGCCTCCGGCCTCGCGGAGATGTGGCTACAGGATGCCTGGGCGGGGCGGGAGAGCGTGCGCTTCACGCTGCCTCCTTCCGCGCTGGCGCTGGAGCCCGGCGATGTGGTGCGCTTTGAACGCGACGGCCGTGCGCGGCTTCTGGAGATCACCGAAATCGAGGATCGGGAGGCGCGCGTGGTGAGCGCCCGGGGTATCGATCCGTCGATCTTCGCGCTGGCGGTGCGCAGCTCGCGCGCCGTGACCATCGCCCTGCCGCCGAGCCCCGGGCCGCCCGAGTTGATGGTGATGGCGCTGCCGACACTGTCGGCGTCCGAGCCGGCTCCCGTGCTGGCGCATCTGGCCGCCTTCGCCGACCCCTGGCCGGGCTCGATGGCGGTGTGGCGCAGCCTCGACGGGGCGAGTTTCCAGCGCGTCGAGACCGTGGCGGCGCCGACACCGATGGGCGAGACCGTGACCGAGCTGGCGCCCGGTCCCAACTGGCACTGGAATCGCGGGGCGACGCTGGAGGTCCAGCTCTATAGCGGGGCCATCGCGGCGGCCAGCGAGGAGACGGTGCTGGGCGGCGCCAATGTTCTGGTGCTGCTGGCGCCGGGCCGGGCGGCCGAGATCATGCAGTTTCAGGACGCGGAACTGATCGGCGCCATGCGCTGGCGGCTGCGGGGGCTGCTGCGCGGCCAGGTCGGCACGGAGGCGGCCTCGCGCGCGCCCTGGCCTGTGGGGACGCGGCTTGTGCTGTTCGATGACAATCTGGTTTCGGCGGCAACGGGGCTCGACCTGCTCGGGCGTGCCGTCACCTACCGGGTGGGACGCGCGGATCGCGACCATGGCGATGCCGGGGTGAGCGAGGTCTCGGCGCAGATCGGGCCGGCGGCGCTGCTGCCGCTGTCCCCGGTCCATGCCCGTGCCCGCCGCACCGGTGCGGGTGTCGAGATCAGCTGGATACGGCGCACGCGCATCGACGGCGACTCATGGGAGCTGCTGGAGGTGCCCCTGGGCGAGGCCAGCGAGGGCTATCTCGTCGAGGTGCTGAACGCAGGCGCCGTGGTGCGCTCCTTCACCGTGGGAACACCCGCGCTGCTCTATGCGGCAGGGCAGGAGATCGCCGATTTCGGCGCGCCCCAGAGCTTTCTCGACCTTCGCATTGCCCAGCTCTCCGCGAGCGTCGGCCCCGGCGCCGCGCTGGAGGCGCGGGTGCGGCCGTGATCGGTCGCCCGATTTCGTGACAGCGGACGGATTTCATCATGAGCGAGACCACACCCCTGCTGGCGCTGCCGCTGATCGCGGCGGCGCAGGCGCAGAAGCATGTGACCCATAATGAGGCGCTGATGCTGCTCGACGCGGCGACCCAGCCCGCCGTCATCGATCGCGGGCGCACCACGCCACCCGGGGCGCCAATGGCGGGCGATCGTCATCTCGTCGCGGCCGGCGCCAGCGGGGAGTGGGCCGGGCATGACGGCGAGATCGCACTTTACGACGCCGGCTGGCGCTACCTCCTGCCGCGCGCGGGGTGGCGGGTCTATGTCGCGGCCGAGCGGATCACGCTGGTGCACACCGGCGTGGACTGGTCCGACCTGATCGCCGGCACGCCCTCGGGGGGCATGGCGGCGCTACGCGCCAGCGAAATCGAGGTCGATCTGGCGGGCGCGTGGGTCGCCAGCGGCCTTGTCATTCCCAACCGAGCCATCTGCCTCTGCGTCGCCAGCCGCACTCTTGTCACCGTGACCGGTGCGAGCGCCTACGAGGTCGGCATTGCGGGCGAGAGCGACAAGTTCGGCGCCGGGCTGGGTGCCGCCGCCGGCTCCAGCAACATCGGCGTGATCGGACCCCAGGCTTTCTACGCCGACACGCCGCTGCGCGTGAGCGCCGTGGGGAGCGCTTTCACCGGCGGGCGGGTGCGGCTTGTCCTCACCACGCTTGCCTTCGCCATCTGACCCATCGGGAGCCTGACATGCCCTATGACCCCGCCAAGGACCCCTGGCGTGGCAACGCCGTCTCGCCCACCAGTCTCGGCCGCGCCGGCGCGCTGGTGACACCGAGCGACGCCACCGACCTCGCCCGCTACGCGCGCATCCGCGTCTTCGTTCCCCCCGGTGGGGAGAGCGCGGAGGTCTCCATTCTTCCCCTCGACGCGGCCGATGGAGAACCGCTGACCCTGCCTGTGCCGGTGGGCCAGGTCAGCATTCTCGAATTCCTGGTTCGGCGCGTCCTCGCAACCGGCACCACTCCTGGTCTCATCATACACACGGTGAACTGACATGACCGACACCATCCAGATTCCGCTTCACTGGAACACCAACGCGCCCATGCCGGAAATCCGGCTGGAGGCCTATGACTTCACGGACAAGCAGATCGAACTCGCGATCACCCCGGACGGTGGGCCGCTCGCGCCCTTCGTGCTGTCGACCGAAGCCGAAGGCGGGCTTTCGCTGCTCGCGCCCAATGGCGAGGGGCATATCGAGGGCTGCCGCATCGACGACTACAGCGCGTTCGTGAACCAGCTGCCGCTGGGCGAGAACACGCGGGTGGACATGTTTGCCCTCACCGGCGCGCAGCGCCAGAAGGTGGCGGCCGGTACGATCACCATTGGTGGGGCAGGTGAGTATCTCGGTGCCGAGATGGCGCTGGTGCAGGTGCCCGGCATTCAGGGCGCGCCGGGCGTGTCTCTTTTCACCGGCGACGGCGCCCCCGCGCCCGAACTCGGTGTGACCGGCGATCGCTATATCGACAATCTGACGCTCGACCTGTGGGGCCCGAAGAGTGAGGGCGGCTGGGGTGCGTCTGCGGCGGGGTCGTGGCTCGGCCCGATCGTGAGCGCGCCGAACGCGTCCTACCTCATCACGGGCGACATCACCTTCGATCATGCGGTGCATGTCGGTCAGGGTCGGGTCACCGTGGCCGGCGAGGTCGAGATCACCCTTCCCAATGACACGCCGGTCGGCTTCGGGGGCATCGCCTTCTCGCCCGACGGTTCCACCATTGCGATGGTCGCGGCCTCCGGCGCCAGTCTCGAAAATCCCTATGACCACACCCACAGCCTCCCGAAGGGGCTGATCGTCTGGCAGTGCGTCGCCAATGCCGACGATGAAAGCGCGGTGTGGGCGATTTCCGGAGCGACCCAGCCATGAGCCTCAATCTCGGCATTTCCCTCTTCTCGCTGGCAAGCCGCGTGGCGCTTGCCGGCCCGCATTACGAGCCCTGGCGCGACACCGTCACCGCTCTCGCCCGCCAGATCGAGGCGCGGGGCGGGCAGCCTCCCGCCATGGCCGCGTCACCTACTGTGTCCATCAGCGCCACTTCGGTGCTGGCGGGTCCGCTTATCGACAAGGGCGACGCACGCATCAAGGCGTATGGCGGCATCCTGCGGAACCCGGCCGGGGATGTGTACCCCTCAAACCAGTTCTCGCAGATCGACAATCTCACCTATGAGAGCGGCGACCGCACCGCGCGTCAGGTGCAGCGCAAGTTCGGATGTTCGTCGCCGCGTTTCGAGATCCTGGTGTCGAGCGGCGAGCTGCTGCGGATCATCGTGGATGGCGAGGAAAGCGCGAACTATCTCAGCGCCGGTATCCTGCCCGGCGACACCACGCCCCGCTGGCTGCTGGTCGACTTCAGCGCGATCGACCCGGGCATCAAGCGCCGGGAGATCCGCATCGAGGGGCAGAGCACCCGCATCGGCGGCATCAAGCTCGACACTATCGGCCAGCTTTACGCACCCCGCGACGATGCCGGCCTGCGGGCCATTGCCCTGACCGACAGTTTCGGTGAGGCCGGCGCCGACTTCGCCTGGACGACGCTGTTCGCGAAGTCGTTCAAGGACCTCGGCTTTGAGGACTACGGCGTCTCCGCTTTCGGCGGGACGGGAATCAACACGGGCATCGCATTCGGCGGCCAGTACCGGCCGGCGCTGATCGACCGCATCGTGGACGACGGCGTGAATGCCAATGCCGACGTCTATGTGCTGGCGGAGGCGCTCAACGACAGCGCGGGCGTCGGCCCGTCCATGGTGTCGATCCTCAACCAGCTCCGCGCGGCACGCCCCGCCGCCGTCATCCTGGTGGTCAAGGCATGGTGCCCGACCGCGCCGACGCCCACGCCGACCAAGGTCATCGTCAATGCCGAGATCGAGGCGGCAGCGGCCGGGCGCGGGGGCGTGTTCCTGTTCGACCCGACCACGGTCAGCTACGAGAAGGTGGGCGGCGGCGACGAGACGCACCCCAGCCAGAACGGCCATAACACGTTGCAGGCGTGGCTCACCTCCGTGGTGACGACGGCCATGGGCGAGGCGGAAGCGGGGCTCTATCCCCCGGTCAACACCGTGGCGCCGTCGATCCAGGGCACGTTCCTGGAGGACGACATCCTCTATGCCGACGTGGGGACGTGGCGGAATGAGCCGACCGCCTTCAGCTACCAGTGGCTGCGGGATGGCGTCGACATCTCCGGGGCGACGCAGGAGTACTACACGGTCGGCCCGTCCGATCCGGGGACGGCTCTCTCGGTGCGCGTGACCGCGACCAACGCCGATGGCAGCGCGGTGCTCACCAGTGCCGGCATCACCAGTCTCTATGGGCCGAACCTGATCAGCAACGGCACATTCGATGCCGCCACCGGGTGGACGCTCGAAACGGGCTGGAGCATTTCGGGCGGCAAGCTGGTCGGCACCGCCGTGGGGAGCCCGAACGCGGCGATCAATGTCAGCGCCCCGGCGGGCAAGGTCTACCGCATGCAGTGCGACGTGGTGCGGACCTCCGGTTCCGGCACGTTCAATGTGCAGGTTGGGGGCGTTGGGGTGACGTTCGGCGGGGTGACCTTGAGCAGCACCGGTCAGAAGGTCTCTACGGTTGACCTAACGCTGACCGGGCCGGCCACACAGTTCCGCGTCTTGGGTAATTCGGCCCAACCCTTCACGGGCGAGATTGATAACCTGAGCCTGCGCGAAGTGCTGTAGCGCCGCGCGGGCGCGGCCTGTGATGGCCGCCTGAACATCTGCTCCCTGACAATCCGGAGACTGCCATGACCGCGTCGAGCTTCGACGAGGCGCTGAAGCGCGTGCTCGTCCATGAGGGCGGCTATGCCAACCATCCCGCCGACCCCGGCGGGGCGACCATGAAGGGCGTGACGCAGCGCGTCTATGACGGCTGGCGCCGACGCAAGGGCACGGTCACGCGCTCGGTTCGCCTCATCGAGGCCGTCGAGGTCCGGGCGATCTACCGGAAGCAATATTGGGATGGGGTGAGGGCGGATGAGCCGCCCACCGGGCTCGACTACTGCGTCTTCGATGCCGCGGTGAATTCGGGGGTCGGGCAAGCCGTCAAATGGCTGCAACGCGCCCTTGGGGTTGCGGCCGACGGACAGATTGGCGAGGTGACGCTCGCGGCCCTCAATGGTCGGCCTGTCGTGCCGCTCATCGAGGGTGTGTGCGATCGCCGCCTTGCCATGCTCAAGTGGCTGACGACCTTCCGCACCTTCGGCGCTGGCTGGCTTCGCCGGGTCGGCGAGGTGCGCGAGGTGGCAATCCGGATGGCGCGGGGTGGACCCGACCGGGCCATGCCTCGCGCCACCTTTCCCACCTCTTCGGAAATCGCGAAGGCGCAGCCTTCCGATATCCGGCTGGACCGGACACCGGAAGGGGCGGGCGGGTTGATGGCGGGCGCCGGCGGCGTGGCCTCCATCGTGGCCGAACAGGCGGATCGGCTGGCACCGCTGGCGGGTTTCGCCGAGCCGCTGAAATGGGTTTTCGTCGTTCTGATGCTGGCCGGGATTGCGCTCACGCTCCATGGAGCCCTGGCGCGCATCCGGGCGGGGGAGGCGGTTCAATGAGCCTTCTCCTCGGCCTTCTCGCCGGCCGTGCCGGGCGTGCGGCCGGCCTGTTCGTGCTCGCGGCTGCGATGGCGGGCGGGCTTTATGTCAAGGGCAGGTCCGACGGCCGGGCCGCCTGCCTGGCGCAGGGAGAGCGCGATGTCACGAAGACCATCCAGCGCGCAGATCGCGCGCGTGCTGCTGCTGAGCGGCGCAACGCTGACGAGCGCCGGTTGCGCGACGACGACACCTTCCGCCGCAACTAGGGGCGCGTGCGGATCCTTCCGCGCCATCAGCTGGGCCAGCGCCGATACCGATGAGACGATCCGCCAGGTGAAGGCGCACAATGCGGTGGGTCGCACGCTGTGCGGATGGACACGGGCCGATGTCTCGGCCGGGGCAAAATGACGCCGACCTGACAGGAGCGCTTCACGATGGCATTCTCCGCGCGCCGTACGCGTGGTGCGGCGCTGCCGTGAGGAACGATTCGTGCGCCTGCTCGTCGTCGAGGACGATCCCGATCTGAACCGCCAGATGTATGACGCGCTGGTGGAGGCCGGCTACGCGGTCGACCGCGCCTATGACGGCGAGGAAGGCCATTATCTGGGAGAGACCGAGCCCTATGACGCGGTCGTGCTCGATATCGGCCTGCCGAAGATGGACGGGCTTTCCGTGCTGGAATCCTGGCGGCGGGCGGATCGCAAGATGCCGGTGCTTATTCTCACCGCCCGCGACCGCTGGAGCGACAAGGTGCAGGGTTTCGATTCCGGTGCCGACGACTATGTCGCCAAGCCCTTCCACATGGAGGAAGTTCTCGCGCGGATCCGCGCCCTGCTGCGCCGTTCCGCCGGGCATGCCGCGAGTGAACTGAGCTGTGGACCGGTTATGCTGGACACCCGCTCCGGGCGGGTGACGGTGGACGGCAAGCAGGTGAAACTGACCTCCCACGAGCATCGCCTTCTCGCCTATCTGATGCATCACACCGGGCGGGTGGTCTCACGTACGGAGCTGGTCGAGCATCTGTATGATCAGGATTTCGATCGCGATTCCAACACCATCGAGGTGTTTGTCGGCCGTTTGCGAAAGAAGCTCGGCATTGAGGTGATCCAGACCGTTCGCGGCCTCGGCTATCTGCTCACGCCGCCGGAGCCGCCGCGCTGATGCGCGCCGGCTCGCTCGCACTCCGCCTTTTCATCTCGGCGACGGTAGTAGGCGCGCTGGTGATGCTGATCACGGGTCTCGCGCTGTCCTCGATCTATCGGGATGCGGTGGAGCGTTCTTTCGACCAGCGGCTCGACGTCTATCTCAAGACCATCGTCGCCGATGTCGCCAATGCGCCGGCCGGCACCATGCCCGAGCCGACCACGCTGGGCGACCCGCTTTTCAATTTCCCCATTTCCGGCTGGTACTGGCAGATCGCCCGCGTCGACGGCCCCGCGCGGCAGGTGAAGACCTCGCGCTCTCTGCCCGAAGGGACATTGCCGCTGCTGTTCGAGCAGCGCACCAAGCCCGACCTCACCGGCATGCGCTACGGCTATGTCAAAGGACCGGAGCAGCAGAACCTGCGGATCGTCGAGCGAATGGTCGACCTTGGCGAGGACGGCCGCTACGCGGTTGCTGTCGCCGCCGACGCCGGCGAGATCGAGGATGAGGTCACAGGCTTCAATCGCGCTCTGATGGTGACGCTGGCCGTGCTCGGCGCGGCGTTTGTGCTGACCCTTCTGTTCCAAGTGGTGTTCGGCCTGCGCCCGCTCAAGCGCATGCTCGTCGCACTTCACGAGGTGCGCATGGGCCGGGCAGACCGGATCGCGGGTGCTTACCCGGTCGAGATTGCGCCGCTCGTGGCGGAGGTGAACGGGCTGATCGAAACCAACCGCGAGATTGTCGAGCGAGCACGCACCCATGTCGGCAACCTCGCCCATGCGCTGAAAACGCCGATTTCGGTGCTGCAGAACGAAGCCGCGCGCGGCGCGGATGCCGGCGATGCGTTCGCGGTCAAGGTGGCCGAGCAGGCCGATGTCATGAAGGGACAGGTTGCCCACCATCTGGAACGCGCCCGCATGGCCGCGCGCGCCTCGGTGGTCACGACGATCGAGGACGTTGGCCCGGTGGCCGAGAAGCTCGCGGCCACGCTCGCCAAGGTCTACCGCGCCAAGGGCGTGGCCGTGGAGACGGATGTCGCCGGGCGGATCCGATTCCGCGGCGAGCGACAGGACCTGGAGGAAATTCTCGGAAATCTCGTCGACAATGGCTGCAAATGGGCCCGTTCGCTGGTCGAGATCACGATTTCACCCGCACCGGGCGCTGCCGGAGGGCGCGACTTCTTCGAGATCGTCATCGACGACGATGGGCCCGGCCTGACGGCCGAGCAGCAGGCGCAGGCCCTGAAGCGCGGAAAACGGCTCGACGAGACCAAGCCGGGTTCGGGGCTTGGCCTTTCTATCGTCTCGGAACTGGTTTCGCTCTATGGCGGACAACTCGGCTTCGCGCGCTCGCCTTTTGGCGGGTTGCGCTGCGTGGTGAGGCTGCCGGCGGCGTAACTCTGGTGACGGAGCCTAGGTTTCGCCCTATTCCTACCGCTTCGTGCCACAGATGCTTCGTGACCGAGTTTGAGGGAACTGTTTCATGCGTGCTTACCACCTCGTCGCCATTGGCCTGACTGCCGGGATGCTGGCTGGCTGCACCACAGCACAGGACAATCCGAACACCGTTGGCGGTGCGGCGATCGGTGCCCTCGCAGGTGGCGTGATCGGCCAGATCGCTGGCGGTAATACCGGTGCGACGCTGGCCGGCGCGGCGATTGGCGGTCTCATCGGCGGCGCCATCGGCAATTCCCTGGACGAACAGGATCGGCAGCGCGCGCAGGCCGCGCAAATGCAGGCGCTCGAATATGGCTCCCCCGGCGCTCCGGTAAGCTGGCGCGGCGACAGTGGCGCATACGGCACCATCGTGCCCGGCCCGACCTATGCCCGCGGCGGCTCGCCCAAGTGTCGCGAGTTCACCCACACCATCTACATCGATGGCCAGCCGCAGACCGCGCGCGGCACCGCCTGCCGCAACCCGGACGGCACCTGGTCGCCGGTTGCGGGATGATGTTCGCCCCGGTTGCATCACGCTCGCGTGAAGCGGCGCCGCAGACGCTTGCTAAGGTGAGCCTGCGGCGATCCGACTGAGGGTGTTACGGATTGGCGATAGCCTGCCGGTCGGCTACCTCAGCGCATTAGAGGAAGACTAATGTTGCTGTGGATCGCCTTTTCGCTGATGACCGGTGCCGCCATTCTGGCGGTGCTGTGGCCGTTGCGCACGGGTCTGGGTGTCGCTCGCTCGTCCGGCAGTGCCGCCGAGGCGGACCTTGCCGTGTACCGCGACCAGCTTGCCGAGATCGAGCGCGACCGGGTCAGCGGACTGATTGGCGCAGGGGAGAGTGAGGCCGCGCGCTCGGAAGTGGCGCGCCGCATCCTGCGGGCCTCCGCCGAAGTGCAGACGGTGGGCGAAGCGGATAGTGGTGCCGCGTTCCGCCGGCGCGCCGTGGCGGTCATTGCCCTCATCGTTCTACCCGTTCTGGCGGGCACGCTTTATGTCGTGCTTGGCTCG
The DNA here is from genome assembly GCF_010669125.1 of Ancylobacter pratisalsi. Lineage (NCBI taxonomy): Bacteria > Pseudomonadati > Pseudomonadota > Alphaproteobacteria > Hyphomicrobiales > Xanthobacteraceae > Ancylobacter > Ancylobacter pratisalsi. The sequence goes on from NZ_CP048630.1 coordinate 3,483,521, forward strand.
CCCCAGCTGCCTCCCCAGCCGCTGGCCGCACGGCTTCAGGCGCAGCCCGACAGGGCCGATGTCGCCGTATTGATCCGCAAGGTGGAGGATCATCTCGAAGCCAATCCGCAGGACGGGCGCGGCTATGAGGTGATCGCGCCGATTTACCAGCGAACCGGGCGCACGGGGGATGCCGTACGGGCCTGGTCCAACGCCATCCGCCTGCTCGGCCCAAGCCCGGCGCGGCAGACAGGGCTCGGCGAAGCGTTGATCGCCGAGGCCGGCGGGGTGGTGACCAGCGAGGCTTCCGCTGCATTCAAGCTGGCTTTGAGCGAAGACCCCAAGGATCCCAAGGCCCGCTATTTTCTCGGTCTTGGTGCCGAGCAGGATGGCAAGCCTGCCGAGGCTGCGTCCTATTGGAGCGCCCTTGTTGCCGATTCGCCCGCCGATGCGCCCTGGCTGCCGATGGTGCGTGCGGCGCTGGCAAGGGTAGGGGCAGAGGCTCCCGCGCCGCTGTCAGGGCCGAGTGCGGCCGATGTCGCCGCGGCTCAGGAAATGACGCCCGAACAGCGCAGCCAGATGGTGCGCGGCATGGTCGACCGGCTTTCCGCGCGGCTTGCCGAGGATGGCAGCGACCTTGAAGGCTGGCTGCGGCTTATGCGTGCCTGGACGGTGCTCGGAGACACGGACAAGGCGAAGAGCGCCGCCAGTGACGCGCGAACCCATTTCGCCAAGGACGACGGTGCGCTGACACGCATCGACGCGCTGGCGCGTGAACTTGGCATCGGGAGCTGACGACATGACCCGCAAAGGACGGCGCCTCCTGCTCATCTCCTCCGCGCTTGGCGTGCTCGGCATTGCCGCCGGCCTGGTACTGTTCGCGTTGAACGACACCATTGTGTTCTTCCGCACCCCAAGCGAGCTTGCTGCCGAGCATGCGATGCCGGGGACCCGGCTAAGGCTCGGCGGACTGGTGAAGGATGGCAGCGTCGTGAAGCAGGACAATGCCCATGTGAGCTTCGTCGTCACCGATGGTGGCGGCGAGATTGCCGTGAATTTTGCCGGGCTGCTGCCCGATCTGTTCCGCGAAGGACAGGGCGTGATCGCGGAGGGGACGCTCACGCCGGACGGCAGCTTCCGCGCGGACACCGTGCTGGCCAAGCACGACGAGAACTACATGCCGAAGGAGGTCGCGGACGCGCTGAAGAGGCAGGGCGTCTGGAAGGAAGGCGAGGCGACCCCATGAACCCGGAAATCGGCCATTACGCTCTCGTGCTCGCCCTCGCCGTAGCGATCCTGCAGACGACGATCCCGATATGGGGCGCGCGAGCCGGAGACGCGGCATTGATGCGCGTGGGGCCGGCGCTAGCGGTGGTGCTGTTCGGCTTCATAAGCCTGTCCTTCGCCACGCTGGTCTCGGCCTATGTCCAGTCCGATTTCTCGGTACTGAATGTCGTCGAGAATTCGCACTCGATGAAGCCGCTGCTGTTCAAGATCACCGGAACCTGGGGGAACCACGAGGGTTCCATGCTGCTCTGGGTGCTGGTGCTGGCCCTGTTTGGTGCGCTGGTCGCGGTGTTCGGTTCCAACCTGCCGGCGACCCTGAAGGCGAATGTGCTGGGCGTGCAGGGCTCGATTGCCACGGCTTTCCTGCTTTTCATCCTGCTCACCTCGAACCCGTTTGTCCGGGTGATGCCGGCACCGGCCGAGGGGCAGGATCTCAACCCGATCCTCCAGGATATCGGCCTCGCGATCCATCCACCGCTGCTCTATCTCGGCTATGTCGGTTTCTCGATCACCTTCTCTTTTGCCGTCGCTGCGCTGATCGACGGGCGCATCGACGCCGCCTGGGCGCGCTGGGTGCGTCCCTGGGCACTGGCGGCGTGGGCCTTCCTGACGGTGGGTATCGCGATGGGCTCCTACTGGGCCTATTACGAGCTCGGTTGGGGCGGATGGTGGTTCTGGGATCCGGTCGAGAACGCGTCGTTGATGCCCTGGTTCGCCGGCACCGCGCTGATCCATTCCGCTGTCGTGATGGAAAAGCGCGACGCGCTGAAGGTGTGGACGATCCTGCTGGCCATTCTGGCTTTCTCACTCTCGCTGCTTGGCACCTTCCTGGTGCGCTCCGGCGTGCTGACCTCGGTGCACGCTTTCGCCACCGATCCCTCGCGCGGCGTGTTCATCCTCTGCATCCTCGTATTCTTCATCGGCGGCTCGCTGGCGCTCTATGCGCTGCGCGCCCCGATGCTCCGGCAGGGCGGCCTTTTCGCGCCGGTTTCGCGCGAGGGCGCGCTGGTGCTGAACAACCTGCTGCTGACGGCGGCGGCGGCGGCGGTGTTCGTGGGTACGCTCTATCCGCTGGCGCTGGAGGCCTTTAACGGCTCCAAGATCACCGTCGGCCCCCCCTATTTCAACCTGACCGTCGGGGCGCTGATGCTGCCGGTGGTGTTTGCCATGCCGTTCGGCCCTCTGCTGGCCTGGAAGCGTGGCGACCTTGCCGGCGCGGCGCAGAGGCTGATGGCAGCCTTTGGCGCCGCCATTATCGCCGCGACGCTCGCCGCCTATGTGCAGGGTGGGGGCCCCGCACTTGCGCCCATCGGCATGGGACTGGCGGCGTTCATCATCATCGGCGCGGTGGTTGATCTTGCCGAGCGCTCCGGTTTGGGACGGGTGCCAGCGGCGACGGCGTTTGCACGCTTCAGGGGCCTGCCGCGCGCGACGTTCGGCGCCGCGATCGCCCATGCCGGCGTGGGCGTTTGCCTTCTCGGCATCATTGCCGAGACAAGCTGGAATGCCGAACGCATCATCGGAGCGAGGATCGGCCAGGCCTTCGAACTGGGCGGTTACGAGCTGACGCTTGACCGGCTGGAGCCGCGCCAGGGTCCGAACTATCGCGACGTTGTCGGCGTGTTCACGGTGCGTCGGGGCGGTGTCGATGTCGGCACCATTGAATCGGCCAAGCGCCTGTTCACCGCGCGCAACATGCCGACGACGGAAGCAGGCATCCGTACCTATGGCTTCAGCCAGCTCTATGTGAGCCTTGGCGACGAGCTTCCCAATGGCGCCATCGGGGTCAGGGCCTACTGGAAGCCGCTGGTGACGCTGATCTGGCTGGGTTCGATCGTTATGGCGCTCGGGGGGGTGCTTTCGCTGTCCGACCGTCGTTTGCGGGTCGGCGCCCCCAAACCGGCACGCAAGCCGAAATCCGCTCCGGTGCCAGCGGAATGAGCATGAAACGCCTTCGCTTCCTGTTGTGCGCGGCGGTGCTGATGGTCGCCCCCACCGGGCCGCTGCGTGCGGTTCAGCCTGACGAGGTACTGCCCGATCCCGTACAGGAGGCCCGCGCGCGCACGCTCTCCAAGGAACTGCGGTGCATGGTCTGTCAGAATCAGTCGATCGACGATTCAGACGCGCCGCTGGCGAAGGACCTGCGTATCCTCGTGCGTGAGCGGATCAAGGCGGGCGACAGCAACGACCAGGTGCTGGATTATCTCGTCTCCCGCTACGGCGAATTCGTTCTGATGCGGCCGACCTGGCATGGCACCAACTGGATCCTGTGGCTGGCGCCCTTCCTGGTGCTGGTGGTGGGCGGAGGCGGGCTGGTGTTTGCTTATCGCCGTCGCCGCACCCCGGCGCCTTATGCGCCGCTCAGCGCGGAGGAGGAGACGCGGCTGCGCGAGCTCCTCGACGCAGAACCGGCTGCGGACCACAAGGGCGGCAACGTTACAAATGTTTAAGCTCGCCGCCAGCCTGCGTTAAGGCGCGGGGCTCTACGTTCTCGTTCAAGCCTCCCCGGTCGGGGAGTGACACGACCGTCGAACGAGGACATCCCCATGTCGCGCAACGCGCTTCCCGAGAATTCCAAGCCCGCCTCTTCCACTCTGCGCCGCAGCCGCACGCGGCTGCTCGCCGGTGTGTTTACTCTTGCCCTCGCGGGTGGCGCTGTTGGCGCCTACGTGCTTCCCGAGGCCGTCACCCCGGCCTTCGCCCAGCTGTCGACCAACCAGCCGGCCAGCACCTTCTCCTTCGCCGACATCGTCGAAAAGGTCTCGCCTGCCGTGGTGAGCGTGAAGGTGAAGAAGGACTCCGAAGAAGACGTCGCTATGGGCGACGACAGCATGGAAGGCAAGGTTCCCCCGCAGATTGAACGCTTCATGCGTCGCTTCGGCCTTGGCCAGGGCGGCCCCGAGATGGGCCCGCGTCGCGGCGGTCCGGGGCATGGTCGTGTCGTCGGCCAGGGTTCTGGCTTCTTCATCTCCGCTGATGGCTACGTCGTGACCAACAACCACGTGGTCGAGGGCGCCTCGGAAGTCGACGTCACCCTGACGGACGGCAAGTCCTACACCGCCAAGGTGATCGGCACCGATCCGCGCACGGATGTCGCGCTGCTGAAGGTTGACGGCCGTACCGACTTCCCGTGGGTGAAGCTTGCCGAGAAGGCGCCGCGCGTCGGCGACTGGGTGGTTGCTGTCGGTAACCCGTTCGGCCTGGGTGGCACCGTGACGGCGGGCATCGTCTCCGCGCGTGGTCGCGATATCGGTTCGGGCCCGTATGACGACTTCCTCCAGATCGACGCTCCGATCAACCGCGGCAATTCGGGCGGTCCGACCTTCAGCCTCGACGGCGACGTGATCGGCATGAATACCGCCATCGTCTCCCCCTCGGGCGGCAATGTCGGCATCGCCTTCGCGATCCCCTCGGAGACCGTGTCGCAGGTTGTCGACGCGCTGAAGAACGGCGGCCAGGTGGCGCGCGGTTATGTCGGCGTGCAGATCCAGCCGGTGAGCGATGAAGTCGCCGAAGCCATGGATCTCAAGGACGCCCAGGGTGCGCTGATCGCCCAGGTCCAGCCCGGCACGCCCGGCGAGAAGGCCGGTCTGAAGCCTGGCGACATCGTCACCGCGATCGACGGCCAGAACATCAAGGACTCCCGCGAGATGTCGCGTGAGGTCGCCAGCCACAAGCCCGGCTCGACCATCAAGCTGAGCGTGCTGCGCGACGGCAAGCCGATCACGGTCTCGGTGACGCTCGAGCAGCTCCCCGAACAGGTGGCCTCGGCTGATGGTCAGGATGCCGAACAGGGCACCAATGATCTGCCGCGCCTCGGTCTGTCGCTGGCTCCCGCAAAGGGTGTCGCCGGCGCCGGCGAGCAGGGCGTCGTGATCACCGAAGTGGATCCCAATGGCCCGGCAGCCGAGCGTGGCCTGAAGGCGGGCGATGTCATTCTCGACGTTGCCGGCAAGCCGGTGATGAACCCGAGCGATGTTCGCGATGGCCTCGCCGCCGCGAGCAAGGAGAACCGCAAGGCCGTGCTGATGCGGGTCAAGAACGATCGCGGCACGCGTTTCGTGGCGATCTCGCTCGGCAAGACCAAGGGCTGAGGATCGGTTCCGGCTGCTGCCCGTTCCGTCGCCCCCCTGGGTTGCAGTCGGTCCGGTGGCGCGGGGAGCCCCGAAAGGGCTTCCCGCGTCGTCATTTCTCCCGCCGCGATGCGCGGCTCCGATAGGCGCGAGGCTCGAAATGACGTACATGGAGACGAGTTCGAATCCTCACTCGACCCATCCGGTCGGCTCGGCACCGGAAACCACGCTGGAGCCGGCGGACCTCAGGAACGCGTCCGAAGCCTCTGCCATGCGCCTGCTCGTCGTTGAAGATGATCGCGATGCCGCCGACTATCTGCGCAAGGCGTTCCGAGAATCCGGCCATGTTGTCGATCTCGCCTCCAATGGCGAGGAGGGGCTGACCTATGCGTGTGAAGGCGGCTACGACGTTCTGATCGTCGATCGCATGCTTCCGCGTCGCGATGGCCTTTCACTCATCACTGAGCTGCGCGCGCGCGGCGACCAGACGCCGGCGCTGATCCTTTCCGCGCTGGGACAGGTCGACGACCGTGTCACCGGCCTGCGTGCCGGCGGTGACGACTATCTTCCCAAGCCCTACGCCTTTTCTGAACTTCTGGCGCGGGTGGAAGTGTTGGCGCGCCGCGGTGCGCCGCAGGCGGCCGACACGGTCTATCGCGTCGCCGATCTGGAGCTCGACCGGCTTGCTCATAGCTGCACGCGAGCGGGCCAGGAAATCCCTCTGCAGCCGCGTGAATTCCGGCTGCTGGAATATCTGATGCGGCATGCCGGCCAGGTGGTGACCCGCACCATGCTGCTGGAGAATGTCTGGGACTACCATTTCGATCCGCAGACCAATGTGATCGACGTGCACGTGTCGCGGCTGCGCTCAAAGATCGACAAGGGCTTCGACCCGCAATTGCTGCACACGGTGCGCGGCGCCGGATACATTATCCGTGACGTCGCTCGGTAGGCTCATCCGCACGACGGCGTTCAAGCTGATCGCAGCGTATCTTCTGGTGTTCGCGGTCTTCGCAGGATCGGTGATCGCCTATCTGGGCTGGCACACACAGCGATTGGTGACCCGGCAGGCGATCGAGGCGATCGATGCCGATACGCGCTACATGCAGACGCAGTTCGAGCGCGGGGGCATCACCCGGCTGGTACAGGTGGTGAACCGCCGGGCGCGTGCGCCCGATGCCGGCCTGCTGCTCGTGACCAGCTTTAATGGCGATCCGTTGGCGGGAAACGTGCTGAATCTCCCGTTGGAGGTTCTCAGCCGACCAGGCTGGAGCGAGATCGGTTATGTGCGCTCGGAAGAAGCCCAAGGCCCCCTGAGCCGGGCCCTCGTCAATGTCATCTATTTGCCAGGCGAATTCAGGCTCCTGATCGGGCGCGACGTCGTCGAGCGCGAAGAACTGCGGAAGATCATCATTGGTCCGGCGGTGTGGGGGCTCGGCCTTCTGGTCGTGCTTGGTGTGGCTGGCGGACTGTTCGTGACGCGACGCGTGCTGAAGCGCATCGACCAGATGACGGCGGTCTCCGAGAGCATCATGGCGGGAGATCTTTCCGGCCGCCTCGCCGTCGCGGGTACGGGCGACGAGTTTGACCGCCTCGCCCTCAGCCTCAACGCCATGCTGGAGCGCATCGAGACTTTGATGGTCGGGCTGAAGGATGTCTCCGACAACATCGCCCACGACCTGAAGACGCCGCTCACGCGATTGCGCAACCGCGCGGAGGACGCGTTGCGCACGGCCGAGGGTGACGATGAGTGGCGGCTTGCGACAGAGAAGACCATTGAGGAATCCGACGGGCTGATCCGCACCTTCGACGCCTTGCTGATGATCGCGCGAGCTGAAGCCCGGCAGGCGACAGCCGCTATGGTGAGCATCAATCTGGCGGATATGGCAGCGAGCGTTGCCGAGCTTTACGAGCCGGTCGCCGACGAGCGCGGTCTCGACCTCGTCCTGCGCGCCGAGGCAGAGTTGCGCGTGACCGGCGTGCGGGAATTGCTGGCCCAGGCGCTCTCAAATCTGCTCGACAATGCGATCAAGTATTCCGCGCCGGAACCGGATGGGGGCCGGCGCAGCATCAGCCTCGTCGCTGAACGGATCGACGGACGGGCGCGAGTGATTGTCGCGGATGCGGGGCCGGGTATTCCGGAGGCTGATCGACCGCGCGTGCTGGAGCGCTTCGTGCGTTTGGAAGCGAGCCGCACCCTTCCAGGCTCCGGCCTTGGTCTGTCGTTGGTGTCGGCGGTCGTGCACCTGCATGGCGGGAGCCTGACACTTGAAGACAATGAGCCCGGCCTGAGGGTAATTGTCGAGCTGCCGCTGGAACCCGCTGCCGACGAAGAAGCCCCCGCTAGCTCTTTTTGAACGAAACGCTCCTAGAGTGTGTTTGGCATAAAGAAAGCGGGGCATGAATGGCGCTTGCGAGCGGAAGGAAGGCGGCGGTCAAGACGGGCGTGCAGACAGCGGGGCTCGCCGCGAACCTGCGTGGCACCAGTTCGCCGGTCGCCGGTTCCAGGCTGGCGCCCGCGCTGGGTCGGCTGTTTGAAGATGCGTCCGTTGAGCAGCGCCGCCATCTCACGTCGATCATGAAGGCGCATCCTGCGGCCCATGCGGTGCTGGCTGCGGTCGCCGAGCATTCTCCCTTCCTTTCCGATCTGATCCGGCTGGATCCCGACCGGATTCTTGGCATTCTGGAAAGCGATCCGCACGAGTATCTCGGGCAGGCGCGCGCGGCCGCCACGAGGGCCGTCGGCTTGAGCCGGGACGAGGCCGAGGTGATGGCCGTACTCCGTCGGCTGCGGGCGCAGACGGCGTTGGGCGTCGCCCTTGCGGACATCGGTGACGTGTTCGACCTGGCGAGCGTCACGCGTGAACTGACCGCGACGGCCGATGCCGCGATATCTGCCGCGGTCGCCTTCCTGCTGCGCGACGCGGCAGACGCGGGCAAGCTCGATAAGGCGCGGTTGGGTGAAGGGGGTGGAGGTTCGGGCTACGCCGTGCTCGCCATGGGCAAGCACGGTGCGGGTGAGCTGAACTATTCCAGCGATGTCGATCTGATTGTGCTCTTCGATCCTGAAGTCGCTCCACTCGCCGACGGTGTGGAGGCGGCACCTTTTTTTGTGCGGCTGACGCAGCGTCTTGTCCGCCTGCTCCAGGAGCGCACAGCCGACGGGTACGTGGCGCGCGTAGACCTGCGTCTGCGTCCCGACCCGGCCTCGACGCAGGTTGCTCTCTCCATCGATGCCGCGCTCGATTATTACGAGCGCGAGGGCGCCACCTGGGAGCGGGCGGCCTATATCAAGGCGCGGCCAGTCGCCGGTGACATCGAATTGGGCGATAGCTTCCTGAAGCGGCTTGCCCCCTTTGTCTGGCGCCGCTCACTGGACTACGCGGCCGTCGCCGACGTCCATGCCATGAAACAGGACATTCACGCCTTTCGCGGTCATGAGGCGATTGCGGTCGAGGGGCACAATGTGAAGCTTGGGCGCGGTGGCATTCGTGAGATCGAGTTCTTTGCCCAGACCCAGCAACTGATCGCCGGCGGCCGCGACCCGCGCCTCCGCACGCGGCGTACCCTCGAAGCACTTGTCCTGCTCGCTGAATCCGGCTGGATCGGGGAAGCGGCGCGCGCCGAACTCGACGAAGCCTATCATTTCCTGCGCCGGGTCGAGCACCGGCTCCAGATGGTCGCTGACGCCCAGACCCATACCCTTCCGGAGGGCGCTGAAGATCTCGCGACCTTTGCTCGCTTCATGGGCTACGCAAACGGTCGCGACTTCGCCGAGGCCCTGACACGACGGCTGACATGCGTTCAAAATCACTATTCGCGGCTGTTCGAGGATGTGCCTCCCCGGGCGGCAGTCGATGGGCGGTTGGAATTCCCCGCCGAAAGTGACGATCGCGAGACCCTCGCCACCTTGCACAAGCTGGGCTTTGCAGACCCACGCTCGGCGAGTGCCACGGTCCGGGGCTGGCTTTCCGGCGAGCATCGCGCGTTGCGCCCGCCCACCGTGCGCGCAAATCTCGCCGTCGTGGTCCCGTTGCTGATCGACGCGTTGGCGCGCGGCGGTGCGCCCGATGCCGCACTGAACGCGACGGATCGCTTCTTTCGCGACCTGCCGACCGCCCATAGACTGTTGCCGGCGCTGGTCCGCCATCCTGATCTGGTGCGCCTGTTGGCGACGATACTCGGGACCGCGCCACGGCTGGGAGAGATGCTGGCGCATCGCCCCTCGCTGATTGATGCCTTGCTTGATCCTGCCTTCTTCGGCGCGCTGCCTGACGAGGCCGCACTTGCCGATAGACTGTCCTCCTTGCTCGATCAGGCGGAGGATGAAGAGGATCTGCTCGACCACGCGCGCCGGTTCCGCCAGGAACAGCATGTGCTCATAGGTGTGCGCATCCTTTCCGGCACGCTGCCGGCGGCGCGTGCAGGGGAGGCCTTCGCTCGGCTGGCAGGCGTGATCATTCGTGCTCTTTTCGGTGTGGTGGAGAGACGGTTTCGCGCGGCGTATGGCGTTATTGCCGGTGGCGAAATCGCGGTACTTGCCATGGGCAAGCTTGGTGGCCGCGAGATGACGGCCGGCTCGGACCTGGATCTGATCGTGCTCTACGATTTCGATCAGGATCACCCTGAGAGTGATGGTGCGCGTCCCTTGTATGGCGGGCAGTATTTCGCACGCTTCACCCAGCGTCTCATAAGCGTCCTGACGACGCCGACCAATGCCGGCCAGCTTTATGAGGTCGATCTTCGGCTTCGCCCCTCGGGTCGCTCAGGTCCGGTGGCGACCAGCCTGCCACGCTTCGAGGTCTATCAGGCCGAGGAAGCCTGGACCTGGGAGCACATGGCGCTCACGCGCGCGCGTGTCGTTTCAGCGTCTCCCGCCTTCGCTGGCAAGGTCGAGGCGACCATCAGGCAGGTACTGCGGCGAAAGCGCGACCTGCCCCGGATCGCCGCCGACATTCGCGACATGCGCATCGCCGTCGCCGAAGAGAAGGGTGAGGATGAGCCGTGGGACCTCAAATATGCGCGTGGCGGATTGGTTGATATCGAATTTGCCGCCCAATTTCTGGTGCTTGCCCACGCTTCGCGGCATCCTCAGGTCATCAATACCTCGACATTGCGCGTGATCGAGGCGGCGCGATCGATCGGTCTCATTGACGCGGAGGATGGACAGGTTCTGGCGGATGCCTGCCGGTTACTGCACGACCTCACACAGGTCCTGCGCCTCGCGCTCGTTGGTCCGTTCCAGCCCGCCGAGGCAAGCCCCGCGTTGCGCCGGCTTCTGGCGCGGGCGGGTGGCATGCCGGACTTCTCCACTTTGGAAGCCCATCTTTTCGAAACGCAGGCCGAGGTCCGCCTGATTTTTGAGCGGGTGCTGGCTCAAGCGGAGGTCGTGCCCGTGCGCCGCAAAGGCTGACGCCCTTATTTGCCGCATTGTGGAGTGCGCGCAGGAGAACTTCAGTTCACGGGGGCGTGGCGTGCGCTGCGATAGTGCAGGGCGGGACGGCCGTTCAACGGCAGGCGGATGACAACCGTCGTGCCGACTCCCTCCGAAGAGCGGATCCTCATCGTGCCGCCATGCAGTTCGACAAGTGACTTGGCGATGGCAAGGCCAAGGCCCGACCCCTTGTAGGTCTTGGTGAACTGGCTCTCGACCTGCTCGAACGGCTTGCCGATCTTGGCCAGCGCGCTTTTCGGGATGCCGATGCCGGTATCTTCGATGACCAGCAGCGCCGCGCGGGCGAACTGCCGCGTTCGCAGCGTGATGCGCCCGTGCTCCGGCGTGAACTTTATGGCGTTGGAGATCAGGTTGAGCGCGATCTGCTTGAGGGCGCGCTTGTCCGCCTCGACGGCGACGGCTTCTTCGCTTTCACTGGTGATGGTGAGGTGCTTCTCGTCCGCGCGGACCGACATCACCCGTATCGCGTCAGTGACGACTTCGTCGAGTTTGACGGGCTGGAGGTTGAGCTGGAAACGGCCGGCCTCGATGCGCGACATGTCGAGAATGTCGTTGATGACATCGAGCAGGTAGCGCCCGGAATCGCGGATGTCGCGGCAGTACTCATTGTACTTGTCGCTGCCGAGGGGACCGAAAAGGCCACTCTCCATGAGTTCGGAAAAGCCGATGATCGCGTTGAGCGGCGTGCGCAGCTCGTGGCTCATATTGGCGAGGAACTCGGATTTGGCGCGGTTGGCGTCTTCGGCTTTGGTTTTTTCATCGGCGTAGTTCTGGGCGAGCTCGGCGAGCTGGAGCGCCTGCATCTCCAGAGTCTGCTGGGACTTTCGAAGGTCGGCGACCAGCGCCATCAGGCGCTTCTCGCTGTCCATGAGGCGTTCTTCGTGGCGTTTAAGCGCTGTGATGTCGGTACCCACCGACACGAAGCCGCCATCCTTGGTCCGGCGCTCGGCGACCTTCAGCCAGCGGCCACCTTCCAGTTGCGCTTCGAAGGCGCGTGCGCCTTCTTCCGGGCGGTCTTCCGTGCGCAGTGGAATGCGCAGGAGCGGCTTGCGGGCCTGTTCAGCCACGGTTTCGAATGGTGTGCCGGGGGCCACGTTCGCATCCCCGAAGCCGTGCAGGGACTGGAACTTCGAATTGCACATCACCAGCCGGTTCGTGCTGTCCCACAGCACGAAGGACTCGGAAATGCTCTCGATGGCATCGCGCAGGCGCATATCGGCGGTGGCGGTGCGCTCGGCGAGCCGTCTTTCCTCGGTAATGTCGACCGCGATGCCAACAAGATGAGGCGGCTCGCCATTCTCCTGCGCCACGACCTCGGCGCGGGCGCGCAGCCACAGCCAGTGCCCGTCCGCATGCTTCATGCGAAACATGCGGTCGATGGTACGACCGGGCTTGTCGGCGATTTCCTTGGCGATGTCGTAGAGATTGGTGTCGTCGGGATGGACGAGGGCGGCCACTTCACCGAACGAGATCAGATCATCGCGTGGCGGATGGCCGAGCATCTCGAACATGGACTCCGACCAGAACATCCGCCCGCGCCCCATATCCCAGTCCCACAGACCGCAGCGGCCACGCGAGAGTGCGGTGTCGATGCGGGCGCGCACCGTGTCGTAGATGCCGTCCGCTTCCCGGGCACGGGTCGCCTGCCAGTGGAACGCAAAGCCGAGGATCAGCAGCACCGCCCCGGTGGTGCTCAACAGGGTCACGGTGAGAATGGTATCCGACTGCCAAGTCGACAGCGCGCGGCCCAGTGGCTGGATGGCGACGAGCTGGAATGGGGCGCCACGCAGATTGTGCACGGTGGCAAGCGCCGTGGAGCCGTCAGGCAGTCCGACTTCCAGCACGCCAGCATCCTCAGCGAAGATGGCAAGTGCCTGCACGCTGGTGAGCAAGTGGCGAATTTCGTCCGCGATATCGGTATGGCTGTCGCCGTCATGAGTCGCGACGACACCGCCGGCGCTGTCGATCAGACCATAGCGCCGACCATCCTCGGTCGCTCGCGGCGGGAGGCTGGACGTCAGCAGGGTATTGGGGGCCGATATATCGGCGCCGGCGCGCCCGATTTCGCTGGCGATTGCCGCGGCGAACAGCGCGAGTTCGTCCTTGGCGTTGGCCACGGCATCGGCGCGATAGGCGCGCGTTTGCACAATCGCCGCAATCGCCACGATAGCTATAAAGGCGACGATAAGCGCCGGCACAGCCTTGCGCATGAAGGGTTCGGCGTCGACCAGCCGCTGATATGCGGGACGCGCAACCGAACGTGCCAAACCTCGCATGGCCTGTACACGCACAGAGCTTCCCGCAGCGTTGGCGCGAGCCATCGCCGGCCTCCCCCGAAGTCCCAGAACCCTTTCCCAGTCGACCTGGAGTGATGTGCCGCATCTCTCCGAATCACCCCGATTTGAATCGAATCCGCCCCCTCGTGTCCAGAGTCCTCGGGAGTCAAGTTTGAGGTGTGATCAACTTAGGGTAGCGGTGTGGTGTTTTGGTAGGGCATGTCCGGCATTGGGCGATGGGCGCGCAGATGGGCGCGATGCTATGCGCTGGATGCCGATAGCACCTCAGGGAGACGACGATGAGCGAGATCTGGTTTCGCACAGGAGAGGCCACCGTTCTGGCAGCCGATGGTCAGTTCACCGACGCTATGCCTGAGGTTCTGATTGGCTCGGTGCGCGGGCCTGCCGGGAATGCCTTCGCCTCCATGATGGGGCAGGTGCAGGGGCATACGCGCATGTTCGAGTCCGCGATCTCAACCAGATGGTGCGCCCGGCTACGATGATGACAACAAAGGCGACAATCGAGTCGCTGGCGTATGTTGAGCTGCTTGGCGGTGTTGTTCAGGCCGCTATCGGCGATGCAATCGTGGACGCGCTCTCGGAGGGTATCCTGCCGAAGGAGCAGGCCGATGACATCTGCATGATTGTGATGGTCTGGCTCGATCCGCGTTGTGCGGAGGATGCGAACCTCGACAAGGCGGATCTTTACCGCACCAATTATGAAGCGATGAAGATCGCGGTAGAACGAGCGATGACCGGGCGTCCGACCGTTGATGAGCTCATCGCCAACCGCAAAACCGTCAAGCACTACGCGCTTGAGGATGTCATCGAGTACTGAACCCGCCTAGCCGTGGGCGTTGTCGCCGTCGTCGATGTGCTTGGGCGGGGAGGGTGCGCCGCTCTCGGTTACGGCCGCGGTGCGCAGCGCACCGCTTGGATCCACGCTTGACGTGACGATGCAGTTGCGCCCCGCCTGCTTGGCAGAATAAAGCGCGCGGTCAGCGGCGGCGATCAAGTTGCCTATGGGCATGTAATCGTGCCGGGAGGCGGGCAGTTCGTAGACGGTGACTCCGATACTCACCGTGACGATGCCCATCGCGCTGCCGGAATGCGCGATCCTGAGGGATCGAACCGCCTCCAGCATGCGGCCTGCGAGGACAGTGGCATCGGCTTCATTGGTGTCGGCGAGAATGGCGGCAAATTCCTCGCCGCCATAACGAGCGATGACGTCACCCGCTCGGCGTGCGCAGCCACTCAGGGTCTCTGCCACCTTGCGCAGGCACTCATCGCCCTCCGGGTGGCCATAGAGGTCATTATAGCTTTTGAATTGATCGACATCGATCATGAGAAGGGCCATCGCTGGCGAATGGCCCCTATTGCGACGCATCTCGCGCGAGAGCACTTCGTCGAATTTACGCCGATTGGGTAATTCGGTGAGGGAGTCCATTTCCGACAGCGCCGTCAGCCGCCGATTGGTGGCAACAAGCTCGCGTTCCAGCTCTTCGCGCCGGCGCACAGTGGCCGCCAACTCCTGTTCCGTCCGCTTCTGCCGACTGATATCGACGCTGGTGGCCAGCAGGCGGAGGGGCTCTCCGTCGGGGGACCGCTCCACGATGCGGCCACGGCCCATGATCCAGAGCCAAGTGCCGTTTCTATGCTGTATCCGATAGGTCGCCTCAAAAACGTCGGTCCGACCGTCGATGAGATTCTTGTAGCTTTTGAGTACCTGCGGTAGGTCCTCCGGATGCACCACACTCCAGGCGACATGTTCGGCTCCGCCGATGGTCTCCTCCGGCAGGTAGCCAAGTCCGGACTTCCAATGTGATGAGCGGCGGACGCGGTTCGCCGGAATGTCCAGTTCCCATATCCATTGGTTTGCGCTTTCCATCGCGAATGCGATGCGCTTCTCCATTTCGACGAGCGCCTCCGCCATTCGTTTGCGCTCGGTTATGTCCACCAGACCGATGGAGAGGCCCGTCAGCACTCCACTCTCTCGGAAGGCTTCGGCGGAGGCGAGGAATACCTTGCCGCGTTCACCGACCGGAAGTTCGTAGTCGTTGAAAGCCTCCCCACCCTCGGCTTTTTCCAAGGCGGTGATGACAAACTCTTTTGATCCGGGAAGCAGCGAGTTCAGGTCCTCGCCACGGATTCGGTCGAGAGGGCACTCCAGAGCTTCGGCGAAGCGCTCATTGGCGGCCAGGCAGCGTCGATCGCGATTGACCACACATAAAGCCAGAGGCGCGCTCAAGTAAGCCGCCGCGAGTGTCGTGCCATCCCTTGAAGCTACCGAAGGCTGAGAGTTTTCCATTGGCCGCTAGGCTGTACATTCTGTCACAGCTTATCGCTGGAATTTGCATACTGAAACGATCAATGTGCGTGAAGCCTTTGGAATATTAAGTCTTTGGCTAGCCCAGCGAGCGCGCCACGATATCGGCGACATCCGGCGACAGATCCCGCTTGTCGGCCACGCGCTTCAGGTTCCGTTCGGCAGATGCGCGGCGGACAGGCTCCAGCGAACGCCAGCTTTTGAATG
Organism: Ancylobacter pratisalsi; assembly: GCF_010669125.1. Taxonomy (NCBI): domain Bacteria; kingdom Pseudomonadati; phylum Pseudomonadota; class Alphaproteobacteria; order Hyphomicrobiales; family Xanthobacteraceae; genus Ancylobacter; species Ancylobacter pratisalsi. The sequence goes on from NZ_CP048630.1 coordinate 3,499,124, forward strand.
CGCCCAGAAGGCGTGCGGCAACCTGCGGGTTGCGGGAATCGAGTTCCAGTACGGCATCGGCGACAAAGGTGTGCCCCGCCCCGTCGAGGCGATGGAACTGGGTCTGATTGGCGGTTGCGAAATTTCCAATGAGGGCTCGGACCCGGTTCGGATTTCCCATCGAAAAGGCAGGGTGTCTGGTCAGCTCACGCACTCGGTCCAGCGCGCCCGGTTCGGCGATCTGTGCCTGCAGGGCAAGCCACTTGTCGACTACCAGCGGATCGTCCTTGAAGCGCTCATGGAACGCGGTGAGTGCCGCTTCGCGTACATCAGGTGCATTGTGGGCGAGGACAGACAGAGCGAAGAAACGATCCGTCATATTGTCAGCGGTCTCAAAATGCGTGAGCGCCCGGGCGATATCGGCCTCTCCGCCGGTACAGGCGAGCAGGTCGAGGCTCGCATTGCGCAGAGAGCGCCGTCCCGCTGAGATCGCGTCAGGGGAGTAGGTGCCGGTGGGTGCATGCTGAACGTAGACGCGCTCCAACGTCGGCCGCAGTGCCTCGCCAAGCGTATGGCGGAGCGTACGGCGCGCGGCATGTATGGCATCGGGATCGACGTCCGTCCCGATCTCTCGCCCGACTTCTCCTTCGGACGGTACCGAGAGCACCTGGGCAACGAAGGCAGGATCGAGTGAAGCGTCGTTCAGGCTCGCGTCCATCGCCTCGACCAGAGCGGTCGGGTCATCGATCCTGATTCCCTCACGGGATTGGCCGCTGGCCGATACCAGATGATGGAGCGCCAAGGTCTGGCCGGCCTCGAAGCGGTTAAACGGATCGCTATCATGGCGGGCAAGGAACGTCAGATCCTCGGTGCCGAGGTTCGCGTTGAGTTTGACGGGTGCGGAGAAGCCGCGGTTGATCGAGGGAACCGGGCGCTCTGGTACATCGCGGAACAGGAAGCTCTGTTCCGGCTTGCTGACAAGCAACACCGTTCCCGCGGTATTCGTGCCGTCATCCGGATTGAGCGGCATGTCCTTCCCGTCCGGCCCAACCAGACCGAGCGCGAGCGGAAACAGCATGGCGTGCTTGTCGGGCTGGCCGGGCGTCGGGGGGAGTGTCTGCCGGATATCGAGCCGGTAGCTCCGTGCATCTGCGTCCCAGTGGCCGCTCACCTCGACCTGCGGGGTTCCCGACTGTGCATACCAGAGCGCGAACTGCGAGAGGTCGACACTGTTGGTTTCGGAGAAGCAGGTCAGAAAGTCCTCAACCGTCGCCGCCTGACCGTCGTGACGGTCGAAATAAAGATCCATGCCGGAACGGAAGCCTTCTTCGCCGAGAAGGGTCTTCAGCATGCGCACGACTTCGGCACCCTTCTCGTAGACGGTGGCCGTGTAGAAGTTATTGATTTCGCGATAGGTCGAGGGGCGTACGGGGTGAGCCAGCGGGCCGGCGTCTTCGGCGAACTGGTGACTCTTGAGTAGGCGCACATCGCCGATGCGCTTCACTGGACGCGAGCGCTGGTCGGACGAGAATTCCTGGTCCCGAAAGACCGTCAATCCCTCTTTGAGGCAGAGCTGGAACCAGTCTCGACACGTAATGCGGTTGCCGGTCCAGTTGTGGAAATACTCGTGGGCGATGATCGCCTCGATGTTCGCATAATCGGTGTCTGTCGCGGTCTCGGGGCTTGCGAGAACGTATTTGTCATTGAAGACGTTCAGACCCTTGTTCTCCATGGCGCCCATGTTGAAGTCTGCGACGGCGACGATGTTGAAAACGTCGAGGTCGTATTCGCACCCGAAGGCTTCTTCATCCCAGCGCATCGAACGCTTCAGCGCGTCCATGGCGTAGCTGGCACGGTCGGCCTTGCCGGGTTCGACATAGATGCCAAGCTCGACGGGCTTGCCGGTGGCGGTGACGAAGGGTTCGCTGATGCCGTCGAGCCGTCCGCCCACAAGAGCGAACAGATAGCAGGGCTTGGGCCAGGGATCGTGCCAGACGGCATAGTGGCGTGTGGTGCCTTCCACGTCGCCGCGTTCGACCGGGTTGCCATTGCCGAGCAGCACGGGGGCCTCGTCGCGCTCAGCCTCGATGCGGGTGGTGTAGACCGCGAGAACGTCCGGACGGTCGGGGAAATAGGTTATGCGGCGAAAGCCTTCGGCCTCGCACTGGGTGCAGTAGGTGCCGCTCGATCGATAAAGTCCCATGAGCTTTGTATTGGCTGAAGGGTCGAGCACGGTCTCGATCTGCAAGGTCACAGCGGCCTGTGGCGGCGCCAGAATGGTGAGCGAGGACGGGGTGGCCGCGTAGGCGGAGCCTCCCAGCGGCGTACCATTGAGGGTGATCGATTTCAGTTCGAGTTCGTCGCCATCGAGAACGATTGGTGAGCCGTGGCGACCGAGCGGATTGGGGCGCATCCCTAACCGGGCGATGACCGTCGTCACGCTCGGATGAAGCCGCACGTCGAGATCAACCGTGTCCACGAGCCAGTCCGGTGGGCGGTAGTCGGTCAGACGGACGGGCTTGGGATCGGCGTCGCGCATCGCATTACTCCTACAGGTGGGCATCCAAGAACTAGGACTTTGACCAGACGACAGGAAGCCCCCAAATGGCGCGAATGCCGTCCCATATAGGAGGCTACGCTGAACAAGCCGCATTGGATGAATATCGGAACCTCGAGCGTTCTCTCTGGTTAGGGAGACACTACCCACTCGCATAGGCGGGATCGCTGCTGGTTCAACGAAGGCTTTCGGTATGGGGTCGATCACGAAAAGCGGTCGCTTTGAAGCGCTGGATGCTTGGCGTGGTATAGCTGCGGTATTTGTATTATTATATCATTTTATATTAATATTCAAAATAGATGTCTTAAATTCGAAATTTACTTTGAACGGATATCTTTTCGTCGATTTCTTTTTCGTCCTTTCCGGCTTCGTTGTGTGCCATGCCTATCGCGGAAGGCTCCGTGACGTTCGGCAGGCTGGCGGATTCCTGATGCGTCGGGTCGGCCGGCTTTGGCCGCTGCACCTTGTGATGCTGTTCGCACTCATGATTGCGGTGATCGCCATCAACATTGCCGGCCACCATCCCGATCGACTGATGATCGAAGCGGACAGCGGTAGCTACTCCATGAAGGGACTGCTGCTCAATCTGGTGCTGCTGAATTCCATGGGGTTCTATGGTGTGGCGTGGAATGGCCCTGCCTGGAGCATCGGCGCCGAGTTCTATACTTACGTTCTCTTTGCGACAGTTGTGCTCGCAGTGGGTTCACGTCGCCTGCTGCTCGCAGCTATCGGGCTGTCGTTGACCTCTGCTGCGACCCTTCTGGTCGTCGCCCCCAGCTATATGAACTCTACGGCGGACTTCGGCTTCATCCGTTGTGTCGCGGGCTTTTTCGCGGGTGTCGGCGCCTGCCATGCATACGACTATCTGCGTGACAGGGAGCTGCCGCTGGCGAGTGTTTGGGAATTCGCGGTGGTTGCTCTCGCCGGCCTGTTCATTGTCGCTGCGGGATCTGGTCCGGACGAGGTGCGCCCGCTGAGCGTCGCCGCGCCATTAATCTTCGCCCTTGCCGTGCTTGTCTTCGCTCGTCAGCGGGGAGCTCTATCCCGGCTGCTGTGCACGCGGGTCTTCCGTGCACTGGGCGAGTGGTCGTTCTCGATTTACCTCATCCACATGCCGCTGCTCATCCTGCTCAGCTACGGGCTTTGGCTTTATGGCGATCGGTCCGGAACGTCCCTACGCGTCGAGGTTGACGTGTTTGGTCACACGAAGCTTCTCTATGATCTTGGGAGCCCACTCGCGACCTTCTGTCTGCTCGTCGTCTTTGCCACGGTCGCCATCGGCCTTGCGGCACTCAGCTATCGGGTGATCGAGGTGCCCTGGCGCGACCGCTTTGCCCGCCTTGCGCGCAACCATGAAACGGGTGGCCAGGCCTTCGCGCTGTTGCCGTCCCGCTCGACAATGGGGTCGCCCGTGCCGGTGCGCCTGCGCTCCAATGGCGGGCGCTGATTACCGCGAGCGGGTAATCTCGACGCCCGCATCACGGAAGATGCCGGCAATCGGAGCTGCAGGTTTGTGAACCTCGACCCGGACCTTTTCAACGATCGGATAGCGGTCGAGCACGAGGCGAGCGATGGCATCCGCAAAGGCTTCCAGCATCTTGAAGCGCCGGCTGTTCGAGGCTTCATGGATGATGGCGAACACCTTCTCGTAGCCGACCGTCCTGTCATAATCGTCGTGCGTCGCGGCAGGTCCGGTATCAAGCCACCAGTCCATATCCACAATGAAACGCTGCCCCAGTCGCGCCTCCTCCTCATGAAGCCCGTGATGGGCATGCAACTCGACACCTCGGAGGAAGACACGGTCGATCATTGAGGGTTCCTGTGTTCAAGCAGGCGTAAGGGCGGCAGCAAGGAGACCGACGGCTACGGCTGGTGCGCAATCGGCGGCGTCGCCGGCAAGCGCGGGATCGTCTGTAAGCACGTCGGCGAGATCGAGGTAGGCGCTTTCTCGCCGTTCCGCGAGCCGAGCGGCGAGAAAGCGCCCCACACCCGCCCCGACCACAAGCCCCAGCTCACTCTCCATGCCCGAGGTGACGCAGTCCAATGCCCGCGACAGGCGATGAAGCTGTGCTTCGGAAAGATGCCGGGCGAGATTGCGCGCTCGGGGAAGGTTCGTCGCAGTGAGGTCCTGCCCGACCGTACGCATCAGGCGCCGTGCGCTCGCGTCTTCGGTCTTGGGTCCATCATCAGCGCTGGGGTGAAGGTCGGCCTTGGCAGGCAATTCGCCGGTCAGTCGGTGAACATCGGCGGTGGTGGCGTAGAGCTCGGCCATCATCGGCACCCACCGCCCTCCGAACGGGGCCTCGCCGGCAAGTGCCATAACCGGTGTGCGGGCGACGCCGCTATAGATCAGTTCATTATTGGCGAGCCTTTCGGCGTCGCTGAAACCGCGTGCGGCAACCCGGCCCGACCTGAACGGGATGATGTCCGTAGTGGTGGAGCCGATGTCGACAAGCACTCCTTCGGGCAGAAGATGGGCGAGTACTGCGGCCGTCGCGTACCAGTTTGCCGAAGCGATGGTTCCTGCATGTCCCGTGGCCTGATCCGCGGGCACAAAGCCTTCCGGGCCCGCGAACAGCGCAAGCGGGGCAGGGCCCAGCTCTTCAATCATGATCGCCGCGGTTCCGATCACACCTGCATGCCGATCGGGCCAAAGATCGGCGAGTTCGGCCGTCATCGTCGCTGCGGAAGGTATGTCCGGCGCGAACTCCGCGCGCAGCGTGCGCAGGGCCTGGCGCAGGTGGTGTTCGCCCTTCCACACAGGGCAGGGTGCGATCCGAACCGCGCGCAGTCGGCCATCCTGACCGAAGGCGGCGAGCTTCACATGCGCTCCCCCGACATCCCATCCCAGACGCGCGATATTCATCTTGCAATCACCTCGACCGATACGGTGGGCGGCAGGCGCGGCAGGTCGGGCACCGCACCATCCCGGATTAACTCGGCAACGAATGCCAGTGGATTGATGCCGAGTGCCTGCCGCAACCCGGCGTAACTGGTGGTCAGGCGCGGGTTGACCTCGACCACAACGGGACCCGTCTCGGTGACGATATAGTCCATCCCGACAATGCCATGCAGCCCCGGGAACGCCGCACCGACCCTGTCCGCCAACGCACGCAACGTGTCGTCGATGGGCAGAGCGCCGACGCTGACGCCGCGAAAGCTCAGCCGGTCCGCGGTTCGGCCGATATTCTGACGGTTGGCCGCCAGCACATGGGTACGACCACTCTGGCACAGCAGGGAGAGGCTTGCCGGCATACCTTCCACGTAGGGTTGAATGATGGTTTGTTCGGGAAGGTGCATCTGGGGTCGGTCAGAAAACACGAGCACGCCCAGCGCTCCAGCGCCGTCATCGGGTTTGACGACGAAGGGACCTGCCTGATCCTCAGGTATTTCGTCAACGCGCCAGGTTGGCACGGCACGAACACCCGCAGCCGTCAGGATTTCAGCTGTGCGTGTCTTGCTCGAACAGTCGCGCAATGTTTGTAGGTCGGGGGCTATGACGCGTCGGTTGTGTGTGCGCAGTGTGGCTACGAACCGCTCCAGAATGCCGTCGGTTTCCGGCGCAATGGGCCAGCAGCAGTGGGCTTGGCGGGCCAGGGCATCCCATGTTTCGTGAGGGTCGTCACCCGCCTCCAGAGGCGTCGAGTGGCCGCGGGGGGGAGGGGGGAGGCGGGCGTCGTGGGTGGTGAGGACGCTGACGCCGGGCAGATCCTCCAGATCGCCGATAAGCGCGTCGCGCATCAGCATTCCTTCGGCTATCAGACCCTGTGGCAGGTCCTGGCCGATGAAGCCGCCGGCCGTGACTGTTTCGCAGACGAAGACGAGCATCAGGGCATCCTGAGGGGAACCGAGCAGTGGAACTTATACCGGTGATCGACCTGATGGGCGATGCGGTCGTGCACGCAAGGCGCGGCGCGCGCGCGGCGTATGGGCCGATCCGCACGCCGCTCTGCGCGGGGGCGGCGCCGCTCGACGTGGCGGCCGGCCTCATGGCGCTGGCGCCGTTCAAGCATCTCTATGTCGCTGATCTTGATGCCATTTCCGGGCAGGGTGGGCATGACCAGACACTTGCCGCGCTGGCCGCCGCCCACCCGGGCCTCGCGCTCTGGGTCGATGCCGGCGAGGCGCAGGCGCAGGCGGTGGCCCGCCGGGCCGAGCAAGGGCCGGGGCGCGCCGTGGTCGGCAGCGAGACCATGGTGGACCTCGGGTCCGGGCTGAGCGCGCTCGCGGCCGGCGCGGTGGCGCTCTCGCTCGATTTTGGTCCCGAGGGGCCGCGCGGGCCGGCGGCGATCCATCACCGGGCCGAGCTGTGGCCGGAGTCCGTGATCGTGATGACGCTGGCGCGGGTAGGGGCCACGGAGGGACCCGATTTCGCGCGCCTCGCCGACATCGTGGCGCGCGCGGGAGGCCGGCGTGTGTACGCGGCGGGTGGGGTTCGTCAGGCGGACGATGTGGAGCGTCTGGCCGATATGGGTATCGCGGGCGTGCTGCTGGCGAGTGCGCTTCACGACGGGCGCCTTTCGCCGGCGGAGATCGCGCGCTTCATGGCGTGAGCCTGCCCGGCCATCAGGCCATGGGCGAACAGGGTCGCCACCGTGAGGTCGGCGCTGGTGCCGGGGTTCAGGCCGCGCCGCTTGAGGGAGGCGTCGAAGGCGAGCAGCGGGGGATGGCGCACCGCCTCGGGGGCGTGAAAGTCGACAAAGGCCAGCAGCGCTGCGGCTTCCTCCCGTACCGTCTCGGCGACGGCGGGGCCGAATTTGCGCGCGATATGGCTGTCGGGGAACGCGGCCATGAAGCCGAGATGGGTGGCTTCCGCCTGCGCCTGCGGCCGCGCATCGGCAAGGGCCTCCAGCCTGGGCAGGCCGCGCTCGAAGATGTCGGCAAACCCGGTCACGTACTGACAGGCGATACGGTCGCGCTCGGCCGCCAGCGCCATTGCCTGCACCAGCCCGATGGTGGCGGGGGTGGAGACGTCATGGGCTTTCGCGCGCCCCAGACCGCCGGGATTGGCCCGCGCGATCGCCCTGAAGGCAGCCTGCGCATCGGCGAGGTCGAGACCGGCGAGCACGGCCCGCAACTCGTCGCGCAGCGCGCCGCCCCGCTCGGCGGCCGCCGCCAGCGGCGCGCAGAGCAGCACGATGCCGAGATTGGTGTTGAGGCCGGTCGCCGCGAAGGAGGCGAAGACGGCCTCCTCGATGCGGGCGCCCACGCGCTCGCCTGGGGCGGCGATATAGGGCGCGGCGGCATCGGCGGCGGTTTCGAAATGGCCGACATCCATGCCGTGCCCGCCGCTGAAGCGGTGGACATTTCCCGCCTTCAGCGCGTCCAGTTCGGCTCGGCAGGCCGCCCGGAAGGCGGCGGCAATGTGTGCCGCCTTCACAGGGCGGGCACCGGTTCCAGAGCGCGCACCAGATGGCCCGCCATGGTGGCGGCGATGTCGATATCGGTGGTCTTTTGCAGGCCCTTCCAGGCCGGCATCGAGTTCACCTCCAGCACGGTGAAGCTGCCGTCCGCGGCCTCGATGAGGTCGACGCCGGCATAGTCCGCGCCGACGGCGGCGGTGGCGCGGATGGCGAGATCGTACGCGCGTTCGTTACGCGGGGCGGGGGCGCCGACCGCGCCCTGATGGATGTTGGTGATCCAGCGCGGCGAGCGGCGCAGCATTGCCGCGACAACGCGCGCGCCGACCACGAAGACCCGCCAGTCCTCGAAGGCGTCACCCGGCTTCTGGGCGACGAATTCCTGGAGATAGTAGACCGCACCGACCTTTTCCGGCTCGGGCAGCGCCGCGCGGGGCGGGACGCGCTTGATGCCGCGCCCCTGCGCGCCGAACAGGGGCTTGAGCACCATGTCGCCCGGCGCCTCGTCGACCAGCGCCTGCATCGAGGCACGATGCTCGCCGACAAAGGTGCGCGGCGTCGGCAGCCCGGCCTTGCCGATGAGAAAGCTGGTCATGCTCTTGTCGACGCAGCGCTCGACCGCGCGCGCGTCGTTCATCACCTTCACGCCCAGCTCGCGCAGGGCATGGAGCAGGCCGAGCCGGGCGGTGATCTGCTCGGTGGTGCCGTTGGCGATGAGGCGGATGAAGGCGGCCGCCGGCAGCTGGTCGCCAAAGCCCGGCAGCAGCAGCCCGTGCGCGGTTTCGCCGATGGCGAAGCCGCAATCATTGAGCGAGAGCACGGCCACGCCGAAGCCCTCGGCCTCGATCGCCGCCTTGAGCCTGCGGGTGTGCCAGTCGGCATCTTCGGTGAAGATGACGACGGTATCGCTGATCGCGGCACTCATGCGAAGGAGCGTTCCAGAATGTCTTCGTGGAAGGCGCCGAAGGTGAAGCTGCGCCCGGTCTGCAGGGCGGTCACGGTCACCCGCGCCGGGCTGAACAGCATCGGGTCCATGGCATAGAAGTCGCCCTTATAGGCGGTGAAGATCTCCGCGAAGGTGCGGCCATGGTCCCGCGAGGACGAGCTCGGCAGCCCTTCCGCGAGGGCCTCGGCCTCGTCTTCCGGCCCCTCGACGAAGAGCTGGACATTGCCGCCATACAGCGTGGCGTCGTTGGTGCGCCCCATCGCCGAGACGAAATCGGGCGCGGGCGGGGGCAGCGGCGAGGAGCCGATGCCGTCCACCACGCGGTCCAGCGGAAAGTGCAGGGCGTGGGTCTTGTGCAGCGCCACTTCCAGCACCCGCGCCACAATCTGCACCGTGCCGGCGAGGCTGGAGGTCGGCGTCAGGATCAGCGTCAGCTGTTCCGGCGCGACGCCGCAATCCTGCGCGACGCGGGCCACCAGCATGTCCGGGGGCATGCGGTCGACTTCGAGCACCAGGCAGGCATGGTCCGCCGCGTCGCGGTAGCCCAGCTCCTGGAACAGGGTCTCCTTGGCCCACAGCGCGCGGGCGGGCCCGGAGCCGAGCGCGAAGAAGTCGCCTTCCGACAGGCTCCAGCCGGCATACTGGCTGCCCAGGCACGCCAGCACCGGATCCGCCGTGGTCACGGTGATCATGCTCATCCAGCGCGAGAAGCGCGCGCCCGAGGCGATGTTGACCGAGCCGAGCCCGCCAAGGCAGATCTCGGCGATGCGCCGGCCGGCTTCCATGCCGCCCCGCGCATTGATGCCGGCGTCGATGATGCGGGCACCGCAAGGGCTGCGGGAGATGCCGAGCCGCAGCACCGCGGCGTTCTCGACAAGGTCCTCGACCAGAGGGCGGGTCAGGTTTGAAACGCTGGGGCGCAAATTGCGCAATTGCTCGCCCATGAAACGGTTACTCCGCAGCCTTGCGGCTGGCCATGCTCAGGTCACGCCACAGTTGATCCCTGCGCCGGGCCAGGGTGTCGCGAACCTCGCGCACATCCCGTCCGGCAGCGAAAAGCGTACAAATAGGTTCCCCGGTCTCGATCCGGGTGCCTTGCGGCGGCCGGTCCGCCACCCAGTCCGGCAGCGGGTCGAGCCGCATTTCGAAGCTGAACGGGGCGTAGAACACGCCGGCCCCCCTCACCATGCCGGCCGCCTCGGGGGTGAGCAGGGCAAGATCGGGCAGCTCGCCACGGCAGGCCTCGAAATGCAGCCGCAGCAGCGGGGGCAACGGCTCGTGGTCGAACACGTCCAGCGAGGCACCCGGACGCGGGTTGATCTCGATCAGGCTCCAGCCATCGCCGGTCAGCATCAGGTCGGCGCTGGCAAGGCCGACAATGCCGGCGGCGTTCACGACGGCGTCGAGCGCGGAGGCGATCGAGGCTTCGATCGAGGGATCGAGGCGGATCGGTCCCGCCGCGCCGCCATAGCGGTAGGGCGCATCCTCGGAGGGTTCGCACCACTGCTCCGAGAAGGCGAGAAGACGCGCCTTGTGCCCATTGCCCAGGAACAGCGCCGACACCGTGCGGCCCTGAAGCTCTTCCTGGAGATACCAGCCCCATCCGCGCGACTCGCTCGCGGGTTTGACGTGCCAGCCGCCCGAGCCGCCGATGCGCTTTTCAAGCGTTCGCATTCCCGCCGGCGCATGGTCGGCGAAGACCTGCGGGTGGGGAATGCCGAGATTGTGCAGCAGCCGCGCCAGCATCAGCGGCTCCTTGGTCCAGGCGAGCGTCGGCGGACCGTTGCCGACCAGCCGGAACCGCGCGGCGAGCCGCTCCACCACCTCGGGCTGGTGCTCGAACCCGGTGCCGAGCACGACAGGAATGTCGGGTCCGGCGTGGATCGCGAGCTGCTCGTAGAGGTCGGCCGGGTCGATGGCGAAAGCACCGATACGGCGCAGCGGGATCGCGGCGAGCGCGAGCTCGCGGGTGTCGTCGTCCCCGAACAGGTCGAGCACCAGGGCGCGCAGGCCCGCGCGCCGCGCCGCGGCGGCGAGGCCGCGAGCGGCGACGCCAACGATGACGACATCTGCCGCATCCTTAGGCGACAAGGGATCGTGCGAGAATGAAGGCATCCTCGAATCCGAATGTGAGGGATTTGGTTGCAACCCGCATGCGTTGCAACAGCTCATGCTGCACACGGTATTTGAGGTGCCCGATGGTCAGTGCACCAATACCGAGCGTCCCGTTCGCAAGAACCTTGCCATCTGCATGGGCATCGATGCCGGCAATACCGGAGGGCGGCACGGCGTTCACATCCGCCGCGACAGCGAGCTTGCGCGCGCCGGCGAGCAGATCGGCCGAGAGGATTTCGACGCCGGCGCGGCCGCAGGCGAGCACCACCTCGGCCTCCGCCAGGAGCGCGCGCTTGTCGTCGTCGGTGCGGCCCGCGGCGCCGGCCAGGTCGACGCCGAAGCGCTGCTTGAAATCGCCCGCCTTGGCGGTGACGGCCTCGATCTCGCGATGGCTGACCAGCGTCACCTCGGCGCCGGCCTGCGCGGCGATGACGCCGGCAATGCCGCCGACCACGCCGGTGGCGCCATAGACCTGGACCTTGGCGCCCTTGATGCCCTCGGGGCGGGTGGGGCGCAGCTTCTTTTCCACCTCGGCCACCATGGCGGCGGCGGTGGTGAAGGAACCGGCGGGGTCGACGAAGACCGAGATCTCGAAGGGCGGGAACAGCACGCTCCTGGCCTTGTCAGCCATGTCGAGCGCGAGGCCGGCATCCTTGCCGCCGATGAAAAGCCCGGTGCGGGCGGCGGCGTCGGGGTGGCGCGAGAACATCATGTCCTGCGTGAGGTCACCCACCTCGTCCAGCGTCACGCCGTCATAGGGCAGGATGGTCGCGTAGCCGGCATCAACCGCCATGTTGACGTCGAAAGGCGAGACGTGGCGCAGCGGCGAGAGGATGTGAAGAATCGGGGCGTAGTCCGCCATGTCGTTTCATTCCCAGGTCGAATCGGGCCTTGCGGCCTCTGTTGAGGAGATGAAGAGCGACGCGGGCTTTCTGCCAATCCGCCGCTAGCACTGCTCGACGCAGGCAAGCCATTCGATCCGTGCACCGGCATTGCCGCCGCGCACGCAGTCGAAAGCCAGAGCGGGCCGCCCCGCAAAACGGGTACGGGCCTCGCTGATAATCCGTTCGCCGTCTTCGGGGCTGCCAAGGATGGCAAACCCGGTGGGGCCCCAGGAACTTTGGCCAAGGCCGCGCAAACCGCGACTCTCCAGCCAGTCCATCACCTCGGCTACGGAAGTGCTTGTATAGCGGCCACCCTGGGCATCCGCATAGTGCTCGCCGAGCAGACGCTGCATTTCACCCACCGCGGCGCTGAAGTAATCCACATCCGCTTCGGCGAGCGCGGGCAGCGCGACCATGACCGCGAGCCGCGCCATGTGGCCGGCCAGCGTGTCCGCGAAGACGGGAAGGGTCTCCATCGCCGTGGACTCGGCGGTGCCGCTAAGCCCTTGATGGTCGGTGTCATATACCAGAAGGATGCGCCAATCCTCCGGGAAGGGCAGGCGCGAAAGGATGGGCGGAGGGGCGTTGGAGCCCTGCTTCTTGCCGCCGTCGAGGATGACGCCGCCCTCGGTGAAGGCGCCGATGCCGATCGAGGAGCGGGCCCCGCGACCCAACGCCGCGCCGATTTCGCGCGGGGTCAGTTCAAGCCCGCCCAGCAGACAGAGCCCGGTGGCGACGGCAAGGCCGAGCTGGGTGCCCGAACCGAGGCCGGAATGCGGGGGCAGGGCGGCTTCCACCGTGACCTCGACGCCGGTGCCAAGGCCGAAATGGCGCGCCGCCTTCTCCACCGCCGCAACCGCGCGCCCCGCGTCCGGCCCGGTGGCGGTGAGCCGCGCGGCGGGGCGCATGCGCACCACGGTGGCCGGGCGATCGAGCGTGATGCCGAGGCTGCCGAAACGGCGGCCCAGCGTGCCGGCGAGATCAAGGAATCCCAGATGCAGGCGACCCGGCGCGGTGATGCGCACCACGCGGTTCTCCTCCTGCTTGTTCGCCGCTTTCAGATCGAGCGTCGTCTTGTTCACGGGCGTTTCCTCAGGGCGCATGGTAAGGCGCGAAACAGGGCGAGGACAAGCGCCCTCGATTCCGCCATCGGCAGAACGGCGTTTGCCGCCGGCCCCGGGACCGTGCTACCGAATCGGGTAACGCAGCCCACGACAGAATGGGCGCGACGCCCAGGAGGACGCCCGAGATGGCGGTGGACCCGACCAAACCGGATCCAAAGAAAACCCTTGCCGACGGGGAGGTGATCGCACGCCTTGCCGCCGAGCTTCCGCGCTGGAAGCTTGAGGACGGGTGGATCCGGCGCACCTACCGCACGAACAGCTGGAAGGGCACGCTGATGGTGATCAACACCGTCGGCCACCTCGCGGAGGCCGCCTGGCACCATCCTGACCTCACCGCCTCGTATGCCTGGGTCGAGGTGCGGCTCATGTCGCACGACGTCAAGGGCATTACCGAGCGCGACCTTCAGCTCGCGAAGAAGATCGAGGCCGTCGTCGACTGGCAGCCCGGCACCGAGCCGGGCAGTGCGCTGGAAGGCACGCCCCGCAGCGATCTGCGCTTCGCCTACATCAAGCACGATTGACGCCATGGCAGATGCATCCCTCCAGACGATCAACGACGTGGTCTGCGGCTTCTGCGGGCTCGGCTGCGACGACCTCATCGTCGAGGTCGAGGGCCGCGACATCCGGGCCAAGGGCGCGGAAGGCGGCCCGATGTGCCCGGAAGCGGCCCGGCTGCTGCGGCGCATGGACGTGCCCGACCAGCCGGCCCGCATCGCCGGCGCCGAGGCGAGCCTGACCGAGGCCGCAGGGGCGGCGCGGCGGCTGCTGGGCGAGGCGCGCGCGCCGGTCTTCGCCGGGCTCGGCGTCGACATGGCCGGTGCCGGGGCGCTGGCCGATCTCGCGGTGCGCTTCGGCGGCGTGCTCGACCATTATGCCTCCGATGGGCTGTTCGCCAATTACGCCGCCGCCCAGCGCACGGGCTGGCTTGCGAGCACGCTGGCGGAGGTGCGCAACCGCTGCGACCTGCTGCTCGTGGTCGGCGAGGACCCCTCCCAGACCTGGGCCCGGCTGTTCGAGCGGCTGTTCCCGGAAAACCCGCTGTTCGCGGGGAGCCCGCGCAAGGTGGTGTTTCTGGGAAGTGCGCCGGGCGAGAAGGCGCGCCAGCAGCTCGCCGGCACGGAAATCTCCCATATCGCGAGCGATGATGTCGTCGCCACGCTGGAGGCGCTGGGCGTTCTCGTCGCCGGCAAGCAGCCGCCCGGCGCCAGTTTCGGCGGCGTATCGGCGGATCAGGCGGGAGAGCTGGCCGCAGCCCTGCGCGCCGCGCGCTATGCCGTGGTGACCTGGAATGCGGGCACGCTGGACGAGGGTGCCCTGGTCGCCGAATACGCGACCAAGCTGGTCGACGTGATCAGCGTGGAGACCCGCGCCGGCGTGTTCCCGCTTGGCGGGCGCGACAACATCATCGGGGTGAACCAGCTTCTGCTGTGGCGGCTGGGCTATCCGATGCGCACCGCGGTGCGCGGCCAGACCAGCAGCCATGACGGCACGCTCTACGCGAGCGGGCAGGCGCTGGCCGATGCCGACCTCATGGTCTGGGTTTCGGCCTTCCGGCCGGAGCCGCCGCCGTCCTTTGCGGGCAAGGTGATCGCCCTTGCCCATCCCGATACGGTGTTCGACAAGGAACCGGACATACTGATCCCGGTTGGCACCCCCGGCGTGGACCACGCCGGCACGGTGTTCCGAATGGATTCGATTGTGAGCCTGCCGCTCGGCGCCTTGCGCGTCGCGACGCTTCCCAGCGTCGCCGAGGCTGTGCGATGCCTCGCGGAGGGTTAAATGAGACTGAGGCTCAAGGGCGGGCGTGTGCTCGATCCGGCCAATGGCGAAAACGGGGTCGCGACCGGCGCGCGTCGTGACATCGAGATATTGGACGGGCGGGTTGTCGCCCCGACCGACCTGCCGGCCCAGGCCGAGTACGAGCTGAACGGCGATGTCGTGATGGCGGGCGGCATCGACCTGCACAGCCATATCGCCGGCGGCAAGATGAACCTCGCCCGCCTGCTGATGCAGGAAGACCGGCGGGCCTACCCCGAAATGCCGGGCAATTTCTGCGGCTGCGGCGGCGGACGCGCGGCGCCGACCGCCCACGCCACCGGCTGCCGCTATGCGGAACTCGGCTACACCACGGTGTTCGAGCCGGCGATGGTGGGCGCCAATGCGCGCGCCGCGCATCTGGAAATGGCGGACATTCCCAATCTCGACACCGGCGCCTATCTGGTGCTGGGCAATGACGACTTCTTCCTGCGCCTGCTCGCCGCCGGCGCGGGGCAGGAGCAGGTCAACGCCTATGTGGGCTGGATGATCGAGGCGACGCAGGCCTTCGCCAT
The DNA here is from genome assembly GCF_010669125.1 of Ancylobacter pratisalsi. Taxonomy (NCBI): domain Bacteria; kingdom Pseudomonadati; phylum Pseudomonadota; class Alphaproteobacteria; order Hyphomicrobiales; family Xanthobacteraceae; genus Ancylobacter; species Ancylobacter pratisalsi. The sequence goes on from NZ_CP048630.1 coordinate 3,514,419, forward strand.
CAAGATCGTCAATCCCGGCGGAATCAACGCCTTCAAATTCAACGCCCGCAAGATGGACCTCGACGAGGCCAGCCCGCATTACGAGGTGACGCCGCGCAAGGTGCTGACCACGCTGATCCGGGCGGTGACGGAGCTGGGCCTGCCCCATCCCATCCACCTGCACGGCTGCAATCTCGGCGTGCCGGGCAATGACGAGACCACGCTCGCCACCATCCGCGCGACGGAGGGGCGGCGGCTGCACCTGACCCATCTGCAGTTCCACTCCTACGGCACCGAAGGCGACCGCAAGTTCTCCTCGTCGGCGGCGCGCATCGCCGAGCTGGTGAACGCCAACCCCAACATCTCGGTCGATGTCGGGCAGGTGATGTTCGGCCAGACGGTGACGGCCTCGGCCGACTACATGTCGCAGTACCGCAACCGCGGCATCGCCACGCCGAACAAGTCCATCGGCATGGACATCGAGCTGGATGCCGCCTGCGGGGTGGTGCCGTTCGAGTATCGCGACAAGTCCTTCGTCAACGCGCTGCAATGGGCGATCGGGCTGGAGCTGTTCCTGCTGGTGGAAGACCCCTGGCGGATCTTTCTCACCACCGACCATCCCAATGGCGGGCCGTTCACCACCTATCCGCACCTGATCCGGCTGCTGATGGACCGGGACTTCCGCAACGCCCAGCTCGCCACGCTGCACAAGGCGGCGCAGAAGCACACGCTGCTGGGCGGGATCACCCGCGAATACTCGCTGGAGGAGATCGCCATCCTCACCCGCGCCGCGCCCGCCCGCATTCTCGGTCTGGCGGACAAGGGCCATCTCGGCCCCGGCGCGGTGGCCGACATCGCGGTGCACCGCGAGGATGCGGATCGCGAGGCGATGTTCTCGACCACGCGCTACGTGTTCAAGGACGGGCGGCTGATCGTGAAGGACGGCCTGGTGGTCGAACTGGCGCAGGGCACGACCCATGTCGCGCGTCCCGGCTTCGACCGGGGAATCGAGAAGGATATCGGGCGCTGGTTCGACGAGGCGGTGGGCCTGAAGGCCCGGCATTTCCGCGTCGCCGACGGTGAGCTGAGGGGCGGCGCGGGGCCGACCATTCTCAGATGCGAGGGGGTGGCGCCATGATCATCAACGGCGTCGAGATCCGCGATACCTTCGCGGAGGCGTTCCCGATGGTCGGCACCCGCCTCATCGTCACCGCCGACACGCCCGAATGGGCGCTCACCGCCGGGCGCACCACCACGGGCTTTGCCACCTCGGTGATCGGCTGCGGCTGCGAGGCGGGGATCGAGCGCACGCTGGCGCCCGAGGAGACGCCGGACGGGCGGCCGGGCGTGTCGCTGCTGATCTTCGCCATGGATTTCAAGAGCCTGAAGTCCGTGGTGCCGCTGCGGCTGGGGCAATGCGTGCTGACCTGCCCGACGACGGCCTGCTATGCCGGTGTCGAGGGCGGCAAGCGGGTGCCGCTGGCCAAGACCATCCGCTACTTCGCCGACGGCCACCAGATCTCCAAGAAGATCGGCGACAAGCGCTTCTGGCGCCTGCCGGTCATGGAGGGCGAGTTCGTCTGCGACGAGGACACCGGTTCGGTGGAAGGCGTGGGCGGGGGCAATTTCCTCATCCTCGCCCATACCCGCGGTGCGGCGCTGAAGGCCGCCGAGGCGGCGGTCGCGGCGATGACCAAGGTGGAGGGCGTGATCCTGCCGTTCCCCGGCGGCATCGTGCGCTCGGGCTCAAAGGTGGGCTCCAAGTACAAGGGCCTGTTCGCCTCCACCAACGACGCCTATTGCCCGACCCTGCGCGGCACGGTGCCGAGCCAGCTTCCCGCCGAGGTCGGCTCGGTGATGGAGATCGTGATCGACGGCTTCAGCTTCGAGGCGGTGGCGGAGGCGACGCGGGTCGGCATCGCGGCGGTCTGCGCGCTGGGCGTGGAGGGCGGTGTGGTGGCGATCGATGCCGGCAATTACGGCGGCAATCTGGGACCCTTCCATTTCAAGCTGCGCGAGATCATGGCCGGCGATGGTGCGGCGAACGGCGCGGGAGCGGGGACATGAGCGGGGTCAGTCTGAAACCGCGCGCGCCTTTCGAGGCCCGCGTCGACATGGCCGGCATCACGCCGGCCGTCACCTGTTCGCTCACGCTTCGCGAGCTTGAGCCTCTCGCGGTTCCCTATGGCGCGCGGAGCGTGCCGCTGGCCGAGCTGTTCTTCATCGAAAGCGCGCCGGAGGGCGTGCTGCTGATCGAGATCGGCGATGCGCGGCTCGACGGCGTCGGCGCCGGCATGACCCAGGGCGAGCTGATCGTGGACGGCACGGTGGGCGCCTGGGCCGGGCGCGGCATGACCGGGGGAATGCTGCGCATCGGCGGGGATGCGGGCGATTTTCTCGGGGCGGAGCTTTCCGGCGGGCGGATCGAACTCGGCGGCAGCGCCGGGGCGTGGGTGGGCACCGCCTCGTCCGGGTCGCGACGCGGCATGTCGGGCGGAACCATCGTCATCGCCGGGTCCGCGGGCGCGCAGGCGGCGGCACGCCAGCGTGGCGGGCTGATCGTCATCGCCGGGGATGCCGGCGAGAGACTGGCGACCGACATGATCGCGGGCACCGTCAGCGTGGGCGGGGCCATCGGCCCGCTGATGGGACGGGGCATGCGCCGGGGCACGATCTTCGCCTCCGCCGTGCCCGACGCACTTCCCGCCGGCTTCATCGACACCGGGGCGCATGAACTGGTAGCGGTCAGCCTGATGGCCCGCCGCGTGCCCGAACTCAGCGCCATGCTCAAGGGCTGGACGCTGACGCGGCGCATCGTCGGCGATACGCTGATGGGCGGGCAGGGCGAAGTGCTGGTGAGCGCCTGAGGCAACAATGCGGATCGGCCGCGCGCGGCGCGGCCGATCGTTTCCGCCTCAGAGCAATGTGCCGTGCAGGATCACCAGCGCGACGCTGAAATAGATCACCAGCCCGGTGACGTCGACAAAGGTGGCGACGAACGGGGCCGAGGCGCTGGCGGGGTCGAAGCCCAGCCGGCGCAGCACGAAGGGCAGCATCGAGCCGATCAGCGAGCCGAAGGTGACGATCGCCACCAGCGCCGCGCCGACCGTGGCAGCCACCAGCCCCCAGTGCTCGCCATAGTCATGCAGCTCCAGCAACTGCCAGGCCGTGATGCGGGCCATGCCGAGCGTGGCGAGGATGGCGCCGAGCACGAGGCCCGAGGGCAATTCGCGCAGCGCCACGCGCCACCAGTCCTTCAACGTGACCTCGCCCAGCGCCAGCGCGCGGATGATGAGCGACGTCGCCTGCGAACCGGAGTTGCCGCCCGAACTCATGATCAGAGGGATGAACAGGGTGAGCACGATGGCGCGCTCCAGCTCGCCCTCGAAATGCTGCATGGCGTTGGCGGTGAGCATTTCGCCCAGGAACAGGATGGAGAGCCAGCCGGCACGCTTCTTCAGCATGGCGAAGAACGCGATCTCCATATAGGGCTCGTCCAGCGCTTCCATGCCGCCGAACTTCTGCGCGTCCTCGGTGCCTTCCTCGATGATGGCGTCGATCATGTCGTCGACCGTGACGATGCCGAGCACATGGGCGTCCTCGTCGACCACCGGCACGGCGAGAAGGTCGTATTTGGAGATCAGCCGGGCCACGTCCTCGCGGTCCATCCGCGGATCGGCGGTGATCGGATCATGCTCCGGGGCCACCGACAGGATGGACTGGCCGGCCTCGCCGGTGATGAGGCGGCGCAGCGTCACCGCCTTGAGCAGCTTCAGCGAGACCGGATCCAGCACATAGATGGCGTAGATGGTTTCGCGCGTGCGCTCGATCTCGCGCAGGTAGCGCAGTGTTTCGCCCACGCTCCAGGTGGAGGGCACGGTGACAAATTCGGTCGTCATCAGGCTGCCGGCGGTGTGCTCGGGCCAGGCAAGCAGCCGGTTCAGCTCGGCCTGCGTCGCCGGGGGCAGGCGCGCGAACAGATGGGTGCGGGCCGGCTCGTCCATCCAGCGGAACAGGTCGGCGGCACGGTCGGCCGACAGCTCGGTGAGCAGATGCACCGCTTCCTCGACGGGCAGCGCCTCGATGAGGTCGCTGGAAAGGTCGAAGTCGGGAAGGTCCAGAATCTCCACCTGGCGCTCGCGCGGCAGGCTGGCCAGCACGGCGGAGGCGGTCGCGGGTTCTTCCCCGTCAAGCACCTCGGCGATGTCGGCGGGATGCTCTCCGGCGAGTTCGGCGGCAATCGAGGCCGCGCGGGCGGCGGTGGTGGCGAAGGCGTCGTCGCGGCGCGGGTCCGCCGTGTTGCGCAGGTCTTCCATTTCGGCTCGCTTTCCGACGTCCGATCCGTCGGCGGCGGAGCGCGGAGCCGAGCCTCAGGTCATGCCCGTGGTCGGCTCACGGCGCCGGCCGCCAACGGCCGGACGTTCGACTGTAACTGTCGCTGGGCATGGGTAGAGGGTTCCGATTGCGCCACCGTGACGGGCGGCGGCGGGGACATGGACCTTGTGGCGCGCTGCGTCAAGCCGGGGAGTTGTTCAGCCGCCGGCCTGCGCCAGCAGCCGTGCGCGGACCTGCGCCAGCCGCTCGGGCTCGAAACGCCCGGTACGCCCGCCGCTGCACAGCGCGCCGCGAAAGCCGAGATAGTCCGCCCCCACGCCTGCCAGCGTCGCGATGTCCTCAAGGGCGAGCGAGCCGGCGAGGCCGCTCATCAGCCCGTGGCGTTTCGCCTCGGCGATGAACTGGCCAAGGGTGAGCGCATCGAAATGATCGGTCAGCCGGCCGGCCGTCTTGTCGGCGGTGTCGATCATCACGCCGGTAAAGCCGGCGCGGCTGAGACTGGCGAGGATGGCGAAGTCCGGCCTCTGGTCGGCGAACAGCACGCCGATCATCCGGGCGCGGCTGGCGAGCGGGGCCAGCGCTTCCACGCACTCATTGGTGTGTTTGGAGGCGAACAGCCCGACCTTGACGATGGGCACGCCCGTCGCCGCCACGCGCTCGGCGGCGGCGCGCAACAAGGCGGGCACCATCGGCTGGTCACCCGCCGTGGCGCTCAGCAGGGGGCGGACGGAGGAGACATCCTGCGCTTCCCAGGCGTTCCACAGCATGACGGCGGCGGTGAGCGATTCGCTGCTCCATGCGCCGAGGGCTCCGAAGGCGGGCTGCTTGAGATCAACGATATCGGCGCCGCCGACGCGCGCCAGCTCCATCTCGTGGAGATCGGCAACGCTGGCCAGCAGGCCGGGGGTGGGGGCGGCGTTCATCATGACGCCCGCTGACGCCGGTGCTCGTCGATCGCCTCGATCATCCAGCCCCAGGCTTCCAGCTCCTCGGGGCCGGCGGTTTTTTCAACCGCGATGGCGAGATAGGCCATCTCCTGGTCGACTTTCTCGTCGGGCAGCAGGCTCAGCCGGCTTACCAGAACGGCGGCCTCCAGCACGGCCGCCTTGGCCCGGTTGAGGCCCTCGAAGCGCTTGTGGCCGTCGGAGAAATAGGTCTTGCAGAAGAAGCGCGGGCGTTGCGGGTCGTCCTCCATCCGCTCCACGGTCACTTCGTCATGGGACAGCGCGTCGGCGAGGCGCGGGCAGTCGATATTGTTCGCCCGGCGCACGTCCACCGCCACGCGGCGACCCACCACGCAGCCGGCGAAAATGCGCACGTCGTCGGTGAAATTGACCACGGCAATGCGCGTGGTGGCGAGGTTGGTGAGGGTGCGCGAGGGACGGAAGGGCTGGAGCAGATAACCGCCCTCGATCACGGTCGCCCCCATCGGCGCGATGTGCGGTTCGCCCTCGATCGAGCGGGTGGTGACGATGACTTCGCGGATCATGGGCGCATCTTCTCGGGCATCAGGTCTCGTTGGAACCCGTCCCGTGGGGGCGGTTCTGCTCGGGGCCGGTCGGTTCGGGGGCCGCACGGGCGGCTTTGGGCGCGAGGGTCGTTCCCGCCTGCTTGAATGTCAAACGGTGGGCCGCCTCGGGGCTGCCGGCGATCTCGCCCGCCGCGCCCCATTTCAGGCCCTCGTCCTGCGCATAGCGCTTTCCGAGCTTGTAGGCGATCTCGGCCCGTGCCGTCTCGACGCCGAGATAGAAGGCGTGGGCGCCGTCGGCCTCGACCTTGAGGTGGGGGAACAGCGCGAACGGGTCGTCGCCGACATGGTGGCCGTCGCGGTTGTAGATGTGGACGCCGGCCTCGGTGACATCGATGCGGAAATTGGGGTCGCGCACCGCGCCCGCCAGCCGGGCGATCTCCTCGGGCGTGGCGGCGTAGGGCTTACGGTCGCGCAGCGCCATCAGCCCGCCGCCGAAGCCCTGCGGCAGCGCGCCGGCCTGCCGGGCGGCGAAGAACTCGCGCCGGGCGCGGTCGAATTCGCGCACCGCCGTGCGGCAATGCGGACTGACCTGCACCGCGAGCACAGCGGTGATGTGCAGTTCCGAGATCATCCCCATCAGGATGGCGTTGATGCCGGTGGTGTCGGCATCCGTCAGCTCGGTGACATTGCCGATGCCCATGAGGATCGGGATCTCGGGAAAGCGGCGTCTCAGCTCGGCATAGCGAACGATGGACGCGGTGAAGCCGTAATGGATCGGGTCGAGGATCGGGTCGGCGTAGAAGGGCTGGCCGCTGGCGAGGCAGGTCTCGACGGCGCGCACCAGCGAGTCCAGATCGCCCTGCCGGGCCGGCACCAGCACCGGCACGGCGGGGCCTTCCTGCGCGATGTGCAGGGTGTCCTCATTGAGGCTGAGCAGGAAATCGGCGCCGGCGCGGGTGGCGCGGGAAAGCTCGGAAAGGTCGAAGGAATCGACGCTGACCTTCAGCCCCTCACCATGGAGCGCGGCGATGGCTTCCTCCAGATGGGGAAACGGGGTGTCCGGCAGGCAGCCGAGATCGATGACATCGGCGCCTTCGCCCTTGAGAAGGCGCGCCCGCGCCAGCAGCCCCTCGATGTCGAGCCGGGTGGCGTCGACGATCTCGGCGAAGATGGTGACGTCGTGCTGCGAGAGGTCGGCGGCGCGGCGCTTCTGGCCGAAGAAGTCGGGGAGGTCCGCCATCTCGTCCGGCCCGCGCGCGAAGGGCACGCCGAAGAAGCGCTCCAGCCGGTCGAGGTCGCCGCTAAAGCGGCCCGGCATCAGCACCCGGTCGGTGCCCTCGGGCAGCTTCAGCCGCCGCTCGATGATTTCCGCCGTCATCAGCGCCGCGACCTTGACCCCGACATTGACCACGACCGGTTCCAGCGCCGCGTCCGAGATCTCCCCGGCGATCCGGGTCAGGCGCGGTTCGGCCAGCGAGCCGGTGACGAGGGCGACCCGTTCGGGTTTGTGCGCGAGGGGGGTGTCCTTGTCAGCCATCGACCGGGGCCGCCGTCTCCGCGAGAAGGCGCCGGCGGGCGGCGATCGCGTCCTCCAGCGCGCGGATGGATTCGACCACGGTGGTGTCGTCGAATTCCTTGAGCTTTTCCGTGTTCTCCAGGTCGATCCGGCGCGGATAGACCGGGTAGAGGCCCTTCGGCGCCATGGTGATCATTTCCGGCGCGGTGTCGCAGGCGAACACGATCGCATGGACGCGGCACTTTCCGGCCTGCGCGAAACAGTTCGTCACCAGCGTGTCGGAGATGCCGAACACGCATTTCGCGACGGTGTTGGAGGAGGCCGGCGACACCACGAGCGTGTGGTAGAGCTGCTCGTAGAAGCGCCCCACCGGGGCGGAACTCGCCGTCGTTTCCTTGAAGATGCGCGTGTGCTTCGGCAGGTCCTGCTTGTACATGCGCAGCACCTCGTCGGCGGCCCTGGAGACGAACAGGTCGACGGCGCCCAGCTCCTTGATGAGCGCGATGGACTCGGTGAAGAAATGCCCCGAGCCGGTCAGCGCCCAGGCCCAGCGCGGATAGGTTCCCTTGTCGCCGCTCATGCCGCGAGGCTCCCCTTGGTGAAATGACTGAGGGCGTCGTCGAGGGTCATCACCTCGACAGGGCCCGGCACGCGTGCGGCATAGCGCGGAAACAGCGGATCGACGAGGCCGGCCTCGGCCCACTGGTTCGGGCCCGAGCCGGGGGCGGGGGGGGCGGACTTGACCAGCGTCAGCCGTTCGGCACCGCTCTCGCCTGCGATCCAGGCCGCGAGGCTGTCGGATGTCAGCTCCCAGCTCTGCGGCAGCTCGCTTGCTTCCAGCGCCAGCCGCGCGGGCCGCCAGATCGCGACGCGCTTCGCCGCGCCCGCCTCCGCAATCGCTTCAAGGCTGTCCACGGGCACAAGGCCGGGGGCGAGGTCGGCAAAGGCGAGGGCGGTCTGTTCCATGGCCAGGATCGCCATCCGGTGGCAGGCGGGGTCGGAAAGCCGAAGCGTCGGCTGGAGATCGCGCACGGCGTCGGCGAAAGGCCCGCCTCCGGTGACGAGCAGCGTGGGGGACGCATGGCGCGCCAGGGCGCGCAGCAGCTCGGGCAGGCGCGGCGCTCCGAGCAGGCTGCCACCCAACTTGACCACATGCCCTCGCCGGAGGGCGGAGTGTTCTGGCATCGTCGCGTCCTTCATGCAGTACCGGCAATACCGGAACGGAGGCCGCAAAACTAACGCAGGTTGTGGTTGGATCAATCGGACCGTATGCCGCCGAAAAAAAGACCCGAAGCAGAGCTTCGGGTCTTGAAAAGGTAGACGGTCATTCAGACGGAAGGTCCGTCCGGCATTTCACTTAGGAGTGTGAGCCTAGTTTTCCGGAATGTCGAGAACTGATTCGCGCTATCACGCGGCCGTTATCACGTGAAATTTGTCAATGCGTGTAGCGTGATACCGCTGGTCGTGGCGACGTTCAGCGAGTCGAAATCGCCCTTCATCGCAATGCGCACCGTGCGGGCGCGGGCCATCACGTCCGCCGGCAGGCCCGGCCCCTCGGCACCGAGCAGCACCGCCGTGCGCGGCGCGCGGGCGAGATGCGACAGCTCCACGGCGCCCGCCGGGCTCAGCGCCACAAGCTCGAAACCGTTGGCGCCGAGCAGGTCCAGCAGGTCGTGCGCGGTGCCTTCCCGCGCGAAGGGAACCACCAGACTGCCGCCCACCGACACACGGATCGCCTTGCGGTACAGCGGATCGCAGGAGGCAAAGTCGAACAGCGCCGCATCCGCCCCGAAAGCGGCGGCGTTACGCATGATGCCACCGGCATTGTCGTGGTTGGTGATGCCCAGCGCCACGACCACGAGCGCTTCGGCCGGCAGTCCGGCGACGACCTGCGCCGCGGTCGGCATGTCGCCGCGCAGCCCGACACCGAGCAGGCCGCGGTGAATGTGGAAGCCGGTGATGCCGTCGAGAATCGGCTGGCTCGCGGTGTAGATCGGCACGTCGGCCGGGGTCTGCGCCAGAAGCGGCGCCAGCGCGTCGGCGCGGCTCTCCGCGATCAGCAGCGATTCCACCGCGAAGCGGTTGCGCGGGGACAGCGCCACGTCGAGCACCGTGCGCCCTTCCAGAATGAAGCGGCCGCCGCGCCCGACGAGATCGCGCTCCTTGATGACGCGATAGGCGTCGATGCGCGGGTCGTCCGGCGAGGCGAGGGCCGTGAGCGGCCTCAAGCGCCCAGTTCCTCGCGCAGCACTTCCAGCTCCAGCCATTCCTCCTCGGCCTTGGCCAGCTCGTTCTGGGTACGCGTGAGCTCGGCGGTGGCCTTGGCGAAGCCGGCGGGATCGCGGGTGTAGAAATTCGGCGTATGGAGGGTGTTGCTCAGCCGCGCAATGTCGGATTCCAGCTTGGCGATGCGCTTGGGCAGCTGCTCCAGCGCGTGCTTTTCCTTGAAGGACAGCTTGCGCTTGGCCGCCGCCTTGGGGGGCTCCGCAGCGGCAGGGGCATTCGCGGCCTTGACGGTGCTCTTGTCGGTCTTGGCGGCCTTCTCGGCCTGCGCGCGGGCGGTCACGCCGCGTCCGCGCTGGGCCACCATGTCCGAATAACCGCCCGCATAGACCTCCCAGTTGCCATCGCCCTCGAAGGCGATGGTGGCGGTGACCGTGCGATCGAGGAAGTCGCGATCATGGCTCACCAGCAGCACCGTGCCGGCGTAGTCGTCGATCATCTCCTCAAGCAGGTCGAGGGTTTCCAGATCGAGGTCGTTGGTCGGCTCGTCCAGCACCATGAGGTTCGAGGCCTGCGCCAGCGCGCAGGCGAGCAGGAGCCTTCCGCGCTCGCCGCCCGAGAGCCGGGAGACGGCGGTGCCAGCCTGTTCCGGCGTGAACAGGAAGTCCTTCATGTAGCCGATGACATGGCGCGGATTGCCGCCGACGAACACCTGATCGCCGCGCCCGTCGGTGAGCGTGTCGCGCACCGAGCGGGTGGGATCGAGCGCCGCGCGACGCTGGTCGAGCGTCGCCATCTCGATATTGGTGCCGAGCTTGGCCTTGCCGCGATCGGGGGCCAGCTCGCCGGTGAGCATCTTCAGCAGCGTGGTCTTGCCGGCGCCATTGGGCCCGACAATGCCGATGCGGTCGCCGCGCTGGATGCGGATCGACAGGTCGCGCACGATGACGCGATCGCCATAGGCCTTGGAGATGTGCTCGGCTTCCATCACCAGCTTGCCGGAGACGTCGGCCTCCGTGGCGGTCACGGAAATGGTGCCGACCGCACCGCGATGGTCGCGGAACTTCGCGCGCAGATCCGCCAGCTCGCCGACGCGGCGCACGTTGCGCTTGCGCCGCGCGGTGACGCCGTAGCGCATCCAGTGTTCTTCGGCGACGATCTTGCGGGCGAGCTTCTGCTGGTCGCGCTCTTCCTCTTCCAGCACCTGGTCGCGCCATTCCTCGAAGAAGCCGAAGCCGCGTTCCATGCGGCGCGTGGTGCCGCGATCGAGCCAGACGGTGGCGCGGGTCAGGTCCTGCAGGAAACGGCGGTCATGGCTGATGAGCACGAGGGCGGAGCGCAGCGAGGCGATCTCGGCCTCCAGCCATTCGATGGCGGGCAGATCGAGATGGTTGGTCGGCTCGTCCAGCAGCAGGATGTCCGGCTCGGGTGCCAGCACGCGGGCCAGCGCGGCGCGACGGGCCTCGCCGCCGGAGAGATTGGCCGGGTCTTCCTCCCCGGTCAGCCCCAGCTCGTTCAGCAGGTAGATGGCGCGGTATTCCTGGTCGCCCGGTCCCATGCCCGCTTCGACATAGTCGAGCGTGGTCTTGAAGCCGGAAAGGTCCGGCTCCTGCGGCAGGTAGCGCACGGTCGCGCCGGGCTGCACGAAGCGTGCGCCGCTGTCGGCCTGGACGAGGCCGGCGGCAATCTTGAGTAGGGTGGATTTGCCCGAGCCATTTCGGCCGACAAGGCCGACGCGCTCGCCGGATGAGACGGACAGCTCCGCGCCCCCGAGCAGCGGGGTACCGCCGAAGGTGAGCCGGGTGTCCTGGAGCAGAAGAAGAGGAGGAGCCATGGCGCGGGGATAGGAGGAAAGCCCCGGCGGGGCAAGGGGCGAGCGAGGGCCAAATGGCCAATGCACGGCAAACAGCGCCGATGAGCCGCGGGCGGGCGGGTGTCGTTGATCTCCGGCGGTCCTTGCCCGGCGCCCCGGCGGACCTATGGTGGGAACGGCCGACCCGAACCGGCCGCCGTGAGCGCCAGCCAGTTGAGAGTTCCATGCCCGTCACCCCGACCACCGTGCCGCCCGCTTCCGCCGACCTCTCCCGGCTTCTCGACGCCATTGCCCAGCGCATCGGCGCCGCGCATGTGCTGAGGGCGGCGGACGACATGGCGCCCTATCTGCGCGAGGAGCGCGGGCTCTATCAGGGCCGCACCCCGGCGGTGGTGCGGCCGGGCACGACCGAGGAGGTGGCGTTCATCGTTTCAGCCTGTGCCGAGGCGGGGGTGTCGATCGTCCCGCAGGGTGGCAATACCGGGCTGGTGGGGGGGCAGATGCCGTTCGGCGAGCTGCTGGTCTCGCTGGCGCGCCTCGACCGGATCCGCGACGTCGACCCGGTGGACATGACGATGACGGTGGAGGCCGGCGTCATCCTCGACACCGTGCACCGGGCGGCGGAAGAGGCGGGATGCCTGTTCCCGCTGCACATCGCCTCGCAGGGCTCCTGCCGGATCGGGGGAAACCTGTCCAGCAATGCGGGGGGCACGGCGGTGCTGCGCTATGGCAATGCGCGCGAGCTGGTGCTGGGTCTCGAGGTGGTGCTGGCCGACGGCCAGGTGTGGAACGGGCTCAGGTGCCTGCGCAAAAACAATGCGGGCTACGATCTCAAGCAGCTGTTTCTCGGCACCGAGGGTACGCTCGGCCTCATCACCGCTGCGGTGCTGAAGCTGTTTCCCCAGCCCGCGCAACGCTCCACGGCCTTTCTCGCCGTGCCCGATCCCGCCGCCGCGCTGGCGCTGCTGAAGCGGCTGCGCGGCGAGGCGGGGGATGCGCTGACCACTTTCGAACTGATGGCCGGCTTCGGGGTCGAGACCGTGCTGAAGCACATGCCCGGCACCGTCCGCCCGTTCCGCGACGCCTACGCGTGGTATGTGCTGGTCGAACTTTCCGCGCCAACGCGGGCGTTCGACCTGCCTGCGCTGCTGGAGCAGGGCCTCGCCGATGCGCTGGAGGCGGGCGAGGTGCTGGACGCGGTCATCGCGGCGAGCGAGGCGCAGGCGCAGGGGCTGTGGCGGCTGCGCGAGGACATGTCCGAGGCGCAGAAGCACGAGGGCGGCTCGATCAAGCACGATGTGTCGGTGCCGGTGTCCCGGGTGCCCGAATTCCTTGAGCGTGCCCTGCCGGCAGTGATGGCGGCACTGCCGGGCCTGCGACCCTGTCCATTCGGGCATGTCGGCGACGGCAACATCCATTTCAACCTGAGCCAGCCGGTGGGCATGGAGAAAGCCGCCTTCATCGCGATGTGGGAGACGTTCAACCGCATCGTCCATGACATCGTGGTGGAGATGGACGGCTCGATCGCCGCCGAGCACGGCATCGGCCTTCTGAAGGCGCATGAACTGGCCCACTACGCCGACCCTGTGAGCCTCGACCTGATGCGGCGGCTGAAGGGCGCGCTGGACCCGGGCGATCTGCTTAATCCCGGCAAGGTTATTGAGTGACAGGCGACAATATTGATCTTTCTAGAATGATGATAATGTAGAATTCAGCATCGACTTCACTGTTTTGAAGAATTCTACATTAAAGGAGTTGAACGTTTTCGTATTGTCGGCAGCGTACTCGCGGGTCTATGGAAGCTGGTAACTGACAAGACCGGCGGCCCGACACGTCTATGCGTCCTGTGCATTGCGGGCGGGCGGCCAGAACTGCGGGTCACCAGCATGTCGAACCTTCGCCGCACCGCTGCCTGTCTGCCGAGACGTCAGGCTCTCGTGGCCGTCCTTTTGTGCGGTCTGCTGACGCCGGCCACGGCGCAGCAAGTTCCGCCAGAGCCGCAGTCGCCGGTGCAAACGCAGATGCCCGCCCCAGCGCCCGCATCGGTGCCGGCGGCGCCAGCGGTGACGCCTTCGGCCATAGCCTCTCCCCCGCAGGCGGGTAACGGCGCCGGGGGCGACGACGGGCTGGTGCCGCCGATGTCGGCTGCCGATGGCGCTGCGCCCTCCGTCGTTCCTTCCGCCGAGACGTTCTCCTTGACCGGGGGCGAGGCGGTGCCGGAACCGGGCTTCGATGTCGGGGCCGCTTCCCCCGCGGAGGAAGACACGTCCATTTCCGCCCAGCTTCCCCATGACCTGTCGCCCTGGGGCATGTTCATGGCGGCGGACTGGGTGGTGAAGGCGGTGATGATCGGCCTGGCCTTCGCCTCGGTCGTCACCTGGACGGTGTGGCTGGTGAAGACCTTCGAGCTGCTGTTCGTGCAGCGCCGGCTGCGTGTCGCGCTGCGCGGCTTCCTCGGCTCCGCCTCGCTGGACGAGGCGCGCCGCGTGGCGCCGAGCGGTCCGGCCGGCGCCATGCTGCGGGCGAGCGATCTTGAAATCATGCGTTCGGGTGACCTGCCGGCCGAAGGCATAAAGGAGCGGGTATCGATCTCGCTGGGCCGGATCGAGGTCGCGGCCGGGCGGGCGATCACGCGTGGCACGGGGCTTCTGGCGACGATCGGCGCCACCGCGCCCTTCGTCGGCCTGTTCGGCACGGTGTGGGGCATCATGAATGCCTTCATCGGCATCTCGAAGGCGCAGACCACCAATCTCGCCGTGGTGGCGCCCGGAATCGCCGAAGCGCTGCTGGCGACCGCGATCGGCCTGGTGGCGGCGATACCGGCCGTGGTGATCTACAACCATTTCAGCCGGCAGGTGTCGGGTTATCGGGTGCTGATGGGCGACGCCGCCGCCGAGGTGCTGCGCCTGCTGTCGCGGGATCTCGACCGTCGCGATGCCAACCACACCCGCCACCCGCCGGCGCGGCTGCGCGCGGCGGCGGAGTAACGCGCCATGGCGGCGAAGCTGCAGAGTTCCGACAGCGACGAGCTGGTCGAGAACCACGAGATCAACGTCACCCCGTTCATCGACGTGATCCTGGTGCTGCTGATCATCTTCATGGTGGCGGCGCCGCTTTCCACCGTCGACGTCAAGGTGGACCTGCCGGCCTCCAACGCGGCGGTGCAGCCGCGCCCGGATACGCCGGTCTATCTCACGGTGAAGAGCGATCTCATGCTCGCGCTGGGCAATGACGATGTCGCGCGGTCCGCGCTCGGGGCCGAGCTGGCGCGTGTGACCGAGGGCAAGAAGGACACCCGCATCTTCCTGCGGGCCGACAAGACCGTGGCCTATGGCGACCTGATGGAGGTGATGAACCTTCTGCGTGCCGCCGGCTATCTGAAGATCGCGCTGGTGGGACTTGAGTCCGTCGCGGGCGCCGCCCCCGCTTCCGACGCCGCGCCTGCTTCCGACGCAGCCCCCGCTTCCGAAACGTCACCGGGAAGCGCAGCACCATGAGCCTGCTGCTGCTCAAGGGCGGCCCCGGCCACAGGCTGCGCGTGGCCGCCGGCTGGGCGGTGTGCGGCTGCGTGGTGCTGGCCGCCCATGGCGGCGCGCTGGGCTATCTCCTGTCCAAGCCTCCCGAGGTGGCCGCCGACGCGCCGGCCGCGATCATGATCGAGCTGGCGGAAATGCCGGTGTCGCCGGAATCCGAGCCGACCGAGACCGCGCCGGGACCGCCCATGGTGGAAGCGCCCGAAGAGGTGGAGGAGGAGGTGAAGCCCGACCCGTTGGCCGAGGTCGAGGACGCCCCGCCGCCTCCACCGATGCCTGAGCAGGAGCCGCTGCCCGAAGTGGCGGAATCCCCCGCGCCCGATATCGAGGTGCCCCTGCCGCCGCCCCCGCCTCTGGCTTCCGAGCTGACCCCGCCGGAGAAGGAGATCGAGAAGCCGAAGGAGCGGCCGAAGCAGAAGCCGAAGCCGCGCAAGAAGAGCAAGAAGCCGCCGGCGCCGCGCACCGCCGCCGCGCCCGCGCTGGACGCCGCGCGCGCCGACCGTGTCGCCGCGCCCTCGCAGGGGGCGAGTTCGTCCAACAGCCGGGCTGCCGCCACCTGGCGCTCGCGGCTGATGGCGCATCTCAACCGGCACAAGCGTTTTCCTGCCGGGGAAAACGGCAGCGGCAAGGCCCGCGTGGCTTTCACCATCGACCGCTCGGGGCGGGTGATCGCGGCCCGCCTTGTCGGCAGCTCGGGCGTCTCGACGTTCGATCAGGAGGCGGTGGCGATGATCCGCCGGGCGTCCCCGGTGCCGCCGCCGCCGCCCGATGTGGGCGGCAGCCGGATCTCGTTCACGGTGCCGGTGGACTTCGCGCGGCGCTAGGGCGTTTTCGTTGAACTCCCGTTCACCCGAAATGCCGCAGCTGCTTGTTTCGACACGTAGTGGTCATGCGAGCCGCAGACCGCTTCGCCCGAAAACGCTCCCGCCCCGGCTTACTCGGCCGCCCAGCAGGCGACGAGCTGTTCGCCCTTGCGCTCCAGCGGGGGCATCTCGACGCGGCAGCGGTCCATCACCAGCGGGCAGCGCGGGTTGAAGGGGCAGCCGGCCGGTGGGTTGAAGGGCGAGGGCAGCTCACCCTGCAGCACAATGCGGTCGCGCTTGGAATCGGGGTCGGCGACCGGCGTCGCGGAGAGCAGCGCGCGGGTATAGGGGTGTCGGGGCGCGTCGAAGATGGCGTCGCGCGGGCCGTGCTCCACCGCGCTGCCGAGATACATCACCAGCACCTCGTCCGCCATGTGCCGGACCACGCCGAGATCGTGGGAGACGAACACATAGGCGACGCCCAGGGTCTGCTGCAGCTCGACCAGCAGGTTCAGCACCTGCGCCCGCACCGAGACGTCCAGCGCGGAGACCGGCTCGTCCAGTACGAGGATCTTCGGGCGCAGCACCAGCGCGCGGGCGATGGCGATGCGCTGGCGCTGGCCGCCGGAGAACATGTGCGGGTAGCGCCCGTGATGCTCGGCGCGCAGGCCCACATATCTCATCATGTCGAGCGCCCGCTCGCGCCTCTCCGGGGCGGATAGCTTGGTGTTGACGAGCAGCGGCTCCTCGATCGCCTTGCCCACTGTCTGGCGCGGATTGAGCGAGCCATAGGGGTTCTGGAACACCATCTGCACCTCGCCGCGATAGCGGCGCAGGGTGGAGGTGTCCGCGTCGGCGACGTCGACATCGTCGAGCAGGAGCGAGCCCTCTCCCGGACGCTCGATCATGGTGAGCATGCGGGCCAGCGTCGACTTGCCGGAGCCGGATTCGCCGACAATGGCCAGCGTGGAGCGTGCGGCGAGGCGGAAGCTGATGCCGGCGACGGCCTTCACCACCGCGGACTTGGCGAACATGCCGCGCGCCACCTCGTAGGACTGGGCGAGGTTCACCGCTTCCATGACCGAATCTGCGGCGGAGGGTTCGGACGGGACGATCTGGTTCACGCGGCGATCTCCCTGGTCTGGGGCACGCCATGGATCAGCGGCGTGTGGCAGAGCGCGAGGCCGAGCGCGGCGCCGGCGCGCGGCGGCGGCATGGTGCGGCAGGTCTCGGTGGCGAAGCGGCAGCGCGGCGAGAACAGGCAGCCCGCCGGCCGGTCGGAAAGGCCCGGCACGACGCCGGGAATGGAGGGCAGGATGCGCCCCTTGGCCCGCTCGGGCAGCGCCGCGAGCAGGGCGGCGGTGTAGGGGTGATGCGGGTCCTCGAACAGACCGCGCGTGGTCTGCATCTCCACCTGCTGGCCCGCATAGTGGACGCATACGCGTTGCGCGGTTTCCGCGACGACGCCCATGTCATGGGTGATCAGCACCAGTCCGACGCCGCTTTCCTTCTGCAGCCGCAGCAGCAGGTCGAGGATCTGCGCCTGGATGGTGACATCGAGCGCGGTGGTCGGCTCGTCGGCGATGATCAGCTTGGGGCGGCAGGCGAGCGCCATTGCGATCATCACGCGCTGGCTCATGCCGCCGGACAGCTGGTGGGGGAAGGCCTTGAGCCGGCGCTCGGGTTCGGGAATGCCGACGAGTTCGAGCAGGTCCACGGCGCGGGCCTGCCGGCCGGCGCGGTCGAGATCGAGATGGGCCTTCATCGCCTCGCGGATCTGGAAGCCGACCGTGAAGCACGGGTTGAGGCTCGACATCGGCTCCTGGAAGATCATCGCCAGGTCGCGGCCGATGATCTTGCGCCGCGCCCGCGCCGACAGGGCGAGCAGGTCGTGGCCGTCGAAGGTCATGACATCGGCGGTGATGGTCGCGGTCCAGGGCAGCAGGCCCATGACCGCGAGCATCGCGACCGACTTGCCCGAGCCGGACTCGCCGACAATGGCGACCAGTTCTCCGGTATCGACATCGAGATCGACGCCGTCCACCGCCTTGAACGGCCCGCGCGAGGTGGCGAAGGTGACGCAGAGATTGCGGATGGACAGCAGCGGATCGGGACGGGTCAAAAGCTCCGGCATCGCTCAGCTCCTCCTCAGCTTCGGGTCGAGCGCGTCGCGCAGGCCATCGCCCATCAGGTTGATGGCGACCACCGTGGAGAGAATGGCGAGGCCCGGCAGCGTCACGATCCATGGCGCGGCGCGGATGAACTCGCGTGAATCGGCCAGCATGGCGCCCCATTCCGGCGTCGGCGGCTGGGCGCCAAGGCCCAGGAAGCCCAGCGCCGCCGCTTCCAGGATGGCGTCGGAAATGCCGAGCGCGGCCTGCACGATGAGCGGGGCCAGGCAATTCGGCAGCACGGTGACGAACATCAGCCGCAGCTTGCCCACGCCCGCCACCTGCGCGGCGATGACGTATTCCTTCGACAGCTCGGAAATGGCGGCCGCGCGGACCAGCCGCACATAGCGCGGCAGGTAGACCACGGTGACCGCGATGATGGTGTTGAGAAGGCTGGGACCGAGCACGGCGACCACGAGGATGGCGAGCACGAGGCTCGGTATCGCCACCACGAGGTCCATGATGCGCATCACCACCACCTCGACGACGCCGCGCATGAAGGCGCTGGCGAGGCCGAGCACGATGCCGAGCGCAACCGACACCAGCATCACCGACATGCCGATGCCGAGCGAGATGCGCGCGCCGTAGATCAGACGCGAGAGCACGTCCCGGCCCACCGCGTCAGTGCCGAAGGGAAAGGCCCAACTGCCGCCGGCCCAGACCGGCGGCTGCTGCACATGCTCGCGGAACTGCTCGATCGGCGAATGCGGGGCGACCCACGGCGCGAACAGCGCCAGAAGGGCGATGAACGCCACCACGATGAGGCCAAGCACCGCGCCGCGGTTCTCGCTGAAGGCGGACCAGAAGGCGGCGAAGGAAGAGACTTCGGGCGGCACCGTCTCGATGACCGGATCGGTCATCGTCTCGGGAGCGCCGGCGGCGAGCAACGGTTCATCCGCCATGCCGGATCCTCGGGTTGATCGCGACATAGAGCACGTCGACGATGAGATTGACGAGGATGACGACACCCGAGATCAGCATGATGCCCCCCTGGAGCGCCGGGTAGTCGCGGCGCGAGATCGATTCGATCAGCCATTTGCCGACACCGGGCCAGGCGAAGATGGTCTCGGTCAGCACGGCGCCCGCGAGCAGCGTGCCGGTTTGCAGGCCGATGACGGTGACGACCGGGATCAGGGCGTTGCGCAGGGCGTGAAGCCCGACCACCCGGAGCGGGGAGAGGCCCTTGGCGCGGGCGGTGCGCACATAGTCCTCGCTCAGCACCTCCAGCATCGAGGAGCGCGTCATGCGCGCGATTACCGCGAGAGGGATGGTGCCGAGCACGATGGAGGGCAGAATGAGATGGGCCACGGCCGCGCCGAAGGCGCCTTCCTGCCCCGAGAGCAGGCTGTCGATGAGCATGAAGCCGGTGACGGGCTCGAAATAGTAGTTGATGAGGTCCATGCGGCCGGAAACCGGGGTCAGACCCAGATATTCCGACATGAACATGATGAGCAGCAGGCCCCACCAGAAGATCGGCATCGAATAGCCCGCGAGGGCCACCGTCATGACCGAATGATCGATGATGCCGCCGCGCTTGACCGCCGCGATGACACCGGCGGGGATGCCGAGGATGACGGCGAACAGCAGGGCGCAGATCGACAGTTCCAGCGTGGCCGGGAACAGGGTCGCGAACTCATGCAGCACGGGGGTCTTGGTAACGATGGAGACGCCGAAATCTCCGTGGGCGAGGCCGTTCACGTAATCCAGGAACTGCTTCCACACCGGCTGGTCGAGGCCGAGGTCGTGGCGCAGCGCGGCGAGGCGTTCCGGGGCGATGCCGCGCTCGCCGGTGCGCGCCTCGATCGGGTCGCCGGGCACGAGGCGCACTGCGACGAAGGTGACGAACATCAGCGCCACGAAAGTCGGCACCGTCAGCGCGACGCGGCGTATGAAGAGTTTCAGCATGTATTTCCCGGGCTAGGCCAACCCCAGATCAGCCCCGCGTCGCACGCCGCGCGCGCATGCGGGCGCCGAAGACGACAGGAACGGGGGTCAGGGACCGTCGCGAACGACGGAATGCGCGAGGCGCGCCGCTTTCCTAATGGCACGGAAGCGGCGGCCGTTTCGCAAAAGCACGGCGCCGGCGGTAGGCTCCTCCCCGCCGGCGCCGCCTCACATCACTTCAGGTCGACGCCATAGAACTCGTGGCGACCGAACGGGCTCACCTTGTAGTCGACGACCTCGGTGCGGGTCGGCTCGTAGACCACCGAGTGGGCGATGGTGAACCAGGGCGCCTCTTCCTTGAAGATGACCTGTGCCTGCTCGTAGAGCTTGGTGCGCTCGTCGATGTCGGAGATCGTACGTGCCTTGTTGATCAGCGCGTCGAAGTCCTTGTTGCACCACTTGGCCAGGTTCTGCCCGCCCTTGCGCGCGGCGGGGCAGCCGAGAAGGAAGAAGAAGTTGTCCGGGTCGCCATTGTCACCGGTCCAGCCCAGCTGGCCGGTCGTGTGCTCGCCTTCCTGCATGCGCTTGCGGTACTCGCCCCACTCATAGGAGACGAGCTTGGCATTGATGCCGACCTTGGCGAGGTCCGACTGCATCATTTCGGCGATGCGCTTGGCGTTCGGGTTGTAGGGGCGCTGCACCGGCATCCACCACAGGTCGATCTCGAGCGGATCGCTCACCCCGGCGTCCTTGAGCATGGCCTTGGCCTTCTCGGGATCGTAGGGGTAGTCCTTGATCGAGGTGTTGTAGGACCAGATGGTCGGCGGGATCGGGTTGATCGCGGCCTGGCCGGCGCCCTGGTAGACGTCCTTGATGATCGCGGCCTTGTCGATCGCCATGTTGAACGCCTGGCGCACCTCCTTCTTGTCGAAGGGCGGCTTTTCGTTGTTCAGCGCGAGATAGGCGATGTTGAGGCCCGGCTGCGAGAGCAGGTTGATCGTGGAGTCCGCCTTCATCGCCTGGATGTCGGCCGGGTTGGGCGCCATCATGACGTGGCACTCGCCCTTCTTGAGCTTGGCGTAGCGCGCGGTCGCGTCCGGGGTGATGGCGTAAACCAGATTGTCGAGCGCCGCCTTGCCCCCGAAATAGTCCGGGAAGGCCTTGTAGCGGATCACCGCGTCCTTCTGGTAGGCGACGAACTGGAACGGGCCGGTGCCGACCGGGATCTGGTCATACTGCTCCGGGGTGCCCTTCTTCAGCAGGTAGTCGGCATATTCGGCCGACATGATGGTGCCGAAGTCCATGGCGAGATTCGCCAGCATGGGGGCGTTTGGCTCGTTCAGCGTGAACTTGACCGTGTAGTCGTCGACCTTGTCGATCGACTTCAGAAGGTCGGGCATGCCCATGTCGTTGAAGTAGTCGTAAGCACCGCCCGTGACCTTGTGGTAGGGATTGTCTTCCTTCCACTGGCGGTTGAACGAGAACAGCACGTCGTCGGCGTTGAATTCGCGGGTCGGGGTGAAGCCGTTGACGCCGGAGTGGAATTTCACGCCCTTGCGGAGCTTGAAGGTGATTTCCTTGCCGTCGTCGCTGACCGTCCAGCTCTCGGCGAGGGCGGGGACGACCTTTGTCGTGCCGCGCTCGAATTCGACCAACTGATTATACACCGGCCGCGCCGCGTCGAAGCTCGTACCCGTGGTGTTGAGCGCCGGCGTGAAGTTCTCGGGGCTGCCCTCCGAGCAATAGACCAGGGTCTTGGCGGCATAGGCGGGCGCCGCAAGAACCGTCAGCATGGCGGCCGCAAGGGCCACTTTGGCATTGAATACCGGCATGATTGGATATCCCTCTCGTGGACAATAACGGCAGCTGCCCGTTTGGCGGGCGCGCTTAATTGTTGATCTCCGTCGTCCTGAATTGGACTCAATCATGCCATTTCGAGTTGCGCAATCTCATCTCACCCCTAGACGAAGGTCGAATAAGGTATTCAAGTAGCTCTAATGACGTCTCCCGGAGTGGGGATGCGCGCGGTGGAACGACGTTGTATGACCAGACGCGCCGGTGTTAGGCCGGTGGTTCGTGCATCCGTTCGGAGATCCGCCTCATGAGTGCCGCGTCGTCCACCGAAAAACCCGTCCGCGCCATGTTTGACTGGGTCGACCCGTTCGACATCGACAGCCAGCTCACCGAAGACGAGCGCATGGTTCGCGACACCGCGCACGACTACGCCCAGGAGAGGCTCCAGCCGCGCGTCACCTCCGCCTATATGGAGGAGCATTTCGACCGTGCGATTATGGAAGAAATGGGCGCGCTCGGGCTGCTCGGGCCGACCATACCGGAGGAATTCGGCGGCGCCGGGCTCGGCTATGTGGCCTACGGCCTGGTCGCGCGCGAGGTGGAGCGGGTCGATTCCGGGTATCGCTCGGCGATGAGCGTGCAGTCCTCGCTGGTGATGCACCCGATCAACGCCTATGGCTCGCCGGAGCAGAAGACGAAGTTCCTGCCCAAGCTGGCCACCGGCGAATGGGTTGGCTGCTTCGGACTGACCGAGCCGGACGCGGGCTCGGACCCCGCCGGCATGCGCACGCGGGCGGAAAAGATCGATGGTGGCTACCGTCTCAGCGGCGCCAAAATGTGGATCACCAATTCGCCGATCGCCGATGTCGCCGTCGTGTGGGCGAAGTCGGCGGCGCATGACAACGGGATTCGCGGCTTTCTGGTGGAACGCGGCATGAAGGGATTCTCCACCCCGAAGATCGAGAACAAGCTCTCGCTTCGTGCCTCGATCACCGGCGAGATCGTGCTCGACGGGGTCGAACTGCCGGAGGAAAATCTCCTTCCCGCCGTCTCGGGGCTGAAGGGTCCATTCGGCTGCCTCAACCGGGCGCGGTACGGAATCGGCTGGGGCACGATGGGTGCGGCGGAGGCCTGCTATGCCGCCGCGCGCAACTATACGCTCGATCGTCAGCAGTTCGGCAAGCCGCTGGCCGCGATGCAACTGGTGCAGAAGAAGCTCTCGGACATGGCGACCGAGATCGCGCTCGGCCTTCAGCTGGCGCTGCGCGCCGGACGGCTGTTCGATGAAGGACGCCTGCCGCCGGAGGCGATCTCCATGCTCAAGCGCAACAATTGCGGCAAGGCGCTCGAGATCGCGCGCAACGCCCGCGACATGCATGGCGGCAACGGCATCTCGGCCGAGTTTCCGGTGATGCGTCACATGGTGAACCTGGAAACGGTGAACACCTATGAGGGCACGCACGACATCCACGCGCTGATTCTCGGCCGGGCGATCACCGGGCATCAGGCGTTCTATTGAGATTGGCCGTCAGAGGTCGATCAGTGCCTCGACGGGCGTGCTGCCGGAACCGGATCTGCCGGGGCCGCCCTTTTCCGAGGAAACGACCATCTCGGCCAGCGTCATGCCGTCGAGAATGTCGGACATGGCGTCGCGCACCCGGCTCATGGTCAGGCGCACGGCGCAGCTCTGCAGGTCCTCGCAGTCCTGGCAGGGCACATAAGCGCTCTTGCTGGCGCAGCTGATCGGGGCCAGCGGGCCGTCGAGGGTGCGGATGATGTGGCCGATATTGATCTCGGCCGAGGTGCGCGCCAGCGCGTAGCCCCCGCCCGGCCCCTTCTTGGAGCGGAGCATGCCGGCGTTCCGCAATTCCAGAAGAATCGCGTCCAGGAACTTCTTGGGAATGTTGTTGGCGGTGGCGATTTCCTGGCCCATCGCGCTCGCGCCGGGCTCGAGATGAGCCAGATACAGCATCGCCTTAAGGCCGTACTTGCCTTTGTTGGTCAGCATAACCGCTTGAAATCCGACGAAACGTGCGTGCCTAGGGCGAATCCCTGAAGGCCGAATATAGGAGAGAGTGGGCCGATCAGGCGGAGACTTAGCAGATTTCGCCGGAATTGCCGAATAGCTTCAAGGTGCTGGGGTCATCGCCGCGGCGACGACGGGCGCGGCACGCTCACCGGCAAAGGGATGGGCGTAGACGATCGCGACGATGATGGCCCCGTAGGCGAGGGCGAAAAGCAGCTTGTCGCGATAACGGCGGAAGCCGGCACGGCCCATCTGCATTCCCCCGTTGCCCCGCGTCGCCTCGACCCTGCGACGTCCGCCGCTCGGCAGATTTCCCATGAAGTAGTCTACGGAAGACGTGGATTATGTAAAGTCGGGAAGCTCCTGCATGGCCGGCGCTGTGGACGACGCCTCGAAGGCGGCGGTGAAACCGGCCACGCGCCGGTCGATGCGGATGTCGCTGGCGCGCAGCGGGCGGGCGAGCGAGAGCCCTTCCAGCGAGCGGGCGCGCGACAGCGCGACATAGGCCTGGCCGGCGGCGAAGGCGCCGGTGTCGAAATCGATCCGCACGTCGTCGAGCGTCAGGCCCTGCGCCTTGTGGACGGTGACCGCCCAGGCCGGCACGAGCGGGAGCTGGGTATAGGTGCCGACCACCTTGGCGGCGATTCCCCCCGTCGCCTCGTCCCAGTCGTAGCGGATGCGCTCCCAGCTGGTGCGTTCGATCTCCACCACGCCGGCCCCGTCGAGCCGGACGAAAGCGCTGGTCGGGGCGAGGCCGATGACGGTGCCGACCGAGCCGTTGACCCACTGCTTTTCCGGGTCGTTGCGCACGGTCATGACGCGGGCGCCGACCTTGAGGACCAGCAGCTCGGGAACCGGCAGGCGGTCATTGGCAAGGTCGAACTCGCCCTCGCTCTTGCTCTCATAGATGCGCCCGGCCTCCGTCAGGGTTTCCATGCCGCGCCGGTTATAGGCGTCCACGCGCATGTTGGTGGGCGCCAGCACCACGGGAATGCGCCCCTCGCGATGGGGACGATAGGAAGCCGCGTTGATCGCGGCGACCGCGCGCTCCACCTGGCGCCCGGCCCGCAGGTCCGCGAGATGGCCGACAAAGGCGGCGTCGGTCTGGCGGTACACCTGCAGGAAGGGCAGGCGCGCGACCTCGACCTCGCGCAGCACCCGCGCGTCAAAGGCGAACGGGCCCTCATAGCCGAGCCGGCCGAGGATCTCGCGCTCGGCATAGGGCACCACGGGAGGCAGCTGGAGGAAGTCGCCCACCAGCACCACCTGCACACCGCCGAAGGGCGAGGGGTCGCCGCGTGCCAGCCGGAGAACGCGGTCGACGGCATCGAGCAGGTCGGCGCGCACCATGGAAACCTCGTCGATGACGAGGCGTTCCAGCTTCTTCATCAGCCGTCGCTTCTGCGCGCGCGGTTTCACCTCGTCGGGATCGAGCAGGCGCGGTGGCAGGCCGAAGAAGGAATGGATGGTCTGCCCACCCAGTTGCAGGGCGGCGACGCCGGTCGGCGCCAGGAAGGCCTGTTTGGTGCCGCCATGCTTGCGCAGCGCGTGCAGGAAGGTGGTCTTGCCGGTTCCCGCGCCTCCCAGCACCATGACCAGCGGCGCGCCGCGTCCGACAATGGCGAGGGGGCCGGCGAAAGAGTCGTCGGTCGGGACGGGGCGAATCTCGGTGGAGCTTGATGCGATCATGGCCCCAATGGAGCACAGCCGGGCGCGCGAAGGAATCAGTGCAGCTTGATCAGCACAAGACCGGCCAGGATTAGCGCCGCCGCGACGATGCGCTCGGCGCGCAACGGCTCGCGCAGCACGACCACGGCGATGACCGCGCCGAACAGCACGCTGGACTCCCGCACGGCGGCGACAAGGCCGATCGGCGCGCGCGTCATCGCCCAGATCGTGATCCAGTAGGCGGTGAGCGACATCGCCCCGCCGGCAAGGCCCGGGCCGAGGAAGGACAGGGCGGGTTTGAGTTCGCGCCGGCCTTTCCACGCCAGCCCGACGGCAAGCAGCACGAGGCTGTCCACCACGAAGAGCCACGAGGTGTAGAGATGCGGGCTCGCGGAGCTGCGCGCGCCCAGCCCGTCGACCAGCGTGTAGATGGTGATGCTGACGCCGCAGGAGAGCGCGAGGCGCAGTGCCGTGCCGTTGAGTGCCGCCATGCCCCGGCGCCGCCACGCGATGGCGAGAATGCCGGTGGCGAGAACCACCACGCCGAGAAATCCCTGCGCGTCGACCGCCTCGCCAAGCAGCGCCACCGACAGGATGGTGGTAAGCAGCGGCGCGGTGCCGCGCGCGATCGGGTAGACCACCCCCATGTCGGCCAGCCGGTACGCGCCGCTGAGCGTCAGGTAGTACATCAGGTGGACGACGACGGAGGCGAGGATCCAGAGCCAGACATGAGGGTCGGGCAGGCCGAGATAGAGCGCGACCGGCAGCGCGATGATTCCGCAGGCACAATTGACCAGCACGACCGCGACGAAGGGGTCGAGCCGGATCTTGAGGATCGCGTTCCACCCCGCATGCATGGCGGCGGCGGCGATGACCGCCATGAAGACGCTGGGATCCATGAAAATGCCGGGGGAGCGAGGGACGCGCGTGCTCTAGCCGATTCCGCGCCGTCTGCCGAGTGGCGTCCGCGGCCGCCATGCTGCAATGCCGGAACGCAAGGGGCGCGCGGTGAGGTCGCGTTGACCGCTTCCCCGCCGCGCGCCCCCGTTTTCAACGCCGGATCGGGTGTCAGACCCCGAGCTGGGTGACGAACTTGGTGTTCACATAGGCTTCCATGGCCTCGATGCCGCCTTCCGAGCCGTAGCCGGAATCCTTGATGCCGCCGAAGGGCGTCTCGGGCAGGGCGAGGCCGTGATGGTTGATCGAGATCATGCCGCTCTCGACGCGGCGGGAAAACTCGTCGGCGTGCGCGGAGGAGGTGGTGTAGGCGTAGGCCGCCAGGCCGTAGGGCAGGCGGTTGGCCTCCTCGATCATCGCCTCGGTCGAGGTGAAGGGCATGATCGGCACCAGCGGACCGAACGGCTCCTCATTGAGGATACGGGCGTCGGGGGCGAGGTCGGTCAGCACGGTCGGCTGGAAGAAATAGCCCTTGTTGCCGATCCGCGCGCCACCGGTGCGCAGCGTCGCGCCCTTGGCAAGCGCGTCGGCGGTGAGCGCTTCCATCGCCTCGACGCGGCGGGAATTGGCCAGTGGGCCCATGCGCACGCCGTCCTCCAGGCCGTTGCCGACCTTTATGCCCTGCACCGCCTCGGTGAAGCCGTCGACGAAGCGCGCATAGATGTCCTCGTGAACAAGAAAGCGGGTGGGCGAGACGCAGACCTGGCCCGCGTTGCGGAACTTGGCGCCCGACAGCATCTTCACCGCCAGGTCGACATCCGCATCGCCGAACACTACCGCGGGGGCATGGCCGCCAAGCTCCATGGTGACGCGCTTCATGTGCGCGCCCGCCAGCGCGGCAAGCTGCTTGCCGACCACGGTGGAGCCGGTGAACGTGATCTTCTTCACGATCGGATGCGGGATGAGGTACTGCGAAATCTCGGCCGGCACGCCGAACACGAGGCTGATCACGCCCTTGGGCAGGCCGGCATCCTCATAGGCCTTCACCAGCGCGGCGCAGGAGGCGGGGGTTTCCTCCGGACCCTTCAGGATGATCGAGCATCCGGCGGCGAGCGCGGCGGAAATCTTGCGCACGGCCTGGTTGATCGGGAAGTTCCACGGCGTGAAGGCGGCGACGACGCCAACCGGCTCCTTGTGGACGATCTGCTGCACGCCGGCGGCGCGGGCGGGAATGAGCCGGCCATAGAGGCGGCGGGCCTCCTCGGCGAACCAGTCGATGGTATCTGCGGCGGCCTGGGTCTCCATGCGCGCCTCGGGGAGCGGCTTGCCCTGCTCCATGGTCATGAGGTGCGCGATGTCTTCCGCGCGCTCGCGCAGGATCTCGGCGGCCTTGCGCATCAGCTTGTAGCGCTCATGGGCGGAGACGTGGCGCCAGGTGGCGAAGCCCTTTTCGGCGGAGAGCAGGGCGGCGTCGAGATCGGCCCGGCTGGCGTGGGCGAGCGTGCCGATCACTTCCTCGGTCGCCGGATTGATGATCGGCTGGCTACTCACCGTCCCGTCATGGCCATGACCCTCGCGCCAAACGCCGTCAATGAAAAGCTGGACGTCGGGAAAGCTGACGGTGGACATGGGTGACCTCTCAAGGGAACAAGGGGCGCGCGCGGGCGCCGGTCTGGCGGGTTCGGTGCACAGGTAATGTGCCGGACGGGACGGCGAAAGGGGGGCTGGCTGGAATACCAGCCCTTCGCGCGGCCTGATGCGACGGAACGCCTTGGGGACGCTGCGGCAGGGAGGGCGAAAGTTGGAACCCTCCGGCGGCGGGCCCGTTTCCCCGAGGTGGGTATCGATCCATCGACGAACGGGACGGCACGATGAAAACGGCCGAAAGACTGGGCGAGGATATCGATCGGGGGCGCGCCGGGGACAAGGTGCCCGACGGCGATCCGGCTGCGGTGCTGCGGGAGGCGGATGACGAGGCCGCCGGACCGCCCCCGATACCTGAGCGGGTCGGCCCGGGAATAGGGCGCCCGCCCGCGCACGGCAGGACGCCCTGGCCGCGTGGAAAGCGGCGCAACTGGCGCGCCGCCTTCATGCTGGGCAGCGCGGTGTTCGTGATGAGCGCGCTGCTGACGCTCTGGGCCTGGCTGACGGCCTGACCTGAAAGGCTTAGTGCGAGTCCCTCAGGATCTCGCGCTTGCCGGCATGGTTGGCCGAGCCGACGATGCCCTCATTCTCCATGCGCTCCATCAGCGAGGCGGCGCGGTTGTAGCCGATCTGCAGGCGGCGCTGGATGTAGGAGGTGGACGCCTTCTTGTCGCGCAGCACGAGCGTGACGGCCTGATCGTAGAGATCGCCGCTGTCCTCGCCCATGGAGGTCTTGTCGAACACGGCGGCATCGTCCGGGACCGGCTCGTCCTCTTCCTCGGCCGTCACCTCGTCGAGATATTCCGGGCGGGCCTGGCACTTGAGGTGCTCGACCACGCGCTCGACTTCCTGGTCGGAGACGAAGGGTCCGTGGACGCGGGAGATGCGGCCACCGCCGGCCATGTAGAGCATGTCGCCCTGGCCGAGCAGCTGCTCGGCGCCCATCTCGCCGAGAATGGTGCGGCTGTCGATCTTGGAGGTGACCTGGAACGAGATCCGGGTCGGGAAATTGGCCTTGATGGTGCCGGTGATGACGTCGACGGAGGGGCGCTGGGTGGCCATGATGAGGTGGATGCCGGCGGCGCGGGCCATCTGGGCGAGGCGCTGGATCGCGCCTTCGATGTCCTTGCCGGCGACCATCATCAGGTCCGCCATCTCGTCGACCACGATGACGATATAGGGGAGGGGCGAGAGATCCATGATCTCCTCCTCCTCGATCAGCTCACCGGTCTCCTTGTCGAAGCCCTTCTGCACCGTCCGAGTGATGATCTCGCCTTTGGCGGCCGCCTCGGCGACGCGGGCGTTGAAGCCGTCGATGTTGCGCACGCCGAGGCGGCTCATCTTGCGGTAGCGGTCTTCCATCTCCCGCACCGCCCATTTCAGGGCGACGATCGCCTTCTTGGGGTCGGTGACGACGGGGGTGAGCAGGTGCGGGATACCCTCATAGACCGAGAGTTCGAGCATCTTGGGGTCGATCATGATCAGCCGGCACTGCTCGGGCTTGTGGCGGTAGAGCAGGCTGAGGATCATGGTGTTGATGGCGACCGACTTGCCCGAGCCGGTGGTGCCCGCGACCAGCAAATGCGGCATGCGGGCGAGATCCACGATCACCGGCTCGCCGCCAATGGTCTTGCCAAGCCCGATGCCGAGCTTGGCCTTGGCGCCCTCGAATTCGTGGCTCGCCAGCATCTCGCGCAGCCACACGGTCTCGCGGCGCTGGTTGGGAAGCTCGATGCCGATGACGTTGCGCCCTTCCACCACGGCGACGCGGGCGGAAATGGCGCTCATGGAGCGGGCGATATCGGCGGAGAGCCCGATGACGCGGCTCGACTTGATGCCGGGCGCGGGCTCAAGCTCATACAGCGTCACCACCGGGCCGGGATTGGCGTCGATGATCTCGCCACGCACGCCGAAATCGTGCAGCACCTGCTGGAGCTTCACGGAATTGCGGTCGAGGAATTCCTCGGAGAGCTCGTAGTCGGGCTCGTTCGCCGGGGGCTCGGTGAGTAGTTCGAGCGGGGGGAGTTCATATTCACCGGTTTGCCCGACAGCGCGGGGAGCGGGACGTGGCGGCTCGGCCGGCCGGGCGATGGCGACCGGCTGCGGCGCCGGTGCGATCTGGACCGGCTCGGGAACCGGCGCGACCACGGGCGCGACCGGAGCGGCCGTTGCGGCGGGCTGGGCGGCGGGCTCGGCGGTGACCGTGAAGACCGGCCAGGAGAACGAGGCCGGCGTCGGCGCGACATCATAGCTGGCGAGCCTGGCGATCGGCGCGGCGATCCAGGCCGGCACGGGCACGGTCGACGCGCCTGCCTCCGCGGGGGCAGGCCGGGGCATCTCTGGCTCCGGCGATGTATATGCCTCGACCGGGCCGGCGACGGGGGATGCGGGGACAGGGCGCGAAGCCGCGGTTTCGGGCGTCGTGTCCTGATGCGAGGGGGCCACGGGGGGCACCTCCCAGCCGAGCCGGATCATTTCGCCGATGAGCTGTATCGAGCGCGGCTGCTCGCCACCCGCGTCGACATGGGACGGGGCCACAGCGAGCGGGGGCACAGCGAGCGTGGGAACGTGGACTGCGCCGGTATCGATCAGCGCGGCGTCGATCGTCTGCACCACGTCGGCCGGAGGCGCGACACTCTGGGCGGCGGCGGGCGGAGCGGCAACCATGGGGTCGGCGTGGCTCTCGTCGGCCTGAATTTCGGAGGCGCCCGTCGCCGGGGTCTCTTCGGGGGCGTGACCCGTGGCGGGCTCGGCCGGCGCCGGGGCGGCGTGCTGTTCCGCCTGCGCGATGAGCCGGGCGGCACGGGCCTCGCGGGCGAGCGCGGCGATCAGCGGCTGTGCGCCGGCGGCAATCGGGGGCAGGCGCGGGGGAGCCCGCAGCACCGGTGTCTGCGAGGGGCGCGGCGGGAGGACCGGCGGCACGTCTGCCTCCGCCGTCGCGGGAGATTCGAGTTCAGCGGTCGGCTGGGCCACGGGGGGCGCGACGGTTTCGGGCACCTGGGGACGCAGCAGATAGTCCGGCGTGCGGGTGAAACGCGTGTTCGAGGGAAGGGTGAAAGGCTGAAGCCAGCTGGGAACCGGCGTGCGCGGGGCCACGGGAGGCTGGCTGGCGAGTGGCACACCCATCAGCGGCATGGGCGGCAACGGGGCATTGGGCTGCGGCTTCGCGCTCCGTGTGCCATCGGCGCCCTTGGGGCGCTTGGACGGGGCCGGAAGGTGCATGGTCTGCGGATTGGCACGCGTGAAGCGATGCCCGCTCACGCCCGAAGTGCCCGCAGGCTGGTCGCGCGTCTCGTCCTCGGAAGGGGTGGTCTCATAGGCGGTATAGGGACGCGCGGGGTTACGCATGGGTACCGGAACCTTTGCCACTCAGGAACATCTGGCATCAACCGGCGGGTGCGATTGCTCCCTGCCGGTCGTGTTCCCATGGTTAGGTGCACAGCGTTAATGAAGGGTATGGAACGCCCCTTTTTCCCTGCGCGAATGGAGGCTGGGCGCCGATCGGGCGCCCGCCCTCGCTCAGACCGGAAGGCCGAGTGTGGCGCGGATCTCGGGCGCCAGCATGTCGTGGGTTTCCGGGTGCTTCATCATGTAGCGGCCGAACATGGAGCAGCGGGGAATCACCGACAGTCCGCGCTCGCGCGCGCTGGCAAGGCCGGCCTCGACAAGGCGCGTGCCAAGGCCGCGGCCACCCAGCTCGGGCGGAACCTCGGTGTGGGTGAAGATGATATGGTCCGGCGCGAGGATGTATTGGGCGATGGCGAGGTGGCCATCCTGCTCGATTTCAAAGCGATCGGCGGCGCGGTTGTCGCGTACCGGGATTTCGCCATTCATGCTCATGCGGATTCCTCCTCGTGGCGCCTGTTGTGGATGACGGACCGTCAGGTGGCGCTCATGGGATAATGTCGACCATAACGGCCACCATGTCGCCCCTCTACCCGGTCAGCCGACGACTTTATCGCCACTGTCCTATCTAGGGTGCGCGCGCGGGATTGAAACCTGCCGCCTTACACGCCTCGCCGAACAGGAAGTCCTTCATGTCGACCACAACCGATCTGCCCCCTTCCGCCCACTGGCTCAACGCGATGGCGCGCCGACGTTCCGTGCCGGCGGCGGGGCTTGTCGAACCGGGCCCGGATGGTCCGACGCTGGAGCGCCTGCTGGAGCTGGCGACGCGTGTGCCCGACCACGCCATGCTCACGCCCTGGCGCTTCATCGTCATCGAGGGCGACGCGCGCAGCCAGCTTGGTGCGCGTCTGCCGCAGGCCTACCGGGATGCAAATCCGCAGATGGACGAGGCCAAACGCGAGAAATTCGCCGGCATCATGTCGCGCCTGTTTCCCGCGCCGGTGGCTGTGGTGGTGGTGAGCCGGCCGAACCGGGACACCATGATCCCGGTGTTCGAGCAGGAGCTTTCGGCGGGGGCGGTGTGCATGAACCTTCTCCACGCCGCCCATGGCCTCGGCTTCGCGGGGATCTGGGTGACGGGGTGGGCGGCGACCAACGAGAAGGCGCTGGGCCTGCTCGGCGTGGGCGAGGACGAGAAGGTCGCGGGCATCATTCACCTGGGCACGGCGCGCGAGGCCCCGGCCGAGCGCCCCCGTCCCGACGCCCGTGCGCTTACCGCGCGCTGGACGCCGCCGGACTAGAGCGCTCTGATCCGACGCGTGTTGTCCACGCGAACCGGAACCCGCTTCGGTTGGGAACGCCCGGAGGCTCAGCTCGCCGCGGCCTCTTCTTCCGCCTGGCGGGCGAGATCATTGGCGATCCGCGCCCGGGTGACAGCGGCGGCCGCGCCCTGATCGGCCGCTGCGTCCCCGCTCATCGACTGCACCGGCACCATGTTGTTGGCGAACTGGATGCCCTGCTGGGGCAGCTGGTTGACCATGCGCTTGATCGCCTCGCGGCGCACCACTGTGGGTTTCACGGGTCGCACCGTGAATTTGAAGCGCACGACCAGCGCGTTATCGGCGATGTCGGCGACGCCCTGCATCTTGAGCTGGGTCAGGAACTCGTCCTTCAGCTCGGGGTCTTCCAGCATTTCCGCGCCGATCTTTTTCACCGCCTTGCGAAGCTGTTCGAGATCGGTATTGCGGGTGAAGCGCAGGTTGAACTTCATCGTGGTCCAGTCGCGGCTGAAGTTCGTGACCTGGCCCAGCTGGCCGAAGGGGATGGTGTGAATCATGCCGTTCTGGTGGCGCAGCTTCAGCGAGCGCAGGGTGAAGCCTTCCACCGTCCCCTTGGCCTTGCCGCAATCGATGTACTCGCCGACACGGAAGGCATCGTCCACCAGGTAAAACACGCCCGAGACGATGTCCTTCACCAGCGTCTGGCTGCCGAAGGAAATCGCGAGGCCGATGATGGAAGCGCCGGCGATCAGCGGTGTCACGTCGATGCCGAGCTGTCCCAGCACGGTGAGGCCGGCCAGAAT
The DNA here is from genome assembly GCF_010669125.1 of Ancylobacter pratisalsi. NCBI lineage: Bacteria > Pseudomonadati > Pseudomonadota > Alphaproteobacteria > Hyphomicrobiales > Xanthobacteraceae > Ancylobacter > Ancylobacter pratisalsi. The sequence continues at coordinate 3,547,607 of NZ_CP048630.1, forward strand.
GATGATGGCGAGCATGAGTGTGACGCGCAGCAGCGGCATCAGCGTGGTCATGCGCGAGCGCGGCCCGTGGTGCCCTTCCTCGACGTCGGCGCCCGGCGCCGCCGCCGCGCTGCGTCCGGGATGCAGCCCGGTGAAGTACTCCACACCCTGCCACGCGCAGTAGGCGGCCAGGAGAATGGCGCCCGAGGGGAGCGCGGCGCGGGCGATGGCGTCGTAGCGGCTCATCTCCATCATGCCGACGCCGTGCACCAGCCAGATGCGCACCAGCAGCGCCAGGGACACAAGGAGGATGGCCATGCGCACGCAGCGCATGATCGCCTCGATGGCCGCCTCCCGGGACCCCTTCTCGGTATCAGGGTCCGCGCGCATCAGCCGGCAGACCTTGTCCATGAAGGATTCCAGCGCGAACAGGCCGATCAGCACGTTCATGGTCAGCAGGATGGCTGTATGGATCCCGTCCCACGTCGTCAGCGTGCCGTAGATGCGGGCGAGGCCAAGAGCGAGGAAGGCGGGCACCGCGACCACCAGCCACCAGCGGGCGAGCATGGTTACCAGCGGGCCGGGCTGGCCGTCCTGCGACAGGCCGTGCAGCCATTTCGCCACCGGCTTGCGCACCACCACCACGGTCGTCAGCAGCAGCGAGGTCAGCAGGATGGTGTTGATCACGATGGCGCAGGCCACCACGAGCGGCGAGGACTGAATCGCATCCAGAATACGCCGGAAATCGGCGAGGATGATGGCCACCGCGATGACGAGCGAGGCCCAGCGATAGATGGTGCGCGCCTCATGGTCATTGATCATCGCCAGCCGGGCCGGAGGCAGGCCGGGGCGCAGGGTGATGTGGAAGACCAGCAGGTAGAGCCGCCAGTAGAACACGCTGGTCAGCACCAGAAAGCCGAGCCGGGACTGGGGCAGGGTGCCGTCGAACAGGCCGATGACGAGGCCGTGCGTCACCAGCCACAGCGCGCTCAGCATCACGATGTCGATGCCGACCAGCGCGCTCAGCGCCCAGATCGATGCCGCGCCTTCCACCCGGCTGCCCAGATACTCGCGCACTGGCTTGAGGGCGAGGCGCATCAGCGCCTCGGCGCCCAGCAGGACGATGACGCAGCCGAGGAGCAGCAGGAGGAAGGTGCCGCGCTCGCGTCCCTCGTTCATCCCGGGGCCGAGCAGGTGCGGAATGCGCGCGCTCTGCTCAATCAGCCCGGGAAACTGCGCCAGAACATCGTCGCCGCGCTCGATGATCTCGATGAAGACCTCGCTGAAGGGTTCCTCGTCGGTCATCTCCATCATCGGCGTTTCGGGGGTCGATGCTGCGGTGGAGGAGGTGGATGTGGCGGGCGTGGAGGCGGCCGGGATGTGAGGGGAGGGCGCGGACGTCGCCGGGGCCGACGTGCCGAGGCGTTCGGCGACGGATTTGGAGAGCGCGTCGACCAGCGCGTCGAATTGCTGTTGCGACAGGGGCAGCGGCGCGCGCGCCGATGGGGTGGGTGACTGCGCGGGGGTGGTTGCCTGCGTCGAGGCAGGGTCCGAGGCAGCGGTCTGGCTCGCCGCTGCCTGGGCCCACGCTGTCGCGGGCGCCCCGACCGTGACCAAGGCGAGCCAGACGAGCAGAAGGCACCAGAAGCGATTGAACATCATAGCCAGAACCGTGCACACGACCGCCGGGGTACGCCGCCCTGGGCCTGTCGGCCCTTTCAAGCAGGTCGCGTCAAGGCAGTCATCAACAGGCGACGTTGCAATATCTTGTGCTCGGCGCGGCGTGTCCATCCGCAATTGCCGGAACGACAGCGCCGCACGGCATCGATGCGGGGCTATCCCATGAAAAAGGGCCGCGCGGCGGGTTCCGCGCGGCCCTTGATAGGCACGACTTCAGACGGGTCAGGCCGCAGCCTGGGCCTGCTTGGCCTCGCGGCGGCGGCGGGTGAGGATGAACTCGGTGTAGCCGTTGGGCTGGGTGCGACCTTCGAGGATCAGGTCGCGCGCGGCCCGGAAGGCGAAGCCGTCATAGGCCGGCGCCATCGGCGTGTAGTCGGGATCGTCCGCGTTCTGCGCGTCGACGACCTTGGCCATGCGGCGCAGCGTCTCCTCGACCTGCTCGCGCGTGACCACGCCGTGCATCAGCCAGTTGGCGACGTGCTGGGAAGAGATGCGCAGCGTGGCGCGGTCTTCCATCAGCCCGATATTGTGGATGTCCGGCACCTTGGAGCAGCCAACGCCCTGGTCGATCCAGCGCACGACATAGCCGAGCACGCCCTGGATGTTGTTGTCGAGTTCCTCCTGAACCGCCGCCGGCTCCCAGTTGCCACGGTCGACAACCGGAATCGTGAGCAGGTCGCGCCGCGAGGCGGGCTGGCGCGTGCGCAGTTCTTCCTGGCGCTCGAACACGTCGACCTTGTGATAGTGCAGCGCGTGGAGCGTGGCCGCGGTCGGGGAGGGCACCCAGGCGGTGTTGGCGCCAGCCATGGGGTGCGCGATCTTCTGTACCAGCATGTCGGCCATGCGGTCGGGCATCGCCCACATGCCCTTGCCGATCTGGCCGTGCCCGTCGAGATGCGCGGCAAGGCCGGCGTCGACATTGTTGTCCTCATAGGCCTTGATCCAGGGCTGCGCCTTCATCTCGCTCTTGCGCACCATCGGCCCCACCTCCATCGAGGTGTGGATCTCGTCGCCGGTGCGGTCGAGGAAGCCGGTGTTGATGAACACCACGCGCTCGCGGGCGGCATGGATCGAGGCGGAAAGGTTCGCGCTGGTGCGGCGCTCCTCATCCATGATGCCGATCTTGAGGGTGTTGTGATCGAGGCCCAGCAGTTGCTCGACGCGGGCGAACAGGTCGACCGCGAAAGCAACCTCCTCCGGCCCGTGCATCTTCGGCTTCACGATGTAGACCGAGCCGGTGCGACTGTTGCGCAGCGCGGCATCGCCCTTAATGTCGTGGATCGCGATCAGTGAGGTGACGGCGGCGTCGAGAATGGATTCGGGGATTTCACGTCCCGCCTCGTCCAGCACCGCATCGGTCATCATGTGCTGGCCGACATTACGCACCAGCAGCAGGCTTCGCCCGTGAAGGGTCAGCTCCCCGCCATTGACGCTGTGATACTGGCGGTCGGCGGCGAGGCGCCGCTCGAACGTATCGCGGCCCTTGGCGACGGCCGCGCTCAGCGTGCCGGTCATCAGGCCCAGCCAGTTGCGGTAAACGTGGACCTTGTCCTCGGCATCCACCGCCGCGACGCTGTCTTCGCAATCGACGATGGTGGTGACCGCCGCCTCCATCACGATGTCGGCGATGCCGGCCGGGTCGGAGCTTCCCACCCGGTGGCCGCGGTCGATCTCGATATCGATATGCAGTCCGTGATTGACCAGCAGCACCGAGTTCGGCGTCTCGGCCGCGCCGCGATGGCCGGCGAACTGGGCAGGATCCTTAAGGCCGACGCGCGCCCCGGTGTTCAGCTCCACCTTCAGCGCCCCGTTCTCGACCCGGTAGGCGACGGCGTCGACATGGCTGCCGGTGGCGAGCGGAACGGATTCGTCGAGGAAGATGCGTGCTCGCTCGATCACGCGCTGGGCGCGGATCGGGTTGAACGCGCCCGCGCGGGTGGCGCCATTGTCCTCGGGCAGGGCATCGGTGCCGTAAAGCGCATCATAAAGGCTGCCCCAGCGGGCATTGGCCGCGTTGAGCGCATAGCGGGCATTGGTCACCGGGACCACGAGCTGGGGGCCGGGAATGCGGGCGAGCTCGTCGTCAACCTTCGCGGTCACGACCTCGAAGGGCTCGGGCTCGGGCAGCAGATAGCCGATTTCGGCGAGGAAGACCTCATAGGCGGCCGGGTCCACCGGCTTGTTGCGGTGGGCGCGGTGCCAGGCGTCGATCTGCGCCTGAAGCTCGTCGCGGCGTTCCAGCAACTCCTTGTTCCGTGGCGCGAAATCCCGCACGAGACCGGCGAAGCGCTCCCAGAACGTGGCACCCTCCACCCCGGTGCCGGGGATCGCCTCATTATTAATGAAGTCGACAAGTGCGGAATCCACCTTCAGGCCGGCGACGTCGGTGTAGCTCATGTGCGGGGTTCCTCCGTTGGTCTGGGAGCCGCCCGTGGTGACAGGGAACGACTCACTTTGTGCTATGCGGCAAATATTAGATGCGACGCAATATCGCAGATAGTCGGATAGGCGCCCCACGCAAGGGGCGCCTGCTCGCGGCCGCCACGGAGCGAGGCGGGCCGGCTGGTGAAAATGTCATCCCGGGGCGCCCGGCCAACGCCGGACCGTGAGGCGGGCTCTCCCCGAACCCGCGCCAAGGCTCGCCACGCTCGCGCCCCGGGACGACAAGCCCTCAGAACTGGGCGGTCTCGGTCGATTCCTTCATCGCCGTGGTCGAGCTCATGCCTTCGCTGAGCACGGTGGCGATGGCATCGAAATAGCTGGTGCCGACCTCGCGCTGGTGGCGCGTGGCGGTGAAGCCATCCTTCTCCGCGGCGAATTCGGCCTGCTGCAGCTCCGAATAGGCGGCCATGCCCTCCTCACGGTAGCGGCGGGCCAGATCGAAGGTTGTGTAGTTGAGGTTGTGGAAGCCGGCGAGGGTGATGAACTGGTAGCGGTAGCCCATCGCCCCCAGCTCGCGCTGGAAGGTCCTCATCTGCGCGCGGTCCATGTGCTTGGACCAGTTGAAGGAAGGCGAGCAGTTGTAGGCCAGCATCTTGCCGGGGTGGACCTTGTGCACGCCTTCGGCGAAGCGCCGGGCGTCATCAAGGCTCGGCGTCGAGGTTTCGCACCACAGCAGGTCGGCATAGGGCGCGTAGGCGATGGCGCGGGCGATGCCTGCCTCGAAGCCGCCCTTGTAGCGGTAGAAGCCCTCGGGCGTGCGCTCGCCGGTGATGAAGGGGCGGTCGATCTCGTCGATGTCCGAGGTGATCAGCCGCGCCGATTCCGCGTCCGTGCGCGCCATGATGACGGTGGGCACGCCCGCCACATCCGCCGCGAGGCGCGCCGCGTTCAGCGTGCGGATGAACTGGCGCGTGGGCACCAGCACCTTGCCGCCGAGATGGCCGCACTTCTTTTCGGAGGCGAGCTGGTCCTCGAAGTGGACCGCCGCCGCACCGGCCTCGATCAACGCCTTGGTCAGTTCATAGGCGTTGAGCTGACCTCCGAAGCCGGCTTCGGCGTCGGCGATGATCGGCACGAAATAGTCGAGCTCCGGCCCGATGACGCCGTCCGCCTTCTCCATGGTCTGGATCTGGTCGGCGCGGGTCAGCGCCTTGTTGATGCGCTTGACCACGGCGGGGACGCTGTCCACCGGGTAAAGGCTCTGGTCCGGGTACATGTCGCCGGAAGAGTTGCCGTCAGCGGCGACCTGCCAGCCGGAAAGATAGATCGCCTCAAGGCCGGCCTTCACCTGCTGCACCGCCTGGCTGCCGGTGTAGGTGCCGAGGGTGGGCACGAAGTCCTGGGTCTGGAGCAGCTCCCACAGCCGCCGCGCGCCGTTCTGAGCCAGCGTGTGCTCGATGCGCAGCGAACCGGAAAGGCGGGCAACATCCGCGGCACGATAGGAGCGGTGGATGCCCTTCCAGCGATCCGGGGCCCAGGGGGGTGTCGGGATCCGGTCAGGCGAGGTCTCGCGGATGGTGTCAAGCATGGTCGTTTCCTGCGGCTGAAGTGTCGGTGGCAAAAGAACGTGTCGCCGGCTTCGTCGCCGCGGGGCGCTGTGCCGCGCGCGGCGTCGGGCGGATCACGGGGCGAGGGAGCACGGATGCCGCGGAGGAGGCGGCACCCGTGTCGTGCCAGCCAGCCCGTCCATCGAGGGCGTGGCGGGCATGGAAGCGCGGTCTAGCGGCCACGGCGGGTGTAGGTCGCGGCGACCAGGGCGCTACCGTCGAGCAGCGAACCAACGTCACGGCCCGGTGCCATCGCAAAGCGGTGGCGGCCGATGCGGTGAACAATGGTGAAATCCTTGTCGGCGAGACCTTCCGCCTGGAAGGCCCGACCGATCTCCTCGGCGTCGCCGCCGACGATGGTGACGAATTCCTCGTCGCCGTTGTGATGGTGCTGTCTCATGTCAATTCCTCCGCTTGAGGTGTGATGTAAAGATTTCACACTCGACACGGAGTCACAAGAAATATAGCAATAAGAGCATGTTAAGCTGAAAAGGCTTGTAAAGTTTACAGGCCTGTTTTGTAAACTGAGCAAAGGAGCGGGCGATGTCCGCCACGGAAACGCGCATTGGCGGCCGGGTGCAGAGGCTGCGTCGGGCCAAGCGCATCTCGCAGGCGGACCTGGCGAGCGCGCTGGGTATTTCCGCGAGCTATCTCAACCTGATCGAGCACAATCGCCGGCGCATCACCGTGCCGCTGCTGATGAAGCTGGCCGGCTATTTCGGCATCGAGCCGGGCGAGTTGGTGGAGAATGACGAGTCCCGTCTCGTCGGCGACCTGATGGAGCTTTTCAGCGACGACATCTTCGCCGAGAACGCGCTCACCAATCAGGACATACGTGATCTCGCCGCCTCCAACCCCACGGTCGGGCGGGCGGTGGTGCGATTGTTCGACCAGTACAAGACCATGCGCGACGCCCGGCGCCGGGGCGGCGATGTGGTGCAGGAGGATGGAGGCTATCACCCCGCCACCGACGCGGTGTCCGACTTCATCCAGGAAAACGCCAACTATTTCCCTACGCTGGAGGCCGCTGCCGAGCGCGTGCGCCGGGATGTGGATGTGGCCTCCGATTCCTTCGAACACGGGCTGAAGACCTATCTGTTCAACGTGTTCGGTCTGAACTGGCGTTCTGCGTCGCTGCCGGCGGGTATCGCGCGGCGCTACGATGCGCATGCGCGCGAGCTGATCACCGCCGAAGTCCTGCCACCCGAATCCGCGCTTTTCGCCGTGGCCCACCAGCTTGGCCTGCTTGCGGCCTCGATGGAGATCGAGGCGCTGATCGAGGCCGGCAATCTCGGTGGCGATGCCCCCGTGCTCACGCGCAATGCGCTGGCGAGCTATTTCGGTGCGGCGCTGGTGATGCCCTATGAGCCGTTCCTGCGCGCCTGCCAGGAAACCCGCTACGATATCGAGCGCATTCAGCGCCGCTTCCGCACCAGTTTCGAGCAGGTGTGCCACCGCATGACCACGCTGCAGCGTCCGGGACTGGGCGGCATTCCGCTTCACCTGGTGCGCACCGATATCGCGGGCAACATCTCCAAGCGCTTCTCGCTGTCGGGCATCCACATCTCACGCCATTCGGGTGCCTGTCCGCGCTGGAACGTCTACTCCGCGTTTCTGCATCCCGAGCGCATCAACGTGCAGATCAGCCAGATGCCGGAGGGCCAGCGTTACTTCTGCATCGCGCGTTCGATCACCAAGGGCGGGTATCGGCACAACGCGCCGCGCCGGCATCTGTCCATAGGGCTGGGCTGCCACATCAGCCATGCCACGTCGATGGTCTATTCGGACGGGATGAACCTGGCGGATCCCTCACAGACGGTGCCGATCGGGGTGGGCTGCCGCATCTGCCCGCGGCTCGACTGCGAGCAGCGGGCCCAGCCGCCGACCGACCATCGTTTCACCCTGAACGAGACCGACATGGCGGAAAGCTTCTACGCCACCGCCCGTCGCGGCCTGTGACCCCTCCTCGGGCAGGCCTATGCCCGCCGGAGAGGCTGCGCTGGGGAATTGACCGCGCCAGCGTGGGCGGGCGCGGCATTGCGGCACGCGGCGCCCTGCCGGGCATGGGCGCACGGCTCCGGTCGTCTTCCTTGCCGCCGCGCCTCTTCCCGCCCGTCGGGTGGGCCGAAAGAGCGTTGAGGCGTTGACGTGACTACTGCTGGTTGCGCTGGGCCATCACCTGCCGGAGCGCGGACTGGCAGGGCTGCGAGAAGCTGCGGAAATTGTCACGCACACATCCCTTCACCGCGCCGTTCCCCGGCTGTACCCCGGAGCAGTGGGTGGCGATGTCCTGGCGGCAGGTCTGGACCAGCACCTGCTTCATTTCCGGCGACATGGCGTTCTGCGCCGAGGCCGCGCCGGCGAAAAGCAGGCCGCCGAACAGCGCGCCGATCATGATTGGATGTCTCATTGGCGATCTCCCAGGGGTCGCGGCAGGCGCGAGAACATAATGGCACGCGAACAACGTCCCGTCGCCGGCAAGGGTTCCATGCCGGTGGGCCGAAGCGTCATTCAGGGTGTTGATTATGGTCGCCTGATGGCGCCGACAGCCCGCGCCGTCGGGCGGTTTCGTGCCTGCTGCCGGGACGCGCCTCTGAGGCGCGGCTCGCGTCAGTGGACGCCCAGTTCCTTGCAGAGGAAGTCGCTCACCTCGCGCAGCTCGACATCGTCGACATACTCGCCTTCCTTCATGAACAGCTTCTCGAAGGGCAGGCCCTTGCGCTCGACCGCCTGCTCGATGGCGACGGCGAACTGCACGACGTCGATCGATTCGAAGGACAGGTCCTCCATCAGCTTGGTCTCTGACGTGATGCCGTTGGGCAGATCGATATCCCAGCCAGCGACCATGTCGTTGGCGACATTAATGACAGTAACTTCGACATCCGCACGCGTCGCAAGGCTCATAACAGACTACCCCCTCAAGGCAGGCTCCGGCTTCTGCCGACGCCCCCGCCACCCCAGTATGCAATATTCCTCATAGTGCCTGTGCGGCACCTGAGGAAGTCTCAAGACGCTGCAGGCAATGTTCGGGCCGGCGATGCGACGATTCTGCCGCACCTGGAAGCAAACATCATGCGGGCGGCATGGTGGCTCGTCCTACAGGACAACGGTACGCCGCCATCGGCATGGCCGAGGTCGCCGCAAGCCTGCACGTTTGACCCCTCTTTCCGCGCAACAATTCCGCATCATGAAAAGGCCTGACGCGCCCAGCGCACCAGGGCGGTCATTCGTCTTCCGGCGCCTGCGCGAGGAGGCCGCGCGCGGTCAGCGGCGGGCCTTCATTTCCATCCAGTATCTGGGCACGGACTCGATGCCCATTTCATCGAACGCCCGGTCCACCCCCTCGAACAGGCACGCGGCTGCGATGTCGACGGGATAGCCGCTCATCAGCACTTCCGCGAGGCCACCATAGGCCCCGATGAGCTGGAGGCCGCTGCGCGAGATAATCGACTCGCTGCGGCCCACGCTGGTGACCGTCATGCCGGCGGCCGCCACCTTCTCGGCCCAGCCCTCGGGCGACAGCCAGCCCTTGGCGAAGGCGCGCCCGCCACCCCCACGCTTGCGCGGGATCGGCGGTTCGCCGGCTGCGATGCGGGCCCGGTTCTTTTCGTCGAGAATGATCGCCGACTGCTTCAGCCATTCGGTGTAGATCGGCTCGCTGCCTTCCGGGAAGGTGCCGACATAGAACAGCGAGTTGAAGATGAATTCGCCACCGGGCCGCAGGATGCGGGCGACCTCGGCAAGGAACTTGTCCTTGTCGGGCATCAGGTGGATGGCGTTGCCGATCATGACGAGGTCAACCTCGCCATCTTCCAGCGGCAGTTCGTCCGCGCTCTGCGTGAGGAAACAGGCGCCCTTGGCCCCCTCGGCGCGGAACGCTTCGAGGCCGGAAAGCAGACGTCCGCGTCCGGCGAAGGTGCGGCCGGCGATGCCGGTCTGCTCCGGGTCAAGGTCGACGCCGCAAATGGCGACATCCGGCGCGCGGTCGAGCAGCAGGCCGGAGAGCAGCCCCGTGCCGCAGGCGAGGTCCGCGACGCGCCTCACGCCGTCAAGATCGATCTGGTCGATGAGGACCTGATTGACGGAGATGTATTCGGGCAGGTTGGCGTAGGATTCGTAGGTCGTGTCGACCAGGTTCAAGCTCATGAGACTGCCCCCCTTCGGCTAGGCTCTGGCGGATCGTGAAGCGTCACGCTGTCGAGCACCGACCGAGGGGCCGACGGCGTGGGCGAAGAAGTCCAGCGCGACCTCGCCGGCGTCGAAGCCGGTGGTGCCGCGATAGGCCGGCCAGCGCGGCCAGCGATGCCCCTCGCCGGTGACAGCGGCGAAGCGCAGCGGCGCACCGCCCGGCTGGGCGCTAAAATCCTGGATGTCGACAAAGTGGCCTTCCGGGCCGGCCACACGCACCGGCGCACCGGTCGCGACGGCGCGATTTCGGTGAACCCACAGCTCCAGCACGTCCTCGACCGGGATCACCTCGCCGCCATAGCCGCGGTTCTGCCCCCGCATGATCTGCCCGCCATGCCAGGGCATGATCTGGTCGTTGCGGTCGCAGATGAGCGCGAAGGGCAGGGGCGGGGCCTCGGCGACAGACCGGGCCATGCGCGCGGGCACCGAGGCGATGATGGCTGCCCCGCCGGCGAGAAGCGCCGGCCGCTCGGCGGCGAGGCGCTCGACGAACATGCCGCCATTGGAGACGCCGATGGCGAAGACACGGCTGGTGTCGATGCGCAGGTCCACGGCGAGTTTCTCGATGAGGACCTCGACGAAATCGAGATCCTGCGTGCTCTCGCCCAGCTCCGGGCGTCCGTCGACCCAGCCGGTCGGGGCGGAGGGGAAGGCGACCACATAGCCGCGCGCCGGCCCGCGGCTCGACAGGCCGCTGCCGCGCGCGAAGCGCTCGATCTGTCCCAGCCCGCCATGAAAGCACAGCAGCAATGGCGCGCCGGCCGTGGCGCCCGAGGCGTAGACCTCGGCCTCGCGCCGCGCGCCCTGGACGGCGACGGTGACGCGGCGCGGGCGCCGCCCCAGCCGGGGCATGAAAACCGGACGTCCGAGCCGCGCCCGCCGGCGCAGCCAGAAGAAGACGAGCAGTATCAGAATGAGGATGAGAACCAGGTTGCCGCCGCGCATCAGGTCGCGACCTTGTCGCCCAGCCAGACCTCAAGCCCGCCGTCGGGATTGTCCTGATACTCCCAGCCGTCGCCCCGCCGTACCGCCACGCGCGGGCCGAACACGTTGGCAATGCCGACGAACAGGCCGACGTCGGAGGACACCAGATTACGAATGCCGAAATTGTAGGGGTTTTCGAAGCCCTTGCGTGTCACCGGCAGCCAGTTGTCGCCGTCGCTGGTACGCCAGAGGTCCGCGCCGCCCTCATGATCGATGAGCTGTTCGCGGGTCATGAGCTGAAAAAGGCGCTGCACCCGTGCCGGGGCGGCGTCGTTCTCGGTCCAGCGCAGCGTGACGGTCCAGTCATATGTGCCCAGATACAGCCAATCCTTGTGGACGCCGAGCGTCCAGAAATAGCCGTTGAACAGATTGCCGAAGCCCGAGCGCATGACGCTGAGCGGTTCCCGCCGTCCATCGGGCGTGTCGCGCGGCTCGCCGACGATAAGGTCCCAGCTGTCGTCAGGGTTGATGCGTATCAGTTCGGAGCCGGCGGGGCCGACGCCGTTGACCCGGTCATAGCCCCCGCCCTGGATGCCGGATCCGACATAGACCGAGCCCTTGAAGCCGGTCATCGAGGCTACGGCCTGATTGAGCGGACCGCGATAGGCGCCCTTGTCGATTAGCTTGGTCCAGCGATAGGGCGGCTTGCCCTCGCAATCGCTGGCCCAGACCTGGAGGCCATCGAGGTTGAAGGTGCCCGCATAGAGCCGGTCGCCTTCCGCGCACAGGGTGAAAATGCCGAGATTTCCCACATCGCCGAAGCCGAATTCGCTGGCTTCCAGCCATTCGTTCGAGGCTGGATCGGCGGATTCGAACACCACCGGCAGTCCGGTTGTGTTCTGCTGTGCGCCGTCGGTGCCACGCTTGGCGGTTGGCGAGAAGAACATGCGGCCCTTGAAGGCCGTCAGGCAGCGGGTGGTGGAAATCGGCGCGTTCTCAAGAATGCCGTAGCGCGAAATCTGCTCGAAGGTGCGCCCGTCATAGGTCCGCATGATGAGCCCGCCTGGCGCGCGGCCGGGCGCCCAGGCCGAAACGTACAGCGCGGGGGCGGGATCGCCGGCGCCCTGGAAAATCTGCATCGAGCGGTAGCCGATCTCGCGCGGCACCTTGCCCCCGCCAATGCCGTCAACCATCGGCGCGCGGAACACCATCTCCCAGCTCAGTGTGCTGGGATCGTAGCACCAGATCTGCGCGCGGCGGTCGAGCTTGTAGAGCTCGTCCATGGTCTCCGGGCACTCCACCGGCCAGGTCGTGAAAGGCATGTCCGAGTAGGAGGACTGCATGCGCAGCATGCACAGATTGGAGCGCGTGGTGCCCAGATAGAGCTTGCCGTTGAACCACGCCATGGAGTGGGCGTAGTTGTTGTGCCCGTCTCCAAGGCCCGCCTTGCCGATGCAGGTGAAGTCGGCGCGCGAGAGGCCAGGCAGCGGCGCGGGATCGTGCGGGAAGCGCGGCGCCAGCATCAGCTCACCGCCTCGCCGCCGGCGACCGCAGGCGCAGCCGCCCGGCGCCGGGCCCGCTGGCGCGAGGGATACAGCGTCGGGTTGAGCAGGTAGGTGTCGCGCGGCAGGGTGATCAGATAGAGGATCACCTCGGCGACGCGCTCCGGAGTGAGAAGTTCGCGCGGGCGGATCGCGGCGGTGCCGCTCTGCTCCCACAAGGGTGTGTCGACGGCGTCCGGCAGCAGGGTCTGCACGCGGATGCCGATGCGCCCGACCTCCTCGGCAAGGGATTCGGAAAAGCCGACGACGCCGAATTTCGAGGCACAGTAGGCGGCGTCGAAGGGGCGACCCTGGCGGCCCGACGTCGACGACACGTTGACGATGTCGCCCTGGCCCTGCTTGGTCATCTGCCCCAGTACGGCGCGGTTGCTGAGGAAGGTGCCGGTGAGGTTCACCGAGAGAATGGTCTTCCACTCGTCGAAGCTGGTGTCGGACACCATGCGCGGCTGACCGCCGGTGCGCAGGATGCCGGCGGCAGAGATCAGCGTGTCGATGGCACCGAAGCGCTCGATCGTCTCGGCCGCCATGCGTGCCATGTCCTCTTCGCTTGCGACGTCGAGCACTAGCGCCAGCGCACGGTCGCCACCCTCGGCGGCAAGCGCGGCGAGACGTTCGGGGCTGCGGTCAACCAGGGTCACATTGGCGCCGCGGGCGAACAGCGCACGCACGCAGGCGCCGCCTATGCCGCCCGTCGCACCGGTGACGATCACAGTCTTGCCGCTCAGCGGGTCGGTCATGAGAGTCTCCAAAGCACTGTCAGCTTGCGCCCGGAGGAGCGCTGCGCTCCACCGGCACCGGCAGGATAATCGGCTCGGCGAACACCGCCGAGCGGTTCAGTTCGATCAGATCGAGCACGGATGTGGCGAAATGTTCCGCCGTGATCCGCCCGCCATAGGGGGCGTGCAGCATGGTGTCGGCGATCAGCGGCGTCTCGACCGGCCCCGGAAACAGGGTGTGCACGCGAACGCCTTGCTCGGCAACCTCTTCCGCGAGGGTGCGGAACAGCGCGGCAATGGCGAATTTCGAGCTGCAATAGGCCGGGGCCATCGGACGCCCGCCGAGGCCGTGCGGCGTGGTCGAGGAACTAACCGCGGCGATGTCGCCGTCGCCCTGCGCGATCATCAGCGGCAGCACCGCCTTGACGGCCAGAAACACGCCGTGAAGGTTGATGTCGATCACGCGCTGGAAGGTGGAAAGCGGCAGGTCGCGCGTGGCACGGGGCAGGCGGTCGCCGCCGGCGGGGCCCTCGCCCAGCGCGGCTGAGGCCAGCAGAAGGTCAACGCGGCGATAGTCGGCCAGCACCGTGTCGAGCGCGGCGAAGGAACTCGCCGTGCCGACATCGAGGGCGAGCGCGCTGTGGCGGCCGGGGCCAAGCGCACGCAGCGTGTTCAGCGTGGCGTCGAGGCGGGCGGCATCGCGCCCGACGATCACCACCGAGCTGCCTCGCCGGGCCAGTTCCTCGGCGATGCTGCGCCCGATGCCGCTGCTGCCGCCGGTGACGACGCTTACATGCTCCGCTTGCAAATCAGTGGCTCCGCCCCAGACGCTCGTTGCCGCGCAGCAGGGCCCGCAGCCGGCCTCGCCGGTTTTCCAGCGAGGGTGGGCTGATGCTCTCGCCGCGCAGTTCGTTGATGGTGAGGAAGCGGTCGACCGCGCGCGCGAAGCGGACCGGTTCGACCACCGGGAAGAAATGCCCGGCGCGCGGCACCTGGATCAGCCGTGCTCGTGGGAGGTGTTCTTGTAGGGCGTAGGCGGTCGGCAGGCAGTGCGAGAGCTCGCCGAACAGAAGCAGCGTCGGCGCCGTGACCCGGGAGAAGAAATCGCTCTCCAGCGGCGTCTCGTCCTCGAGTTCGGTGCCTGCCGTCGTGCTCGCCAGCATGGTCTGCCAGTTTTCGCGGCCGCGATTGCCCATGTCGCGCGAGCGCAGGGAAATGCGGCGTGTCGGGCGGGCGACGCCGGTGCCGGCGAGGTCGCCGCCATATTTGTTGAGCTCGGACAGCAGGCGGAAATCGATGATCGAGTCGTCGCTTGGCGGCTCCTTGAGCCCCAGCGACATCAGCTCTTCCTTCCACTTCTTCCAGTGCGGCCAGTCACGCAGCCGGATCAGCGGCTGAAACGCCCGGATCTGGGTGTCGGCAACCACGAGGCTGCGCACTTTTTCCGGGTGCAGGCCAGCGAAAGCCAGCGCCACCCGCGCGCCGAAGCTGTGGCCGACAATGTGCGCCTGCTCCAGACCCAGATGGCTCATCAGCGCCGTCAGGTCCGCCACCATGCTGGGCAGGCGGTAGCTGTTCGGCGGCATGGAGGAACGGCCGTGGCCGCGCAGGTCGTAGAGCAACAGGTGCCGGCTCGTCGCCAGATGCCGGCCCCCGCCCAGATACCAGAATGCGAGGTTCGCCCCGAGACCGTGAATGAGAATCACGTCCTCGCCCGCGCCCATGCGCTGGTAGTGGACCTCCAGGTCGTTGAGGGCGAGCATCGGCATGGAACGCGTCCGAATAGGGCGGCGCGCCCGGAGCCGGCGGCCCCGGGCGCTGGCGCGGATCAATCCATATAGCCGAGGATCTTGAGCTGCTTCATCAGTGCCTCGCGCTCTTCTTCGCTTGGCTCATCACGCTCGTCGTCGCTGGCGCCTGCCGCCTGCGTCGTGCCGCCGATGACGGCCTCGCGCTTGTCGGCGAGCGTTTCCTGCGGCACGCGGCCGTCGAGGTCGCTCGGCACCGGCAGCCCCATCAGGGTGAGGATGAGCGGGGCGATGTCGAGCAGGCTGAAGTCCTCGACCCTCGCGCCCTTGCGGAAGCTCGGGCCGTAGCCGATGAAGATGCCGGCCGGACGGTGGGTGCCATCGGCCTCCGCGCGCTGGGAAATGATCTCGCGGGCCTTGAGGATCGAGACGAAACCGCCGTCGCGCAGGCGCAGCGTGATGTCGGGGCAGGGCTCGACGAAGCTGGTGCCGCGCAGCTTGTTGAGATCGGCGCCCATGACGATCTTCTCGCCATTCACCGGGTCGCGGATCTCAAGCAGCTCGGCCTGCAGCTTCATCGCGAATTCGAGATAGTCCTCCTCCTTCACACCGCTGCCGGAGCCGAGGTCTTTCTTGATGTAGATCGCATTGCTGCTCGGCGTGGGGCAGAAGGCGGAGGTCGCCTGCCACTGGATCATGCCGAGATGGTCGCGGATCTTCTCGGCGGTGAGCTGGCCGAGCGAGTCGTCGGCCGCGGTGTTGGACCAGGTCAGGTAGCCGTTCCGCGACAGCCATTCATTCACATAGAAAATCTCGGTGGTCGGGCCGAAGCCGTGATCCGAGGTGAGGATCACATCGGTGTCGGGGCCGGCCGCCTCGACCATCTTCTGGATATTCTCGTCGAGCTTGCGATAGAAGCCGAGGCAGAGCTGGCGGATCTGCTGGTACCACTCGTCGCCGTCTTCCTTGACGAGCGCGGGGTCGACAAAGCGCCAGAACAGGTGCTGCACCTTGTCCGGCCCGTCCAGAACCACGGCGGTGAGGTCGGTCGGGTCGGTATTGAGGATGTAGGTCGTCATGTCGGCCCAGGCTGAATCGCGCCGGTCCTGCAGGTCGATCCACTCGACGTGTTCACCCTCGTGCAGACCCTGCACGCACTTCTTTTCCTCGCCGATATCCATGCCAAGGTCGCGATAGTCGAACTTGTCCATGGCGCGGACAGTGTCGAACAGGCTCTTGGGATGGATGCCGTGCCGCAGGTGACGCCAGGGCACGAAGCCGGAGATGACGTACCCGTCGATCGCGGGTGCCGGCGACATGCCGTAGAAGTTGAGGCTGGTGGCGCGCTTGCCGCCCCGATTGGCGATCGACCACAGCGTCTCGCAGTGATTGTCGCGAAAATCGTTGATCTTCAGGAACACACCGCCGTCCCGCATCGTTATCGGGCGCAGGAAGTCGTAGATGCCGTGTGCCTCCGGGCGGCGGCCGGATACCATCGAGGTCCAGGCAGGAGGTGTAAGGGGATTGCGCGTCGACATCAGGTTGGCACGTACGCCATTGTCGAGAATTGACCCGAGAAATGGCATTACTCCCTGCTGGATCAACGGATCCAGCAAAGTGAACGTGGCGCCATCGAGCCCAATCATCAGCACTTTCATCGAACCGCAATCTCCACTGCCGCCCCCGGCACGATATGTCCCAGCATGAACTATTTCCACGCCCATTCAGGAAGCGAGAAACGTCTTCTTTTCGCAACTGCGAGAGCTTATCATCGGCACAAATCGATGAAAAGGCAGCGCGCAGGCAAGGTGCGTTGGTACGCTAACATGATGCGCCGACCCGTTTCCCAACGATTGGGGCACGTACAAGGCGACGCGGTTTCGGGCAGGCAAGATCGGTGCCGCGCTCGTCTGTCAGACTACGAGGTGACTTTATGAACGGGAAGCGGGAGGTCCGGGCGACGGATTCAAAGATCTTCGCTCAGGCCCACGAAACCCGTCCGGCGCATGACCGTGCTGGCAACGGCACGCTTACGGACGATACGTCTGCGCAGGACAGCGTCGCAGACACCTTGCCCGCCCCGGCGGCGCGGCTGCGGTCGCGCGCGGCAACGCCGCGCCCCTCGCCGGTGGTGATCGAGGATGTGATCCCGGTCAATGACACCAACAACGGCAAGGTGCAGCAGATGCTGCACCTGCAGGACTTCCTGCACAGCCCGATGAATTTCGATCTCAGTGCGGCGACGCTGGACAGTTCCAGCCCGCCCGAGGAGATCGAGGCTCACCTTGAGGACCTGCGCCACCGTATCGGCATGCTCAACGCGCTGTCGAAGGTGCTGGTCGAGGAACTCGACATGCTTGAGGCGGCCCTGCTGCGCAGTCGCTCGCCGCAGGGCGCGACCGATTAGTCGCCCCCCCCCGCGCTACTGGCCTTGCCCGCCGTCGGTCACCGGGGCGCGGCCGCGAGGCGCGGCGTCAACCCGGCTGGTTGTCGCCTTGCCGGGCCAGGCTCTGCTCGGCAGGTGGTGCCATTCGCGGTTTGAATGTCGGATCGCCAAGGAATTCCGGGTCGTTCCCCAAATTCGCGCCGACCGGTCCAAGCCTGGAAAACGGCGAATGTTCCGGGTGCATCATGGCATCCAGAACGGCGTCGTCGCAGGCCAGGTCAAGCGCGGTGCACAGCTTGCGCAGCGTCATGCGCGGCGCCAGCTCGAACGCTTCCACCGACAGATCCGCCACCTGTTCCGCGGGAAAGGTCTCGAAGAAGGCGGAAAGGGCGGCCTGCTTCTTCTGCGCGGCGCCCGCTGCCCGGGAGGCTCCCGCGTTGTCCGTATCGATCAGCCGCACGACACTGGCGCCGGGGCAGGCGCGGGCGATGACCTTGAGCGCGTCGGGCTTGAGTGAATAGGCGCGGCTGGGATCGACCATCCGCCGTGGTGCCACCATCTGGCGCAGCTCGTCGAATATGCGCCAGCTTGGCAGGCTCATCCGCCGGATCATCCAGCGGCGGGCCATGGCGATCGTATCCATGTTCTGCTCGCCGGCGACCAGATGCGCGACCGCGCGCAGCAGCCCGTGCAACTGGCCATTGTGCGGCTGGTTCAGCTTGAACGACATCTCCTCGAGATTGTCGCCGACAAGCAGGTTCAATTCGGGCATGCCGAAGCAGGCCGGGTGCTGCCCCAGCATCGCGCCGATCATGGCGTGGTGCCGGCTGGTCGGAGCGTCGAGGATGAAGATGGGTTGGGCACTGTCCAGCACGTCACGTTTCCGTTGTTCACTCGCTGCCGTGGTGATCTTCCCGCATCAGGGGATCCACGACCAGACCTCGACCTGGAAGAAGCGCATGAGGAAGCGCAGGAAAGCCTGCCACGTCATCATCTGCTCGCCGTCAATCTTGGCGTAGCCGGTCATACCGGATTTCAGCGCGCCGTCATCATTGGGAATGGTCGCCTTGACGCGCACCACCATGCCGTAGCTGCGCTTCTCGGCGGCGGGGGCGATCGAGACCACCTTGCCGGTGATCGGCCGGTCGCTGTAGCCCCACGCCTTTATGCGCACCTCGTCGCCCGGCTGGATCAGCGAGATGTCGGCCTCCGGCAGGTCGATCTCGGCGTCGACGGTGCGGGTGTTCTCGGTTTCGAGCAGCGGCTGGCCGGAGCGCAGCCACTTTCCGATCAGCAGATGCAGATTGGGCGTGACCACGTGTCCGTCCGCCGGGGCGCGGATGTCGGTGCGCTCCAGCAGGTCCTCATTATAGGCCAGCTCGGCGGAGAGCCGGTCGACATCGGCCTTGCGGGCGTCGATCTCGCTCTGGGTGGCGGAGCTGCGCACCAGCGCCAGATCGGCGATGGCGACGTTCAGCTTGGCGACATCGCTGTCATAGCGGGACTTGGCACGCTCGAAGGCCGCAGGCGAGGCCGTTCCGGTCTTTTCCAGCTCGGACTGGCGCTTCATTTCCGCTTCGGAGAAGGCGACGCTGGCGCGCTGGGAATCCACTTCCTTCTCGGCGACCTCGATCTGTTCGGCCTTGGCGCCCTCGACCAACTGCTGGAGCCTCGCCTTCGCTTCGGCAAGGCGGGCACGGGTCACGGCAACATCGTGTTCCTGATCCCAGGACGAGAGCTTGCCCAGGATCTCGCCTTCCTTCACCCAGTCGCCCTCGCGCACCGTCACCCGGACGATCTCGCCATCGGTGCGGGCATTGGCCTGGTTTCGCCCGGTCGGCAGGATGTTGAAGGAGCCGGAAGCCTCGTATTCGTAGGGCAGGAAGGCTACGGCCAGCAGGAAGAGGCACACGATGGCCCAGAACACCCGGCCCCAGGCCGCGATGTTGGCGCGGGGCTTGGCGGTCGCGGCGCCCTTGTCGGGAGCGACGGAGGGCTTGCTAGCTTCCGTTGCGGGCGGAAGGACCCACGGCGTGCGGTGGCCGCGCGTGAACATGGACACGAACCACAGCGCGCAGGAGACGCACAGCAGCAGGAAAATGCCCATTCCGGCGCCGCCGACCTCCACCTCCAGCACAATCGCCATATAGGTCAGCAGGGTGCCGACGAAGAGAAACGCGCAGAGCACCGCGCCGATGCCGAACAGGATCAGGGCGGTTTCTTCCTCGGGCTTCACCATTGCCGGGCGTGGCCGGCCGGTGAGCCAGTTGCGCAGCGAGGCCAGCGCCTTCTTCTTCAGGTTCGGTTCGCCGAACCAGGTCGTCATCCAGTTCATGCCGTCGGCCGGCATGAGGGGGAAGGCGATGATGATGAACTCGATCAGCGCGGCCTGAGCCACCACCAGCGCATAGTTCGAAAGCGTGGAGCCGCTGCCGTGGAGCATGCTCCACAGCAGGGTGCCGCCGCCGAACATCCACAGGCGGGTAGCCAGCGGGGCGCCGTACGCCCAGAGCTGGCCGGAGCGGCTGAGGGTCGGGATCGCGGATTTGTCGACAAAGAAGCGGGGCAGAATGCCAAGTTCGACCACGATGCCGAACTGCTTCACCTTGCCTCCGCTGTGCTGGATCACCGTGCCTTGTGTCAGGCGGGCGGAAAAATTGACGATCAGCAGGCTCACCAGCGTGCTGGCGATGGTCGACCATGTCCAGGAGATCGCCCTGAGGTCGGCCGAGAACAGATTCCATTTCTGGAACATCACCGCGCCGGCGAAGACCAGCAGCGGCCAGAGCAGCCAGTGCAGATAACGCATAGGCCAGAACAGCACGGCGAGAAGGCCGAAGAGCAGACGGGGATTGAACAGCGAGACACGATCGGACGGCGCGCGCGGGGCTTCCTCGCCCGCTCGGCCACGGCCGGCAAGGGCCGCGAACAGCGCCTCGCGGCCGCCTCCGCCCATTCCGCCTCCGCCTAAACCGCCGCCCAAGCCTCCACCGCCCAGACCACCACCAAGCCCTCCGCCACCGAGACCCCCGCCGCCGAACCGGCCGGCGAAACCTCCTCCGCCCAAGCCGCCGCCAAGATCGCCGCCACCGAGGCCACCGCCCAAGCCGCCACCACCCAGACCGCCGCCACCGGCGCGGCCCTTGCCGCGGGCACGCGGCCCTGAGCCGGCAGCACGTCCGCCGGCGCCGAACAACTCTTCGTCCATGTCACCGAAAAACAGCTCGGCATCGAAATCCGACGCCGCGATCGCCTCGCCACTCCCGGCCCCGCTGTCCGTGGACGCGGTCTTGCCCGATGCGTCCTTAGCCGACGGGCCTTTGCTCGCCGGTTCCGTCGGCGCGCCGCTGACCGGCGCGGGCAGCGCGAGACGCTCGCTCGTGGGAAGCGTGGATGGTTTGATCCGCCGTGCGGGTGCGCCCGCTTCGCTGGCCGCGCGGCGTGCAGCGGTTCCCAGATGCTTGGGCGTGACGCGTTCGCGGGTGGACCTGCCACGGGCGGCGCGGCTGGTGTCGGGCGCCGGCGCCTGTTCGTCGGCCGCCGGCGACGTGCTTTTGTCGGGTGATCCGGCTTTCGGGCCCGCCTCGGCCACCGTATCGGACGGTGAGATCTCGGGCGAAGGCGCGGGAGCCGCGGGAGGGTTCGCTGTCGACGCAGTCTCGGCGCTTTCCCGCCGTGCCGTCGGCGGAACCCGGTGAGCCGTGATGTCCGGCGGCGCCTGCGGGCGACGGATGGTCTCGTCGAAGTCGTTGAGCCCCTCGAACATGGCGGCATGGTCGTCCGCGGATATCGACGCGGCAGGGTTTGTCAGCGGTGCGGGCGAGGCGGCCTTGTCTTCCGCTTCGGGCGCGGAGGTCGCACTCTTGCGCGAGCGAGGTGTGTGCCGCGCGCTCGCGCGCGCCAGTTGGGGCTCGTCCCGGGGGGCGGCGAGATTGGCGTTTCGTATGCCGGTGGCGGGCGCTGGCGAAGCGTCCCTCGCGTTCGGCGGCGTGTCGGCAGGCGTGCGCAGGTTCCGGCGCGCCGCCGAAAAGGCGGCCGGCGAGGCGGCGCGAACCTCCGACGCCGCCGCCGTGCGCGCGGCGGCGCGTGCGTCGGACCCCGTCAGAAGGTCCGCCGCGCGCAGCCGCTCCAGGATCTTCCGGCGCGCGAAGGGATCGATATCGCGGCCGAAACGCTCGCGGAAGCGCCGATAGGCATCGGCGCGGCGCGTGTCGTCGAAGAGGTCGAACAGGTAGACGTCCGCGCCTTCGAACAGGGTCTCTGTTCCGGTCGACGGGTCGGTGACGCGAATGACGCCGGCCGCGTCGTCACGCTTCACCACAAGGTCGGGGCGCAGGCGGCGTTCGGCGGCACGGGGCATGTTCGGGCGGGAGGCGTCAACCATGACGGTGCATATCGCTCCGGTTCATTCCAGCCGCCAGCCCCTCGGTGCAGGCACGCGCCATGCGTCGCGCGGCGCTGGGCCGGGGAAGGCCATCACTGGGGAAGCTGTCACATGCGATCATCGGCGCCCGCCACCAATCCTGATTCAAGAATGATCATCCACCGACTTGATGACATCAAGGCAGAGGCAGGCACTCATGCGTTCATTCGTCCGTCGCCATGGCATGGGCCGCGCTTGCGTGCCCCCGTTGTCGTCGCAGGACTGGTAAGATTCAGTCAACGCGGACGTGGCAGGTCGCGGCTTCTGGACTCTATGTTGCATGATTGCCCAACCTTCCGGGCGCCTGCGGCGCCGTTCGTTCACCGAACGGTCGACCGCGCCCGGTTCGGGTGCGGAGAAGAGAGGTTCGAATGGGCGCAGCCTATAATAGGTTCAAATATAAGATTCATGTGCTTCGTTTATATGCACCTCACGACGCAGAGTTTCAGAAGTTCGCGTCCTCGGGTGGCGCCTGATACTCAGCGTTGAAAAATGTACTACCGAAAAATTGTACTGTCGGCAGCGGTATATCCACAGCGGTATCTGGCCACGTAAAGCTGCAGCGGCAACGAGTTTCGATCGTCCGCACTTGTCAACGAAATACTGAAGAAGTAGGCTGTATGCTGCATTGCGGAATTTAAGTCACAAGCGGGCCAAGGTCAAATGGGCGACCTATATTTATAGGCATATGCGCGTGGCATGGGGTGAGTTGAAATGGTCGGGTTGCGGGGCGGTCGTCGGGGTGCGGGGGCTGAAGATCGATCCGAGATTCAGAATGCTGTTGCGGCCCTGAAAAATGGCGACGCGGCAGGCGCGCGCGCGTTGTTTGAAGAAATCGTGAAGCGTCGTCCCGGTGAAGCCGTCGCCTATGTCGGGCTGGGGCGGGTCTACTTCATGGAAAAGGACTTCGAGGCCGCGCTCGAACATTTCCAGGCCGCTCTCGACATCGATCCCAAGCAGCGGATCGCGCTTCTCTTCAGCGCCGAGTGCCGCGCCAAGCTGGGCGACACGGTCGGTGCCATGGAGGAGTACGAGGAAGCCAGCGCGGCTGATCCTTCCCGGGCCATCGGGCAGATCCGCCTGAGCAAGCTGCACAAGGAGCGCTCGGAATTCGATGAGGCCGAACAGCGCCTCAAGGAATCGCTCGCCCTCAATCCGCAGCAGGCGCCGGTGCGGCTCATGCTCGCCGACCTGTACGAGAAGCAGGGCAAGACCGAGGAAGCCCGTGAGGAGCTGGAGCGGTTGCTCGACCTCAAGCCGGACAGTTCGATCGCGCTCTACAAGCTGGGCCGCCATGCACTGCGCGAGAAGAAGTTCGATCTCGCCTGCCACCTCCTCGAAGAGGCGGTGGAGATTTCACCGGAGAGCCCGGTTGTCAGATACGCGCTCGGTGGTGCCCTCATGGCGCTCGGCAAATACGCCGACGCGATCGCCGCCTTTGATAAGGCGCTGGAGTACAATCCGAAGCTGATGATGGCCTCGCTCCAGATCGCCGACTGTCATGTGGCGCTGGGGCAGCATCAGGAGGCGCTGGCGGTGCTCGGCAAGCTCGCGCGCAAGCATCGGCGCGGGGGAATGGTGCACAAGCGCATTGCCGACATCTACACCACGCTCGGTCGCTACGGTTACGCCGTCGAGGAGTACCGCGCCGCCGTGTTCAATATCCCGGACCTGCTGGACAAGAACGCCGACATTGCGGCGCTGATGGAAAGCACGGATGAGGACGAGCAGCTCGCCCGGAAATTCCAGGTCTGCTTCGCCGATATCAAGGACGAAATGCAGAGCAATCCGGAAGCGCGACCGAACATGCAGGAAGGACGCGCCGCGCTTGGCCGCCGCTCGCGCTTCGGGCGCCGTGAACACTGATTAATCGGAAATCGATATTATGCCGCGTAATCTTGTTATCATGATCCTCGATAGCTGCCGTTACGACAGCTTCGTAAAGGCCCGTTCCACGAATTTTCGCCGTCTCGGCGAGATTGAGCAGCGCTGGTCGTATGCGTCTTGGACCGCGCCTTCACACTATTCCTATCTCATGGGCCTCGTTCCGCACCGTTCGCCGCAGCACGTGTATGCGTCCGAGGTATACAAGAAAGACTTTTCGAGTTGGGTCGATCGGCTGAATATTCCCGATCTCGGTTTCAACAAGTTCATTCCGCAGCTTTCTCTCGCCAAGGTTCTCAGTGACCATGGCTACATCTGCAAGGCGAAGGTGTCGATGCCGGTTCTCAACGGCTTCACCTTGTTGAACAAGTACTTTGCTGATTACAAATTGATGTCTAATCACAACGATTTTGCAGGCATGGTGAAGGAAATCGAATTCACCAGCGACAAGCCGCACTTCTATTTCCTGAATCTCGGCGAGACCCACTATCCTTATATGCTCGATGGCTCGAAGCTCCCGCATATTTCGGGCGTGCACGGCGCGATCAAGCAGCTGTCAAAGGGCGAGGATGGTGGCGGGCGCGTAGGCACGGAGAGCGAGAGCTTCTTCGACGCGAAGGCACTGAAGGAGCTGCATGAGCAGCAGATCCGTTGCGTCGACTATGTCGACGAACTGTTCGGTGCCTTGATCGAGAAGAGCCCGCCCGACACCTATTTCGTGGTCATGGCCGACCATGGTGAGGCATTCGGCGAGGGAGGCTATTTCGGCCACGGGCCGGTGATGCACGAGAAGGTCTTTGAAGTCCCCTTCGTCGAAGGGCTGCGCCCCGCCTGACGGCAGGACCGCAAGGGAGTATGATGCGGATGGAAAGCTGGGGGGCTTTCGCGTTCGACAGTCTGAAGCGCACGGGGGCGATTGATGAGTGCCGAAAACGACGACAAGTTGATGGCGAAACTTGCGGAGCTCAAGCGGCGGCGGGCGGAAGCCAATGCGGCGGAGGGCGGCTCCGAGGCGCGGACGCGTACCGCGCCTAAGGCCGCTGGCGCGGCGGAAGATGTTTACACCAGCGTCGGCGAGGCGGGTGGCGAGCAGCGCGGCGCGATGCTTAAGCGGCTGATGGCAAACAAGGAAGGTGGCGGCGGCGATAAGCGCGGCGCCTTCCTGCAGCGCCTGATCGCCAAGAAAGCGGGCGAGACGGGCGGCGGCGAGGGCGAGAATAGCGAGCGCCGCGGGGCCATCCTGAAGCGGCTGATGGCCAATAGAGAAGGTGGCGGCGGCGGCGAAAAGCGCGGGGCCATCCTCAAGCGCCTGATGGAAAAGGATGGCGAGGGCGGCGAGCCGCGCGGCGAGATGCTGAAGCGGGTCATGGCACGCAAGCAGGAAGGCGGCGCTGCCGGAGAGGGCGGCAAGGCTGGCGGTGCGGCGCTGCTGCGGCTTCTCGAGCGCCGTCTGGAGCAGCCCGACGCCGATCCGCAGGCCTCACGCGAGCAGATCGAAAAGCTGATCCAGAAACTTGAGGCGCGGCTGCACAAGCTCGACGCCGGGCCTGGCGAGGAAATTCACGACGGCGAAACGCCGACGGACAAAGCCGACTGAACGCCAGGACGGCGTTGTGGCGTCGGTCCTCGAGGCCGCCGTTTCGTCGGGCGTTCTTCATCGAGCCGAAGAAATGACGACATCGAAAGCCGAGTGGAACATGAGTGAGGGCGGAACGCGAATGCATAGTCTCGTTCAGGTCATCGCCCTTACGCCCGCTGGCCACCGCGATCCGTCAATCGCGCTGGCCGCCTCGCGGGCGGGGTTTCTGGGCGTCGTGAATGGTGAAATCGGGCCGCTGCCCGTCGCGGCGCTTGAGGCGCTCGCCAGCCATGCCCGCACGCCCTTCGGCCTCAAGCTCGCCATTGCCGACGAAGAGGCGCTTGCGCTCGTCTCGACTTTCGCCCCCCGCGGCCTTGAATGGCTGCTGCTCGACGCCTCCACTGTGCTCGCCGATCCCGACCTTCTGGCGCGGCTGTCGGGCATGGGGGTGCACACGCTGGTCGAACTGATCGACTGGGATGACCGGCTCGCCAGCCTGTCCGGCCATGCCGGGCTGATCGCGAAGGGTCACGAGGCCGGCGGCAAGGTGGGCGAGGAGACCAGCTTCATCCTGCTGCAGAAAGCCCTGGCGCGGCAGTCCATGCCGGTGCTGGTGCGCGGCGGGGTCGGCCTGCACGGGGCTGCGGCGGCGATGGCGGGCGGGGCGGCTGGCGTGGTTCTCGACGACCAGCTGCTGCTGCTGAAGGAATCACCCCTTGAGGCGCCGGCGCGCGCCGCGCTTTCCGGCCTCACCGGGCTGGAAACGGCGCTGGTCGGGCCGGACGAGGCGCGCTGGCGCGTGTTCGAGAAGCCCGGCTTCCGCCATGTGCGGCAGCTGCGCAAGACCATCGCCGGGCTGGAGGCGCCTGCCGTCGACGCGGCCATCCTCGCCAGCCTCGGCTGGGCCGATGCGATGAAGGATGTGATGCCGCTCGGCCAGGGCGTCGCCTTCGCCGAGAGTTTCGCCAAACGTTATGCCACGGTGGGCCGTCTCGCCCATGCGCTGGTGGACGAGGCGGCCGGGCGTGGCGCGCTGGCGGCCAGGTCGCGGGCCTTCGGTCCGGGCGAGGGCGTTTCCGTCTCGCACGGCACGACCTATCCCATCGTGCAGGGGCCGATGACGCGGGTCAGCGATGTGGCGGGCTTCGCCCAGGCCGTCGCGGAGGGTGGCGGCCTGCCGATGCTGGCGCTGGCGCTCATGCGTCCCGAGCAGGTCGATGCGCTGCTCGCCGAGACGGCCGAGCGCCTCAAGGGCAAGCCATGGGGTGTTGGCCTGCTGGGCTTTGCCCCGGCCGAGCTTATCGCCGGGCAGATGGACGTGGCGCGCAAATATGTGCCGCGCTTCGCGCTTATCGCCGGCGGCAGGCCCGACCAGGCGCAGAGCTTCGAGGCCGAGGGCATCGCGACCTATCTGCATGTGCCATCGCCACGGCTGCTGACCATGTTCGTGGAGCAGGGCGCCAAGCGCTTCGTGTTCGAGGGCCGTGAATGCGGCGGCCATGTCGGCCCGCTCTCCAGCTTCGTGCTGTGGGATGTGATGGTGCAGACGCTGCTCGACATCGTGCGCGATCCCGAGCAGGCGGCGCGCATCCATGTGCTCTTCGCCGGTGGTATCCACGATGCCCGCTCGGCGGCCATCGTCTCCGCCATCGCCGCGCCTCTGGTCGCGCTCGGCGTCAAGGTGGGTGTGCTGATGGGATCAGCCTACCTCTTCACCCGGGAGATCGTCGAAAGCGGCGCGGTGGTGAAGGGATTCCAGGACGAAGCCCTCGCCTGCGAGCGCACGGTGACTCTGGAAACCGGCCCGGGTCATGCCTCGCGCGCCGCCATGAGCCCGTTCGCCGAGCACTTCTTCACGCGCCGCAAGGAGATGGAGGCCGAAGGGCGCTCGCCGGACGATATCCGGGAGGAGCTGGAATCCTTCACCCTCGGTCGCCTCCGCGTCGCCTCCAAGGGGTCGGAGCGTTCCGGACCCGAGGGCAAGATCAGGAAGGTGCCGGCCGTCCGCCAGCGGGCGGAGGGCATGTTCATGATCGGCCAGGTGGCGACCCTGCGCGACAAGGTCGTGAGTGTCGCCGATGTGCACCTTGCCGTCTGCGAGGGCTCGCAGGCCCTGCTCGATACCGTTCCCGAGAGCCCCGCCGTGGCGCGACAGGCGCCGCGACCGGCGGATGTGGCGGTGGTCGGCCTGGGCGGCATCTTCCCGAAGGCGGCCAATGTTGCCGAGTACTGGGAGAACATTCTCGGCAAGGTCGACGCCATCAGCGAGATTCCGAGCCATCGCTGGGACTGGCGGGTTTATTTCGACGCCGACCGCACCGCGCCGGACAAGATCTATTCGCGTTGGGGTGGCTTCCTCGACGACCTGCTGTTCGACCCGTTGCGCTATGGCATTCCGCCGAACTCGATCTCCGCGATCGATCCTCTTCAGCTCATGACGCTGGAAGTGGTGCGCGCCTGCCTGGGTGATGCGGGGTTCGAGCACCTTAACGCCTCACGCGAGCGCTGTTCGCTGATCCTTGGCGCCTCCGGCGGTGCGGGTGATGTCGGCGCGCAATATGCGGTGCGCTCGGAAATGCCGCGCTTCCTCGGTGAGCTCGACGAGGACGCGGCGGCGCGCCTGCCGCGCTGGACCGAGGACAGCTTCGCCGGCATCCTGCTGAATGTCGCGGCCGGCCGCTCGGCCAACCGCTTTGATCTGGGCGGCGTCAACTACACGGTGGACGCGGCTTGCGCTTCCTCGCTCGCCGCCATCTATCAGGGCGTGCTGGAGCTGGAGTCGGGGCGCAGCGATGTCGTCATCGCCGGCGGCGTCGACACTGTGCAGGGCCCGTTCGGCTATCTGTGCTTCTCCAAGACGCAGGCGCTGTCGCCGCGCGGGCGTTGCTCCACCTTCGATTCCTCGGCCGACGGCATCGTCATATCCGAAGGCATCGCCATGGTGGCGCTGAAGCGCCTTGCCGATGCCGAGCGTGACGGCGACACGATTTACGCGGTGCTGAAGGGTGTCGGCGGTTCGAGCGACGGCCATGCCAAGTCGATGACCGCCCCGCACCCGGACGGGCAGATCCGGGCCATGCGCCGGGCCTATGAAATGGCCGGCTATTCGCCCGCCAGCGTCGGTCTGTTCGAAGCCCATGGCACAGGCACGGTGGCCGGCGACGCCGCGGAGCTTGAAACCGTCACCCGGCTGCTGGGCGAGGCGGGTGCGACGCCGCGGCAGAGCGTCATCGGCTCCGTGAAGACGCTGATCGGTCACACCAAGGCAACGGCCGGCGTGGCCGGGCTGATCAAGGCAACGCTCGCGGTCCATCACGGTGTGCTGCCCCCACATGGGCAGGTCAACACGCCCAACAAGACGCTGACGGACCCGGAAAGCCCGCTCTTTCTCATCAGCGAGCCGCGTCCGTGGGTCGCGCAGGAGGGGGTGCCGCGCCGCGCCTCGGTCAGCGCGTTCGGGTTTGGCGGCACCAATTTCCACATCACGCTGGAAGCCTATCAGGGCGCGACGCGGGGGCAGATACGCCCGGTGGCGCAGAAGCGCTGGCCGCACGAGCTTCTGGTCTGGCGCGGGGCGGATCGCGCCGGGCTGGCCGCCGCAGTGCGTGCCACGGCCGACAAACTTGCCGCCGCCCCGGCCGTGCCGGAGCTGCGCGACCTTGCCTTCACTCTTGCCGCGAGCGCGCCGGCGGGCGGCATCGCCGCCACGCTGGTGGTCGCGCGCGACGAGCCGCTGGTGGAGCGCCTCGCGGCGCTGGCCCGCCACCTCGAAGGCGCGGCCGAGCCGCTGCCGCCGGGCGCCGGCTTCTCGGCCGAGCCGCTGCTGGCGAAAGACGGCACGCTCGCCTTCGTGTTCCCCGGGCAGGGCGCGCAATATCCCGAGATGCTGCGCCAGCTGGCGGTCATCTTCCCCGAGATGCGGGCGACGATGGAGCGTGCCGACGCGCTGCTGAAGCCCGAAATGAGCCATGCCGGGCTTCCCGGTGGCTGCCTCAGCCGCGCCATCTACCCGACCGGCGCCTATGACGACGAGGCCAGGGCGGCGGCGCTGGCCACCCTTACCCGTACCGACATCGCCCAGCCCGCGCTTGGCGCGGTGGAGGGCGGTCTGCTTGAGGTGCTGGCCGCGTTCGGCCTCGCACCCGGTATGAGCGCGGGCCATTCCTATGGAGAGCTGGTCGCGCTGCATGCCGCGGGCGTGTACGGGCTCGACGACATGCTGCGCACTTCGGCAGCACGCGGACGCGCCATGGTGGCGCAGGCCAATGGCGGCGATCTGGGCACCATGATCGCGGCGATGCGCGTGGACCGCAGTGCGGTCGAGGCCGCC
Source organism: Ancylobacter pratisalsi (assembly GCF_010669125.1). NCBI lineage: Bacteria > Pseudomonadati > Pseudomonadota > Alphaproteobacteria > Hyphomicrobiales > Xanthobacteraceae > Ancylobacter > Ancylobacter pratisalsi. The sequence goes on from NZ_CP048630.1 coordinate 3,576,995, forward strand.
ATCGCCGGGATTCCCGATCTCGTCGTGGCCAATCACAATGCGCCGCGCCAGACCATCCTGTCCGGCACGCGTGACGCGGTGGCGGCGGCCAAGGTGAAGCTCGACGCCGCCGGCATCAGCAATCAGCCGCTCGTGGTCGGTGCGGCGTTCCATTCACCCCTCGTCGCGGCGGCGCGCGAGGGCATGGCGAGCTTCCTCGAAGAGATCGATTTCGCCGCGCCGCGCGTGCCGGTGTTCGCCAATTCGACCGCGGCGGTCTATCCCGCGCCGAGTGCCGAGGCGAAGGCCGTGCTGGCGAACCAACTGGTGCGCGGCGTCGAGTTCGTCGCCGAGGTCGAGGCGATGTACGCGGCGGGTGCACGGGTGTTCCTCACCGTCGGTCCCAAGGCCGTGCATGCCAGCATGGTACGCCAGATCCTTGAGGGCCGTGCGCACCGCGCCATCGCCATTGATGACGAGGCCGGCGGGCTCCAGGGGCTGCTGCAGGCGCTGGGCACGCTGATCGCGGAAGGCGCTGAGGTCGACCTCTCCCGGCTCTGGGCCGGGCGCGACTGTCTACGCCTCGATCCACGCACCCTCGCGCCGGCGCCGCGTGTCCCGGTTCCGGCCAAGCATATGTGGTGGCTCAACGGTTCGGGCGCCCGCCGGGTCGGAACGCCGCCGGCCCAGCCTCTCACCATCGAGCAGATCGCCGCGCGCCCGAAGGCGCCGGCCGTGCTCATCGACCCGCCGGCGATGCCGGCCTCTCCGCCATCGGCCAAGCCCGCCGTCAACGGGCTCGACCGACGGCCAAACCTGGGAACCCGCACCATGGAAACGGGCGAACGACGACAGTTGCAGGAGGTCGAGGCGGGCGACGCCGAGACCTATGGCGAGCCCATCGCCGGCAATGGGGTGATGAGCGACTTCCAGGCGACCATGCAGCGCTTCCTGGCGACGCAGGAAAACGTGCTGCTGGCCTATCTCGGCGCTGGCGCGCCGGCGGGAGCCACCCGTGCGGTGGCCCGCCGTCCGGCGCCGGTGGCGACGCTGATGCCGGCCCGCGCGCCGGCTCCGTCCCGCCCGGCGCTGCGCCCGGTGGCAAGTGCACCCGTGCAGGCTGCACCCGTGCCGCCCGCTCCGGTGGCGAGCGCTCCGGTGGCGACTGCGCCCGCTCCGGCTCCCGCTCCGATCGCGGTGCCCGCCGCTGCGACGGCAGCGGTCAACGGCAACGGTCATTCGGCACCCGCGCCCGCTCCCGCCGCAGAGGCCGCTGCAATCGGCGGGCCGGCGCTGCTGGATCTGCTTCTCGGCCTCGTCGAGGAGCGCACCGGCTATCCGCGGGACATGCTCGGTCTCGATCAGAAGCTGGAAGCCGATCTCGGCATCGACTCGATCAAGCGGGTCGAGATTGTTGGCGCGCTGGTGAAAAGCCTCCCGGCCGGGGCGGTGGCCTCCACCGAGGGGCTCGGCGAGAAGCTCAATGCCTGCCGCACGCTTCAGGCGATGTCCGATTGCCTTGCGGGCGCGGTTGGCGGATCGGCCGGAGGAGCCGCCCGCCCTTTTGATACCGCCGGGTCGGACGCCGTCGCCGTGGCGACAAGCGCCCGTCCGCCCCGGTTCGTCGTCAAGGCGCATGTCGAGGAAATGCCGGCGGCGGGCGTGCTGCCGCCGGGTCTCTACCTCATCACCGATGACGGGCGCGGCGTGGCGCCACGGCTCGCCGAGCTGATAGCGGGCGCGGGTGGCGTGGCGCGGGTGCTTGAACCCTCGCAGGCGCTGGCCGCCGCCGAAGGGCCGGTCGCCGGCCTGGTTCATCTCGCCCCGCTGGCCAGCCCGGTATTCCCGCTCGGCGAGGCTCTCGCCGCGTGGAGGCCGCAGATCGCGGTCAACGAGGCGCTGGCGCACCGGCTGCTCGGGCGTCTTGGGGCGCATCTGCGCGAGGGCGGCCGTGTTGTCATCGCCTCCGCTCTGGGCGGAACCTTCAGCCGTGGCAGCGCCACGGGTGGCGTGTCGCTGCAGGGCGGCGGGCCCGGCCTTGCCAAGTCCGCGCAGGAAGAATGGCCGAACGCCGTGGTCAAGGCGGTGGATCTCGATCCGGCGCTGTCGATCGAGGCGCTTGCGAGTACGCTCCTCGCCGAACTTGCCTCGGGCGGGCGGCGCGAGGTCGGTTATCCGGCAGGCCGGCGCACCGTGTTCCGTACCGAGGCGGTCGAGATCGACACGCTGCCGCCGCGCGCGCCGCTGGACGAGGGGGCGGTGGTGCTGGCGACGGGCGGTGCGCGAGGCATTACCGCCGAGACCCTACGCCCGCTCGCGGGTCCCGGTATTACGTTCGTCCTTTGCGGACGCAGCCCGCTGCCCGGCCCTGAAGACAATGCACTGAAGGATGCCGCGAGCCCGGCCGCGCTGCGTGCGGTGCTCATCGCTCAAGCCCGTGCCACCGGCACCATTCCCAAGCCCGCCGAGATGGAGCGCGCGGTGCAGGCGATCCTGCGTGACCGCGAGATCCGCGCCAATCTGGCCGACTTCGCCGCCGCCGGCGCCAAGGTGATCTATCGCATCGCCGATGTCAGCGACCCGGCAAGAGCAAGCGAACTGGTGCGCGGCATCCTCGCGGAATTCGGCCGTCTCGACGGCGTGCTGCATGGTGCCGGCGTCATCGAGGACAAGCTGATCGTCGACAAGGACCCGGCGAGCTGGGCCCGGGTGGTGGAGACCAAGGCGCAGAGTGCACTGGCGCTGGCGGCGGCGGTCGATCCCGCGCGGCTGCGTTTCTTCATCATGTTCGGCTCGGTGGCCGGGCGTTACGGCAATTCCGGCCAGAGCGATTACGCCGCCGCCAACGAGCTGCTGAACCGCCTCGGCAGCCAGCTTCGCGCGCAATGGCCGGTTCATGTGAAGGTCGCGGTGCTCAACTGGGGGCCGTGGCTCGGCACCCGGCACGGGCCCGGCATGGTGTCGGAGGAAACCCGCCGGAAGTTCGAGGCCAAGGGCGTCGGTCTGGTTCCCCCGGAAGGCGGGGCGCTCGCCTGTTTCGACGAGATCATGCGCGGGCCGTTCGAAGATGTGGAGATCGTCATCGGTGAAGGCCCGTGGGAGCGCCACGAGACCGACATGGCCGCCATCGCGCCGCCGATCGGCTCGGCCGCTCCGGTAGCCGCAGCTCCCGCAGCGGTCAGCCGCGCGGCGCCCATCGTCGCGCCGGGCGTTGTTTCCGATGACACGCGCCCGGCTGGCGGCACCACCTTTCCGTTCCTGCCGCTGGTCGCCGGTGCGAAGATCGGTCCGGGAGCGCGTGGCGGACGGCTGCTCACCCGCACGCTGAGCCTGCCCCACGACCTCTATCTCGAACAGCATCGCATTGACGGCGTGCCGGTGCTTCCCGCCGCCGTGGCGCTGGAAATGGCGGCGGAGGCCTGCGCGGCGGTGTGGCCGGGCTGGCAGGTGTCGGAAGTCACCGAGCTGCGTCTGCTTGCCGGTCTGAAGTTCGACGACGACGCGCCGCGCGACATCGAGATGCAGGTGCTGGGCAGCGAGCACGGCGACGCCGGCGGCTTCGGCGCCTCGGTGGAGCTGCGCTCGCCGGGCGGGCGGGCGCATTATCGCGTGTCGCTCAAGATTACGGATGAACTGCCGCGCGCCGAGCCGCTGGGCTGGACCCTCGATCCGGCGCCCGCGCGGGTCGGCGCCCGCGAGGCCTATCGCGACATGCTGTTCCACGGGCCCTGCTTCCAGGCCGCGACGGCGCTGATCGGGCTCGACGGCAGCGGCATCGTCGCCGATGTCCGCCCGAGCCCGGCGGCCGACTTCGTCGCCGGTGTGCAGCCGGGCGCGACATGGCTGTTCGACCCCGCGCTCATGGATGTGGCGGCTCAGCTTGCCTGGGTGTGGTCCTGCGTGCAGCGCGACGCGGCAGCGCTGCCGAACCGTTTCGGCCGGGTGCGGCGCTTCGCCGGCGCCGGCGCGCCGGCGCGCATGCTGTTCGCGCTGCAGCCGGGCCTTGGCGAACATCAGGTCGCCGCCGATGTCGCCGTGCTCGATGCGGCCGGTGCTCCGGTCTACGTCATCGAGGAACTGGAAAGCACGGCCAACGCCGCGCTCAACCGGCTGCGCGGCTATGTCGGCGAGATCCGCCTCTGAAGCGTCATCAAGCCGCCGAACGGACATCTTCCATGCTCATGCAGACCGCGAAACCTGAAGACGGCACCGCCGGCGACATCGCCATTGTCGGCATGTCCTGCGTCTTCCCCGGTGCCGAGGGGCCGGATGCCTTCTTCGGCAACATCCTGCGCGGCGAGGAGCAGGTGCGTCCGCCGCAACCGGACTGGGACGCGGCGCGCTACCTCGCCGGCACCGGGCCGACCCGCATCACCACCGCGGCGGGCGGCTATCTGGGGGATCTGTTCCGTTTCGATCCGATGGAGTTCGGCATCATGCCGACATCGGTCGACGGCTCCGAGCCGGACCAGTTCATGGCACTCAAGGCCGCGCGCGCGGCGCTGGTGGATGCGGGCTATTACGGCGAAGCGCACGACCACACCAATAGCGGCATCATACTGGGCCACTCGACCTATCTGCATCGGGGCAATGCCAATGTGGTTCAGCACGGCATCGTGGTGGACCAGATGGTCGGGCTTATCGGCTCGCTGCTGCCGGACGCGGGCGAGGAGGCGCTGGAGACGCTGAAGCAGGCGCTCATCGCCAAGCTGCCGCCCTTCAACGCCGACATCGCGCCCGGCCTGGTGCCGAATGTGATGACAGGGCGCATCGCCAACAAGCTGGACCTGCGTGGGCCGAATTACATCATCGATGCCGCCTGCGCCTCCTCGCTGCTGGCGGTCAACATCGCGATGGAGGAACTGCGCAGCGGACGCAGCGACCTGATGCTGGCGGGCGGCGTCAACGCCGCGCTGCCGGCCGAGGTCTATATGGTCTTCACCCAGCTTGGCGCCCTGTCGAAGCGTGGGCGGGTGCGTCCGTTCTCCAAGGGGGGCGATGGCACGCTGCTGGGCGAGGGGCTCGGCATGGTGGTGCTGAAGCGCCTGGAGGACGCGCGCGCGGCCGGCGACAAGATCTACGCCGTGGTCAAGGCGGTCGGCCAGTCCAGCGACGGGCGCGGCAGCGGCCTGCTGGCGCCGCGCCTCGAAGGCGAGATCCTGGCGATGCGGCGCGCGCTGGACCTTTCCGGCGTTGACCCGGCCACGATCGGCCTCGTCGAGGCCCACGGCACCGGCATCCCGCTGGGCGACCGCACCGAGATCACCGCGCTGCGCGAGGTGTTCGGCTCCCGGCTGGAAGGTTTGCCGCGCACCGCGCTTGGCTCGGTCAAGTCCATGATCGGCCATTGCATTCCCGCCGCCGGCATGGCCGGCCTGATCAAGACGGCCATGGCCCTGCACCACAAGGTGCTGCCGCCGACGCTGTGCGACGAGGTCAACCCCGATCTCGGGATCGAGACCACGCGGCTCTATGTCAACACGTCGGCCCGTCCCTGGGTGCAGCCCATGGGTGTGAAGCGCCGCGCGGCGGTGAACGCCTTCGGGTTCGGCGGCATCAATTCCCACGCCATTCTGGAAGAGGCGCCGCCCAGCGCCGCGCCGCCGCGCCCGCGCGAGCTTTCGGCCGAACTGGTGGTGATCGCGGCGGAGACGCCTGCGGCGCTGCTTGGCGAGATTGACGCCCTCCTTGGCAAGATCGAGGGGCCGCTCGCCGGCATGTCGGTTGCGAGCATCGGCGCGGCGCTCGCCGAGCGTGCGGTTGGGGCCGGCCCGTGCAGGCTCGCCGTCATCGCCGCGACGATGGAGGAGCTGAAGGACCGGTTGGCAAAGGCGCGCGCGCGTGTCGAGGCAGGCACGTCGACCCTCAACGGGCGCGGCAACGCCTTCTTCTCGCCCGCGCCGGTCGAGGGCAAGCTGGCCTTCGTGTTTCCGGGCGAGGGCTGCCAGTACCAGGGCATGCTGGCCGATGTGCTGCCGGCTTTCCCCGAGGCGCGGGAATGGTTCGATTTTTGGGACGGGCTGTTCGGGGACGCGCGGGGCTTCCGTCCCAGCGACTGCATCTTTCCTCCGCCGACCACCCTCGATGCCGCCTGGAGTGCGCGGCTGGAAGAGGCGCTGTTCGGGCTGGAACTGGGTTCGGAATCGGTCTTCGTCGCCAGCCAGGCGATGCTCGCCGTCACCCGCACGGTGGGGCTCGAACCCGATGCCATGCTGGGCCACTCCAGCGGCGAGCATTCCGCGCTTCGCGCCGCCGGCGTGTTCGGCAGCGAGGACTGGGCCCAGCTTGAGCACAATATCCGCGAGTTGAACCGGCTCTATAAGGGCATGGAGGGGGCGGGTTATGCCGAGGGCGGGGCGCTGCTGACCGTCGGCGCCGTGCCGCGTGAGCGCATGCTGGCGCTGGCCGACGCGCAGGAGGTGCATCTCGCGCTCGACAATTGCCGCCAGCAGACGGTGCTGTACGGCGACCGCGCACGTCTGGAATCGATTGCGCGCGAACTCGGCCGCGAGGGCGGGCTCTGCGCCTTCCTGCCGTTCGACCGGCCCTACCACACCCCGCTCTTCGCCTCGGTGGCGGAGATGGTGGAGGGCACCTATCGCGACATGGGCTTCCATGCTCCGCGCGTCCCGGTCTATTCCTGCGCCACGGCGGCGCCGATGCCGGACGAGCCGGTGGCGATCGAGGCGCTGGCGGCGGAACAGTGGCGCTCGCGCGTGCGCTTCACCGAGACCATCGAACGCATGTATGCGGACGGGTTCCGCACCTTCGTCGAGGTCGGCCCGTCCGCGAACCTCACCGGCTTCATCGACAATATCCTGCAGGGGGCGGGCGGGGAGACGCTGGCCATCGCGCTGGACAGCCGCCGCCGCTCCGGCCTCGGGCAGATGCTCTCCGCCTTCGGCCGTATCTGGGCCAGCGGGCGCGGGCTGGATGTCGCCGCGCTCTATGCCCGCCGTGGCATCACGCCGGCCGATCTTGATGCCGACCGCGCGCCGGCGCAGCGCGAGCGGGTGTTCCCCAACACCCTGCCGATGATGCGCTTCGCGCCCGAGGAGGTCGCTGCCCTGCGCGCCGCCCTGCTGCCGGCACCCTCGTTGTCCCAGCCGGCCGCGCCTCAGCCTCCCGCGCTTCCGGCTGTCGAATCAGGCGCCGCCGCCCCGACCGAGGGTGTCTCTCATGGCGAGGGCGCGGAGGCCGTGCTGTCGGGGCATTTCACCGTGATGCAGCATTTCCTCGACACCCAGGCCGGCGTGCTTCAGGCCGCCCTGTCGGGTGCTGACTGGGCGGTCGACGCGCCCGCGCCGGATGCCTATCCCTTCCTTCAGGCGATCCTCGACAGCACGCCGGATCGGCTGGTGGCGAGCTGCGATGTCGACGCGCTGGCCGACACCTATGTGCGCGACCACGTGCTCTACGCCTCCATCGTCTCCGATCTCGATCCCGCGCTCACCGCGCTGCCGGTCGTGCCGCTGGCGGTCAGCCTGGAAATGCTCGCCGAGGTGGCCAGCGCGCTTGATGGGCAGGGTGAGGCGCCCGTGCGGCTGGAGAAGGTGCGCGCCCACAATTGGGTCGCGCTCGACGAAGGCTGGCGCCGGCTGGTGCTGAGCTCCTCGCCGCTGCCGGGGCATGAGGGCGAACGGCGCTTTGCCGCCAGCGTCGCGGCTGATGACGGCGCCCCGCTGGTCGACGCCGAAGTGGTGTTCGGCGCGCCCGTCGCCGTCGGCGAGGTCGCTCCGCTCGCCGCGCCCCGTCCGCCGGAATGGCGCGACGAGGACCTGTACACCACGGGCATGTTCCACGGTCCGCTCTATCACTCCATCGCCGGGCTCACGGCGTGGGACGAGCATGGGCTGGACGCGGCGCTTGCCGAGACGCCGCTTGAGGGTTTCTTCCGCGCGCGGGAGTGGCCGGGCCTGCTGCTCAATCCCGTGCTGCTGGACGCTATCGGCCATGTCACCGCGTTCTGGATCGCGCAGGGCTTCGGCACCGATTTCAGCTCCTTCCCCTCTCGGATCGAGCGTATCGATCTGCCGGGCGGCGGGCGCGAGGATACCGGGGGCGGACGCATCAGCGGGCGCATGGCGTTCGAGCCCGGCGAGGGCGGGGCGCGCTTCCTCTCCGGCGATTTCTCCGCCGTCGACAGCCGGGGCGAACTGCTGTTCCGTGCCACCGGCTGGCGCGACCGCTTCTTCGATGTGCCGCATCGCTTCTATCAGGCGCGCTGGCAGCCGCGTGACCATTTCTACGGCGACGACGTGACCGCTGCCTTCGCGCCCGGCGCACTGCCCGCCGGTGCGATCGCATGGTCGGTGCCGGCCTTCCCGGCCGGTTTCCTTGACGATGCCGGCGGCATCTGGCGGAGGGTCCTCGCGCACACCGTGCTCAGTGCCGAAGAGCGCGGCGAATGGGCCGCGCTGCCGCCCAATCCGCGCCGCCGCACCGATTGGCTGATGGGCCGGATCGCGCTGAAGGAGGCGGTTCGAACCTATTGGGCCGCGGCGGCCGGCACGCTGCTGCTGCCGGCCGACATCATCGTCCGCACGCTGGAGGGCGGCCGCCCGGTGATTTCCGGCGAAGGGCTGGAACTGTTCGGTCCGCCGCCGGAGGTTTCCGTCGCCCATGTCGATGGCGAGGCCTTCGCGGTGGCGGTGCCGGCGGGCAATGTGGTCGGGGCTGACCTTGAAAAGCATGGACGGGCCGATCCGGGCGACATTCTCGCCGGCGGCTTCTCGGAGGCCGAGCGCGCGTCCATTGCGCCCGAAATGGCGCTCGCGGCGTGGTGCGCCAAGGAGGCGGCGGCAAAGAGCCTGGGAACCGGCTTTGCCGATGCCCCGCTCGGCTTCACCGTGACCGCGCTGGCCCCGGAGCGGGCCATTGTCGATGGCCCGCAGGCGCCGGGCATCACGGTGGCGCTGGCCGGGCAGGGGGATACGGTCTGGGCCGTGGCCCTCCCCTGATCAGCGCCCGCGCAGAATCTCGAAGCCGGCGCGGGTGTCGAGGTCGCCGTCCCGGTCCTTCAGAAAAGCGGCCAGGCTGAGCAGCGGCTCCACATTGGCCGAGCCGGCGAACAGCCCCTCCGGCGTGGAGATGAGGCTGGTGAGGGCAACGGCGGCAGGATTTCCCGCGCCGTCCTCCAGCACGAGCTCCCAGCTGGTGCCGTCCGGACTGGCCCAGAGCTGATAGCCGCCGGTGATGGCGCCCTCATTTTCCCCGAGCGCCGCGAAGCCGCCCCAGTGCCGGGTGCCGAGATAAAGTGCGCCCTCATGCGCGCACAGGCTCTCGAACGCGGCATTGTAGGGGTCGTCGAAGCCGGCGCCCATCAAGGCCATCGGGGCCTTGATGCCAATGGGGGTGAAGCGCGGCTGACCGACGACGAGGTCCCATGAGCCGTCCGCATTCACGCGGATCAGCTCGGCCGCATCCTGTCCGAGATCGGGTGCTTCGGCATAGCCCGGTCCGCCGGTCTGCGTGCCGACATAAAGCGCGTCGCCAAAACCCGCGAGCGCGGCCACGGCCCGGTTGGCATTGAACGCGAAGGCACCGTCGACCAGCACCTGTTCCCACGCGAACGGGGCCTCGCCCTCGGCGCGGGTGCGCCAGAGCTGAAAGCCACGTTCGTCATTGCAGGTGCCGGCATAGAGATAGCCGCCGACGCTGGCGAGCGAGGTGATGGCGCGGTTGTCGGGGTCGCCAAAGCCGGGCAGCGAGGCTTCCCGCCACGCGCCGGCGACCGGATCGAGGCAGACATGGACGACCGGGTGGGCCGATGCCGCCGTGTCGAGCAGAGGCCCCTCAATGGCCCCGCGCGTTGCGGCAAAAAGCCGGCCGTCATGGCCGCACAGGCTCGCCACCGCGTAACATGCCGGGTTCCCGAAGCCCGGCTCGCTGACCGGCTCGAAACTCAGCCCGTCAGGCGAGCGCAGCACCCGTCCGCCCTGCGGTGAAGCGGTGCCGACATAGAGTGCCGGGGTTTCCTCATCGCCCATGCGCAGGCTCGCGAGCGCGACATAGCCGTCCTCGTCGGGCGTCGCGCGCGCCTCGTCTTCCACCTCGTGCACGGCGACAAGCAGCGCCGGATCAAGGTCGGCATCGACCACAGCCTCGCCCGCCTCGTCCGAAGCTGCGGATTCCAGGACTGTCAGCCATTGCCCGTCTTCCAGCCGCATCAGGCGGGCGGGAGGGGGCGCAAGACCGGTGGCGAGCGCGCCGGTGCCGAGGTAGAGCGCACCATCGAAGAAGGCCAGCGCCGCCGCCGTGGCGGCATCGGCCGATCCCAGGCCCCCGCGCGCGGCGCGGACGAAGCAGGTTGAATCAAGCAGGGAAGACATCACGCGTAACCGAGCCTTTTGGCCAGATGAACCGTTCGCGGGTCGAAATGCGCGCCCGGCTTCCAGGAAAGCTCGCCATCAAGCGTCGGCTCCCTGAGCTTGGCGAGGCGGGCCGTGTCGAGGCGGGGGTTCTCAAGGAAATTGGGGTCGTTGCCGCGCGGCGCATTGGCCGGGCCGGGGCAGGCATAGGGCGAGGTTTCCGGGTGCATCATCGCGTCGATGGCGGCGGCGTCGGAGCGAATGTCGAGCCAGTCGCAGATCTGCGGCAGGTAGACCGAGAGGTTCGACATCAGCCATTCGCCCTTCAGCCGCATGTAGTTGCCCAACGGCAGGCCGGCGGTCATCGTCAGCACCAGCTCATGGCTGAGCCGCCACATGCGCTCGGGGTCGCTGCGGTCATTGTCGTCGAGCACGCGGTTCAGCGTCTTCAGTCCCTCATGGCCCTCGCGCAGCGCGATCACCGATTCCGAGGTCCCGCGGGGATGGCGCGTGAGATGAAGCAGGTTGGCCTCGGGATAGTTCAGCAGCACCCGCGCCACGGCTTCCTGGCGGAACAGTGTGCTCGGGCTCTTGTCGATGAGGATGCGGTCGCCGACGCATTCCTGGATGTGGGCCAGCACCTTCGCGATCGGCCAGCCCAGACGGGCCTCGATCCAGGCCTGCGCGCGGATCACGCTGTCCTCGGTCTGCTCGCCGTCATGCAACTGGGCGAGCGTGCGCAGCAGCCCATGCTTGCCGAAGGAGCGCATGAACATGGTGCCGTACCAGATGTCGCCGAGCGTATCGCCGAGGAAGAGGTTCAGCTCCGGCAGGCCATAGCATTGTGGATGCTGGCCAAGCATCGCGCAGACGATGGAGGAGTAGGAGCGGGGAGGGCAGAGAATGAAAAGAGGCTGCGGCATCAACGGTCCCAAACCCGGTACGCGGGGAACGCACCACTCGTCGTCGCAGGGCTCATTGTCTCTGCGCACGCACACATTACACCAGCGTGGAACACCATCTGCGGTAATTTCACCGTACGTGCCTCACTGCCCGAGAAGTACCTCGAAACCACCGTTGAAGTCGACCTTCGCGCCGGAACGGCGAGCCTTCATCTGCAGCAGGCGCTTCTGGTTGTTGGTGCCGATGACGAGACCCAGCGGTGTCGAGGCGATGTTGCGCACGCCGATTTCCGCCGGGTTGCCATGCCCGTCGGCGATCACGACTTGCCAGTTCTCGCCATCCTCGCTGGCCCAGAGCTGGTAGCCGCCGACCACATCCGCGCCGCCAAGTTCCGCGGAGCGGAAGGCCTCCCACTGGTGGGTGCCGAGATAGATCACCCCGTCATGGACGCCGAGCGACCAGATCACCGAATTGTAGAAATCGTCGAGCCCGGGACCGAGCAGCGACAGGGGAACCTTCAGTCCGTCGGGCGTGAAGCGCATCCGTCCGGCGATGAGGTCCCAGCTCTTGTCGGGATGAATGCGGATCATCTCCGCGGAGGCCGGGCCGATATCGTGCACCGTGTCGTAGCCAAAGCCGGTGATGCCGCCGCCGACATAGAGCGCGCCCTTGAACTCGGTCATCGCGGTCACGGCGAGGTTGTGGTTGAAGGCGCCAGCACCGTCCACCACCACGGGTTCCCACGTGAAGGGGGCGGTGCCCTCGGCCGAGGTGCGCCACACCTGCATGCCGCGCTCGGGGTTCGCGGTGCCGCCATAGACCATGCCGTGAGCGGTGGCGAGCGCATAGATCGCCATGTTGGCCGGGTCGCCGAAACCCTCGGGCGAGGCGACCTCCCACCGGCCGCTGGCGGGGTCGTCGGTCACATAGACACGCACTTCGGGCGCCAGGTTGCGGTCGAGCCATTCGTCGGTCGTGGTTCCGGCCGGCGCGGTGAAAAGCCGGTCGCCAAGCACGGTGAGGCCACGGAACGAATAGATGTCGGGATTGCCGAAGCCCGGCTCTCCCACCGGCTCGAAGGTGACACCATCCTCCGAGCGCAGGATCTGCCCGCCAAAGCGCGACATGCACGACACGTAGAGGGCCGGTTCGGCGTCGGTGCGGCCTTTGAAAACGCACATCGAGCGGAAGCCGGCGTCGCGCGGGACGAGGTTGGAATCGGTTTCCGAGGGCTTTTTGAACCGACTGAAGTCGAGGCCGCCCTTCATGTTCTTGGCGAGCTGCCGGTCGGGCGCGCGCGCGCGCTTGGTCGCCGGCACCAGGGGAGATTCGTACACCGTCTCCCACTCGCCGTCCTCGGCGTGGAACCGCAGGATGCGCGGACTGTCGGAGGAGCCGGTCACGCTGCCGCAGCTCGTGCCGACATAGAGCTGTCCACGGAAGAAGGCCACCGAATGCGCGGTCGTGTTGGACGCGCGCCCAAGGCCTTCGCTGGCAATGACGCGGAAGCCGTTCTCTTGAATGATCTTGGACATCAGGAATAGCCGAGTTGACGGGCGAGCTTGACGGTACGCGGATCGAAGTTCTCGCCGGGGCGCCAGCTCAGTTCGCCAATCAGCGAAGCCTCCCTGATGCGCGCGAGGCGTTCGGTGTCGATGGAGGGGTTCTCCAGGAAATTGGGGTCGTTGCCGCGCGGCGCGTTGGGTGGCCCCTCGCAGGCATAGGGGGAATTCTCCGGGTGCATCATGGCTTCGATCGCTTCGGGATCGGAGCGGATGCCGAGCCACTCGCAGATCTGCGGCAGGTAGATTTCGAGGTTCGCCAGCATCGCCTCGCCCTTCAGCCGCATGGACTGGCCAAGGGGCAGCGGCTCGGTGAGCGTGACCGAAAGCTCGTGGCTGACACGCCAGATGCGCTCGGGGTCGAACAGCGCGTTGTTCGCCATCCGCGCGATCTGCTCATGCGCCGCGCGCAGGCTCAGCACGCTGGCGGCGGTGCTGCGCGGGTGGCGGACGAGGTGCAGATAGTTGGCATCGGGGAACTGCTTCAATGCCCGCTCAAGAAACTCGGCGCGGAACAGCGTGCTGGGGCTCTTGTCGATCAGGATCCGGGGGCCGACCAGTTCCTGAATATGGTCGAATACCTTGCGTATCGGCCAGTCCGTGCGGGCGAGGATCCATTCCTGGGCGCGGGCGACGGTCTCCTCGTTCTGCACCCCATCGTGGAGCTGGGCGAGGGTGCGCAACAGGCCGTGGCGGCCGAACGACTTCATGAAGGTGCCGAACCCCGTCCACACCTCGCCCAGCGTATCGCCAAGAAAAAGGTTCAGCTCCGGCAGTCCGTAGCACTGGGGGTGCTGGCCGAGAATGCCGCATACGATCGAGGAGTAGGAGCGCGGCGGGCACAGGATGAACAGCGGCTCGGGATATGCGACCTGTCGTTCGGTCCTTGCATCCGCCTTGATCGCCGTCTCAAGCATACGCGTCGTCCTCTCCCGGTCCCGGTGCCCCTCTCGAGCCCGGATCACCATGCAAGATTAGTAGCCAAGTTTCATGCCGCAGGATGAAACCGTCGCGCTGAGCGGGACGATCTTTCCGTCCGGCCGGGACCATTCCATCGGGCGCGGCGTCCAGTCAAAGGGGCGCAGTCCGGGATGGTCCATGAATGCGGGGTCGTTGCCATAGGGCGCATTGGCGGGGCCAGGGCGGGCAAAGGGCGAGGACTCCGGGTGCATCATGGCCCCGATGGCCTCGTTCGAGGTCGAGATGCCGAGCCAGCCCGCGATCCGCGCCAGAATGACGCGGGGGTTGGCAAGCAGGTCTTCCCCCCGGATCCGCATCCAGCGCTCGCCGGGCAGCGTGTCCAGCAGGTTCATGATGGCGAGATGGGGCTTGAGCCACATCTTCTCCGGCGCCTCGGGATCGAACGGCTCGGCGCGGCCGGCGAGGAGGGGAAACCTCGCCAGCGCCTGCGCGCGCATCTCGCTCTTCAGCTTGAGGATCGATTCGATCGTATCGCCCGGGTGGCGGGTGAGGTGGAGGAACCGCGCTTCCGGGAAATGCGAGGCGATGCGGGACAGCGCGTCCGGCGCGTAGACGTGGAGCGGGCTCTTGTCCACGAGCCCGCGTCCCTCCGCCCATTCCTGCAGGGTGCGAAACAGCTCGGCGGTGGTCATGTCCGGGTTGGCGACGAGCCACCGGCGCGCGGCCTCGCAGGTCGTCTCGCTCTGCTCGCCAAAGGCAAGTTCTGCGAGGCTGCGCAGGATTCCGTTCTGCAGGCGCCGCCGGGTGCGGTGCATCTCCATCAGTTCGCCAACCGTTTCGACGGCGAAGATGTTCACCTCGGCGAGCCCGAACAGCGCGGGATGGCTGCCGATCATGCCGCAGGAGATCGAGGTGAAGGAGCGCGGCGGGGCGAGTATGAACAGCGGCTCGATCATCGTCCCGGCGCCTGCCCGCTCGCATCGGCACCCAACGGCGCGGCCTGCCTCATGGGGCAAGCCAGGAGGCGCCGCCTCGGGGCGGGAACACGCTGCGGGCACATGGCGGCGCTCACCCGTTCCGCGTGTCCTGGAGAGCTTTCAGCAGCCGCTTCAGCGGCTCGTCACGTCCGCCCGTTTCGTCGCCGCTGATCGTGTCGCGCGGCGCCGGGCGGGGTGTCATCGGTTCCGGGCGGAAGGTGAAGCCGGAGGCCTCGACCTCCGCGCGCAGGCGCACCAGTTCATCCAGCCGCGCCCGCCGGATTTGGCGTTCCCGGGAAATCTGGTGTTCTCGGGAAATATTGCTGCGGTCGCCGGAAACATCATCGTTTCGCAACATTCTTCCCCGAATGACAATAAAACCGAAGTGAATGACGCCCAGCCAATAAAACGACTGTAAATGAGCGCGACAAGCCTTGTCCAGCCGGGCGTGGAGTCTTGGAATTGCCGTGCAGGGACGAATTGCCGTCCGCTTTCCGTGGTCCCGCGAGACGTTTGGCCGTGCTTGCGGGTTGTTATGGGTCGTCGATAGTCGGCGGCGCGGGTTCGCTGCGTGCGGATGCGTGTTGCGGCATCGGGTCGGCCGAGAAGGAGAAAGCCTATGCGTCACGCCTGCGCTTCCGTCCTGTTCGCACTTGTCGGCCTCGCGCTGTCCATCCTTGCCGCCGGTGCCGCCACGCCGCAGAAGGGCAGTCTTATGGTGGGCGGCGAAGAGCGCACCTACACGCTGTTCCGCCCGGCCGCCAAGGGTGGGCCCAAGC
Source organism: Ancylobacter pratisalsi (assembly GCF_010669125.1). Classification (NCBI taxonomy): domain Bacteria; kingdom Pseudomonadati; phylum Pseudomonadota; class Alphaproteobacteria; order Hyphomicrobiales; family Xanthobacteraceae; genus Ancylobacter; species Ancylobacter pratisalsi. The sequence goes on from NZ_CP048630.1 coordinate 3,592,426, forward strand.
CGATCGTGATGATGCTGCATGGCGGGGGCGGGGACGGCGCGCGGATGGTCAAGCAGACCGGGCTGGCGCGCTATGTCGACAGCAATGATTTCATCGCGGTCTTTCCCGATGCCGGGGGCACGCAGTGGAATGACGGACGCGAGACCACGCGCTCGAACCGCGACGACGTTGCCTTCCTGCTGGCGCTGATCCGCAAGCTGGTGGCGGAGGCGGGGGCCGATCCCCGGCGCGTGTTCGTCGCCGGCGTGTCCAATGGCGGCATGTTGGCGCAGCGGCTGGCGTGCGAGGCGGCGGGCTCGGTCACGGCGGCGGGCGTTGTCATCGCCAATCTGCCGAGCGCGCTGGCCGCGTCCTGCCATCCGGCGCGACCTGTTCCCATGGTCTTCTTCATCTCGACGGACGATCCGATCATGCCGTTCGCCGGTGGCGACGTGAAAGCGGGGATGCTGCGCGGGGCGGGCGGCAAAGTGATCTCGGGGCTGAAAACCGTGAACTTCTGGGCGCGCGTGAATGGCTGCGGCGCCGACACCAGCACGCCGCTTCCCGACCGAACCGACGATGGCACCATGGTCGTGCTGCACAGCTTCGCCTGCCCGGCCGCCTCGACCCAGTTCTACGAGATCCGGGGCGGCGGCCACACCTGGCCGGGCGGGGCGGTTTCCGATCGTCCCTTCGTGCGACGTCTTGTGGGAAACACCAGTCAGGATATTCACGCGACGGAATTGATGATACAGTTCTTTCACAGATATGGATTGTGATGCTATCGTGCTGCCCGCGGTGGCTCGGTGCCCGGCGCCCCGTTGGTTATTCCTATGTTGCGCTGCGCAAAGTCAGGTTATGTTGACGTTTGAGCAGTTGGTATTGATGTGAATTTTTTTGAGATGGCTTCGAATTTGGGCGACGAGAGTCTACTCGCTGAAATCGTTCAGCTTGCGGTCCGGGCCGGGCATGTCGTCATGGACGTCTATGCGACGGACTTCTCGGCGGCGACCAAGGCGGATTCCTCGCCGGTGACCGAGGCGGACGAGCGCGCCGAGGCCATCATTCTGGCGGGTCTCCGGCGCCTTGTGCCGGACGTGCCGGTGATCGCGGAAGAAGAATGTGCCGCCGGCCGGATGCCCGCCACGGGCAGCACCTTCTTTCTTGTCGATCCGCTGGACGGGACCAAGGAATTCCTCGCCCGCAATGGCGAGTTCACCGTCAATATCGCGCTGATCGAAAAGAGCGCGCCGGTCATGGGCGTGGTCTACGCGCCCGCGCTTGGCGTGCTTTATGCCGGTGGCCCGGCCGGGGCGTTCAAGGCCCGCGTCGTCGGGGACGCGCTGGCGGATGTCGAGCGCATCGATGTGCGCAGTGCCTCGCCCTCGCTCAAGGCGGTGGGCAGCCGCTCGCATGGCTCGCAGGAAACCATGGCCTGGCTGGCGCGGTTCTCCGACGTCTCCTTCGTCTCGGCGGGCTCCTCGCTTAAGTTCTGCCTGCTCGCCGAAGGCGCGGCGGACATCTACCCGCGCTTCGGCCGGACCATGGAATGGGACACCGCCGCGGGCGACGCCGTGCTGCGCGCCGCCGGCGGGCTCGTCACCACCTGCGACGGCCATCCCCTGACCTACAACAAGCGCGAACAGGCGGATGACGCGCCGTTCGCCAATCCGCATTTCCTGGCTTTTGGCGACCGGCGTCTGGTGGAGACGGCCATCGCACCGGCGGCGAGCGCGGCGACGCTCTGAGAGCCTGCCCCCATTCGAGAGATCGATGAAAGAGGTGTTTCGTGTCGGCTGATCGTATGACCCACCTCCGGCGCCTGGAGGCCGAGTCCATCTTCATCATTCGAGAGGTGGCGGCCGAGTTCAAAAAGCCGGTGATGCTGTACTCGATTGGCAAGGATTCCGCCGTCATGCTGCATCTGGCGGTGAAGGCATTCTATCCTTCCAAGCCGCCTTTCCCGTTGATGCACATCGACACGACGTGGAAATTCCGGCAGATGATCGCCTTCCGCGACGAGATGGCGAAGAAGCTCGGTTTCGAGCTTCTGGTGCACACCAATCCGGACGGCAAGCGCGACGGGGTCAACCCGATCGAGCATGGCTCCTCGCTCTACACCAGCATCATGAAGACCGAGGCGCTGAAGCAGGCGCTGGACATGCATGGCTTCGATGCCGCGTTCGGCGGCGCCCGCCGCGACGAGGAGAAGAGCCGCGCCAAGGAGCGCATCTTCTCGTTCCGCACCGAGACCCACGCCTGGGACCCCAAGAACCAGCGCCCTGAGCTGTGGAACCTCTACAACACGCGGGTGAAGCCGGGTGAATCGATCCGCGTCTTCCCGCTGTCGAACTGGACCGAGCTGGATATCTGGCAGTACATCCTGGCCGAGAACATTCCCATCGTCCCGCTCTACTTCGCCGCCAAGCGCCCCGTGGTGTGGCGCGACGGGCAGATGATCATGGTGGATGACGACCGCCTGCCGCTTCAACCCGGCGAGCAGCCGGAGGAACGCCTGGTGCGCTTCCGCACGCTCGGCTGCTATCCGCTCACCGCCGCGATCGACAGCGACGCCGACACGCTGGAGGCGATCGTCCGCGAGATGCTGATCGCGCGCACCTCGGAGCGCGCAGGCCGGCTGATCGACCATGACGAGGCGGCGTCCATGGAGAAGAAGAAGCGCGAGGGGTATTTCTGATGAGCCTTCCGGCCGAGATCGACACCTTCGCGGACTATCTCTCCGCACATGAGAACAAGAGCCTGCTGCGCTTCCTCACCTGCGGCAGCGTGGATGACGGCAAGTCGACGCTGATCGGGCGCCTGCTGTTCGACACCAAGCTGCTGTTCGAGGACCAGCTCGCGACACTGTCGAATGATTCCCGCAAGCACGGCACGGTGGGCGAAGACCTCGACTTCGCGCTGCTGGTGGACGGCCTCGCCGCCGAGCGCGAGCAGGGCATCACCATCGACGTCGCCTACCGCTTCTTCGCCACGGACAAGCGCAAGTTCATCGTCGCCGACACGCCCGGCCACGAGCAGTACACGCGCAACATGGCGACCGGCGCCTCGAATTCCGATCTCGCGGTCATTCTGATCGACGCCCGGCAGGGTATTCTCACCCAGACCCGCCGGCATTCCTTCATCGTGTCGCTGCTTGGCATCCGCCATGTGGTGCTGGCGGTGAACAAGATCGATCTGGTGGATTTCTCGCAGGAGGTCTTCGACCAGATCGTGGCGGATTACGTTGAGTTCGCGAAGGATTTCGGCTTCGAGACCTTCCTGGCCGTCCCGCTCTCCGCGCGCTTCGGCGACAACATGCTGGAGCGCAGCGCGCGCACGCCCTGGTACAGCGGCCCGACCCTGGTCGAGCATCTGGAAACCGTGCCGGTGGCGGACGACGCGCTGGCGCGGCCGTTCCGCATGCCGGTGCAGTGGGTGAACCGCCCCAACCTCGACTTCCGCGGTTTTTCCGGCACCGTGGTCAGCGGCTCGGTGCGGCCGGGCGACCCGATCGTCGTGGCCGGTTCGGGGCGTACCTCGACCGTCAAGTCGATCGTCACCAAGGACGGCAATCTGGCCAAGGCGGATGCCGGCGAGGCGGTGACGATCACGCTCGCCGACGAGGTCGACATCTCGCGCGGCGACATCATCGCGGCGGCGGGCGCGCGCCCGGAGGTCGCCGACCAGTTCGCCGCGCATCTGATCTGGATGCATGACGATCATCTGCTGCCGGGGCGCTCCTATCTGATCAAGACCGGCACGCGCACGGTCAGCGCCAGCGTCACCGAGATCAAGCACAAGGTCGACGTCAACTCGTTCCAGAAGCTCGCGGCCAAGCAGCTCGGGCTGAACGAGGTCGGCGTGGTGAATTTCGCCACCCAGCAGCCGATCGCGTTCGACCCCTTCGCCGAGGTGCCGCAGACCGGCGCCTTCATCGTGATCGACCGGATGAGCAACCTCACCGTCGGTGCGGGCATGATCGACTTCGGCCTCCGGCGCGCGACCAACGTGCACTGGCAGGCGCTGGAGGTCGACAAGGCCTCGCGCGCGGCGATGAAGTTCCAGAAGCCGGTCGTGCTCTGGTTCACCGGCCTGTCGGGTGCGGGCAAGTCGACGGTGGCCAACATCGTCGAGAAGAAGCTCCACGCGCTGTCGCGCCACACCTACATGCTCGATGGCGACAATGTCCGCCACGGGCTGAACAAGGACCTCGGCTTCACCGAGGCCGACCGCGTCGAGAACATCCGCCGTGTCATCGAGGTGTCGAAGCTGTTCGTCGACGCCGGCATCATCGTGCTCACCTCGTTCATCTCGCCGTTCCGGGCCGAGCGGCGGCAGGCGCGCGACAGTTTCGAGGCCGGCGAGTTTGTCGAGATCTTCGTCGACGCGCCGCTTGATGTCGCCGAGCAGCGTGATCCCAAGGGGCTCTACAAGCGCGCCCGTGAAGGCCTGATCAAGAACTTCACCGGCATCGACAGCCCCTATGAGGCGCCGGAGAACGCGGAAATCCATCTTTCCGCCGGCGCCCGCACGCCCGAGGAGATGGCCGAGGAAATCGTCGCCTATCTGACGACGAACGGCTATCTGGCCTGACGCTGTCCGGGACCGGCGGCTCCGCCCGCGGGTCCCGTCGCCTGCCCATGCGAGCCGGCGGCCCCACATGAGGGCCGCCCGTTCGTGCCCGCCAGACCGCTTCGCGAGGAGAGCAGGACCATGACCGCCCCGCGCGATGAGGCCCGCGAGCATGTCGGGTTTGATTTCCACGCGCTCAGCGAGCGCGAGCGTTACAAGCTGATGATCGGCACCATCGTGCCCCGCCCGATCGCGCTGGTGACGACGGTGGATCCCGAAGGCCGGATCAACGCGGCGCCGTTCAGCTTCTTCAACTGCCTGTCGGCCGATCCGCCCATTCTGGCGCTGGGTGTCGAGAACCATGACGACATGTCGTTCAAGGACACCGCGCTCAATATCCGCCTTACCGAGGTGTTCACGGTGAACATCGTCTCGCACGCCATCGCCGAGGCGATGCACGCCTGCGCGGTGAATTTTCCCCGCGGCGTCGACGAACTGGCGATGGCCGGACTGACGGCCGCTCCCGGCGTCAAGGTCGCGTCCCCGTTCATTCACGAGGCGCCGGCCGCTTTCGAATGCCGCCGCCATGTGACGCTTGAGCTGGGCCGCTCGCGGCAGATCATTCTCGGCGAAATCGTCTATGCCCATTACCGCAGCGAGGTCGTCGATACCGAGCGGCTGCGGGTCGATCCTGCCCAGCTCGACGCCATCGCCCGGCTCGGCGGTTCCACCTGCGCGACCATTCGCGACCGCTTCGACATGGCCACGCCGACGCTCGCCGAGATGGCGGAAAGGCGTGCAGCTTCGTCGCAATAGGGGCGCTTGTGCGCGGTTCGAACCGGCTTATGCTCGGCCCGCGCCCCGTGATGTTCCGTGAGCGAACGGTTCGGGCGCGCCTCGGAGATCAAGAGGTTTACGGCACATGCCTCATCTGGTGCGCTTTCTAATTCGTCACGCCGCCATCGGCATCGCGGTCGCCGGCCTTTTCGTCGGCGCGCTGCTGGCGTTCGATGTCGCGCATCTGGGCACCCTGGTGCGGGAATCGCCATCCGGGCTCATCGCCGTCTCGGCGCTGACGGTGGCGCTCGGCATCACCTTCGGCAGCGTGCAGATGGGCTTTGCCGTCATGCTGCTGGGCGAGGAGGCGGGCGGTACGGAAGGCGGCACGCGCGCCCGTCGCGGCCGCACGTCACGGTCTGGCGCGTCACGGTTGCCCTGTCCGGCCGAACGCTGATATCGATCGTTTCACTCCTTGAACGACCCGCCCGCCGGACCTCTTAGGGGGCCGGGCGGGCCTCATCAGCATGCAGGCATCATCGTGAATCGCGACACAGGGGAGTCTTCTTCCGGCGCGGGCGCTCCCGCTCCCTGGCGCATCGGCGTGCTGTTCTCCCGCAAGGGGCACATGTCGATCCCCGAGGCCGAGCATTTCCGGGGAACCGCGCTGGCGGTGGAAGAGATCAACCTGGCCGGCGGCGTGCTCGGCCGGCCGATCGAGCCGGTCTGCTACGATCCCGAATCCAGCCCTGAACTCTATCGCCGCTATGCCGAGCGCCTGCTGACCGAGGACGGCATCAGCACCATCTTCGGCTGCTGTGCCTCTTCCACCCGCAAGGCGATCCTCGCCACGGTGGAGCGGCGCAACGCGCTGCTGTGGTATCCCTCGCTCTATGAGGGCTTCGAATACTCGCCGAACGTGATCTACACCGGCGCCGCGCCGAACCAGAACAGCCTCCAGCTCGCGCGCTATCTCTTCGCCAATTACGGGCGCAAGTTCTATCTCATCGGCTCGGACTACATCTATCCGCGTGAATCCAACCGCATCATGCGCGATGTCGTCGCCCGCGAGGGCGGGGAGGTGGTGGCGGAAACCTATGTGCCGGTCGTGCCCCATGAGGACGATCTGCATCGCGTGGTGCAGGATATCCGCCGCAAGGCGCCGTCCGTGGTGTTCTCGACCGTGGTCGGCGATGCGGCGGAAGAGCTCTACCGCATCTATTACGAGGCAGGCTTCGATCCGCGCACCCTGCCGATTGCGAGCCTGACCATGGCGGAGGGGGAAATCCAGGCCGTGGGGTCGGAGCTGTGCGCCGGGCACATTACCTCCGCGCCGTATTTCTCCAGCGTCGACACCCCGGAAAGCCGCCGGTTCGTGCAGTCCTACCGCGCCCATTTCGGAGCCGGCGCACCGGTGACGATGTATGCCGAGGCCGCCTATTTCCAGATTCACGTCTTTGCCCAGGCCCTGGCACGGGCACGCTCGCTCGACACCCAGCGCCTTGTCGACGCCGCGCTCGGCACCGAGTTCGACGCGCCCCAGGGGCGGATCCGCATCGATCCCGACAACAACCACACCTATCTGTGGCCGCGCATCGGGGTGGCGAACGGCAAGGGCAGTTTCGACATCGTCTGGGAGGCCCGCGACCCGATAAAGCCCGACCCCTATCTCGTCGACCATGTGTACGATCATGGCTGATCGCGGATCCCGAGGGAGACGGCCGGCGTGAGCGCGTCCCAGCTGATCCAGAACCTGCGCAACACCCGCGTCGCGGTCGTGCATCCGCGCGATCAGGACGGGGATGATCTGGTGCGCCAGCTCCAGCGCATCGGCTGTCAGGTGCAGGTGGTCTGGCCGCCGCCTTCGCAGCTTCCCCTGCCGCTGGACGCGGTGTTCTTCCTGCTCGATCGCGACACCAAAAGCTCGATGCCCTGGCGCATGGCGGATCTGGAGATCGCGCACATCGCCATTGTCGACTACGAAAACCCGACCGTGCTCAAGGCGCTGCTGGATTCCAGCGCCCATGGCGTGCTGGTACGCCCGATCCGGGCGTCGGGCGTGCTCTCCAGCCTGGTGCTGGCGCTGTCGATGCGCGGCTATGAGAACCGGCTGCTCGCCAAGATCGCCAAGCTGGAGGACACGCTGCGCACCCGGCGCGATGTCGAGAAGGCGACCCGCCTGCTCATGAGCCTGCGTAATCTCACCGAGGACGAGGCCTATCAGTTCATCCGCAAGCAGGCGACGGCCAAGCGGGTGCCCATCGGCGCCATTGCCGGATCGATCATCAATGCCCACGCCATGCTGAAAGAGCTCGGCAAAGAGGCAGATAACTGATCAATTTGCATAATCGACAGGCATAATTATTCATGCTTCGATTTTCGGCAATGGCGCTTGACATGCCTTGCCCGCTGAGCTTCCATAGTCGGCATAGCGCATGAGTGCGCGGCGGCAGCGTTGCCGTTTCATATCCAGGCTATGTAGCCCTCGATAGCGTCGAAAGACGCTGCCGGGGGCTTTTTGTTTTGTTGCCGTGCGCGAGCCCGGCAATCGAAGAGGTGCGCCCAAATGCCGGTTTCGAGCCTTGTCCGTGTGGCCTGCATCCAGATGGAGCCGCGCATCGGCGACGTCGGCGCCAATGTCGCCCATTCCCTCTCGCTGATCGAGAAGGCGGCGGACGGCGGCGCCACGCTGATCGTGCTGCCCGAGCTGGCGAACACCGGCTATGTGTTCGAAACCCGCGAGGAAGCCTTTGCCCTGGCGGAGGAGGTTCCCGGCGGACCGACCTGCGCAGCATGGATCGAGGTCGCCGCGCGCCGCGGGCTGCACATCGTCGCCGGCATCACCGAGCGCGAGGAGCGCTCGCTCTACAACAGCGCGGTGGTCATCGGCCCGCAGGGCTATATCGGCACCTATCGCAAGGTGCATCTGTGGGGCAACGAGCACCTGTTCTTCGAGCCCGGCAACAAGGGCTTCCCGGTGTTCCACACCGCCATCGGGCGGATCGGGGTGGCCATCTGTTATGATGGCTGGTTCCCGGAAACCTATCGGCTGCAGGCCCTTCAGGGCGCGGACATCATCTGCGTCAGCACCAACTGGGTGCCGATCCCCGGCCAGGTCGAGGGTCGCGAGGCCATGGCCAACATCCTCGCCATGGCGGCCGCCCATTCCAATTCGATGTACATCGCCTGCGCCGACCGGGTCGGCGTCGAGCGCGGCCAGCCCTTCGAGGGCCAGAGCCTGATCCTCAGCTACACCGGCTGGCCGGTGGCCGGCCCCGCGAGCCGCGTCGACGAGGAGATCGTCAGCGCCGAGATCGATCTCGGCGCCGCGCGCCGGGCGCGAAACTGGAACGAATTCAACCAGGTGCTGCGCGACCGGCGTACCGACGTCTACGCGGAGATGCTGGGCTCCGACATCCGTCGCGGCGCGTACTGAGCCTTTACACCTCTATCCAAAAACAACCCGTCCAACGAACAACCCGTCCAAACCTTCCGGAGAAAGCCATGTCCGCTACCAAGCTGCTTGCCGCCGGCCTTGTCGCCGCCGGCCTCTTCGCCGGCCCCGCGCTGGCGGAGGACACCATCACCATCGGCATTCCCGTCGGCCTGTCGGGGGCGAATTCCGTCGTGGCGCCCTCGGTCGTCCAGTCGGCCGAGCTCGCCGTCGAGGAGATCAACGCCAAGGGCGGCATCCTCGGCAAGAAGGTCGTGCTTGAAGTCGCCGATGACGCGTCCGGCGCTGCCGGCGCGCAGAAGGCCTTCGACTCGCTGATCTTCCAGAAGAAGGTCGATGCGCTGATCTCCATGGAGACCTCGGCGGCGCGCAATGCCGGCCTGCCGATCGTCAATCGCGGCAAGGTGCCCTACATCTACACCTCGTTCTATGAGGGCCGCTCCTGCAGCCCGTTCATGTATGTCAACGCCTGGGTGCCCGACCAGCAGGTCGCCCCGATCGTCGACTTCTTCAACAAGGAAGGCGCCAAGACCTACTTCCTGATCGGCTCCGACTACGCCTTCGGTCGCGGCATGCTCGCCTTCACCAAGGAGTATATCGAGAAGACCGGCGGCAAGGTGGTCGGCGATGAATACGCCCCGATGGATGCGACCGACTGGACCGCGATCCTGTCCAAGGTGAAGGCCGCCAATCCGGACGCGATCATCACCTCGACCGCCGGCGGCGCCCCCAATGTCACGCTGACCAAGCAGCTGCGCGCGGCGGGCATCAAGACGCTCTACGGCAACCTCGCCGTCGACGAAGGCACCGCCAAGAGCATGGGCTCCGATGCCGAGGGCATCTACATCGCGGGCTCCTACTTCACCAACATCGACAGCCCCGCCAACAAGGCGTTCCTCGCGGCCATGGAGAAGAAGTTCGGCGCCGACCTGAAGACCCCGAACGATCTCTCGGTGCCGGAATACGAGGCGGTGTACGCCTACAAGGCGGCGGTCGAGAAGGCCGGCACCACGGAGGCCGCCAAGGTGATCCCCGCGCTCGGCGAAGTCGCGGTGGAAGGCCCGCGCGGCACCATCGTCATGAATAAGCAGCGCCACGCCCCGCTGACCATGTATCTGGGTCAGGTTCAGGCCGATGGCAGCGTCACCATCCTGTCCACCTTCAAGGACGTGGATCCCGGCGACCAGTGCCCGAAGCTGAAGTGATTAGCCGCACCACATTGCCGGTGCGCGTCGCTTCCGCACGCTGATACGCGCGATGCCGCCTCCGGGGCCCGGTCCCCGGGGTCGGCACCCTCCCGCAGGTCGTCCCACGCAAGCCCGTGACCCCGACGAAGGACGCCACATGATCGCCCCGACGCTCGACATCGTGACAACCGCCGCGATCCTCTATGCGGTCGCCACCGGGCTGCTGCTCGTGTTCGGCGTCATGAAGATCATCAATTTCGCCCATGGCGGGCTGATGACCCTTGGCGGCTATGCCGCGCTCGTCACCACCCAGTACGGGCTCAATCCCTGGCTCGCCATTCCCATCGCCGCCCTGTTCGGCGGTGTCGCGGGCATGGTGATCGAGCGCTTCGTGGTGCGCCCGCTCTACAACCGCCCGCTCGACGCGATCCTGGCCACCTGGGGCCTGTCGATCATCATCGGGCAGGTTATCACCATCGTCTTCGGGCGCGGCGTGCAGTTCACGCAGGCGCCGCTGGAAGGCACGCTGGATTTTCTGGGCGAGAGCTATTCGGCCTATCGCCTCGCGCTGGTGGGCATCGCCGCCGCGCTCGGCATTGCGCTCACCGCGCTGCTTCAGGGCACCCGGCTGGGGCTGGAGACCCGCGCCGTCATCATGAACGAGGACCTCGCGCGCGGGCTCGGCATCAATAGCGGGCTGGTGCGTTTCCTCACCTTCACCCTCGGCTCGGCGCTCGCGGGCGTGGCCGGGGCGCTGATCACGCCGCTGTCCAGCGTCGACCCGTCCATGGGCGTTCCCTGGCTGGTGAACGCCTTCATGCTGGTGCTGGTGTCGGGCGCCTCGCTGCTGAGCCTGCTCGCCGCCTGTCTGGTGCTGGGCGGAGCGCAGGTAATGGTCGCCACCTATTTCAGTCCCGTGCTCGGCGGGCTCACCATCGCGGTACTGGCCGCGATCATCCTCCGCATCCGTCCGCAGGGTTTCGCCCGTGACTGAGACCCGTCGCCTCTCCCTTATCGGGCTTGCCGCGCTCCTCGCCCTCGTCGCCGTCGGGGCTGGACCCTATGTGCTCGACACCTATTCGGTGAACGTGCTCACCCGCTCGCTGCTCTATGCGGCGGTCGCCCTCACGGTGGATCTTTTGTGGGGCTATCTGGGCATCCTCACCTTCGGCCAGTCGGTGTTCTTCGCCATCGGCGCCTATGCCGCCGGGCTGGTGTTCACCCATCTGGATTTCTCGACCTCCACGGCGTTCCTGGCGCTCGGGCTGGCGGTGTTCGGGGCGCTGTTCGTCGCCGCCGTGGTCGGCTGGCTCGCCTTCTGGCACGGCGCGTCGGCGCTCTACGCCTCGGTGATCACCCTGGTGCTGCCGATCGTGGCGACGCAGGTCTTGTATTCGGGCGGCACGTTCACCGGCTCGTCGAGCGGGCTGTCCGGTTTCATGAGCTTCGACATCTCGATGGAGGGCTGGTTCTGGCTCGCCGGCGGGTTTCTCGTCGCGGTCACCACGCTGGCCTTCATCGTGGTCAACAGCGATGCGGGCCGGCTTCTGGTCGCGGTGCGCGAGAACGAGCAGCGCTGCAAATATCTCGGCCTCGACACCTCGCGGCTGAAGATCCTGGTCTATCTCGCCTGCGCGGTCATCGGCGCGCTCGCCGGCTACATCTATGCCGGCTACGCCATGGTGGTAGCGCCCGAGCTGGCCGGCTTCGTGTTCGGCACGGAACTGGTGATCTGGACCGCGCTGGGCGGACGCGGCACGCTGCTCGGCCCGGTGTTCGGCGCGCTGATCGTGGATTACGAGAGCGCGCAGCTCTCCGGCGACTATCCCTTCGTCTGGCAGCTCATCATCGGCACCGTCTTCGTGCTTGTCATCGTCGCCTTCCCGCGCGGCCTGCTGCCGGTGTTCGTCGACGTGCCGCGCCGGCTCATCGCCATGGTCCGCAAGCGTCCCGCCGCGCCGGGCGTGCCGGTGAGCCTGTCGACGCTCGACGCCAGCGAGACCCAGGGGGAGGGGCCCGGCGATGGCCCGGCGCTGGCGGTGGAGCATGTCACCAAGCGCTTCGGCAGCCTCACCGTGCTCGATGGCATCGACTTTTCCGCCCGCGCTGGCGAACTCGTCAGCCTCGTCGGCCCGAACGGTGCGGGCAAGACCACGCTGATGCGCTGCATCGCCGACGGCGCCGAGCGCACGGCGGGCACCATCATCGTCAATGGACAGGACATCGGCCGGCGGCCGCCCGAGCACTGCGTCGCGCTCGGGGTCGGGCGCAAGTTCCAGATGGCCAATGTGTTCGACACCCTCACCGTGGCGCAGTGCCTGCAGATCGCCCGCACCCGGCACGCGCGGCCCTCGCTGTGGCGGCGGGCCTCCGGGCTGGCGCTGCCCGAGGCGACCATGCACGTGCTGGCGACGACAGGGCTCGACCGCCAGCTCTCCACCCCGGCGCATCTGCTTTCCCACGGCATGAAGCAGGCGCTGGAGCTTTCCATGGTGCTGGCGCTGGAGCCGCGTGTGCTGCTGCTGGACGAGCCGACCGCCGGCCTCACCAAGACCGAGCGCATGCAGATCGGCGGCATCCTCACCGATCTCACCACCCGGCAGGGCCTGTGCATCCTGCTGGTCGAGCATGATCTGGACTTCGTGCGCGAGATTTCCTCGCGGGTGATCGTGCTGCATCAGGGCCGCATCGTGCTCGACGGTTCGGTGGAGGAAGTGGTGCAGTCCGAACTGGTGAAGCAGGTCTATGCCGGCTCCGGCCATGCCGGCATCGCCCATCAGGCGCAGGGAGAGCCGGCATGAACGCGCCGACCATGGGTGTTTCCGTCGAGCGTCTGTCCAGCGGGTATGCCGGCGCCGTCGTGGTGCGCGAGGTCAGCCTCGCCATCGCGCCGGGCCAGATCCTCGCCGTGCTCGGCAAAAACGGCATGGGCAAGAGCACGCTGCTCAAGGCGATGATGGGCTTCCTGCCCAAGATGCACGGCAGCGTGGTCATCGCCGGCCAGGAGGCGACGCGGCTTTCCCCGCACCGGGTGGCGCGACTCGGGGTCGGCTATGTGGCGCAGGAGAAGGCACTGTTCCAGGATCTCTCGGTGGAGGAGAACCTGCGCCTCGCCGTGCGCCGGCCCGATTTCGAAGCCGCGCTGGCGGAAGTGGAGGCGTCGTTCCCCTTCCTGCTGGATCGCCTGAAGCAGCGCGCGGGCACGCTGTCCGGCGGCGAACAGAAGATGCTGCTGATGGCCCGTTCGCTGGCGAGCGGGGCGAAGTTCCTGCTGGTCGATGAAATCACCGAGGGGCTGCAACCCTCCGTCATCGATCGCCTCGCCGGGGTCATCCGCGACGCGCGTGACCGTCACGGCACCACCATGCTTCTGGTCGAGCAGCATCTACCCTTCGCCCTCGCGGTGGCGGATCGCTGGGCGGTGCTCGATCGCGGCGAAATCGCCGACAGCGGCGGCACGGCGGAGCCGGATGCGGCGGCGCGTGTCACCGGGCATCTCAGCGTCTGAGCGAACGGGGATAAGGGCCGACATGACGTTTTCCATCGTCGCGCGCTGCGGCATCACCGGGCATCTGGGCGTCGCCGTGGCGACGGCGGTGCCCGCGGTCGGTTCCATGTGCCCGTTCACGCTGGCCGGCACCGGGGCGGTGTCGACCCAGTCCTGGGTGAACCCCTATCTCGCCCTCCGCGTGCTGGAGGCCATCGCGGCCGGCACGGCGGCCGCGCCCGCTCTGGCGGCGGTTTTGGCGGACGATCCGGAGCGGGACCTGCGCCAGATCGGCGTGGTCGATGCGGCGGGCGGGGCGGCCGCGTGGTCGGGTGGGGCCTGCACCGGGTGGTATGGTCATGAGACCGGCCCGGGCTTCGCCATCCAAGGCAACATGCTGACCGGCCCCGACGTCGTCGCCAGCATGCGGCAGTCCTTCGAGGCCTCCGCCGGCTTGCCGCTGGATGAGCGCCTGATGCGCGCCATGGAGGCGGGGGACCAGGCGGGCGGCGACAAGCGCGGGCGGCAATCGGCCTCGCTGCGCATTCAGGGCGCGGAGGCCTATCCCGCGCTCGATCTCCGGGTCGACGAGCACCCGCGCCCGGTGCAGGAACTGCGCCGTGTGCTGGAGATCGCGCGGCTTCAGCTGGTGCCGTTCGTAGAGGGCATGCCGCGGCGCGGCCTCACTCCCGGCCCCGCGCCTCTCGAAGTAACCGAGATGCTGGCGCTCTCGCCGCCGGACCGGCCGGGCGGCGGTGGCTCCCGGCGCTGAGTGTCGTGCGCCCTCCCGATCGAAATCGTTCGTCATAAACGAATGAAACGTACGATATTATGAGCTGGATCGAATAGTCGCCTTCGTGCGATCCGTGGCCATCGGCAACGGAGAGCGGGTCATGACGGCGCGGGCGGAAACGGTTCATGTGCATGCGGCGCCCTCGTCGCAGCGTTTCGGCATCGTGCCGGGACTGCTGCTGACCGGCGCCATCGCCGCCGCCGCCTTCGGTCTGCGGCAATTGCCGATGGTCGGGCTGCTGAGCCCGATGATCCTCGCCATCGTCATCGGCATCGCGTTCCACAATCTGGTCGGCACGCCCGCGCGGGCCAAGGCGGGCGTCACCTTTTCACTGCGCCGCATCCTGCGCTTCGCCATCATCCTTCTCGGGCTCCAGCTCACCGCCACGCAGGTGGCCGAGGTCGGGGCGACCGGCATCGCCGTCATCGCGCTGACGCTCGTGGCGACCTTCGTCTTCACCACATCGCTCGGTCGCCTGATGGGGATCGAGGCCAAGCTGGCGGAACTGATCGCCGCCGGCACCTCGATCTGCGGCGCCTCGGCGGTCATCGCCACCAACACCGTCACCCGCGCCTCCGACGAGGACGTGGCCTATGCGGTGGCCTGCGTCACCGTCTTCGGCTCGGTGGCGATGTTCCTCTATCCGCTGCTTCCCGGCGTGCTGGGGCTCGATGCCCACGCTTACGGGCTGTGGACCGGCGCCTCGGTGCACGAGATCGCACAGGTGGTGGCCGCCGCCTATCAGCAGGGCCAGTCGGCCGGCGAATTCGGCACCATCGCCAAGCTGTCGCGGGTGATGATGCTGGCGCCGGTGGTGATCTCGCTCGGGCTCATCGCCACCCGCCGCGCGTCGCGCAATGGCGGGCACGGCGCGGGCCGCGCGCGGCCGCCCATGCCCTGGTTCGTGCTCGGCTTCATCGCGCTGGTCGGGATCAACTCCGTGGTGGTGATCCCGCCGGAGCTCAAGGGTGCCATCGTGGTGGCGACCACCTTCATGCTGTCCATGGCGCTGGCGGCGATGGGGCTGGAGACCGACATCGCCAAGCTGCGCGCCAAGGGCATCAGGCCCTTCCTCCTCGGCCTCGCCGCCTTTGTGTTCATCGCCAGTTTCAGCCTAATGCTGGTGAAGATGACCACATGAGGCCGGGCGACGGGGCGCGATGACACTCGAACAGCTGCGCATCTTCGTCGCCGTCGCCGAGCGTGAGCATCTCACCCGCGCGGCCCAGGCGCTGAACCTGACGCCCTCGGCGACCAGCGCCGCCATCGCGGCGCTGGAAGCGCGTCACGCCACCCGCCTGTTCGACCGTGTCGGCCGGCGCATCGCGCTCACCGAAGCCGGCCGGCTGTTCCTCATCGAGGCACGGGCCGTGCTGGCGCAGGCGGGCGCGGCCGAGCAGGTGCTGCTCGACCTTGCGGGGCTGGAGCGTGGCCGGCTGGCGCTGGCGGGCAGCCAGACGGTGGGCAATTACTGGCTCCCCGGCGTCGTCGCGCGCTATCAGGCGCTCTATCCCGGCATCCGCGTGGCGGTGGACATCGGCAATACCGATTTCGTCGCCGGCCGCGTGCAGCAGGGTTTCGCCGATCTCGGCTTCGTCGAGGGCGAGCTGGACGAGCCCGCGCTGGCGATGGAGCCGGTGGCCCCCGACGAGATGGTTCTCGTCGCCCCGGTCACCCATCCCTGGACCTGGCGCGCGCCGCGCGACTTCGAGGAACTGAAGGCCGGGCCGTGGGTGCTGCGCGAGACCGGCTCGGGCACGCGGGCCATGCTGGAGGCGCTGCTTCTCGCGCGCGGCCTGTCCCCCGGCGATCTCAACGTGGTGCTGGAATATCCCACCAATGAGGCGATCCGGGTGGCGGTCGAGGCCGGCAGCGGGGTGAGCGTGATCTCGCGCCGCGTGGTCGACAGCGCAATCCGCACCGGGGCGATGGCGCTCATCGATTTCTCGCTGCCGGCGCGCCAGTTCCGCGCCCTGCGGCACAAGGAGCGCTATACCACCAAGGCGGCGCAGGCCTTTCTCGAACTGGCCCGTCAGGCCTGATCGATCATCCGCCCGTCCTCGAAGTGGACGATGCGGTCGAACATACCGGTCGAGCGCGGATCGTGGGTGACCACGGCGATGCCCGCGCCCTGGGTCGCGGCAATGCGGCGGAACAGCTCCATCACCTGGCGCCCGCGCACGCTGTCCAGCGCGGCGGTGGGCTCGTCGGCGAGGATCAGCGGCGGCCCGTTGGCCAGCGCCCGCGCCACCGCGACGCGCTGCTGCTCGCCTCCGGAGAGCCGCGAGGGCTGGTTGTCGGCGCGGTGGGCGAGGTCGAGCGCGCCCAGCAGCCGCCGGGCATGGGCCATGGCGTCGGCGGGCGCGACATCGGCGATCTCCAGGCTCAGCGCCACATTCTCGCTGGCGGAGAGGAAGGGAATGAGGTTGGCGCGCTGGAAAACGAAGCCGATCTGGCGCCGCCGTGTCGCGCGCAGGCCGTCAATGTTCACCTGCGGGTGGGACACGCGCTGCCCGGCGAGCCAGACCTCGCCGGAGGTCGGCGCCTCCAGCAGGCCGGCGAGCATGAGAAACGTGCTCTTGCCCGAGCCGCTCGGCCCGAAGATGCCGACCAGCTCTCCCGCCGCGATGTCGAGCGAGACCCCGTCCAGCGCCCGCACGATCCCGCTGGGGCCGGCATAGTGGCGCGTCAGTCCGCGCACCGAGAGCACCGGCGGCGCGCTCATGACAGCACCTCGCGCGCACTGACCCGCGAAGCGCGGGAAATGCCGACCCACGCCGCCACGACGCAGATCAGCGCCAGCGCCGCCCCCAGCAGGGCGAGATCCGAGGGGTCCATCACCACGCGGCGCGGGAAATGGGGAAACACCAGCCGGGACAGCACGATGGAGAGGGCGAAGCCGGCAGTGCCAATCAGCCCCGCCTGCTGACCGATCATGCCCGCCACCACGCTTTCGCGGGCGCCGATGAGTTTGAGCAAGGCGATCTCGTGCAGCTTCTCGATGGTCATGGTGTAGATGATCAGCGAGACGACGATGGCGGTGATGATGAGGATCAGCCCGGTGAAGGCGAGGATCTGAAGCCGCAGCTTCCACAGCCGCGCGTTCAGCATCAGGTCGCGCTGCTGCGCCGTGGTCAGCACGCGTACATCGCCCCACTGTTCCATCGTCGCGATCACCCGTGCCGGGTCGACCGCCGGGTCGAGCCGCACCAGCACGCTGGCGATCTTGCTTTCCTGCGCCACCGAGCTGCCGTCCTTGGCGCTGGCTTGCGCGCCGTGGGCCGCCCGCGCCAGCTGGACCTCCTCGGAGGTGCGCCTGCGGGCGATGGCGGCGGCGTCATTGATGGAGACGAAGACAAGGCCGTCGCCGGCCGAATCCACCATCAGCCGGGTCAGGCCGACAATGTCGTAATCGTCGAGGCCGAGCCGCACCCGGTCGCCGATCGCGAGCCCGGTGCTCTCGTCGGCGATGGCCTCGTAACGGCCGCCATCGAGCCAGCGGCCGGCCGAGAGCGGCAGCCAGCGGCCGTCGTCGCGCGGCACGTCGACCCCGGTGATGGTGGCCCGCCGGAAGCCGTCCGCGAAGGCGAACTGCTGGCTGAACTGGGTGAAACGGCGCACATCGGCGACGCCGGGCACACCCTCCACACGGCGGTCCATGTCGGGCGCCACCGCCGAGCCCTCCGCGAACGGGCCGGCGCGCTCGCCCTGCACCACCCACAGATCGGCATCGATCGCATCGATGATCAGCAGCGCGTCCTCGACCACGCCGCGATACAGCCCGGTCATGCCGATCATCGCCGTCATCAGGAAGGCGACGCCGAGCGCGGTGAGCGCGAAGCGGGTGGGGGAGTGGAGGGCATCCTTGAGCGCGAGGTTCACGGCGTCGCCTCCGAGAGGCGCACGCGCATGAGGGGATAGACGTCCTGCGGCGCCAGCACGGTGTCGCCGCTCACGAGACCCCTGCTGATCTCCACCCGCTCGCTCCCGGCGGCACCGAGCCCGACCTCGCGCCAGCGCGCGCGTCCATCCGTCGCCACCCACAGGCCGGGGTGGCCGTCGCGCCGGTCGATGAAGCTCTTGGGCACGGTGAGTGCGTCCGGGCGCTGCGCGATGACGATGCGCGCGGTGCCGCGCTGTCCCAACGCCCAGTTGGGGGGCAGGCTATCCAGCGTGATGTCGAGTTCGAACTCGCGCGTCTCCTCGTCCACCTGCCGGTCGAGCCGCAGCACATGGCCGGGGATCGGGGGCTGGTCGGGGCCGAAAGTCACGCGTGCCTCCTGTCCGGGGCGCAGCGCCGCGATCGCGCTCTCGTCGAGGCGCGCGGTGAGCACGAGGCTGGTCGGATCGACGATGCGCAGCAGCTCGGTGCCGGGCGTCAGCACCTCGCCGAGCTGGTGCGTCCGCGCGACCACGATGCCGGAGATCGGCGCCCGGATCAGGCTGTCGTCGAGCTGGGCGCGCGCCACCGCGATGCGGGCACGGGCGGCGTCGCGCTCGGCCTCGGCCTGCTCGATGGCGCGGCGGGCGTGGACAAGGTCCGCCTCCGCTTGCCGGCGGGTGGCAAGGGCGTCCTCCAGCCCGGCCTCACTGATCACGCCCTTGGCCAGAAGCGCCTGCTGGCGCTCATGGATGGCGCGGACCTTGTCCAGCGTCGCCACGGCGCGGTCGCGCTCGGCTTCAGTCGCGGCGATCGCGCGCTCGGCGGCATGGGCGTTGGCCTCGGCGGAAGCGACCTCGCCGGCGAGGTCCTCAAAGGCGAGCCGCGCCAGTATCTCGCCCTCGGTCACCGTGTCGTTGCGGTCGACGGCAAGCGCGCTGATCCGTCCCTGCAGCCGGCTGCCGACGCTCGCCTGCGACAGCGCCGTGAGCGTGCCGGGCCCGCGCAGCTCCACGCTGAGGCCCGTCGCGCGCACGATCTCGCCGGGCGTGGCGTAGGGGTAGAGATAACGCGCGCCGGCAATTGCGGCGCAGAGCGCCAGGAGCGCCAGCCCGGCCAGCCGCGCCCGCCCACGTGTTCTGGGACGCGGGGCTGCTGGGCGCAGCGGCAGGAACTGGTCGATGTGGGGCTGAACGTTCATGGTCGCTGTCGCCTTCGCCGCGGGATTCCCGTCACTGCGCCTGCGCCGACCTCACCGACAGCAGCGCGTTGACGCAGGGCGGCGACATGTTTTCCGCGTTGGTCTTGATGCACTGGAGAACGCGCCCGCCGCCGGGCTGCACGCCGGCGCAGTAGGTCTGGATATCGGCCGCGCAGGCGGCGCGCAGGTTCTGTATCTGCGCCGGTGTCAGGTTCTGCACCGCGGCGGGTGTCTGGGCGAGGGCGCCGTGCGCGAAGACGGCACCGGCGATGCCGGCCAGGATGATGACGATGGCGGCGCGCCGGTTTAACTTGCGAAGCATGGTGGTCATCCTCGGAACGGGTGAATGGGTCCATTGGGGTTCGGGCGTGGAGCCCGCCTGACTGGGCGATCGGCGGGCGGGCTCCACGCCCGGCGGTCCGCGCAAGCGATCCGCCCTGCCAGCCGGACCGGGGCGGGTCCTCCGTGGCAGGTGAACAGATTGCGCGCCACGCTTTGCGCCGATGTCTCGGAAAACCGGTTTTTCGTAACAGTTTGTATCGACGCCGATGCCGCGACTTGCCTCGCGCGCCCGGCGCTGTCATGCCGGTCTCATGACAGCGGAACGGTTACTTCTGGTCGAGGACGACCGTGACATACGCAGCCTGCTCACGGACTTCCTCGGCGGCGAGGGTTATGAGGTGGAGGCGGTCGAGAGCGGGGCGCTGATGGACCGCGCGCTGATGCGCGCCATGCCGGACCTTGTCATTCTCGACATCATGCTGCCGGGCGAGGACGGGCTGTCGATCTGCCGGCGGCTGCGTGCACGCTCGCGGGTGCCGATCCTGATGCTCACCGCCAAGCATGACGAGGTGGACCGCATCGTCGGGCTGGAGATCGGCGCCGACGATTATCTCGGCAAGCCGTTCAACCCGCGCGAGCTGCTGGCGCGCATCCGTGCGCTGCTGCGCCGTTCCAGCGGCGCGCTGGCGGCGGGTGCGCCCGAACGCCGGCGTCGTCGCTTTTCCCGGCTCACCGTCGATCTCGATGCCCGCCTGATCGAGGACGACGCAGGCCAGCGGGTCAACCTCACCACCGCCGAATTCGATCTGCTCACCTGCTTCCTGGAACGCCCCGGCCGGGTGCTCTCGCGCGACCAGTTGCTGGACTGGACCCGCGGGCGCTCGGCCGAGCCGTTCGACCGCACCATCGACGTCACCGTGTCGCGGCTGCGCGCCAAGCTGGCGCAGTGCCTGCCCGAGGAGGACCAGCTCATCACCACGGTGCGTAATGTCGGCTACCTGTTCTCCACCGACGTGCGGGACGTGTGAGGGTCGCATGCGCCTCGGCCTTCTCGCCCGCATCATCCTCATCGTGGCGCTCGCGCTGCTGGCGATCCAGCTTCTCGCGCTGCTGATCTATTTCGGCGCCACCGACAATCGCGCCGTCTTCGGCGCGGCGTCCGGCTCGCTGCCGCGCCAGGTCGCGGGCCTTGTGCGCCTGGTCGAGAAGGCGCCGCCGGATCTGAGGGCCAGCGTGCTCGACGCGTTCTCGCAGAACGGGCGCAGCCTCGCCATCGTCCCCGGCCCGCCGCCGGACGAGGCCGGCGTGGCGGCACTGAACCGAATCGAGATCGCGATAAAGGCCGTGCTCGCCTCCGATGGCGCGCCCGGGCGCCATGTGCTGGTGCTGTTCGATCCCCGTCAGGGTGAACATGCGGGCGAGACGCTGCGGGTCTATGTCCAGCTCGCCTCGGGCGACTATCTGCTGCTGGACGTGCAGGACAAGGTGACGGTTCGCGTGCTCGGCGTTCCGATCGGCTTTTTCGCCGGTCTGTTCGGCGTGCTGGTCGCGGTCGCCGCGCTGGTGGCGGTGGCGCGCGAGATGAAGCCGCTGACGCGCCTGGCCCGCGATGTCGACCGCGTCGGCGAGCATCTCGATCCGGTGCCGATCCCGGAAACCGGCGCGCCGGAATTGCGGGCGCTGATCCACGCGGTCAACGCGATGCAGGAGCGCATCGCCACCCTGGTGAAGAACCGGACCCTGACGCTGGGCGCGATCTCGCATGATCTGCGCACCTATCTCACCCGGCTGCGGCTGAGAATCGAGATGATGCCCGAAAGCCGCCACCGCGACGGCGCCATCGGCGATGTCGAGGCGATGCAGGCGCTGGTGGAGGACACGCTCGATTTCGCGCAGAGTTCCTTCGCGTCCGCCGAACCGGCGGCCTGCGATCCCGGTGCCGTGCTCGCGCGCTACTGTGCCGGCCACGTCGAGGCCGGGCGGATCACGCTGACGCTGCCCGCCGTGGCGCTGCGTGTGGCGATGGCCGAGACGGTGCTGGAGCGGCTGTGCGCCAACCTGATCGAGAACGCGCTGCGCTACGGGCACGCCGCCTTCGTGCGCGTGGAAGGCGCGCCCGGCGCCGTGGTGCTGGTGGTCGAGGACGAGGGCCCCGGCATTGCACCCGAGGAGCGCGCCAAGGTGTTCGAGCCGTTCTACCGGATCGAAGCCTCGCGCAGCCGCGACAGCGGCGGGGCCGGGCTGGGGCTGACCATCGTCAAGCGCATCGTCGCGCTTCACGGGGGAACGGCCGCGCTCGGCGACAGCGGGCATGGCGGGCTCGCGGTCACGGTCTGCCTGCCGGCGGCGTGATACAAATCGACATCAAGGTGTAGGTCCCCTGAGACATTGCCGGGCGAGGCTGCGGTCCTTCTCAACGGCAAGGGATCAAAGCCATGAGACGTTTTCTCGCAAGACCTTCGGTCAGAACCGTGGTGGGTGGAACGCTCGCCGCAGGCCTCATCGCCGCGCTCGCGCTGCCGGTGATGGGCATCGCCCGGGTGAGCGCCGACCCGCTGGCCGGCGCACCCGCCACCCTGACGGCCTTCATGGGCGGCGGACAAAGCGGGCGGGCGCTTCCCGCCTTCGACGGCACCATGGCGCGCCTTGCCGCTGGCGCGCTGCTCGCGGCGCAGGAGACCGCGCTCGGCATCACGCCGGAGCAGATGCCGGCGTGGCGGGCCTATACCGGCGCGCTGGTCGCGTTCATCCCCACCGGCACGCGCGTCGGGCGCTGGACCGACAAGCAGACCCGTGACGCCGCCGCCGCCTTCGATCTGGTCGACGACGTGACCGCCGCCGCCATCGAGCGCGCCGAGGCGGCGAAGACGCTGCGGGAAGCGGCGAATGCGCTGAAGGCGACACTGACGCCCGAGCAGCTGAGCATGGCGCAGCAGATGCAGGCCGGGCTGGTCGAACGCGTGCTGCGCTTCGTCGAATGGCGGCGCAGCGAGGGCCGGACACTGCCGCTCTGAGCCGCCAGCCTTCCTCCGCACGCAACAAAAAGGCCCGGGAGCACGCTTCCGGGCCTTTAGCGTCTGTCTTGAGTGCCGCCGTGGCTACCGGCGGTTCACGCTGCGCGAGCCGCTGAAGCTGCGGCCGCCGCCGGTCGTGCCCGAACGGCTGGCGGAGCAGCCGGATCCCGAGGTGCAGTTGCGGGTCCGCGTCGCGCTGCCGCCATACGCGCCGGTGGTGTTGCGCGTCGCGGTGCAGCTGCCGTCCGCGCAGGTGCGGGTCTGCGAGGTGGTCCCGCCATAGCGGCCGGTGGCGCTGCTTGCCCCGGTGCACACGCCGTTGGCACAGCCCGCGGCACGCGATGTGGAGGTCACGCGCGGCGCGACCGGATAGGGGCCATTGGGGCGGGGCGCGGGATAGGCGCCCCAGCGGCCATACCAGGGATAGGCGCTGTAGTAGCGGTCCCAGTAGGCGCGGTTATAGGCGACGACGCCTATGCCCACCGCCGTCGCGACCGTCGCGGTCAGCACCACCGGGGCGCCGCCATAGACCAGCTGGATATAGTCCGCCGCCACCCAGCCGCGATAGCCGGCGAAGGCGACATCGCACCAGGTGTAGCCGGTAACGCAGCCGAAGGTGGTGATCGGCGTGCCCGCCGGCACCAGCGTCACGGCGGGGTAGGCGGTGGAAGGTCCGGCCCGCAGGTTTACATTGGCGGTGGCGACCGCCGTGGTCGCGGCGGTGCCGGGCGAGGCGAAGGTCGCGCCGCCGGCAACCGCCAGCGTGGCGACGAGGAGAAGTTTCTTGAGCATGGCGTGGTCCCCGAGATGGCGCCGCACGCGCGGCGGGCCGGTTTTGTCATGTCACCGTGCTAGAGCGCCGGCGTCGCGGGCCTGTCTCAGCCATGTTTCAGTTTGTGACAGGTCTTGGGCCGAGGGCCGGTTCAGTCGATCCGTTCCCCGGTCAGTTCGCTGAGCCGGCGGCCCATCTCGTCGCTGTAGCGCTTCACCGCATGCGCCTCGCTGAGGATGCCGACGATGGTCCGGTCCGGCATGGTGACGGCGAGCGCGTCGGCCTCGCAGCGGGAGAAGGTCGCCAGCGCCTCGCGAATGGTCATGCCCGGTCGCAGCGTGTCACCGACATGGCGCAGCAGCGCGTGCACCGTGGCGGGAGCCTTTGCGTCACCGGCAGGCTCGTCCGCTTCCGCGGCATAGAGCGTGGCGGGCAGCACCATGCCGGCATAGTAGCCCTCGGAATCGGTGGCGACGAGGTAGGACGTGGAGCCGGGCGGGTAGGCCCGCCGGGCCTGTTCCAGCGTCGAGGCGTCGGCGACCTGGGGCACCTCGCGGCGCATCATGGTCGCGACGGTAAGCTCGCGCATCCAGCCGATGTCGTGCGCGCCGCGAATGGTCTCGCCGCGCAGGTGAAAGCGCCAGGTGGTGAAGGAGAAGCCGAACAGGCGCCGCGTGATCAGCGAGGCCGCCGCCGCCGCCGCCAGCACGGCGAGCGTCAGGGTCAGGTCCCCGGTCATCTCCAGCGCCAGCAGGGTCATCGTCATCGGTCCGCCGACCACCGCGACCGCCAGCGCGCTCATGCCGATCAGGGCGTAGAGCGAGTGCGACACCACCATGTTCGGTAGCACAAGCTCCAGCCCCGCCGCATAGGCGCGTCCCGCCAGCACGCCCATCAGCACCGAGGCGAAGAACAGGCCGCCGCGAAAGCCGGAGCCCAGCGATACCGCCGAGGCGATCACCTTGGCGCCGAGCAGCATCAGCAGGAAGGTCAGCGTGCTGTCGGCGCCGATATACAGATAGACCGCGCCATGGCCGGCCGAGAACACGGCGGGGTTCCACAGCGCCAGCGCGCCGACGATCAGCCCGCCCACCATCGGCCGCAGTGCGGCCGGCAGCGCCGAGCGCCGGAATCCGGTCTCCACCAGCGTCACCCCGCGCATGATGACGATGCCCACCAGCGCGCACAGGATGCCGAGCAGCAGGATCGCCGGCAGATCGCTCATCTGCGGCGCGCCCAGCGCGGGAAGCGGCGGGGCGAGGTTCGGCAGCAGGGTCTGGCGGGTCAGCGTCGCGGTGAAGCTCGCGGTCATCATCGGCACGAAGGCCGGTATCGCATAGGTGCCGAGAATCAGCTCAAAGCCATAAAACGCGCCCATCAGCGGGGCGTTGAACGCGGCGCCGATGGCGGCCCCTGCGCCGCAGCCGACCATGAGCCGCAGATCCGCGCGGCGCAGGTGAAACGCCTGCCCGAGGCGCGAGGCGATGCCGCTGGCCGCCTGCGTATAGCCCGCCTCCAGTCCCACCGAGGCGCCGACCCCGCTGGAGCCGATGGTTTGCGCGGCCACGATCACGCTGTCCTTCAGCGACATCTGTCCGCCATGCAGCGCGTTGGCCTCGATCGGGTCGATCGGCTGGCCGAAGCCGCGCTTGCGCAGCAGCGCCGAGATGAGCCCGAAGACCAGCCCGCCCAGCGCGGGCGCGCCGAGCACCAGCGCCGGTATCAGCCCGCTGGCGACGGAGAGGTGCTCATGCGCGCCGATGCCGAAGATCAGCACATGCATGGCCTGCATGGTGCCGTTCATCGCCACCACGACAAGGCCGGCGAGCACGCCGACCACGGCGGCGAACAGCACGACGCCCAGCTCGCTGCTGCGCGCCAGGCGCCTCAGGCGGTGGGTGAGGGATTCTTTCCCGGAGCTTGGATCGGCTGTCACGTCGCGCCCGCTGCGTTCCGTCCGTTCACGTCCGGCCAGCATGCATCACAAAAGCTGAACGATTTCCATGGGGTGGCCGTTACGCGTTTATACTTAAAGAAAAACGATTGCGTTTTTATGCAATTGATATAGCTATGAGGAGGACAGGAACGGACCTGCCGCAGTCAACGGTGGAAGCCATGACCCGCAATATCGGACGCGTCGACAGTGTGCTGCGCATCATCGTCGGCCTCGCGCTGCTCTCGCTGCTTTTCGTGCTGGAAGGCAATCTGCGCTGGCTCGGGGTGATTGGCCTGGTGCCGTTGCTCACGGGCATTCTCGGCACCTGCCCGCTCTATTCCATTCTCGGCGTCACCACCTGCCCGCTCCGCGCGCGCAAGTGACGACCGCCGCAACACAGAGGACGTGACATGACCGGGAAACCTGAAGTGACCGGCTTCTTTGATCCGCGTACCTGGTCGGTCCAGTACGTCGTTGCCGACCGGGAGACGGGCAAGTGCGCCATCGTCGATCCGGTCTACGACTTCGACGAGAAGTCCGGCCAGACCGCCTCGAAGAATGCCGACCGCCTGCTCGCCTTCGTGCGGGACAAGGGCTACGAGGTCGAGTGGATCCTCGATACCCATCCCCATGCCGACCATTTCTCCGCCGCGAACTACCTCAAGCAGAAGACCGGCGCCCGCACCGCCATCGGCGCCAAGGTGACCGACGTCCAGGCGCTGTGGAAGGGCTATTACAACTGGCCCGACTTCCCCGCCGACGGCTCGCAGTGGGACCACCTGTTCGCGGATGGCGACACCTTCAAGGTGGGCTCGATCGATGCGCGGGTGATGTTCTCGCCCGGCCACACGCTGGCCTCCATCACCTATGTCGTCGGCGACGCCGCCTTCGTGCACGACACGCTGTTCATGCCGGACAGCGGCACGGCGCGGGCGGACTTTCCCGGCGGCAGCGCGAAGGTGCTGTGGGCCTCGATCCAGGCCATTCTGGCGCTGCCGGATGACACCCGCATCTTCACCGGGCATGACTACCAGCCCGGCGGGCGTCAGCCCCAGTGGGAATCGACCGTCGCGGAGCAGAAGGCGCATAACATCCACCTGGTGCGGTCCAAGACCGAGAAGGACTTCGTCGCCCTGCGCGAGGCCCGCGACCGCACCCTGCCGATGCCGAAGCTGATCCTGCATTCACTGCAGATCAACACCAATGGAGGGCGGCTCCCGGAGCCGGAATCGAACGGGACCCGGTATCTCAAGATCCCGCTTGACCTGCTACGGGGAGCGGACTGGGGCTGAGACCATGGTTGATACGCTTTCCGACGAGGTGACGGAGATCAAGGCGCGGGTCGATGAGGCCACCGCCTTTCTCAAGACGCTGGCCCATCGCGACCGTCTTCTGGTCGCCTGCGCGCTCGTCGACGGCGAACATTCGGTGCGCGAGCTGGAGGATCTTCTCGGCATCCGCCAGCCTGGCCTGTCGCAGCAGATCGCGGGGCTGCGCGAGGCCGGGCTCATTGTCGGCCGCAAGGAAGGCAAGCAGGTGTTCTACCGCCTCGCGGACCCGCGCGTGGAGCGTTTCATCACCACCATGCACGCGCTGTTCTGTGCGCCCGGCGCGGGCGGCACGGGTCCGTACGCAGGCCATTGAGCGGGTTTTGACCCGCACAGGATGATCATGACCGAGTTCACCCCCATCGCATCCCTTGCCGGCGGCGCCCTGATCGGGCTCAGCGCCGTGCTGATGCTCCTGCTCGAAGGGCGTATCGCGGGAATCAGCGGCATTGCGAGCCGGCTGTTTCCCCCTTATGGCGATGGCGCTTTCGGCGGCCGGCTGGCTTTCATCGCCGGGCTCGTCGGGGCGCCATTCCTTGTCGCCGCCGTCACCGGCACCCCGGTGATGCAGACTGTGTCCTCCAATCTCGTGCTGATGGTCGTGGCCGGGCTGCTGGTCGGCTTCGGCTCGGTGTGGGGCTCGGGCTGCACCTCGGGGCATGGCGTGTGCGGCCTCGCCCGGCTGTCGCGCCGCTCTTTTGTCGCCACCGGCGTCTTCATGGCCGCGGGTTTTGTCACCGTGTTCCTGATGCGCCATGTGATCGGAGGCTGAGGTCATGAACCGCAAGGCGCTTTCCATCGTCCTCAATCTCGGCCTCGGCCTGCTGTTCGGCGTCGGTCTCGTCGTGTCCGGCATGAGCAACCCGGCCAAGGTCCTGAATTTCCTCGATCTGTTCGGCACGTTCGATCCCTCGCTGGCCTTCGTCATGGGGGGCGCGGTGGTCGTGGCCTTCTTCGGCTTCCGTCTCGCCACCGCGCGGCCCGCTCCCCTGTTCGCCGACCGCTTCCAGCTGCCGACCCGCACCGACATCGACGCCCGCCTCCTCATCGGGCCGGCGCTGTTCGGCATCGGCTGGGGACTGGGCGGCTTCTGTCCCGGCCCGGCCTTCACCGCGCTCGGCCTCGCCGCGCCGGGCACACTGGCCTTCATTCCCGCCATGCTTGCGGGCATGTGGGCGGCGCGGCGGCTTGCCGCAGGCCCGCACTGAGCCGCCCATTCGCCTTTGCGCCCTTACGGCAGGGCGTTTCGATCAATCTCGCGCGATACGGAAAGCACCGGATTTGCACCGGGGGAAAATTGGCTTACTAGTTTGACTGAGATTTCAGTAATTTCTGAAATCAACGTAACGTAAGCCCCCGAGGTCGCTGCCGTGAACCTGCCACCACTCATCCAGTCCTTCGTCTTGCATTTCGGCGAGATGGGTAGCCGGTGGGGCATAAATCGCACCGTGGGGCAGATCTACGCGCTTCTGTACGTCTCGCCCGAGCCGCTCTGCGCCGAGGAAATCGTCGATGCGCTCGGCGTGTCGCGCTCCAACGTGTCGATGGGGCTGCGCGAGTTGCAGGCGTGGAACCTCGTCGTCTTCAAGCACCTGCCCAATGACCGGCGCGACTTCTTCACCACGCCCGACGATATCTGGCAGATCCTGCGTACCCTGGCGGAGGAGCGCAAGAAGCGGGAGGTCGACCCCACGCTGTCGGTGCTGCGCGAGATCCTGATGCAGCAGCCGGGCAGCGAGAGGGAGCGCTACGCCCAGGAGCGCATGAGCGACATGCACGGGCTGATCGAGCAGCTCACCACCTGGTATGACGACGTCAAGCGGCTGGAGACCGAGCGTCTCGCCACTCTTCTGAGCCTTGGCTCGAAGATCACCCGGCTTCTGGAAACCAAGGACAAGATCGTCTCGCTCGGCCGCCGGCCGAAGGGGACGGGCGTGCCCAAGGTCGGAGCGGATTGACATGACGCTGGTCCCCGCCGTGCCGGCAGACCCTTCGGACGCCCGCTCTTCCGCCGCTCGCGCTGCCACCCTTGCGAAGGCATCGGCCGCGACGGCGCGCGGTGGCGCCACCGCACGCGGCCTGCGCCGCGCGATCGCGCTTCAGATCGGCGGCGCCCTGCTGTGGCTGCCGCAGGCGGGGCTGCTGGCGATGGCCGTCGCGGGGCTGACGCGGGGCGAGGGTGTTGGCGACGTCGCGCTCGCGGCGGCGGCCATCGCGGTGCTGGGCATTGCGCGGGCGATGATGGAAGCGGCGGGCGGGCGTCTGGCTTTCCGTTCTGCGCGGGCGGAGCTTTCGCGCCTCCGGGCGCAGGCGGCGCAGGCGCTGGCCTTGCGTTCACCCCTCGACACCCGGCGCCCCGCCTCCGGGCGGGTCGCAAGTGCGCTGGCCGAACAGGCCGAGGCGGTGGTTCCCTACCTGTCGCGCTTCGTGCCGGCGCGCAAGCGCGCGACCGTGGTGCCTCTCGTCATTCTCGCCTGCGTGCTGCCTTTCTCCTGGCTTGCGGCGCTCATGCTCGCCGTCGCCGCGCCGCTGATTCCGCTGTTCATGGCGTTGATCGGCTGGCAAGCCAAGGCGGCGAGCGAGGCCCAGCTTGTGGAACTCGGCGGCATGAACGCCTTCCTGCTGGACCGGCTGCGCGGCATGGCGACCATCCGTTCCTTCGGCGCGGTCGACGCCACCGCGACCCGGCTGCGCCGCGAGGCCGACAGCCTGCGCGCGCGCACCATGGTGGTGCTGCGCATCGCCTTCCTGTCCTCGGCGGTGCTGGAGCTGTTCTCCGCGCTGGGCGTCGCCATGGTGGCGGCCTATGTCGGCTTCCATCTTCTGGGCTGGTTCGGCTTCGGAACCTGGGGGCATGAGTTCGGGCTGGCCCAGGGGCTTTTCATCCTGCTCGTCGCCCCCGCCTTCTTCGAGCCGCTGCGCGAGCTTTCCGCCGCCTGGCACGACCGGGCGGCCGGGCAGGCGGCGCTGGAAGCGCTGGAGACGCTCGCCGAGGGCGGCACCTCCATCGTCGGCAGCGACGCACCGCCCCGCTTCCGCTCGTCGCGGGCGCCGGCAGTGGCGTTTGACGCGGTGGGGTTCCGCCATGCCGGGCAGGCGGCGCCGCTGTTCGAGGCGTTCGCGCTCGATATCGCGCCCGGCGAGCATGTGGCGCTGTTCGCGCCGAGCGGAGCCGGCAAGTCCAGCCTGCTGGCGCTGATCGCCGGGCTGGTGGCGCCCGAGGCCGGCCGCGTCAGCATTGACGGCGAGGTCATGGGGCCGGAGAGCGCGGCACGCCTGCGCGCCGGCATGGCCTATATCGGCCAGCAGCCGCACATTTTCGCCGGCACGTTGAAGGGCAATGTCGCGCTGGGCCGCCCTGAGGTGGATGGCGGGGAGATTGCCCGCGCCCTCACGGCCGTCCGCCTTGAGAAGGTGGCCGCCATGCGCGGTCCCGCACCGATCGGGGAGGGGGGACGCGGGCTGTCCGGCGGCGAGGGGTTGCGCCTCGCGCTGGCCCGCCTCGCCGCGACCCCTCAGGCCGGCCTGATCCTCGCCGACGAGCCGACCGCCCATCTCGACGCCGCGACCGCGCGCGAGGTCACCGACGCGCTCATGGAACTGGCGCGCGGACGCACGCTCGTCATCGCCACCCATGACCCCGCGCTCGCCGCCCGCATGGACCGGGTCATCCCCCTTGAGGGCGCCACCGGGGAGGCCGGGGCATGAGCACGAACACCACTCCCAACCCGGGCGCCCTGCGCGCCATGGCCGTCATCCTGCGGCTGTTCCTTTCCGAGCGGCGGATCGCCTTCTTCGCCGGTGCGGCGCTGGCGGCGCTGACGCTGCTGGCCGGGGCCAGCCTGCTGGCCCTTTCGGGCTGGTTCATCACCGCGACGGCGATCGCGGGCATGTCGGCGGCCGCGGCGGCGACCTTCGATGTCTTCGCCCCCTCCGCCGGCATCCGTCTCGCGGCGCTGGTGCGCACCGCCGCGCGCTATGGCGAGCGACTGGTGACCCATGATGCCGCGCTGGCGGTGCTGGCCGGGCTGCGCGAGCGGCTGTTCCGTGGCTGGGCGGCGCCCGAGGCAGCCGGTCGGCTGGCCGATCGACCGACCCGGCTGCTGTTCCGCCTGACGCTCGATATCGACGCGCTGGATTCGCTCTACCTGCGGGTGCTGGTCCCGGTGATCGCCGCTGTGGTGGCCACGCTCGGCGTCACCGTCCTCATCGGCCTCATCCGCGTTCACACCGCCCTCACTTTCGTCCTCATCGTCCTTGGCGTCGGCGCGCTCATTCCGTGGATCGCTCTGCGCGCCGCCCGCCGTCCCGCCCGCCGCCGCGCCCATGCGCTGGAAGTGTTGCGCTCGCGCGCGGTCGACCTCTTCGCGGGCCAGACCGAGCTCATCATGGCCGGCCGCCTCGCCGCCCGGCGCGAGGAACTTCGGGCCGCCGACCAGCGCCTGGCCGCCGCCGACGATGCGCTCAACCGGGTGGAAACCTTTGTGTCGGCAGGGTTTTCGGCCGCCAGTGCGGTTCTGCTGGCGCTCGCCCTGCTGGCGGTTGCGGCGCTGAATCATGCGGGCACCATCGATACGCCGGCCGCCGCACTGGTGCTGCTGCTGGCGCTGGCCGCCTTCGATCCCTTCGCCGCGCTGCGCCGGGGCGTGGTCGAGCTGGAGCGCGCGCTGATCGCCGCGCGCCGTCTCGCCTCCCGCCTCACCCCCACCCCGCCCATTGCCCCAATGCCAACCCCGGGCAAGGGGCAGGCGGTTGAGGTCCGAAATCTAGCAATCATAAGGGATGGCGCGGTACGTCCGTCGCTTGAGGGCATCGATCTCGCCATTGCGGAGGGCGAGCGTGTCGCCCTTGTCGGCATGAGCGGGGCGGGCAAGTCGACGCTGCTGGCGGCCATCGCCGGTGAAATCGGGCCGGCCTCGGGCGAGGTCGCGGCCCGGCGCAGCGTGCTGCTGACCCAGCGCACCGAGCTGTTCCACGACAGCCTGCGCGGAAACCTTCTCGTTGCCGATCCCGCCGCCGATGACGACCGGCTGATGGCCGCCCTCACGGCCGCCGGGCTCGGCGCCGTGGTCGCGGCTCTGCCCGAAGGGCTTGATACGCCGCTCGGCGAGGGCGGGCTCGGCCTTTCCGGAGGCCAGTCCCGGCGTCTGGCCCTGTCCCGCCTGTTCCTGACGGACGCGCCGCTCTGGCTGCTCGACGAGCCGACGGAAGGGCTCGACGGGGCGACCGCGCGCGACGTGCTGGCGCGGCTGGCCCATGAGGCGGGTTCGCGGACCCTGATCCTGGCCACTCATCTGCGGCGCGAGGCGCAGGCCGCCGACCGCCTGATCCTGATTGCCGAAGGCCGAGCGCGCGGTTCCTACCGTCGCGGCGACCCCGGCTTTGCCGCGGCGATTGAAGCGCTGCGACCCGACTGAGCCGACATTCGATCCTGCGCCGCCTGCCGGCAGCGCGACAAGACAGGAGACCGGAGGCAACCGGAACCCGCCATGACCCTAGATGTAGTCGACCTCTCGCGCCTGCAATTCGCAATGACGGCGCTCTATCACTTCCTGTTCGTGCCGCTGACGCTCGGACTTTCCGTGCTTCTGGCGATCATGGAGACGGTCTACGTCATGACCGGGCGCCGGATATGGCGCCAGATGACCAAGTTCTGGGGCACGTTGTTCGGCATCAACTTCGTGCTCGGCGTCGCCACCGGCCTCGTCATGGAGTTCCAGTTCGGCATGAACTGGAGCTATTACAGCCACTATGTCGGTGACATCTTCGGCGCGCCGCTGGCGATTGAAGGGCTGATGGCCTTCTTCCTGGAAGCAACCTTCGTCGGGCTGTTCTTCTTCGGCTGGGACAAGCTTTCCAGGGTCGGGCATCTGGTCGCCACCTGGGCGGTCGCGCTGGGCTCGAACTTCTCCGCGTTGTGGATCCTTGTCGCCAATGGCTGGATGCAGAACCCGGTGGGCTCGGCCTTCAACGCGCAGACCATGCGCATGGAAGTCACCGATTTCTTCGCCGTCATCACCAATCCGGTGGCGCAGGCCAAGTTCGTGCACACCGTCTCCGCCGGCTATGTCACGGCCTCGGTCTTCGTGCTCGGCGTGTCCGCCTGGTACGTGCTCAAGGGCCGGCACATCGAGATCGCCAAGCGCTCCATGACGGTCGCCGCCTCGTTCGGGCTCGCCGCGTCCCTGTCGGTGGTCGTGCTGGGCGACGAGAGCGGCTACCTCACCACCGAGCATCAGAAGATGAAGCTCGCGGCCATGGAATCGATGTGGGAGACGGAGCCGGCGCCGGCCGCCTTCACGGTCATCGGGTTTCCCAACCAGGCCGAGCGCGAAACCCATTTCGCCGTGCGTATCCCGTGGGTGTTGGGCCTGATCGCCACCCGCTCGCTCGACACCGTGGTGCCCGGCATCACGGAACTTGTCGGCCACGCCAAGACACGCATCGAGAGCGGCATTATCGCGTTCGACGCCCTGCAGAAGATCCGCGCGGCCGGCAGTGATGCCGCGATCGCGCCGGATGTCCGCCAGGCCTTCGAGGAGCACGGAACGGATCTGGGCTACGCGTTGCTGCTCAAGCGCTATGTCGATGATCCACGTACCGCCACGCCGGAGCAGATCGAAAAGGCGGCGTGGGACACCGTTCCGAACGTGCCGACGCTGTTCTGGGCGTTCCGCTTGATGGTGGGCCTCGGCTTCGCCTTCATCGCCTTGATGTCGGTGTTCTTCTTCCTGTCGGCGCGCCGCATGCTGGACCGCTATCGCCCGCTGCTGTGGATCGCGGTGCTTGCCATTCCGCTGCCCTGGGTCGCGGCGGAACTGGGCTGGGTGGTGGCGGAATTCGGCCGCCAGCCCTGGATCATCGAGGGCGTGCTGCCAACCGCGGCCGGCGTCTCGAGCCTTGGCGCGGCGACGGTGCTGACGACCATCGTCGGCTTCGCGCTGCTCTACACGGTGCTGATCCTCATCGAGATGATGCTGATGATCCGCGCCATCCGCAAGGGGCCGGAGCCGGACGAAGATCCCGACGCCGAACTCATTCCCGCCCACCTCGTTGCCGCGGAGTAGGACCCATGATCCTCCATACGCTCATCGATTACGACACGCTGCGTGTCATCTGGTGGTTGCTGCTGGGCGTCCTGCTCATCGGTTTCGCCGTGATGGACGGTTTCGATCTCGGCGCCGATATCCTTCTGCCTTTCGTGGCACGGACCGATCTGGAACGTCGCGTGGTCATCAACTCCATCGGGCCGACCTGGGAAGGAAATCAGGTGTGGCTCATCCTGGGCGGCGGCGCGATCTTCGCCGCCTGGCCGCCGCTCTACGCGGTGTCCTTCTCGGGCTTCTACCTGGCGATGTTCGCGATCCTGTTCGCGCTCATCCTGCGCCCGGTGGGATTCAAGTATCGCTCGAAGCGCGAGGGCCGGGTCTGGCGCGCGGCCTGGGACTGGGCGCTGTTCATCGGCGGACTGGTGCCGGCGCTGGTCATGGGCGTGGCGGTCGGTAATGTGCTGCAGGGCGTGCCGTTCCACCTCAACAACGAACTTCGGATCTTCTATGAGGGCACCACGCTGTTCGAGCTGCTCAACCCCTTCGGGCTGCTGTGCGGATTGCTGTCGGTCGCGATGGTGGTGATGCATGGTGCGGGCTGGCTGACGGTGAAGACCGAGGGCAACGTCGCCACACGCGCCCGTGCCGTCGGCAGCGTCGCCGCTCTGGTGACGGTTCTGCTGTTCGCGCTCGGCGGTGTCTGGCTCTGGCTGGGCATTGATGGCTACCGCATCACCAGCACCTTCGTCGCGGAAGGCCCGTCCAATCCGCTGGCCAAGACGGTGGCGATCGCGCCCGGCGCATGGTTCGCCAATTATGGCGCCCATCCCTGGATGATGGCGGGCCCGGCGCTGGGTATCATCGGCGCTCTCGCCTGCCTTCTGCTGCTGCGCACGCGGGCGGAGTTCACCGCCTTGCTGGCGAGCACGGTGTCGATCTTCGGCATCATCTCGACGGTGGGGCTGTCGATGTTCCCCTTCATCCTGCCCTCGACCATCGACCCGCGCTCAAGCCTGACGGTGTGGGACGCGTCGTCGAGCCACCTCACCTTGTTCATCATGCTGGTCTGCGTGGTGATCTTCATTCCGATCATCGTCGCCTACACCACCTGGGTCTATCGGGTGCTGTGGGGCAAGGTCGATACGGCTGAGATCCAGCGCGACAACAGCCACGCGTACTGAGGAAGGAAACCGACAATGTGGTACTTCTCCTGGCTTCTCGGCTTTCCGCTGGCTGCCGCTTTCGCGGTGCTGAACGCCATGTGGTACGAGCTGACGGACGACACCCTCCGGGCCAAGGCGCAGCCCCGGCCCGTGCCGATCCGCGACCGGCACTGAGCACGGGCGCGGAGCCGCCGCGCTCCCGTCTTCAAGATCCACGTCCGGGATCGTGAGCGTCCCGGATGTGGGCGGTTCCCCTCCGTTCGGCTTGACAGCCGGCCCGGCGTCGACGCGTTCTAGCCCGATGCATGGTGTCCGGGCGGGGTGACTCGTCCGGATGAAACGGGAACGGGGAAGGACCGCCATCCGATCAAGGATGGAGCGGCCCGAAGCCCTGACCGCCCCCGCGACTGTGAGCGGCGAGCGGCCTTCCACATTGCCACTGGACCTCATCCGCAAGGATGGGTCCGGGAAGGCGGAAGGCGCGCTGTGACCCGCGAGTCAGGAGACCGGCCATGCATGAGCGTCCACCCTTACGCCGTCGGGAGAGACGGCAATGGAGAACCACATGCATATCGAGCCCGGCCTCGTGGCCGAAGGAAAGATCTGGCTGAGCGCTGTCACGGCGGCTGGCGCCGGCGCCTATACGCTGAAGCTCGCGGGCGAGGCGGTGCGCGAGCGCGGCGTTGTCTCGCTGGTTGCGCGCAGCGTGGTGACGACCGCACTGGTCTTCGCCTTCTTCGAGCTGCTGCCGCATCATCCCGTCGGCGTGTCCGAGGTGCACCTCATCCTCGGCTCGACGCTGTTCCTGATCTTCGGCGTCGCTCCCGCCGCCATCGGCCTCGCCGCCGGCCTGCTGATCCAGGGGCTCTTCTTCGCGCCGTTCGATCTGCCGCAATACGGCATGAACGTCACCACGCTGCTGGTGCCGCTGTTCGCATTGACCTCGCTGGCGCGCCACGTCATTACGCCGGGCACGCCCTATGTCGAGCTGAAGTACCGCCAGGCGCTGGCGCTCTCCACCACCTATCAGGCCGGGATCGTGGTCTGGGTGGCGTTCTGGGCCTTCTATGGGCATGGCTTCACCGTGGAGAACGCGGCTTCCATCGGCTCGTTCGGCGCGGCCTACATGCTGGTGATTTTGATCGAGCCGCTGATCGACCTCGCCGTGCTGGCCGCCGCCAAGGCGTTCAACGGACTGAAGGGCAGCCCGCTGTTCGAGAGCCGGCTCTACGACCCGGCGTGAGCGGGCAGGGCTGATCGCTCATCTGCGTTGAACGAGGTCCGGGAAGCTGACCGCTTCCCGGATTTTTCCTGTCGGGCAGGCGGCGACAATCAGTTCGCCTCACTTGCCGGTGGCGATGTAGCTGGTGAGCACATCCACCACGACCGCCTTGCGCCTTTCCAGCCAGTCCGGCGCGGCGAAGTCGTGCTGAAACATGCTGCTCAGCGTGTAACGGTTGGAGACGTGGATGAAGCACAGGCCGAGAATCGAGACGTAGAAATTCTCGGCGTCGATGTTCCTGTGGAACACCTTCTCTCTTTGCCCGCGCTTGAGAATGGTCCGCAGCGATTCCAGCAGGGGGCGCGTCATGTACGGAATGGTTGAGGACCGCTGGGCCGTGCGGCCCATCATCAGGTTCTCGTTCATGATCAGCCGGACGAAATGCGGGTCGGTGCTGAGGAAGTCGAAAGTCAGCTCGATCAGCGCCTTCAGCGCCAGCATCGGGTCGGCCTCGTTGACGTCGAGGGTCTGCTCCCGATCACGGATGATCTTGTAGGACGATTCCAGCGCCGCCAGGTACAGGTCATCCTTATTGCCGAAGTAATGATAGATCATGCCGACATTGACGTCGGCGGAGGCGGAAATGCGTTCGATCCGGCTGCCGCTATAGCCATGCTCGGCGAATTCGCCCATCGCGACTTCGAGTATCCGCTGGCGGGTAGCGACCGCATTGCGCTTGCCGGGCGAGCGTCGCGGCGCCTTCGCCTTGGCCGGCGTGGAAGCGGAGCCGTCCGGCAGGCCAATGTCCTCGTCGGGCAGGGCGCCAGATCTTTTGGCGTTCATCGGTTCTCCGAAACGGTCGGCAGGTCGGAGAAGGCCCTCGCTGCAAAATCCAACAATTCCATATCCTTGCCGCGTCTGGCCAGGATCGACAATCCCACCGGCGCGCCATTCACCGTTCCAACCGGAATGGTGAGTTGCGGCAGGCCGCCGAGCCCGGCCGGGCAGAGCAGCTCCATCGCACGCCGCCGGTAGTCATTCTCCACCTCGGCCGATGCCAGAGTGCGCAGCGGCGGAACGCCCGGCGTGGTCGGCAGGCAGATCAGGTCGTCCTCGCCGATCATCATCGCAAGCTCAGCCGCGATGGCATCCGTGCGCCCGCGCGCGGCGTCGGCCTGCCCGAGCGTCACCTGTGCGGCGGCGGCGAGGCGCTGGCCCACACCCTCGCCGAAGGCAGGGCGAACCTCCTCGATCCATGTGCCCAGAGAGGTCCAGATCTCGCTCGCCTGAACCGTGCGGAAGGCATCGAGCCATGTGTCGAGGCCGTCGGGGCTCAGCACCAGGCTGTCGTGCCGCGCGAGCAGGGACCCCAGCCGTTCGATGCCGGCCTCAAGAATGGGGCGGGTTTCCGCGTCGCAGCGTGTGAACGCGTCCGAGGCAACCCGAAGCCGTGAGAAACGGGCAGGAGAGGCCGCCCCCAGCAGCACCTCGCCCACGTTCTTCAGCCGCGCGGCGTCGCGCGCGAACCAGCCTACCGTGTCGAAGCGTGGGGCAAAACGGGACACGCCGGCGAGCGGCAGGCGTCCATGCGTGGGGCGAATGCCGAACAGCCCGCAATAGGCCGCCGGCACCCGCACCGAACCGCCGCAATCGGTGCCAATGGCGAAATCGACCAGCCCGCCCGCCACCGCCACCGCCGAGCCGCTGGACGAACCACCCGGCAGCCGGTCCCGCGCGGCGGGATTGATCGGCATGCCGAAATGCACGTTCTCGCCCGAGATCGAGTAGCACAGCTCGTCGCTCAGCGTACGCCCAGCGAGGTCCGCGCCGGCGGCCAGAAGCCGCGTCACAACATCGGCCGTCGCTCGTGCGGGGGCGTGCGTCGCAAGCCAGGTCGGATGGCCG
Source organism: Ancylobacter pratisalsi (assembly GCF_010669125.1). NCBI lineage: Bacteria > Pseudomonadati > Pseudomonadota > Alphaproteobacteria > Hyphomicrobiales > Xanthobacteraceae > Ancylobacter > Ancylobacter pratisalsi. Next base: position 3,630,427 of record NZ_CP048630.1, read on the forward strand.
AAACCGGTGCGGCTTCCCTCGACGTCGAAGACGTCCTTGATCGCGAAAGTCAGGCCGTCGAGCGGGCCCGCGCCGGTGGCCGGGTGGCCGACATGATTGTCCCGGCAGAAGGCGCCATAAGGATCGGCCGGAGGGTGGTCGAAGGAGGTCGTGGACTGCGGCATGGGGGACTCGGTTCAGTTCGGGCGATGCAGTGTCGCGGCGGGCCGTGTCATGGTGCGTCGCCCGCGCTTGTAGGCGAACAGGACAGGGGCGAGTTCGGCGATCGCCGCCTCGCGGGACTGGCAGTCCAGAACGACGAAGTCGGCCGACTTGCCGGGCGCCAGCCCATAGTCGCGCGCATTGATCAGCTGCGCGGAGCGCTCGGTGATCATGTTGAAGCACTCGCGAATGTCGTCGGTTGCGCCGATATGGCAGATGTTGGCGTTCAGGTTCGCCATGCGGATCAGCGAGCAGTCGCCAAACGGCGTGAAGGGGTTGAGCACGTTGTTGGTGGACAGCGAGCAATTGACCCCGTGATGGATCATCTTGTGGGCGTGGGTGACGCCGCGCGGCTGGTTGCAGTCGCAGTCGCGGCCCATCAGGAACAGGTCGGTGGAGGGCAGCACGGTCAGCGCGACGCCGGCATCGCGCATCCTGCGGGCCGCTGCGTCGAACCGCGTCGGGCTCGCGGCGGCGAGCTTGGTGACATGGCCGATCGCGGTGCGTCCGCCCCAGCGATAGCGGTCCGCCAGCTCGCACACATAGTCGAGGTCGAGCGTGTCGCCGGTCGGGCCGAAATCGAGATGCATGTCGATATCGGCGTCAAACTCGCGCGCCATTTCGAAGACGCGGTCGATCTGGCCGTGCGGATTGGTGTCGGTGTAGGGCGCCGCGCCGACGACGCGGGCGCCGTTTCTGAGGGCCTGCACCATGAGGTCGTCGGTGCCGGGATTGTTGAGCAGCCCCTCCTGCGGGAACACGCAGATCTCGATGTCGATGGCCCAGCGATATTCCTCGATCAGCGGCAGGACGCCCTCGAGCCCGCGCAGGCCGATGCCGGGATCGACCTCAAGCTGCGTGCGCATGTGGGTGGTGCCTTGCATCAGGCACTTTTCCAGCGTGCGCTTGCCGCGCGCATAGACATCCTCCGGCGTGAAGGCTGCCTTGGCCTTGGCCACCTCGCCAATGGCCTCGGGGAGGTCGCCGCGTTGTGACTGGCAGCGGTCGAGGATACAGGACTTGTCGAGGTGGATGTGCGTTTCCACGAAGCCCGGAGAGACCAGGCGGCCGCCCACGTCCAGCTCCTCGCCCTCGGCGGCAAGGTTCGCCTCGATCGCCACGATCCGGCCAGCCTCGACGCCGATGTCGACCTCGCGTTCAAGGTCATGGGGAAGGCGGGCGTTCCGTACGATCAGGTCCATCGCTGCTTCTCCTCAGGGCGCGGCTCAGGCCGCCGCGCGTTGCCACAGGTTTTCGGCGGTCCGCTGGGCCTGCCGACAGATGTCTTCCTCGTCGATCCCGACCGCGCGGCCCTCGCACACCCGAAGCACGCCGTCGATCACGACGTGGCGCACATGGCTGCCCTGCCCGCAGTGAACGAGGTTGCCCAGCGGGTCGAGCAGGGGCACGAAACTTGGTCGGTCGATGTCGACAAGCACGATGTCGGCCTTCCTGCCGACGGTGAGCGCGCCGATCTCGTCTGCGAGCCCGAGCGCGCTGGCGCCGTTTCCGGTTGCCATGGCGAAGACGTCCTCCGGCTGCCAGTCGGGCGTCACCGTGCCGGTCTGCAGCCGTCCGATGCACAGCGCCCAACGCATCGCCTCGATCATGTCGCCGAGCAGGTTGTCAGTGGCGAGGGCGAGGTTGGCGCCGGCTTCGCGCAGGGCCCGCGTGGGCGCCATCATGCCGCCACCGGCATTGCCCTTCGGCACATGGGCGACCGTGATGCCGGCCGCGCCCGCCCGTGCGATGTCGCTGTCATTCATTACAATGCAGTGCGCCGCGATCAGCCGCGCATCGAGCAGGCCCACATCATCGAGCAGCTCGGTCGGCGTCATGCCGTCGCGGTGGGCGATGAACTCGGCCTCCAGCGGGCTCTGGGCGAGGTGGGTGGAGACCGTAAGCCCCGTCGCGTCGCGCGCGCGGCGGATCTCGCGCAGGAAATCGCGCGAGCAGGTGTCCGGCGCATGGGCGGCCAGGGTGACGCGCGCGCGCCCGTCAAAGGCGCCGTCGAAACGCTCGGCCAGCGCCAGCGCGGCGTCGAGCGAGCGCCGGCCGATGGCGGGATCGTAGCGCCAGTCACATTGCTGGACCCGCGTGAAATCAACGTCGTGCAGCCGATCGCTGGCGAACACCCTCAGCCCCAGCTCGGCCATGGCGGGCAGTGTGTGCTCGACATGGACATACATGTCGTTGATCAGCGTGGTCCCGAACTTCAGCGATTCCAGCGCGCCGAGCCGGGCAAGCGCGACGGCTTCGTCGGGGTTGATGAGGTGGCCCTGCGGTACGCCGCGCGTATAGGCCGGGGCGAAGCCCATATCCTCGGCAACGCCGCGCATCAGCGACAGCACACTGTGGGTATGGACGTTGACGAGGCCGGGAATGGCCAGCAGGCCGCGGCCATCGAGTGTGCGCGCCGCCGCCGGGGCGGGGCCGCTGGCCGGCCCGACGAGGGCAATCCTGTCTCCACGAACGCCGAGCCGTCCGTGGCGGATCTCGGCCATCGCCGCATCGCCGGTGAGGATCAGTACGTCCTCGACGATGAGGTCATAGGCTAGGACCTCTCCATCGGCAGGGGAGCCGGGCGCCGGGTCCATTCAGATCTCCTGCGGCATGCCGGGAACGGCAAGCACCGCACGGCGCGCCTCCTCGATCGCCTCGATGGCCGAGGTCGCGAAGACGCGGGGACCTTCGGAGAAATGGGCGGAGACCCAGCCGAAAAGATAGTCATCCCGGCCGATAAGCGGGGCCACCAGCTGGGAGCGCGTGCCGAAGATCTCCACCAGCGCGGCCGGCGGCGCAAGGTGCGGGTCGGCGAAGACGTCGCCTTGCACCAGCGTGCGCCGGCTCTTTTCTATCCAGCGGACCGTTCTGGCCCGCCGATGGTCGACCGAACTGTTCGACATCATCGAGCGCGCGCCGGGCGCGAGCACCTCTGCGCAGGGCACGTTGACACTCAGCCCGAGGGCGGGATGGTCGATGCGGACGGTACAGCGCTTCGCGCCGGTGCGTTCCATCAGCTCGGCGAGAAGCGGCTGCAGGGTGTGAGCGAGAGTGGCAACGTCAGTCATGTCGGTGAATCTTGCGTGAGTTCGATACGTCCCTGGGCGAGGCCGACGCAGAAATGCTGGACATAGGGCTCTATGGCGGCGAGCGCGGCGCGGCGGGGAGCGTTGGCGGCCATCAGCTCGCGGGCACGCTCGTTCAGTCTTGTCCTGAGGGCAGGGTAATCGATGGTGGTGAGGCGCCCGTCCTCAACCACCGTGCGCCCTCCCACCATGACCTTGGTGATGCTGCGCCCCTCTTCGGCGAAGACGAGCTGGTAGAGCGCGTCGTTCAGCGGCGTGAAGTTGACCGAGCCGAGGTCGAGAAACACGAGGTCGGCGGCAAGTCCGGGCCGGATGTCGCCGATCATGTCCTGCATGCCGAGCGCGCGCGCGCTGCCGCACGTCGCCATCTCGAACACGTCGCGCGGCGTGAGCCAGTCATCCGGGTCGAAGGAGGCGGTGCGCGACAGATAGCAGGCGAGGCGCATCACCTCGAACAGGTTCTGGTGATCGGAGCAACTGCAGGCATCGCTGCCGATGCCGACCCGCACGCCGGCCGCGACCATGGCGGGCACGTTGGCGATGCCGCTGCCGAGGCGGAAATTGCTCGACGGGTTATGCGCCACACACGCCCCGCGCCGGGCCAGAATGTCGAGGTCGTCGGCGTCCAGCCAGATGCCGTGGGCCGCCGTGAAATCGGGGCCGAGGATGCCGAGCTGGTCGAGATGGGCGGTAAGGCTGTGCCCGTAGCGGGCGCGCCCCGAGATCTCCTGGATCTTGGATTCCGCCAGATGCGCGTGCATCGGCGCACCATGGCGGTCGGCGAGGGCGCGGGCGCCGGTCCAGAAGTCGTCCGAGCAATGCAGCGGAATGGTTGGCGCCAGACCGGGCCTCACCCGATCACGCGGGTGCGGCCATTGCGCGAGCATCCGGTCGCAGGCGGCGAGATTGACGTCCGCCCCCGCCATTGTGATGGCGTCGACACTGGCCTGCGCGGCCTCCGGCAGCGCCGCGCGCAGACCCGGTATCGCCTGCCAGAAGGTGCGATCGGCCAGCATCGGCGCGATCACGGCGCGCATGCCGGCATCCAGATAGCCCGCAGCGGTGGCGAACATGCCCTCCGGCGATGGACACGGCAGTTCCAGCACCAGATCGTAGCAGGAGGTACAGCCCTTCAGCAGCATCTCGGCGGCGGACGCCTGCGCCAGCAGATACCGGTCGTCGACATTCTGCCCGCCACCCGTCCACGACCCGTTGTGAAGGTGGAGTTCCAGCGTCCAGGAACGCGAGATGCCCTTGGCAAGGGCGAGGTGGCTGTGGGTGTGGGCATTCACCAGCCCTGGCATGACCAGCCGGTCGGTGGCGTCGATGGTCTCGACGTCCTCAGGCAGGGGCTGTCCGGGGCCCACGATGGCGGCGATGCGGCCGTCCTCGATCAGTAGGTCGGCGGGGCGCACGTCGCCTTCGCCGGGAAAGGCGACCAATCCGCCTCGTATCACCTGCGGCCGTCCGGGTGCGTTCATGTGTAAGCCTTTCCGCTCGGCAGTACGATGCAGTCTCCGATGCCGAAACCGAGCGTGACCGCCGCGCCGGGCGCCGGCAATGGGCGCCCGACATTCTTTTCCAGCGACTGCACCAGCGTGCCGTCGGCCAGCCGCGACCAGATGCGCAGATCCGCGCCGATGGGATCGTGCCGCTCCACCACCGCGTCGATCCGGGTCCCGGAGGCGCGGTGATCCGCGGGCAGGAGCATCAGCCGTTCCGGGCGGATGCACAGCGTCACCAGGCCGTCCGCAAGGTTTCCGGTCGCGACGGGCACGGCGCCGAACGCGGTCGTCACGATGCCCGAGCCGCCGCCCAATCGCGACAGCGTGCCGCTAATCCAGTTCGCATGGCCGATGAAGTCGGCGGCGAACAGGGTCTTCGGGCTCTGGTACAGCCCGTGCGGCGTGTCGATCTGCTCGATCCGCCCCTTGTTCATCAGCACGATGCGGTCGGCGAGCCCCATCGCTTCTTCCTGATCGTGGGTGACGATGATGGAGGTGCAGTCGAACGTTGCCAGTATGGTGCGGATCTCGCGCCGCAGCTGCAGGCGCAGCTTGGCGTCGAGGTTCGACAGCGGTTCGTCCAGCAGCATGATGTCCGGCCGTGTCACCAGCGCGCGGGCGAGCGCGACGCGCTGCTGCTGGCCTCCGCTCAGCGCGCTCGGCCGCCGGCCACCGAGGCCGGGGAGCTGCACCTGTTCCAGCACCTCCTCGATGCGTTGCTCAATCTCGTGGCGCTTCACGCCCCGGTTCTTCATGCCGAAGGCAATGTTCTGCGCCACGCTCATATGCGGGAACAGAGCGTAGTCCTGGAACACCAGCCCGACATTGCGCTCATAGGGCTGGCGCAGCGCCATGTCGGCGTCGCCGATGAAGATGCGCCCCTCATCGGCCCATTCGAAGCCGGCGATCATGCGCAGCGTGGTGGTCTTGCCGCAGCCGCTCGGGCCGAGCAGCGCGACGATCTCGCCGCGTGCGACCTCGAAGGACACGTCATCCACCGCAGCGACGCCGCCGAAGCGCTTGGTGATGTTCTGGAGTTCGAGGACAGCCATGCTCAACGCCCGTAAACCCCGCGTCCGACAACCGCGTCGAGCCCCGCCAGCCGGTCGAGGAGCACGATGAGAAGCACCGTCGCAAGGATGAAAATGACCGATAGCGCCGCGATCGTCAGATCGAGATTGGCCCGCATCTGGGCGAGGATCGCCACCGGAAGGGTGTAGGTGAATGCATCGGTGAGGAACAGGCTGATGCCGACATCGTCGAAGGAGGTCACGAAGCCGAACACCGCGCCGGCGAGGATGCCGGTACGGGCCAGCGGCAGCGTCACCTGCGCGATTGCCTTCCAGGGCCGCGCCCCGAGGCTCAGCGCCGCCTCGTAATAGCTCGCCTTGATGCCGACGAGAGAGGCCGCCGTGGTGCGCATCACATAGGGAAAGGTGATGAGCACATGCCCCATGATGAGCCGCGTCATGCCGTCGACGATGCCCAGCCGCGCGGCGAAGATCAGCATGCCGAATCCCAGCACGACATTGGGCACCACCAGTGGCGAGAGCAGCGCCGCCTGAAGCGCGCCCCGCCCCCTGAAGGTCGCCCGGCTGAGCGCGATGGCGGCCAGCGTGCCGGCAAAGGTCGCGATCAGAGTGGCCGTGATGGCGACGATGAGGCTGGTAACCAGCCCGGCGTGGTAATAATCGTCGGCGAGAAAGCGCTCGTACCAGCGCAGCGAGAACTGTGTCGGCGGGAACGGTCCGATAAAGCCGCGGGCGTCGAAGGACAGCACCAGCGCCACCAGCACCGGGATCACCGAAAAGGCGATGAACAGGGTGATGAGCGACAGGTAGGCCGCTTCGAACAGCGCGTCGGCGAGCCGCTTGTTCATTTGCCGGCCTCCTGCCAGTTGCTGCGCACGAGGTGCAGCAGGCCGTAGAACAGGCTGACCGAGATCACCATCATCACGATCGAAAGCGCCGCCCCGCCGGGGAAGTTCGCCACATCCGAAAACCGGGAGTAGATCAGGTTGGACACGAACAGGATGAAACCCCGGCCCACCAGCATCGGCACCACGAGATTGCTGATGCAGAAGGCGTAGGCGATGATGCCGGCGGAGAGAATGCCGGGCACGCTCATGGCCACGGTGACCAGGAAGAACGTCTTCCAGCGCGGCGCGCCGAGGGACATCGCCGCCTCTTCCAGGCGCGGGTTGATGTTCTGCAGCGTGCCGATCAGTGTGAGCGCGACGAGCGGCAGTGTGGTGTTCATCAGGCCGAGCACGACCATAAGCTCCGCGCCGTCCGGGCTGTTGGAGCGGATGCCGAAAAGCCGGCTGAAACCGGACAGCGGGCCCAGCGGGCCGAAGGTCATGGAGATGGCGTAGACCCGCACGATGAGGCTGAGGAACAGTGTTCCCACCAGCCCGCCGATCAGCACCCGCCGCGTGGCCGGGCGCGCCCGGCGTACGATGAAATGCGCCATGGGAAAGCCCAGCGCCAGCGCCAGCCCGGAGCTGATAAGCCCGACCCGGAACGTGTCCAGGAAGTAGCGCACATATTCGGGCGCGGCGATCAGCGCATAGTTGTCGAGGGTGAGCGCACCGGCATCGTCTCCGCCGATGCGCCCGCCGACATAAGGCTTCAGGCTTTCCTGCGCGAGGGCAAAGAGGGGGCCAAGCAGCAGCGGCGCCATGATGATCAGCGCCGGCCACAGCATGGCCGCTGTCAGTCCCGGACGTCTCATCGCGCCGCCGCCTGTTCCCGCCGCCCGCTCAGCCGCGCCGCACCAGCGGCACGATCTCGCGTTCCCAGCGCGCATTCCACTCGTTCATCACCGAGCTGAGATAGGCGAAATCCGCGAAGTAGGCGTATTTCGCCAGCTCGTCGGGCTTGTAGTACCAGTCCACCAGCATCGGGTTGGTCTTGGCCGAGGGCTGGGTCGGGCCGGAGCCGAGGTTTATGTTGTAAAGCTCGTTCATCTTCGGCTCGGCGAAGAAGTTGGCGAACTCGAACGCGGCCTTCTCGGGCGAGCCCTTCAGCACGCAGAAGCCCTCATTGTAGAGAAAGCCCTTGTTGTCCGGCATGCGGTTCTTGAGCTTTACGGGGAAATTCTTGGCGGTGGCGAACCAGCCGCCATTGTTCCAGAAGCCGACCGAATACTGCCCCGTCGCCATGGCGTTGATGTACTCGGAATTGCTGGTGCAGATCTCGCCGATCTGGCCCTTGGAGGCCAGTTCCTTGATGAACTCCCAGCCCGGCTCGGCGTTCTTTTCGCTGCCGCCGCGCTGGATGGCGCAGCTCACGATGAACAGGCCGGTGAGGTTGATCGGGTAGGGGACGCAGAGCTTGCCCTTGAATTCGGGGCGCAGCAGGTCCTCGACGGAATCGAAGCCGCCCGGCAGCAGGTCCTCGCGGTAGCCCCAGAACGCACCGGCCGTCGAGAGCGGCACGGTCATCTTCTGACCCTTGTCGTTCTTCTGGATGAACTGGTCCGGGATGGTGGCGAGGTTGGTGACGATGCTCTCGTCGATCGGCACCAGCCAGTCTTCCTTGATCAGGGTACGGAAAACCGGGTCCCACACCGAGAGCACGTTGTACTGGGTGTTCGGCCATACCGCCTTGATCTTGGCGATCACCGCCGCCGAGCCGCCCGAGTGCAGCTCCCAGGCGATCTGGGTGTCGTTGGTCTTGTTGAAATCGGCCGTGATCTGTTTGGAAACCTCGATCCAGTTCGCGCCCCACTGCACCACCAGCAGGCGCTCGGCGGCGTTGGCGGGAAGGATCAGGCCGCCGGTGAGGGCGCTGGTGGCGGCCAGGCCGGTGCCGTTCAATGCGGCGCGGTTGAAGGCACGGCGAGTCATCGACATGGCGGATCTCCGGGCGATGGGAGCAACGGGAAAGAGCGCTGGAAACAATTAAGTACTTACTTAGTTTGTCGGCGCGGCGGGGGCGGGTAAAGCCGAATGATTGGCCATCGCGACAAGTTTCAAGGTGTTGATATAAAAGGGTTTAGTTGCCTTCTGACTATGCCGTGGGCGGTGGCTGGGCGATGGTTGCCCAAAAATTCCACCGAGGCCCGATCGCGCATTTCAGGTGGCAATGCCCTCGCCGCGCAGGGTGCGCAGCACGGCTTCTCCGGTCAGCCGGTTGTGTTCGGCGAGCCGCTCGGCGAGGTCGAGGCGGGCGCGGGCGCGGAACGCCGTCATGATCGCCTCGTGCTCGTCGAAGGACTGGGCGACGCGGACCGGGTTCTCGTTGACCACGAAGCGCAGCCGCAGCACCCGCTTCTGAAGATTGTCATAGGTTTGCAGAAGCACCGGGTTCTGCGTGGCGCTTGCGAGCGCGCGATGGAATTCCTGATTCAGTTCGGTATAGGCGGTGGGGGCGGGATGGGCGCCGAGCGCACCGTGGACCCGCTCGATCCGGGCGCGGTCCTCAGGCGTCGCGCGCACGGCCGCGAGCAGGCCGATCTGGTTCTCGATGGCGCCCTTCAGTTCGAATACATGAGCGACGTCGAGCGGGTCGATGGGGGCGACGATCGAGCCGCGATTGGGGCGGAGCTCCACGAAGCCTTCCGCCGCCAGCACCTTCAGCGCCTCTCGCAGGGGCGTGCGCGAAACGCCGAAGCGCAGGCAGAGCTGGGCTTCGGGTATGCGCGCTCCATCGCTCAGCTCGCCGTTCAGCAGCACCATGCGCAGCTTGTTGACGGTCTGCTCGTGCAGGCTGCCGCCTTCCCCTGTCTCGTCCGGCTGCGCGAAGGTCATGGCTGTCACTCCGCCGGTATGGCCATTTCGGAAGCGGGCGGGGTCGCAAACATGGAGCCGAAGCGGGCCAGCGGATCGGTAGGCAGGTCGAGCGCGCGCAGGCAGCCCCACAAGGTGGTGCTGACGGAATCATAGACCGGAACACCGATGCGGCGCTCTATCTCCGCGCCGATCACCGCGCCGCGCATATTGGTGCAGACGATCGCGATCGCGTCCGGGCGGGCGGCCGCAACCTCGGTGCACATCGCCGCGATCTGCTCCTCGGATATCTCGGCGAAGGAGAAATTGTCGGACAGTCCGCAGTGGCTGCCGGCGACGACCGACACGCCGATCGAGGCGTAATTGGCAACGATCCGCGCGCCCACATCCGCGGTATAGGGCGTGACCAGCGCGAGCCGTTTCACGCCCTGTTCCCTGATGAGCCGGTTGAGCCCCAGAATGGCGCTGGTGGCCGGAACGCCGGTCCGCGCATGGACGGCCTCACACAGGCGCTCGTCGGTCTCGAAGCCGAGCCAGCTTGCCGAGGTGCCGTTCCAGGCGATCACGTCGACGCGGGCGTCGGCGAGCAGTTCGGCGGCGGCCAGGATCGGCTCCTCGCGGAACTGGTCGGAGGCGACCTCGTCCAGCGCGATCCGTGTGACCCTGAAACGCCCGAAATGCGCGGTCACCTGCGGAAACAGCGGTTCGAGCAGGAGCGAGGTGTAAGGCTCCAGCACGGTGTTCGACGAGGGCGTCAGCATGCCGATCAGCCGTCGGGAGAAAGGAAGGACATTTTGCATTCAAAAATACCCGACATGGAGGCTGGCGACGTGTCGACGCTTAAGTCCCGGCCTGATGGTGGCGGTCCGCTACATTCAGGTCTTGCCTTGCCCGACGTCGTTCGTCAATCGGCAAGAAGTGTTTCGTTTGAACGCCAATGCTCACTTATCAAGCAGGATATGGCGCGCGGTGCGGCAAGGCGCGGGCAGGACGCACAATGCGCTGCCTACAATTTGATATTTAAGTGAACATTTAATTGGAGCAGACTCCGAGGCAAGAAATGAATTCAAAATGACCTTCCAGGAGCAACCCGTATGCGACTTCCGGTTCTGCTGACAACCGCGTTGACCGCCTTGTTCGTCGCCGCGTCTCCGGCCTTTGTCCCGGCGCCGGCCGCGGCCGCGGACAGCGGCAAGGAGTTCCGCTACGCCTACCGCGTGGATCCCGCCTCGCTGGACCCGCACGCGCTGGCGGAGACCTTCACCCTGTCCTGGCTGGGCCAGGTCTACGAGCCGCTCGTCGGGCGCGGCAAGAATCTGGAGCTGGTGCCCGCGCTGGCCACGAGCTGGGAGCAGGTGGAGCCGACCGTGTGGCGTTTCCATCTGCGCGAAGGCGTGAAGTTCGCCGACGGCACGCCCTTCACTGCCGATGACGTCATCTTCTCGCTGCAGCGGGTGAAGAAGGACGGTTCGGACATGGCCTATACGGTGGCGTCGGTGACCGACATCAAGAAGGTCGACGACCACACGGTCGACCTGATCATGGCCAAGCCCAACCCGATCCTTCCGGTCCAGATCACCTCGACCTACATGATGAGCAAGGACTGGGCGGAAAAGCACGAGGCGACATCGCCCTCCAGCGTGAAGGCCAAGGTCGAAAACTTCGCCACCACGAACGCCAACGGCACCGGCCCGTTCATGATCGAGAGCCGGCAGGCCGGCGTGAAGACCGTGCTCGTGCCCAACCCGAACTGGTGGGGCGAGAAGGAAAGCAACGTTTCGAAGGTGGTCTTCACCCCGATCCAGTCGGATGCCACCCGCGTCGCCGCGCTGCTCTCGGGCGAGGTGGACATGGTCTACCCGGTGCCGCAGCAGGACGTCGCGCGCATCGAAAGCGCCGAGGGCACCGAGGTGCTCAAGGGATCCGAACTGCGCACCATGATGCTGGCCATGGACCAGCACCGCGACGAACTGCTCAATTCGGACGTCAAGGGCAAGAACCCGCTGAAGGACAAGCGCGTTCGCCAGGCGATCTATCAGGCGATCGACATGAACGCGATCAAGGACCGCATCATGGGCGGCACCTCGCACATCGCCGGCACCATGATCGCGCCGGGCATCAACGGCTACGATCCCAAGCTCGACACCCGCGCCGCGCCCTATGATCCCGAAGCGTCCAAGAAGCTGCTGGCCGAGGCCGGTTACCCGGACGGCTTCTCCTTCACCATGGACTGCTCGAACGACCGCTACGTGAATGACGAGCGCATTTGCCAGGCCATCGTCGGCATGCTCGGCCGCGTCGGGCTGAAGGTCACGCTGAACGCCCAGACCCGCACCAAGTTCTTCGAGAAGGTGCTGGCGCGGGACACCTCCTTCGCCATGATCGGCTGGCAGCCGCTGAGCTATGATGCCCACTCGACCCTTCAGGACACGATGAACACGCCGGAAGGCAAGGTCGGCACCTACAATGTCGGCAACTACTCCAACCCGAAGGTCGATGCGCTCACGCAGAAGATCGAGGTCGAGGTCGACCCCGCCAAGCGCAACGCGATGATCTTCGAGGCGATGACCCTCGACAAGGAAGACTACGGCCACATCCCCGTGCACCAGGCCGGTATCGCCTGGGGCGTGCGCAAGGGCGCCCATGTGGTGCTGCGTTCCGACGACAGCCTTGAGCTGAAGTGGGTCACCGTCGACTGAGGACGGCGATGATGGAGGCCGCGACATGAGCTTTGTTCTCGGGCGTCTCGGGCAGACCGTGCTCGTCCTGCTGGTCGCGGCCTTCGTCAGCTTTTCCCTGTTCCGCTATGTCGGCGACCCCGTGAACAACATGGTGGGGCAGACCGCGAGCCTTGCCGACCGCGAGGCGATGCGGGCCGCGCTCGGGCTGGACGACCCGTTCGTCGTCCAGTTCCTCCGTTTCGTCGGCCAGGCGCTGCAGGGCGATTTCGGCATTTCCTACCGCTATGGCCAGCCGGTCTCGACGCTGATAGCCGAACGCTTTCCCGCCACGCTCGAACTGGCGCTGATCTCGATGCTGATCGCCACCGGCCTCGGCGTTCCCCTCGGGGTGTGGACCGCACTGCATCGCGGGCACTGGTTTTCCCAGGTGCTGCTGGCGATCTCACTGATCGGCGTGGCCCTGCCCACCTTTCTCATCGGCATCGCGCTCATCCTCACCTTCTCGGTCTGGCTCGGCTGGCTGCCGTCCTTCGGGCGGGGGCAGGTGGTCGATCTTGGCTGGTGGAGCACCGGGTTCCTGAGCTGGAGCGGCCTGCGCGCGCTGGTGCTGCCCAGCGTCACGCTCGGCGTGTTCCAGCTGGCGCTGATCATGCGACTGGCGCGGGCGGAGATGCTGGAGGTGATGCGGGCCGACTTCATCCGTTTCGCGCGGGCGAGGGGCCTGCGTCCACGGGCGATCGAGTACCGCCACGCACTGCGCAACACGCTGGTGCCCGTGGTGACGATGATCGGCCTTCAGTTCGGCAACGTCTTCGCCTTCTCCATCATCGTGGAAACGGTGTTCCAGTGGCCGGGGCTTGGGCTTCTGGTGATCCAGGCGATCCAGTTCGCCGACGTGCCGCTGCTTGCCGCCTATCTGGTGCTCATCGCCCTGTGCTTCGCGGTCATCAACCTTGCCGTCGATCTGCTCTATGTCGCCATCGATCCCCGTGTCCGGACCTCGGGTGCGATACGGAGGACGGCATGAGCGTCGCCGCGGTCCGCCACGCGGTGGGGGAGTGGTGGCAGAGTGATCTGGCTTACCGCTTCCGCCGGTCGCCGGTTGCCATCCTCGCCGCGCTGGTGGGGCTGGCGCTGCTGTTCGCCGCACTGGGCGCCGATGCACTCGCGCCCTACAACGCTTTCGATCCCGCCGCCGCCAACGCCGCCGATGCCCGTCTGCCGCCGGGCAGCGAGGGCCTGTTCGGCGATTACTACCTTCTGGGAACCGATCCGCAGGGGCGCGACATGCTGTCGGCCATGCTGTACGGCCTGCGCACCTCGCTGCTTGTCGGCCTCGCCAGCGTGGCCGCGGCGGGGGTGGCGGGCGTTCTGCTCGGGCTGGTGGCCGGCTATTTCGGCGGCATTCTGGACGCGTTCATCATGCGCGCGGCCGATGTGCAGCTCAGCTTTCCCGCCATCCTGATCGCGCTGCTGATCGATGGCGTAACCCGCACCGCCCTGCCGCGCGAGCTGCATCAGGAACTGGCGGTGCCGATCCTCATCGCCGCCATCGCCGCGTCGTTCTGGGTGCAGTATGCGCGCACCGTGCGCGGCCTCGTGCTGGTGGAGCGCGGGCGCGAATACGTGCTGGCGGCGAAGGTCACCGGCGTCAGCACGGCGCGCATCCTCGTCTCGCACATCTTGCCGAATGTGATGGGTCCGGTGCTGGTGATCGCCACCATCAATCTGGCGCTGGCAATCCTCACGGAGTCGACGCTGTCCTTCCTCGGCGTCGGCCTGCCGCCGACCCAGCCCTCGCTCGGCTCGCTGGTGCGCATCGGTAACGAGTTCGTGTTTTCCGGCGACTGGTGGATCAGCGCGCTGCCGGGTCTTCTGCTGGTGATGTTGTCGCTGTCGGTCAACATCTTCGGCGACTGGCTGCGCGACGCGCTCAACCCGAAGCTGGCCTCATGAGCGCGCTCCTCGCCGTTGAAGGTCTGAGGGTCGAGATCGCCGCCCGCAAGCGGGTGTTCACCGCGATCGACGACGTGTCGTTCGAGATCGCGGCGGGCGAAATCCTCGGCGTGGTCGGCGAGTCCGGCGCGGGCAAGTCGGTCACGGGAACAGCGGTGCTCGGCCTGCTGGAGAAACCGGCCTATCAGGCCGGCGGGCGCATTCTCTTCAAGGACCGGCGCATCGACACGCTGGATGAGGATGGGCTGCGCGCCCTGCGCGGCAGGGAGATCGCGGCGGTGTTCCAGGACCCGCTGACCAGCCTCGACCCGTTGATGACCATTGGCGGGCAATTGGTCGAGACCATGCAGACCCACCTGCCGCTGTCGCGCGACGAGGCGTTGACCCGCGCGGCGCAGCTTCTCGCCGAGGTGGGCATTCCCGCCCCGCGCGAACGGTTGCAGAGCTACCCGCACGAACTTTCCGGCGGCATGCGCCAGCGCGTGGTGCTCGCGCTCGCCTTCTGCTGCGAGCCCGCGCTGATCATCGCCGACGAGCCGACCACGGCGCTCGATGTCTCGATCCAGGCCCAGATCCTCGACCTGCTGCGCACCATGTGCCGTGAGCGCGGCACGGCGGTGATGCTGGTCACCCACGACATGGGCGTGATCGCCGAGGCGAGCGACCGCGTCGCGGTGATGTATGCCGGGCGCATCGTCGAGATTGGTCCGACGGCGAGCCTGATTGCCAATGCCGCGCACCCCTATACGCGCGGCCTCATGGCCTCGATTCCGGACATGCACCGGCGGGAGGCCGAACTCACGCAGATCCCCGGCTCGATGCCGCGCCCCGACGCCCCCGTTTCCGGCTGCGCCTTCCATCCGCGCTGTACGCTCGCCGAGCCGCGCTGCGCCGTGGAGCGGCCGGCCGATGTCGCTGTGGGGTCCTCGCGCGTCGCCTGCTGGCTGGCCGGTCCCGTCTCACGGAGCGCGGCCTGATGAACACGCGCGACATCCTGCTCTCGGTCGACCGCCTGACCGTCCGCTTCGACGCTTCGCCCCCGCTGCTGAAGCGCGTCCTTTCCGGCAGCGGCCGGCGGACGGTGCATGCCGTTGAGGAGGTGGATTTCGAGATCGCGCGCGGCTCGACCTTTGCGCTGGTGGGGGAATCGGGCTGCGGCAAGTCGACCATCGCGCGGACCATTGCCGGCATCCAGCCGCCCACGGGGGGCACGGTGTCGTTCATGGGCGTGGATGTGTCGGGATTCCGCACCCGCCACGCGGCGCTGCCCTATCGCCGCAACCTGCAGATGATCTTCCAGGATCCCTATGCCAGCCTCAACCCGCGCTGGCGGGTCGGGCGCATCGTGGCCGAGCCGATCCTGACCCACAAGCTGATGAAGCCCGGCGCCGGGCTGAAGGCACGCATCGCCGAACTGCTGGAGATCGTCGGCCTGTCGCCGGCGGATGCGGGCAAGTTCCCACACCAGTTTTCCGGCGGCCAGCGCCAGCGGATCTCGATCGCCCGCGCGCTGGCCTCGAACCCGGCCTTCATCGTCTGCGACGAGCCGACCTCGGCGCTGGACGTGTCGGTGCAGGCGCAGATCCTCAACCTGATGAAGCGCCTCCAGCGCGAACTCGGCCTGACCTACCTGCTGATCTCGCACAATCTGGCGGTGGTCGCCCACATGGCCGACCAGCTCGGCGTCATGTATCTCGGCCGTCTGGTCGAGCAGGGCGACGCCGGGCAGATCCTCGCGCGCCCGCTCCACCCCTATACCCGCCTGCTGCTCGACACCGTGCCCGATCCCCACGCGCCGAACCGTTCGCGCGCGCGGCTGTCCGGCGAGGTGCCGAGCCCGCTGGCGCCGCCCCCCGGCTGCGCTTTCCATCCGCGCTGTCCATTGGCCAATGAGCGCTGCGCCATTGAGCGCCCTCAGCCGGTCCGTGCCGGGGCGGCATGGGTGTCCTGCCACGCGGTCGAGGAGGGGCGCCTGCCGTCCCCGGCGCGCGATACCGATCAATGCCAGTCCAGCACCGGAGACGCCGCGTGAAGACGACCATCGTCAACTGCCATGCCCTCATCGGCGAGAATGCGGTGCCCGCGCCCGAGCGGGTCGACATCGCGATCGACGGCCGGGTCATCACCGAGATCCGTCCCCATGGTGCCCGCGAGCCCGAAGGCACGGTGATCGACGGGCGCGAGCTGCTGATCGCGGCGGGCCTCATCAATGGCCACCATCACAGCCATGAGGGCTTCTACAAGGGCCGCAAGGACAACCTGCCGCTCGAGCTGTGGATGAACTATGTCCGCCCGCTGAAGCCCATCGAGATGAGCCCGCGCGACATCTATCTGCGCACCATGATCGGGGCCATCGAGGCGGTGCGCAGCGGCACCACCACGCTGTGCGACGACACCAACCAGAGCCCGCGTATCCGGCCCGACCATGTCGAGCAGGTGTTCCAGGCCTATGAGGACATCGGCATCCGCGCCAATGTCGGCATCACCCTGTTCGACCGTCCGTTCTTCCGCGCCGTGCCCTTCGTCGACGAGGAGTTCCCCAAGGAACTGCTGGCCGAGCTCGACGGCACGCGGATGTATTCCGGCGCGGAACTGCTCGACTTCGTGCGCGGCCTCGCCCGCACCCGCCATCCCTCCACCAACCGCGTCGCCTACATGGCCGCCCCCTCCGCGCCGCAGCGCTGCACGGAAGAGTTCCTGCTCGACGTGCGCCGCATGGCGGACGATTTCGACCTGCCCTTGATGATCCATGTGCAGGAAACCCGCATGCAGGTGGTCACCGGCCAGCTGTTCTACGGCTCGACCATGATCGAGTATCTCGACCGCATCGGCTTCATGAAGCCCAAGACCGCGTTCATTCACGGCATCTGGCTGAACCCGCGCGAGATCGAGATCCTCGCCCGCACCGGCGTCACCATCCAGCACAACCCGCCGTCCAACCTCAAGGTCGGCTCCGGCCTCGCCCCGGTGCGCGCGCTGCTCAAGGCGGGCGTGAATGTGAGCATGGGCACGGATGGCTGCGGCTCGATCGAGGGCACCGACATGCAGAACGCGCTGTATCTGACCGCGCTGCTGCACAAGCTGCGCGGTGAGCATACCGACTGGGTCGGCGCCGAGGAGGCATTCTATGCCGCGACCATGGGCGGGGCGCGCGCGCTCGGCCGCGACAGGGAGCTGGGCGCGGTCGAGGCCGGGCGCATCGCCGATCTTGTCGGCTACCGGCTCGACAGCATTCCCTTCGCACCGCTGAACAACGCCCTGAACCAGCTGGTCTATTCAGCCTCCCGTGCCGAAGTCGATCTTGTCATGGTCGATGGCGAGGTGATCGAGCGCGGGGGCAAGCTGACCCGCATCGACGAGGCCGCGATCATCGACGAGATCCGCGAGGCCCACAGCCGTATCGAGCCGCAGCTCTCCGCCTCCGAGATCGATGTCGAGCGCATCTCGCCCCATTACGAGCGCATCTTCCGCCGCTGCCAGTGCATGGACATCGCGGCCGACACCTATCCCGCCCGCTTCAGCCATTGAGAAGAGACCCGGATGACACGTCCTGCTGATTTCCACGCCCGCGCGATCGACGTGCTGCACGACGCCAACGAGGCGGCGTGGCGCGAGACCGACCCGGAAGAGGGCGTGCGCCATTTCACCAACGCCACGCGCGGCCTGCTCGGCGACCCCGACGCGCCTGCCCAGCCCGGCGCGCTGAAGCCCGGCGAAACGCAGTTCATCGTTTCCGCCTGCTTCTTCATCGCCCCCAGCCGCGACCACATGATCGTGTTCGCCGACAATTTCGGCCTCGGCCGCGCCCGCATTTCGGTCACCGACAGCCGACCCGGCCACACGGTCCAGACCCGGCAGGCGGCGGTGGTGAAGAACACCGACGAGGACAAGATCTTCCGCCAGATCATCAAGACCGGCCGCGTGGGCTGCTCGATCTATGTGCCGGTGATGTGGAAGGGCGAGGTCATGGGCATGTTCAACACCGCCTCGCAGGCCCGCTACATGTATGATGAGGAGGACATGAAGGTGCAGAAGCTGTTCGCGGCCTGCGCTGTCGCGGCCTGGATGGGGCTTGGAGGGCCCGAGCGGGTGGCGGAGGAGGCCGCCGGCCTCGGCCCCTGGCAGCCCTGACGTCCGCCTGAGCCCTATTCCCGGCCGGAACGTCCGGCCTTCGTGAGACGAGACCCGCGCATGCCCGCCTTCGATACTGTGATCCGCAATGGCCGCATCGCGACCGCGTCCGACGTCTTCTCCTGCGATATCGGCATCCGGGAGGGGCGTATTGCCGCGCTCGGCACGGATCTCGGCGACGCGGGCGAGGTGATCGACGCGGCGGGCAAATGGGTGCTGCCGGGCGGCATCGACAGCCATGTTCACATTGCCCAGCCCTCGGGCGAGGGCATCGTGATGGCGGACGACTTCGCCTCCGCCACCCGGTCAGCCGCCTATGGGGGCAATACCACGGTGCTGCCGTTCTGCCTTCAGGAAAACGGGCAGAGCCTGCGCGCGGCGCTGAAGGACTATCACGCCAAGGCCGAGGGCGAGTGTTACATCGACATCGCCTTCCACCTCATCATTTCCGACCCGACCGAGCAGGTGCTCGGGCAGGAACTGCCGGCCCTGGTCGCCGATGGCTATCCTTCCTTCAAGGTCTTCATGACCTATGACGGGCTGGCGCTCTCCGACCGGCAGATGCTGGAAGTGATGGAGGTCGCCCGCCAGACCGGCGCGCTGGTGATGGTTCATGCCGAGAATTACGACATGATCCGCTTCCTCACCGACCGGCTGGAGCGCGAAGGCAGCACCGCGCCGCGCTTTCATGCCGCCTCGCGCCCGATCGTGGCCGAGAGCGAGGCAACTCACCGCGCGATCTCGCTCGCCGCGCTGTCGGAGGTGCCGCTGATGGTGGTCCACGTCTCCAATCGCGAGGCGATGGACGAGATCCGGCGCGCGCAGGCCAAGGGTTTGAGGGTGATGGGCGAGACCTGCCCGCAATATCTCGTGCTCACCGCCAAGGACCTCGACGGGCTGAACATGGAGGGCGCCAAATATGTCTGTTCGCCCCCGCCGCGCGACACCGAGAGCCAGATCGCCTGCTGGGAAGGCCTCCAGCAGGGCGTGTTTTCGGTGTTCTCCTCCGACCACTGCCCGTTCCGCTATGACGACCCGCAGGGCAAGCTCATTCCGAAGGGCCGCACCAGCTTCCGCTGGGTGCCGAACGGCATTCCCGGCGTCGCCGCGCGGCTGCCGATCCTGTTCTCCGAAGGCGTGATGAAGGGGCGGATCGACATCAACCGCTTCGTCGCCGTCACCGCCACCAACCACGCCAAGATCTATGGCCTGTATCCGCGCAAGGGCACCATCGCGGTGGGCGCGGACGCCGATATCGCGATCTGGGATCCCGACATCCGCCAGACCCTGACCCATGATCAGCTCAAGGACGGCTCCGACTACACGCCCTATGAAGGCATCGAGATCACCGGCTGGCCGGTGCTGACCATGGTGCGCGGGCAGGTTGTGGTGCGCGAGGGCGCGCTCACCGGCGCCAGGGGCTTCGGCCGCCATCTGGAGCGGCGGCTGGGCGCCTGACGCCCTCTCCTTCGCGGGCGGCGCGGGCCCTCAGCTCGGGGCGGGAACACGCTCCATCAGCCAGGCGGGCTCAGCCGCGCAGAACGTCCCCTCGCACGCCGCCTCGACGCAGTGCGCGAGGCTGCCCAGAAACACCCGGCGGCCGGAAATGCCGGGGCCGTAATGGGCATATTTGCCGGAACTCGTGAGAATGGCGCGGGCCTCAAGGGGGATGATTGGCTCGGTGATCATGCACCAGCAGATGTCGTTGAGGATCTGGACGCCGAAGCGCTCCAGCGCGTCGATGATCCCTTCCGCCTGCGCGCGGGCGTGCACGTCGCGCCCGCAGGTCACGATCAGCGCCACGTCGCGGTGACGCTGCCGGCCCTCGCAGAGCGCGGCCAGCTGCTTCAGCTCATTGAACGAGAAATGCGGATTGCCCAGCGAAACGAGGTCGATCCGGTTTTCGGGAGCTTCCCCGTTGAGCTGATGCCAGGTGGCGCGCAGATCGCTGAGCGGCACCGCGATCTCGGGCAGCATTGCCGCCCCGGCGAGCGCAGGGCCGCCCGCGCGCGCTTCGGGAGTGATCCCGGCGATGTGGAACATCGGCGCGCCCGATGTGGTGGCGAAGGCGGCGGCGAAGGATTTCAGGTCGTCCTCGCTCACCACCGCGTCCTCCAGCCCGAGGATCAGCGGAATGCGGTCCGCCGCCAGTTCGCCGACATGGTGGCCCAGCAGCGGGAAGAAGGCATCGTCGGGGTCCGCCACCGGCGCAACCCGTATCGCCAGCGAAGGCAGCCGCCCGGCGTCGAGATGACAGCCGGCCAGCGGCGCGCGGCCGGTGAGGGCAATGCAGATATCGAGATAGTCGGGATACTTCATGGTGCGGGCGCCGAGCACGCTGTTGGCGTAGGCGACGGCGTTGGATTCCGCCCACACGATCTGCTCGCCAAGGCGCGGCGGCGCGTCGAGCAGATAGGGGGCGCAGGTGAAGCTCGGCCGTGCGCCCATGTCGACATAGGCCTGCGCCAGCTTCCAGGCCGGTTCGCCGAAATCCGGCGCGATGCCCTGCGCGCGCCAGCGCTGGCCGTCGACGGAGATCGCGTTCAGGGTGGTCGGCACCCGCACCGTGCCGCCCAGATCGCGCAGGGTCTGGGCGAAGCGCAGGCTGGCATCGCCGGTGTAGATGCAGCCGTCGATATGGGCGCGGGTGACATCGATCAGCGTGCGCGCGCCGTAGAGGGCGGCCATCTCGACCACGACCTCCATGGCGAACTGCGCGCCCCGGCCGTTCGCGCCCGCCAGCATCGCCCGGTCCGCCGCGTTCAGCTCCAGCGCGTGGCCGGGCCGCGCGGCCGCGCGCGGGCTGCGGGTGGGGGAGGGAGTGGTGAGAACCGTGTCGCCGGCGATCTCGGCGTGGGGGAGGCCGGCGAGGCGCTCCATGTCCCCGGCGCCCAGCCGCAGCACCGGCACCGACCTTCCGAACATCTTGCCGGCGATGATGACGCCGAGCGTGATGATTTCCTCGTCGTCGCTGAACACAAAGCCGGCCGGGCCCTTGCCGTTCATCAGCAGCTGCAGCGCGACGCTGCTGCCGGTGCAGGAGCCGCGACTGCCCGGCACCACGAGGATGGCGCCTTCGAGCGAGCGGCCGTGCAGGGGGTGATAGCGGTCGATGACGCGGCCGGTCTCGGGATCCACCCCGCCCCAGAAGGACAGCGGCACGGACGACGCGATCACCTCGCCGGCAGCATCGCCGCCCACGATCGACATACCCTTCAGCGGCACGATGGAATTCTCCCGGTTGCGGCGCCGACTATAGCCGCTAATGCCGTCCGGGGAATTGCCGTGGCGAGGGCGTGAAGGGCGTTTTGCTCACGGGATCACTGCCCGGCAGCGGCGCTCCCGGCGACCAGCACGGGCTTGTCGCGATAGAGCGCGGGATAGAGCCGCTTCAGGTTCTCGATCTTCGGCAGGTCGTTGATGACGATGTAGGGATAGGTCGGATTCCGCGTCAGGAAGTCCTGATGATAGGCCTCGGCAGGGTAGAATGACTGGCCCGGCTCGATGCGGGTGACGATCCGGGCGTCGAACAGCTTCGCCTTGCCGAGCTGGTCGATATAGGCCTTCGCGATGCGCGCCTGCGCGTCCGTGGAGGGAAATACCGCCGAGCGGTACTGCGTGCCCCGGTCCGGCCCCTGCCGGTTGAGCTGGGTGGGGTCATGGGCAACGGAAAAATAGATCTGCAGGATCTGCCCGTAGCTCACCTTGCGCGGATCGAAGGTGACCTTGACCGATTCCGCGTGTCCGGTGCTGCCGTAGCTCACCTTGTTGTAGGTCGCGCTGTCCTTGTCGCCGCCGGCATAGCCGGAGACGGCGCTGGTCACGCCATCGACGTGCTGAAACACCCCCTGCACCCCCCAGAAGCACCCTCCGGCCAGCACGGCGACCTCGCTGCCGGCCGAACTCGTCTCGTCCAGTGCCGGCGGGGGAAGGGCGATGCCCTCCTGCGCGAGGGCGGGTGCGGCAAGGGCCAGCCCCGCGAGCACGAGCAGAGCGCCACCGGCGCGCCGGAGCGCGGGGAAGGGCATGGAAACGGATGTCATCGTGTCTCTCCGAGGTTCAGCCGAAGACGAGGCCATGGGAGGCAGGGCAAGCAAGGCATTTCGGAACGGCGGCGCGAGGCCGTCAGGCCGTCGCCGGCGCGAAGCTCAGGGCGACGCCGTTCATGCAGTAGCGCAGCCCGGTCGGCTTCGGCCCGTCGGGAAAGACATGGCCCAGATGCCCGCCGCACTGGGCGCAGTGCACCGCGGTGCGTGTCATGCCCCAGCCGCCGTCGCGCGTTTCTCCCACCGCTCCGAGCAGCGGGGCCCAGAAGCTCGGCCAGCCGGTGCCGCTGTCGAACTTGGTGGACGAGGCGAACAGCGCGTTGTCGCAGCCGGCGCAGGCGAAGGTGCCGCGCCGGTGCTCGTCGTTGAGAGGGCTGGAAAACGGGCGCTCGGTGCCATCCCGCCGCAGCACCGCGTATTGCTGCGGCGTCAGGCGCTCGCGCCATTGCGCATCGGACAGCGAGACGGGAAACGGCTCCGCCTTCGCGGCTCGGGCGGTGTCGGTGGAGGAAAGATCGAGCGCGGCAAGCCCGGCGGCACCGAGGCCGGCCGTGCCGTACAGCAGGGCAAGACGTCGTGTCAGCATGTGCGTGGCTCCTTCGGTCCTGGCCGCCCTGTGCGCCGGCGGCATCCATTCCTACGTTTCTTCGCTGCGTTGGGGTCAAATGTTACACTGTCCCCCTCACATCGCGTTGCCCGCGCCACGGATCTCCCGATCCCGGCGACACGGGCAGGGACACGGGCGGGGATAGGGGAAGGACGCTCCGGCCGGCCCGGCTATTCCACCCGACCCGCGTTTTTTCGTCCGCCATGGCGTGGCCCGGCGCCGAAAAGGCGCGTCGATCTGGGAAAAAGGCGCCGCCATGGGGAATAAAATCGGCGGGTCTGGTGTCTTGCCTGTTCGGGCGCGGTGCTTCCGGAAGCGTGCCCGCCTGGGGAATTGCCATGACCATTGAAATGGTCCGCGCCATCGAACCGCTGATACCCGCGCTGAGGCGCTATGCGCGCGCCCTGCTGGCAAACCGGGCGGATGCCGACGATCTGGTGCAGGACTGTCTGGAGCGCGCGGTCAGCCGCTGGCACCAGCGCCGGCCGGACAGCGAGCCGCGCCCGTGGCTGTTTGCGATCCTGCACAACCTCGCCATGACCCGGCTACGCCGCGCCTCCTCGCGCCCGCGATCCGCTTCCATCGACGAGACCGGCGAGCTGGAATTCGCCCGCCCGGCCACGCAGGAAGACGCGCTGCGCCACGCCGAGCTTCTGCGCGCGCTGGCACAGCTGCCGGAAGACCAGCGCGCCGTGCTGCTGCTGGTCGCCGTGGAGGAACTGTCCTACGCCGAAGCCGCGACCGCGCTGGACATTCCCATCGGCACGGTGATGTCCCGGCTGTCGCGCGCGCGTGCGCGCCTGCACACGCTGCTATCGGCCGAGCCGGCGCGCGCACCCGTAAGCCCGCCCCTGCGGAGAGTGAAATGACCCGGCGCCCGATCACCGAAGACGATCTCAACGCCCATGTCGACGACAGGCTGCCGGGCGAACGGCGCGCGGAGGTCGACGCCTATCTGGGCGCGCACCCGGAAGCGTCGGCGCGCCTCGCGGCCTATCGCACGGAGCGGGACCTGCTGCGCGGCGCCCTTGCCCCGATCGCCGACGAGCCGCTGCCGCCCGAGCTGGACCTTGTGCGCATGATCGAGCGTCGCCGTCCGGCGGGCGTGCCGCGCTGGGCAATGGCTGCCGCCGCCGTGTTTCTCGTCGCCCTGGGCGGTGCGGGCGGCTGGAGCCTAAGGCAGATGCAGGAGGGCCCGCGCATGGCGGGTGCCGCCGGGCTTGAGACGCTCGGCCGGGAGGCCGCCGCGAGCTACGCCGTCTACGCGCCCGATCATATGCGGCCGGTGGAAATCCGCGCCCAGGATCGCGACAAGCTGCTGGCGTGGATTTCCCAGCGGGTAGGGCGTCCGCTGGCGATCCCCGATCTTGCCGACGCCGGCTACCGGCTTATGGGCGGACGGGTGGTGGCGACCGAGCATGGCCCGGCGGCGCTGTTCATGTATGACGATGACAAGGGCACGCGGCTGGTGGTGCTGGCGCGGCCGATGGCCAGTTCCACGCCGGGCGCGCCGATGACCGCGCATGCGGGCGGCGGAATCAACGGGTTCAGCTGGAGCGATGATGGGCTGGGCTTCAGCCTCGTTGGCGCGGCCGCGCCGGAAACACTGCATCCGCTTGCCGATGAGGCGCGCCGGCAGTTGCGCGGGGCAGCCTGACGCGCGGGCGCGCTGCACGCCGGACGGGCGGAAGGGCCGGGCCGGCGGACGTCCGTATGAAGGATGTACCGCGAAGGGGCGCATGCGGCGGTGCCGCCAGGCGGCAGCCGGGCCATTTCTCAGGCACCTGCGCAAGCACCACCGGCGCGCCGGGTTTTACCGGGGCGCTCGGTGTGCTCGAACTCAGGCGGGCTGAAAGCCGTACTACTTGTCGCTCATCGAAGGCGCAGGAGCCGACTGGCCGGGGCGCGGGGCGCGGGCCGGCATGGGCTTCTTCTTCGGCGCGGCGATCAGGCCGTCGCGGATCGCCTGCTTGCGGGCGGCCTTGCGGGCCCGACGAACAGCTTCGGCATCCTCGCGGTTGCGGCGCTCAGAGGGCTTCTCATAGGCGCGGCGGGCCTTCATTTCCCGGAACACGCCTTCCCGCTGCATCTTCTTCTTCAGCACTCTCAAGGCTTGGTCGACGTTATTATCGCGAACGAGAACCTGCAATTCGTATCCAATCACATGCAGCCGGTTAGCAGGCTGCCAATTCAAGATGTCTGTCGGAATTGACGGACATGGCGGTCTATATAGTCCCTTGACCGGAAATTGGAAGTCGATAAGCCCGGATAGGACATCATTCGGCGCGACCGCTCGGCCGTGGGTACAGTTCTTGCGGCGCCCGGTTCAACTTCAGGTCTTATTGGCTGAAAGCGGTTCTTTTGCAGCTCTTTTATTGGATGCCATAGGTACAGCGATGGTGTTCGCGCCCCACGCGTGCCGCCGTCCTATCGCGCGCCGTCAGTCGCGCAGGCTGCGATAGGTGCCCTGAAGCGTCTCGAAGGCCGCGAAACGGCGCTGGTGCCACGCACGGGTCTGTGAGTCGGGCGCGTAGATGACCTCGATCTCGGACATTGAGGACATCGCCGTGGCGAGGCTGTCATAGCGGCCGGCGGCAAAGGCGCCCAGAACGGCCGAACCCAGCAGCACCGGCTCGGGGGCGCTGACAGCGGCGATGTTCACATCGGCCGCGTCGGCCAGCACCTGGCGCACCAGCGGGCTCTGTCCCGCGCCGCCGGAGACCAGCACGGTGTCGGTCCGCACGCCCTTGGCGGCCTGCGCGATCAGGATCTGCCGCAGCCCGTAGCCGATGCCGGCGAGGCCGGCCATGTAGAGCCCCACAAGGCTGTCGATGTCCTCGTCCATCCCCAGCCCGGCAATGATGCCGCGCGCCAGATGGTCGGCGAAGGGAGCGCGGTTGCCGAGGAATTCCGGCACCACGTGCAGCGTGCCGGCCAGTGTCTCGATCGCGGCCGCCCCGCCGGCGGCGGTGGCATGGTCGGCCAGCCAGACGCTGAGATTCCGGTTCTCTTGCCGCGCCAGTTCCATCGCCTCGGGTGCCGCCGGATGCAGGCGCACAAGGCGGTCGATGGCGGCGCCGGCGGCGGACTGGCCGCCCTCATTGAGCCAGAACTCCGGCATCATCGCCGAGAAATAGGGGCCCCAGACGCCGGGCACGAACACTGGCTCGGCGGTGGTCAGCAGCGTGCAGGCGGAGGTGCCGAACACATAGGCCATGCGGTTCAGCACGCCGTCGCTGCCCCCGCGCGCGCCCACGGTGCCGATGCCGCCGGCATGGGCGTCGATCAGCCCTGCCGCGACCGCGGTGCCGGGGGCAAGGCCAAGCGCGTCGGCCGCCGTCTTCGTCAGGCCCGCGCCGAGCGGCGTGCCGGGAGCGACGATCTCGGTGCCGATCCGCGTGAAGCCCTCATCGGCGAGCGTGCCCAGCCCGATGCGGCGGAAATAGTCCTCGTTCCACCGCTGTTCATGGGCGAGGTAGGTCCATTTGCAGGTGACGGTGCAGACCGAGCGGGTGAGGCTCCCCGTGGCCTTCCAGGTCAGGAAGTCGGCGAGGTCGAGGAACTGCCAGGCGCCGTTGAAGCTGTCCGGCAGCTCTTCGCTCAGCCACAACAGCTTGGGGGTTTCCATCTCGGGCGAAATGGTGCCGCCGACATAGTCGAGCACGGGGCTGCCCAGCGCGTTGATGCGATCCGCCTGCCCGGTGGCGCGGTGGTCCATCCAGACGATGACGTTGCGCGCCGGGTCGTTGTGCCGGCCGACCGGCAGCGGCTGTCCATCCGCGCCGAGCACCACGAGCGAGCAGGTGGCGTCGAAGCCGATGCCCTTGACGTCGCCGGCCGCCACACCCGCCTTCGCGACGGCTTCCCGCACGCAGGCGCAGATGCACGACCAGATGTCGTCGCTGGACTGCTCGACGATATCGCCCGGTTCCTTCCAGATGCGAATGTCCCGCTTGGCGACGGAGAGCTGTGTGCCGTCACCATCAAAGATACCGGCGCGCACGCTGCCCGTGCCGACGTCGATTCCCGCGAAACACTCGCTCATGGTCTAAAGGTCCGTTCCGTTCGGCAGGATCACCAGGTCCCGTATGGTGACGTTACGCGGCCGGGTCAGCATGAAGATGACGCTGTCGGCCACTTCCTTTGCTTCCATCAGCGCGCCGGATGCAAGCGCCTCGTCCAGCTTGGCCTGCGGCCAGTCCTTGATCAGGGCGGTCACCACCGGGCCCGGCAGCACCGCACCCACGCGCACGCCATCCTTCGCCACCTGCCGGCGCACGGTGTGGACGAAGGCCTGCACGGCGAATTTCGAGGCGGTGTAGATCGGTTCCCACACCACCGGCACCACGCCGGCGATCGAGGAGGTGAAGATCACGTCGCCGGTCTTGCGCGCCACCATGTGCGGCAGCACCGCCTGCACGGTGCGGAACGCGGCGTTGATGTTGAGGTTCAGCACGCGGTCCCACACATCGGGATCGCCCTCCACCACCTCGCCGCCGATATAGGCGCCGGCATTGGCGTGGAAGATGTCGAGCTGGCCGCAGCTTTCCAGTATGCGCGGCATCATGGTGGCGACGCTGGCGGGGTCGAGCAGGTCGACCACCAGCGGCACCGCCTTCTCGCCGAGTTCGGCGCAGATCGTCGCCAGCTGGTCCCCCGCGCGGTCGACCAGGACGACGCGCGCGCCTTCGTCCAGCATCGCGCGGGCGCATTCCAGGCCGATGCCCGATGCCGCGCCGGTGATGGCGGCGACCTTGCCCTGAAGCCTGCTACCCATGTCGGTCCTCAAGTGGTTCTTCATGTGAGGGGGCCCCGGCCCGCGAGGCAGCGAGCCGGGGCCGGGAACGGTTCGACGGCATGTTCAGCCGGGCATCACGATCTGCAGCTTCACGTCGTCGGGCAGGCCCTTCGCCGCGCGCTCGAACGCCTCGATGCTGCGCTCGAAGTCGAAGGTTTCCGAAATCAGCGGCTTGAGGTCGACCTTGCCGGAGGCGATGAGGTTCACCGCGCGGTCGAAATTGTTGGCATAGCGGAACACGGTCTCGATCCGGGCTTCCTTGATGATCGATGCCGCGACGTCGAACTTCGTCGGTTCGACGGGCATGCCGATCAGCACCAGCGCGCCGCCGGGGCGGACGATGTCGAAGATGCCCTCATAGGCGCGCGGGCTGCCGCTGGCCTCGAACACCACATCCGCGCCCCAGCCCTCGGTCTCCTCGGCGACCACGTCAGCGAGCGAGCGCTCGGTGATGTTCACCGGGTGGATGCCGGCATACTGGCCGGCGATGGCGAGCTTGGGCGCGCTGTGGTCGGAGATGTAGACCCGCGAGCATCCGCCGGCCAGCGCGGCCAGCGCGGTCATGATGCCGATCGGGCCGCAGCCGATCACGGCCGCCACGTCGCCGGGGGTGATGCGCGCGCGCGTCGCCGCCTGCAGGCCGACCGCGAACGGCTCGACCATCGCGCCCTCGGCGAAGGACACGTTGTCGGGCAGCTTGTAGGTGAACGCGGCGGGGTGGACGACCTCGGGCGTGAGCACGCCATGGATCGGGGGCGTGGCCCAGAAGCGCACGTCGGGATCGACATTGTAGATGCCGAGCTTGGTGGCGCGCGAGTTCATGTTCGGCACGCCCGGCTCCATGCAGACCCGGTCGCCGACCTTGATGTTCTTCACATTCGCGCCGACGGCCGTCACCACGCCGGCCGCCTCGTGGCCAAGCACCATGGGTGCGCGCACCACGAAGGACCCGATGGCGCCGTGGGTGTAATAATGAACGTCGCTGCCGCACACGCCGACCGTGTGGATGGCGATCTTGACGTCGTCCGGGCCGACATTGAGCGGAAGTTCGATGTCGCGAAGGGAGAGCTCGCCCTTCTTTTCGAGAACCAGTGCCTGCACCATGGGAGTGTCCTGTTGGCTGCCGTCGTCGGTCGGGCTCTAGAGAGCGAGGCCGGCGGCGTCGAAGAGATAGATGTGGCGCGGGTCGATGCCAAGATTGAGCGGATCGCCCGACGCGATGTCCGGCCGTCCATGGGAGAGCGCAATCACCGGATCCTCGTCGCCCTGGGCGTAGAGCTGCGTCGAACCGCCGAGATTCTCGGCGAAATCGAGGGTCAGCGAGAGCACCGGCTGGGCGGCGCCGACGGTCAGGTGCTCGGGGCGCATGCCCACCGTCACCGTGTCGCCGACCTTGACGCGCCCCGTGGAGGGCGTGTCGACCGCCAGCTTGCCGCCGGCAAACATGGTGTGTTCGAGCAGCAGCTGGCCGCCCGCGACCGAGGCCACCTTGGCGTTGATGAAGTTCATCTTCGGCGAGCCGATGAAGCCGGCCACGAACGTGTTGGCGGGCTTGTCGTACAGCTCGGTCGGCGAGCCGATCTGCTCCACCAGGCCTGCGCGCAGCACCACGATGCGGTCGGCGAGCGTCATCGCCTCCACCTGGTCATGGGTGACATAGACCATGGTGGCACCGAGGCTGCGATGCAGCCGGGCGATCTCGACGCGCATCTGCGAGCGCAGTTCGGCATCGAGATTCGACAGCGGCTCGTCGAACAGGAACAGCTTGGGGTGGCGCACGATGGAGCGCCCGATGGCCACGCGCTGGCGCTGGCCGCCGGAGAGCGCGCGCGGCTTGCGGTCGAGCAGCGCCTCAAGCTGGAGGATGCGCGCCGCCTCATTGACCTGCGCCTTGATCTCGGCCTCCGGCTTCTTGGCCATGCGCAGGCCGAACGCCATGTTCTCGAACACGTTCATATGCGGGTAGAGCGCGTAGGACTGGAACACCATCGAGACCTCGCGCTTGGCGGGCTCCTCATAGGTGACCTCGCGATCGTCGATGTACAGGTGCCCGGAGCTGACATCCTCCAGCCCCGCGATCATGCGCAGCAGCGTGGACTTGCCGCAGCCCGACGGGCCGACGAACACCACGAACTCGCCCTTGGTCGCGCTGAAGCTGACGCCCTTGATGACAGGCACGTCGGCATAGGTCTTCTTGATGTTGTCCAGTCGCAGGAATGTCATCGGCTTCAAACTCCAGAAAGGGCCGGCCCGCCGAGCAAACCGCCAGCAGGTTCGCCCATCGGTCCATCATGCGTGCCGCCGCCGGTCAGTTTTCCAGCAGCGCGGCGGCGCATCGCTCGTCAGTCACAAATCGCTTCACATATCCCGCCCGGAGGATCGCCCGGACGATTGGCACCTTGTAGAGACCGCCGGAGGCCAGGATCGAGTAGCGCACCGGGGTCAGTTCATGGGGCGCCAGCGAGAGCACGCGCTCATTGAGCGGGTGGTCCACCGGCCGGCCCTCGGCATCGAGAAACACGCCGAGCAGGTCCCCGACCGCGCCGGCGGCGCGCAGGCTGTCGAGGTTCTCGTCGACGGTCTGGGTCTGCACCAGCAGCGAGCGGGCCGTCATGTCGCCGCAGGACAGCAGCGCCACGTCCACCGCCCGCGCCCGGCGCATGGTCTCGCGTATGCCGTGATGGGAGAGCAGCATGGTGCGGCTCTCGGGTGTGGGGAAATAGAGCGGGGCGGCCAGATAGTAGCATTCGGCCGACATCGCCCGCGCATAGCCGGTGGCGACCTCGAAGGTGCTGGAACCGGAGCCGCGCGTCAGCCCGCCCATCACCGAGGTCACCCAGCTCTGGGTCATCGGCCGTGCCGTGACGCGCTTGAGGCCGGCAGCGAGCGTCTTGCCCCAGCCCACGCCGACGCCCATGCCGTTCTCCAGCAGCGTGTCGAGCAGGGCACCGGCCGCCTCGCCGATGACGCGCTGCTGCTCCGCTTCGTCCGGCAGGGCGGGCACCACCGTCACCGCGTCAAGGCCGAAGCGCTCCTTCAGCCGCTGCTCGGCTTCCACGCAATCGGCCATCGGCAGGCGGATGTCGATGAAGACGGAGCCGTCGGAGCGGACCTGGCCGAGTATCTTGTTGATCCGCAGCCGGGTCAGCCCGAGCTGGTCGGCAATGTCCTGCTGGGTCAGGCCGCCGATGAAGTAGAGCCAGGCCACGCGTGCGCGGATCTGCGCCGCCTCGATCTCCTGAGACCCCGTCAGCCTGCCCCGTTCGCGCCCGCCGCCATTCATGCCGTTCCCCCTCCTCAGACGAAGGCCTGTCTGAGAAGCGCCGAGCTGGCCTCGAGCGCTTTCAGAATCGACATGTCATCATGTTCGAAGGGGTAGAACACTTCGAGGAATACCGGGGCCGGGGCGATGCCGGTCGCCCGCAGCAGCTTCGCCGCCTCCAGGGGGTCGACCTTGCCGGGGACGGCGAAGTCCCAATGCCGGTCGAGCACGAAGTCGGTCTGCTGGATGTGAACGGCCGTGATGACGTCGGCCAGCTCGCGGAACCACGGCTCCATAGCGCCCTCGCCGGGCCCGTAGAGCGGCTCGAAGGTTCCGTGTCCCCAGTCGGGGCACAGCCGCCACGGCACCGCGCTGCCCGCCACATCGTTCATCATCTGCCGCGCCTGCGCGATGGTCCACGGCCATTCGCGGCGCAGCGGGGTGGGCTCGACATAAAGTTCGCTCAGGCCTTCCGCGCCCGCCCGCGCGCCCAGCCGGTGCATGCGCGCGATCAGCTCGGCATAGTCGGCGGGCTCGATCGCCTCCGCCTCGGTGCCGTCGAGCCGCGAGGCGATGGCCCCGAGCGGGCCGCCCACGCGCGGGATTCCCGCCATCGCGGCAAAGCGATAGGCGCGCCCGAGCCATTCCTCCGCATAGTCGCGCACCGCCGGGTCGGGATGCAGCAGCTGGTTGAAGGTGTAGTGCGCCAGCCCGATGAAGGCGCTGTGGATGGTGATCCCGCTCGCCTGCGCCTCGCGGCGGACGGCGCCGGCGTGGCGCTCCAGCACCGCGTCGGGCCACATCGGGTCGACGAGGTCGAAGGAGAACTGCACCAGATCGAGGCCCAGCCGCTCGCGTACCACGCGGGTCCACAGCTCCGGGCTCACCCAGCGCTTCACGCAGAAGCCCAGATTGATGCCGAAGGGGATTGGCGCGGCCGCCTCGCTCACTTGGTCGCTCCCATCGTCAGGCCGCGCACCATGTGGCGCGACACGATGAGCGCGAAGATCGTGACCGGCAGCACGATGACCGTGCCGGTGGCCATGATCTTGCCCCAGGGCAGCTCGTAGCCGGACATGAAGCTGGTCGCGACCACCGGGGCGGTCTGCACGTTGCGGCGCGTCAGCACCAGCGCGTAGAGCAACTCGTTCCACGAGAAGATGAACGAGAAGATCGCCGACACCGCGATGCCCGGCGCGCCGAGCGGAAGGTAGATCTTGCGGAAGATGATGAACTGGTTGGCCCCGTCCAGCCGCGCCGCCTGTTCCAGATCGGACGGGATCGACTTGAACTGGTCGGTGCAGATCCACACCACGATCGGCAGGTTGAAGGTGAGATAGATCAGGATCAGCACCAGATGGGTGTCGAGCAGCCCCACCTGGATCGCCAGCAGGTACACCGGCAGCGCCAGCACGATCGGGCTGATCATGCGGTTCGAGATGAACCAGAACCACAGGTCCGACTTGCCGCGGAAGTCATAGCGCGCCAGCGCGAACGCGGCCGGCGCGCCGAGCAGCACCGCGAGCACGGTCGAGCTGGTCGCCACGATCAGCGAATTGATGATCGCCCCGCTGACCTTGGTGTCGGCGAAGATGTCGGCGTAGTTCTGCAGCGTCGGCGTGAACACCCACACCGGCGGCGAGGCGAGGATGTCGGCCTGGGTTTTGAAGCTCGCCGCCACCATCCAGTAGAACGGGAACAGCGAGAACAGCACCACTGCGGTGAGGCCGACGGCGTGAAGGAGCTTGCCGGACGAGAGTCGCATCAGTGCACCTCGCGGTAGAACAGGCGGATGTAGAGCCGGCTGATGATGATGGTGATGATCAGGAGCAGGATCGCCTGCGCCGAGGCGGTGCCCAGGTCGAAGATGCGGAAGCCCACGCGCTGGATGTAGATCGAGATCAGGTCGGTCGCCGAGCCGGGCCCGCCGCGCGTCATCACGAAGACCATGTCGAACAGCTTCAGTACGTCGGCCGAGCGCAGGATCATCACCGCCGTCAGGCCGGGCAGGAGATAGGGCAGCTGGACATAGCGCAGCAGCGCGAGCTTGGAGGACGTCTCCAGCCGTGCCGCTTCCTCGATCTCGCCGGGCACCATGGAGAGGCCGGCGAGGAAGATCAGCGCGCAGAACGGCGTCCACTGCCAGATGTCCATGATGGCGATGGCCGCGAAGGCGCCGGTCGGCGAGCTGAGCCAGTCGATCTTCCCGACGCCGATGGCCTCGAACAGCTGGTTGGCGACGCCGAAGTCGCGGTTGAAGATCAGTCGCCCGATCAGGCCGACCACCGCATAGGTGGTGGCGAGCGGCACCACCAGGGTCACGCGGGCCAGCGACTTCAAGAGCCCCATGCCCGGCTTGTGCAGCAGCAGCGCGATGATCAGCCCGAGCATGATCTGGATCGGCAGCACGGTGACGTAGAACTGCGCGGTGAGGAACAGCGAGGACCAGAAGGTGCTGTCGGTCAGCACCGAGATGTAGTTCTCGAAGCCGATGAAGGGAAAGCCGTCGCGCGGACGGGTGATGTTGTAGCGCCGGAACGAGGTCACCAGCGCGAAAATGGTCGGGTAGATGCCGATCAGGAGCAGGGCGAGCACGGCCGGCGCCAGAAACCACGCCGGCGTCCAGCGGCCGTAACCTCGGTTGGGTCTCGTGGGAGCTTCACTCATGGCGCGGTCCTAGTGGCAGTGTCTGGAAGGGCAGGCGGGCAGGCAGCGGCCGGCCCGGGTCACTCCAGATTGGTATGGTTGGCCCGCATCCGGGCGGGCGGCACGTCCAGCCGGTCGCGAAGGCTGAGTATCAGGATCTCGAACAGCACGTAGAGCGCGCCCTCATAGAGCGAGCCCATCGGCAGAACCGAGGCGGCGGCCGTCCCCTGGTCGCTCGCCATGGTCTGGGCCGGCACGGTGAGCACGAGGTCGGCCTGCGCGGCGGCGGCTCCCTTGGGCTCGGCGGTCACCACCAGGGTGCGGGCGCCGCTGGCACGGGCCACGCCCAGCAGCGCGGAAACGGTGGAGAAGTCGCCGGGTCCGGCGGAGACGACCAGCAGGTCGCCAGGGCCGACCGGCGGGGTCGTCATGTCGCCCACCACCGCGGCCTTCAGGCCGAGATGGAACAGGCGCATGGCGAGGCCCTTGATCTGCAGTCCCTCGCGCCCGACGCCATAGAGCGCGATGCGCCCGGCGGCGGCGATCTCGGCGACGGCGGCGTCGAACTCATCGCCGCGCACCTTGTCGAGGCAGACACGGATTTCGTCCAGCGCCTTGCCGTGGAGAGGGGTCATGTTTTGCATCCCGGCAGTCATCAGGCAAAGCCGTGGTCAGGAAGAAAAACGGGCGGATGCCGGATCGCGGGTTCCGTCATCCGCCCGGAGAGACCGGCGGCACCGAGTAAGACCAGGGGCGCCGCCGGCTTCAACTCACTGGAGAAGCTTCTTCTTCCCGTCGTAATAGCCTTCCTTGCCGAGGATCTCTTCCATGCGGGTGCCGATTTCCTTGGCGCCACCTTCGACGGTGACTTCACCCAGCATCATCTTGGAACCCCATTCGGCGACGACCTCGGAGATCGCGGGCCAGGCCGGGAAGCGGGGACGATACTCCGGCACGCCGGCCTGCCACGAGGCGACCATCGGCTCGACGAACTTGTACTTCGCCTTGATTTCCGGGTCGTTGTAGACGGCCATGCGGCCCGAGACGCCACCGGCCTCGACATAGTCCTTGGCGATGTCCTCGGAGGTCGCCCACTGGATGAACAGCCAGGTGGCCTTCTGCTGCTCCGGGCTCGCCTGAGCGGCGACGGCCAGCGAGAAGCCGCCCAGGGCGGGCAGGCGGCCGGCGGGGCCGGCGGGCTCGGGCGCCACGGCGAGGCAGTCGCCGAGCTTGGAGGTCGCGGGGTCGGCAAGCGTGGAGTAGAAGGCCGACCACTCGGTGATCATCGCCACCTGGCCCTGGGCCAGCGCGTTGACCGCCTCGGCGTGATCGAAGCTGACATCACCCGGAGGCATGTACTTCATCAGGTCCTGGCGGAACTGGAGGCCGGCCTGGCTTTCCTTGCTCAGCAGGTTGGACTTGAACTCGGCGTTCAGCAGCGAGCCGCCGAAGGGCCACAGGAAGCGCATGAAGCTGTCGGCCGACTGGGTCTCGCCGCGGCGCGACTGCAGGGCATAGGCATACTGGTTCTTCGAAGCGTCGGTCAGCTGGGGACCGTACACGTTCATCAGCTCGTCCCAGGTCGCCGGCGGCTTGTCGAAGCCCGCTTCCTTGAGCTTGCAGGAATTGTAGAACAGCAGGCCGGAATAGTTGTCGAAGGGCAGGCCGTAGACTTGGCCGCCCCAGGAACCGAACGCTTCCAGCAGCAGCGGGAAGAAGCCGTCGAGCTTGAGGTTCGGGTCGGTGATCGCCTTGTCCTTCGCGAGGTCGTCGACCGGCACCAGCCAGCCGTTCTCCGCGAACTCGCCGATCCACACCAGGTCGACCAGCGCCATGGTGTAGTCACCCTGCGAGGTGAAGTTCAGCACTTCCTTTTCGCGGGCGTTCTCGTAGGGAACGATCTCGTAGTTCACCTTGATGCCGGTCCTCTTCTCAAACTCGGGAATGAGCTTGATGATCGCGCGGTAGCCCGGACGATCGAGAAAGATGCCGCTGATCTCGGTGCCCTTCAGCGGCTTGGCGGCGTCTTCGAGCCAGTCGGCCATCGCCGCGACCGGCATGGTTGCGGTCGCGGCCGCAACGGCGGCGACGCTGGCGCAGATTCTCAATGCACGCTTCATTTTTTCCTCCTGAGATGGCTCAGCGCCACGGTTTGGGCGAGGCCGACATCCGGGCGGTTGAACCGCCTCTCGCATTCTTGGCCGACGGCCACGGAAGGGACTTTTCTTCCCACTCCCTCCGCAGCGTCGACAACACGTTCCAAGACCACCTCAACACCGGGGCTTCCGGAGAAGCCTGTCCCGCGATGTCTCGGCGGCCTCGCCGCTTGGTGCTGAAATCGATACATTTGTAATCTCAAATATGCAATAGCATCACGAAACAGGTAACGTGGCCGATGAGCCGCAATTAAAAAACGGGAGGCGCGTGAGGATGGCATCGGAACAGAACGGTGAAGCCGACCCGCTCCATGACCGCGTGGCCGTTGCCGAAGGACTGGCGCGGGCGGCGGGCGCGAAGGCGCGCGACTTCTTCCTCAACCGCGGCGTGCTGCATCCTGAGCTGAAATCGGCGTCGCAGGACCTTGTCAGCGAGGCGGATCGTTCGATCGAGGCGTGGCTACGTCTTTCAATTCACGAGCATTTTCCCACCGACGGCATTGTCGGCGAAGAAGAGGCCGCCACCGAGGGAACATCGGGTTTCGTCTGGGTCATCGATCCCATCGACGGCACCATGCCGTTCCTGGTCGGCCAGCCGAACTGGACCGTCTCCATCGGCATTGCCCGCGATCGCCAGCCCGTCGCCGGTGTCATCTTCGCGCCGATGATGGACGAGCTGTATTTGGCTGTGGAAGGCGGCGGGGCGTGGCTGAACGGCGTTCGCCTCACCATGAACCAGGAGTGGACCGTCGCGTCGACGACCACGGGCTTCGGCGCCACGCAGAAGGCCGATCCCAAGGACGTCGGCGCCTTCGTCGAAGCGCTCTATCGCGAGGGCGGGGTGGTGTTTCGGGTCGGCTCCGGCGCGCTCATGCTGGCCTATGTGGCGGCCAACCGGCTCGCGGGCTATTACGATCCGACGCTGTTCTGCTGGGATTGCTGGGCCGGCATCGCGCTCGTGCGCGAGGCGGGCGGGGTGGTGACGTTTGACGGCGAACTGGACCGGCCCGGTCCGATGTGGGCCGGAAATGCCCGCGTTCACGACGATCTGGTCCGCCTCAGCCGTCGGCCGACCTGAGTAGCAAACGCGCGCCCGCTCCTCGTCACGGGGGCGAATTGACCATGGCGCGCAGCATCTCCTTGTCGGCGTCCATCGTCATCTCCGTCTCCGCCCTTTCAAGCGCGAGGCGGGACTGGTGGCGCGCCGCCTCCCGGAACGCGGTATCGCCGACCTGGCTCAGCGCGCGCAGCGCCTTCTGCAGCCGCATCTGCACCTCGATCTGGCGGGCGCCGTCGCGGGCGACCAGCCGGAACGCGTCATCGAAGAGATCGGCGGTGTCCAGCGCCGGCACATGGACGCGTGGATACCTGACCTCGATCTCCTCCGCCTTGGTCTCTCCCTCGGCCCAGAGGATGAGCAGCCGGGCACAGCGGCCGATCACGTCGATCGCGGTTCCCGGATCGTTGACCGCGGGTGACAGCGCCCGCATCGCGATCTCGCTGAGGACCGCGAGGCCGAATCGCGGGTCCTGGTCGAAGCTGCGTTCGTGTCCGATCGAAACCGCACGGCGTACCCTGTCGAGCGCGGCCTCGAATGCG
This sequence comes from Ancylobacter pratisalsi, assembly GCF_010669125.1. Classification (NCBI taxonomy): domain Bacteria; kingdom Pseudomonadati; phylum Pseudomonadota; class Alphaproteobacteria; order Hyphomicrobiales; family Xanthobacteraceae; genus Ancylobacter; species Ancylobacter pratisalsi. Next base: position 3,667,836 of record NZ_CP048630.1, read on the forward strand.
TCCTCATCGTCCTCATCACCCTCACTGGCCTTCCGATCGACCACATGCGCCAGCGGTGTGTCGGGGTAGACGAAGGCGCCCGGAACGACCGCCAGGAAGATGTCGGAGTCCAGCATTTCGGCGCAGTCGGCGATCTCCGCCACGTCGATATGCTCGACATATCCGGTCGCCTCCGCGCGCACCGCCGGAGAGGTCTCCGGAAGGGCGATCTTCGAGCGCAGGGGCACACCGCCAAGGCAGGGATGGGTGAGGCGCGAGTTGATCGCGGAGAGAGTGACGGCCTCAACCCGCTCGGTGGTTTCGCCGACCCGGCCAAGTCTGGTGAGGTGGTCGATCCACCCCATCAGCGTTCCCACCACAAGCATGATGACGGCGATGGTGACGATGAACAGCACCACGCGTCCCTGCGGCCCATAGGCTCCCGCCTTCAGCACGATGATGCCTACGATGCTGAAAATAAAGGATCCGATGAAGGTGGAGAGAACGTTCTGCGTGGTGCGGTCCTGCATCAGCAGCTTGGTGGCGCGCGGCGTCACATTGCTGGTCGCCGCCCCGAATGCCGAGGTCATGACGCTGATCGAGAAGGTGGTCACGGCGAGCATGCTGGAGGCGATGATGGAGAGAATGCTGTCGACCGCGTCGGCACCCATGTCGAACGCCAGCGGCTCGGGAAAGAACCGTTCCGCCAGCGTCGCGAGGACCGCCGCGCCCACGCCCAACGCGCCGATCAGCGTGGCCCGCAGCCAAAGGCGCCGGGCCAACTGGCGGAAAATCCATTGCCATCTCGACATTGCGGCTCGCCCACCCCTCGCTCTGTACCGGGACTACGCCCCGCAGGCTGCGGGGTTCCAAACCAGAGCCCGGCCACGCTATTCTGCCGCCATGCGCGGCGTCCACCATATCGCGATCATCTGCTCCGACTATGATCGCTCCCGGCATTTTTACGTGGAGGTGCTTGGCCTTGGCGTCCTCCATGAGGCGTATCGAGCCGAGCGGCAATCGTGGAAGTGCGACCTCGACGCGGGAAACGCACGCATCGAACTGTTTTCCTTTCCCACCCCACCACCGCGCCCCAGTCGGCCGGAAGCCTGCGGATTGCGCCATCTCGCCTTCGCGACCGAGGACATCGAGGCCGACATCGGGCGTCTCACGAGCCTGGGGATCGCCGTCGACGAGCTTCGAACCGATCCCTTCACGGGACGGCGTTTCACCTTCTTCGCCGACCCTGACGGGCTGCCGCTGGAACTCTATGAGCACAGCGAGGGTGCGTGAGGCGGCCAGGGCCGGGCTACTATTGCCGCGAAGATCTCGCCGCGAGGCCGGCGCTCCACGCTTGGCAGGCATGAAGTCAATTGCGCCCTAGCCCCCGAATGTTACATTTCACGCGAGATGTTGGAATATTCGGCCGAGACGGCGCTTCGCGCGGTGATCGGCCAAGCGGCTTCGGCCGGGGAATTCATAATGGTCGACGAGACCGAGACGTGGGCGGGCCAGCGGGCAACAGGCAGGTTGCCGCGCGACGAGAGATCGTCGAGCGATGCTGCGTTGGCGCGGGACGACAAATCGCCGGATCGGACCCGTCAGCGCCACTGGCATGGCCGGCGGCGTGATGGAGCGCGGGCCGACAATGGCGGCGGCGGTAGCCCGCGCAATAATGACCCGTGCTACGCGGCGCTGGATCTCGGCACGAATAACTGCCGCCTGCTCGTGGCTCGCCCGACGGCCAGCGGCTTTCGCGTGATTGATGCGTTCTCGCGAATCGTACGGCTGGGCGAGGGACTGATCTGCTCCGGCAAGCTCGGCGACGCCGCGATGACGCGTGCCGTCGACGCGCTCGCCGTATGTGCTGCCAAGATCGGCGCGCGCAACATCGCGGACAGTCGTCTGATCGCCACGGAGGCCTGCCGTTCCGCAACGAACGGCGCCGACTTCATCAACCGCGTTGCCGAGCAGACCGGGCTGAAGCTCGAAATCGTCGACCGTGAGACGGAGGCACGGCTTGCAGCGGCCGGCTGTACGCCCTTGGTCGATCCCTATTCGGACGGTGCCGTGCTGTTCGACATCGGCGGCGGGTCGACCGAAGTGGTTTGGCTCGACCGTGTCGAGACAAGGGACGGTGGGCCGCCCGCCGCGATCATCCGTGCCTGGGTGTCGGTGCCGCTCGGGGTCGTTACCGTGGCCGAACGCCACGGCGGCGTGAAAGTCACGCGCGCCGATTTCGAGGCGATGGTCAACGAGTTCAGCCCGCATCTTGACGGTTTCGTCAAAGCCGTGGGGCCCCATGATTGCGGCAGGCTGCATCTTCTGGGTACGTCCGGCACCGTTACCACAATTGCGGGCGTTCATCTCGACCTGCCGCGTTACGACCGCTCGCAGGTGGACGGCACATGGCTCGGTGCCGAACAGGTCCGCGTTGTGGTAGACCGGCTCCTCGACATGCCCTTCTCCGAGCGCGCGGCCAATCCCTGTATCGGTATTGAGCGCGCTGACCTCGTGCTTGCGGGATGTGCGATCCTCGAAGCGGTGCGCCGGGCGTTCCCGTGCGACCGCCTGCGCGTCGCCGATCGCGGTCTGCGGGAGGGCATATTGGTAGAATTGATGCGTGCGGATGGCGTTTGGCGCCGCCACGCTGGAGTGACGACGTGATCGACAAGCCGGAAGCCAGCAAGGGTGGTGAATCCCGCCCACTGAAGGTGCGCCTGAAGAAAGCGCGTTCGCTGAGTTCTTCTTCGCAAAAGTGGCTCCAGCGTCAGCTGAATGATCCTTATGTCGCTCGTGCGAAGCGCGAGGGGTGGCGCTCGCGCGCCGCCTTCAAGCTCATCGAGATCGACGACAAGATGAAGTTCCTGAAGCCGGGCGCGCGGGTGGTTGACCTCGGCGCCGCGCCGGGGGGCTGGAGCCAGGTCGCGGCCAAGCGCATCAAGGCGGAAGACGGCGGTGGCCATGTGGTCGCGATCGACCTGCTTGAGATCGACCCGGTCACGGGGGTCGACTTCGTCCAGATGGACTTCCTCGCGGATGACGCGCCGGATCGTCTGAAGGAAATGCTGGGTGGCGAAGCGGATGTCGTGATGTCGGACATGGCGGCAAACACGACCGGCCACCGGGCCACGGACCATCTGCGTATCGTCGGTCTGGTCGAGCTCGCCATTGATTTCGCGGGGCAGGTTTTGGCGCCGGGCGGGGCTTTCGTCGCCAAGGTGTTCCAGGGGGGCACCGAGGGCTCGTTGCTGGCCGAACTGAAGCGCAATTTCGCGACGGTGAAACATGTGAAGCCACAGGCCAGCCGAGCGGATTCGGCTGAGCTCTATGTGGTTGCCATGGGGTTTCGGGGCCGGTCTTCCGTCAGCGGTGACGACCTGGACGCCTGATCAGGCGGCGCTGCCCATCTCTCCGGGCGGTTCCGCGGGCGCTGAAGGTTTCTCGCGGCGTCGGGCAAGTGCCGCGCCCGCATCCGCCGGCAGCCGCATGAAGAAGAACGCCGAGCACATCGCGATCAACCCGACAATGGCGAAAGCGACGCTGAAATCCTCGACTTGGATCGCGCCGTCGCCCCGCCAGCTGCGCATGCCATCGAGTACCAGGGCGCCCACCGCGACACCGGTCGAAATTGCCACCTGCTGCGCCACGCTGGCGAAGCTGGTCGCCCGGCTCATCGCCTCGTTCGAAATGTCGGCATAGGACAGCGCATTGGTGCTGGTGAATTGCAGCGAACGGAAGAACCCGCCCAGCAGCAGGACGCCGACCATCAGCGCATAGGGCATGCCGGGGCGGAACAGGGCAGAGGACGCGACGAAGGCTGCCGCGATGAAGCAGTTCACCACCAGTACCCGCCGGAAGCCGAACATGCGGATGATGGGCGCTGCGGTGAACTTCATCGTCATCGCGCCCAAGGCGGAGGCAAAGGTGATCATCCCCGAAGCGAAGGGCGTGAGCCCGAAGCCGAGCTGCAGCATCAGCGGCAGCAGGAAAGGTATCGCCCCGATACCGACACGGAACAGGGACGCACCGATGACGCCGGCGAAGAAGGTGGGGACCTTGAGCAGCGTCAAATCGAGAATGGGCCGCGGCGTGCCGCGCGCGTGGCGCACATAGAAGAACATCGCCACCGCGCCGACGGCGATCACCGACAGGGCGATCCACCACGCCACCGCGTGCTGGCCGAGCAGTGCGAAGCCGAAAATCAGGCCAGCAAGGCCGACTCCCGAGAGCGCCATGCCGTGAAAATCGAAGGCGCCGACGTCGTCTTCGCGAATATCGGGAATGAAGCGCGTCGCCAGCGTGATGCCCAGCAGGCCGATCGGAATATTCAGGAAGAAGATCAGTCGCCAGTCGAAATAGGTGGTGATGAACCCGCCGATCGGCGGTCCGACAACGGGGCCGAGCAACGCCGGCACGGTGAGCCAGGCAAGGGCTGAAACGATACCTTCCTTCGGCACGGTGCGCAGAATCACCAGTCGCCCGACCGGCACCATCATGGCCCCGCCCATGCCCTGGATGATTCTGAAGAGCACGAAATCGGGCAGTGAATGCGCGAGCCCACACAGTATGGAGCCCGCCGTGAACACGATGATGGCGGCGCGGAATACGGTGCGCGAGCCGAACCTGTCGGCGAACCAGCCGCTGGCGGGGATGAATACCGCAAGACTCAGGAGATAGGAGGTCAGCGCCAGTTTCAGGGCGATCGGGTCCTCGTGCATGTCGGCGGCAATGGCCGGCAGCGAGGTGGCGATCACAGTCGAATCAAGCTGTTCCATGAACAGCGCGCAGGCGACGATGAGTGGAACGAGACGTTCAGGGCGCACGGCGAGGACCTGTTTCGATCGGACGCGACCGATCACCGGGCTATTAACGCCGATGGCGCATTCGGACGATGTCAAAATGCACACAAATCCGTCATCAGGTGGGGACGATGATCGCGTTGGGCGACGCGGATCGGCATTGCGTGCAACACAGAGCAAGACTTCTAGGAAAGCGCATCGCACCATGGTAAGAGCCCTCGCCAACTCGTAGCGGAGCCGCTGTACCAAGGCTGGCTCCGTTCCGTTCATCCATCCATCGGGCATGACGGAGACCTCTCCGCACGCCCTTATCGGGAGTTGGCGATGTCGGTTCGTGACGGCCTCGCGCGGGAAGCGCTTACCTTCGACGACGTGCTGCTCAAGCCTGGCCTGTCCGATGTGATGCCGGGCGAGGTGGATATTTCCTCGCGCGTCACTCGGACGATCTCTCTCAATCTTCCGATCCTGTCCTCCGCGATGGACACCGTCACCGAGGGTCGTCTTGCGATCGCGATGGCACAGGCCGGCGGTCTCGGCATCATCCACCGAAATCTCGAGCCGGAAGTTCAGGCTGAGCATGTGCGGATGGTCAAGAAGTTCGAGAGCGGCATGGTGGTGAATCCCGTCACCATCCATCCCGACCAGAAGCTCGCCGATGCACTGGCGCTGATGAAGGCTCACGGCATTTCCGGCATTCCGGTGGTGGAACGTGGCGCGAATGGCCGTAACGGCAAGCTGGTGGGTATTCTGACCAACCGCGACGTGCGCTTCGCCACCAATCCCGCTCAGCCGGTCTCCGAACTGATGACCAAGGACCGGCTCGTCACTGTCCACGAGAGCGTGGAGCAGGGCGAAGCCAAGCGCCTTCTGCATCAGTTCCGCATCGAAAAGCTGCTCGTGGTCGACAATGAGCAGCGCTGCGTCGGCCTCATCACCGTCAAGGATATGGAAAAGGCGGTTGCCTACCCCAACGCCACCAAGGACGAGCAGGGCCGCCTGCGCGCCGGGGCGGCGACCACGGTGGGTGAAGATGGCTATCACCGTACCGAGCTGCTCATCGATGCGGGTGTCGACCTTGTGGTGGTCGACACGGCTCATGGCCATTCGCGCAAGGTGCTGGACCAGGTGAGCCGCATCAAGCAGCTCTCCAACAAGGTGCAGATTCTGGCGGGCAATGTCGCGACGGCGGAAGGCGCCCGTGCGCTGATCGATGCCGGTGCGGACGCGGTCAAGGTCGGTATCGGGCCTGGGTCAATCTGCACCACGCGCATCGTCGCCGGTGTCGGCGTGCCGCAGCTCACCGCCATTCTTGACGCGGTTGAAGAGGCACAGAAGAGCGACACGCCCGTGATCGCGGATGGCGGCATCAAGTATTCCGGCGACCTCGCCAAGGCTCTGGCCGCCGGTGCCTCCTGCGCGATGATCGGTTCGCTGCTCGCGGGCACGGATGAAAGCCCGGGCGAGGTCTACCTCTATCAGGGACGCTCCTATAAGTCGTATCGCGGTATGGGCTCGGTAGGGGCCATGGCGCGCGGCTCGGCTGATCGCTATTTCCAGGCCGAGGTGAAGGACACGCTGAAGCTCGTGCCGGAAGGCATTGAGGGGCAGGTGCCTTACAAGGGGCCGGTGAACGGCGTGTTGCATCAGCTGGCCGGCGGCCTTCGCGCGGCGATGGGCTATGTCGGTGGCGGCACGCTTGAGGAGTACCGAGAGAAGGCACAGTTCGTGCGCATCTCCGGCGCCTCCTTGCGCGAGAGCCACGTCCACGACGTGATCATCACGCGCGAGAGCCCGAACTATCCCGCGGGGGGCTGAGGCCCCTCGGCGCTGTTCCGGTCCGCCCCTCGAAGAGAGCCCGTACCATGTCGATTCCCGCTATATTGCTTCCGGTTTTCGTGCAGGTCGCGCTCGCCTTCGTTCTCCTGATCCATCTGGGCGCCGTGCGCGCCTCGGCAATTCGGGCCGGGGGGGTGGATGAGAAGCGCGTGGTTCTCGACGACACGGGGTGGCCGGTCAATGTGAGGCAGGTAAGCAATTGCCTGCGCAATCAGTTCGAATTCCCGGTGCTGTTTTATGCACTGGTGGCATTTGCGCTGATCACGCGGCAGGCGGACCTGCCCTTTGTGGTGCTGTCCTGGATCTTCGTGCTCAGCCGCCTCGTCCATGCGGCGGTGCACGTCACCAGCAATAATGTCCGGTTGCGTTTCCCCGCCTTTGCTCTCGGCGTGCTGGCGCTGCTCATCATGTGGATGCTGTTCGCCATCGGCATCCTGTTCTCGCCGGTCATGCCGTGAAGGAAAAACTGTGACACCCACCGCCCGCATCTCCGCAGCCATCGAGGTTGTCGCCAGCATTCTTGCCGACCGCCGGCCTGCCGCGGAAGTGCTGACCGAATGGGGGCGGGGCCATCGCTTCGCGGGTTCGGGTGACCGCGCGGCACTGTCCTCGCTGGTCTATGACACGCTGCGCCGGCGGGCCTCGTCGGCCTGGCTGATGGCCGAGGAAACGCCGCGCGCGCTCGTGCTCGGCATGCTCAAGCTTGGCCGTGGGCTCGATGCCCAAGCCATTGGCCAGCTGTGCGACGGCAGTCGCTTCGCGCCGGCCCCGCTGTCCGATGCCGAAGCTGCCCGCCTTGGCAATGCCACGCTGGAGGATGCTCCCGCCCATGTGCGCGGCGACTATCCCGAATGGCTCGACGCCTCCCTCGCCGCCGTGTTCGGCGAAGGACGGGCGCAGGAGGGAGCTGCGCTGGCCGACCGCGCGCCTCTCGACCTCCGGGTGAACACGCTCAAGGCGGACGTTGCCAAGGCGATGCAGCAGCTTGATCACCTCGCGCCGATACACGGCGTATGGTCTCCCCTCGCGCTGCGGATCGCCCCGAATGCCGATGGCAAGGCGCCGCCGCTGACGTCGGAGCCGGCCTATCTGAAGGGCATGGTGGAAATTCAGGACGAAGGCTCGCAACTCGCCGCGATCCTCTCCGCCCCGGCGCGCGGCGCCCAGGTGCTTGACCTGTGCGCGGGAGGCGGCGGCAAGACCCTGGCTCTTGCCGCGCTGATGGACAATGCCGGTCAGCTTTATGCCTATGACGACGATCTACGTCGCCTCGCGCCGATCCACGAGCGGATCCAGCGCGCGGGGGCGCACAACGTCCAGGTCCGTTCGCCGAAGGGGAAGGGCAGGGCGGGCGTCGACGTGCTTGAGGATCTCACCGGCCGCATGGATCTCGTCCTCATCGACGCGCCCTGCACCGGCACCGGAACATGGCGGCGGAACCCCGACGCCAAGTGGCGGATGCGCCCCGGTGCGCTTGCCGAGCGGATGAAGGACCAGGCCGAGATTCTCGAAGCGGCGGAACGCTTCGTAAAGCCCGGCGGGCGGCTTGCCTACATCACCTGTTCGCTTCTTGACGAGGAGAATGTCGGGCAGGTGCGTGCGTTCCTCGACCGCCATGCCGATTTTCATGTCATCCCGCCGGTCGATGTTGTGCTCGCACTCGGCGAACGCGGCATTGCCCTTCGCGAGGCGGCGCTGGAGCGGCCCGAGGGCCTGCTGTTGACGCCGCTGCGCACCGGTACCGACGGCTTCTTCGTCAGCATCATGGTGCGCGACGCCTGAGCCTTGTATGAACCCACACATCGCCCGATCTGCCCGCGAGATAGAGCCGAACATGATCCCCACCGATGCCGCCCCTAATCACGACACGATCCTCATCATCGATTTTGGTTCGCAGGTGACGCAGCTGATCGCACGGCGGGTCCGGGAAGCAGGGGTCTACTGTGAGATCCATCCCTTCCAGAGCGCGGCCGAAGCCTTCGAGAAGCTGAAGCCGAAGGGAGTTATCCTCTCCGGTGGCCCGGCTTCGGTGACGACGGAAGGAAGCCCGCGCGCCCCGCAGGCGGTGTTTGAATCCGGCGTTCCCATTCTCGCCATCTGCTATGGCCAGCAGACCGCGGCACTGCAGCTGGGTGGGGTGGTCGAGGGCGGACATGCCGCCGAATTCGGCCGCGCGGACATCGAGATCAAGCATCCCAGCCCCCTGTTTGAGGGGTTCTGGGAGGTGGGCCAGCGCTATCCGGTATGGATGAGCCATGGCGACCGCGTGACGGTTTTACCCGAAGGCTTTGTGGTCGCCGGCACGTCCGAGAATGCCCCGTTCGCCATTGCCCTCAATGAAGAGCGGCGCATCTACACGACCATGTTCCATCCCGAAGTGGTGCACACGCCTGACGGCGGCAAATTGCTCGCCAACTTCGTGCACAACATTGTCGGGCTCAAATCCGACTGGAGCATGAAGGCCTATCGCGAGGAGGCCATCCGCCGCATCCGCGAGCAGGTCGGCGACGAGAAGGTGATCTGTGGCCTGTCGGGGGGCGTTGATTCCTCGGTGGCGGCGGTGCTGATCCACGAGGCGATCGGCGACCAGCTCACCTGCGTGTTCGTCGACCACGGCCTGTTGCGCCTTGGCGAGGCGGAGAAGGTCGTCACCCTGTTCCGCGACGCCTATAATATCCCGCTGGTGCACGTCGAAGCCGAGGAGTTGTTCCTGACAGCGCTTGAGGGCGTCACCGACCCGGAAGTGAAGCGAAAGACCATCGGCAAGCTGTTCATCGATGTGTTCGAGGACGAGGCCCGGAAGATCGGCGGCGCGGCCTTCCTTGCCCAGGGCACGCTCTACCCGGATGTCATCGAGAGTGTCAGCTTCACGGGCGGCCCTTCGGTGACGATCAAAAGCCACCACAATGTCGGTGGCCTGCCCGAGCGGATGAACATGAAGCTCGTCGAGCCGTTGCGCGAGCTCTTCAAAGACGAGGTTCGTGCCCTCGGCCGCGAGCTCGGCCTGCCGGAGGTGTTTGTCGGCCGTCATCCCTTCCCGGGACCGGGCCTTGCCATTCGCTGCCCTGGCGAGATTACCCGCGAGAAGCTCGACATCCTGCGTCTTGCTGACGAGATCTACCTGGAAGAGATCCGCCGCCATGGGCTCTATGACAAGATCTGGCAGGCGTTTGCCGTGATACTGCCGGTAAAGACCGTCGGCGTCATGGGCGACTATCGCACCTACGACTATGTCGTCGGCCTGCGCGCCGTGACCTCGGTGGACGGCATGACGGCGGATTTCTATCCGTTCGACATGACCTTCCTCGGCCGCGTCGCGACCCGTATCGTCAACGAGGTGAAGGGCGTCAATCGCGTGGTCTACGACGTAACCTCGAAGCCTCCTGGCACGATCGAGTGGGAATGATTCAGACCTATCCGAACGCCGCCGAATTTACGCTGAAGTACGATCTAACAAACTGAAAACAAAAATAAATTTCTTCTGTGCCTATCGACATCTATCGGTGGGCATAGATCGCATTCGGCGGCCCCGCTGACGGGCCTTGCCCCCATTGATCAACCGGAAAAACGAAAGTACCGTCAGGAGCAATGAGGCTCATGACGGTACTTTTTTTGATATAAGACGCTGAATTATAATCGCTTTCTACGCCATAGGCCTCCAAAAACCGCGTGACGGTACTTTTCCGCAAGGAGGCCCGAAATGTTGACCGATGCAGCACTCAAGTGCTTGAAACCAAAAGCCAAAATGTACAAGGTATCTGATCGTGACGGCATGTATGTGCGCGTTGCACCGTCGGGCGCCATCTCGTTCAGGCTCGACTATCGGCTGAACGGCAGGCGGGAGACCGTCTATCTCGGTAGGTATGCCCGTGACGGGATATCGCTCGCCAGGGCTCGCGAGTTATGCATCGACGCGCGGCGCGCGATCGCCGAAGGGCGGTCCCCCGCCATCGAGAAGCAGCGGGAGAAGCGCCGGATCAAGGAAGCAAAGAGCTTCGGCCAGTTCGGCGAGAAATGGCTGACCAACGCGACCATGGCTGATAGCACCCGCGCGATGCGCCGCTCCATCTTTGAGCGCGAACTCATGCCCGTCTGGCGGAATCGTCTCCTGACAGAGATCACTCCCGATGATCTGCGCGCTCACTGCGGCAAGATCGTCGAACGGGGAGCGCCAGCGACCGCCATCCATGTGCGGGATATCCTGAAGCAAATCTACGGCTTCGCCATTCTGCACGGCGAGAAGGTCGCCAACCCGGCCGATGACGTCGGTCCGGCCTCGATCGCGACCTTCACGCCGAAGGACCGCGCACTTTCGCCCGCCGAGATTCGCATCATGTTCAAACAGCTCGAGCATGTCGCGACATTGCCGACGATCCGCCTCGGCATGAAACTTTTCCTCCTCACCATGGTCCGGAAGAGCGAGTTGCAGGATGCAGTGTGGGACGAGATCGATTTCGACAACGCCGTCTGGACCATCCCGAAGGAGCGCATGAAGCGGTCGAAGCCGCACAACGTCTACCTGTGCCGACAGACGTTGGATATCATGATCGCGCTCAAGACCTGCTCTGGGAACTCTCGATACCTGTTGCCGTCCCGGTACGACGCGGACGCGCCGATGTCGCGCGCGACCTTTAATCGGGTCACCTATGCCGTCGTCGAACAGGCCAAGAAGGAGGGGCTGCCGCTGGAGCCTTTCACGGTCCATGATCTGCGGCGGACGGGCTCGACGCTGCTAAATGAGCTGGGCTTTAACAGCGACTGGATCGAAAAGTGCCTGGCGCACGAGGACGGGCGCTCATCGCGCGGCGTTTACAACAAGGCCGAGTATGAGGTGCAGCGCCGGCATATGATGCAGCAGTGGGCGGATACCGTGGATGCCTGGATCGACGGTCGGAAGCACGCCCCAACGCTTCTGCCGACAGCTATGCCTGTGATGGAGCTTGATCCCGCCCTTTGATCGGTCGGGTCTTGCGCTTGGTGACGTCGGGGTGCTGTGCTCGACGGATCGGGGCAGTCCGCCGCGCCGTCAGCCAGGCCTCGACCTCGGCGAGGTCCCAAACAATACACCGTGGTGAGAGCGCGAACCGACGGGGAAATTCACCACGCTGCTCCATTTCATAAATCGTGCTGTCAGCCATCGGCACCATCTCGCGCAACTGGTGGCGCCGGATTGTTCGCCTGATTTGGGGAGCTTCGGTCTTCGGCATTCTCAATCTCCTTCGTTGCTGAGGCGATTGAGAACGATAGATGTCGGTACCGGAAGCCCCCTCGAACTGCCCTGCGGCATTTTCGGGCTATAGCGTACACATCGGCGGGTTCTTCCTGACTGCTAGGTGCAGCATAGGGACGAATAGGGTCTGATGGACAAGCTCGAAACGTGTGCAGCCCGCCACGTGGGGACGCATTCAGTAAACGCGACTCCCTTCAAAATCCGGTTCCGCAAGGAGTGTCGGTTCGATTCCGACCACCCGTACCATCCTTCAAAATCTGGCCGAAACTCAGCGAGCTGGCGCAGCAGAGCGGCTATGGGCGTCGTCCGACATCGACGGAGACCCAATGCCGCGTCATGAATTCTACTTGCCGGTAAAGCGTGAGCTCGCGATGCGAGCGGCGCATTTCTGTTCAAACCCACAATGCCTTCGGTTGACCGCGGGGCCTCGATCAGGCGGGGAGCGCGGCCTGGGAACCGGGCATGCGGCGCATATCTGCGCGGCGGCCGAGGGCGGTCCGCGGTACGATCGAGACCAGAGCGAAACTGCACGCCGGTCGGCGGCCAACGGACTTTGGCTTTGCCGCGAGTGCGGCGACATGGTCGACAAGGACATCGGAGGCTTCCGGGCGGAGCAGTTGCGGGCTTGGAAGCAAGACCACGAGACCATGATCGCCGAAGTACGCCAACATGGCTGGTCGAGCAGCATTGAGTTGCTGCGATCAGGCCAGATGGCGCCCGGCCTAGCGCGAGAGATCATCGCCCTAATTGAGGACCGCCGAACCTTCTGGGCCAGGTTCGACGCTGAATTCCCTGACCGGGTGCGGATGTCTATTGAGGGCTTCCGGCATGATCTCACACGCCTCCGTCGCGATTGCGCCGCCGGCAGTCCGCTCGACGTAGTGATCGTCGCGCTCGGGCAGACAGTTCGGCATTTCTTCGATACGGTCGAACGGTTCGACCTCACCACTTTGCGATGCGACAGTGGCGACCCCGATTGGCGTGCTTTCGAAGCGGCGCTCAGAGCGCTCCGAAAGTCGATCGGCTATCAGACCGCTGCGTTGGCGGATTCATACGCCATCCCCATGCAGGGTGAGTACGCAGGCTATTTGCCCCGGATCTCGGAATAAGCGCTAGCCTCGTCGGTCGACTGAGTATGGCCTCTGTCGAGGCCTCACGTCCGAGCGAACTGCGCACCCTGTCGCAGCGTGTAGTCGGGAAGCTGAAGTAAGCTATGCACCCGCCGCGATTGTTCGCCGTGCGACCCGGCACTTTCCGATGACTGCAGCGCGAGCAGCGCTTGGTTGCGCGCGTCGAGTTCTTCTGACGTACGCGGCAACAGGAAACCGCCGCCGCCGCCGGCCAATGCCTGGTTAGCTTCGACGAACGGCCGCGTAATTTGTTCGTACGCCGTAAAGGCTTCGGCTGGATCCGCATGGGTCGCCAGTTCTCCGGCAAGTACATAGGCGCCGACCAGCGCCAGGCTTGAGCCCTGTCCCGACAGGAAAGATGCTGCATAGGCGGCGTCGCCGACCAGCGCCACGCGGCCCGAGGACCAGCGCGGCATATGAATCTGGCTCACCGTGTCGAAGTAAAGATCGTCCGAACACTGCATTGCCTCGACTAGGCGGGGGACTTCCCAGCCGCCCGGGGCGAACACTTCGGCTGTCCGTTGGCGTTGCTTGTCGATGTCGGGGTCCGAAAGGAAAGGGGGCTCGATGCTGGCGAAGGTCAAAAAGGCGTGGAGCGTGTCGCTGTCGCCGACCGCGTATACTCCCGCCATGCGGCCCGGTTCGGCAAAGGTGACGCCTTCGTGCGACAGACCGAGGTCGTTGGGCACTGAGAAGAGATTGAAGCAAAAGCCGAGATAGTGGCTGAACCTCGCTTCCGGCCCGAACACCAGCGCGCGCGTGTTCGAATGCAGGCCATCTGCGCCAACGACTACGTCGAACCGGCCTTGAGCGCCGCTCTTGAAGCGGACGTCTACCCCAGCGCCGTCATCGTCCAGCGTGTCGATGGAGTCATTGAATCGATAGCGGATCGTCGTGTCGCGCGTCAGAACATACAGGGACGAGGTCAGTGCGCCGCGCGGCAACTCAATGTCATGACCGGACACGCCGCCGGTCAAGGCTTCTGGCCTGATGACGCCGATCGGTGCGCCGACCGCATCCACGAAGGTCAATTTCTGCGCGTTGATATGGGCCGCCTGGAGTTGTGGAATCAGACCCATACGCTGGACGACGTCGATCGCGGTGCCCCGCACGTCGATCGGATAACCACCGCTGCGGACAGCATCGGCGCGCTCAACCACGGTGACATCGAAGCCATATTGGTTGAGCCAGTAAGCAAGGGCCGGCCCAGCGATACTCGCGCCGGAGATCAGCACGGTCCTGCGGGACAACTTGGAAGCGATCGTAGCGAGCATCTTAGCCACCTTCCTTTTAAGATACACAATCGTATCTAACGTCTCGCGCGCGCTCCGGTCAATAGGATGCATTGTTGCATCTTGTGGCGGGGCGATGAGGTAACCCCGGGCGAAGTCGCGAAGCGGCTAAGGAAAAATGCTAACGATACAGCTCTGTCCGGCTTCAGGGGGAAGCCATTTTAAAGCCCTAACAAATCAGCCCTCTGCCTTGGCGGCAGCCAGTGGCAGGAATATTGTGTCTATAATCTCTACAATCAGCGCGCTCGAAACAGGCTTGTGCGTCATGATCAATTCGTGGCGGAAAAGGTCGAGAGGCAGGGATGATATCCGCGGTGTCATTTTGCCTTGATCGAGCTCTCCCCGGTCAACTCCGCGCTGCAGCACCTCTCGCAGTTTGCTACCGTCTGCCAATTTCCTCTGAAGATCGACCAGGCTTGAATTGGTCTCGACGAAGTAGTCGTTCATTGAAAAGAGGACCTTCGCCATAGTCCTCGTGCCACGCTCGGAGAGTTTTTGAAAGAGAACCATCAGCTCGGCCCGGACATTTCCGAGATCCGGCACGTCGATAGGATTGTTTTTGTTGTAGTGTCCAATGGCGGCGACGGCCAGATCAGGCCGGCTCGGCCATCGGCGCGCCAAAACAGGACGACTTGTGCCCGCCCGCTTGGCCACACCTTCCATCGTGAAGCTGGTATATCCATGGTCCAACAGTTCCGCCCAGGCTGCGCAGAGGATCGCTTCCTCGAGCGCGCGTCCGCGTCGCCTCCCACCTTCGTTAATATCCATGCGCCTTTCCATTAAGATGCACCTATGATTCTTATTGACGTCGACGCCGCCAACATATAGGAATCATAAATGCATCTTATTTAATCGGGAAGCAATATGTCCGCTCATCCCACATCTTCCATAAAACCGGAGGGCTGCAGGCCCAAGGTGGCGATACTCGACGACTACGCCCGCGTTGCCCTCGACCTCGCCGACTGGTCGTTTGTCCAGAACAGGGCGGACATAACGGTTTTTGACCGTCACTTCTCCGAGGACGAGGCCGTCGAGGCGCTGCAATCGTTCGACGTGGTTTGTACGCTGCGCGAGCGCATGGCTTTTCCGCGCACCCTGATCGAGCGGCTGCCGAACCTGAAGCTGATCACAATCGTTGGCATGAGCCTGCCGAACCTAGACTTGGCCGCCGCTAGCGAACGAGGCATCCTGGTGGTCCACCCGGACTTCGCCAATCCTGCATTCGCCGCCGCGGGCACCGGGGTCCCGGAGTTGGCATGGGGGTTGTTGATGGCGACCGTGCGCAATCTGGCCGAGGAACATCGACGCATGCGCGAGGGCGGGTGGCAGGCCGCCGCAGGCATTACGCTGCACGGCAAGACACTCGGCCTTCTCGGTCTCGGCAGGCTCGGCAAACGCATGGCCGAATACGCCAAAATGTTCGGGATGGACGTCATTGCCTGGAGCCAGAACCTAACCGAAGAGACTGCGGCAGCGGTCGATGTGCGCCGGGTCGAGAAGGAGGCTCTCTTCAGAGAATCCGACGTGATCTCGATCGGCCTGGTGCTGTCGGAACGCACGCAAGGTCTCGTTGCCGGACCCGAGTTGGCCCTGATGAAGCCAAGCGCCTATTTGATTAACATCTCCAGGGGCCCGATCGTTGATGAGGCGGCTCTGATCGCCGCGCTCAACACCGGACAGATCGCCGGAGCGGGCCTGGACGTTTATGACGTCGAACCGCCCCCGGCCGATTATCCGTTGCGGTCTGTACCGAATGTTACGCTGTCTCCGCACCTTGGATACGTCACCCGCGAACTCCTCGCCGTGATCTATCTCGAAACCGCAAACGGCGTGGCGGCGTGGCTGGATGGAAACCCTGTTCGGATCGTGAACCGCGACGCACTGCAGTTCTAAAACTTCAGTAGGAGAGACCGTCTTGGCGGATTTCCGGATTCCGGCCTCGCTCCATCGTCAGAAGTGGAGCGTCCGGTAAGGGGCGCTGTCGTCGCACGCATTGGGCCGCCACGCGCTTCAACAATCTTGCTGCGCTGCGGCACTCGCCTGTGGTGGCCATCCCGGCCCCAGGACTCGAGAAGGGGCCGTAGAGATGTATACAAAGTCCTTTGGTGGCCCCGAGCCCGCGATTAAAATATTGTCGGCCGCTTGGTTCTCACCTGCGCTCGCGACCCGCATGGTCGCGATCAGGCTACTGAACGCGGGACCGAAAGTTTCCGGATTGCGGTGATTTGTGCCCGATCTCGCGCTAGATCTCCGCTATTTGCGATATGCGATTATTGCCGCCGAGCATGGCAGCTTTCGGCGTGCCGCCGAAGCTCTCAACGTCTCCCAGTCAACCGTAAGTCGGCGGATACAGATTCTTGAGCGGAGACTCGGGGCGCCGCTGTTCGTACGGTTGCGGACGGGTATCCGACCGACACGGTCAGGAGAACGATTCTTGCGCGAAGCGGCAACTGGCGCAGACCATCTCAGGCAGGCGGCGCAAGCGATAGCAGCAGTTAAACACGGTGGCGCTGGCGACATTCGCGTCGGTCTAGTCGCCTCGTTGGCGCAAGGTTTTTTGGCCACTTTGTTGGCCGAGTATCACCGTCGATTTCCGTCGGTCACCGTTGAGATTGATGACGAAGCCTCCGAGACCAATGTGGCTGGTGTCCTTAATGGGCGCCTTGACGTCGCCTTCGTCACCGGGATCGCCAGCGTGCCAAGGTGCAGCAGTTGTCACCTATGGGACGAGCGAATCTATATTGCGGTCCCCTCATCTCACAAACTCGCGGCGGAGAAACAGATATCGTGGTCCCAAGTCCGAAACGAAGTCTTTCTAGTTAGCGCCGGAGGCCCCGGACCAGAGATCGAGAACTATCTCATCTCAAAGTTGTCGGGTTTAGGATTTCGGCCGCGTATTCATCTCCAAAGGGTTGGCCGCGACAACCTTGTTAACTTGGTTGCGTGTGGCTTCGGAGTGACCCTAACGACCGAGTCGACGCGAGGGACGGGTTACAGGGGAGTTGCTTTTATTCCCGTGGAAGGCGCTTCGGAGATCGTCTCATCGAGTGTGCTTTGGAGAGATGCAAATGACAACCCGGCCCTGAAAGGGTTGCTCGATCTAAGTAGAGAACTGCGATCTACGCGGAGTCCTCGGCCGACAGTCGTCGGGCGCGGATGAACGCCCGATCTGTGGCAATGAATCGCTCCAGCATCGGTGGGATGAGGCGCGTCGCATCTCCAACAGGTTGCCCGGTTTCATTTGCATGAATTTTGGCATACGCGATCAGATCGCGATGCAGCGCTGCCGGTAACTCTAGTGTGACTTTGACCGGCTTGTCATTCGCGATCGGACCAAGCTTCAACTTTGCCATCACAATCCTTTGTAGGGTTCGAGCACCAGGTCACGGGTGACGATCACACGCACGGGAAAGCCCGGTCGGATCGTCAAGGTCGGCGCGACGTTGAGCTGGCGCCGGACGATCTGCTGGCCTGCGTCGTTTATCGTGTCCTGCCCGCCGTTGCGGATCGCGCCGACAAGCCGATCGTCATCGTTTGTGGCCAGCTCTGCGCCGACGCTGAGCAAGGTTGAGAGCCCGGCTGCCTTTGCCAGATCCCACCAATGATAGTCGACGCCGTCCTGGAGGCCGGCGAACCCCTCAGCATCCGCGCCTGGCTGGCGCTCGAGAACGATCGAGCGTCCATTCGGAAAGATCAGGCGGTTCCAGACCAGCAGCACACGGCTCTGCCCGAACTGCAGGCTGTTGTCATACTGGCCAATGACGCGCGTGCCCTGTGGCACGAGGAGGACGCGGCCGGTCGGGCTGTCGTAGATGTTCTCGGTCACCTGCGCCGTGATTTGGCCTGGCAGGTCGGACCTGATGCCGGTGATCAGCGCGGCCGATATGACCGCGCCGGCCTGGAGGATGTTCGGCGACGCCGGCGCGGTGACACGATCGGCGGCGACCGTGCGGCGATCGGGGGCTGCGTTGAGGAAGGCGTTCTGGCGATCCTGCGCTGAGGGCGTCGCTGGCGGAGGTGCGAGGCCAAGGCTTGCCAGATCGGGCGCCGGCGGCGGTGCAACGGTGGGCGCTGCGACTGAGGCGCCAGCGCGTGTCTCGGTGCCCGAGAACAGCCGGCTGGTCCGGGCCGTTTCGATCTCCTGTAGCCTGCGCTGCTCTTCCGGACTGATGCCCGGATTGGGGGTGGCGATGCGAGGGGCTGGAACGGCCTGACCTCGCTCCTGCGCGCCGACGATTGGGCGGCCGAGATCGCCCGGCAGGGGCGGTCCGAGGCGAGGCACGCCGCTGTAGTCGCGCGGCAATCCGGCGAGCCCATCGGCGGTCGAGCGATTGTCCGTCGAATAGAGTTCCTCGTTCGGGCGGGCGCCATCGCGGGTCTGAAGCGCATAGACGAGAGCACCGCCGAGCCCGACGCTGGCGACGAGGCCGATTCCCGCGAGGACTTTACGCGATAGTCGGGTGACACGCGGCGGCTCGGCGCGCAGCCGCATCGGTGCGGCGCTGGCCGGCTCGCCGGTTAAGGGTTGCGTATCGTCGGCCGGCGTGTGCTCGTTCGGGGGCTCGTTCTCGCTCACGACGCCGGCCTCCCGTCGGTGCGGGTGATGCGGACGCGCTTCTGGCGATCGCCGGAGCCGTAGCGCAGCTCGGCGGCGGCGAAGAGCCGGTCGACGATCATATGGTTGCCGCGGACCCGGTAGTTCACCAGCTCGGAGGTGTTACCCTCGGGTCCGACGACGAACAGCGGCGGCATCTCGCCCTGGCCGATCCCGCGGGGAAACTCGATGAAGACCTGACGCCCGTCGTCGAAGGCGCGCAGCGGTCGCCACGGCGCACGGTCGCCGTCGATGGCATAGCGGAAATTGACGTTGGCGAGATCGACGCCGCTCGCCACCGGCTGGGCGGCCTGCGCCTCGGCGTTCTGTCGGCGCAGCGCCATGAGCTGGTCCTGCGGGTACTGCCACGAGACCGACGCCATATAGGTCCGCTCCGTCGAGCGAAGCTCCATATGATAGGTGCGCAGGTTGGTGTTGATGACGAGGTTCGTCATCAGTTCGGCGCGCGTGGGTTTCACGAGGATATGGATCCGGCGGGTTGCGCCCGATCCGCTCTCGGTGTCGCCGATAATCCAGCGAACGGTGTCGCCCGCGGCAACGGGACCGGAGCCGACGAGCTGCTCGCCCGGCTGCAGCGCGATGTCGGTGATCTGGCCGACGGCGGTATAGACTTGGTAGAGCGCTCCTTGCGTGAACGGATAGACCTGCATCGAGTTGATGAAGCCGTCGCGCACCGGCTGGATTCGAGCGGCGGCATTGGCTTGGTTCACTCTTGCCGTGGGATCGGCAGGCTCCGGCGTGCGCCGGGACGGCTCGACGCGTTGCAACTGGCCTGGCAGCGGCAGTGGCCGCGGCAGCTCGACCACGGTGACGGGCGCGGGTGGATCGACGGTCTGCACCGCTGGCGCTGCGTTATCGTAGGAGATTTCCGGCGGCGGATTGGTGGTAGCACAGCCGGCGAGCGCGGACGTCGCCAGCAGCATAAACGGCAATACGCATCTGCGCAGAGCCGGGGATACGATGATGCGCGGAGCCGGGTTTCCGGCTTTACGGAAAGACGGCTTCATTGCCCAAGCTCCCGTGACCAGTTGATGGCGTTGACATAGATGCCGAGCGGGTTCGCCCTCAGTCGGTCGGCATTGCCCGGAATTTGCACCACGATCGTCAGGATCGCGGTCCAGCGCGTGGTCTCGGCGAGCTGGCCGTTCTCATAGCGGCGCTCGACCCAGGCGACGCGGAAGCTGTCGGGGGACGCGCGAATGACGCTGGAGACGTCGACCGCGATCTGCTGGCGGCCGACCTTCGCAAACGGGTCGTTCGACCGAGCGTAATCGTTCAGGGCCATGGCGCCGCGATCGGTCGTGAAGTCATAGGCGCGCAGCCAATTCTGACGCACGATAATCGCGTCTGCCGGGATGGAGCGGACCTGCTCGATGAACCGCGCGAGGTGGAAGGCGATTTGCGGATCGGTCGGCCGGTAGTCCGCGACGGCAGGCGCGACGGCCTGCGCCTGGCCGAGCCGATCGACCTGCACCACCCACGGCACGATCGTTCCCCGCGCCGACTGCACGACGAGCGCGGTGGCGAATCCGGCCGACAGGATCAGCGAGCCGAACGCCATCAGCCGCCAGTTCTTCGCCTGAACACGCGAGGCGCCGATCCGCTCATCCCAGACCTGGGCAGCGCGTTGATAGGGTGTCTCCGGCTCAGAAACTTTGCCGTAGTGGGTGGTTGGTCGTTTGAACATCAGCGATCGCCTTCGGAAAGGTTGACGGAGGAGCCGCCGCCGTGGGCGTCGCCGGAGCGGACGGCATGGGCCGTGGCCTGGACGGCATGGGTCATGTGTTGGGAGCGGCGCATCCGCTGGGCCCAGGCCGGCGGACCGCCGACGGTTGGGGAACCGGTGGCGGCGGCGTCACCGGCCGCGTCGCCGCCGATCGAGCCAGCGGTGGAAGTGCCGCCCGTCGCCTCGAAGGCGGCCTTGCCGCCAGCATTGAAGCTGGAGCGCATGCTTTCGGCGGCGCGCGAGGCAGCGCGGCGCAGTGGTGAGACGGCGGCGCTACCGCCGGCACGGGCGACCCCGCCAAGGCCGGACGCGACACCCGACGCACCGGACTGGCCGGCTGCGCCGAGGCTGTAGGCGGTGGACGCGCCGCCAGCGATCGCAGCACCGCCGCGAGCGGCGGCGGCGGCGCCACCCGCCAGCGCAGCACCACCGGAGGCGGCGGCGCCGACGGCGCCAGCGCCGAGCGCGACCATGCCGCCCGCGGCGATGCCCGTGCCAACCGCTGCGCCGGCGCTGAGCTGCGGGCCGCCGGAAACGAGACCACTGGCGATGCCGGGACCGAAGATGCCGAGGCCGAGCAGCGACAGCGCGGCGAGTACGATCGCCATCGCTTCGTCGATTGTGGGGGTTGCCCCGCCGAAGCCGGATGTGAACTCCGAGAAGAGGGTCGAGCCGATGCCGATGATGACGGCAAGCACCAAAACCTTGATGCCGGAAGAGATGACGTTGCCGAGCACGCGTTCGGCCATGAAGGCCGATTTCCCGAATAGGCCGAACGGGATCAGCACGAAGCCCGCGAGCGTCGTCAGTTTGAATTCGATGAGCGTGACGAAGAGCTGGATGGCGAGGATGAAGAAGGCGAGCAGGACCAGCGCCCAGGCGAGGAACATGCAGGCGATCTGGATGAAGTTCTCGAAGAACGACCAGTAGCCCATCAGGCCAGAGATCGACTCCAAGAGCGGCCGGCCGGCGTCGAGACCGGTTTGCGCCACCTTGCCGGGGCGCAAGAGATCGGCCGTGGTGAAGCTGGTGCCGCTGGCTTTTAATCCCAGGCCGGCGAAGCTCTCGAAGACGATGCGTGCCAGGTTGTTCCAGTTGCCGATGATGTAGGCGAAGACGCCGACGAACAGCGTCTTCTTCACCAGGCGAGCCATGATGTCGTCGTCGGCGCCCCAGCTCCAGAAGAGTGCGGCCAGCGTCACGTCGATGACGATCAGGGTCGTGGCGATGAAGGCGACTTCGCCGCTGAGCAACCCAAAGCCGCTATCGATGTAACGGGTGAAGACCTCAAGGAAATGGTCGATGACGCCGGTGCCGCCCATGATGTTATCTCGCTTCGTCGAGCTGCGGCGGCGCGATCGGCGCGGCGGGCTCCACGGCCGGCTGATCGGTGCGGCCCGGTTGGGGAGTGGCGTCGTTTCGCGGCGCTGGCGGCATGTCCGGCAGTCGCTCGGCAGGTCGCGCGCCGGGCGCGAGGAAGCGGTTGCGGTTTTCGGCCCAGGCCCGCAGGCAGGCCGGATCGCGCGGCCCGGCTTCGCCGAGCGCCTGGCAGCGGATCAGCTCGTCGCGCAGCGGATCGGCCTGAGTGACCGTGGCGCGGCCAGACGGCCAGGCCTCTGGCCCTTCCTCTTTCCGGGTCATCTCGATCGCGGTCGCGGTTATCGCAACCGCGACGAACACAACGGCGCCAAACCGGGCGAGCATCTTGCCGTCCATGGCCGAGCCTCAGTTGTCGTTCGGGAACATGCGGGCGTTGCCCGGCTGGTAGCCGCTGCCCGGCGTCAGGAAGCGACGGCGCTGCTCGCGACCTTGCTCGGCCGCGGCCGCGCGCTCGGCCTCGGACAGGCTCTGCGCGCGACCGTTTGCGGCGACCACAGCCGTCAAGTCCGCGAGCTGCTGCGCTTGCAGGGCGAGAAGCTGATTGCCCGCCTGTGTCGCCTGCAGCGCGCCGGTGGCGCCCTGGCTCTGGCCGACCAGCGCCGACATCTGGGTCCGGTTCGTGTCGATGTTGCCGACGACGCCGGCCTGGACGCGCATCGCGTCCTGCAGGCCGCCGACGGTATTCTGCCAGCGCTCGCGCGCGCCGGCGACGAGCTGCTGGTCCGAGGCGGACATCGAGGCGTTGCTGTATGTCGTCTGAAACGCACGGTCGATCTGCTGGACGTTGAGGGCGATGCCCTGCGCCTGGGCCAGAAGTTGCTGCGTCCGCTGGACGGACTGCTGGAGTTGCTGAAGCGAGGAGTATGGCAGGCTGGCGAGGTTGCGGGCCTGATTGATCAGCATAGTAGCTTCGTTCTGAAGCTGGGTGATCTGCTGATTGACCTGCTGGAGTGTGCGCGCCGCCGTCAGGACGTTCTGGGCATAGTTGGTCGGATCGTAGACGATCCACTGCGCGGCTGCGGGCGGCGCGAAAATCGGCGACAGCGCGAGCGGCGTAGCGAGGAGCGCGGCGGTCAGATGCAGCGCACGCGAGCGGGAACGAACGGAACAAGTCATGGGCGTGCCTCCGGATCGGTTTGGGGGGTGACGTTGGTGAGGTCGGCGATGAGGTCGGCGGCCCAGGCAAGCCGGTTTTCGGCGAGCCACTCCGCGAGGAACCCGTCCGTGCCGCTGCGGGCGTGAACGTCCGCAATCAGCGCCTGATGCTGCTTCGATGATGCGGCGCAAAGCGCGAGCGCTACGTCCGACAGGCCCAGCTCGAACAGCCGGTTGCCGCGCCGGGATTGGCAGTAATAGTCGCGCTTTGGCATCGCCCGCGCGAGGATCTCGATCTGGCGATCGTTGAGCCCGAAGCGGCGATAGATAGCCGTGATCTGCGGCTCGATCGCGCGCTCGTTCGGGAGCAAGATGCGGGTCTGGCAGCTTTCGATGATGGCCGGCGCGATCGCCGAGCCGTCAATATCCGAGAGCGACTGGGTGGCGAAGATGACGCTGGCGTTCTTCTTACGCAGCGTCTTCAACCATTCGCGGAGTTGCCCGGCGAAACCCTCGTCGTCCAGCGCGAGCCAGCCTTCGTCGACGATCAGCAGTGTCGGTCGCCCGTCGAGGCGATCCTCGATACGGTGGAAGAGATAGGCGAGCACAGCGGCAGCCGCGCCAGTGCCGATCAGTCCTTCGGTCTCGAAGACCTGAACATTGGCTTCGCCCAGATGCTCGGCCTCGGCGTCGAGCAGACGGCCGTAGGGACCGCCGACGCAATAGGGTCGGAGCGCCTGCTTGAGATCGTTGGATTGCAGCAACACGGACAATCCCGTCAGCGTGCGCTCGGCGACGGGTGCCGACGCCAGTGACGAAAGCGCCGACCACAGGTGCTCCTTCACCTCGGGCGTGACGGGAATGCTCTCGCGCCTCAGAATCGCGACAAGCCAGTCGGAGGCCCAGACGCGCTCGGCGACGTCGTCGATCCGGGCTAGCGGCTGAAGTGAATCGCTGTCGTCGGCGCCTTCGGTGAGGCCGCCGCCGAGATCATGCCAGTCGCCACGCATGGCGAGCGCGGCGGCGCGGATCGATCCGCCGAAGTCGAAGGCGAAGACTTGGGACTGCGGATAGCGCCGGAACTGCAGCGCCATGAGCGCCAGCAGCACCGACTTGCCAGCGCCGGTCGGCCCGACGATCAGCGTATGGCCGACGTCGCCGACATGGATGGAAAGCCGGAACGGGGTCGAGCCTTCGGTCTTGCCGAACAGCAGTGGGGGTGCTGCAAAATGCTCGTCCCGTTCCGGTCCCGCCCACACCGCCGATAGCGGGATCATGTGGGCGAGATTCAATGTGTTGATCGGAGGTTGGCGGACATTGGCGTAGACATGGCCGGGCAGCGAGCCGAGCCAGGCGTCCACCGCGTTGATCGTCTCGGGCATCCCGGTGAAGTCGCGGCCCTGGATGACTTTCTCGACCATCCGCAGCTTCTCGGCGGCGATACGGGGATCATCGTCCCAGACAGTGATCGTCGCGGTCACATAAGCCTGGCCGGCATAATCGGCGCCCAGCTCCTGCAACGCCATATCGGCGTCGGCCGCCTTGTTGGCGGCATCGGTATCGACCAGCGCCGAGGCCTCGTTGGTCATCACCTCCTTGAGGATTGCGGCAATCGACTTGCGCTTGGCGAACCATTGCCGCCGGATCTTGGTCAGCAGCTTGGTGGCGTCGGTCTTGTCGAGGAGGACTGCCCTGGTCGACCAGCGGTACGGAAAGGCCAGCCGGTTCAGCTCGTCGAGGATGCCTGGCGTTGTCGCGGTCGGAAAGCCGACAATGGTGAGGATGCGCAGGTGGGTATCGCCGAGCCGGGGCTCCAGCCCGCCGGTGAGCGGCTGATCGGCGAGCAGCGCATCGAGATACATCGGCGTTTCGGGTACCCGGACGCGATGCCGCTTCGTCGAGACGGTCGAATGCAGATAAGTCAGCGTCTCGCCGTCATCGAGCCAGGCGCATTCCGGCATGAAGGCGTCGATGAGCTGGAGGATGCGATCGGTGCGGTCGGCGAAGCCGCGCAGGATCTCGCGCGCATCGACTCCAGCATGATCCCGGCCCTCATAGAGCCAGGTCTCGGCCCGCGCGGCATCCTCGGCCGGCGGCAGATAGAGGAAGGTCAGGAAGTAGCTGGACTCGAAATGCGCGCCGGCCTCTTCGAAATCTGCCTTGCGTTCCGCGTCGACCAGGCCGGATGCGCTGTCGGCGAACATGCTGGCCGGATAGGTCGCGGCGCCATGGCGCTGCGCTTCGACGAAGATGGCCCAGCCGGAGCCGAGGCGACGGAAGGCGTTGTTGAGCCGGCCGGCGACGGCGACCAGCTCGGCCGGCACGGCGCTGTCGAGGTCGGGGCCGCGGAAGCGCGCGGTGCGCTGCAGGCTGCCGTCTTTGTTCAGCACGATGCCTTCGCCGACCAGCGCCACCCAGGGCAGGAAGTCGGCGAGCCGCGTATTGCGGTTGCGATATTCGGCGAGGTTCATCATCGGCGTCGCTCCTCAAACGGACAGGTGGCCGGGGATGCGCAGATGCTTGCGCACGACGTCGACGAACTGCGGATCGCGTTTGGCAGCCCAAACCGCCGCGAAATGCCCGACAGCCCAGAGGCCGAGGCCGACCAGCCAGAGGCGCAGGCCCAGGCCGAACGCGGCTGCCAGCGTACCGTTGAGGATGGCGAGCGAGCGCGGAGCGCCGCCGAGCAGGATATGCTCGGTCAGCGCCCGATGGACCGGGACCGAGAAGCCCGGCAGCTCGCCGCCATGATCCGCGCCGTCGGCCATCAGACGAGCGCTCCGCCGCCGAACGAGAAGAACGACAGGAAGAAGCTCGACGCGGCGAAGGCGATCGACAGGCCGAAGACGATCTGGATCAAACGTCGCGCGCCGCCCGAGGTGTCGCCGAAGGCGAGCGTTAGGCCGGTGATGATGATGATCATCACCGCGATGATCTTGGCGACCGGCCCCTCGATCGATTCGAGGATCGATTGCAGCGGTGCCTCCCAGGGCATCGACGAGCCGGAGGCGTGGGCGGCCGGCGCGAGCGCCAGCGTGAGAAAACTGACGGACACCGCCGTGGCGATATGGCGGCGGATGCGCAAAGCATGCTGGATCATGACGGGTCTCCTGTGAGGGGCTGTCTTGCGGGGGTGACGCGGTAGTCGCCGTCGGGGCCGAGACCCTCGATGCGGGCGAGTTCGGCGAGCCGGCGCGAGGCGCCGCGGCCGGAGAGCACGGCGACGAGATCGATCGTTTCGGCGATCAGCGCGCGCGGGACGGTGACGACGGCTTCCTGGATGAGCTGCTCCATCCGACGCAGCGCGCCGATGGCGGTGCCAGCGTGGATAGTGCCGACGCCGCCGGGGTGGCCGGTGCCCCAGGCCTTCAACAGATCGAGCGCCTCGGCGCCGCGCACCTCTCCAATCGGGATGCGGTCGGGGCGCAGGCGAAGCGAAGAGCGAACCAGATCGGAGAGCGAGGCGACGCCGTCCTTGGTTCGCATCGCGACCAGATTTGGCGCGGCGCATTGCAGCTCGCGCATATCCTCGATCAGCACGACGCGGTCGGAGGTCTTCGAGACCTCGGCTAGCAGCGCATTGGTAAGCGTGGTCTTGCCGGTCGACGTCCCGCCAGCGACCAGGATGTTGCGACGATCGGCGACGGCCTGGCGCAGCGTCTCGGCCTGACTGGCCGCCACGATCCCGGCGGCGACGTAATCGTCGAGCGTGAAGACGGCGACGGCGGGCTTGCGGATCGCGAAGGCCGGCGCGGACACCACGGGAGGCAACAGCCCCTCGAACCGCTCTCCCGTCTCGGGCAGCTCGGCCGAGACACGCGGGGCGCCGGGATGAACCTCCGCGCCGACATGATGGGCGACCAGACGGATGATCCGCTCGCCGTCCGACGGCGACAGCAGCTCACCCGTATCGGAAAGTCCTTCGGAAAGCCGGTCGACCCAGAGTCGCCCATCGGGGTTGAGCATCACCTCGACGATCGCGGGGTCTTCCAGAAACCGGGCAATCGCCGGCCCGAGGGCCGTGCGCAGCATGCGCGCGCCGCGAAGGATCGCCTCCGATTTCTGGTGAGTGGCCGCCACGTCGTCCCCGTTCTCTTGCGGGACCGCGACATGCGGCCCTGGATCGGGGATGAGTAGAAGAGGCAGAAATCATAGCCTGACAACAACCATAATGTGGTCGTCGTAACGTGGCGTACAATGACAGGGAAACGGCGGAGTTGCTGTTATCGGAGAAACCTCACAGGGGGACTACTCGACCTGGCGCGGGGAATTCACATCGAGCCTTCGAAGTGACCGCTTGCGACCCCATGTCAGTCGTCTCAGGTTTATTATTTCGTGCCCGAAAGCAGTCATAGCTGCGGGCACCGTAGTATCAAATTAGCCCTATCTGGTGCGGTCATGCGCAGTGGCGATGAACGTAAGCCATATGTCGTCCCTGACCGGGGATTCTATGATCTTCCGACGGGCGTAACGAACAAATCGAGCTCTTCGAAAGCCTCGGCAAGGCACTGGTCCAGGGGTCGGGCGGCATTGGCAAACCACAGGTCGAGCGCGTGTCCCAAGACGGCCAAGCCCGCTTGGGCTGCAAAGGCCGCGCGCGCTGGTGCAATGCCCCGTTTCTGCAAAGCGCCTGCTACAACGCCGGCCAAGGCGGCATGCTTGGCCACTTCGCGCTCTATCAAAGCTGGATTGGCGGCGATGATATGCTGGCGCGGCTCGGAGAAGCGCCGGTTGTCCTCGAGCAATGGCGTCACATCGGCGAAGGCGCGGCGAAGCACTGCGATCTGCGGTAGGTCCGCCGGTGCCTGACGGATCGACTCGGTCAAGGCCGCGCTCAAGATCTCCTGCCCGACGAACAGCACCTCCCGTTTGTCGGGAAAGTGCCGGAAAAAAGTACGCTCGGTCACCCCCGCCCGTGCGGCGATCTGCGCCGCCGTGGTTTGGTCGAAGCCATTCTGCGTGAACAGCTCCAGGGCAGCGATTATCATGCGGTGACGGGCGTCTTCAGAATTGCGTGGCATCTTTCTCATATAGAGGTATTGTCAGTCACTGTCATCTTCTCTATATGTCAGTCACTGACATATACATTGGAAGACACTTATGCGCGTTTTCATTACCGGCGGTACTGGCGTCATCGGCTCGGCCGTCATCGCCGAACTGCTCACCCACAATCATGCTGTCCTCGCCTTGGCCCGCTCCGAGGCCTCCGCCGACGCCGCGCGCAAGGCTGGCGCCGAGCCAATCGCCGGTGCCCTAACCGACCTCGGCGTCCTGCGCGCCGGCGCCGCGCAGGCGGATGGCGTGATCCACCTGGCCTTCAGCAATGATTTCAGCAGCCCGGAAGCTCTGGCCCGCGGCGTTGCCGAGGAGACTGCGGCGCTGACCGCACTCGGCGAGGCCCTGATCGGCAGTCGTCGCCCTCTGGTCACCGTCTCCGGTACGCCCTGGATCGCGGGCCGCGCCTCGACCGAAGCCGATCCGCTGCCGCTTGATGGTCCGGTGGGTGGTCGCGGCCGCACGGTCAATGCCATTCTCGGCCTCGCCGAGCAGGGCGTACGCAGTTCGTCCATCCGCCTGCCCCGCACCGTGCACAACAACGGCAACGGCGGCTTTGCCGGCCTCCTGACCAACATCGCCCGCCAATCCGGCGTCTCCGGCTATCCCGGTAATGGCACCCAGCGCTGGCCGGCGGTGCACGCGCTCGACGCCGCAGTCCTGTTCCGCCTGGCGCTGGAACATGCCGAAGCCGGCACCGCATGGCATGCTGTAGCCGACGAGGGCGACGCGGTGCGCGACATTGCCAGTGTCATTGGCCGCCGCCTCGGGCTGCCGGTGCAGTCGGTGGCCCCGGAAACCTATGGCCCGCTCGGCCCCATCTTTGCCGCCGACCAGCCCGCCTCCAGCGCTCATACGCGCCAGGAGTTGGGATGGACCCCGACGCATCCAAGCCTCCTCGCCGATCTCGAAAACCTCCAGCCCTAGCGGCAATAAAGGTCGGTTTCGAGCCCCCCGCCGAGGGGGCACACGCACAACCGCCTTCGATAAAGATCGTTCTGAACGGCAGCTGTTGCCGACTGCCGTTCGGAAACCTGCCAATCCCTATCCACCCCGATTATGCCGTTGCCGGCCCGGCAGTCGTAACGTCAGCAATCACGCCATTTCGGACGTATGCCCCTGAGTGCAAAATCCTGAAAGCTGCCATTTAGCCCTTGCGAACGACATTGGGTTTTTCGCCCATTCCGGTCGTTCAGGGCGCCTTGGCGACTGCCCGACAGCTGCTTGTCCGTTTAGGCCGCCGCAGCATCATCTTCGGTGGCGGTGAATGGACGGCTTTCCATTGGCAAGGATTTTTTGAGCTTGGCCGTTGCTGGTTGGTGCGGCCATGCATTCGACCCACAGGTTCTCAGCTTCAGCGGAGCAGAAGATCGATGGCGACCTTCAGTCTCGCCAGATATTCGTCAGGGCTGCTGACCTGGTGCTTGAGACCGATCGATGTGCTGATCATGGTCTGCGCGAGCGCGTCAGCCAACTCTCGGTCGGCCTTGTTGGCCCCTTCGGCGATGGCGGATGTAATCAGCTCTGAGAAATGCTTCGGCCATCGCTCGACGATGTCACCGAGGAGCTCCGGGTTGTCGGCGATCACCGCAGAGATATCCTGCGTGATCGGACCGATATACCGGCCGGCCCATCGGCCGAAGCCATCCACAAGTCGGTCCTGTATGGGACGGTCCGAGTTCGCAAGTATTCGCTCCACCTCGGCAACGTCCCCTTCCAGCGCATGCGATACGGCGGCTCGAAACAGTTCCTCCTTGGAGGCGAAGAGAAAATAGAGACCGGGTCGCGAGATACGTGCCGCCCGGGCAACCTGCTCCAATGAGGCCTTTCGGTATCCGAACCGAGAAAAGATAACGAGCGCGGACTCCAGGACCGCAATGCGCCGGTCTCCGCCGGCCGCTGCCGGTCTGTGGCGTTGGATGCTATCGCTGCTCATTGCTCAAAGACCCCTTTTTCGACGTACTTTACAACATTTGTTTATCTTGTATAGTGAGGTATGACTTTTTCCCATCTGATCACAACGTCGTTTACAGCCGCCAGTACCGCCGATGACGTGCTCTCGGGGACCACACTGAGAGGCCTACGCGCGATTGTTACTGGCGGCTCCTCGGGGATTGGCACCGAAACCGCCCGCGCCTTGGCAACGGCCGGCGCGGAGGTGACCCTAGCGGTCCGCAACACGGAAGCGGGTAATGCCGCCGCCGAGGCGATTTCAAGGTCGACCGGCGCCATCCGGCCGCGCGTCATGCGTCTGGACCTCACGGACAGGACTTCCATCACCGAGTTTATCGAGAGTTGGGACGGTGCGCTTCACCTCTTGGTCAACAATGCGGGCGTCGTCACGAGCGGCCTCGAACGCTCCGCGGAAGGGTGGGAATTACAGTTTGCGACGAACCATCTCGGTCACTTCCGTCTGGCCGTCGGACTGCACGACGCCTTGGCGCGCGGCGCCGTCGAACGCGATGGCGCCAGGATTGTCTCGCTGAGTTCCACGGCTCACATGCGGTCAGGGGTCGATTTCGACGATTTGCACTTCGAGCGTCGCGCCTACGATCCCCAGATCGCCTACGCCCAATCCAAGACCGCCAACTCATTGTTCGCCGTGGAAGCTACTCGCCGCTGGGCAGCCGACGGGATCGTCACGAACACCGTCAACCCCGGCGGGGTCGCTACCGGACTCCAGCGCAACTTTTCGCAAAAGCAAAGGGAGTCATTGAACGCCGCCGAGGCCGCCGGCGTCTTCAAGTACAAGACGGTCGAACAGGGCGCGGCCACAAGCGTTTTGGCCGCCATAGCCCCGGAGCTTGCTCACACTGGTGGCCACTACCTTGATGATTGCCGCGAGGCCTACACCGTCTGGAATGATGCAGCACTTGCCGAGCATCCCCACGGTGTGAAGGAATGGGCACTCGACCCCGCACTCGCAGAGCGTCTGTGGCAGGTTTCGGGCGAACTTATCGGCCGTTAGCCGTTTCAACACGTCCAGCTTGGGATCAAGAAAATGTCAGCACTCTCGTTCCCCGAGGCTGCCGCGTTGCTATGTTTGGTCGGGGCGGCCTAGCGCGGCGTCGTGGTGGGCGATCTGACCGACCCGGCGAGCAGGGCCGCCGCGCTGCAAAGTGTCGGCCGTGTCTTCTACATCGCGCCCGTTGCGCTTCCCGACGAGGCTATCCTGGGAAAGGCGTTTGTCGATGCAGCGATCGCGAGCGGCGTACGGCGCTTCGTGTTCTCGTCGGTCATTCATCCGGTGCTGAGCGGCCTTTCCAACCATGCACTCAAGGCGCCCGTCGAGGATGCGGTGCTCAATTCGGAGCTTGAATACACTTTCCTCCATCCGACAGTGCTGTTTCAGAATTTTGCCGCGGCCTGGGACGGGCTCGAAGAGCGGGGTGGTCAGCGAGCCCTGCTCGATAGGACTCGTCCGGTGCTCTCGCGACAATGGCAACCGCGTTGCCGCTCATAACGGCGGCGCGACAAAGAGCTTTTCCGGAAACGTCTTCTCCACCACTTCGAGGAAGGCGCGGACCTTGGCGCCGATCAAGCGGCGTGAACTCTGCAAGGCCCAAATCTCGACCGGCGGACCGGCATGCGTTCCCCAGTAGGCAAGCCTGCCGGCCTCGATGTCGTCGGTGACCAGGAGCTTGGGCAGCAAGGCCGCGCCGGCGCCCAAGAGCACGGCATCGCGGACCATCAGCAGCGAAGAGAGTCGCAGAACCGGGTCCGGCCGCAGGACGATATCGGACTCCGTTCCTGATTTCATCCGCCAGACCGCCGTCGGCGATGCCGCGGAGAGCACAACGGCCTTTGCCGTCGATTCGTCTTCATCCACGCCTCTATCGGGACGCGGCATGCCGGGCGGTGCCACGATCAGGCGTTCATCGTTGAGGAACCGGCGGCCGACCAGGCGTTCATCGGGCGATGGGTCGATCCGGATGATCAGGTCGTAGCCATCTTCGACCGGATCGACCTTGCGGTCCTCGGCAACGATCTCGAGCTGGACCTCCGGATAGGCCAGCGCAAACCGCGCACCGATCCGGGGCATCGCGACGTGTGCGAAGACGACCGGCGCACTGACCCGCAGCCTGCCTCTCGGCGTCGACGCGCCAAGGACCACCGCCTCACCGGCTTCGGCGATTTCACTCAGCAGCCCGTGTGTCCGCTCATGCAGCGCCCGTCCTTCATCGGTCAATCGCAGGTTCTGAGACCCGCGCTCGATGAGCCGTACGCCGAGGCTCTGTTCAAGTTCGCCCACCCGTCGGGACAGAGTGGCCTTGGAGCGGCCCGAAACGCGGGCAGCACGGCCGAACCCGCCGTGCGCCGCGACGAGGTCGAAGTCGGACAGAGCCTGCAGGTCCATCAAAGTGTTCCGTATTTGAGACGCGTAATCTCGATACTGGCACCTTCTAAACGATAATGAAACGGCTATCTTCATCCTCAGAGATGCAACACGCATCGCCACAGGAGATTTCGACATGACCATTCTCGTAACCGGCAGCACAGGAACCATCGGGGCACAGGTCCTGGCTCAGCTTCAAAATCGCAACGCCGATGTTCGCGCCCTGACACGCTCTCCAGAGACGGCGCAGCTTCCCGCAGGTGTGACGGCGGTTCGCGGCGATCTCTCCGACCCGGATTCGGTGCGCGCCGCGTTGCAGGGCGTCGACACGTTGTTCCTGCTAGCTCCCAATGTTGCCGATGAACTGACACAGACCATGCTGGCGCTGACCGTTGCCCGCGAGGCCGGCATCAAGGGCGTGGTCTATCTGTCGGTGTTTGGCGGCGACGTCTATGCCGACGTGCCCCATTTTGCCGGCAAGTACACGGTCGAACGCATGATCGAGGCGCTCGACCTGCCAGCGACTGTCCTGCGTCCCGCCTACTTCATCCAGAACGATCTTCGGCAGAAGGACGGACTGCTGAAGGGCGGTGTTTACGGTTCGCCGATCGGCGACAAAGGCATCTCGATGGTCGATATCCGCGACATCGGCGAGGCCGCCGCGACCGAACTGGTTCGTCGCGAACAGGCACCAACGCCGCTGCCCCGCGAGACCTATGCCCTGGTTGGTCCGGACAGCCTGACCGGCCAAGGCATCGCCACAATCTGGAGCGAGGCCCTCGGCCGCCCGATCCGGCATGGCGGCAACGATCTCGTCATCATGGAGCAGCGCACCAAGACCATGCTGCCCGCCTGGCATGCGCTCGACCTGCGCCTGATGTTCGGCCGCTACCAGACCGAAGGCGCGGTTGCGAGCGCTGACGACATCGCCCGGCTGACCAAACTGCTCGGCCACGCCCCCCGCTCCTACGCCGCTTTTGCCAAGGACGCTGCCGCCCAGTGGGCGAAGAACTGAACCCGCACTGTACCACCTCAACATAGGAGACCTGCCATGATCACAATCCAACCCCTCTTGCCCGAAGATGCTCCCGCGGTCGCCGCGATGCGACAGGCCACGGCCGCCCATAAGGGCGACAAGCTCGGCCCGGAGGCCCGGCCGATGTTCGACGGCATGTTTGCTGCCACGCCCGCTGCGGCGGATGTCCGGGTCGAGGCTGGGACGGTCGGCGGCATTGCGGGCTTTTGGGTTCGGCCGGCAGGTGCACAACCGGGCGCTCGCGTGCTCTATATTCACGGCGGCGGCTACGTGCTCGGCTCGGCGCAGGCGTTCACCAGTTTCGTGGGCCAGATTGCCCGGCGCGCGGGAGCCGATGCCTTTGTCCCGGACTACCGGCTCGCGCCAGAACACCCATACCCGGCAGCGATCGACGATGCGGTCGCTGTATATCACGGTCTCGTCGCCGAAGGCGCCGAACGGATCGTCGTCGTTGGCGACTCTGCCGGAGGTGGCCTGACGCTGGCGCTGCTCTCCATCCTTGCCACCGACAAGACAAGCGGCGTAGTGCAACCGGTCGGTGCGGCGGTGATGTCGCCCTTGACCGACCTAGCAATGGCCGGCGAGAGCTACGAAACCAGGGCCGAGGCCGACCCGATCTTCACGCGCGACGTGCTCAAAGCATTTTCGGACATGTATCTGCGGGGCCAGGATGCCACGCTGCCCAAGGCATCGCCGCTCTATGCTCAACTCAACGGCCTGCCACCGATCCGCCTGGATGTCGGTGACAACGAAGTGCTGCTCTCCGACTCCACCCGCTACGCCGACCGGGCGCAGGCGGCAGGCGTCGAGGTCACGCTGTCGGTCTGGGAGGGCATGGCGCATGTGTTTCAGTCCTCCCTGGGGCAATTTGTGGCGGCCGAGCAGTCCGTCGACGCCATCGGCGAATTCCTGCGCCAGCGGCTCGCCGTCCCGTCTAACGCAATCAAAGGAGCTTGATCATGACACGCGTATTATTCATCGGGCAGAAGCCGGAAACCGTCGACTTTTCCGATCCCTCCCTGCCACCAGGGTTCGATGCTCAAAAAATCCAGGCAGGCATCGACCTCGCGGAAACGACTATGACAGAGCGCGGTTGGGACGCCGACATCTGCATGATCGCTCCCGATGACAGTGGCATCGCAGCATTGGCCGCGCAGCTGGCGGGCACGGACTATGATTGCGTCGTGATCGGTGGCGGCCTGCGCATCCCACTCAAGGGACTGGAGTTCTTTGAGAAGGTCGTGAATGCCATCCACCAGGGCGCACCGAAGGCGGCGATCGCCTTCAACACCCGTCCCCAGGATACTGCGGAAGCGGCGGCGCGATGGGTCAGCGCGGATTGACAGCAAGGCGGGCGCGACACCTGACTGCCGCATCGGCCATTCTCGGATATGAGCTTTGCCTCGATGTAAGTAAGTGTCCGCTTTTCGGAAAACGGCCGTTTCTTCTACCCCGAACTGGCCGCAACCGACCCCGTTCTCTGCAATTCGTCACAACGATTGAGCGTGTACCAATGCTGAAGTTTCTCGACTAGTCTTCTTCGAGCCCGATATGGCCTGGCGCGTTCAGGTCGATGGCAGCATCGCCGATCAGGACGGTCCAGTTCCAGCCCGCCGATCTTCATGGCCCACGCTGTACGCAACTCGTCGAAGATCGCTTCGCCCTCTGACATCACCTCGTAGCCCAGGTCGGTGATGGTAAGAAGCTTGCGTCGCGAGTCGGTCGCATCATCCAAACGGGCAACATAGCCATGCTTTCCCAGGAGGCCGATCACCTTGGCGGCAGCCTGCTTGGAGACCGACAGTCGCCGTCCCAAGTCTGTCATAAAGCGGTGCTGTGCATTCTGGGTGATCGCTAGTTGTCGCGCGCGGGATCGATATCCTCCGAAATTTCCTGCCTGAGCTTCGGCCCCTGAGCGAGTCGCCGACCGAGCGCCGAGACGAACGCCTCATAGCGCTCGCCGGCCTTGGCCCGCGCAGCCTGCGCGGCGGGCTCGGGCAGTGCCGGCGTCGTCGTTAGCCAGAACCGGATGAACACAGCCAGTGTTTCGACGGCGATTCCAAGGTCGCGCTCCATGCGCGCCAAACGGCGGTCGAGCTGATCGAGCCGCTTGGTCGTCGCCGCCTCCTGCCGTTCGGCGGCGTCAGGTGACAGGAAAGAGGCGATGCCGGCTTCGGCGATCAGCGAGAGGGATTGATCGCGCCGGGCAGCGTGCGCAGCCAGCGCCTTCATGACGTCCGGTTCGAGATACACGGATAGCCGCTGCTTTTTGGGAGGCTTTGCCATGGTGCCTCCTAAAGCTCGACGCCGTCGCCGGGATCGAGCGACGCTTGGCGCGCGACCTGGCGCATGGTCTGATTCATACGCGAGAGACGTGCGGCGTCCTCATCGGCATTGTCGCGGGGATCGATCTCGAATTCGTTTTCGATGGGCTCCTTCCGCTCGACGGGCTTTGAGCGGCTCAATTCCGGCTGGTGCCGGCGCTCGGAGTCGGTCGTATCTTCATCTTCCGATCCGCCGCCGCCGCCGTTAGCCGTCGCCACCGCTGGCGTCACCGGAAGGGGCAGCGTGCTCCAGTCATCCGGCCGAACCGTTGTCGATTTGACGAGGTTCGGCGGCGGCAAGATGCGCTCCTGAAACCGGCGATCCTCATAATATCGCGCCTTCTTCGCGCGGATCGGGGGAGTGCCGGCGACCATGACGATTTCATCAGATGGCGGAAGCTGCATGATCTCACCGGGCGTCATCAGTTGCCGGGCTGTCTCCGAGCGCGAGACCATCATGTGGCCAAGCCAGGGCGACAGGCGATGACCGGCATAGTTCTTCATCGCGCGCATCTCGGTCGCGGTGCCGAGCGCGTCCGAGACACGTTTGGCGGTCCGTTCGTCATTGGTGGCGAAGCTGACGCGGACATGGCAGTTGTCGAGGATCGAGTTGTTGGGCCCATAGGCCTTCTCGATCTGGTTCAGCGACTGGGCGATGAGGAAGGCTTTGAGCCCGTAACCCGCCATGAAGGCAAGCGCGCTCTCGAAGAAGTCGAGTCGGCCAAGGGCCGGAAATTCGTCGAGCATCAGGAGAAGACGATGGCGGTTGCCGTTCGCCTTCAGATCTTCCGTGAGCCGCCGGCCGATTTGATTGAGGATCAGGCGGATCAGCGGCTTGGTCCGGTTGATGTCCGACGGCGGCACCACGAGGTAGAGCGTCGTCGGATGCTTGCCGCCGACGATGTCGACGATGCGCCAATCGCAGCGGCGAGTGACCTCGGCGACGACGGGATCGCGATAGAGGCCGAGGAACGACATCGCGGTGGACAGCACGCCCGATCGTTCGTTGTCGGATTTGTTCAGCAACTCGCGCGCGGCGCTGGCGATCACCGGATGCGGGCCGGCCTCGCCGAGATGGGCGGTCTTCATCATGGCGGCGAGAGTCGAATCGATCGGCCGCTTTGGATCGGAGAGGAAGGCGGCGACGCCCGCCAGTGTCTTGTCGGCCTCGGCGTAGAGGACGTGCAGAATGGCGCCGACCAGCAACGCGTGGCTGGTCTTTTCCCAGTGATTCCGTTTCTCGAGCGAGCCCTCCGGGTCGACCAGGATGTCGGCGATGTTCTGGACGTCGCGGACCTCCCATTCGCCGCGGCGGACCTCGAGCAGCGGATTGTAGGCGGCCGACTTCGCATTGGTCGGATCGAATAGCAGCACGCGACCATGCCGTGCGCGATAGCCGGCGGTGAGCGTCCAGTTCTCCCCCTTGATGTCATGGACGATGGCAGAGCCCGGCCAGGTCAGCAGCGACGGCACGACCAGGCCGACGCCCTTGCCGGATCTCGTCGGTGCGAAGCACAGAACATGCTCGGGTCCGTCGTGGCGGAGATAGTCGCGCTCGAACTTCCCCAGGATGACGCCATCCGCGCCCAAGAGGCCGGCGGCGCTCACTTCGCGAGCATCGGCCCATCGGGCGGAACCGAACGTCTCGGCGTTCTTGGCCTCGCGCGCCCGCCAGACGGACATGCCGATCGCGACGGCGATGGAGATGAAGCCGCCCGACGCTGCGATATATGCCCCCTCGATGAAGATCGGCGGGGCATAGGCATCGTAGAAGTACCACCACCAGAAGAAGGCGGGCGGATAGTAGATTGGCCAGCCGGCCAACTCGAACCAGGGGAGTCCGAGCTGCGGCTGGAAGCCAAGCCGATAGGCCGTCCACTGCGTCGCCGCCCAGGTTGTCATGAGCACGATCAGGAAGACGGTGAGGATCTGGCCCCAGAGGATTTTGGTCGCTGACATGGCGGGCACTCCTTTCTTGGCTGGGCTACATGCCGAGGCCGCGGTTGCGGCCGAAGCTCCAGTCGACCCCACCGCCGCCGCGCGACACACCGGAGACGTGCCGACCGATCTGATGTTCGAGGGAGGGCGACCAGGGCACGAGTTGGAAGCCGAGGCCGTCGTCGATCATGGCGAAGCGGCCCGACGCGAGCGTGAAGCGCTGGCGATAGGTGCCCGCCACATATTCGCCCGTCGCGGCCTTCGTGAACTGGCGCCCGGTCTCGGCCGCCAGCTTTTCGCCCAAGGCCTCCACCTCGCGCTGCCGCAACGTGTCGATCAGGCCCGGGGAGAAGCTGACGCCGCGCGCTTGCCGCTCGGCGAGACCCTGACCAACGAGATGTTCGGCCCGTCTGTCCATCGCCTGGCGCACCTCCGCGCCGAACCCGCCGCCGCCGAGCGGGACGGTTTCGCGGGCGATCGCCTGCCGGTCGAGCCATGTCGCGCCGGTCGCGTTGACCTGGGCGGAGATGTCGAGATCGGAGCGGACAGCGAGCGCGACCCGCCTGCGTCCCTGCGCGTCGTCGAATTTACGCAGCTCGACGATCGAGCCCGGCGCGCTGTCGCCGGCCGCGTCGAGGTCGGGTAGCTTGATGTGATGGGTTCGTCCGTCGGTGCCATCGACCACGGCGTAGGCCGTCCCCTTCAGCTCATCGTCGAGACCACGATCGACCAGGCGGCCGATGACGGGATCGTTAAGGCTCTCGCCGGCGAGCACATAGCTGGCGGCGCCGCGTTCGATGCCGCGCTCGGTCAGGCCACGGTGGATGCGTTTGATGATGTCGCCGCGTTCGCCCAGCTCGCGCAGCGTCGCCTCGGCATTCTCGGACACGGCCCATTGGCCGGGGCCAACCTGATCGGCGAGGCCGAGCGTCTCCAGCTTCCGCAACCGACCGACCTTCATCGCATGGAATTCGTCCGGCTGGCGGTCAGGGTGCGGCGCGAGATCGACGACACCGGTGCGATAGCTGTCTCGCGCAAGTTGGCGATCGAGGTTGGTCCAGCGCTCCGCCTCGATCTGCCGTTCGAGATTGCGGCGGATCTCGTGATCGGTGCGCGGCCCCAGCTCCTGGGTGACGAGATCCTGCGCGCGGGCGCGCATGCCTTCCTTGATGTAGTCGCGCGAGATGACGAGGTCCTGGCCGTCATCGGTGCGACCGCGCAGGATGATATGAACGTGGGGGTTATCGGTGTTCCAGTGGTCGACGCCGACCCAGTCGAGCTTGGTCCCGAGGTCCTTCTCCATCTGCCCCATCAGGTCGCGGGTGAAGGTCTTGAGGTCTGACATCTCGGTCGCGTCCTCCGGCGAGACGATGAACCGGAAGTGATGCCGGTCGTCCTGGGTTCGCTCGGCGAAGGACTTGGGATCGGCGTCCTCGGTCTCCGGCCCGAAGAGCCGGGCCTTCTCTCCATCCCGGGTGACGCCCTCGCGCCGGAGATAGCTGAGGTGGGCGGAGAGCGGCGCGGCCCGAGCGGTGTGCCGGACGACGCGCGTCTTGATCACCGTGTTGCGCGATCGGCTGGTGAGCAGACGATTGGCCTGCACCGTCGCGCGCTGGCCGCGGCCGAACCGCGAGCGGTTGCCCGAGCTGATCTTGCCGGAGCGCGAGACGCTGCCGCCGGCGCGTTGGGCGGCCGCCAGCGCCTGCGCGATGAAAGGCCGCGCCTGTTGCGCGCGAGTCGAGCGGATGCGGCCTGGCCGGATGCGGAAATCGTCCTCGCCGCTCATGGTCGAGGCACCGCACATCGCGCGATCGCGCGGAAATCCTTGCAGAAATCGCGATAGCGCAGGCTGCGCAGATCAGGCGCACCTCGCGCCAACGCGCCATAAGTCTCTGAAAACACACGACCGCACCAAGCCGCACATCGCGCGCTTTTATCTCGCCATCGTTCGGTTGTGCTGCCTGCTCTTCGCGCCTCTGACGCCGAATCCACGCCAGAGCCCGAGAATGCCGCATGAAGTGCGAAGCCCCTCATCGCGGCCCCGCACTGTCGGTTCGCGCCACGAACAGCCCGTCCGATCGCAGTGCAGGCAGGACCGGATCGCGCGCGGACTCCTGCGCGGAGGGTGCAGCCGGATCGCCGTCCCGCTGCCGCTGGACTGCACGCGGCCTGCTATCGACCTGCGCGATGAAGAGGGGTGCTCGGGTCCAGGCGAGCGGATCGGCGGTTGCTACCGAGACGGGGGCAGCGAGATCGCCGCCGCCGACGATCGGTGCGAGAGCGGCGACATACGCGCGCGTTTCGGCCGGCAGTTGGCGGCCCGTCGCGCGATATTCCTCGTAGCGCCCAGGGCCGGCATTGTAGGCAGCCAGAAAGCCCGGCGAGCCGTAGCGGTCGTGCATCTCCCGCAGGTAGGCGGCTCCCGCCAGGATGTTGTCGCGCGGGTCGTAGGGATCGTTGCCGAGACCATGTCGGGTGCGCAAATCGCCCCACGTCGCTGGCATGATCTGCATCAGGCCTATCGCGCCCTTGGGCGAGATCGCGCGCACATCACTGCGGCTTTCGACGCGCATGACGGCTCGAACCCACGCCTCCGGAATGCCGAACCGGCGCGCTGCGTCGGTGATATGACCAGCATAAGGATCGCTAGGTGATGCGCGCTCCACCGATGCGTCTTGTGCGGAGGCCGGGACGGTCGACGACAGGCTGGTGAATAGGCCGGAAAGGAGAAGGAAGACTGTGTGCCGGACGGTGGGAAACCGTCCGACAACAGCGCGATGGCGGCGGGCCGGCATCGCTCAGTCCCGCTCGCCGCGCTTGGGCGGGCGGTTCCAGTGCAGGCCCCAGGCCGATTTGTTGTCGGCCGACTGAAAAAGGTTAACGCGGATCGGCTGCGGAAAGCATGGATCGTCGAGCTGCAGCGCGACGTACTCCCCGGCCTTCTCGCCGGTGCGCTTCCAACCCGCGCCGAGCTCGGCACGGGGTTCGTTGTTCATGCTGTCGAAGACATGCACGCGGAAATCCGGCGCATTCTCGGCGTCGGACGGCTCGGCGGGAATGATGATGATGTCCTGATGCAGCAGGAGTGTTTCCAAGTGGCCGATGAAGCCGCCAGCGTCGCGCGTAAACTGACCTATCAGGGACATGATTGCCTCCGTGAATCTGCGGTGTGGTTGGGATTGGGCACGCCGTCACCGCGTCGGCGTGCGCCAGATGAAGCGGCCATCGCCGTCCTCGTCGGTGTAGACAGGGATGGCCCGGCCGATCACGGCGGAGGCAGGCAGCGGTCCGAAGTAACGGCCGTCGAGACTGTCGCGGACCTGCCAGTTCATCAGGAAAAGCTCGCCCTTGGCGACGACGCGGCAGCCCTGCCAGACGGGCAGCGGATTGCCGCGGCGGTCGCGATCCAGCGCCTCGCCCATCGGCGCGGCATCGACGGTGATCGCGAGGCCCGTCCTGCAAACCCGCTGGCCAGGAAGCGCCACGACGCGCTTCATCAGCGGTACGCCACGCGGCAGATATCCGCCCTCAGCAAGAAAGCTCGCGAGCGGCTCGGGCGCGCGCACGGCGACTAGATCGGTCACGTCTGGGGACTGGTCCGGCTCAATGGCGTAAAGGCCGATCGGCGTGCTCGCCGACGCGTTCCAGATCAGCTTCGGTGCAAAGGATACGAGGGACAGGATACCGAGCAAGGACACCGCTCCCGTCGTGGTGATGGCGTAGCCAAGCCGGGTCATGCGCCGATCCTCCGCGCCAAGAGGAAGGCGCGGTGGCGCTGCATCGTGTAGGCGCGTGGCATTTCGCAGACGGCAAAGCGATTGTGGACGTGCCGCCAATGATCGGGCGCGACCTCAAGCGGATCGATGCCGATCGTCTCGATCGCGTCGATGTGCTGGAGCATGCGCTCCACCTTCGGCCAGCCATCGACGCGCAGCAGGATGTCGCCGCCGGGCGTCACGGTCGGGATAGTCTGGCAGGCTTCGCCGGGAGCGACGGCGCGCAGAATATCGAGCCGGGAGAGCACGGTGCCGTGCTCGTTCGCGGCCCAGCGCACCAGCGCGAAGGTCGCGCCGGGAGGAAAAAGGAGGATACGGCGGCGGCGGTCGAGCACTTGTTCGCGCACCTCGCGGCCGAAGCGGATCCAGTGCTCGACCTGCTTCTCAATCCAGACGAGCTCGACCTGGGTGAGATCCTCAGGCGGCGCGTGAGGGGCGCGGCCGGGGCGCGCGGATGCGGCGGCAAGGCCGGTCATTGAGCATCTCCTTGAGCTGGTGAAAATTCGCGCTCGAACAGCGCGCGGAGCATGTCGGCGACCGTCTGGCCGCGCTGGAAGGCCGCGATCTTGATCCGGCCGCGCATGTCGGCGGTGACATCGATGGTCAGCCTGGCCGAGAAGTCGTCGGCGTTTTGAGATTGCCGGGTCGGGCGATCGGGGGCCTTGATCCAGCTCTCCGGATCGCCTGGTCGGGACGCGAAGCCGCGCTTGGGGGATCGTTCGCTCATGCGCCGAGCCTCGCCACCTCGGCCGCGAACGCGGCGATCTCGCGCGCACCTGGACTATCCTCGTCCTGCTCAGCAGCGATCCGGCCGGTCTGCACGACATCGGCGAAAACGATGCGCTGACCGATGGTGGTGGCGAGCAAAGGTGGGTCGTGGTCGGCGAGCGTCTCGGCGGTTTCGCGGGCGAGCACCGTGCGCGCCGCGCAGCGGTTCAGTACGAAGCGGGCGGCAAGCTCGGGGCGGTAGATGCGCGCTTCGCCGAGCAGCGCGAGCATCTCGGCCGAGGCCCAACCGTCGAGCGGCGACGGCTGCACCGGGATCAGCACGAGATCGGCGGCGAGCAGCGCCGAGCGCATGAGGCTGGCGACACGTGGCGGCCCATCGATGACGACATGGTCGGCGTCACGCGCCAGCTCCGGCGCTTCGCGGTGGAGCGTGTCGCGAGCCAGGCCGACGATACCGAAGAGTCGCTCCAACCCCTCCCGGCTGCGCTGCTGCGACCAGTCCAGCGCCGAGCCCTGGGGATCGGCGTCGATTAATGTGACGCGCTTGCCGCCTCGAGCCCATTCGCCGGCGAGGTGAAGCGCCAGCGTCGTCTTACCGACGCCGCCCTTCTGGTTGAGGAGCGCGACGATCACGACAGTCTCCCGGGAAAAGGGGACTCGTCCACAGCGGTCGAAAAACGGGTTTGCGTTAGAAAGATTCCGAAGGAATCTAGGTTAGATAAGTTACGGGGTTCGCAAGCAGCTGATTCAGCGCGATGAATCGGCGATTCCGGTCCCCGATAGCACGAGAGTCCGGTCCCCGATGGCACGATGGTGCTGGTCCCTGATAGCACGAGATGATTCACAGCTTATCCCCAGGGCGAGTTGGCGAACGGCGACGGCGGCGCGGGATGCCAAGCGCGTCGGGATCGGTGGTTGCGAATGACAGGATCTCCGGACCACCGAGGCATTGCTCGATGGTGAGCCAGTAGCCCGGCAGCGGTTGACGGCGGACGATGTCGCGCAGGTCGTAGGCGAAGTGTTTGAGCGGCGAGAGGCTGCCGGACTTGGCGTGGAGGTGCGGGAAGTCGAAACTCCAACCGAATTCCTGCTTGCCGCCGTGCTTGCGCACGAGGCGGTAAAGCCAGCGCTCCAGGCCGCCAGTAAGATCGAAGTATTTGCGGTCGATTGTCAGCACGAGCGCGTCGTCGAGGACGGCGCCATAGAACCAGTCGGGGAGGATCAGTTCGAGGCCGAGCGGACGGCCGCGGTGATCGGCGCGCTCCTTCCATTCGTTGATCCAGGAGAAGCGGTGCATTCGCCGCTCGGTCGGCTGGCGGATCGAGGTCGCGACCGTGGTCGATTGCAGCCTATCCAGCGCGGCCTTGAGGCGGTCGTAGTCGCGCAGCGACACACCGCGTCCGATGAAGTTCAGGATCTCATAGGGGGTGGTCGCCATTAGGCGCGAGGGGCGCAGGCCGACGTCGCGCGCCTCGACGATCTGCGAGGCGGCCCAGATGAGGACGTCCGCGTCCCAGATCGTCGCCATGCCATGCTCGGGCACAGCCTCGACGCGGATTTTCACAGAGCCGGCCTTGAAGTCTATCGGCGCCAGACGCTTCGACTTGGCGAGCGAAAAGAACGGGTAGGCCATGAGGTCCTGCGCATCGCGGGGCGCGAGATCGCCGGGCAGCGCCCGGAACAGATCGAGTTGGGCGCGCTCATCGTATTGGGTGTGGCGGGACGACATGGCCGGTCGTCTCAGCGCGGGAAGCGTCCGCCGGCGGCGGTCGAGGCTGTTTGGCGCTTGGCCGGTAAAACAGTGCCGCCGCGCGGATCGGACGTGGAGGTGACGAGACCGCGATCGGCCCAGGCCTGAAGGTCGTCGACGGAATAGACCACGCGGCCGCCGAGCTTGCGGTAAATCGGACCAGTCCCGTAGGTCCGATGCTTCTCAAGGGTGCGTTCGGAAAGGCCAAGGAAGCGCGCCGCCTCCTGCGTTCTCAGGTAGCGTGGCGGTAAATTGGCGGCTCTTTCGGCCATGATCGCACCTCCGTGGTCTCGCGAGCGGCCGCTTCGAATAAGCGGCGGGTTGCAAGCACGGTGGCGCGAAGACGGCGCCCCGGACGATGTCGAAGTAAGATGCTAAAATCGACACGCGAGCGGGTATCAGCGATCCCGGCGTGGGCGGCGCAGCAATGTCCGATAGCCGCCGCGAACGAGCTTCATGCCGTCGCGGGCGAGACGGATGGTGATCTCCCGGATCGGGTCGCCGACCCAGGATGCTGCGTCAATCTTGTGCTGGGGGAAGAGATGCTCGGCGACGGTGCGGTAGATGGCGCCGCTCTCTCGCGCGTCGATCGCGCGCAGCATCTGGCGGGCGCGCTGACGTCTTTGCGGCGTCAGGCGTGGATCAGGCGGCATGCGCTTGCCCAACATCGCGTGCCAGAGGCGTTCGACCGCGGTCAGTCGGTCGGGCGTCAGCTCATCGAATACGATGAACGCGCCGACGGGGCGGGCATCATCGACGTTGAACAGGGCCACGTCGTGAGGCTCGCCGCGCAGTACGAGCCGGATCAGACCAGGATCATG
Organism: Ancylobacter pratisalsi; assembly: GCF_010669125.1. Taxonomy (NCBI): domain Bacteria; kingdom Pseudomonadati; phylum Pseudomonadota; class Alphaproteobacteria; order Hyphomicrobiales; family Xanthobacteraceae; genus Ancylobacter; species Ancylobacter pratisalsi. Next base: position 3,712,686 of record NZ_CP048630.1, read on the forward strand.
CTCGATGGTGGCGTGGGCGTGCAGATCCTCAACGCTGAGGCGGAGATCTCCCGCCGGGTTCGGTCCGACGGTGAACGGGAGTGTCGCGGGATCGGTTTGCGGGGTCCAGAAGATCGGCTGGATGAGCGCCGAGTTGCGAGGATCGGCAACGAAATCGCAAGCCCCATTGTTCGGCGAACTCGCCCGCGACATCCTCGGTCAACCGCCCGACCGCTACCAGTTCCTGATAGGATTTTCTGTATTCGGGGTTACGACGCAGGAACTCCCAGGCGAGATCGCCGGGGGTTAACTTGTCGATATAGTCATAGGCGGTTTCAGACCGCCAACTTTCATCCTCGGACATTCTCCACTGCCTCCGCGTAAGGTTGTGCAACGCGAGTTTTGCAGCGGATACGATTCCAGTTTGAACGGAGCGCGGGAAGAACGAAGCGGCCGCAACGTGATGCGGTTTACGCATCACCTCAGTGCAGGCGGCCCTGGAGCAACTCGCAAAAACCGCTCTTCGTCATCCATTTCGCGCGATCGAGATGGCTGGTGTAGATGCGCTGAGCGCGCTCCGGTTCGGCTGTGGCATCGAGGCCGAAGAGGACTTCGACGACTTCACGCCAGTCGGCTTTTTCAGCGTCGGCATCCAGCAGCCGGACATACAGCTTCAGATGCGCCTCGTCGTAGGCGGTCAAAACCGTCCCGGCGGGCGGCTGGTCGAGAAAATCGTCCTTGGTCACAACATCCCCCGATCGCGAGATGTATCCAAACTGGAGGAGATTGTTAACCGTGTTTTGATCGGAACGATAACGCGTGGCCTTGACGCGGCACGAGGTGGCAACGCCGCGACCTGTCGAACGTCAGGTTTCCTTCTTCGCATCAACGAGCAGCACTCCCTTGCCCTGATCGGAGTTCAGGAAGACGATGCCGGCGCGTTCGAAAGCCCTTCTCACCTCATCGCGCGTGCTCTCAAAGACCTCGAGGCCACTGGTGGATTCGAGGCGCTTGAGCGCGGTCAATGAGACCCGGGCCTTGTCAGCGAGCGTCTCCTGTGTCCAACCCAGCAACGCGCGTGCGGCCCGAAACTGTCGGGCGGTGATCATGCATGATCACCTCCCACACGTACCTACGCGCACGCCAAAACTACGACTATAATAGTCGTTCTTTTGGAGATTTCATAGTCGGAAGTGGCCGGCCCGGCCCTTACATGCCCGATAAAGGCGATAACTGATTCGGTCGCTTTGACAGCCGAAGGCCCCGGCCTATCCGGCCGGGGCCTCGCGCGGAGCCTCAGTCACCCCGGCGCCCGTTGGGGCGGGACCAGATGAGAGAGAAGGTGTCGCCTTCCTCGTCGTCGAAGAGGTTGGCGTAGATCGGTGCGTTGAAGCTTGGATCGTCCAGCTTGAGACCAAGGTACTCGCGGCCTTCGTTGGAGCGCTTGGACCAGGCGGCGCCGATCTCCGCGCGGCCGACCAGAACCCGGTGGCTAGGGGCGTTCTCACCCGTGGCGCGCTGGTCCGCGACAATGCGCACGCCCTTGGCCTGGACGCTGAGGGTGACGATGTCGCCGGTGAACTCGTTCGAGCCGGTCTTCTTGAAGGTGCCGATGGTCGCCATTGTAAATCTCCGTTTTCCGTTCCCGAGCCCGCACCATTGCGGCCTCGATGGCGATCGGCAGGCCGGAGGCGATTGACGGCGCACCCCGAAGGGGCCTGGCAGCCAAGGAGGACTTTCTTGTTCCGCGAGGAATGGCGGCGCAGCCGGTAGGGGAAGAAAGTACGACGCCGCTGTTGCGTCATAGGCGATCGAGGCGCAGCCGACCTTCGGCCAGATCAGGCCATTGAAGAGGCCGTTTGGAGCGGTCGAGGCACGGTCAGATAACGGAGAGAATGGTGGCCGTCCCGCACTAGCAAACCGGCGTCGGAGCAATACTTACCGGCTTCGTTTCCTCCCCGCAGGGCATCGGTGCTGCATCCTGACCCGCAACCGCCGGCAAGGAGATCGCCACGCCGGATGTTCGGTGGTGCAGCCAAGAGGTGCCCTGCCACGGCAACCGCTCCAACGAGGGCCGCTTCTCCGGGCCCGCGCTGATCCGCGCTCCATGTATCAATCGCAACGGCCTGAGACGGCATGGGCGGTCGCCACCCATCGCTGGTCGCCCTCGCAATGGCAATGCCGACGATCAGGCTCGCGCGAGGTCCCCGCCGGACGGACCCGGGGCCGCCGCCAACCCTGCGACACGTATAAAGGCGGTTATGCCCACCGCGATCGCGCCAATGACGGACAAGGCAATCTGCCATCCTTCGGAAGGCATGAGGTGCTTCACAATGCCATGCGTGGCGTGGAATCCCGCAATCGCCGCCGGTGCGACGAAGACGATGGCCACGATCAGCTTCAGCCACATCGGTCGGACGAAGGTGATCAGCAGGTGGCCCGCCGCTAGCGTGAGGGCGGCGGCACCGGCACCGACGAGAACCGCGCCGGGAATGCCGGCGCCGGTGCCGTGGGCCCAGGCCCCTGCGGTCACGCCGACGAACGCCGGCAGCGCGAAGACGGCCAAGGTGAACAGCAGCCAGCAAAGCAGGCCGATGGCTGCGAGGGAAGCGAGTGCTGCAAGGATGATCATGGTGGTGGCCTCCGTGAGAAATAGTCTGACGGTCGCACCTCCACCACCACCACGGCGCGCTCAAACTATAGCTGAAAATCGACTGCGCCGGGAGCGGAAATCGCGGGCGACTTCCGCGCGGCAACGCCAGTTCGCCCCGGTTATGGGGCGAAGGGATCGATCTCGTGGACGATCGCGGCCATGTCGCCGTCGTACTCGCTGGCGGGTGTTACCGAGAGGGTGCCGTCACCGGCCTGGAAGATGATGATGGCGGCCATCAGGGTGGTGGCGAGGCTGAAGGCGAAGGCGTGCGCGTCGTTGAGGGACATCGATCCGGCTCCTGTTTGAGCGGAGGACCATCCCCCGCTGACAGGCGCCCGAAGTCTCGGACTGAACGCTGCAATCACCGCGCAGGCGCAGCCGAAGCGGCGGCATGCTCGCATAGCCGACCCTTTACGGGTTGATGGCGTCAGGCGATCAGTCTGACCAAGGATCAGCGCAGATAAGCGGGGGTGGTTATTGCTTCAGGAGCGGTCGCTTCGATGTCGGAAGCCACACGTGGGAAAGCTAGACGCCAAGTGTGGAGCGCTTGGACAGTTTCACGTCTCTTCAGGTTTCGCTGAGCCATCGCGATGCAGCTTGAGCGGCTTCGTCATTGTCACCGGCTCTTCGACCAGTCCACGCGACGATGCCATCGGGACGCACGAGAACAGCGTTCAAACCCAGTCTGTTCTTCACGGGTTTCGCCACATAGGAGAGCCGGTCCCCCCAGCGCGCTGCTACCGCCTGAAGGGATGCATGTGCGTCGAAGTCCAACAACAAGGCTTTTCCGTTCCTGAGTATCTCGCCGACCCTCACTCCGTCGGCCAGTTCGAAGTCTGGAACGCTGCGTCCCACGAGCGGGTCGCTATCCCCAAGATCATAGCGAAGCGAGACACCCCAGACGCGCTCGGCGAAATAGGTCGCGCCGTCGGGCGTGTCGATGAGATCGCGGATAACAGCTTCGAGCGCGCGCGTGCTCCGGCTCGGCCGCATGAGCGCGACCTGAGCCCGGGACCAGTCGAGAACCTGCGCGCCGAGCGGAAGGCGTTCGTTCGTATAGCTGTCGAGTAGATGAGCTGGTGCTTCACCACGGATCGTGGACGCCAGTTTCCATCCAAGATTTATCACATCGCCAAGCCCCAGATTAAGTCCTTGGCCGCCCAGAGGTGAATGGATGTGCGCGGCGTCACCTGCGAGTAGAAACCGTCCTCTGCGGTAAGCCGTCGCCTGGAAGGCGCGGTCCGTCCAAGTGGTGGCAAGCCTGAGGTCCGTCAGCGTGACATCCGTACCTGAAACCCGGCGCAACACCGCCTGTACATGTTCGAGCGTGATCGGGAGGGTCCGGTGGTAAGCCCCCCCGTCAAAGTCGACCATCGCGACCGTTGCGGGCGGCGCGTAGGTATACATGCCCGTTGGCGTGTAGGTACGGCCGGATTGGAGCTTATCCGGATCGTCCACCTCGATTTCGACGGAATAGCCTGTGAATTCGGGATCGGTTCCGACGAAATCGAAACCGCCAGCCTTTCGCACGGTGCTGCGGCCGCCGTCGCAGCCGACGAGCCAGCGTCCGCAGAAGATCTCGTTACCGGCTCGAACGATCACGTCGTGATCCGACTGTTCGATATCATGGACGCCGAGCCCGCGCCGAATCTCCACACCCATTGCGCTGGCCCGAGCCGCCAGGACAGTTTCGAGAGACTCCATCGTCACCATCATGCTGGCGCCAGCTGGGCTTGGCAGACGGTACGGCCATTGGGTCTCGTCGATCTTGTCGTGGAAAAACTGAATGCCGGCGAAATGACCAGCCGGACGCCGGACCTGCTGCGCCCAGTGGGCGGCTGCCTTGGTGGCGCCCGTGACATCGTTTGCCCGCTGCGCCTCGATGACAGCGTCCAGCAGGCCTCGACGATAAAGGGCTTCGATGGTAGGCGCGGAAAGACCACGCATGCCAAACGGGAGGCGCTTCAGAGGCGAACGCTGATCCTCGGCTTGTTCCAGTACCAAAACCGAGAGATCGAAGAGTCGTAGTTCGCAGGCGAGAAACAGGCCGACCGGACCGGCGCCGGCAATCACAACATCATAAAGTTTCGGATGGTGGCTGTGCATGAACTGCTCCTATGTCGATGTTCGACCGGAGCGTTCCTCGCCATTGAGAACCACACGGACGAACGAAGGGGCGCTTATTCAGCGTCCGATGTTCGTCGTGGGGATCTCGTGCACGAAGCCAGAGACCAGAGCTTTCGTTACCGAAAGGACTTGGGCTTACCAAACCAAGTCTGCCTTTTCCGACAATGGATAGTAACGCCGCGGCGGTTGATCGGCAACCGCTACGGCGGGAAAGTTCCTGCGGATATATGGCTTCGTTCCGTGCGGCGCTCACGCGCCGCCGAACTTCCAGACAGGGATGCCGAGCTTCTTGGCCTTGTCGGCGAGGTTGTCGTTGATGCCGGTGCCGGGGAAGTGCATCACGCCTTTCGGCAGAACTTCCAGCATCTCGTCATTGCGCTTGAAGGGCGCTGCGCGGCCGTGCTTTGTCCAGTCCGGTGCGAAGCCGATTTGCGGCACGTTGCGGTTCGTGGCCCAGAGCGAGGCGATCTTTTCGGCGCCTTTCGGAGATTTGCCGTGCATCAGCACCATGTCGGGGTGCTTTTCGTGCACCTGATCGAGCTTGCCCCAGATCAGCCGGTGGTCGTTGAAGTCCAGCCCACCGGTAACGAGGATTTTCGGACCTGCGGGAATAAGGATCGTCTGCTCGGCGCGCCGTTTCGCTGCCAGGAAGTCGCGGCTGTCAATCATCGCCGAGGTGAGATTGCGGTGGTTGACCTTTGACCCACTTCGCGGGAGCCAGGCTTTGCCGACGTGGCGCTCATAGTGTTCGGCTGCCTGGTCGCGCATCAGCTCGAAGGCGTTGCGGCGTTCGATCAGGGTCTGGCCCTCGGCCGTCAGGCGCTCCAGCTCGACGGCCTTCACTTCGCTGCCGTCCTGTTCGCGCTGGCCGCGGCGCTGCGCCTGTTCATTGTCGTCCAGTTCGCGCTCGATCCGGTCGGTGGCCCGGTGGAAGACGTTGACCGTTGACCAGAGGAGATCGTCGAGGTCGGGCCCGAGGCGGGTGTCCTCCAGGGTGGCGATCAGGGCGTCGAAGATATCGGCGATGGCGCCGGCGACATGGTCGCCCTCCGGAAGCGGTCGCGGATCGGGTTCATCCGTGAAGGGACGGTAGCCGTAAAGCTGGAGTTCGCTCAGGACATGGTCGGTGGGGGAAGAGGCGTGGTGCGGTTCGTAGTCGTCGTGCTCGCTCATGGGATGCTCCGTCGGTTCGACCGCGACCCTCGCGGCCTTCATGGCGACGAAAGCCGGCGGGCGGGCCGGACCTGCACCCGCAGCGAAGCGGAGGGCCGGAGCACAGCGGAGGAGGACGAAGGCGGGCTATTTTGCCTCGCGATGGAAAGCGGCCCTCGGCCGCGCCGGAAAATAGTCCGCCGCAGACATTGCGGGTCCGGGCCGTTTGCTGGCCGATCGCCCTCTCGAAGGCCGGGGCGCGGTTCTCTCCGACCTGGGGATCATCCGAGCGATGCCGACGATGGCGCTCCCGCCGCCTGCATTCTCCTGTCGGCCTATGCCGCCAGCGCCATGAAGCGCGCGACGTCCTGTGGCGCGATCTGCACCCGGGCCGCTGCCCGGAGGCTGTCCAGACCAGTCAAGCGGAGATCCTCGTTGAAGTCGCTTGAGGCTGGAGACACTACGACCGCCTCGATCCCGGCCGCGTTCGCGCGTTCGATCAGGGTCGCCATCGCCCCGTCGCCGGCCGGATCATTGTCGCGGGCGATGTAGAGCCGGCGCAGCGTGTCGGGGAACAGGATGGCCGAGAGATGTGCCGCTGAGAGCGCCGCCGTCATCGGCATGGTGGGTAACGCCATCCTGAGCGACAGTATCGTCTCGATGCCTTCGCCGGCCGCCATCACCTCGTCCGCCACACCGAAGCGAACGGCATGCCCGAGGAGGTCGCCCATCGCTCGTCTCGGCGTGTCAATCGGGGCCTTGTCCGAGCCGTCCGGGGCGAGCCAGGTGCGATGCGCGCCGGTTTGACGCCCGTCGAGATCGGTCACCGATGCGATCATCGCCGGCCAGGTCTCGGTCGGAGAGTGCTCGTCAGGGCGGTAGTAGCAGCGGGGGTGGAAGCGCAGGCTTCCGGTTCCGTGCAAATCCGTAATGCCGCGTGTGCGCAGATACGTCTTTACGAGTGTGTCTGTAATCGGCTGCGCCATGGCAAAGAGCCGTCGTGCCGCTTCCGGTGATCCTGATGGCGCCGGTGATTTGCGCTCGCCAGCATGCGGACGATCCGGTTCGGGATGCGGCATCGACAGGAAGGTGCGCGCCTCCTCAGTGATGTCCTGGAAGTCGACCAGACCGCAGCTCTCGCGGATGACGTCGAGGAGATCGCCATGCTCGCCGGTGGCGGCGTCGGTCCATTTGCCGGCCGCGCCTTTGCCGGTCTCGCCACCCTTCAGCCGCACGAACATCGAGCGGCCGGCCGTGTTGCGCACATCGCCGACCAGCCAATAGCGGCCCTCCCGATGACCGGCAGAGAGGTAGTGGCGGCACACCGCCTCTGCCTGCCGGCCGAGACGGATTGCCAGTTCGGAGGCGTCCTGTCGTGCCATCACGCCACCTCCCGCTCGCCGATGCGCTCGACGGGATAGCGCTCCAGCACCTTGGCCAGAATGGCATTGCCGGTCCCATCTGTCGGCACGAACATCCGCAGCTTCCACGAGATGATCTCGCGGAAGAGGCCATAGGCACGCAGACGGTCGCGCATGGCGTCGGTGAAGCCGGACAACTCGATGCGGTTGGCGCCCATGACCCGGACGCGGCGAAGCTGGAGCCCCTCGGCCAAGTCGAGGATGGTCTTGCCGTCCATCAGCGCCACGAAGGCGTCGTCCGGCGTCAGGGTCGATGTGCCGTTGGCGAGTGCGCCGGCGACCCAGGCGGGGGAGACGCGACGGCCAACGATACGCTCGCCGTCATCGGTCTGGAGCCGGTAGACCCGCGTCGACTCGTTCGGCAGCCGCCTCCAGATCGGCAACAACAGCCCGCTGACGACATGGATGGTGCTCTCGGCAAACTCCTGCACCTCGGTCAGCTCGGCGTTCCATGCCGCAGTGAAGGCGATCCGCTCCGCCTGCACCCAGTGGGTCTCGGCCATCATCTTGATGGGAATATTGTGCGCCTCCATTGGCCGGATCAGCCGCACGCGTCGTTCGATCTCCCCATCGTCCAGCATGATGCTGGTGGTCGGTATCTGCACGGCGGCGCGGCCCGAACGCTCGTTGATCAGCAGTCTCGCGCCCGGGTCATCGAGATGGTCGAGCGCCTCGGCCAGCGTCACGGGACGGTTGCGCTGGCGCTGGGTGATGGTCAGCAGCCGGGCTTCGGCGCCGGTTCCGGGATGGACATGGATCGTTCGGCGATCGGTGACGACGAAGCTCTCGGCCTGCAGCGTCTCCAGCCCGACATCGTAGCTGCCGGAAGCAATGGCACCTTCGATCTTGGCGTTCAGCAGCCGCTCGAACGCCGTGAACAGGACGCCCTGAAGGTCGATGGTCTGCGCCAGCAACCTGTTCAGGAAGGTGGTGATCGGCGGCAACTCATCCTTGATGCCGGTGGAGTCCATCAGCGAGAGGCCGGTGGCATCCTCGAACATCTGGAGCGAGCACCCCTCGACCTTGCCGCGCACCAGCAGCAGGTAGAGTTGCCGCAGGGCGTCTCGGGCGTAATGGCTTTCCAGATTGTCTTCGGGCCGAAACAAGCCCTGACCGCCGGTCTGGCGCTGGCCGCGCGTGATCGCGCCCAGGGTGTCGAGGCGGCGGGCGATGGTCGAGAGGAAGCGCTTCTCGGCTTTCACGTCCGTCGAGATCGGCCGGAACAGCGGTGGCTGCGCCTGGTTGGTCCGGTTGGTGCGGCCCAGACCCTGGATGGCGGCGTCGGCCTTCCAACCCGGCTCCAGCAGATAGTGGACGCGCAGTCGCTGGTTCCGCGCCGACAGGTCGGCATGGTAGCTGCGCCCGGTGCCGCCCGCGTCCGAGAAGATCAGGATACGCTTCTGATCGTCCATGAAGGCCTGCGTCTCGGCCAGATTGGCCGTTCCGGCGCGGTTCTCGACGGCGAGGCGATCGATACCGCCGGGGCCGGTCTTGCGGACGATGCGGCGCGAGCGTCCCGTCACCTCCGCCACGACATCGGTGCCGAAGCGCTGGACGATCTGATCGAGCGCGCCGGGAACCGGGGGCAGCGAGGCGAGCCTCTCGATCAGACGGTCGCGGCGAGCGACGGCGTCGCGGCTCTCTACCGGCTGGCCGTCGCGAAACACGGGCCGCGACGACAGATTGCCCTCGCTGTCGGTGAAGGGCTCGTAGAGCTGCACCGGGAAGGAATGGGCGAGATAATCCAGAACGTACTCGCGAGGGGTGATGTCCACCCGGACATCGTTCCATTCCTCGGTGGGAATTTCCGCGAGACGGCGTTCCATCAAGGCCTCGCCGGTCGAGACGATCTGGATCACGGCGGCATGGCCGTCGGCCAGGTCTTGCTCGATCGAGCGGATCAGCGTCGGCGTTTTCATCGAGGTCAGCAGATGGCCGAAGAAGCGCTGCTTGGCGGATTCGAAGGCCGACCGGGCGGCGGACTTGGCCTGTCGGTTCAGCGTGCCCCCACTGCCATCAGGGCCGCCGGTGATGTTGGCGGCCTGCATTGCGGCGTCGAGATTGTTATGGATGACGGCGAATGCCCCGGCATAGGCGTCATAGATGCGCGTCTGCTCGGGCGTAAGCTGGTGCTCGACCAGTTCGTATTCGACGCCGTCGTAGGAGAGCGACCGGGCTGTGTAGAGGCCAAGGGAGCGGAGGTCGCGGGCCAGAACCTCCATCGCCGCGACGCCGCCGTCCTCGATCGCCTCGACGAATTCGGCGCGGGTCGAGAAGGGGAAGTCCTTGCCGCCCCAGAGGCCGAGCCGTTGGGCGTAGGCGAGATTGTGGACGGTGGTCGCGCCGGTCGCCGAGACATAGACGATGCGCGCATTCGGCAGGGCATGCTGGAGCCGCAGGCCCGCGCGGCCCTGCTGCGAGGCGGCGACGTCGCCGCGTTCTCCCTTGCCGCCTGCGGCGTTCTGCATGGCGTGGCTCTCGTCGAAAATGATCACTCCATCGAAATCGGAGCCCAACCATTCGACGATCTGCTTGACGCGGGAAAGCTTCTCGCCGCGGTCGTCGGACCGTAGCGTGGCATAGGTGGTGAATAGGACGGCTTCCGAGAGCGTGATGTTCTTGCCCTGCGGGAAACGCGACAGCGGCGTAACCAGCAGGCGCTCCATGCCGAGCGCCGACCAGTCGCGTTGTGCATCCTCCAGCAGTTTGTCGGATTTGGAAATCCACACCGCCTTGCGGCGGCCCTGCATCCAGTTGTCGAGGATGATGCCGGCCGACTGGCGACCCTTGCCGGCGCCAGTGCCGTCGCCAAGCATGAAGCCCCGGCGGAAGCGCACGGCGTTCGGCGCATCGTCGCTCGCGGCCGAGATGACGTCGAAAGTCTCGTCGAGCGTCCACGAACCGGCGAGGAAGTCGGCATGCGCCTCGCCGGCGTAGATGACGGTTTCCAGCTGGGCGTCAGAGAGCAGGCCATCCGGGACGATGTTTGCAGGCAGCCAGGGCCGGTAGCTCGGCCTGGGTGGCGCGACCGACGCCATCGCGACGGATTGCACAAGCTTGGTCGGATGGGCCTGCGCCCCGGGAATACGGATCGCCTGCAATCCATATTCTTCATAGATCGCGTCGGTGATCCGGCCGTCTTCGGCGGGTGTCCATTCCATGGTTTCATAGGCGAGTTCGACGCCTTCCGGCTCGATGGACGCGGGCGTGGCGGGCGCGGCAGTGGTACGGGCGCGGTATCCGCGAATGGTGCGGGGCGACGCGGCGGACGCCGAGGTTTTCACTGGCGGCAGGGTTGAAGTCGGACGCGGCGGAACCTGTGTCTCGATCCAGCCGAGCAGCGTGGAGACGTCGGGTGCGATACCTGGCGAAGGGGGAAATGCCGAACGATCGTCGGCCGACAGCTTGTCGATGACCGTCAGCCGCGTGTCGATGGTCGTGCCGTGCTTGGCATAGACCGAGCCGTCCACGGCTGCGGTGAAGACGACGCGGCCACGCTCCTGAAGCCGGACGAAGGCCGCGGCCCAAGCCGGGTGGTCGGGGCTGAAGTTGGCGCCGGTGATCGCCACCAGCCGCCCGCCATCGGCAAGCCGGGCCAGTGCTGAAGCGACATGGCGATAGGCGGCGTCGACCATGCGACCGGAGACGTTCGCCATGACGGAGAATGGCGGGTTCATCAGCACGACTGTGGGGGTGGCGTCCGGCGCGAGGTGATCGTCGATCTGGGCCGCGTCGAAGCGCGTGACGGCAACGTCCGGAAACAGCGCAGCGAGAAGATCGGCGCGGGTTTCGGCCAGCTCGTTAAGGAGGAGCGTTCCGCCTGATATCTCGGACAGGATGGCGAGCAGGCCGGTGCCAGCCGACGGCTCCAGCACGATGTCGCCAGCAGCAATGGAGGCCGCCGCCACGGCGGCAAGTCCGAGCGGCGCCGGCGTCGAGAACTGCTGGAGCGCCTGCGATTCTTCCGAGCGCCGCGTATGCGTCGGCAGGAGCCCGGCGATCTTCCCAAGAGCGGAAAGACGTGCAGCCGGAGATGCGGCCTTACGGAAAAGTGCCTTTCCGTATTTGCGCAGGAAGAGGACTGTCGCGACCTCGCAGGCCTCATAGGCCGCCTTCCAGTCCCAGGCGCCGCTGGTGTCGGATGCGCGGAAGGCCGCTTCCATCGCTGCACGGAGGAGCGCGGCGTCGATGCGCTGGCCGCGTTCGAGATAATCGAGAAGCTGCTGCGCCACGGCGAGGGTCTGGGACGCACGGGTCACGGGCGCGGCCAGAAGGGCCACGGGAGACAGAATGTTCATGGGGGGACCTCGGGAGAGCGGAAGGGACAAGCCCGGCGGCGCTCTCTCTCGACCGCCCGGACTCGATCCGTCCCGGCCGTCCTCTTCCTCTCGTCCGCTGACATAAAAAAGCGCCCCACCGTGAGGCCGGGCGCGCGCATGGTCGGGAATCATCGCACAGCTCCCTCCGCTAGCCACCGGCCGGTGCTGATCCACTCGATCGTGCGGCCGGTGGAGAGATCGAGCAGATGGGCGCCGCCGGAGAAGCCGTCGATGACAGGGTCCGAGGCGACGCCGGCCCACTGAAAGCCCCAGGTGCTGGTGAGGGCGAATGTCTCGGCGCAACGGGTGACGAAGGTGACCAGCAATTGCGGATCGGCGGTGCCGGGGTCGCGAAGCCAGAGGCGTGTCGCGCCATGCTCGGGCGTGAGCGAGAGCAGGAACGGCTCGGCGGGCGGGTCCTCGCGACCGTTCTCGGCCATCAGCGCGGTGTAGATGTCGAACGCCCGCGCGACATTGGCGAGCGAACCGACGTCGAGTAGGCAGGAGAAGCGGGTGAAAAAATCGGGCATGTCGGGCTCCTGAAACGAAAAGAGCCCGGAGCAGGGCCGGGCTCGGAGTGGTTGGAATTGGAAGGTGCGGAGCGGCCGAAGCCGCCCCGCGAGCCGCTCATTCGGCGGCGATGAGGTGACGCTCGTCGTCTTCGCCATCGGCCGGCGATTCCGTTTCTTCGTCGGCGCTGAGGAAGTCGGGCAGCTCGGCGCCCTCGGTTTTGCCATCGCCGTCCGCGTCCGGTGCCGGATCGCCGTCGACACCGGCAAGTCGAAGCGGCTCGGGCAGCCAGCCGCTGTCGGCCAAGAGACGCTCGGCCTCCTTGGCCATGTCGCCCTTTTTCAGATGACCGATAAGCTCGGCCGCCCGCTCGCCGGCGCCTTCGCGGACAGCTTCGAGGATGCGCGGCTTGGTGACACGGTTGAGGTAGTTGCCGAAGGTTGGACGCCAGCCGGCTTCGACCAAGTCGAGCCCGGTCGCCCGCGTCAGCCGGTCGGCCTGCGAAAGCCTTTTGTCGAGGGCGTGCTGAGACACGCCGCCCGCGCTGTGCGGGTTTGGCCGCTCATAGAGCGCGTTCACGCCATAGCTGACGCAATGCGCCAGCAGAGCCATGCGGCTGGCGTCGTCGAGACCAGCGAGCCAGTCCCAAAGGGCGTCGTCGTCCTTCGGGATGTCACCGGCCCAGGCGTCGTGACGCTCCTGGACGGCCCGCGCGGAAGAGCTGTCTTTCAGCGCCTCGTCCTGAACCGGGAAGAAGATATGCTTCACCCCCGCTTCCATGGCGCCCGTGTACATGCGGGTCATGAAGTTGTCCGAGACGAGCTTGTGGAGAAGCGCCGTCATGGCAATGTGCGGATTCTCCGCCACCGCGTTGCGCAACGCGAGGGTGCGGTAGGCGGTCAGCTCGATCACGAGGCGTTCGGGCAAGGGCTTGATCCCGTCGTCCTCATCGTCGTCCGGTTCGACAGGCTGGCCGCCGATGGTGATGACGGCGCGCTGCACCGACGGGCTCGCGGTGCCATCGGATTCGATCTCCTTCTCCGATCCTTCCTCACCATCGGTCCGGACTTGAGGCACATCCTCGGGCCGGACGAAGCCGCGATCGACCGAAAGCGATCCGTTGGCGTCGATGCTGACGAAGACACCGGCGATGGCGATGTCGGCCGGCTCGAAGTGCTCCGGGCGATCGTCGAACGCTACCAGAGCCGTCTCGATCTCGCCCATACGCTCGTCGACCTCATCGGGCAGCTCGTCGGCGTCCTGATATTCCGCTTCGAGCCTGGCCTGCTCGGCGGTGAGCGCATCAATGGTCGCCTGTTCCTCGGCCGACAGATCGATCGGCGCGCCGGAGACCTCGTGCAGGCCGCGTACCGCGTCGTAGGGGAAGCTGACCGCGACCTCGATCCACTTCCAGCCTTCGGCGGCGATAGCCTCGGCCTCTGCCTTCAACTTCTCGGCGACGAGGCGATCGAGAAGCCCGACGTCCTGCAGCCAACCGCCATCATCGGCCTGGAACAGGTCGCGCATGATGATGCCGCCGGCCGCCTCATAGGTGTCGATGCCGAGGAAGGCGGCACGCTTGTCGGACGCGCGCACCGCGGTCTCGGTCAGCATGCGCCGGATCTGATAGGGTTCCTTTGACCAGGAGTCCTTGATCGCGTCCCAGACCTGGGTCTGACGCTCGTGATCTTGTGAGACGGTGAAGGCCATGAGCTGCTCCAGCGCCATGCCGTCGTCGGCATAGACGTCGTGGAGGACCGGTGAGACGGTTGCGAGGCGTAGCCGCTGTTTGACCACGTTGACGGGCACGAAGAACGCCGCGGCGATCTCTTCCTCGGTCATGCCCTTGGTCAGCATGTCGTGGAAGGCGCGAAACTGATCGAGCGGATGGAGCGGCGCGCGCTCGATGTTCTCGGCGAGCGACACTTCCTCGGGAAGGATGACGCCGTCGCGATCGCGGACCACGCAGGGCACGGGTGCGACCTTGGCGAGACGCTTCTGCTTCACCAGCAATTCGAGTGCGCGGAAGCGGCGGCCGCCGGCGGGCACCTCGAACATGCCGGTCTCGTTGCCTTCGGCGTCAACGACGGGGAAGACGCTGAGGCTCTGGATCAGGCCGCGCCGGGCGATCGAGGCTGCGAGGTCCTCGATCGAGACGCCGGCCTTCACCCGCCGGACGTTGGACTGGCTGAGCACCAGCCTGTTGAAGGGGATGTCGCGCGAGGACGACAGGACGATCTTCTGAACAGCAGTAGCCATCGGGGATTACTCCGCGACGGGCGGCCGAGAGACTCTCTCTCAACCTCCAACCCGTCACGGAGCGAAGCGCCGCCCTCTTCCTCTAAAGGGGGCAGCGCCACGGACCGGCAAACCAGAAAGGCACGGAAGCGCAAAGCCGGAGACACGGACAACCGCATCCCCGGCTTCGCGGAAATCAGGCAGCTCGATCGAGCAGCTTCTTGGCCTTGCCCTCCATGTCGAGGCGGGCGTCCTGATGCGGCTTGTCGCGCGCGACGGCAGTGATGCCCTGCACGAAATCGAAGATGGACTCAGGCGGGCTACCTTCCTCCGCCAGCACCGTGTCGATGATCTTGCCGGTCTCGGCCTTGGAGAAGCCGCGACGACGCAGGAAGTCAGTGCGGTCTTCGTCCGTCCTGGCGACAATCCGCTCGCGGGCCGCCCTGATGCCGTTGACGAACGGCAGGGGCGAGGAGTTCGCGAAGTTCAGCAGCGCCGGGGCTGCCTCGTGGGCGAAGCGATTGGCGGCATATTTGGAGTGGCGGATGGTGATTTCCTCGAAATCCTCCACGCCCCACAAATTGCGATTCTGGCAGACCGCGCGCAGATAGAAGCTCGCCATGCCGAGCGTCTTGGCGCCGACCTCGGAATTCCAGCAATAGAAGCCCCGGAAATAGAGATCCGGCGAGCCATCGGGAAGGCGGCCGGCCTCAATCGGGTTCAGGTCGTCGACCAGGAACAGGAAGACATCGCGATCGGAGGCATAGAGCGTCGTCGTGTCCTTGGTGATGTCGACGCGCGGATTGTAGATGCCGGTCGACCAGTCGAGCACGCCCGGCACTTTCCAGCGGGTGTCGCCCGTGCCGTTGCCGGCAATACACTGCACCGCCTCGACCAGTTCGTGATCGTAGATGCGGCCATAGTCCGGGCCAGTGACGGCACGCAGTTCGACACGGCCAGTATCGGTTTCGAGCGTCTTGATCTGCTCGGCCCGATTGGAGGTCAGGCCGTATTGCAGGTTGATGGCGGCAAGTGCGGCTGGGAGCTGCCGAAGATAGGCGGCGGGCGCTCCAACCAGGCTGGCGAGCTGTCCAAAGGACCAGTGTGTTGGCGCGGTGGCCGTGTCGGTGCCCGGCAGGATCAGCGCTAGCCGTTCCGGGTCGTTGCGGTTCGCCTCGACGTGGATGAGCGCGCTCTCCACCACCCGCGTCCGGCTGCGTTCGGTGCGGTCGCGGACCGTGTGGGCCAACTCGGAGAGGGACAGGTAGCGCTCGTCGGCCGGACGCGAGAACCACTCAGACGAGACGCGGCCGATCCGTTCGCCGCGGCTGACATCGACCTTGTAACCGCCGCTGGTGTCACGGCGCGCATCGAGAACTTGCATGTTCATGGGACCAAACTCCATGACGGGCGTCGGAGACCTCTTCTCCAACCTTCAACCCGTCACGGGAAACAAGTCCACTCTCTCACTCTCAGCGGGGCGTTGCGGGGCAGCCGCCCCGCAGAAGGGGTCGGTCGAGACCAAGGCTCGGACGCAGGGGAAGGCTTTCCCCTCCCGGTGCGGATGTACAAGGTGACCCGGTGAGCAGTCGTCGCTGTTGGCTCAGGAGTCCGTTTGAGGCGAACGCGTTTCGTAGAGCGGCAACCTCTTCTACCTGGCACCTTTCCTCGCCATGCGAAAATGATACAAATCCTCGGACAGTAGGTCCTATGTTCCGAGCTTCCGTATCGTGCCGTCATCCATGTCCCAACGCCAGATTGCCCATACCGTGCTGACCGCGCGCGGAATTTCGCGCCTGGCAGAGCTGCGCGAGGCCGGCGTAACAGCCGCCACCATGAGCCGCATGGAACGGGACGGCGAGGTGCTTCGACTCGCGCGCGGACTTTATCAACTTTCCGACGCGCCCCTCGATGTTCACCATAGTCTCGCAGAGACGGCCAAACGGGTTCCCAAGGGCGTCGTTTGCCTCGTTTCGGCCCTGGCTTTTCATGGTCTGACGGATCAGCTGCCGAGGCAGGTTTGGCTCGCCGTGGGCCAGAAGGACTGGCCCCGAGACCCGAAGGCACGCCCATTCGGCTGGTACGTTTCACAGATCGTCTTCTGACGGAGGGGGTTGAGACCCACCCTGTCGAGAGGGTGCCCGTGAAGGTTTTCGGCGTCGCAAAGACGATCGCCGATTGCTTCCGATATCGAAACAAGATTGGCCTGTCGGTGGCGATCGAAGGCCTGCAGGAAGCGCTGCGTCAGCGCATGACGACGCCAAGCGAAATTGCCAGCCAGGCCGAGCGAGGAACGGTCGCCACGGTCATTCGGCCCTATCTCGAGGCACTGACCGCCAATGAATAAGGAGATCGAGAATATCGGCTCCTCAGTTCGCGCCCCGCCTTTCACAGATTGCCAAAATGAGGTGATGGTGGACCGGGCGGGCGCGGACTAGAATTCTTGACCTTGGAGCTAATTAGTCATATATGATGGTTTTATAGATGTTTTGCATCATATATGGATGATTGAGATGGGTTCTCCCAAGGCGAAGCCAGCACTGGAACGGCTGGGCCAGGATATCCGCAACGCGCGGCTGCGGCGTGGTATTGCCGTGGCGGATCTCGCCGTGCGTGCGGGAACCTCGCCAAGTTCCATCGCCCGCCTTGAACGGGGTGATCCGGGCGTTGCCATCGGAACGCTTGCCGACGTTCTCGTTGTGCTGGGCCTTCTGGAGCGGCTCGCTGACCTAGTCGATATCCGCAAGGACGATCTGGGGCTGGCGCTGGCAGCGGAGCACGGACCGCGCAGGGGCCGCTCCTTCGCGGCAAGGCTGAAAAAGCAGAAGGCTCAGACGGAGGAGACGCAGGATCGGCAGGACGTTGTGGACCCTGACGGGGCTTCCTTCTGATGGCCGATTTCGTCGCCCATGTCGCGCTTGGCGAAGGCCGGACATCGGTGGGCCAGTTGCGTTTCACCCATACCGGGCCACGGCAATTCTCGACTTTCGCTTATGGCGCCGAATGGATCGAAAACCCGCGCGCCTTCGCCATACAGCCCGATTTACCTCTTGAGGCCGGCCCATTTCACACCTCGGGGCAGCCCGGCAACATGCGCGACGCTTTGGCGGGCGTTTTCGCCGATGCGGCTCCGGACAGCTGGGGACGCCGGCTGCTCGAACGTGCCTATGGCAATGGTCTCAACGAATTCGAGTATCTGACGCTTTCCGACGATGCCTGCCGGCAAGGCGCGTTGCGCTTTCTCGATGACAAGGGCGAGGTTATTCGCGGCAAGGCGGCGGACGCCGTCCCGCGTCTGGTCGATCTCGAAACCATCACGGCGATCGCGCGGGCCTATGAGCAAGGCAAGGAAATCTCGCCCGAGGAGATGAAGGCGCTGGCCGGCGCGGGCGGCTCCGGCGGCGCTCGACCCAAAGCCAATGTCAGGGACGGCGATGTGTTGTGGCTGGCGAAGTTCACCTCGGTCCACGATCAACAGCCGATCGAGCGCGTCGAGATCGCGACGCTGCGTCTGGCCGCGGCCTGCGGTATCCGCACGCCCGAAACACGGTTGGAACTGGCCGACACGCCGTTCCCGGTCGCGCTGATCCAGCGGTTCGACCGGCGTGGGGCCGCACGGATTCCCTACATCTCCGCGCGCACTGCGCTCGGCAAGACAGGAGCAGAGCTTGGTTCCTATACCGAGATCGTCGATTTCATGCGGGCTTATTCACCTGATCCTTTTGACGATTTCCGCGAACTCTACCGGCGCCTGATCTTCACGATCCTCGTGTCCAATAAAGACGATCACCTGAAGAATCACGGCTTCCTCTATGTGGGGGCGGGTCAGTGGCGCTTGTCGCCGGTGTTCGACGTGAACCCGGCGCCGGATCGCAACCCCCATCTTGAGACGGCGATCCTCGAGGGCGGGGCCCATGATCGGTCGATCATCCTCGCACTGGAAGCCTGTGAATTCTTCGAGATTCCCGAGGCCGAGGCACGGGAGATGATCCGGACAACGGCGAAGCGCATTTCGGACGGATGGCGGGAAGCCTTCAGGCAGGTTGGCGTTTCTGGCGCGCTGGCGCGTGACTATGAGGCCGCTTTCGTGGGCGATGAGATGCAAACAGCGAGCAGTCTTTAGGTCATATTTGATCCGTAAATAGGTATTATATGTCAAATATGACCTATTTCATAAGGCCGTCGGAATGTCTAAGAGCCGCCTTTTTGCCTGGGCGATTGCACTTCCGAACAGCAGCATTGCATTAAAGCCCTTGCTGCATGCTCCCCGTCAAAGGCCGTGGGAAGCAGGCGGCCCAGACGAGTGGGAGTGTTCCACGAAGGGCCGGCCACATCTTCGCGGAGACACAACGTTACCTCAAATGTCTGAAGTAGCTACCGTGAAGGCAATCGCATTCGTGCACTGTCATAAGAAGTGGCCAACGTATGCGTGCAACTGTTGATGCGGCGGAGCATTTTAGTGTTAAAAGGTTCGAGTAAATCGATCCCTACTGTCAACTAGTCTTCATGCAACCGGACGCGGCGTAGATAAGCCATTCCATCGTGCATATCGGCGAAAATCCGAAAGAACGCTAAATGGGTTTTGACGATGCGATGCGGACTGCCGCCCACTCTGCCGAGCAAGCTGTCTCGAGAGCGATGGCAAAATACCGCGACGGCCTCGTGACCGACGAGGACGACTTGACAGGTGTTCTGGTAGGCAGTCTCGATGCCGAATTCTCCGCGAAAGGCGGAAGTGACATTGGCGGGCTCCAGTGGTCGAGCTCAATCTTGCGTCATCGCAAGGGGGTGGCTGCGGAGGAGAAGCGTATTGGCGCCGACATGATCATCCACGTCCGAGTCAACACGCCCATCCAGACATACTCGAAGGCGGTCCTCGTGCAGGCTAAGCGGCAAGAGCCAGGTGACCAGATGAGCGCTAAGGAACGAAATGAGCTGCTGGGACAATGCAAGAAGATGCTGGCGGTCACGCCCGCCGCGTTTGTCTTCGACTATGCCAAGGGCGAGATGCGATGCGCATCTGCGACGAAAATCGGCGGTTCCACCAACAACGATCTTCACGCCGCTTGCAATTGGACAGCCTACCGATTTTTCCTCGAACTCTTCCGCTGCCCAATCGGCGACCCGCGGATCACGTCTGCCAAGGCTGCGGATCTTCCGGTTCCGATCGTACTGAAGCTAGCCGGAACGGGGGACCTCACACAGGAATAGACCGGCTCCGGCGCCTTAGATCCTCCCTAACCTCTTGAAATGTTGGCGAGTGCGCGTCGATAGCATTTGCTAAATTGGGGCGAGCCACCGAGAGCTTGGTGTGCGTCGGCAGAGGCGACGCATCCGCAACTGAAGGCCACACCTCAAGAGCCCGCCAATCTCATGATCGACATGGCTTCTTCGAAGACCTCGATGCCCAACGGCGTATCAAAGGAAGATAGGAGATACTGACCAATTCCGAAGTAGGCTGGCCTGTTTAACCGGCTTGGTATCAATCTGGAGCAATTGACGCACTCAGAAACCTCGAAATCACCTTCCTGTGCTGATAAAAGACCGTGACATTCGTTCGCTTCTGAGCCTGCTCTATATGAAAGTCCTATCCCTTGTCTTTGCGCTTCTCGGATCATGGCCCTGAATTCCCTTCTGCGCTTATCGACGCGTTGATGGCAGGGAATGTCGTGTTCCTGTGCGGCACAGGCATTAGCGCGCCGCAGCTCCCCGATTTCAAGTCGCTGGTCGACCGAACCTATGCGCGGCTCGGCGTCGAGATGGATGCGTCGGAGCAGCGATCCTATGACGGTCAGCGCTTTGAGGAAGTGCTCGGCGCCCTTGGTCGTCGGCTCGCAGATCCCGAGGCGATGATGCGCGCTGCCTCCGAACTGCTTGCGGTGCCCGCCGATCCTCAGCTCGACCAACACCGCACGGTGCTGCGACTTTCGCGCGACCTCAGCAATCGCGTCCTCACCGTCACCACCAATTTCGACACGCTGCTTGAGCGAGCGCTAGACCTACCTGCGCCGCTGGTCCGACCGCAAAGCTTTGCGGGCCAGTCGCTCCCTGCGCCTGGCGGTGCCGGCTTTTCGGGCATCATCCATATCCACGGCAGGTTGGTCGACCCGACGCTTGGGCTCGATCCGACGCCGCTGGTCCTCACCAGCGCCGACTATGGCGACGCCTATATGCGCTCGGGCTGGGCCTCACGATTCCTGTTCGATCTCGCCCGCTGCAAGACCATCGTCCTCATCGGCTACAGCGCCAACGATGCGCCGGTCCGTTACTTCCTAAATGTGCTGGAGGCCGACCGCGTCCGTTTTCCTGACTTGCACCCCGTCTATGCCTTAGACGCCTATGAGGATGATCCTGTCGAGGCAGAGGCGGGGTGGGGCACGCTGGCGGTCACGCCGCTCACTTATTGCAAGCTTAACCCCTTGACCGGTGCCCGCGATCATTCGCCGCTCTGGAATGACCTCCACCGGCTTGCCAATATCATCGAGCGCCCCAAGCGATCGCGCGAGGAGCTCGCGCGGCAGATTCACATCGGCTACAGCAGCGCGCTCACCGATCAGCAGTTGCGCGAGCTTTCGTGGCTCTTCACCGACCGCAGCGATCTCTGGCCCATCACGCTTGACACCATCACCGATCCAGGCTGGTTCCGCGTCTTTCAAGACAACAAACTCTGGTCGATTCAAGACGCCACTTGGGTGATCCCCGCCTGGATCGGGCGCAATTTCGAGGACCGCCAGCGCTTCACGATCGCCGTCGAATGGCACGCGACCCTGGGATATGACTTCCTCTCTCGCCTCGATCAACAGCTGCGGCAAGCCCCACCGGTATCGTCCTTCTGGCTCAAGGCATGGCGCATACTGCTTTCGGCCGGGCCGGCCGAGCGTGCCGGCGACTTCGACGAGAATGCCTATGCCCTCAAACAGAAGCTCGAATCGGGCCTGATCCTCGATGGCGAGCTCGCGCAGGCGGTGAATCTTCTTGCGCCGATGCTCGTGGTCCGTCGACCTTGGCGGCTCCATGAAGATGACGGGGATGAGGTGGCGGAATCTGTCGACGCGGAAGCTGCCGAGCCGCGGCTGTCGAATCTTGCCGCGCTCGATCTCCATGTCATTGACGAGTATGGCGCGAACGAGATCATCGAAGCTCTGAATGCACTAGACGACTATGCGGTGCGTATCCTCGAACTTGGCAGCGAAGCTCTGCGCTCCTCGCTTCAGCAGTCGGTCGATCTCGGGATGATCGCCGAGGATTACGACACTAGCGACTACAGTGTCCCCTCGGTCGAGGATCATAGCCAGAACGAGCATCACAACGGCGTGATCTTCCTCGTTCGTGCGATCGTGGACGCTTTTCCCAAAGCGGCCGCCGTCGATCGTGATCGCGCCCGCGCGCAGGCGGCGCAATGGCGGACCTGGCCCGGCCGGATGGGTACTCGGCTGCTGCTCCATGCGGCGCGCGACGTAACCGCTTTCTCGGCGGACGAAGCGCTGCAGCTACTGCTTGAGCTGGAGGACACCGATTTCTGGATCATCCGCCGCGAGTTTGCCCTAGCGCTGCTCGACAGGGCCACAGCCACCACGCCCACGCTCCTGGATGCTATCGAGGCCCGGATCCGGACCAGCGGTGACGCCTACTATGCCCGCTATCCTCTGAAAGAAGGCCAGATCGACTGGCGCGCACATGCTCGCGACAGCGAGGTCTGGCTCCGTCTGAAGATGCTCGATGGAGCAGGCTCGCTCTCTGAAGCTGGCCGGGCCGAACTCGACGCAATCGTTGCCCGAAGGCCTCATCTCGAACGCGCAGTCGAGGACCGCGACTTTTTCGGTTCCTACAGCTATGGTGTACGGACCGTGGTGGGCGACAGCGGGCCGATCGTCGAGGCCGATCCTGACAATCGCCTGAAGGTCGCCGCGGAACTCAGCCAGAGCCCCGACATCGATCGGCAGATGGGCTGGAGAAGCTATTGCCGCTCCGACCCCAAAGGCGCGCTTGAGACACTCGTGGCCGCCGAGCTGACCGCGCCCAATGTCGCCTTGTGGGATGATCTGCTGGCGGCGCTAGCGGTCCGCAATGACGAGAAGGATGCGCCGCTGCGCAACCAGCTCGTGGTCGATGCCCTGGCGCACCTTGAGGCGCTCGACATGCAAGCCCTCCAGCCAATTGCTGCGAGCGTGGTTGATCTACTGATGTTCGGCCCGCGCCGGCTCATCGCAAACCTTGAGGACTGGTGCGACCGGCTCTGGCCTGCGGTGCAGCTTCCCGACCACGAGATCGACTTCGAGAAAAAACTCTACGAGACCGCCATTAATCGCGCCGCCGGCAGGCTCGCGCAGGTCCTCCTGGCAGAGCTCGATCACACGCGTAAGACCGAGGGACAATATGAGGTACGCCAGCGTGCGCGGCTCGCTTTGGTCGCGAGCGACGAGGGTCAGGCGGGGATCGTCGGGCGCGCGGTGCTCATCCACGACTTTGCCTTCATGCTCCTTGCCGATGCGGAGCTGGTCGAGGCGCATCTTCTGTCGCGATTGGTGGCGGACACGGAGGAGGCGCGTGGGCTGCGCGCGGTGCTTGTGTCGCACAGCAGCATCACCCCAGAAGTCACCAAGGTGGCGCCCGAAGCCGTGTTGCGCGGTGTCGTCGAGTCCCGCGCGGATTCTGGTTCAGCTGCGCAGACAGCATCCGGCATTTTGCGACCAGCGCTCGCCTCGGTACGCGGCGACGATGCCGACCGATGGGGCATTGGCGAGGCCGATGTCCGCCGCGCATTGCGCGAAGCGCCGCTCAAGATCCGCACCGGCACGCTCAATGTCTTGGTCCGCTGGATGCACAATGACAAGGGCGGTGCTGAGGAGGCCTGGGAGAAGATGGTTGCACCCTTCTTCGACCGGGTCTGGCCCAAGGAACGCCGCTTCGTCGACGATGCGCTCAACCGCGACCTAATGGCAATCGCGGTAGGTTCGGGAAGGTTTTTCCCGGACGCGGTGGCGAAGCTGCGGCCCTTTTTCAGTCCTTATGCGCGCGAACGCGCCAGCGTTCATCCAATAAAGCAAAGCAAGGTGCCCGAGGCGTACCCGCACCACGTGCTCGATCTTCTCTGGCTGATTTTCGGCCCGACCGGCAGCAGCAGTTACGACATGGCAAACATTCTGGATCGCCTAGTCGCCGCAGACCCCTCAATAGAGATCGACCGACGATATCAGTCGCTCGAACAGCGAACTATTCGTCTCCACTAGGGCGTGTGATCAATCCCCCTCTCTACAGAGAAACACCTCGGGGAAGACTATCGATTGATAATTAAAGAAATAAAAGCTCACAGGGGAGCGAAGGCCACGAATGATCGGAGGGCGGTCGCCATGCCACCTGCGGTAGGTATCATTGACGGTGAACCGAAAGGTCGCCCGAACAACCGCCATTTTCGGCAGCTATCGAGGACGTTTGGTGCTGTCTAGGGTTCCTCGCCGTAGACTTCTATGACCCTCCTTCGCTAATGCCTGTTTCCGGCTACCACTGGTCGTGGGTGTCAGCGACCGAGACCCAAGCCTCCATTTCCGTCAAGATCGCGATGGTCTACATTTCCGAGATGCGACTGTGCGTCTATTAATTAGTTCCCGTCCTCTGCATCGAGATCGGGCGTCAAGATCGGCCAAGGGCGCTCCGACGCAAGATCGGGATGACGTGGTTCCGATTCTGGCGCACCGTACTCGTCCCGGAGCTTGTCGATGAGGTTGAGACAGCGGGTGGCGGGGTCATCCTTGCCGCCGCTGCCGGTCATCGCCAGCAACTTCCGGCGTAGCTCGACCGCCGGGACGGGCACAACATTATAAGCGCCTTCCCAGTTCTCGGCCGGCACGTGTTCCGTGACGGCGCTTTGGATCGACTGCCACGTCAGAAACGAACGTCCGGTTTTCATCTCAAAATCGATCAGCATCAGTATGCCGTCCATGTCAGGATCTTCGGCGACTGCGCTAGCTAGCAAGGCAAGCTGCTTCGTTGTCGGCCCATCCATCAGGAGGCCGTGGACATAGGCGCGGATCTCGGAGAACTCCGAAATCAAGCCACCCAATTCGCGCTGCCAACGCCACCCATCGTATGATTTGCAGTCGAGCGCGCCGCTGACAGTCAAATCAACGAGATGGCGCGCGGCGGAAATGGTACCGAGGCTCAACGCGGTCGCGCGCCACTGGTGATTTTTATAAAGGCGCGGGTCTTGTTCGGCGAGCCTGAAGATCACGCCTTCAGCGCCATCCGAGGGCGAATTGCTGAGCCCGCGGACCATCTCTTCGAGCATGCGCGGATCGCGCTGCGCCTCCGGTATCCCGCGCACTATGGCGGGCAGATCGGTGACGGACGTAGCGAACGGCAAAAGACGCAACCAATCACGTAGCTGATGTGCGTCGCTCTGTGTCAGAATCCAAGTCTCCTTCTTGGCTGCTTCAAAGGTCTCAGCAATGCCGTCGGCCACAAGCTTGATGTCGATATCCTCGCCAGAGAGGATCAGCGACAACAGCAAGGCTGCGCGCGCCTGCCTGGGCGCAAGAGAAATAAGCTTCTGGATCGTCGGATCACGCTGGCCATGCGGGAGCCGTGTTCCGACAATGCCGAGCGCAACCCCCAACTTCACTTTCGCATCCGTCGAACCATCGACAATCAACGTGTCGATTGCGCCGAAGATCGCCTCCGCCTCGGCCGAAGTCGCGGTGGGATCGGCCGCGCGAGTCGCGTGGCGGGCTTGCACGCCCGAAAAATCTACACCGCTGTGGAACTTTTTGTCGTTTTCGGGTTCGTTCGCTTTGATCCACTGGACGAGCAGCACTCTTGCCGCCAGTTCACCAAAATGCTCATCTGCTAGGTAATCGGCCATCAACGCGGCAGTCTCAGGCGCATTGATGGCCAAGAATGCTCGTTGGAATTCGTGCGTTTGCGGCCACTGCGCTTCTTGTACAGATTTGTGATCTTTCCAGCCGCTGGCGGTCGCCTTCTCGCGGAAGGCCCGATAGCGACGTAAATTGTAGTCGAGCAATCTCTTCAAAAGCGGAATATGTTCAACAGATGGAGCATGGCTCAACATCGTTGCAATAGAAGTGACCTGCTGACGCTCCACGTGTTCAGCGGCAAGCATGTGCTCGCCCCAACCCCGCGCAAGGTCTCCGATTGCGGCCAAGCCTTCTTCACTAAAAGGTCGCGCCCTCTCTTCGTCGCTGTAGGTTTCACGAGAAAAAAGTTCGGCCAGTTGGACGATTTCCTCATTGCCGGCGTTTGCCGCCCTCGCTTGAACTGCGGCTACCAAACTTGCGCCTGGCGTATGGGCGATACGGTTTCGCAGACCGTGATAGCGATCACCCGCCGCCTGGTTGTACTTCCCGCTGGCGTCGCGCACGACTTTCCCAGCGGCAAGATACGCGTCGATCAGCCGGCCAACAGCGTTTGGTCCCAGGACTGAAGCGGCGGCTTCGGCGCGATCGTCGTGGCGGCTTGTTTCTTCGAGAGCGATCCCGAGCAACGCGTCGTCTTCAAGGGCAAACCCGGCGGCCGCGAGAATATTGACCGCGCCGTAGAAGAGTTCGCGGTGCTCGCGCACGCGTCGCAGTAGCCCGTTAGCGAGAGCCTCCGGATATCGCTTTCGCGCTTCATACAACAAGTGTATTTCGCCATCGCGTTTCCGGTCGATCTCCATTTCGGCAATAATCTCAGTGACCTCGGTATCGCGGTCATCTCCGACTGGCGCTTGAACGAGCGCGCGCAGGCGCTGAAAGTGCGAAATGCCAGCAACCTTGCGCCGCTCACGCGCGCGCCGGAGTTCCCGCTGGACGGCATCGACCGCAATATCGTCGAGGTGGCCCTTTTCGGCGAGGATGTCGTAGATCGCGTCGCCGGCATCAGCGAGCAAGTCGGCGACGTGGCGATCCGCTCGTCGAAATGAGAGCGCATCGACCACCGTCGCCTTCACGTCCGGATCGCCGTCAGTTTTCGCGATTGCAGTCGCAAGGTCGAGGCCGTCGATTCCGGCATGCGATGCGATTTCATGCAGTACATTTTTGCGGATTTCCGGTGGCAAGGCTGCGATGCGCGCCGGCGCGTCGCTCCCAAGCACGGATGGGCGAAATCGCTTCGCCGCTCGGAGAGCAGGCAAGTGCACTTGGCTGTTTGGGTGCGAAATTAGCGGCCAAATCAGGTCGCCGAATTCTGGCCTGCCGGACGCGATCATGAAACGCACCGCGCGATCCACCTTGCCTGGCGCGTGCCACTGCTCAGCAATATCCCGCATTTCGGTGGCGATCGGTGCCCATACCTCGTCGGAGGCGCGGAAGATCATCTCGCCCGCGAGGACAGGATCGACTTCGAAAGCCGCACGGACGGCGGCGCTGCATGCGGCCTTATGTATGTGGTCGCCGCGCGCGCTTCGTTCGACAGCGAACAGGACTGCTTCTTCCCACGGGCGCTGATCGAGCACTTCAACCTTCAGCTTCTCGCGTGCTGCCGGATCGCTGACGGCCTGTAGCATCAGTCGTTCGACGTAGTGCGAGGCGTACCATTCCTGAAATTGTTGGTGCTGGAACGAGTAGCCCGGCGTGTCGCCGGAGCGCGTCAGAACGTGATTGCTGACAAGCATGTCGAGCAACGTGTCGGGCTGTGTGGAGATGGTCATCTGCCCATCGGCCATCAGGCCCCGCGCGGTCTCGGCAACTGCTTTCCGCGCGTTGCTGTCCGTGATCGCCGTGTTGGCCGTTGTCGTGGCGAACACGGCGAGGCCATCCAAATAGTCCTGCTGGAAGCCGAGGGCCACGGCATCAAGCGCCGCCGCACGGCGGGCTTCCTGCTCGTGTGCGGCAATGAAGCGCCGTAGCACTTCTTCCTTTGTTGTCGGAAAAGGCGCGCCCTCTGGCAGCGAGAGAAGTGCCGTGAGGTAGAGTGGGATGGTGACGAGTTCGCGGACACCCGCTGTCCGCCACGCCTGATCGACGAGCTGTACGCCAGCCTCGCCCCGCATGGCGCGCGCGATCTCCATTTGCTGCTCGTCGTCAAGCGGCAGTAAGTCGACTCGCGTCCCGCCGAACGGAATGTCGAGCGCCTGCTTGCGCGTGGAAATGACAAGACTGAGCTCCGGCAATTCAGCCTTGAGAGCAGTGATTTGCACGCGCGCGCGTTCGCGTGCGGCGGCATCCAGTTCATTCCAGCCGTCAAGAAGCAGCACGACGCCAGGCTTCGTAGCGACGGTGCGGAAATCTTGCTCTGAAATCCCGTTGAAAGCGGGGCGTTTGAGGATGGATGCGAGCAGCGCTCCACTTTCGATGGCCCAATCTCCCAGCGGTACGATGAGTGGCGTGACGTTGCCGATTTCCAACAGGCCGTCGGCGACCTGAAAGAGGGTTGTCGTCTTTCCCATTCCGGGTGCCGCGACAAGGATAAGGTCATCCAGCGTGGTCGCGGCCTTGGCAAGCGCGCGCGTGCTCAGCGCCTCGTCCACGTGCTTCACCTTTAACGTCAGCGTGAGCGCCACGTTTGTGCCCGGCCATTTGGGCGTTCGGCGGAACACGGCCAGATCGGCTGAGGCCGCTGCCTGCAGGCGGCGCCCCCGGTCGTCCGGCGTGGGCGCTTGCATGTCGGGCCCGTACGGCACGTTGTGCATCACGCTGCGCCACGAATCCTCGTTCGTCTGTCTCTTCCACGCGCGCAATTCGTCGACAGTGAATTTCGAATCCTTGGCATCGACAGCACGCCCATGCACGTCGCAGAGCCAGATGCCGTTGTCAGCGGCCGCGCGCTCTTCAGACGTCATCTGCACGTCGTAGCGGGGACCGCCAGGCGCGGCAGCGCAGATGTGCGAGGCTTGGCCGATATTGATTTCACCCGCGCCATCGGATGTGGCGGCGTGGGTCAAACGACGGCATGCCGGATTGGAGCAGTGGCCGCGCGCTTGCCGCTCAATGGCCCGTTTGGTTGCGGGCGAAAACTCGTCTCTGTTCTTAGTCTTCGCCATCGTCGGCTTGCTCGGGTGAGGTCGTTTGGAGTTGCTCGAACGGTTGCCCTTCGGCTGAAATACTGTCGATCTCTGCAGATAACAAAAGCAGAGACACATACCCCGTGGCTTCGGCGATTTTGCTTGAAGTTCCACCAATCGCAGCCTGCGCTTCTGCGGCGAAATCAACGTCCCCAGTTCGCAGATGCTCGATCAATTCGGACACATCCGATTGCAGGGCCTGGTCAAAAGCATTGAGCCGTCGGGTCAGTTCCTCGTACTTTCTTTCGAAGGCAGCCTCCAAACTCCGACGGGCAGCAATCTCTTCTTCGGGACGAGTCTCATTGCCGAGCCGTTTCTGATCCATTGCTCCAAGTTCGCTGGCAAGGCTCAGCACCTCCCCAAACATGCTTCCCATAGCAGATAGGGCTTGTGGCAATCCGAGTTGTTCGGCCCAGAAGGCAGCTCCTTCCACGTCGGGAAGGAGGGTCTGGTAACCAGACTTTGCGAGCGCCGGGAACGCGACATCCTCAATGTAAGGCATAATCGTCAGGTGGATCGACGGGTCCACCAATGACCGCACGAGTTCGGCTTGTTCAGCGAGTGCAACCACCGCATCTGCTATGTCGGACGCGAGCAACAGTGCGAGAACCTCTGCAGGTGGCCACGGTAGAATACCCTTGGCGTTAACGCGGAGATGGAACTGTGCGGCGATCCCGGCCTCCTCTGCCAAGCGTTCAATTTCTGCCTTTCGCTGAGCTAGTCGTGTTTCCCCGGCAGCTTTGGCAGAGAGGGATACGAGCCGAACGGAGTTGCCTACTCGCGCGCCTTTGCCTCGTGTCGCCCAAGTTACCGCTGGCGCTTGCTTCCTTTCATGGGCTTCTCCGGCCAGAAGTCGCAACGTCTCCAAGAGCGTCTTGAGACGGTTAAGCATTAGCGGAGGCCCGCCTCCTATAAGCTGCCAAGGTTCTTCGAGAGTGGTGGTGTCGACATCGGTGATGAGATCGCTCAGCCAGGCAATGTATGCGCCAGCTTGGTCAGGCAATTTCACGAACCTCGCGATGACATTGACGCTCGCGCTGTGCAGGAGGTTCTGAAACTTGGTGACGTTGGTATTTGTTTCGTTGCTTCCGGCACCCGACGCTTTCAATGACGAAATAGCAGGAGGAGTCAGCGCCTCTGTCTCAGTGTTGATGGAGTTTAACGTTTCGAAGAGTCCGTTAGGTGCATTCTTTCCGCGAAAATGGGTGTCGAAGATCTTTTCCAACGTCGGCACAAGGGCATCGAGAATCACCACGCCTCTGGCAAGATAATCGCTATAGCTCGGAGCGGCGACGCGGCGGGAGATCAGATCCCGCCAACGCCGGTTCCATTGAGGAACCGACGGTGGAGGAAGATTTTCTCGGGCAATCCGCTTTGTCCCCAGCGGCAACTGGACAAGGCCAGCCAATTCGCCGCTTGCAGTAATGGCGTTGGACGCCGCAATGTCAGCCGACGGACACAGTGCCAATATTCGTTCGCACAAACTCACAACTGCGTCGTGCGGATTTTTCTGGACAGAGCCGGCAACGTACCAAAGATCGCAACGGACGATCACTCCGTCATCGGCATCTTGGATTGTTACAGGCCCGGCCCAAGCTGTCTCTGCCTGAACCCGTGCGAACAGCGCCTCTTGCCCGATCTCGGCGACCCAACCACCAGCGACCTCTCGATCCAGGGCGGACAAGGTGCCCATTAGAGACGCCAAGAGATCGAGATTGGCATTCAAGAGGCCGTCTGGAGCCTGCATGAGGCTGGTCCGCACCGCGACTGGCAATGGCATTCCGACCAACGCTGCGAGAATCTCATCTAAGCTCGCCAAATCAGCTGTCTCGATCAGGACAGACAGGACAGAGGGTGACATACGCTCCATCAACAGGCGACGAGGGTCATCGTCCGGCGAACCTTTGATCTGCGAAAGTCGACCCGCCGCGGCCTGGACCTCCGGGATGATGCTGAGACTACTCAAATCAATACCGGCGACCCCGAACATTGCGGCGTTCGTGATTTGCGTTCGCGGCAACGCACGCGCTTCGGGAGTGTCCAGCCATTCGCCCACGCCCAAGGAAACACGGCCCGAACCTAAGCCCCGGAGCGCTGAGGCCAACGCCCGCGCATCCTGCTCGCTCTCCAAGCGGACAATTAAGCCATTGAGCACAGCCGGGACAGGTAGGCGCCGCGCAGATAGCGTGTCCGCGACCAAGGGCTCGAGATTGGTAGCGGGCACGCTTGCGACCGTCCGTTCGAAACTCGTTTCGAGGGTCGGCAATGTTGTTTGGTGCGTGAGCTGCAGCAATTCTTCGGATCGAAGCTGGTGTAGGCCCGTGACTGCGCCAGGAGCAGGTGAACGAACCAGATGTTCCTGGATGAGGCGTTGTAATGCGCGTGACAGATCGGCCTCACTGACCGAGAGCGCGCGTGCCAATCGCGATGCATCGACTTCAGCATTCGCTGCGCCTGCCCAAGCGCCGGATCGCAAAATATCAAGTTCGAGGGAACGCATCGGATCTGAAACCCTGGCCGCAACCTGGTCGGCGAGGAGTTCGTGCATCCTCTGTCCGCGCGTCAGGATATGGACATATTCGAGAAGAAGACCATCGCTCATCTTCCACGGCTCGTACCAGCCTGCCCAGTTCGTCTTTTCAGCTTCGCGCAGTTCTCGCCAGAGTCGTTCTGCGAGTTCATCATCAGGATCGGCACGTATTTCGGCTGCACGCGCACGCTCGGCAATCAGCGTGACATCTTCTTCCCGGACCGAGCCGAGCAGGACGACGCCGGGCACAGACATCGCTTCTTTGAGCAAGCCGCCCCAGCTTTCCGGCCCATTCCGGCCGACGTCATCCATGACAAAGCCCAGGGGACTGTCTTCTGATGCGCGAAACGTCCGGACCAACTGGCGCAGAGATGGAATATCCGCCGCGCTCAGACGACGGATACGAAACCACCGCACCGTATGGCGCAATGTGTTGGCGGCCTCCCACATTAAAGCGGATTTTCCGGCCCCTGACGGCCCGACGATCAACGCGGCCCGGCGTTGTTCAATACCTTGCACCAACGCCGATCTGCTTCGGGGGCGTTCAGCCACCAAACCTGCCGCGATGTGACCGGGTTCCACATCAACCCCAAGATAGAAGTTCGGATCGTTGAGAGGTGTGAGGAAATCGACCGGCTCACAGACGCCATCCATTAGGGCGCGTTCGATCGCGTCAACGTCGATAGCGGCCAAGACATCTCGGATTGCCGTTTCAGTGTCAGAGATCGAAACGCCACGATAATTCTCCGGCGCCAACCGGCCATTGGCCTCTGCCAAAGAGCCCACGCGAACAAGCAGTTCGGCAAAGCACATCTGGGCCGCAATCGGGGCGCAGCTCAACCGATCTACGATCAGGCTGATCGCCCATTCCTGCGGTGAGGTCACAACAGTGAGCGATGTTCTCGGGAGAAGATCAGCGGCTCCACCGAACTTTGAAAGTCTGGTGCTGATCGGACTTTCGATTGAGCGGACTGCGGGGTGGTCGTCGAGGGGACTGAGGCCCGTCACCTCCCGCTCAAGAACGAGTTCCAGTCGCTGCGGCCGCGGTGCGGAGCCAAGCGACCGGTTCCACAGGTCTTCAATGTGTCCGACCGTCTCGCCTTCTGTAAAGTCCCCAAGGTGTTCCCGTCGGCTCTTGACCTGGACAAAGCTCGTTGCTTCACCACGCAGCTCGATGTCGTCACCACCTTCCGGGATCACGATGGCGGGCGCTCGCTGGCCAGCCCATATTTCCACCGACAACCAAGCGGATATGGCGTCTTGGTAGCGAAAGCCGCGGCCTGCGTTGGAGCCGGCCCTAGACGCACCCTTGGCCGGTTTAGACGCCAGCTTTGGGTCGCGACTCCGCTTGTTGTGTTCAGGCTTCTTATCCAAGTATTCGATCCCTAGCGCAAACTCGGCGTGCCGCCACTAGGGAACCGCCGATTCCACGCTATAGCCCGACACTTCGCCTTCAACTCGTATCTGAATCTGACCGAAACCATCCGGTCAACTGAGCAACACTTCGATTTCCTTCGCGTCAACCAATGTCGTGATTTCCGAATAGAGATCTACCTGCTGGCCGGGCGCGGAAATCGAGATGATCAGCGCGTAACGCGCCTTGTCGGCTACGCGCTTCTGCCCAACATGCGACTTCCACCAACCGCCGACGGGGTAAACAGCAATAGCATCGTGCCCGGCGAGGTCGATCGCTCGTCCGCGCCAAAGATCGCAATGGAGGGAGCCCGCCTGGACCGCCTTCGGACCGAGCAGCCAGCAGCTCGTTTCGCCATCGGCCTCCGTGCCGTCCTTCGCCTGGCTCGCGGAAATTCGGCTGCGGAATCTGGCGCTCGTTTCGGTGCGCTTCTTCATATCGAAGCGCAGACCGAAAGAACGATAGGTGTCCGGGCGGGTGGCGGCTTTTCCGGTTAGGTTGGGCTCGATGAAATAGGACAATGTCACCTTCATCGTGACGATCTCGTTCTCGAGCTGCTCCAGAGCCGTCTTGGGCCAAGGGAGATCATAGAAATGCATCTCATTGAATACGCCGGTTCGGCCGTCCGCGCCTATCGCAAAAGGCTGAAGCTCTGCCTGCGCAACAAGCGTAGTATCGTTGCGCGCTGAGAGGACCGCGCGGCCGATTTCCGGCACGCCATATCCAAACTCGCGAAGCATCGCCTGCTTCTTCGCTTTGGTGGCAGCCTTGCCCGTTTTCCAGTGCGCGCCTGTGCCGATGAACTTCTTTCGGATCGGCTCGGGCCAGCGCGCTGAGTCGACGATGAGCGCGCGATGCGTTTCCGGCCAGAGGTCGGGCCGAGCCGCCTGCAGCCGACCGACGAAATTACCCGCCATGCCCGCGGCGGCGCTGGTCGCCCAGAACGGGACCAAAGGCTCGCCCGCCACATCTGACCCCGCAGATAGAAGGGACACGGACGGGTCCCAGCCGCAGAAGCCCGCGGCGTCAGACATCATGTTGCCCGCCTCGAACAGCACCTCCGGCTTGATCGGGGTCAGGTCGTCGGGAAGCGACTGAGAGCCACGGCTGAACGGGCTGCGATGATTGGCGGCGACCGCCGCCTGCAACACGGGAGGCGGCGCCGGCGGCTGCTCCTTGCGCGTGAAGCCGCCGATGGTGAGTGCGTTCCAGCTCTGCGACGGATCTTCCAACGGTTGAGAGGGCAGAACGTCCACAGCCATCCCGCCGGAGACGTTTCCGGTGGCGACGACCATCAGGCGCTTCGGTCGTTCGGATGCCGCAACTTTGTCATCAGCCTCGCCAGGCATCGCCCCGGCGATGATCTGATCCAGCGCACCGCTCCAAGTCGATGGTCGGCTGGGCGGGAAGTCTGTCGCGGAGGTCGCGATGCAGAAACTGCGCAGTGCGTCCGGCCGCTCGATCTCGACCGCACTGACCGCGCCTTGCGTGACGACCCCATAGCTGGGCGGCTTGGTCGGCGGGAATCCGTGCGGTGGCAACAGTTTCATGGATTCCGCACCGTGTGTCAGCGTGACCGGACGCGCGTCGTTCATCAAGGATTCGAGATCGCCATATAGGACGAGGCCTGCCAGCGGCGTGCCGTGACCGCCGTTCGGCTGATGGTCGTCGGCGCCCCAAGCCGCATCATAGGCCCACGCGCCACGCAGGCCGGGAGCGATCAGGGGATGGGCGGCGGCGACGCCCGTGTCGAGCATGCAAACCACTGGGGCATCGTTCGCGGGCGCCGAGACCCTCTGCGACAATTCGGCAACCCAATCGTGCTGACCCAGCCCCGTCTCTCCACGATCGAGAAACGGTTCGATCGTTCCTGTCGCGCGCCTGATTTCAGTGATGGCGCCCGGTACGCGCGTCGCGAAGAGTGCAACCGTTGCAGCAGTGCCGTGCAGAAACAGGACGGTCGTGTCGGGGAAGATCAGGCGGTCGTCATGAACATCAATATTCACATTGCGCGCCGCGTTGACGAGGCGATCTGCCAAGGCCACAGGCTGGCGAACCCACAGCTCCCACCAAACGATGTCCGGCGTGGCCAGGTCCACCGCGCCCGTGAACAATGACCCGGTGTCGATCGCCCGGACCTCCTCGACGACCTCGAAGCGCTCGACATCAGGCCGTCGTTGATTGCCCGGATCGCGGCCATATTCACTGATACGGCCTTGCAGAAAGGCGCGCGCATCATCCGGCACAAACAGCAATGCGCTCTCCGTGCGGTCGTCGTTCCGTTCGGAACGGAGCACCACAACGTCCTGCGTAGGAAACTCAAGCGCTGTTGGAACCTTGACCGCCTTGGTCCGGGAGTCCTCGGCTGGCGGCAGCGTCGTGATCTCGACGATCGTGCCGGATTTCAGGCCCTGAACGGCAAGACGCGGATCATCGGCCGGCAGTGGAATATCGCCGAGCGCAGCGGCGAGTTGATCAAGCAGATGTGCGGCGTGCGCAGCATAGTCGCCGCGAAGCGGTTTGCGTTCCTGATTGCGTGATGGGAAGGTATATGCTGCCGTCTCACGGAAAACGTCGATCGGTATGTGCTGACGGTCTCTCGTGTCGAAATTATCTGGCTCCGCCATAAGTACTTGCTCGTTTGTTCGAGTTCCAGTCTATCCGTTGGCGGAGCCTGCCTAACGGCTGGATTGACGGCGGAACTTACCCTTTAATGTTTGTCGGTTCTGCAAAGCGCCTTGTAGCGCTTCAGGCGAGGCCTTCGACGCCCCTTCAAGGATAGCGTCCTTCACGACGGCATCTGCGGCACGAACCAATTCGCCCTGGCTGAGCCCCTCCAGTGCCGTTTCGAGTGCAGGCCACGCCTTTGCGGCGAATTTGAATTTGCCAAGGCGGCGCTCAACGATCGCGCGGGCGGCCGCGACGTCCGGCAGCGTGTATTCGATCACCTCATCGAAGCGCCGCGCCAGCGCTTCATCCAGGATCTCGACGTGGTTCGTCGCCGCCAGCACGAGGCTGTCGGTCGAGTTTGGCTCTTCCATAAAGGCCAGGACCGAGTTCAACACCCGGCGGATCTCGCCGACATCGTTCGGGTCGCCTCGGCGAGCGCCGATCGCGTCGAACTCGTCGAGTAGATAGACACCGCGTGTTTGCGCGATTTGATCAAACAGCAGTCGCATCTTGCCGGCTGTCTCGCCGAAAAAGCGGCTGAACAAGGCTTCGAGACGCACAGTGAAGAGCGGCAGGCGCAATTCCCCGGCAAGCGCCGAGGCGGTCATGGTCTTACCTGTGCCGGGCAGACCGACGAGCAGCATATGTGTCGCCGGCGTCTGGCTGTGTTCGCGCAAGGTTGCGCGTTCCTGTTGCTGGCGAACGATCCGCCCAAGCCGTGCGGCGATGTCGTCCGACAGCACCATGCTTGACAGCGTGACCTTGGGATAGGCGCTCTCGACGAGACCTTGCAATTCGCCCCGTGGCCGAGCCAGCGGAATCGGCGTCTGCCCGCCAGCGGGCTTTCCGACATGGCGCTGGTCTCTAGCCTTCTGGACGAGGCGCTTCAGCTTTTCGGCATCATCGGCCCGACCTTGACGGGCTTCCTGTGCGGCGATCTGCAAGGCGATCGACAGAAGCTGATCTTCATCTCCGTCGATATGCGAGTTGAGGAGCGCGAGAATTTGCTTGGTAGACATGCTCGCCTCCTTTCTTCGATTCGGCCTCGCTATACTTTTATATGCTTTAGATGCCACGGGCGATCATCGGCTCGAGATGACGGTATCTCAGAAGTCTCCCAAAAGCCACCGTTTCCTGTGGTTCTCCGGCGCTCAGGATCGTCAGGGACACTGCTGGGTTTGTCCGATACACGCCTATCAGACGTATGGCGATCGGCACCAGCCACACTGATTGCTCGATATAGCCACCGATACCTACCCGATTGCCGCCAATGCGATGCAGTTTGAGAGCTTCCGACCACCAACGAAAAGGCGATGGCCGAAAAGCGTCCGGAGCGAGATAATCGCCTGCTGCTAGCTCAACTGCCCACGGGGGTGGCGATAGACCCGGCGTGCCGGCTGTTCGAGCCGGCCCAAGCCGACATATTTGGTGCGTAGCGAGGTACAGTAGTCGCGCGCAGAGAACCACGCGGAATCAACGAGCACGCCTTCCGGGAGGAGGCGCTCAAGCTGCTTTAGCTTTCCCACGCTTTGCTCGCTCATGGTGGCGCCAGTTTGAAAATTTATCGGTTAGCGTCACATCGGTTAGCAAATGTGGCATTTGGCAAACCCGCGGTCTTCGCCTTGATACAAATCCTCGGAGTCTGATGGCTGAAGACTGCGGTTTAGTATCAGCAGCCAGAGAGGCCTAGTCCGTCTCGGCCCCCTTAGTCGG
Source organism: Ancylobacter pratisalsi (assembly GCF_010669125.1). NCBI lineage: Bacteria > Pseudomonadati > Pseudomonadota > Alphaproteobacteria > Hyphomicrobiales > Xanthobacteraceae > Ancylobacter > Ancylobacter pratisalsi. Next base: position 3,749,408 of record NZ_CP048630.1, read on the forward strand.
CAAGGCCAACCCGCCGTCGCAGCGATATAGGATCGAGGTGGGTGTATTGATTTCGCCGATTTTGACGGTACTTTACGGGAGCAAAAGATTCGAGGTCTGAGGTCTACGCCTCACCGCGAAACGGTCGATAGATACCGATAGTTCACAGAATTTTTTCTGCGCTAAAATTGCCTAAAAATCCCGCAAAATTAAAAGGATAGATTTTTGACGGCCTGCGCCTCGGCGCTGGCGGCCAAAGAGAATATTTTCTACAATAAAATCAATCGCTTATTGTCGAAAAAATATTAGAGTGGGAATAATTCGCGCCTATCCAAACGCCTGGCCTGCCCCGATTGAGTGGTCCAGTTTGACCCTAATGCATAGTCGGCCTTTCTTCGGTTGCTTGTGCGGCACCTTGAGCCCCTCCCGCCGCCAGATCCGCTCCACCCGCTTGACGTTCACCGCCCACCCGGCGGCGTGCAGCAAGGCCGTGATCCGGCGATAGCCATAGCGTCCGTACCGGGTGGCGAGTTCGACGATGTCCGCGGTCAGGGCCGCCTCGTCGGCACGGCCCTCCGGCACCTTGCGTTGGGTCGATCGATGTTGCCCCAGAACCCGGCACGCCAGCCGTTCCGACACGCCGAGCTTGCTCACGACGTGTTCGACGCAGCGACGGCGCCGGGCGGGGCTCAGAAGTTTCCCGCCGCAGCTTCCTTCAGGATCAGCTTCTCGAGCGTCAGATCCGAGACCGCCTTCCGCAGCCGCTTGACCTGGTCGCTCTTCAGCCCGCCGAACTCCTTGCGCCAGCGGTAATACGTGAACGACGTCACCCCGATCGCCCGGATCGCTTCGGCAACGGGGCGCCCCTGCGACACCAGAACGTCGACCTGCCGAAGCTTCGCGACGATCTCTTCCGGCTTGTGCTTCTTCTGCGCCATTGCGCCATCCTCCAAAGGCCCGAAAGCCTACTTCACGGAGAACCACTTTTCAGGGGGCAGGCCACGGCGGCGCATTGCTGTGGGGCGGTGGCGGACCGATCCACAGCATCGCCTCCTCCCGAAGCGCTGACGGCGACGGCCCCATGGCGATCCGTGCGGTGGGTGCGAGCCAATCCGGATGACGATCCAGCCAGCGAACCACCACGTCGATGAGCGACGTTTGGAAATTGAAGGCCGGCTTATAGCCGGGGAGCCAATCCTCCCCGAGGCCCTTTAGCGCTGCGCTGATATTCTGGTGCTTGTATTCTATCGAACCCCGGGGTCGCCCAGTTACCGCCTGCAGCAGACGATTATGCTCGGCCTTGCTGTAGGGGCGGCCGGCGATGTCGTCGGGGAGCATTGCGAAGTAGTCCGCAACGATCGCGTCGTTCTGCTCTTCGGTCCAGACACCAACCATCTCCTCCATCGCTTCGCCTATCTCGCCAAGACCTCTTCAAGCTGTTTCACCAGTGTCCCCCGCTTCTCCGCACTCAGGCTATCGAGATTCTGTTGCCGCCATCGCACGGCCGGCAGATCAGCGGCCGCTTCCAAGCCGATTGTCGACCAATCGGGCTCGCCTCGTTCGAACGCCAACAAGAATTGGCGGTGAGGATCAGGCATTGAGCCGACGATTTCGCTGATCAGCGCTTCACGCGCCGCCAGAAGGTCGTCGAGTGCGACCGGCTACCGCGTCATGCCAACAAAGCCACGCTCGAACTCAGCCTTGATGTCTTTGCGGCGAGCCGCCAGCACCTCGGCCATGGGGCGGTCGTGGCTGATGAGGTAGATCAGAAAGGTCCGCCGGAGCGCGTCGTCAATTCCTTCGTTTGCCAGGAGGTCGCGCGCATCGAAGAGGTCACGTGGATGCTGCCGGTCGAACGCAGCGACGATCTTCCCGGCGTAGAGATCCGGAAACGAGACGATACGCATTTCTGCGAAACCAAACTCGTCTTCGACGCCGGAGGAGACCGGACGAAAGTCGGGTTCGAACACGTAGCCTCGCAAGACCGGCGTGACCTCGATTTTGATCTGCGCACTATCGCTGCGAACCACTAGCTTGGTGATGACATTTTCGCGCGAGCGCGATGGCGTGACGCGGGCACCACGAACCGCTTCAGTGATGCGCTCCGCGATGCGCAGCATCGTCGCATCGATTGCGGCTAGCGAAGCCGCGCGATCCTGAACCGGCAGATAGGTGAGGTCGATATCGACCGAAAGCCGTGGCAGGTCGCGGATGAAGAGATTGATGGCTGTGCCGCCCTTCATCGCAAAACACTCTTCCGCTGCGACGGAAGGCAGCGTGCGGATCAGGAGCGCCACCTAGTTACGGTAGGCATCAGCAAAAGCCATCAGGGTGCCTCGTCCAGTTCTTTCGGCACGGTGATCTGATAGGCGGGATCGTAGCGCCCCTCCTTGACCAGCATACGCTTGCCCGAGCCAAGATCGATTGCAGCGCGCTCGATGTGCTTGAGCCATGCGTGGCGATGCCGATCGGCAAAGAAGAAGAAGAGGCGCTTCACCTTTACGCTTCGGCAGCGGACAAGCAGCTTCTGCAGCCGCCGCGGAGCAAGATCGCTCAATCCTTCCATCAGCACATCGACCTGATGGTAGCTTTCGTGATCGGGCAACTCGTCGAGCAGCTCAAGGATCGCACGTTCAGGTGCCGAAACCGTCAGTGGCCAATCCCATTGTCCCCAGGCAAGCGAGCGCAATCCGGCATCTTGGAGAGATCGGTCGTCGCGTATGCTGGCGTGTTTCCGATCGAGGGAAGGGAAGGTAGCGTCCTCAAGGTCCCTCCCGAAGAGTGGCACGCTATTGCGGTAGACGAATTGCTCCTTGAGCGGCAGCGCGGTGAGCCAGTTTGGAGGCTTAGTTGGGCCGTGAAGATGGACCTTAAAACCGCCTTGCGAGAGGTAATGGGCATAGCCCTGCAGTTCGAGAGCTGTTCGGCCACCAACGGCAAGGCTATGGTCGAGGATCGTCTGGAGCGAGATAACGACCTGGTGCCAGCTCAACTGTCCGCGGGGGCGTCTATAGACCCGGCGTGCTGGCTGTTCGAGCCAGCCTGAGGCGACATATTTGGTGCGCAGGGAGGTGTAATAGTCGCGCGCGGAGAGCCACGCGGAATCGGCGAGCAAGCCCTCTGGGAGGAGGCGCTCAAGCCGTTTTAGCTTTCCTTCGCTTTGCTCACTCATGGTGAGCTTTTTAGCTTATATTTAAACCGTATGCTAGTTTGAGAATATCCCATTTAGCGTCGCGTGGGTTAGCAAAGGAGGTATATGGCAAACCCACGGTCTTTGCCTTGATACAAATCGTCGAATTCTGATGGCTAAAGACCGCGGTTTCATATCAGCCAGTCGGAGAGATCGAACTCCTCTCGGCTCACGGCTTCGCTCAAGGTCATGCTGCCTGGCCTGCCCCCTGAAAAGTGGTTCTCCGTGAAGTAGGCTTTCGGGCCTTTGGAGGATGGCGCAATGGCGCAGAAGAAGCACAAGCCGGAAGAGATCGTCGCGAAGCTTCGGCAGGTCGACGTTCTGGTGTCGCAGGGGCGCCCCGTTGCCGAAGCGATCCGGGCGATCGGGGTGACGTCGTTCACGTATTACCGCTGGCGCAAGGAGTTCGGCGGGCTGAAGAGCGACCAGGTCAAGCGGCTGCGGAAGGCGGTCTCGGATCTGACGCTCGAGAAGCTGATCCTGAAGGAAGCTGCGGCGGGAAACTTCTGAGCCCCGCCCGGCGCCGTCGCTGCGTCGAACACGTCGTGAGCAAGCTCGGCGTGTCGGAACGGCTGGCGTGCCGGGTTCTGGGGCAACATCGATCGACCCAACGCAAGGTGCCGGAGGGCCGTGCCGACGAGGCGGCCCTGACCGCGGACATCGTCGAACTCGCCACCCGGTACGGACGCTATGGCTATCGCCGGATCACGGCCTTGCTGCACGCCGCCGGGTGGGCGGTGAACGTCAAGCGGGTGGAGCGGATCTGGCGGCGGGAGGGGCTCAAGGTGCCGCACAAGCAACCGAAGAAAGGCCGACTATGCATTAGGGTCAAACTGGACCACTCAATCGGGGCAGGCCAGGCGGAATATCCCAACCACGTCTGGTCCTACGACTTCGTCGAGGATCGCACTCACAATGGCCGAAAGTTCCGCATGTTGAACGTCATCGACGAATATACCCGGGAATGCTTGGCCATCCGCATCGATCGGAAGCTCAACTCGATCGTCGTCATCGACGTCCTGACGGACCTGTTCGTGCTGCGGGGCGTGCCGGGGCATGTTCGTTCAGACAATGGCCCGGAGTTCATCGCCACCGCCGTCCGGGACTGGATTGCCGCTGTCGGGGCCAGGACGGCCTTCATCGAGCCGGGCTCGCCGTGGGAGAATGGCTATTGCGAGAGCTTCAATTCCAAGCTCCGCGACGAACTCCTCGATGGCGAGATCTTCTACAGCCTTGCCGAGGCCAGGATCGTCATCGAGAGTTGGCGGCAGTATTACAACACTGAGCGGCCTCATTCCTCGCTCGGCTACAAACCGCCGGCGCCGGCCGTCATCGTGCCGCCACCGGCAACATCAAACCCGGCACTAAGGCCGACTATGCATTAGGGTCAAACTGGACCACTCAATCGGGGCAGCCCTGATCGCGGTGGCAGGGCTGCCATTTCTTCCACGCCCGTTGTCGGCAAGCTGGCCGTTCATAGTGGCATCGACGGTCTTTCAGATTGCCTATTTCGTGCTCGTGGCGCGAACCTACCGTGTGGCCGACATGAGCCTCGCCTATCCGCTGATGCGCGGATCGGCACCGCTGTTGGTTGCCTTGGCTAGCGTCACCCTGATGGGCGAGCCGTTATCGCAATCCGCTTGGTTCGGTGTCGGCACCATTTGCGTAGGTATCCTCAGCATGGCGAGTGCTGCGCGACAGGCGAGCGAAGCCGGGGTTGCCCTCTCACTGGGCAACGCCATCGTCATTGCCGGGTATACGCTGATCGACGGGATCGGCGTACGGCGCTCAGAAGCGCCATCCTCGTATACCTTGTGGATATTTCTGCTAACCGGACTCTTGTTGGGCGGATGGACGCTCGCAACGCGACACCGGGCCTTCCTCCACTACGGCCGACAGAATTGGCAACTTGGATCAGTGGGCGGAGCCGGCACAATCGGTTCCTATGGCTTGGCGCTCTGGGCGATGACCGTGGCGCCGGTGGCCGTAGTAGCGGCGTTGCGCGGAACTTCGATCCTGTTCGGTGTCGCCGTTGCCGCCCTGTTCCTCCGCGAGAGAGTCGGCACGGCCAAAGTGGTAGGCGTCTTCATCATCGCGATTGGAGCGGCGGCCCTGCGGCTGTCATAAAGGTTCGCCGCGCGTACGGCGGCTCTAGTCCAGAGCGGTCATCGGGGGCCATTCGGGAAGGGCCGACTCTGGGTCGAAAACGGCACATCACCATAGGCAACCGAATGGTCGCTTCGACATATTGGCTTTCCGGCAGTCGACCGACCACTTTCCTCAAGGCCTCACCATTTAGAAAATAGCCCATCACCGGAATACGCAACGTGTGGTTTCAGGGGGCTATTGAGTAGGCATGGTGCTCATCTTCATCGGGCATGGCCCGCCAAATCCCGTCGATTGCCCTATATAGTGCGATATAGCCGCCGACTGCCGTCGCCTAATCTATACCCACCCCGCCAAACACCGCCGTTTATGTGCCACTGCTCGACGTCTCGGTGCCTGCGAGGCCGGTCATGCCAAGCAGTTGACCAATTGCTGAAGCACCAGACATCCACTCGCGGCGCAGGATGGCGTATTGCATGGTGTTTTCGTAGATCGGATTGCCTGCATCGTCATTGGTGAACGATACGAACTCGATGAACACGCCTTCCCGGCGCATACCCAGCTTTTCGCAGAGGCGCTGCGAGGGCTTGTTGTGATCTTCGACATAGGCATAAATTCGGCGAAAGCCCTTTGCCCGGAAAAGATGGTCGAGCAGGGCCCTTGCGGCTTCGAACGCATATCCCTGACCACCGAATTGCGGATTGAGGTTCCAGCCGACCGAGGTCGTCTCGTCTTCATCTTCTCCGCCGGCGCCGCCGAACAGATCGCCGATGACCTGGCCGGTCTGTTTCAGGTATATCGCCACGCAGCCCTCGTCGAGGGCGCGCCTCCTGACCTCGATCTCCGCCTCAGCCAGGTCCGCGAGCTTGAGCGAGAGGAAGCAGCGGGCCGTGGGTGCGCGCAGATAGGCGAAGAGGTCCGCTGCGTCGCCCTCCTGGAAGGGCCTGAGGATCAAGTGCTTGGTTTCAATGATCTGCATGTCCAATACTCTGCAAAAGGCTGTCAATGATGCGATCGGGAAAGTTAGCGATAGGGTAGGTGTAGTTCCCTGTTTCTTCGTCTTCGGCCCGCCACTTGCCGCCGATTGTCCTCTATGGCGCGATATTGCCGCCGATCACCGCATCGCCACTAAACAACGCTGAGAACCGCCGGCCTGCAGCCCGATGCATATGAAGGCCGGCGACAGCAGGATACGCCCCCTTTGCGGGCACTTTCCTGTCCTTGCCGTATTTGTGATGCTCTTGCGGACACGAGGGATTGCTGCATGGAATATTCACCCCAGGCCGGAAGCCGGATCACCGACAAATCAGCGCCGCCAGACGATACGACTATCCGCGACTGGATCGGGCCGGACGCATTCGAGCAATGGGGCACGTTGCGGGATTGGATCGAGGGAGCATATCCCGGCGTTTTTACTCCCGATTGGATTTATGGCGGCAAGAAGCACGGCTGGTCCCTGCGCTACAAGAGATCCAAGGCGTTTTGTACGTTTCTGCCCGAATACCGGGCCTTCTCTGCCGTAGTCGTGTTGGGAGGGGCAGAGCGGGAGAAGGTCGAGGCGCGGCGCGATAGCCTGAGTCCCCGCCTCATGGCTCTTTATGACGAGGCGGCGACGTATCGAGATGGCAAGTGGCTGAAGATCGGCATCTCGTCGGCAGAAGAGCTGAAGGACGTTACCGAGCTTCTGACGTTCAAACGCCCTCGCAAGGCCGGCGCCCGATCGGGACCAAGGTCCGCTTCGCTCGCATCCTGCGTGCTCTGATCCGCGGGCGAATGACCGCTCGGGGCAAAGCGGATATTCCAACCCGTGCTGATTACCACGGCTTCTCCCTAAGCTATCGGTTTGCGTGCATTCGGCGCCCCGTCTGATGGCAGTGGTTAGCTCACTTGCTCTCGGGCAATGCAATGACCGAAATCGCCTCGAGGATGTTTTCCGGGCCACCCTTCGGCGGCCAGATTCCCGCGGAGTAGGCGGCGGTCCGCAACGCTGCACGCTGTGCGAGGCTATCGAACCCCCAGACGTGGGTGATCCGGGGCGGCCCGTCGAGCGCATACATGTTGATCATCAGGTGCGCCGTGTAGTCCCGGGCCGGCGCGATCGCGGCTTCCCAGCCGGCGAGCGTCGGCGGAAGACCGCCAGGCTTTAGCTTGTAGGTACGGAATTCGTAGACCGCGTCATGGGCGGCGGCTCGCGCCGGCGGCAGGAAGGGAAAGGGGCTGTAGCTGTCCATCTCCAGCGCCGTTATCATGCCGCCGGCGTTGAACGGATTGGCACTCGATAGCGCGCGATGCCGCTCCCGTTGCAGGGCGCCGGCATCATCGAAGCGACGCATGATCAGCATGCGTCCGAGTGGGCCAACCTCCGTGCGCCAGCAACCCAACAGGGTGCCGGCGGCATCGGGCATCGAGACCCAGCCCCGCGCAGCCTTCGCAACCTCCGAGGCAGAAAGAAGTGGGAACGCCAGTGTCGTGAGTTCGTAGAGTTCGCGCATCGGTCAGACCTCCATCGGCAAAGGCGCTGGTAGCCCGGGCAGACGCCCGGAGGACTCCGCCGCGAAAGCACCGAAGAGCGGGTCCCATTCGGTGATCGTCACGTTCTCGATGAGACCCGAGGCGGCGAACGGATCCGCTGCCACGAGCGCTTCGACTTTGGCGCGATCAGGAACGGTGAAAATCAGGAAGCCGGATCGGTGCGGCGTACCAATCAGGGGGCCGGATGCCCGTAAGCGGCCCGCCGCGACGAGGTCCTTGAGATAGGCTACATGGGAAGCGAGGTGACGGTTCCATCCATCTCCGTCCGGATGCGCCATGATTGTGATGAAGCGAGGCATTCTTGTCTCCTGGTCTGCATGACGGTCTGCGACTGAGAAACAGATAGGTTGACGCACCAGAGTTATTAGGAGACGAGACCTCTCATGATTTGAAACCAGCAGTTTGGAATGATGGATCGTCTCACCAGCATGGCCGCCTTAGTGAAAGCAGCGGATCTCGGCTCCTTCACCGCGGCGGGGACGGCACTCGGTATCTCATCCCAGATGGTCGGCAAGCATGTGAGCTTCCTCGAGGAACGGCTTGGTGCGCAGCTCCTCCATCGTTCGACCCGGCGCCAGAGCCTGACCGCAATCGGACAGACCTTCTATGAACGCTGCCGCCTGGTGCTTGACGAGGTCGAGGCGGCCGAAGCCACCGCCCGCGAGTCCAGCACCACCCCGCGCGGACGGTTGCGCGTCAGCGCGCCGGTGACTTTCGGCAGCATTGCCCTCGCGCCCCTCATATCGGACTTCCTGCGGATCTACCCGCAGGTCGAGATCGCCCTCGACCTGACCGACCGCTACGTCGATGTCGTGGGAGAAGGGTATGACGCCGTCATCCGCCTCGGGCCGCTCAAGGATTCCGAACTTACCTCCCGCGCGCTCGTTCCCTACCAATTAATCGCATGCGCCTCACCTGGCTATCTTGCCACCCGAGGCACGCCGCGAACGCCTGCGGACTTGGTTGCGCATGACTGCCTCGGCTTCGTCTTCGCCTCCGGGCAGCCGTTCTCCGAGTGGCGCTTCGACAAGGAGGGACACGTTCACAAGGTCCGGGTGCGCAGCAGGTTTCAGGTGAATGACGCGCGTGTGCTGCAGGCAGCCGCGCTGGACGGACAAGGCATCATTCTGCAGGCTAACCTGATCCTGACGGATGACCTTACGGCAGGTCGGTTGGTGCAGGTCCTGCCGGATTATGAAACGCCCACGCGCGCCCTGCACATTCTGTTCGCTGCGACACGCCCGCCGACGCAGACGCTGCGCAGTTTCATCGATCACGTTGCGGGCCGCTTCGGAAAACGTCCAAGCTCCGGGAAACACTAATCAGCCCAAGGGACGTCTCCTCCTTCCGCGCGCCCTATACCTCGTCCGTGGGAGCCAAGTGTGGGATCTGCGGATAGGCCACCGCAGCGTATCCGTGACGGACGCAGAAGGGGACGACCATTATCGTCTCCCGTGTACTTCCGGGCAGCGTCAGAGGCCTATAGCGTAGATGTAGTGCTCATCATCGTCGGACATGGCCCGCCACCTTCGCCAAACTGACATTCCGGCGAGCGATTTTCCGCGGAACGCCGCCGACTTCGCTCTATATGCCGATGTTCTTGGCAGCGTTTACGGTGCTTGGGCCGCCGCGACAGAGCGTGATCGTCGAATGCCCGCATCGAGTGACCGCTTGCCTCTGGTTTCGGGCGATATCATCAATCCCCAACTGAGGTCCGGCATATGGGTGCGAACCCACCCATTCAGTTCGGCAGATACACGATTCGCGGCCCCTCATCCTTCCAGGTAGAGGCCACATCGGACAGGAGAGCAGTGCGGTACTCCAGCGCGAGCTTCGCCGAAGCTGTCGCGTTCAAGACGCCGCCAATAGACGCGACGACGCGTGGCAGGCTGATGCTCCCAAGGCCGCTGCCCTTCATTTCTATAGCTGAAGAACGCAACACAGCGGCTGGCAGAGTGATTTCAGCGCCGCTGATCGAGCCGATCTGCACGAAACGTATAGGAGTACCGTCAGGGGCAGCCTTGGCGCCTGCGACGAGGATCGATCGCGCGCTCGGTCCCCAGAGATAATCGAGCACCACATGCACGCCGGCTGCGAAATGCTCGAGGAGCGCAGCCTCAATTGCCTCTTCGTCGCCGCTCAGCGGTACGACGGCGTCCGCTCCAAGGGTTCGCAACGCCGCCTCGTTACGGCCGGTTGCAATCACCTTTGCCGCGCCGAGATGTCGCGCAATCCTAATCGCCAGAAGACCGGCAGCGCCTGTCGCGCCGTTGATGAGCACAGTCTCGCCCGCGCGTAGCCCGGCCCGCTCCGTCAATGCCGCCCATGACGACATGCCCGGATTTGCGATGACGGCGGCCGTGGCATCATCGACACCGTCAGGCAGTGCCACCCATTGCCCGTCGGGAACGACAGTCCGCTCGGCCATGGCACCGAAGGGCGCGCGCGGCAGCAGGAAATAGACCCGCCTGCCATCATCCCGTCGTCCCACCCCATCGACTCCGACGACGAAGGGAAAGGTTCCTGCCGTGCTGTAATGCGTACCTGCGGCGCGGCTGCGCACCAGCGGACTCAACGCTGCGGCGGTGACGTTCACGATTGACTCGCCCTGACCGGGAACAGGTTCGGCGAAGTCACTGTAGACGGGTGCATGGCCGGCTTGCTCAACGATGGCGGCTTTCATGAAAGGGTGCCTTTCGGATGGTCGATATGCGTGCATAATGCACGTTTATATGCTTTTCACGTGGAGTCAATATCCGTGCAAAATACACCGAGTAAGGCGTTGCTGGCTGAGCTTCATGATGCCGTTCTGGATATCGTTGCCGTGATCAACCGTCCCGACCGTGACGAGCGGCTGATAGAAGAAGCGGGGATCAGGCTGGACCGGGCGCTGTTTCCGCTGCTTGTCCTGACGGAAAGGGTGGGGCGGATCGGTGTCGTGGAACTTGCCGCGCGCGTCGGACGCGACCACAGCACCGTTAGCCGTCAGATCGCCAAGCTGGTGGCGCTCGGCCTGCTTGAGCGGCGTCCCAGCGCGACCGATGGCCGTCAGCGTGAATTGCATGCGACGTCGGCAGGCCAGGCAATGGCTCGGAAGATTGACGACGCGCGAGAAAGACTGGCCCGCGAAGCGCTCACCGGCTGGTCGGAGCAAGAGGTCAGCGCCCTCGGACAATCGCTTCGCCGCTATGCCAATGCACTCGCGGCACTGTGACATGCCGTCGGCGTTTCAACTGGACCGCAGAGAGGCCGACATGACCGCCGTCGAATCCATTCACCTGCAGAGGTCGGTCGGACTTGGCAATGTGAGATGCGTCGTATCTCAGTTGGATAGAGCGCCACCTTCCGAAGGTGGCGGCCACACGTTCGGAGGGTGGCGGGCGCGCCAACCTTGTTGCCAAGGTCCTTGGGTAGGAAGCCAAGAACCGCTGAGGAAGCGGTCCTCGCAACTGGCCTGCTGCCGGTTTCGTGGACGCCCTGTTAGGGTGTTTTCATGAAGCTGGAGGCAGCAGATGCAACGACGGAAGTTTGGCCGGGAGTTCAAGGTCGAGGCGGTTCGCCTGATCAGGGACCGAGGGGTCAGCGTGGCACAGTCGGCTCGGGACCTTGATGTCCATGAGAATGTGGTGCGCAAATGGGTGCGGAAGTTTGGCGCCGATCCGGCGCAGGCCTTCCCCGGGCGGGGTCAGGTGAAGCCGGAGCAGCTTGAGATTGACCGGCTACGGCGCGAGGTGACCAAACTCAAGGCGGAGCGCGACATCCTAAAAAAGGCCGCAGCCTACTTCGCGAGGGAGGCGACATGAGGTTCGCCTTCATCGCGAAGCACCGGGGTATCTGGCCGGTGGCATGGCTGTGCGAAGCGCTGGACGTCTCCCGCTCCGGGTTCCACGCCTGGCTTGCGCGCCATCCCAGCCAGCGCACTCGGGATGATGAGAAGATCGGCACTCTGGTGCGTGCGAGCTTCGTTGGCTCGGATCGCACCTACGGCGCTCGTCGCGTATGGCGAGATGTACCGGCGGATGGGGTCGATTGTGGCCTCCATTGCATCGAGCGGCTCATGCGGGCTCAGGCGCTGTGAGCGAGGCCACGCCGGCGCACCTTGCCCAAAGATGAGGGCCAGCGCTCGACAATCGCTCCCAACACGCTTGATCGTGAGTTCCATGCAAGGGCGCCCGAACCAGCGGTGGATCGCCGACTTCACCTACGTATGGACGGCTGAGGGCTGGCTCTACGTGGCAGCGGTCATTGACCTCTTCTCGCGACGCGTCGTCGGCTGGTCGATGAAGGCCGAGATGACCGCAGCGCTTGTCACCGACGCGCTCGTCATGACGATCTGGCGCCGCGGCAAGCCGGATGCCTTGCTCCACCACTCGGATCAGGGCAGCCAATACGCGAGCCAGCACCTCCAGGAACTGCTGGCCGAAAACGGCGTCACATGTTCCATGAGCCGATCCGGCAACGTGTGGGACAATGCAGCAATGGAGAGCTTCTTCTCTTCGCTCAAGACCGAACGGATTAGGGGCAAGGTCTACCGAACCCGTGACGCCGCCCGGGCCGATGTGTTTGATTACATCGAGCGCTTCTACAACACGGTTCGCAGGTACTCGACCATCGGCTACGTCAGCCCGGCCGAGTTCGAAATGAAGGTCGAATTAGCCTAACCGGGTGTCCATAGAACCGGCAGCAGGCCACAGAGCCGCGCAGGCCCGGCGGATCGACACCTGCCACTCGCCACACATCATACCGACGAATTCGCGCTTGCGACCAGGCCTCGGACTTTTTGGCGGACGATATCCTGCAGCATCTCACGGTCGAGCGAGAGGTCCGCGACGAGCTTCCTCAGCCGACGCATCTCGAGCGGGGCGAGCTCCTCATACTTCTTCTTCCACTTGAAGTAGCTCGCCTGGCTGATCCCGGCTCGCCGGCGGATATCCGCCACCGGCACGCCATCCGCTCCCTGCTTCAGGATGAGCACCTTCTGCACCTCTGAAAACTTCGATGCCTTCATCGTCTTCCGCTCCTCTCAGCCAAGGGATTTTGGCGCGGAAAACTCCAGCTTCAAACGGTCCAGTTTTCGGGGATCAGATCACTTGCGTGCGGCCATCCGAGCCATCGCTCGAGTCCTTGGGGCATCATGAGGCTCGACGGGCGCTGACACGGCGCGGTCGCTGCTACCGCGTTTTCACGTGCTCCTGACGAAAGCCAAGGCCGATCAGCCTTCCTGACAGATGGGCGAGGACCGGCCAGCGTGCGATCCAGCGCAAGAAGGCCGGCGGGCCTGTGCGCGCGGGCGCCTCGCTTGCCGCGCCGTTCACGTCCTCCCGTTTGCGGCGGTCGCGGCGCATCATCAGCTGCAACTTCTGCGTTGCCTTCGTCGGGAAGGAGCGTCGCGCCTCGACGGCGGCGAGGGCGCGGTCGCTCACATTGCCGTCCCGCAGCGGTCGAGCAAGGAGGTTGGCACAGGCCACGGCGTCCTGAATCGCCAGGTTCACGCCAAAGCCGCCAATCGGCGACATGGCGTGTGCGGCATCGCCGATGCAGATCAGCCCCGGTCGCCACCAGCGCTTGAGCCGGTCGATCCGAACGCTGAGCAGATGCAGGTCCCCCCATTCGCGAACTTCATCCATTCGTGCGGCGGGGAGGGGGGAAACGCTGGCGACCGCCTTGCGGAAGGCATCAAGGCCGGCCGCCTTCACCTCTGCGAAGCCGCCCTTGCGCACGACATAGCCACATTGCCAATAGTCGCCGCGATCGACCATGACGAACCCCTGGCGCGGCCCGCCATGCCCCATCGTGTAGGGGGGATCATCGGGCTGGTGGGACAGCTTCATCCAGAGGACATCGCTGGGGCTACCGAAGCTCTCCACCTCCAGTCCGGCTTCTCTCCGAACCACGGAGTGGCGTCCATCTGCTCCGACGACCAGTGCTGCGCGCACCTCGACGTCGCCATTGGGTGTCGTCGCTTTGAGCCCGACAATCCGCCCGGCGTCTTCCAGGAGGTTGGTGACCTCGGCCTGAATCAGCAGCCGGAAGTTCGGATAGCGGCTCGCTTCGCGCGCCACATAGTCGAGAAACTCCCACTGCGGCATGAACGCGATGAACCGGCACCGGGTCGGTAGGCGCGAGAAATCGGCGATGGTTATGTCGCGTCCGCCGATCTCGGCATGAAGCTTCGGTGCTTGCGTGTGTGGAAGGGTGAGCAGACCGTCGAGAAGATCCAGCTCGCGCATGATTTCCAGTGTGGAGGGGTGGATCGTGTCACCCCGGAAATCGCGCAGGAAGTCGCCATGCTTTTCAAGGACAGTAACGTCCACCCCGGCGCGTGCAAGCAGGAGACCGAGCATGAGGCCGCCCGGTCCGGCGCCGACGACAACGCAACCTGTTTGAAGGGAATCCATATGCCGATTTTAGCTCATCCCCTGCGATTCATCGAGCCTGCCTCGCCGCGGCTCAAATCCCGGAGCGCTACCGCTCGAGCGAGAAAGCCCTGCATGTGGTGCCTTCGGCACATGCAGGGGGCGCACGCATCGTGCCTTCCGACAGGTGGGATATTTCGACGCAACCGATCCGTTGGGGCGGAATGTCATGAAGATGTTGGCACGCAAGGTGTCGGGCGTGAGAGGATGGTGTCGCGGGCATCGATCGACGGTGCCCGCGACGACATGCTGCTCGCTATGAACGAATGTCGGGGCTGGACCTTTTTGCGTCTGGCATCATTCTAAGTGAGTGCGGCGAGGTAGGCCGCTCATCAAGCCCCGTCATAAGGGCGCCACGAATGAATTCTGCCTGGAAGGACGCCATGAACCGCTTCATCACTGCTGCCGCCCTGCTTGCGCTGGGTACGACCGCTGCTCTCGCTCAGAGCCCCGAGGGTGATCCCGCCAAGGGCGCCAATGTGTTCAAGAAATGCATGGCCTGCCACGCCGTTGGCGAAGGTGCCAAGAACAAGGTCGGCCCCGAGCTCAACGGCATCGTGGGGCGCAAGATGGGCGCGGTGGAAGGCTTCAACTATTCCGACACGTTGAAGGAGCACAACGCCAAGGGCGATGTGTGGACCGCCGAAGTCCTCGACGCCTATCTCACGAATCCGCGGAGCTACATGCCCGGCGTCAAGATGGTGTTTGCGGGTCTGCCCAAGGAATCCGACCGGGTCAATCTTATTGCCTACCTGTCGGGCTTCAACGAGGATGGCACCAAGAAGTAGCTGTCGCGGGTGCCGCGCGGCTGCGCGCGGAGGCTCTTATGCCGGACGTGCCCGGGCCGGATCGCCGTCGCTTCCTGACCATCGCGGCCGCTTTGGCGGCGGGCGGCGGGCCTGTGCTCGCCGCGCCGGTGGCCCATGCCTCTGGCTCAGCCTTGGCACTGGAGGAAGTGGCGGAGGGAATCCATGTCTTCCGCGCTCCCTATGAACTTCTGGCGCCGTCGAACGGCGGAGCCATCGCCAACATGACACTTATCGTCGGCACCGATGCCGCGGCGGTGGTCGACACCGGCAACAGCAAGCTCGCCGGCGAGCGTATGTTCGAGGCGGTTCGGGCGGTGACGGATCGCCCGTTACGTTATGTGATCAACACCCATATGCACCCCGACCACACGCTGGGAAATGCCGCGTTCGAGGGAGAGGGCGTACGGTTCGTCGGGCACCACAAGATGCCCCGCGCCCTGTCGATGCGCGCCGATACCTATCTTGCTCAGGTGGAGCGGGTACTGGGAGAAGCGGCGAGGGGCACGCGGATCGTGCTGCCGGACATTTTGGTCGAGGATCAGCTTACGCTCGATCTTGGCGGGCGAATCCTTGAGCTCGTGGCGCGCCCGACCGCGCACACCGACAATGACCTGACCATTCGCGACCGCCGCACTGGTACATGGCTGCTCGGCGATCTGCTCTTTGTCGGTCATGTGCCGACCCTGGATGGAAGCCTGCTGGGCTGGCTCAGGCTGCTTGACGTGCTTACCCAGGAACCTGCGGCGGGTGTTGTTCCCGGGCATGGACCCGCCCGCGTCGCCTGGCCGCTGGCGGCGGAACCCGAGCGCCGCTACCTGGACGCCCTTCGCGATGACGTCAGGCGACTCATCGCCGCCGGGCAGCCAATGGGCGACGCGCCGGCCGCTGCCGCTGCTTCCGAAAGCGGCTCGTGGTCGCTGTTCGGCGAGTTCAACGCCCGTAACGCGATTGCGGCCTACCACGAACTGGAATGGGAATGATTTGCTGCACTGCACCGTGAGAATGATGCGGTGCACGTGGGGATATTTGAGTATAGCTATCTGGTATACTGTATATCTTTCGCAGTTGCAGCAAAATCATAATAAGACATGTTTCTCATAAGAGTTCTTATTGCGCGTTGCTGGAATTCGGATTAGCTTTCTCCTTGTCTTCGGCTTCAACGGCTTTCGAAGGTAATTCCTTCGATCCGGTTCGTAGGCCAGCTTGGGGCGGAGGCCCCCGTGAAGATCCGGCTGCTTCTCCCCCAGCCGGTCGTGACACGCTGCCGAGGACAAAAGCTCAGAACGGCAATAAGCCGCGACGGGTCGACCTATAGGTCGGTCCCGGAGGATCGTTCAGGAGGAGATTAGGCATGCGCAAGGTTCTGGCAGCAGCATTCGTGACTGCTGCGGCAGCCTATGCTTGGCCCGCCGTGGCCAATGACGGGCTGATGACTATCATGAAAGACCCCGGACAGTGGGGTATTCAGACCGGTGACTACGCCAATACGCGTTATTCCAAGCTTGACCAGATCAACGCTGGAAACGTCGGCAAGCTCCAGGTGGCGTGGACGTTCTCAACCGGTGTGCTGCGCGGCCATGAAGGCGGTCCGCTCATCATCGGCGACATGATGTACGTACATACGCCGTTCCCAAACATCGTCTACGCGCTCGACCTCAACAATGATGGTCGCATCGTGTGGAAATACGAGCCGAAGCAGGACCCGAACGTCATTCCGGTGATGTGCTGCGATACCGTCAATCGCGGTCTCGCCTATTCTGACGGCATGATCTTCCTGCATCAGGCGGACACCACTCTTGTCGCGCTCGACGCCATGACCGGCGAGAAGAAGTGGTCCGTCGTCAATGGCGATCCGAAGAAGGGCGAGACCAACACCGCGACCGTTCTGCCGGTGAAGGACAAGGTCATCGTCGGTATCTCCGGTGGTGAGTTCGGCGTGCGCTGCCACGTCACCGCTTACGACACCAAGACCGGCAAGCAGATGTGGCGCGGTTATTCGATGGGGCCTGACAGCGAACTGCTGGTCGACCCTGAGAAGACCACGGCTCTCGGCAAGCCGATCGGCAAGGATTCGTCGCTGAAGACCTGGGAAGGCGATCAGTGGAAGATCGGTGGCGGTTGTACCTGGGGTTGGTATTCCTACGATCCTGAGACCAATCTGGTCTATTACGGCTCGGGCAACCCCTCGACCTGGAACCCGGCCCAGCGTCCCGGCGACAACAAGTGGTCGATGACCATCTGGGCGCGTGACGCCGACACCGGCATGGCCAAGTGGGTCTACCAGATGACCCCCCATGACGAGTGGGACTTTGACGGCGTGAACGAGATGATCCTCACGGATCAGCAGTTCGACGGCAAGCCGCGCAAGCTCCTCACCCATTTCGACCGTAACGGCTTCGGCTACACCTTGGATCGCGTGACCGGCGAGCTTCTTGTCGCCGAGAAGTTCGATCCGGCGGTGAACTGGGCCACCAAGGTCGACATGGACAAGAACAGCCCGACCTATGGTCGTCCGCTGGTCGTCGCCAAGTACTCGACGCAGGATGGTGGCGAGGACGTGAACACCAAGGGCATCTGCCCGGCGGCTCTGGGTACCAAGGACCAGCAGCCGGCGTCGTATTCGCCCAAGACCAACCTGTTCTACGTGCCCACCAACCACGTCTGCATGGACTACGAGCCGTTCCGCGTCAGCTATACGGCGGGCCAGCCCTATGTCGGTGCGACGCTGTCGATGTTCCCCGCGCCGAACAGCCATGGCGGCATGGGCAACTTCATCGCCTGGGACAACACCAAGGGCAAGATCGTCTGGTCGCTGCCTGAGCCGTTCTCGGTGTGGTCTGGTGCACTCGCCACTGCGGGCGACGTGGTCTTCTACGGCACCCTCGAGGGCTACCTGAAGGCGGTTGACGCCAAGACGGGCAAGGAACTCTACAAGTTCAAGACCCCGTCGGGCATCATCGGCAACGTCACCACCTATACGCATGACGGCAAGCAGTACATCGCCATCCTGTCGGGCGTCGGTGGATGGGCGGGTATCGGCCTCGCGGCTGGCCTGACCGACCCGAACGCCGGTCTCGGTGCGGTGGGCGGCTATGCGGCTCTGTCGAGCTACACCAACCTGGGTGGTCAGCTCACGGTGTTCGCGCTGCCGAACTGAGGACGTGCCTGGAGGGTGCTCCCTGAACGGGAGCGTCTTTCCGATGCAGTAGGGGGCCTGGCCGCCGGCTTGTCCGGTGCGCCGGGCCCCGCTGTCTCGGGGCACTTAAGTTTATGAAATTCTTACAACAATTCCGAGCTTTGGCGCGTTCTGTTGCCATGTGACCGGCTGGTGCCGGCCTAGCCGAACCCCGGCATTCCGGTGGCCTGAGGAGACTGATCGATGAAGAACCTTGTTCGCGGATGGCGTGCCTCCGGCATTCTGCCGGCATCTGCTGGTGTGTCGGCCCTGGTCCTCGCGGCCACTCTCGCGATGCCGATTGCATCCCACGCCGAGGACGCGACCGCGACCGCGCCGGCTGCGGAACCCGTGGTGAAGGAAAAGGATGATCTGGGCAAGTACACGCTGCCGGATGGCTCGCCGACTTACAATATCGGCAAGGACGGGACGGTCGACTGGTACACCTACAGCGGATATCGCCGCTACCATGCCGAGTGCCATGTCTGTCACGGCCCCGATGGCATGGGCTCGTCCTACGCGCCGGCGCTGGCGGAGTCGCTGAAGAGGCTGAGCTACGAGCAGTTCATGGAGATCGTCGTCAACGGCAAGAAGAACGTCGGCGTCGGAACGGCGGATCAGGTCATGCCCGCCTTCGGCCAGAACAACAATGTCATGTGCTATCTCGATGACATCTACATCTACCTGAAGGCACGTGCCGACGGTGCTCTTGGTCGTGTCCGGCCGAGCAGCCGTGAGGACAAGCTCAAGGCGTATACCGACAATGAAAACCAGTGCTTCGGACGACCGAGCTGAGGGCGCGGCGATGTTCGCGCACGCCCCATCGCGGTGGGGCTTCCCGGTGGTGGCGGGTCTGATCGTCGCCTCACTTGGGTTCGCCGTGCCGGTACAGGCTCAGGTGTCGGATCTCGTGGACCGCTCGACGCTGCGCGTCTGCGCGGATCCAGCGAACATGCCCTTCACCAATGAGGAGGGGGCAGGCTTCGAGAACAAGATCGCCGAGCTGCTGGCCAGCAAGCTTGGTCTGACGCTCGACTACACCTGGTTTCCTCAGGCCACCGGCTTCTACCGGATGACGCTGGCGTCGAAGCGCTGCGATGTGGTGATGGGCTATGTGGCGGGTGGCGATCCGGTGCTCAACACCAACCCCTATTATCGCTCAGCCTGGGTCTTGGTGACGAAGAAGGATGGCGACCTCGCGGGAGTCGACACGCTGGAGGATCCGCGGCTCAAGGGCCGGCATATCGGTGTCATTGCCGGTACGCCGCCTGCGGATCTGCTGGCCCGAAACGGGTTGATGGCCGGCGCACGGCCTTATTCCTTCATGGTCGATCGGCGTTTCGACAGTCCTGCGGAGACGATGATCTCCGACATCGATGACGGCACGATCGACGCCGGCATCCTGTGGGGACCGATCGGGGGCTATTTCGCCAAAGCGTCCGACGTGCCGTTGGTCGTGGTTCCGTTGGTGAAAGAGAAGGGCGACCCCTCGCTGATCTATCGAATTACCTTCGGAATCAGGCCCGGTGAGCTGAACTGGAAGCACCAGCTCAACGGTTTCATCACCGAGGAGCAGGAGGCCATCAACCGCATTCTCGCGGAATACGGCGTTCCGCTGCTCGATTCCCAGAACCGACCGATCGAGCCAGCACCTTAAGTGAGGGTGGTGGCGGGAGAGGCAGCATGAGTCCGCACCACGAACCGCCACTGACGCGCCTCGCCTGGATCGGAATGGCGGGCCTCGCACTGGTCCTGGTCGCCATGTCGCCCGTCGCCGGCCAAGTGGCGGCGAATGTCGCGGTGCCCGAGCCCGACGGCTACCGGATGGAGAATTACCGCGCTCCCACGCCGGCAAGCCTGCGGGGCGCGCAGGTTGTCGATACGGCGCAGGCCCATCGCCTGTGGAATGACAAGGCGGCCGTCTTCGTCGATGTGATGCCTCGCGACGTGAAGCCGCCCAATCTGCCGGCTGGCACGATCTGGCGTGACAAGAAGCGCGAGGACGTGCCGGGCAGCGTCTGGCTTCCAAATGTCGGCTACGGCGTTCTGAACGCCGAGATGGATAGTTATTTCCGGCGCGGCCTCGCGGGCATCACCGAGGGCCGAAAAGATGCGCCTCTGGTGTTCTACTGCAAGACCGATTGCTGGATGAGCTGGAACGCCGCCAAGCGGGCGATGGAATACGGCTACGCCAACATCACCTGGTATCCTGGCGGCAGCGACGGTTGGGCGGAAGCCGGGTTACCGCTGGAAGTGGCCAAACCCGTCGAGTGAGAATGCCCGTCCATTTCGTGCCCTGATCGTCTGCGGGAGATGCGGTGAGCGGGCCAAGCGCCTCACTGAACACCTGACCAAGCGGATCTCTCTCACACTTGTGGATTTGGGAGCGGCTGGCTTTTCGGCCATCCCGGTGCCGGAACCGGTTCCATGTCGGTCGGCTCCCTGCGTACAGGCTCCCGATCGCGCTACGTCCCGCCCGCGTGGCGTCCGCGATTCTCGCCAGGGCGAGTTGTCGAGACGTCGGTGTTTGTCATGGCGAGCGGGGAGTCCTCGCTTGCCACGGGCCTCTATCGCCAACCGGCACGGCGGATGCCGGCGAACCCCCGCCGCCGCTGCCTTATTCCATCACATTCTGGATCGACCGTGACAGCGCGAAGATGCGCTGTTCCAGTATCACCGGACTCTCACAGACGGCTGTCACGGCCTGATTGCGTGCATCGTAGATGCGCGTGTCCCAAAGAACCTTCTTCTCGAGTTCGGCGGTCTTCGCCTTGTCGTCGTCGGAGGTCGCGGCCTTTTTGGCCTTGGCGAGCGAGAGGCTCTCTTCCTTGATGCGCTTGGCGAGGTCGATCTGATGCTGGGAGTAGCGCTCGATGCCGGAAAGGATGCGGCTGCGCAGCGTGTTGATCTCATCGAACACACCGGCGAAGAGCAACGTCAGGCGCGTCTTCTTGTTGGCGCCGGCGTCGGCGGCGAAGGCGTCGATCAGGGTATCGGCCTCGTCCATTGGCGTGCGGCGCGCGGCGATGATCGGCACCAGTTCCGAGATCTGTGGGTCCGACCGCCAGTTGAGATTTTCAATCGGCGGCCCTGCCCACATTTGCGCGGCGGCAAGGGTGGGCACCTTGGGCTGGATGCAGGGCCAGAGCGGATCGGAACTGCTGGCGGCGAGGGTGGGGGAGGCGGTGGCTAGAAGCGCGAGTGCCCCGATCAGGCGAAGCGGGACATGGCGTGGATGGCGGGGTGTGCGGGCTGGCATCTGGGCGTCCTCGAAAGCGATCTGGTTTTGGTTGTTTTTCTGGCTGTTGATGACCGGTCGTGTGCGTCGGGCCTATTTGGCGTTGTCAGGCCCGCCGCGCCGGGTCATCACCCCAGCGGAGGGATCGTAGGCGAAAATTGCCGCGCCAAGGAAGACCAGAGCGCAGCCGGAAACGACCGCCGCCGCAAGTGGCTCGAACTGGCCGTAAAGTGAGAAGCGTATCAGCTCAACCGCATAGCTGAAGGGATTGAGCGTGCAGATCCACCACAGCACCAGGCTGCTCTCCTGCACCCGCCACAGCGGATAGAGCGCGGAGGAGGCGAAGAACATCGGGAAGATGACGAAGTTCATCACGCTCGCGAAGTTCTCCATCTGTCGGAACATCGACGACATCAGCAACCCCATCGCGCCGAGCATCAGGCCTGAAAGCATGAGCGCGGGAAGTACGGTCAGGTAGCCGATGGGAGGAATCTCGACCTCCCAGAACCAGGCGACGAACAGGAAGGCGTAGACCTGCAGCAGCGATACGCAGATGCCGGCTATGAGTTTTGAGGCCAGCAGGAACCAGCGCGGATAGGGGCTGACGAGAAGTATCCGCATCGCGCCGACCTCACGGTCGTAGACCATGGACAGCGAGGACTGCAGGCCGTTGAAAAGCTGGATCATCGCCACCAGACCGGGCGTCACATAGACCTCGTAGAGCACGTAGGTCTCATAGGGCGGGATGATCGAGACCCCCAGCACCGAGCGGAAGCCGGCGGCGAAGATGAACAGCCACACCAGCGGGCGCACCAGCGCCGAGAGGAACCGGCTGCGCTGGTTGAGGAAGCGCAGACCCTCCCGCCAGCAGATGCCGGCGAGGCAGATGAGATAGCCCGAAGGAGGGAGGCGGAAGCGATCACCGGGATTGCTCATATCGCCCCGCCCGCCTGTTCGCCGACCAGAGCCAGAAACGCGGCGGAGAGCGAGGAAGCCTCCACCATGGCCGAGACCTCATCGAACGTTCCCTCGGCCCGCACCTTGCCGCGATGAAGCACGACAACCCGGTCGCCGGGCATAATCTCCTCGATGATGTGGGTTGCCCACAGCACGCCTATGCCGTCATCGGAAACCAGCGAGCGGACCTGCTCAAGGAGCGCGGCGCGCGAGGCAATGTCGAGGCCAACGGTGGGTTCGTCGAGCAGCAGCAGCCGGGGGCGATGGATCAAGGCACGGGCAATCTCGACCCGGCGCATCTGCCCACCGGAAAGCGTTCGCACCTTGTCGCGGGCGCGATCGGCGAGGCCGGCTCGCGCCAGCACCTCCATCGCTCGCTGGCGCCCCTTGGCGAAGCCGATGCCGTGCAGGGTGGCGTGATAGAGCAGATTTTGCAGCACGCTCAGTTCGAGATCGAGCGTGCGCGCCTGAAAAACCACGCCCAGCTGGCTGAGGGCCGCGGCGGCTTGCAACCGGACGTCGCGGCCCAGCACCTCGATCGAGCCACTGCGGTTGTCGTAGAGCCGGGTGACAAGCGAGAACAGCGTCGTCTTGCCTGCACCATTGGGGCCGAGCAGTGCCGTGAAGCTGCCTGCCGGCACGCGCAGCGTCACGTCGTCGAGCGCCTTTCGGTCGCCGAAACGATGGGTGACGCCGGAGACGGCGAGCGCCGGCACCCTCGCGGGGGGCGAGGCGTCGAGGGGTGGAGTGGTCGGCACAGCCGTCATCGGATTCCGATCGGGAAGGAGAGCCCCGGCACGCGGCCGGGGACCAGCCGCATTCTCAAAGAGCTGAAACGATCTGTCTCATCTGACGACGAATTCGCCGCTCATGCCACGCTCTTCCATGCCCTTGCAGTACCAGGCGAAGGTTCCGGGCTTGATCGGCACGAAGAACATCTCAGCCTCGCCCTCCTCCTCGAATTCGAGTTCGGTGAGGTGGATCGCCTTGATCTCCATGCCGCCAGCCTCGACCTTGCGCAGGAAGATGCTCTGGAAAAGTCCGGGCGACTGCCAGGCGCATTCCTTGTTGCCGGTCGACTTGATCATGAGCGAGTAGGACGTGCCGGTCTCCAACTCATAGGTCTTCTGTGAAACGCCGTAGCCGGCATCGCCCAGCCCGACGGTAAGTTCCTCGAGTTCAGTAGGTTTCAGCGTCATGTCGCCTTCGGCGCGAGCCGCCGTTGCGGCCAGGGTCAGGGATAGGGCGGTCGCCGTCACTAAAGCGAGGGTTCTTGTCATGTCGAATCCTTCGGAGACTGTCTGTTTCGGCAGTTCTGTCTTCTGTTGCGGGCGCGCAGCACGCGGCGGCTAGGGCACAATCACGACGCCCCAGGGCGCGCGGCCGACAGTGACCGATTTGGTGACCTTCTCCGACGCCACATCGATCACCGAGATGTCGTTGGAGTTGCCATTGGTGGAGATGAGCAGCTTCTCGTCCGGGGTGAAGCCGAGCTGCCAGACACGCTGGCCGACGAGCAGGTACTTCTCCACTTCAAACGTCTTCGAGTTTACCACCGCCACGCGATTGGCGGGCCCGAGCGCGACAAAGGCCTTGGAGCCATCCTTGGTGAGACGCACCCCGACCGGCTGGATGGCCTCATCGGCCACGCCCGGAATCTTGAACGAGATCTTCTTGATGATCTTCCATGTCGTCGGATCGACCACCGCCACAGTGCCGCCGACCTCGGAGGAGATCCAAAGCTGCTTGCCGTCCTTCGAGAATTCGGCGATGCGCGGGCGTGAATCGACCAGGATATTCTCGATGATCTCGTTGGTGCTGGTGTCGATCACATGCGCCATGTTGGTGGTTTCGGAGGTGTTGACGAGGTACTTCCCGTCCGGGCTGACGCCCATGCCCTCCGGCTCCACGCCTACCGGAATCTCGGCGATCAGGTCGTTGTTCTCGACATTGACCACCGTGACCATGTTGTCGTCTTCGTTGGCGATATAGAGCGGATTGCCGGACGGGTGCAGCACGAACAGCTCGGGGTCGGGACCTGAGCGCAGTGATTTCACCAGCTCGAGGGTCTGTGAATCGTAGACTTCGACACGGTTGTCGTCGGACGCGCACAGATAGATCAGCTTGCCATCCGGACTGGCGGTGATGCCGCGGGGCCGGCGGCCGGTCTTGATGGTCTTGATGACCTTGAGGCTGTCCATGTCGACCACGCTCATCGTGTGGTCGCGCTCATTGGAAATGAAGGCGCGGGAATCAGCCTGCGCCGGCATTGCGTCGACCATCAAAAGCCCTGCCAGCACGGCAAGTCCGGCTGGGAGCGTGATCGGGCGTTTCATCGGTTCCTCCTGGCAAACATTTGATTTTTAATTGAATTTGCACTTCGTCTCGGGTCTGTCGAAGCCGAGCGTGTCGAGTGGCGTGACCTGGTGGAGAAACCCCGCCTGCGGCGAGAGCGTCACCGTGTTGGTGGCATGGGTCAGTAAGATCGGCTGGCGCAGCTGATGGTCCCAGTCGCGGAAACTGGCGGCGACGCCCTTGAAGACCGGCAGGTCGTAATCCGGCGAAAGCAACAGCGCTTCCACCTTTTCCGGATCGCTGTCGCGGGTCTTCAGCCCCGCTGAGCCGATCGCGAACACGCCCTGCCACATCTGGAAGTCCATTGGCTGCATCATCCGCTTGGACTGCTTGAAGAAGCGGCTCTGCAACTGCGCGGCGCCCCAGTTCTCCATAGTGGGGTGCCAAGAGAGCGGCATCAGCCCCTGTGTGCCGGCGATCGGGCGCGCGAGCCAGGTGTTGTAGGGCAGGATGTCGCCGAATTCGCCGAGTTCGTCCGCCACGATCAGCAGATCATAGTCGCCAACCTGGGTGCCGCGGGGCACCTCGGACTGGGCCGTGGCGCGCGCATCCGGCCCGTAGTCCCACACCTTCTCGGCAACGATCTTGGCGCCGAACTTCTTCGCCGAGCGCCGCACCGCTTCGGCATAGAGCTTGTCCCCATCGGTACGACCAATCATCAGGAACCAGTTGCGCCAGCGCTTGGTGACGAGAAACTGGGCCAGCGCGTCCGTCAACATCGAGCGGCTGGGGGCGACGTGGAACACGTTGGCCCGGCAGTCCTCCTGGCGCAGGCGATCATCGGTCGCGCCGACATTGATCAGGGCGACCTTTCGGCCCTTCATCGCGTCAGCTATCCGCAGCAACTGATCCGCGGGCACATCGAGCAGGAGATAGGCATTGCCCGCGTCGACCAGCTTCTGTGCCGCCGCCAACGGGTCGCCATCCGTGGGCACGATCTCGGAGGTGAGCTGATAGTCGAGTTTGAGAAACCGGCCGCTGGTGAGACTGTCGCGAATGCCAAGTTCGGCCCCGGCAATGCCGAGATCATCCGGCGGCATCTGCAACGGCGCGATCCATGGCGGTGGCTCTGGCAATTGCCTCACCACGCCGATCTTGAACGTCTGCGCAGGCGGAATCGCAGCCGCCGGTTTTGCGGCCAACGGCGGCGAGGCAGGCTGCTGGGCCATGACGGGGGCAGCGGCACACACACCCAAGAGGCACCCCGCAACCGCGGCGTTCGCCATCCAATTCATTGGCATTTCGTCCCTGATGCGTTCTTTTTGGGAGGCGGATTTGACGTTCCGTCATCTTCCAAGAAAGTCTATCAAAGACATCTGAGTATTCAACACAATAGAAAGTATAAGAATTTAATAAGACTGTAAGATTGCCGCATTTATATTGGAATTATTCCTGAATATGTGACGGAGTTTTGATCGTCATCAGTTGCGGCAACCGTGTTGAGCGATATGATCTGGCCCAGGCGATGAAACAAATCGCGCAAGGGAGTCCGTCCGGGATGAACAGTCTCACGCGCGTCGCCGGCGCCATAGCGGCAGGCATCTGCGTCTTCGCCCTTGGCGTGTCCGCTGCCGCAGCGGCCACACGCGTGGCGGTGTTTGACTTCGAACTGTTCGATACCAGCGGCGAAGCCGGCCTCAATGGTCCGAAACCGGAAGAGGCGCATCGTCTTGCGCTCATCTCCGATGCGATGCGCCGGAAGCTCTCCGAGATGGGCTATCAGGTCCTCGACCTGGCGCCCGAGAAAGCCCAGATCGAGGAGCAGACGCCATTTCGTAACTGCAATAGCTGTGAGCTGCGCATCGCGCGTCGGCTTGGTGCCGATATCGAGGTGATCGGGTTGGTGCAGAAGGTGTCCAACCTCATACTCAACATCAATTTCCAGCTCCGCGACGTGGCGGATGGCAAGGTGCTGCGCGCGGGAAGTGTCGATATTCGCAACAACACCGACGAATCCTGGATGCGCGGGGTCTCCTACCTCATGCGCAATCGACTGTTCGATCCACCTCTGACCGGCAAGGCGACGCCATGACGGGCCACCCGATGTTTCCTCGTCGTCATTTTCTCGCGGCGGCGGCGGGCCTCGCGCTGCTGCCCATATCCGCTCGTGCGCAAAGTGGCGCGTCCGTGGGCACGCTGCGGATCGGCGCGCTGAAGTTTGGCACGCTGAACTGGTTGATTGCCACCATCGAGGCGGAAAAGCTCGGCGCCAGGGAAGGTCTTGTACTGGACAGTGTCGACTTCGCCAGCGGCCAGGCGACGACGGTGGGGCTGCAGGCGGGAGACATCGATCTCATCGTCACCGACTGGCTATGGGCGATGCGTCGGCGCGCCGATGGCGAGCGCCTGCGCTTTGCACCGTTTTCGAATGCCCTCGGCGCGCTGATGGTGGCGGCGGACGGGCCGGTGAAAACGCTCGCAGACCTGCGCGGGCGCCGGCTCGGCGTTGCCGGTGGTGCATTGGACAAGAGCTGGCTGCTGCTGCGCGCTTATGGCGAAAAGCAGATCGGCGCGGATCTCGCCCAGGTTGCCGAGCCGGTCTACGGCGCGCCGCCGCTGGTGAACCAGCAGCTTGAGCTCGGCCGCATCGACGCGGTGTTGACCTTCTGGCCCTATGCGGCGCGGCTGGATGCCAAGGGCTATACGCGTCTGCTTGATGTGAAGGACGTGATCGTGGGGCTGGGCATCGACCCCGCGCCGCCGCTTGTGGGCTATGTTTGGCGCGAGGCGATCCTGGCCGAGAAGGGCGCGGCCATTGCCGCCTTCCTGCGCGCGGCGGCCGCTGCCAATCGCGTGCTGGCCACCTCCGACGCAGCGTGGGAGCGCATTCGCCCGCTGATGCAGGCGGCCAATGATGCCGAGTTTCGAAAGCTCTGCGACTATTACCGTATGGGCATTCCGGGCAGCTTCGGGGAAGCTCAGCGCGCGTCCTGCGCCGCTCTCTACAAGGTGTTGGCCGATATTGGCGGACCCGAGCTGGTCGGGCCGAACCCGGCGTTCGATCGCGGTCTCTTCGCACCGTCGGGGGAGTGAGCCGGCGGTGTCCACGGCTTTTCGCCTGCTGCTGACCGCGTTCTCGCTGCTCATGCTTGTGCTGGTCTGGCAGGTGGCTGCCTGGTGGCTGGCGTCTCCCCTGTTGCCCGGGCCTCCCGCTGTGATGAAGGCGATGGAGCAGGCGGCGGCGCAGGGGGCGCTTCAGACCAATATCGCCATCACTCTGGCGCGGGTCGCCGTGAGTTTCGCCCTCGCCATGGTGGTGGGCTCGGCTGTCGGAATCATGCTCGGCCGGTCGCGGCAGCTCAACGAACTGTTCGGCCCATGGCTGATCGTGCTGCTGAACCTGCCGGCGCTGGTGATCATCATCCTTTGTTATGTCTGGTTCGGGCTCACTGAGGTCGCGGCGATAACCGCCGTTGCCATCAACAAGATTCCCAACGTTGCGGTCACGATGCGCGAGGGCGCGGCCGCGCTGTCACGCGATCTCGACGAGATGGCGCGAGTCTACCGCATTCCCGCGTTCAAGGCGCTGCGCGACGTCACCTTGCCCCAGCTTGTGCCCTTCTTCACCGCCAGCGCGCGCTCCGGCCTCGCGCTGACCTGGAAGATCGTGCTTGTGGTGGAGCTGCTCGGGCGTTCCAACGGGGTCGGGTTCGCCTTGCAGACCGCCTTCCAGCTGTTCGATGTCGCCACCGTGCTGGCGTATGCGCTGGCCTTCACGGTGGTCGTGCAGTTCATCGAGATCGCGTTGCTCCAGCCATGGGAACGTTGGGCGAACAGGTGGCGGCGATGACGTCGATTTCCCTGACCATCGCAGATAAACGCTATCCCTCGGTCGGTGGCGCACCGGCGCGCGAGATTTTCCACGACTTCCGGCTCGATGTGGCCGCGCATGAATTCGTCGTGCTGCTCGGCGCGTCGGGGCTGGGAAAGACCACGCTTCTCAATATCGTGGCCGGTCTCGACACCGCGTTCCGGGGGGACGTGAACTTTGGTTCGCCGTCACCGCGCATCGCCTATGCCTTCCAGAGCCCGCGTCTCCTGCCGTGGCGGACGGTTCTCGAGAACGTGGTTCTGCCGCTGCCGTCCGGGCCCGCGGCGCGCGAAGGGGGGCTGGCGATGCTGCACGAGGTCGGCCTTGCCGATCTGGCGGATGCGTATCCGGAGAGACTGTCGCTCGGGCAGCAGCGCCGGGTCGCGCTGGCGCGCGCCTTCGTCATCGGGCCGGACGTGTTGCTGATGGACGAACCCTTCGTCTCGCTGGATGAGGCAAGCGCCACGCGGCTGCGTCTGCTCCTGCGCTCCCTGTTGCTGAAACGTGCCGCGACGGTGCTGTTCGTGACACATGACGGCAACGAGGCGGCGGCGCTTGCCAGCCGGATCGTCCTGCTGGAGGGCGCGCCCGCCCGGGTGGCTCTCGATGTGGTGGACGACCTCACGCCGCAGGACCGGGCAAGCACGGCCAGGGTGGAGGCCTTCAGGCGCCGGGTCGGGCTCTCCGTGGCAGACTGAATTCCACCACCGCGGCATGAAAAAGCCCGGAGCGCCTTAGCCCCGGGCTTTGAGGAAGTCGGTCGATCGGAGAGGGCGGAGCCCGTCTTCTCCATCCAGAAAGCAGCGGCGGAAGCCGCCGTCACTTATCGAGGAAAATCGCCGCCAACCGCTGGAGCAGGCCCTTCGGATGCTGGGCCGCGGGCGGTGCTATTGTCTGTCCAGGGTTGCTTCCGATCTAAGCGGCGAACGGATGCTTGGCGGAGCCGGCCTTGGCCAGCACGTCCTTGATCTTCGGCTCGCCATCCACGGCGCGCTTGAGCGCCTCCTTGGTGGCCTCATAGTTGAACTGCTGGATCTTGGCGTCGTCCGAAGCTTCCCAGTGGATGAACACGCCGACCGAAATGAACAGGTCGTCGGCTTCTTCTTCCGGGATCACGCCTTCGGCGACGCTGTCGACGACAGCCTTGGCGACGGCATACTGGGCCGGGCCGAACATCTGAACCGCCTGACGGGCGTCCTTGATGGTCACTTTGTTGAACAGGATCGTGTTCGGTTTGGCGAGCAGGTTCGGGGTCACCACGGCGAGAAGCGAGGTGAAGCCGTCCTTGTTGTTGGTGAGCGCATTGAGGAAGGCACTTTCCGCAGCAGAGCCGCGCGGACCAATGATGAGGTCGATATGCGCAACTTCGTTGCCGTCGCCAACCAGCGACTCACCGATGAGTACCTTGTTGATCTTGGCCATCTAAATCCTCCCAGACGGGGTTTCATGATCAAGGGGCAGGAAATGCCCCTCTCAAATGTCCCGGCTATCTTTGTTGCAGCGTTTGGAACACCAAACCGGTTGGCCCGATAGCGCGACCAGACACGTGACAGGCGAGAGACTGTCTCGCTTCGCCTTTGACTGCAAGGGATTCTTCCGCCCGTTCCGGCTCCGCGGCCGCTTTCCGCCCTCTGGGGCCACGGGCCGTTTGCCGCACCTGCCGGCTGAGGAAATTGGGGGCATGTCCAAAGAATGTTCAAATCCGCACGGCAATGGTCAAACGTCGGGCGATGAAGTGATCCGCCCACGTTCGGGTTGACGTATACATGTCAGCCAACCTTATTGGCCTCGTTCTTGCTCTCGTGTTCGTTGCACCGGAGGGGCCGGATAAAAACCGGAAGGCGCCACTCGGCACTTACTTCGGAAGGAAGGGGAACGCAGGGGGTTCTGGCTAGCGCCAAAGGAACCAGCTTATGGAACTCATCTTGTCGATCTGCCTCGTTGCCAGTCCCGGAGTTTGCCGCGAGGAAGCCCTTTCCGTTTCGATGGAGCAGGCTCCCGTCCCGACCCAGTGCGTAATGACGGCGATGCCGGCCATCGCCGAGTGGAGCCAGACCCATCCCAAGTGGAAGGTGCTGAAGTGGCGCTGCGGCCGGCCGGGCGTGGGCGGACAGGACATCTGACCGCTCCTCGCGCTCGATAGCGTCTTCGCAACCGCTTTTGTGTTGCGCCGCAGCGTGCGCGGCAGGCCCGTCCGTGTGAGTATCCCGACGTCACCTCGGTTGGAACCGGGCGGCGCATACGGGACTGAGGCATGGGGCGCCTGTCTTTTTCGTCACTTCGAGCGCGCATGGCGCTGCTTCTTGCCGTTGCGGTTCTGGTGACGGCCGCGTCCACGGCTATGCTGGTGACGACGCTTGGCGCGGCGAATGTGCAGGTCGACCGTCTGGTCAATGCCCAGAACAGGCTTGAGCTGCTGTCTGGCATTTCCGGGCGCATAGGCGACTATGCCGTCGTAGCGTTGCGTTCCGCGCACGATCCGCAGCTGCGCCAGCAGGGGGCGATGACGGCTGTCCGGCGTGCGGTACAATCTTCCTTCCAGAGATTTGAAAACGCGCTTGGCGCGGATGTCGGCCGGATGGGTGACGAGGAGCAGCGCACGCTGATGGCGGCGCGCAGCCGGACCGTGGCCCGGCTTCGGGCCCAGTTCGAGGTTCTGGATCGCCAGATTGAAACGGCCTTTCTGCGACCCGATCCCGCCGACGGCGTCCGGGTGGCGCTCGATGTCTTCGCCGCCGGCTTCGGGGCGCCGCTTGGCCAGGCGATGGAAGACGAGCGTGTGGCCGCGCACGAGGCGCAGTCTGCCGTCGCGCAGCTGCGCGACCGGACACTGCGCTGGGGCCTCAGCGGGGTGCTCATCGCGTTTCTGGTCGCGGTGTTCGTCTATCAGAGGCTTGGGCGGTCGCTGGTCCATCGTGTGGCCGACGTGGCGACGGCCGCTTCCGCTCTGTCGCAGGGGCGCACCGATACGCGTCTCACCGTCACCGGGCATGACGAGCTCAGCCTGGCCATGGCGCGGTTCAACCGCATGGCGGCGCAGCTTGCGCGTCGCGAGGCCCGGCTGGTCGCGGCGCAGAGAACGCTCCAGGAAATCGTGGATGCGCGTACGGCCGAGCTTCGGGCCGCCAATACCCGGCTTGAAAGCGTCGACCTCGCGCGCCGCCGGTTCTTCACGGATGTCAGCCATGAGCTGCGCACGCCGTTGACCGTTATTCTGGGGGAGGCCGAAATAACCCTGCGGGGTGCGCACCCGCCGGAGGATGAACTGCGTGCGGCGCTGATCACCATCCAGAACCGAGCCCGCAGGCTCCATCGCCGCGTGGAGGACCTGCTGCGGATCGCCCGTTCCGAGAGCGGACAGATCGAGCTTGAGCGTTCGCTGTTTCCGGTGCGCGATCTGATGGAGGAGGTGCGCGAGAGCATGTCCCCGCTGGCGCGTGGTGCGGGGCTCTCGCTCGTGCTTGCCGAGGCGCAGGAAGGGCTTCTTCTCAACGCCGACCGCGACTGGCTGCGCCAGACGCTGGACGGGCTGGTTGCGAATGCGATACGCCATTCATCAGCTGGTTCGAGCATCCGGATCGACGCCGCCGGGGAGCAGGGCGCGATCGTCCTGCGCGTCTGCGACAGCGGCTCGGGTATCCCTGCCGAAGAGCTGCCTCATGTGTTCGAGCGCTTCTGGCGCGGAGCAGCGGGTGGGCGCGAGGGCACGGGGTTCGGCATCGGCCTCGCCCTTGCCAAGTGGATCGTCGACCGCCATGGCGGTCAGATCGAAATAGAAAGCAAGACCGGCCGGGAAGAGGGCGGGCAGAGCGGGACATGCGTGACCGTTCGTCTTCCTTCACCTGAGACCGACATCTGTCTGGAGGCCGCCCAATGACCATTCTGATCGTCGAGGACGATCCCGACATCGGTTCGCTGCTGCGCAGAGGTTTCGCCTCGGAGAGCTATCAGGTCGAACTCGTCGGCGATGGCGAAGAAGCCCTGAAGGCGGCCAATGGCAAGGCGCTGCAGGCGATCATCCTCGATGTGATGTTGCCCGGCCGCTCGGGTATAGAGGTGTGCCGCGCGCTGCGTGCGGGCGGTCAGACCGCGCCGATCATCATGCTCTCCGCCCGGTCCAGCGTGAATGAGCGCACCGAAGGGCTGCTGGCGGGCGCGGACGACTACATCGTCAAGCCCTTCGCGTTCGAGGAACTGCTCGCGCGGGTGCGGGTGCAGGCGCTGCGCCGCACCAATGACGAGGCCGAGCCGCGCGTGCTGACCGTCGGCGGACTCACGCTCGATCTGGAGACCCGTCAGGCCCAGTTCGGCTCCACGCGCGTGCGTCTGACCGAGCGGGAAATCGAGCTGCTGGCACTGCTGATGCGCCATGCCGGCGAGCCCCTGGCGCGCGCGGACATTTTCACCGCCTTGTGGGCCGGCCACGGCGGCGCGTCTCTCAATGTTGTCGACGTCTATGTCGGCTATCTGCGCCACAAGCTCGCGGAAGCGCTCCCGGAAGGCACGCACATGATCGTGACCGTGCGCGGTCGGGGCTTCATGTTTGAGCCGGAGCCCGGTTGACGCTGGTTCTTTCCGCATTACGTCAGCTTCGGCGCTTAAGAGTAATGCTGGTATAATGTGTGCCAAGTCGCCTTTCTAGATGAATGTCTGAAGCAATACTTGACGTGATGTGGAATAGTCCCCACACTCTTTCATGCGGTAAAACAACCGCAAGTCCATTAAGCTTCTTATGAATTTCTTAGAAGCATAATGGAAAGCAACAGAATGAGGAGGATGAAATGGCCTGGAACACTCCGCGTATCGTCGAAATTTGCGTCGGCATGGAAGTCAACGCCTATTATCCGGCTGACTTCTGAGCCCGAGAGGTGCCGGCTGACGCGGTTCTGACCTGTCCAAGCTCATGACCGTGTCTCGCCTGCGCCTCACTGTGCTCGGCTCGGCAGCCGGAGGGGGATTCCCCCAATGGAACTGCCGATGTCCGGTTTGCACCCTCGCCTGGGATGGTGATCCCCGTGTCCGCCGTCGGACCCAGTCGTCCATTGCGGTCACCGCGGATGGCGAGAGGTGGGCATTGGTGAACTGCGCGCCCGAAGTCCTCGCGCAAATTCAGACTGTGCCGGCACTGCATCCGCGAGGAGGCCGCCGGCATACGCCGGTGGCCTCTGTGCTGCTCACAAATGCCGATATTGACCACGTCGCCGGGCTTCTCAGCCTGCGCGAGGGGCAGCCTTTCAGGCTTTTGGCGACGCCCGCCGTGCATGCTGTGCTCAGCGCCAACAGCGCCTTCGACGTATTGGCCGAAGGAACGGTGGAGCGCCACGCCGTGGAACTCGGAACGTCCTTCGAATTGGTGGCAGGCGTTACCGCGACCATCTTTCCTGTGCCGGGAAAGATCGCGCTCTATCTTGAGGCGCGCGAGCAGGCCGAGAAGGGGCGCCTGGCCACCGATATCGAGGGTGAGCAGACCATCGGCGTCGAGTTCAAGGCCGGCGGCAAGCGGGTTCTTTATATTCCCGGCTGCGCCATGCTCACCGAGGCACTGGCCGCGCGTCTTTCCGGGGCCGATGCTGTTCTCTTCGACGGCACTCTGTGGCGCGACGACGAGATGATCCGCGCGGGCCTAAGCGAGAAGACCGGGCGGCGCATGGGCCACATGAGCATGTCGGGTTCCGACGGTTCGATGGCCGCGCTGGCGGATATCGACATCGGCCGGCGCATCTATGTGCACATCAACAACACAAACCCGGTGCTGATCGACGGCTCGCACGAGCGCGTCGCGGCGAACCGGGCCGGCTGGGAAATAGCCGAGGACGGGATGGAGATCGCCCTATGACCACGCTGATGACGCCTGACGAGTTGGAGGCGCGCCTGCGCGATGTCGGCCGGCGGCGCTATCACAACCTGCACCCGTTTCACCGGCTGCTTCACGATGGCAAGCTCGACTTCGGCCAGGTGCAGGCCTGGGCCCTCAATCGCTACTACTATCAGGCGATGATCCCCGTGAAGGATTCTTCCATCCTCGCCCGGATGGAAGAGGCCGAGCTGCGCCGGGTCTGGCGCCAGCGCATTATCGACCATGATGGCGACCATGACGGGGAGGGCGGCATTGCGCGCTGGCTGACGCTCACCGACGGGCTGGGCCTTGACCGCGAATACGTCACCTCGTTGCGCGGCCTGCTGCCGGCCACGCGCTTCGCGGTGGACGCCTATGTGCACTTCGTGCGCGAGAAGTCGCTGCTGGAGGCCATCGCCTCCTCGCTCACGGAGATGTTTTCGCCGGGCATCATCGGCGAGCGTGTCGCGGGCATGCTGAAGAACTATGATTTCGTTTCCGAGCAGACGCTGGCCTATTTCGAGAAGCGCCTCACGCAAGCGCCCCGCGATGCCGATTTCGCGCTCGACTACGTGAAGAAAAACGCGCGCACCCCGGAGCAGCAGGAAGCTGCGATCCGTGCGCTCGAATTCAAGTGCAACGTGCTGTGGGTGCAGCTCGATGCGCTCTACTTCGCCTATGTCGACCCCAAAATGGCCTATCCCGGTGCATTCGCGCCGAAGGAAACGCGATGACCCAAAGCCTAGCCGCGACCGACGTTCCCAAGCTTGTGCGCGGCGTGCGCCTTCGTCACGACGAAGCGCGCGGGCAGTGGGTGCTGCTGGCACCCGAAAAGGTGCTGAACCCCGACCCGGTCGCCGTCGAGATCCTGAAAAAGGTGGATGGCATGCGCACGATCGACAGCATCGTCGATGAGCTGGTGACCGCCTTCTCGGTGGATCGCGAGCGGGTCGCTGCCGATGTCGACGCCTTCCTTGCCGGGCTTAAGGAGAAGGGCATCATCGAAACCATGCCCTCGCCGATCGGGGATGCGGCATCATGAACGTCGCCGCCGCCCCGCTGACGGAAAAACTGGCACGCCCGGCGCCGCCGGCGCCCTACGGCCTGCTGGCGGAACTCACCCATCGCTGCCCCCTGCAATGCCCCTATTGCTCCAACCCTGTTGCGCTCGACCGGCGCGATGTCGAACTGGACACCCAGAGCTGGCTCAGGGTGTTCAGCGAGGCAGCCAAGCTCGGCGTGCTGCAGGTGCATCTTTCCGGCGGTGAGCCGACCGCGCGGCGCGACCTTGAAGTGATGATCCGCCACTGCGTCGAGGTCGGCATTTACACCAATCTCATCACCGCCGGCGTCGGTGTCACGCCTGAGCGTCTGGCCTCGATCTCGGACGCGGGCATCGATCACGTCCAGCTCTCGTTCCAGGGGGCGGATGCACCGACGACCGACCGGGTCTCGAATTTTCGCGGTGCCCATGAGCGCAAGCTCGCCGTGGCGCGCGAGGTACGGCGGCTGGGCCTTCCGCTCACCGTCAACTCGGTGGTCCACCGCGCCAATATCGAGCAGATCCCGGCCTTCATCGAGCTGGCGCTGCAGCTGGGCGCCAAGCGCATCGAAATCGCCCACGCGCAATATTATGGCTGGGCACTGCGCAATCGCGGCGCGCTGATGCCCACACGCGAGCAGGTGTTCCGCGCGCTCGACGTGGTCGAGGAAGCACGCATCCGCCTGAAGGGGCAGCTCGCCATCGACGCGGTGGTGCCGGACTATTACGCCAAATATCCCAAGCCCTGCATGAATGGCTGGGGTCGCCAGTCGCTCAATGTCACGCCCTCGGGCAAGGTCCTGCCGTGCCACGCGGCCGAGACCATTCCCAGCCTCGATTTCTGGAATGTGCGCGAGCA
This sequence comes from Ancylobacter pratisalsi, assembly GCF_010669125.1. NCBI lineage: Bacteria > Pseudomonadati > Pseudomonadota > Alphaproteobacteria > Hyphomicrobiales > Xanthobacteraceae > Ancylobacter > Ancylobacter pratisalsi. Next base: position 3,785,713 of record NZ_CP048630.1, read on the forward strand.
CTCGCTGCAGGAGATCTGGGTCGACTCGCCCGCGTTCAACGCCTTTCGCGGCACGGACTGGATGCCGGAACTGTGCCGCACCTGCGAGCGCAAGGAAGTCGACTGGGGCGGCTGCCGGTGCCAGGCGATGGCGATTGCCGGCGATGCGGCGGCCACCGATCCCGCCTGCCACAAATCCCCGCTCCACGCCGATCTTCTGGCGCTTGCCGAGCGCGACTCTCACTCGCGCGTCAACGGCTATGATTATCGGCGCTATCTGACGGAGCGGGACGGATGACAGCTGCCCGCCCGCCGAGCCGGCGTTCCCGCTCTTCCGCCCGTGCGTACCTGCCGTCGCGGATTACAGAAGTCTTGAGAGTCAGGTGTTCCATGCTGCGTGTTCCCGCCCGTTTTACCGCGGGTTTCTCGGCCGGTGTTCTGGCCCTCGCCCTTGCCGCCATGCCCGCTGTCGCGGCGCCCAGTGCCAAGGCTCTTTTCTTCGACGCTCCCTATCTGTCGAGCGTCGCGCCCGGCACCACGCTGAACTACACGTACAAGCACATGGCCAGCGAAGAGCGCCTCGGGCAGAGCTTCGATGAAACCATGGCGATGGATGTCGAGGCCGCGCCGGAAGACGCCGCCGGACGCGTCGTTGATGTGGCCATCACGCGGGGTACTCAGGAAAGCGAGGCTGGCCCGTTCCCCACCATGAACGGCAATCCGATCGCGCTGGTTCTGCTGGAGCGCGAAGTGCGCGAGATGGCGCAGCTCACAAAGGGCAGCCCGTTCTACCTGCGCAACCGGCTGCGCGAGCATCTCGCCAGCGGCAAGGTGGAACCGGCGAGCTTTGAATATGACGGCAAGAAGGTGGAGGGCTGGCGCATGACCATGGTTCCCTTCGCCGACGATCCGAACAAGGACAAGCTCGCCGAATTGGCCGGGCGGCATTACGAGTTTCTTTTCTCCGATGCTGTGCCGGGCGGGCTTTATTCCATCAATGTCGTCACGCCCAAGGCGGATGGAGCGGGCAACATCATCGAAACAAGCCTCACTCTGACCGGCACGACGGTGTCGGCCGCAAAGCAGGCGGGAGGAAAAGCCCCATGAGCGACGTTAAACCCCACGTCATGCACCTGATTGCGGGCGCCATGCTCGCCCTCTCTCTGGCCGCGGGACCCGCGCTGGCGCAGGACGCCTCTTCCGGTACGACATTGGCGCCGGTGCCGGCGGGGGCGAGCAAACCCGCCCCCAAGGCGCCCTCGGCGGGGCTGGTGAACGACTACCCAACCGTTGCACGCGCGGACTATGTGTTTGGCTGCATGGCCGCGAACGGCCAGACGCGCCAGGCGCTGGAAAAATGTTCCTGCTCCATCGACACCATCGCGACGATCCTGCCCTACAAGAAATATGAGGATGCGGAGACGATCCTCAGTGTCGGTCAGGTTGCGGGGCAGCAGTCGGAAATCTTCCGTTCCACCGCGATGTTCCGCGATATCGTCGCCGATCTGCGCCGCGCGCAGGCCGAGGCCGAAGTCACCTGTTTTTACTGACGATACCTGCTTCGGCGGACGCAGCATCCTCGCCGCGAGGCCGGCGGGGGGCGGCCTCGTCCCGCTCGGCCGCAAGCGAGCGGGACTTGGCAAATGTCGGGGTCAGCTCGCCGGCTTCAAAGCACCTTCGAACTTGCGTCCGTCGGTATCTCCGGCGTCGACGTGGATCGCCTTGCCCGAAGGTTCGTAAGAGAACTGGATCGCGGGATCCTCGCTCAGCGAAATGCCGCCGACCATGGAAAACACCAGATCATCGCCCTGCTTGACCTCGATATTGTCGACGAATTTCGCGGGAATATAGAGCCGCGTCACCTGGTCCATCTGCAGCCCCGAATAGTTGGGGTGCCGGATCATGAGCTGAAGCTGTGAAAACCGGCTCGCCTTGGTCGCGTCACCCTGCTTGGTGGGTTCGAGAACCCTCAGCTTCATCTTGCCGATGTTCTGCAGTGCGACCTCTTCGTCCTTCAGCGCCGGAGCCGAGCAGCCGCCCGAGGCCTTGACGAAGCGCTCGCTCATGTGGAGCCCACCATCGCTCAACTCGGCGATGGCGCGGATATACGAATAGGAATTGACCCTGAGCCGGGTGCCGAGTGTCACATCGTGGCGCTCGCCGCCGAAGGTGAAGGTCGCGGCGACAGGGGCGGGGTTCTCGTCGACGATCAGGGTGAGCTTCTTTACGGTCCGAGGGTCGCCCTCGGGCAGGGCAACCTCGATCGTGATCGGCACCATCGCCGCATCCTCGGCCCGGGTCGGGGCATCCAGACGCACCAACGGGCTACTGTCGGCGATCGGCCGTTCACCGAACACGTCGGGCTTCAGCGCGTTCCAGCTTTCTTCGGCGTTCGCCTCTTGCGCTCCGGCCGCGGAAACGGTGAGCGCGGAGAACAGGGCGACGGCGAGGACGAGGCGCAACCGATTGCGCAGGGTGCGCGGCGGGGTGATGTGCGTGGCTTGGCGACGCATGGCTTGGCTCCCGGAAATTCGCCAGGTCGATTTAGCTATCGTCTTCCGCCCGGCTGTTGGGCTCGATCATACGCTTGAACGGCGTGAAATACAGGCACAATGACGCGAGCCGCAAAAGACGCGCGCAGAGGTGCGCGAGCGCGCGCCGTCAAAGCGTGGGTGACTTTGCGGCCGGACTGCGGCAAAAGCGTTTTGACGAGATATCTCGATCTCGTTCGGGGCCGCGGGCCCGGGCTGTGTGGCCCGGCCGGTCGCGGTTCGTGAAACCGCGCGAGGCACAATGACGACGCTTCAGACACCGGCCCTTCTGAGCTTCACCATAGCGATCCTTGTGTTCTTCGCGGGGGCGGGCATTAACCGGGCGATCCCGGTACTGCGTGCCTTCAACATTCCGGAAGCGGTGACAGGCGGCCTTCTGGCGGCGCTGGTCACTCTCATTGCCTATCGCTTCTTCGGCATGGAGATCAGCTTTGCGCTGGAAGCGCGCGACATGCTGCTGCTGTATTTTTTCACCGGCATCGGCCTCAATGCGAAGCTGGACGATCTCATTTCCGGGGGGCGTCCGCTTATCATTCTCCTCGCCCTGACGCTGGTCTATCTGCTGGTTCAGAATCTCATCGCGGCCGCCAGCGTCGCGGTCCTCAGCCTGCCCCAGGGCCTGGCCGTATTTCTCGGTTCCGCATCGCTCATTGGCGGGCACGGCACCACCATCGCCTGGGCGCCGCTGATCTCGGAGCGTTTCAATCTCTCCAATGCGCTGGAGGTTGGCATCGCCACGGCAACACTCGGCCTCGTGGTGGCCAGCCTGGTCGGTGGCCCGATCGCGCGTTATCTGATCACGCGCTACAAGCTCAAGGGGCCGCGCACCGAGGTCGACGTCATCGGCCTGCAGCAGCGGGATAACGAGGCGGCGCACAACGATGTCAGCCATGTGAGCCTGCTGCGCACGGTGCTGGTGCTCAATGTGGCGATTCTGATTGGTTACGCGGTTGACGAGCTGATGGCGGAAGTCGCGCTGAAGCTACCGCTTTTCGTGGTCTGCCTGCTGGTGGCGATCGTGCTGACCAACACGCTGCCGCGTCTCTTCCCGCGCATGGCCTGGCCGACGCGCACCCGCGCCCTGGCGCTGGTCTCCGACCTGTCGCTGAACGTCTTTCTGTCGATGTCGCTCATGAGCATGCAGCTCTGGACGCTGGGTGGGCTGGGCCTGGCGCTGGCGCTGGTTCTGGCGGTGCAGACGGTGGTGGCCGTCGTCTACATCCTTTTCATCGTGTTCCCGGCCATGGGCAGGACCTACGAAGCCGCCGTGATCTCTGCGGGTTTCACCGGTATCAGCCTGGGGGCCACACCGACCGCGATCGCCAACATGACGGCGGTGACGAAAACGCATGGAGCAGCGCCGAGGGCGTTCATTATTTTGCCGCTGGTTTCCGCCTTCTTTATCGATATCGCCAACGCGGCAGTCATTGGCTACCTCGCCCGTTGAGCGGATTTCTGCGTCGATTCGGTCAAGGAACCCGACCATGCTGACACGCCGTTCGCTCCTCTCCTTGCTTGCAACCGCCGTCGCCGCCGTTCCCCTGGGCCTTGCCGCCACCGATGAGGTGGAGGCGCAGGTCGTCATGATGGCGCCGCCGCCGCTCCGGCGCGAACCCCGTCCGGCCGCCCGGCGCGGCTGGGTATGGGTGCCGGGCTACTGGACATGGTCGCGTGGGCGATGGGTGTGGGAGCCCGGCCGTTGGGTTCGCGCCCGTCCGGGCTTCCGCTATGCCGGCCCGAGCTGGGTGCGCCGTCGTGGCGGCTGGGTCTATGTGCCCGGACGCTGGGTGCGCATCTGACCCTGCGGACCTTCGTGGAGCGTGGCGTGTTCCCCGTTCCCACGAGGAGATATCAACGCCTCTCCGGCCGGCGCTGTGTCCGGCCGGAGGGGGCATTCACACGGGGGCGGCGCCGTAAACGCGTTGCGGCGGCGTTGATATGACGTTGTCATAAAAACATAAATCGCCATATTGTGCTGCACATATATATCACTCTATCATGCCGTTGCAGCGGTGGAGGAATGATGTGCTGAAACTGGGTTACAAGGCGTCGGCCGAGCAGTTCGACGCGCGTCAACTGATCGACTTCACCGTTTCGGCGGAGCGCTACGGCTTCGATTCGGTGTTCATCAGCGACCATTTTCAGCCCTGGCGGCATACCGGCGGCCATGCTCCGGCGGCGCTCGCCTGGTTGGGGGCGGCGGGGGCCTCGACCTCGCGCATCGCACTCGGCACCAGCGTTCTCACGCCGACTTTCCGCCACCATCCCTCCATGGTCGCGCAGGCTTTCGGCACGCTCGGCCAGCTTTTTCCGGGGCGGATCATTCTCGGCGTCGGGTCGGGTGAATCTCTGAACGAGGTTCCCGCGACCGGCGCGGCTTGGCCGGAGATGAAGGAACGCTTCGCCCGGCTTCGTGAGGCGGTGCGCCTGATCCGGCAGCTCTGGACCGAGGAGCGTGTGACCTTCGAAGGCGAGTACTACCGCACCGAGCGCGCGACCATCTATGACCGTCCCGAGCAGCCGGTTCCGATCTACATCGCTGGCGCGGGCCCGATGGTGGCGAAGTTCGCCGGGCGGCTCGGCGACGGCTTCATCTGCACCAGCGGCAAGCCGATGGAGCTGTATAGCGAGACCTTGCTGCCTAATGTCGCCGCGGGACTTGAAGCTTCGGAGCGCGCGTCTGACACTTACGATCGCATGATCGAGATGAAGGTTTCCTTCGACACTGACAAGGCGCGCGCTCTGGCGGACACGCGCCTGTGGGCGGCGCTTGCGCTGTCGCCGGAAGAGAAGATGTCGGTGGAAGACCCGCTGCAGATGGAGGCGCTGGCCGATGCGCTGCCGGTGGACCGCGCGGCGCGGCGTTGGATCGTCTCGGACGATCCCGACGAGCATGTCGAGAAGATCCGTCCCTATGTGGAACTGGGTTTCCGCCATCTCGTCTTTCACGCCCCGGGTGAGGATCAGGAGCGCTTCCTGAAGCTCTATTCCGAACAGGTCCTGCCGCGTCTGCGCGCCGCGTTCGGCTGAGCGATGGCCTCGCCCGCCCGCCTCGAACTGATCGCCTTGCCTGGCCTGCCCCTGGTTCGTCCGGGCGACGATCTGGCGGTGCTGGTCAAGGTCGCGCTCGCCCAGGCGGAACTGCAGCTTGTCGCGGGCGACGTGCTGGTCCTGGCGCAGAAGATCGTCTCCAAGGCCGAAGGGCGGCTTGTGCGGCTCGACACCGTCTCGCCCTCGGCGCACGCGAAGGCCGTGGCCGAGGCGGTCGGCAAGGACCCGGCGCTGGTGGAACTGATCCTGTCCGAGAGCCGGCGCGTCGTGCGCCAGCGGCCGGGCGTGCTGATCGTCGAGCACCGGCTCGGTTTCATCATGGCCAATGCGGGCATCGACCAGTCCAATGTCGGGGAGGGGATGGCCCTGCTGCTGCCGGAAGATCCCGACGCCAGCGCCGAGCGTCTGCGCGCATCGCTTGCCTCGTCTGCCGAGATTGGGGTGGTCATCAATGACAGTTTCGGGCGACCTTGGCGGCTGGGCACGGCGGGTGTCGCGATCGGCGCCGCTGGCCTTCCCGCGATTGTGGACCGGCGTGGGGAGGTGGATCTTTTCGGCCGGCCACTTGAAGTGACCATGATCGCCTTCGCCGACGAAATCGCCGCTGCCGCTTCCCTGCTCATGGGCCCGGCTGCAGAAGGCCAGCCGGCGGTGCTGGTGCGGGGCCTCTCCTGGACCGCGCCGGCACACCCCGCGCGTGCGCTGATCCGCGCCGAAGGCGAGGATCTCTTTCGATGAAGGTGGTGGCGATCTCCGGCGGAATCGGCGGGGCGAAGCTTGCCCTTGGCCTCGACCGGGTGCTGCCACCGGGCGCGCTGACGGTGATCGCCAATACCGGAGACGATTTCCGTCATCTGGGCCTGCACATTTCGCCTGATATCGATACGCTGCTCTACACGCTTGCTGGTCTCGACGATCCGGTGCGTGGCTGGGGGCGGCGGGATGAGACCTGGACGTTCATGCAGGCGCTGGAGCGGCTGGGCGGGGAGACATGGTTCCGGCTCGGCGATGGCGATCTCGCCACCCATGTTGAGCGCACCCGCTCGCTGGATGGAGGGGCAACGCTGAGTGCGGTCACGGCGGAACTCGCCGCGCGGCTTGGCATCGGCTCGGCCATTGTGCCGATGAGTGACGCTCCGGTGCGCACGCGGGTTGAAACCGACGAAGGCTGGCTCGATTTCCAGCATTATTTCGTGCGTCGGCAGTGCCAGCCCCGTGTGGTCGCGCTCGCCTTCGAGGGGGCGGCCTCCGCGCGGCCTGCGGCGGCCGCGCTGGCGGCGCTGGCCGATCCTGAACTGGCCGCCATCGTGATCTGCCCGTCCAATCCCTATCTCAGCGTCGACCCCATTCTTTCCGTCCCGGGTATGGCCGAGGCTCTGAGGGCGAGCCCGGCACCGGTGATCGCGGTGTCACCGATCATCAAGGGGCAGGCGGTGAAGGGGCCGACGGCCAAGCTGATGGACGAGATCGGGCTCGTTCCCTCGGCCGCGACGGTGGCGGCGCATTACGGAAGTCTCGTCGATCTTTTCGTCCTGGATGAAGCCGACGCCGGGCTCGATCTCGGCACGCAGATGGCGTGTGTGAGCGCACCCACGCTGATGCGCACCCTCGACGACAAGGTGAACCTCGCGCGCCGCGTGCTGAAGCTTGCGGAACGGGCGACATGAGCGCCGCCGAACCATCGGGTATCTGGGCGGTGGTTCCGGTAAAAAGTTTCGCCGCCGCCAAGCAGCGTCTGGCGGGCGCTTTCTCGCCCCGGCAGCGGCATGCGCTGGTGCGGGCGATGATGCGGGACGTGCTGGTGGCCCTGCGCGCCACGCGCGGGCTGGACGGCATTGTTGTCGTTACCGCCGATCCGGAGGCGGGACTGCTGGCGCGCGAGCATGGGGCGCAGCTTATTTTCGAGCGGGATGTGCTTGGGCTGAACACGGCCGTAGCGGAAGCTGCAGGTCGCCTCGCGGCACAGCGTGTCGGAGGCATGCTGGTGGTGCCCGGCGATGTTCCCATGGCGACGCCGGTTGAGATTTCGGCACTCGTCTCCTCGCATCCGCCGGGGGTTGCCGTGAGCCTGGTGCCCGCGCATGACGGGCAGGGGACCAACGCGCTTCTGGTGTCGCCGCCGGACGTGATGGCCTTCTCCTACGGCCCGCTCAGCTGCGCGCTCCACGTGGCGACCGCCGAGATGCTGACGATCGAGCCGATGGTCCATGATCCTGCGGGCTTCCCTGGCCTGGCGCTCGATATCGATCTGCCGGCGGACATCGAGCGGCTCGGTCGGCTTGCACCCGCCTCCCATACGCGCAGGCTGTTGGAAGCCGAGGGATTGCTGGGCGTGGCGTCCGGGGCGCGGTCGACCGGTTGAATGGAGGAGGCGGCCAATGGCCCATTTTGTTCTGGTCCACGGATCATTCCACGGGTCGTGGTGCTGGCAGCGCCTGATTCCTCTGCTGCGGGCAGGCGGGCATGAGGTGACCGCGCCGGATTTTCCCGGCAGCGGGAAGGATACCGCGCCGCCGGAGAATGCCGACCTCGCAAGCTATGCGACGCGTATCGCGGGAGCGATCGACGAGGTGCGCGGGCCGGTGATCCTCGCCGGCCACAGCATGGGCGGCATTGTCGCCTCGCAGGTGGCCGAGTGGCGCCCGCACCGGATCGCGGCGACGGTGTATATCAACGGGCTAATGCTGCGCCCCGGCGAGAGCCTCGTGAGCTTCCTGGCGGCCCACGCGCATCTGGGCGTCGAGGATCTGGTGCTGAAGAACATGCAGGTGTCGCCGGATGGCGCGACCGCGAGCTTTCCGGCGGCGGCCGCGGGCGAGGTTTTCTACAATTGCTGCCCCCCCGAGGACGCCGCCTGGGCGACGGCGCAATTGCGTCCGCAGCGGCTGAAGATCTACTCCGATCCGCTGGCGCTCACGCCCGCCCGCTTCGGCTCGGTGCGCCGCTTCTATGTCGAAGGGCTGAAGGACAATGCGGTCTCGCTTGCCTATCAGCGATCTATGGCTGACTATACAGCCTGCGAGGAAGTCTTCTCCCTCGACGGCGATCATTCGCCCTTCCTGTCGGCGCCGCAGACGCTCGCCGATCGGCTGGAAGAGGTGGCGCGGCGCACCGTCTGACGGGGGTGGTCGCAAAGCAGGCAGAAAGGTCCGATCTGCCGTGAATATAGGCAAAAATGCGCTCGTGTGACGTATCGAGAGCGACGTTATCCTGAGTTTCTATAAACCAGCACAATTTGGCACAGAACTTGGATTGTTCATCAGCATAGCTTTTGGAGTGCCTGATGTCGTCAATCGCTTTCGTGTCCGTTTTCAAACGCTATGGGGAGGTCGATGCGGTTAAGCAGCTCGACCTGACCTGCGATGCCGGCGAGATGCTCGCGCTGCTCGGCCCCTCGGGCTGTGGCAAGAGCACGACGCTCAAGATGGCGGCGGGCATCGAGGCCGTGTCTTCCGGTGAAATCTATTTCGGCGACCGCCCGGTGTCGCGTCTGGCGCCGGGCGAGCGCAACATCGCCATGGTGTTCGAGGACTACGCTCTCTACCCGAACATGACCGTGTGGGAGAACGTGGCCTTTCCGTTGAAGGTCCGCGGCATCACCGGCCAGCCGGCTTCCGAACGCATTGGCGAGGTGCTTCAGCTTCTCGGTCTGCGGCAGATGGCCGATAGCCCGGTGCGCGGTCTCTCCGGCGGCGCGATGCAGCGCGTCTCCATCGGTCGGGCGCTGGTGCGCGACCCGGAAGTGATCCTGTTCGACGAGCCGCTCTCGCATCTTGATGCCGACCAGAAGGTTCAGCTCCGCGCCGAGATCAAGCGGCTGCAGAAGCTGCGGCAGGTCACCTCCATTCTCGTCACCCATGACCAGACCGAGGCCATCGCCATGGCGGATCGGGTGGCGGTGATGAACCATGGCGTGCTCCAGCAGGTCGGCGCGCCACAGGAACTGTATGAGCGCCCGGCCAACCTTTTCGTGGCGAACTTCATTGGCGAACCGCCGATGAACCTGATGAAGGCCGCGTTCACCGGCGGCGGCCAGGTTGCCGGAGCCGGCTGGGCGGCGACGCTGGAGGCGGCGCGCCTGCCGGTTCTCGACGTGGGCAACGGCGCCATCGTTGCCGGCATCCGCCCGGAGAACATCGCGGTGCAGGCGCCGGACATCGCCGGCGAGGGGCGCGGGACCATCGTCTATCGCGAGCCGCGCGGCGATGCGGACGTGCTCACCGTGGCTCTGGAAGGTCCGGCCGGCGCGGCTGACCGCATCATCGCCGAGGTGCCTGGTCCGTCGCCTTGGCGCGCGGGGGACCGTGTCAGCCTGGGTATCGATGTGGGCAAGCTGCTCATCTTCGATGCAACGAGTGGCCGCAACCGGGAGGCGCTGCAATGAACGGCGCCAGCAACAAGGGCCTCGTGGCCCGTGGCATCGCCAAGAGCTTCGCGCACAAGGTGCTGCACGAGGTCGGCATAGAGGTCGCTCCCGGCGAATTGCTCGCCATCACAGGCCCCTCGGGGGCAGGCAAGACAACATTGGCGCGCATCCTCGCCGGGCTTGAGCGTCCGGACGCGGGCAGCGTCTCGCTGGGCGGGCGGGACCTCGCCGGCGTGCCGCCGGGGCAGCGGCGCGTGGCGCTGATGTTCGAATCCTACGCGCTTTATCCCCACCTCACCGTGCGCGGCAACGCGCTTTCGCCGCTTCAGGCGCCGGGTGGCCGGCTCGATCCGGTCGCCGCGAACCTCCGGGTCGACGAGGTGCTGGAACTGCTGGAGATCAAGCATCTCGGCGAGCGGCTTCCCGGCGCGCTGTCGGGCGGGCAGAAGCAGCGCGTGGCGCTGGCGCGCCTGCTGGTACAGGCGCCCGACCTTTATATGCTCGACGAGCCGATCTCCCATCTCGACGCCAAGCTTCGCCACAAGCTGCGCGGCGAGATCCGCCGCCGCCTGTCGGCGCAGAGCGCCCCCACCATCTGGCTCACGCCGGACGGCATGGAAGCACTTTCGGTCGGCGACCGGGTGGTGGTTCTGGATCAGGGGCGTGTCGAGCAGGTCGGGACGCCCGAGGAAATCTGGCTGAAGCCCGCCAGCGCCCGCGTCGCCAAGCTCCTCGGCGATCCGCCGATGAATCTCATCGACGGCAGCCTGCTGCGCGAGGGCGACACGCTTTATTTCACCCGGCGCGCCATGCGCCTCGCCCTTCCGCCGGCTCTCGCCGCTGCAGCTCTTGGCGCGACGAGCGACGCGCTCATCCTCGGCGTGCGCCCGGAAGTCATCGCCTTCACCGCAACGGACGCGCCGGGAGCGGTGAGCGCGGAGATCTATTCAAACGAGCCTTTCGGCAAGCACGTCATCGTCACGCTCGATCTGGGCGCCCTGCTGGTCAAGGCCAAGACCTCCATGGCTACGGCGTCGGCGCTGGGCGAGGGCGAAGACGAGGGTATCGGCCGAGAGATCGGTATCACCATTCCGGGAGAGGGGCTGGTCCTTTTCGACGGAGCAACGGGCCGGGCGCTGTCCGGCAACTGACGGGCGCATGCTGCGGGCAAATAACAGAGGGAAAGAGCGATGAAGCGTAGATTCTGGTGTTTCGCCGCCGCCTTGGCGGCAACTACGGCACTCACGGCGCCGATGTTCGCCACTCCTGCCACGGCGCAGGATACGAGCTTCTATGCGACGGCGGCGGTGCCCTACAAGGGCACGACCATCCGCGTGCTCGACGAGATCACGCCGCTGCAGGAGACGCTCTCCAAGATCGTGCCGGAGTTCGAGAAGGAAACCGGCATCAAGGTGGAGTGGGAGCTGCTGAACCACTTCGAGGTCATCAACAAGGGCCAGGCCGACATGCTGTCGGGTCGTGGCCACTATGACGCGATCATGCTGCACGGCGCCCAGCTCGGCCCGATGCTGTCCGCCGAAGCGATCATGCCGCTCGACAAGTTCGTGGCCGATCCGAAGCTGAGCGATCCCGGCCTCAACGCCGCGGACTTCATCGCCACGCCCTACAAGACCACCGCCTTCTTCGATGGCAAGCAGTACGGCTTCATCAACTGGAACTACAACCACGTCTACTGGGCCCGCGAAGACCTTCTGAGCAACCCGGAAGAGATGAAGGCGTTCAAGGCCAAGTATGGCTACGATCTCGGCCCGGCCAAGACGATCGAGCAGATGCGCGACATCGCCGAGTTCTTCACCCGCAAGAAGGGTGAGAAGCTGGCCGGCAAGCCGCTCGAAAGCGATTTCTACGGGATCGTGCTCGAAGGCATCAAGGGTGGTTCGACCTTCTCGAACCTCTGGGTGAACTTCATCGAGAACTACGGCGGCGAACTGATCGACGACAAGGGCATGCCGGCCTTCGACAGCCCCGAGACCGTGGCCGCGCTCAAGATGTGGCGTGAACTGTGGACCTTCGCCCCGCCCGGCATCGCCGAGTACTCGCTGGTCGACGTGCCCACCGTCATGGGCAACGGCATTGCCGCCCAGTCCCTCGCCTGGTCGGACTTCGTTCTCGGCATCGACAAGCCGGGCGTGTCGCCTTACGCGGGCAAATTCATCTACGCCCCGATCCCGGCCAAGGCCGGCAATGAGGCGCATCGCCACGCCGACGCCGAGCCGTCGGTGACCGTGATCAACGCGGCCAGCGAGCATCCCGAAGCGACCTTCCTGTTCCTGGAGTGGCTCGCCTCGAAGAAGCAGCAGGACAAGCTGATCGAGATGGGTCAGGGCGGCGTTCCGATCCGCGAGAGCTCCTGGGCACTTCCCGCGATCAAGGACAGCAGCAACCCGACGCTGTTCGCTGCGATGAAGTCGTCGCTCGACGTCGCGACGGCCCGTCCGAAGATGGAGAAGTATCCGGAGATCATCGACGCCATGAGCGGCATCGCTCAGGAGGTCGGTCTCGGCCAGATGACGCCCGAAGAGGGCGCCAAGGCCGGTCAGGCCGCGCTCGAAAAGCTCTGCGGCGGCAAGTCCTGCACGCTCGCCGAGTGATGTCCGGCACCTGACGGGGCGTTCGCGCCCCGTCCACATCATATCCGCCGGCCGGTTTCCCATCGGCTGGCGGCCCTCTCGAACCGTCACGGAGAGACACCAATGTCGGCGACGACGGAGGCGGCCCCCGCACATGCGCCCAAGGCGTCTGCGCTACGCGAGAGCGCCTGGTATCCCTATATCCTGATCGCTCCGTCGATGATCACGCTGGTGGTCGTCTCGCTGGTGCCGTTCATCTACGCCATCTATCTGAGCTTCCATCAGGCGAAGTTCGGCCGGGTGCGTGACTTCATCTGGTTCGACAATTACGCGACCCTCTTGTCCGACGAGCGGTTCTGGAACTCGATCGGGGTCGCCGCGACCTTCGTGTTCATCGCCGTACCGATCGAGTTCATGCTCGGCCTGGTCGGGGCGCTGGTGCTGAACCAGAACGTGCGCGGGCGTTCGGTGCTGGTGCCGCTTCTGTTCATGCCGACCATGATGGCGCCGATCGTCGTCGGGCTGTTGTGGAAGATCATGCTCGCCGGTTCGTGGGGGTTCTTCTCCTACAACGTGCTCGAGCGCTTCAACATCCTGACCGACACCTCGATCTTCGCTTCGCCCGACCTCGCGCTCTACGCGCTGATCTTCGTCGATATCTGGCAGTGGACGCCGTTCATGATGCTGGCCTTCTTCGCCGGTCTTCAGGCGCTCCCGCTCGGACCCTATCGCGCGGCGGCGGTGGATGGGGCGAACCCGCTGCAGATCTTCTTCCACATCACCCTGCCGATGATGACGCCGCTTCTCGCCGTGATCGGCCTGCTGCGCTTCATCGACGCCTTCAAGGTGTTCGACACCATCTACATCCTGACCAATGGCGGGCCGGGCACGACGACCGAGACGCCCTCGATCCTCGCCAACAAGATGACCTTCGAATTCTGGAACATCGGCGAGGCGTCGGCGCTGGCCGTCCTGGTCTGGATCGCCTTTTTCGCCTTCTGCACAATTTTCTATCAGGTCGCCAAGAAGCGCCTGAACGCCTTCTGAGGGGAGGATAACCATGGCCGAAGCTGTGAGCCGTCCCGAAGGGTCGCGCGGCCTGTTCTGGACCTCGATCGTCGTGGTCTACGCCGCCATCGTGCTGTTCCCCATCTTCTGGATGGCGACCATGATGGTGAAACCCAACGACGCCATGTTCGCGCGCCCGACGCAGTGGCTGTTCGTGCCCACGCTCGATCACTTCAGCTATGTGATCGAACAGGGTTTCCACTGGAGCCTGCTGACCTCGTTCGTGCTGTGCTCGATCTCCACCCTGCTGGTGGTGATCATCGGCACGCCGGCGGCCTATGCCTTCGCGCGCTTCGAGATGAAGGGGAAGGACGATCTGTTCCTGTTCATCCTCGGCTCGCGCATGGCGCCGCCGGTCTGTCTGGTGATCCCGTTCTACCTCATCTATTCCAAGGTCGGCCTGCTCGACAGCTTCCTCGGCCTGACGCTGGCCTACATGACCTTCAACCTCTCCTTCTATGTGTGGGTGCTGCGCTCCTTCTGCCGCGACCTGCCGGTGGAACTGGAGGAGGCCGCCGCGCTTGAGGGCTGGTCGAAGGTTCAGGTGTTCCGCCGTGTGGTGTTCCCGCTGCTGCGCAATGGCATCGTGGCGACCAGCGTGTTGTGCTTCATCTTCGCGTGGAACGAATTCCTGTTCGCCTTCATGCTCGGCGGCAATTCGGTGACGACGCTGCCGGTCTCGATCCCCAAGCTCATCACCAGCCAGGGCGTGCGCTGGGGCGAGATGGCGGTGGTCGGCATGACCGCGCTGGTGCCGGTGCTGATTGTCGTCTTCATCCTGCAACGCCATATCGTGCGCGGGCTCACGCTCGGCGCGGTCAAGGGCTGAGGGCGCGTGATGAGCGAGCATTACCTGCCGGCCGAACCGGGCACCGTGAACTGGGGCCAGTGGGACGCGAGCCTCAAGCCCGCGCTCACCATCCGCTCCGGCGACACCGTCGTCATCGACACGCTGTCGGGCGAGCCGGAGGACATACCCGACCCCGCACTCGGCTTCACCCTCGTGCCGGGCCAGCAGGAGGTGTTTGACGCCACCTTCCGCGGACCCGGACCGCATCTGCTCACCGGCCCGATCTTCGTCGAGGGCGCGGAGCCGGGCGATGTGCTGGAGGTGCGGCTGAAGGCCATCTCGTTCCGCGCCGATTGGGGCTGGAACATCCAGATGCCTTTTCTCGGCACGCTTCCCGAGGACTTCCCGAACCTGCGGCGCATCCATATCGGCGTGGATGGCGCACGCGGCGTGGCGAGGATGCCCTGGGGGCAGGAACTGCCGCTCGACCCGTTCTTCGGCAATTTCGGCGTGGCACCGGCACCCGAATGGGGCCGGCTCTCCTCCACCGAGCCGCGTGTCTTCGGCGGCAACATGGACAACAAGGAACTGGGTGTCGGCACCACGACCTATTTCCCGGTCTTCGCGCCCGGCGCGCTGTTCTCGGTCGGTGACGGACACGGGCGGCAGGGCGACGGCGAGGTCTGCCTCACCGCCATCGAGACGGCGCTCACCGGGACGTTCGAGTTTCACCTGCGCAAGGACATGACACTCACCACGCCGCGCGCCGAAAAGCCCGATGCGTGGATCACCATGGGCTTCGATCCCGACCTCGACGATGCCGCCAAGCTGGCGCTGCGCGACATGATCGTGCTGGTTCGCGAACAGTCGGGCCTCTCGGCGCAGGATGCCTACACGCTGTGCTCGCTGTGTGCGGATCTGCGCGTGACCCAGACCGTCGACGGCAACAAGGGCATACATTGCGTGCTGCCGAAACAGTTCCTTCCCTTGCGCTGAAAGGCCTCTGCCATGAGCAAGACCCGTTTCGGCATCTTCATGCCGCCATGGAACTCGCCGCCGACGCAGAACATCACGACCTCGCTGCAGCGAAATCTGGAGACCATCCAGTGGGTCGACGCGCTTGGCTATGACGAGGCCTGGGTGGGCGAGCATCACTCGGCGGGCAGCGAGATCATCGCCGACCCGATGGTGTTCCTCGCCTATGTCGCGGCGCAGACCCGCTCCATCAAGCTCGGCACCGGCATCGTGCCGCTGCCCTACCACAATCCCTACCACGTCGCGGATCGGATGATCCTGCTGGATCACCTGATGCGCGGTCGCTTCATGGCGGGCTTCGGCCCCGGCGGCCTGCCCAGCGATGCGGCGATGTTCGGGCTGGAGCCGGCAGCGCTGCGCCCCGCGCTCGACCATGATCTCGGCGTGCTGATGAAGCTGCTCACCACCACCGAGCCGGTGAGCGCCAAGACCGACCGCTACGAGCTGGTCAACGCCTTCTGCCAGGTCGCGCCCTACACCGACCCGGTGTTCGACGTCTGCGTCGCCGCGACCCGCTCGGAGGCCGGCCCGCGCATCGCCGGCAAGCACGGCCTCGGTCTGCTCTCCACCGGCGTCATCTCGCCCAAGGTGGGTAGCCCCGCACCCCCGCTGCACTGGGACGCCTACGCCGAGGAAGCGCTCAAGGCCGGCCACACGCCGGACCCCAGCCGCTGGCGCCTTGTGGTCAACGTGCATGTCGCCGAGACCCGCGAGCAGGCGATCGAGGACATGCGCCACGGCTTCGATGCCTTCTGCGAATACACCCAGAAGACCATCGCCATGCCTTCCATCACCGCGGTGGGGGAGACTTTCGAGGAGCGCATCGCCTGGATGAACGAGACCGGCATCGGCGTCATCGGCACGCCGGACGATGCGGTGGCGTTTCTCCAGCGGCTCGCCGACCGCGCGGGCGAATTTGGCTGCTTCCTTATGCTGGCGCATGATTGGGCCAACAGGGAAGCCACCATGCGGCACTACGAGCTGTTCGCCCGCCATGTCGTCCCGCATTTCCAGCCGACGCGGGCGCGTCTGCTCGCCGCCGAGCGCCACGCCCGCGAACGCCACACCACCGATCTCGCCAAGCATACGGTGGCGATCAACGCCTGGCTGCCGCCCGAGCAGCAGCTTCCGCCGCAGAACTGAGTACCGGAGCGACCGATGTCCGCCATCACGGCCCACAAGGATCCCAAGCTTCCGCCCGCGGTCCAGCTCCCGGAGGGGCCGGACTGGGTGAATTCCCTCACGCTGTTCGATGCCCATGTCGCCGAGACGCTGGTCGCGGTGGTGCGCACGCTCTATCCCCATGAAGGGCTGCCAGAGCGGGTCTACCGCCGCACCGTGTTCCAGTTCGACACCATGGCGGCGAAGGCGCCGGGCGCGGCGCAGACCTTCGCCGAGCTGATCGACCTTCTGGACGGGGCGACCTCGCTGCCATTCATCGAGCTGACCGAAAGCTACCGGGTGCGGGCACTGAAGGGCATCGAGGAGAGCACGGCCTTCCGGCTGGTGCAGCGCTCGGCCGTGCGCTTCCTCTATGACGACATCGAGGTGTGGCAGGCCTTCGGCTATGAGGGCGCCTCGGTCCAGCTCGGCGGTTACGTCAATCGCGGCTTCAACGATCTCGACTGGCTGCCCGATCCGCCGCCCGGCGTCTGATCGAGCAAAGCCAGCCTACCGAATGCGGAGCGACCACTCATGACGTCCTATCAACTCGACGACGACGGCGTCGTCGTCATCATCGGTTCCGGCGCGGGCGGGGGAACGCTCGCCAACGAACTGGCCCAGCGCGGCATCGAAGTGGTGCTGCTGGAGGCGGGCAAGCACCTGACCGCTGACGATTTCGTCAATGACGAGTGGGGCGGCTACGAAATGCTGTCCTGGCTCGACAAGCGCACCTCGTCGGGCACTTGGCGCGTCGCCAAGGATCACCCGCTCACCCCGAGCTGGAGCTGCCAGGTCGTCGGCGGCACCACGACCCACTGGTCGGCCTGCTGCTATCGTTTCATCGAGGACGAGCTGCGCGCCCGCACGGTCTATGGCGAGGTGCCCGGCACCAGCCTGATCGATTGGCCCATCACGCTGGCGGATCTCGATCCCTATTACGACCTCGCCGAGGCCAAGATGGGCGTGACCCGCACCAACGGGCTGCCCGGCCTGCCGGCGAACAACAATTTCAAGGTGATGTATGCCGGCGCCAAGGCGCTGGGGCTTAACGTCTCCACCGGCCGGCATGCCATCAATTCGGTGCCCTATGACGGTCGCCCGGCGACGATCCAGGACGGCTTCACCATCACCGGCGACAAGACCGGCTCGCGCTGGTCGACGCTGAATGTGGAAATCCCGCGCGGCCTTGCCACCGGCAAGCTGGAGCTGCGTTCGAGCGCGCGTGCGGTGCAGATCGAGCATGACGGCGCTGGCAAGGCGTCGGCGGTTGTGTATGTCGACGCCGCTGGGGTGACGCATCGCCAGAAGGCGCGCGCGGTGGTGCTGGCCGGCAACTGCGTGGAATCCTCCCGCCTGCTGCTGCATTCCAAGAGCGGGCGCTTCCCCGACGGCCTCGCCAATGGCTACGGCCATGTCGGCCGGCATTATCTGCGCCACCTTATCCAGACCGTGTGGTCGGTGTTCGACAAGCCGGTCCACATGCATCGCGGCGAGATCATGGGCGGCATGATCGATGATTTCGTGCGCCACGATCCCGCGCGCGGCTTCGCCGGCGGCTACTACATCGAGATGAACTCGATGGGCCTGCCCACCACCGCCGCCTTCATGGATCCGGGCTGGTGGGGCCGCGACTTCGCCTCGGTGATCGAGCAATACGCCAACATGGCGGGCATCTTCATGTCTGGCGAGGACATGCCCCAGGCCGGCAACCGGGTGACGCTGACCGACGAGGTCGATGCCTATGGCGTGCCGGTCGCCAACATTCACTACGACGACCACCCCAATGACCTGAAGATGCGGGTGCACGGCTACAAGACGCTGACCTCGATCCACAAGGCCGCCGGGGCCAAGCGTTCGGTGGAGGCGCCGGCCTATCCCGCCAGCCACAATCTCGGCTCGAACCGCATGAGCGCCCGGCCCGAGGACGGTGTGCTCGACGGGAACGCGCGGGCGTGGGAGGTGCCGAACCTGTTCATCGCCGACGGTTCCAACTTCGCCACCGGCGGCGCCTGCAACCCGACGCTGACCATCGTCGCGCTGGCGATCCGCCAGGCCGACTTCATCGCCGGGCAAATGAGCGCGGGCGAACTCTGAACGTCGTCGCGACAGGCTTGCCAGTCGGTCCGAGTGCGAATACCCGATCGGCCCCGGTTCATGCCGGGGCCTTTCTCATGAGGTGCGATGGTGCGTGACGGCTTTACCGAACCGACGCTGGATTACTGGCAGGAACTGACCGACGCCGTGCCGGCGCGCTTCTCCGCCACCGCACCGCATCGCTTTGGCTATCCGGTGCGGCTGCCGGACGGGCGCGTGCTGGTGCTGCCGCTGCGTGCCCTGCCGGACGGCACCCACGCCGTTGCCTCGCTGATCGCCAATCAGGCCTCCCACGTCGTCGTCGCCGCGCTCGCCGATGCGATGGCCCATGAGGCGGGAGAGCTTGGCGGGGATGTCGTGGTCGGGCTGCCGACGCTCGGCCTGTCCTTCGCCGCGCTGGTGGCGGAGCGGCTGGGCCAGCGGCGCTATGTGCCGCTCGGCTACTCGAAGAAGTTCTGGTACGCGGACGCGCTTTCCGAGCCGGTTTCCTCCATCACCTCGCCGGAAGCCGGCAAGCGGTTGCAGCTGGATCCGAACCTGCTGCCGCTCATCGAGGGGCGGCGCGTGGTGCTGGTCGACGATGCCATTTCCAGCGGCGCGACCGCGCTCGCCTCCTGCCGGCTCATGCAGCGCGCGGGGGCCGAGGTCGCTGGCATGGTGGTGGCGATGAAGCAGACCAGTCGCTGGGCGTCCGGCATGGCCGGCGTGCTGGCGCCGGAACGGGTCCGCGCCGTCTATGGTTGCCCGCGCTTCACCCTGCTCGCGGATGGCTGGTGGCCGGACGAGGCCACCCTGCCGGCCATTCCCTAACCCCTCGCTGCCGAGATCGCCTCCCACACCCGCGCCGGAGTGAGGGGCATGTCGAGATGATCGATGCCGAGCGAACTCAACGCGTCCACCACCGCGTTGACGAAGGCCGGCGGCGCGCCGATCGCGCCGGCCTCTCCCGCCCCCTTGATTCCGAGCGGGTTGGTGGTGCACGGCGTGTTCTGCGTCGCGACATCGAAGAAGGGCAGGTCGTCCGCGCGCGGCAGGCCGTAATCCATGAACGAGCCCGACAGCATCTGCCCGGTCTCGGGATCGTATACCGTGCGCTCCATCATCGCCTGGCCGATGCCCTGCGCGATGCCGCCATGGATCTGTCCGCTGAGCACCAGCGGGTTGAGTGTGCGGCCGAAATCGTCGACCACGGTATAGCGTTCGACCTTGATCATGCCGGTGTCGGGGTCGATGGCGACCTCGCAGACATGGGCGCCGTTCGGGAATGTGCCGGCAAGCTGCTCGAAATCGCCGACCCCCTCCAGCCCGCCCAGCTTCGCCGCGAGGTCAAGCAGGCCGACATGGCGGTTGGTGCCCGGCACGCGGAACACGCCGTCATCGAAGGCCAGCTCGCGCGTGTCGACCTCCAGCATCTGCGCCGCCGCCTCGCTCGCCTTGGCGAGCACGGCGCGGTTGGCGAGGCGGATCGCGCCGCCGCCATGGACCATGGAACGCGAGGCGACCGTGCCGCCGGCGGAGGGGATCGGCTGGTCGGTGTCGCCGGTCTTCACCACGATGCGCGAGGGATCGATGCCGAGCGTTTCGGCGGTCATCTGAACATAAGTGGTCTCGTGGCCCTGTCCGGTGGACTGGGTGCCGACATGCACCGTCACCCGCCCGTCGGCGCTGATCTCAACCGCCGCGCCTTCCTTGCCGGGCACGCCGGTGCGCTCGATGTAATAGGCGAGGCCGATGCCGCGCAGCTTGCCGTCGTCCTGCGCGCGGCGGGCGGCGAAGCCGTCCCAGTCGGCGGCCTTCATGCCGGCATGCATCACATTGGCGAAGTCGCCGGAATCATAGACGACGCCGGTCGCGGTGGTGTGGGGCATCTCCTGCGGCGTGATCATGTTGATCTCGCGCAGAACGGCCGGCGTCATGCCGAGCTCGCGCGCCGCCTTGTCCACCAGCCGCTCGATGAGATAGGCGGCCTCGGGCCGGCCAGCGCCGCGATAGGCGTCCATCGGCGCGTTGTTGGTGTAGGCGATGCGCACATCGGTGGCGACCACCGGGATGCGGTAGACGCCGGGCGCCATCGGCGGGCCGGAAAGGGTGGGGCAGTACACGCCGAAGGCCGACAGCGCGCCACCCGAACTCGCCAGCGTCTCGATCTTCAGCGCGGTGAAGCGGCCCTTGCCGTCGAGGCCGAGCTTGGCGGTGGAGTAATTGTCGCGCCCCTGCGTGTCGGACAGGAATGCCTCGGCGCGGCTGGACTGCCAGCGCACCGGCCGTTCCAGCTTGCGCGCGGCATAGAGCACCAGCGCCTGCTCGGGGTAGGGCACCGCCTTCATGCCGAAGCCGCCCCCGACATCGGGGGTGATGACGCGCAGCTTGGCCGCCGGCAGCCCGAACACGGCCTCGAACAGCCAGTCGCGCAGCATGTGGCTGCCCTGGGTGCCGGAAACCAGCGTGAACTGCCCATCCGCCGCGTCATACAGGCCAATGGCGTTGCGCGGTTCCATGGAGGCGACCACGATGCGGTTATTGACGAGCTGAAGTTCGACGATGCGTTCGGCGGCCGCGAGCGCGGCATCCGCCTCGTCGAGATCGCCGAGGGTCCAATGCAGGGCGAGATTGCCTGGCGCTTCCTCGAACAGCTGCGGTGCGCCGTCGGCCAGCGCCGCGGCGGGCTCCACCACGGCCGGCAGGTCCTCTATGTCGAGCATCACCTGTTCGGCCGCCTCAAGGGCGGCGAGGGCGGAAGTCGCGACCACCAGGGCGACGGGCTCGCCGAGATAGCGCACCTTGCCGCGCGCGAGCAGCGTGTGGTCGGGCAGCGGCATTTGTCCGCCTTCCGCGTGGTCGAGCACGATGACAACGGGCAGGCTGCCAATGCCATCGGCCGCGAGATCGTCCGCGGTGTAGACCGCGAGCACGTCTTCCCGCGCCCGCGCATCCTCGGTGTCGATGCCTCTGATCACGCCATGGGCGACCGGTGCGCGCACGATGGCGGCGTGAAGCTCGCCCTCGTAGCGATGGTCGTCGGTATAGGTTCCGGTACCGGTGATGAACCTCAGGTCTTCCACGCGGCGGAAGGGCTGTCCGAGACCGAACTTCATCGCTTGCACTCCTGGCCCGAACCGGGGTCGCAGACCCTGCGATAGCCCGCGCCCTTGCGAATGTTTCTATTTGTGCAAAGATCAGCACATATCGTTTGATAAGCTCGATAATCGAATAAGATAGTGTCTGACACAAGTGGTTCCGTCGGGGGAATGATGGCTGTTCAGCAGGGGATCAGCGAGCGGCGCGAGGGGCATCGTGGTGTTGGTGCTTCGGTACCCCGCAAAGAAGATGCCCGTCTCCTCCAGGGGCGTGGGCGGTTCATCGGCGACATGCGATTTCCGGGCCAGCTCGAAGCCGCTTTTGTGCGCTCGACCCTCGCCCATGCGCGCATCAAGGCCATCCACATTCCGCCCGAGTTGAAAGGCCGCGCCTTCACCCATGTCGACATGATGGGCGTGAAGGACATTCTAGCCAAGACAGGCCTGCCGGGTTTCCGGGTTTCCGCCCAGCCCTCGCTCGCCAGTGACAAGGTGCGCTTTGTCGGCGAGCCCGTTGCGATGGTGCTGGCCGAAACCCGCGCCGAGGCGGAGGATCTCGCCGAGCTGGTCGTGGTGGACTACGACGAGCTCGGCGCCAATTTCGACATGCTGCGCGCGGTGACGTCCGAGGCGGCCCGTATCCACGAGGATTGGCCGGACAATATCTTCCTCACCTCGCAGGCCGAGCGCGATTTCCATCCCGCGCTGGCGGACGCGCCGATCAAGGTGACGCGCGAGGTGCGCACCAGCCGGCAGTGCATGGCGCCGATGGAAGGCAAGGGCTGCATCGCGGTGCATGAGCGCCATATCGAGCAGCTCAGCCTGTGGACCTCCACCCAGATGCCGCACATCGTGCGCACGGGTCTTGCTGAATGCCTGGGCCTCGATGAGCGCAAGATCCGCGTCGTGGCGCCGGATGTGGGCGGCGGCTTTGGCTGGAAGGGGCTGCTTCAGCCCGAGGAAGTGTGCTGTGCCTGGGCGGCGCTGACCCTCGACCGGCCGATCAAGTGGCTGGAGGACCGCCGCGAACACCTGATCGCCGCCGCAAATTGCCGCGAGCACCACTATATCATGACCGCCTATGCGGATTCGGACGGCACGCTGCTCGGCTTCGAGGCGGTGTCGCATGTCGATGCCGGGGCCTATTCGGTCTACCCGTTCTCGGCTTGTCTGGAAGGGGCCCAGGTGGTTTCCAACCTTCCCGGCCCCTACAATCTTCCGGCCTATCGCTGCCGTGCCTATTCGGTGTGCTCCAACAAGCCTCCGATCGTGCCCTATCGCGGCGTCGCGCGCACTGGCGTGTGCACGGCGATGGAGCTGATGATCGATGCGGTCGCCCGCGCTGCCGGGATCGAGCCCTATGAGGTGCGGATGCGCAATCTGGTGCGGCCGGACCAGATGCCGTTCACATCCATCACCGGCAAGAATTTCGACATGGGCGACTATCCCGACAGCCTTCGCCGGGCCCATGAGATGATCAACCACTCCGCGGTGCGCGAGCGCCAGAAACGCGGGGAGGCGGACGGGCGGCGCATCGGTATTGGCTACGCCACCTATTGCGAGCAGGGCGCCCATGGCACCTCGGTCTATCATGGCTGGGGCATCCCCATGGTGCCGGGTTTCGAGCAGTGCGGCGCGCGCCTGACCCCGGACGGCACGCTGGAGGTGCGGGTCGGCAACCAGAGCCACGGCCAGTCCATGGAGACCACGCTGGCGCAGATTGCCTGCGAGGTTCTCGGCATCGATCCCGAGCTGGTGAACGTCGTTCACGGCGATACCGCGCTGACGCCCTATTCCACCGGCACCTGGGGTTCGCGTTCGGCGGTGATGGCGGGCGGAGCGGTGGCCAGCGCCTGCGAGACGCTGGCCGGCCGCATTACGGCGATTGGTGCGCATCTGCTGCAGGCGCCGGTCGATGCCGTCCGGATCGAGGAGGCGAAGGTGGTGGGGCCCTCCGGCTCGGTCACCTTCAAGGAGGTGGCCCACACCTTCTACCGCGCCCCGCAGAATCTGCCCGCCGACGCCAACCCGGACGGGCTGGACCTTGTCGCCGGTTATCGGCCGACGGTGGACACCGGCACCTTCTCCTATGCCAGCCATGCCTGCGTGGTGGCGGTCGAACCGGAGACCGGCGAGGTCGAGATCCTCGACTACGTGATCGTCGAGGATGGCGGCGTGCTGATCAATCCGCAGGTGGTCGACGGCCAGATCTACGGTGGCACGGCGCAGGGCATCGGCACCGCGCTCTATGAGGAGATGGCCTACGACGAGAACGGCCAGCCGCTGGCTTCGACGCTTGCCGACTATCTGCTGCCGGGCGCCAACGAGATGCCGCAGGTGCGTATCGCGCATATGGAAACACCCTCGCCCAATACCCGCTTCGGTCAGAAGGGTATCGGCGAGGGAGGCGCCATCGCGCCGCCGGCGGCGATCGGCAATGCGATCAATGATGCGTTGGCCGATCTCGGCGTCGAGCTGACCATGTCGCCCATGACCCCGCGCCGCGTGCGCGAGGCGGTGGAGGCGGCGAGAACCGCGCGGGAAGCCGCGGCGCGTCCGGCGGAGGTGGCGTCGTGAAGGCCGCACGTTTCGATTATGAGCGCCCTGAGAACATCGCGGCGGCCCTCTCTGCGCTGGGGAGGGGCGGGAGCAAGCCGCTCTCGGGCGGCCAGAGCCTCGGCCCGATGCTGAACCTGCGCCTCGCCCGTCCGCCGCTGCTGGTCGATGTCGGCCGCTTGCCGGAGCTTAGACGGGTCGAGGAGCGCGCCGATGGCATTCTCTTCGGCGCTGGCATCACCCATGCCGAATTCGAAGACGGCGCGGTGCCCGATCCGACACCCGGATTTCTCGCGCGGATCGCGCGCGGCATCGCCTACCGCGCCGTGCGCAATCGAGGCACGATGGGCGGCAGTCTCGCCCATGCCGACCCGGCGGCGGATTGGCCGGCCACACTGGCCACACTAGGCGCCATCGTCCACCTCATCGCACCCACCGGCCAGCGGGAAATGTCCGTGCGCGACTTCATCGTCGGCGCCTTTGAAACGGCGCTGGCGCCGGACGAGATCGTCGCCGGGATCTTCATTCCGCGCTGCACGCCGCAGGCCCGCTTCGGCTATCGCAAATCCTGTCGCAAGGTCGGCGAGTTCGCGGAAGCGATGTGCGCCGTTCTCGCCGATCCCGCCCGCGGCGTGCATCGCCTTGTCATAGGGGCGACGGAAGCGCGCCAGATCGTGGTCGACGACGCGGCGGATGCGATCCGAAATCCCGATATTCTTGAGGATGTTATGCGCGAGGCTGGCCTTGCCGCCGACCCCGCCAGCCTGCGGCTGCGCCGTGCCGTGATCCGCCAGGCGATCGCCGCGCTGGAAGATGAGAGCCTCCCTGCATGAAGCCCGTCCGTATCGAGATCAATGGTCGGCCGATCACGGCCGAGGTTGAGCCGCGCCAGCATCTGGCTGATTTCATGCGCGAGGAGCTGCTGCTCACCGGCACGCATCTGGGGTGCGAGCACGGCGTGTGCGGCGCCTGCACGGTGCTGATCGATGGCGCTCCGGCGCGCTCCTGCATTGCCTATCCCGTAGCGCTGGATGGCGCAAAAATCACGACGATAGAAGGGCTTATCGACGATCCCGTGATGGTTTGCCTGCGTGAGGCGTTCACCCGTGAGCATGGATTGCAGTGCGGCTTCTGCACGCCGGGCATGCTGATCATGGCGCGGGACATCGTCCTGCGCCGGCCGGGCCTCGATGAGGAGGCGATCCGCCATGAACTGGCCGGCAATCTCTGCCGCTGCACCGGCTATGTCGGCATCGTGCGGGCGATCCAGAGCGTCGCGCAGGAGCGTGTCGACGCGGCGCCCGTGGTAACGCGCGGAAGCGAGGTCAACGCTCCACATTATGCCTCGCCTCTCGCCTTGCCGGTGACGCCAGCAAGGATCGCGGCCGCCGATCCCGTTATCGCGCCCGGCGCAGCACCTGCGGATGAGGCCGCGTTTGTCGTCGAGCCTCTGCGCAATCCTGTTGAAATCGTTCAAGAATTCAACGTCTCCGCCCCCCGCGCACAGGTATGGGAGCTGTTTCAGGATCCCGCGCGCGTCATCGCCTGCCTGCCGGGCGCGCGCCTCACCCAGCCTTGCGATGGGCGGAACGTCGTTGCTGAGATGGCCGTCAAGCTCGGTCCGATTCAGGCGGCTTTCGGTGGTGTCGGCATGATCGCCTCCAACCCGGCCAACTGGTCCGGCACCATTGATGGACGCGGGGTCGACAGCCGCAGCGCGACACGTATCCAGGCTCGTCTGAATTATGTCCTCACCGAAATCGAGGCGGGCGCGGCGACACGGGTGCGGGTAGATGTCGCCTACGTACTTCAGGGGCCGCTCGCACAGATGAGCCGCGGTGCGCTGGCTCGTGACCTCGCCGCACGGATGACGGCGGCGTTCGCAGCCAATCTCGATGCCGCTATCAAAGGCAACGGAACCGCCTCCGCGGCCGCGCCGCTGGATGCCGGTTCACTGTTTTTCGCTGTGGTGAAGGCTTGGCTGGCGCGGTTGTTCGGGCGCGGCTGAACGGCTGGTCCGGGACGGCCGTGCGAAACTGATTCAAGTTCGGCTCTTGTCGCGCATATCTGATCTTAGGTCACTTTAAGCGCGACCAGAAGTGCGAGTCCAAACAGGTGGTTGCGTGAGAGTCTGCGCAGACTGAATCGCCAACTTAGTGGGGTTTTCTCAGAAATTGAATCCGTCACTTGTCCCGTGTTGTGGCCGGATTGATTCAGGTGCTTGGGGCGTTTTCCTGAGAGATTGAGTCGGGAACCTGGCGGCGGTTGCGCACAAATTGATTCAATCACGGGTCCGCACGTTTTGCGCTGGCCGTCAGTTTAGCCGTCCTTGATTAAGAGGGCGTCAACGGCCGGGCAGGACGATAACCGTTGGCTTGATCGGCAGCGTCTCGCGCGAGAAGACAAGCGTTGGGAATTCCTCGCGGCGTATCTCGTACTGGCTGCTGGAAAAGCGCTCGAGAAAGCGGTTGAGCGTGCCCTGATTGAAGTAGTGCATGGGGATCACGACCGGCGACTCGAGGGCCTTCAGCACTTCCACCATACCGTCGACATCCAACGTGTAGCTGCCGTCAACCGGCGCCAGCACAATGTCGATACGACCCAGTGCCCCGAGATCCTGCTTGGTCAGGAGATGATGCAGGTGGCCGAGATGGGCGATGCACAGGTCCGCGGCGCGGAAGATGAAAATTGAATTGCCGTTCCGTATCGTGCCGCCTTCCCAGTCGCGGATATTGGTCTGCAGGTTGCCGATCCAGAGATCACCGACCTCCATGTCGTAGCGCACGGGGTCCCGGTCGTCGCGCCAGCCCTTGAGCACATGCTCGATGCCGGGGTCCGGATGCAGCGAGTAATGGGTCATGTGCGCCCGGTTCATCGTCGCGACGCGCGGGACGATGTCGGGCCGGACATAGTCATTGTAGTCGGTCGCTACCGTGACGCCGCCCGTCGTCTCGATCAGGAAGGTCGAGTGTCCAATATAGGTCAGGCCGACCTGTCGGGGTTGAAGATAGGCTGCGGGAAGCGCGCGCGTCTCTAGAGACTGCAGGAACGGGTTCTTCGCCACCAGCTTGGGGCAGCGGTCGGCCTGGGCGAGGGCCGGGGCCGTCCATGCCACACTCGCAAGGCATGGCAGGACAAGCAGGCACACGGTCACGAAGCGCATCATCGCG
This sequence comes from Ancylobacter pratisalsi, assembly GCF_010669125.1. Lineage (NCBI taxonomy): Bacteria > Pseudomonadati > Pseudomonadota > Alphaproteobacteria > Hyphomicrobiales > Xanthobacteraceae > Ancylobacter > Ancylobacter pratisalsi. The sequence continues at coordinate 3,813,206 of NZ_CP048630.1, forward strand.
GGACTCCGAGGCTGGTGTACCGCCATAATCAGATGCGCGCGGCATCCGCGCGAGTAACTATTTCGTGGCGCCTCTCTTAGGCAAATTCCACAGTCAACGCAGGAATGGATTGGTCCGCTTCTCCAACGCGATGTTGGAAGCTGCGCCATGGCCGGGCAGGATGGTGAAAGCGTCCCCGAGAGGCAGGATCTTGGTTTTGATGCCGTTAATCAGCAATTCGGAATCCCCATAGGGAAAATCCGTGCGGCCGACGGAGCGCTGGAACAGAGTGTCGCCGACGATGGCGATGTTGTTGGCGCGGTTCACCAGCACGATATGGCCGGGCGTATGGCCGGGTACGTGCAGCACCTCGAAGGCGACGCCGCCGATGTCCACCGTGTCTCCCTCGTCGAGCCAGCGGCCCGGTGTGACCGCGCGGCCGGGGATGCCGGTGCGCTCGCCGGCAGCCGGGAGATCATCCAACAGGAACTTGTCCGCCTGATGCGGGCCTTCGATTGGGATCTTCAGCGTCTCGGCCAGCTCGGCGGCGCCGGCTGCATGATCAATATGTCCGTGGGTGAGGACGATTTTTTCCGGTGTGACTTCCAGCTCCTCCAGCGCCGCCAGGATGCGCGGCAGGTCACCGCCAGGATCGATCACCGCGCCCTTCTTGGTGGCCTCGTCCCAGACGATGGAACAGTTCTGCTGGAACGGAGTGACGGGTACGACGGCAATCTTCAGCTCGGGCATGATGGCTCCTTGGGGCAGGCGGCCGGAATGTGGGCGATGGTTTCGCGCGGCGCAAGCCGGTTCGCCGGTTGCCGTGCCTTGTGGCGCCTTGGCGGCAGTGCTATCTCGCGGCGCCATGAGCACAGCGCCCTTCAACAACATCCGCAACTTCTCCATCGTCGCCCATATCGATCATGGGAAGTCGACTTTGGCCGACCGTCTCATCCAGATGACGGGTGGCCTGTCCGCGCGCGAGATGACCGAGCAAGTGCTCGACAGCATGGATATCGAGCGCGAGCGCGGCATTACGATCAAGGCGCAGACCGTCCGGCTTACCTACAAGGCCAAGGACGGCAAGGAATACACGCTCAATCTCATCGATACCCCTGGCCACGTCGATTTCGCCTATGAGGTGAACCGATCGCTCGCCGCCGTGGAAGGCTCGCTCCTGGTGGTCGACGCTTCGCAGGGCGTTGAGGCTCAGACGCTGGCCAATGTCTATCAGGCGATCGACAATAATCACGAGATCGTGCCGGTCCTCAACAAGGTGGACCTCCCGGCGGCCGAGCCGGAAAAGGTGAAGCAGCAGATCGAGGACGTGATCGGTCTAGATGCATCCGACGCGGTAATGATCTCGGCGAAGACGGGTTTCGGCGTCGCGGACGTGCTCGAAGCCATCGTCACGCGCCTGCCGCCGCCGAAGGGAGACCGCGAGGCACCGCTCAAGGCGCTGCTGGTCGATAGCTGGTACGACGTTTATCTCGGCGTCGTCGTCCTCGTGCGCATTATCGATGGCGTGCTCAAGAAAGGGCAGCGCATCAAGATGATGGGCACGGGCGCGGCCTATGATGTCGACCGCGTCGGCGTGTTTACGCCGAAGATGGTGGTGATGAGCGAACTCGGCCCGGGCGAGATCGGCTTCCTCAACGGCTCGATCAAGGAGGTCGCCGATACGCGCGTCGGCGATACCATCACCGAAGAAAAGCGGCCAACCACGGAAGCCCTGACGGGCTTCAAGCCGGCGCAGCCGGTTGTGTTCTGCGGCCTGTTTCCGGTGGACGCGGCCGACTTCGAGGATCTGCGCGCAGCGATGGGCAAGCTTCGCCTCAACGATGCGAGTTTCTCCTACGAGATGGAAACCTCGGCAGCGCTGGGTTTCGGCTTCCGCTGCGGCTTCCTGGGCCTGCTGCATCTGGAGATCATTCAGGAGCGCCTGGAGCGCGAGTTCAACCTCGATCTGATCGCAACAGCCCCGTCTGTTATCTACCAGATCGAGATGAACGACGGTTCTATGATCGACCTTCACAATCCCGCCGATATGCCGGATGTGGTGAAGATCAAGGAGATCCGCGAGCCTTGGATTCGCGCGACCATCATGACGCCGGACGATTATCTAGGCGCGGTCTTGAAGCTCTGCCAGGATCGCCGCGGTAACCAGATCGAGCTCACCTATGTCGGCGCGCGTGCGATGGTGACCTACGACCTGCCACTGAACGAGGTGGTGTTCGACTTCTACGACCGGCTCAAATCGATCTCGAAGGGCTACGCATCCTTCGACTACCAGATCACCGATTATCGCCCCGGCGATCTCGTGAAGATGTCGATCCTTGTCAACGCGGAACCGGTCGATGCGCTTTCAATGCTGGTGCATCGTACTCGTGCCGAATATCGCGGCCGCGCGATGTGCGAGAAGTTGAAGGATCTGATCCCGCAGCATCTGTTCCAGATTCCGATCCAGGCAGCGATCGGGGCCAAGATCATCGCCCGCGAGACCATCCGAGCGCTACGCAAGGACGTCACCGCCAAGTGCTATGGCGGCGACATCACCCGTAAGCGCAAGCTTCTGGAGAAGCAGAAGGAGGGCAAGAAAAAGATGCGCCAGTTCGGTCGGGTTGAGATTCCGCAGGAAGCCTTCATCGCCGCCCTGAAGGTCGACGACTGACGGGTCTCGCTACCCAGATTCCCTTTTTCGTGCTCACATTGGCGTCCCTGATTGTAATGGGAGGCATGGGGCCATGTACAAGTTCGAAGTCTACAAGGACAAAGCTGGCGAATTTCGCTTTCGCTTCAAGGCATCCAACGGGGAGAGCATGTTCTCATCCGAAGGTTACAAGGCAAAGGCCTCGGCCCTGAGCGCCATCGAATCGATCAAGAAAAACTGCCCGGGTGCTGCGGTTGTCGACCTCACCAAAGAAGAGGCCTGAGCCGTCGGTCCAATTGAAAAGGCCGGGCTCGCGCCCGGCCTCGCCGTTTCACGTGTCGTGCGCGTCAGATGACGTAGGGTGGCACATGATAGAAGTCGTTGACCTTTCGGTCCCAGTCCCGCTCGCCCCAGGAGCCCTCGTCGGGACTTGAATGGCGGGGGGCGGTACGGAGCTGTTCCTCGGTGAGGTCCACAACGTACCCGTCCAGCGATTCGTCGTATTTCAACAGCGACCAGGGCAGAGGGTAATAGTCCTCGCCGAACCCGAGAAATCCGCCGAAGCTCATCACCGCATAGGCAGTTTGGCCGCTCAGCTTGTCGATCATGACGCGGGCAATGGAGCCGATGCGTTCACCGTCGGGACGATAGACCGCTGTGCCCTCGACCTTATCGCTTCCAATCAGTGTCAATGTTTCGCGCGCTTCGAGGTTCTGTTGGGTGCTATGCATCTCTCGCCTCCTTGTCTGTTAAGCACTTCGATAATTGCAGAACGTCATTTCTCGCGCAGAGTTCCGAAACGGCACGGAATTACATGTTAAATATTCGTCGTGATTGAGAAATGGAACGCGATATATAGGGGTATCATTTAACTCCCGAGGGATGATCTGTCGTGAAAGCGGCGCTGGCGTACCGCAGCCTCGGAAGATATCTTCTGCGTCCGTTCAAAGTGGAGAATCACGGCGTGGGACAGGTTCTGAAGGGGGCGGCTGTGAACAGACGCCAGATCCTGTGCCTGCTTGGTGGGGCATCGGTCTTCGGCCTCGGCGGGATCAGGAATGCTGCTGCGCAGGAGGAGAGCATCGTCGACGTCGACGCGCTCAAGCCCGGTGAGTTCACATGGTACCCGGACCGAGCCCCTGAGGGGTTCGTCGCCATCATTGTCACTCTGCCGGACCAGCGCTGCTATGTGTACCGGAACGGTGTGCGCATCGGCGTGTCCACCTGTTCGACTGGCAAGCCCGGCCATGAGACCCCGGTGGGGGTTTTTACCATCCTGCTGAAGGATGTGGACCACCATTCCTCACTCTATAACGATGCTTCGATGCCCTATACGGAGCTGCTGACGTGGTCCGGCGTGGCTTTGCACGCGGGTGGCTTGCCGGGTTATCCGACCTCGCATGGTTGCGTGCATCTGCCGTTGGCTTTTTCGAAGTTGTTGTTCAGCGTTACGCATTATGGAACGCCGGTAATCATTGCCGATGTGCACTCCCAGCCGATGGACGTGTTGCATCCTGGGCTTGTTCTGCCCTCCGATGCCACCAAGGTGATCTTGGATGATGCGCCGAACAGCCCGGAGGCCAAGGCCGCCGATGCCGTTGCCCCGAATGTGGCTACCGTGCCGGTTGCCATGGTTGTCAGCGGAGCTGACCGGCAGCTGATCGTGTTGAAAAACGGGGAAGAGGTCCTGACAGCGCCGGTCACTGTCCGGGATCCGCAAGCCCCTCTTGGCAACGTAGTCTACGTGTTGAAGAAGGTCGGTGGCGAGGTCGCGTGGACGGCCCTCGCATTCGAAGGTAACGGCGTGCAAGGCGGGAAGCCGGCCACGGCGATTGATCGAATCACCGTGGCCGCAGAGGCCAACCAAAAGCTTGCTGCGCTTCTGGTTCCCGGGTCGACCATGCTGATCACCGACCTCTCGGCAGGCGCGGATACACGCTCGCAGAAGGATTTCGTCGTTCTGACTCAAGCGATGAGCTGAGGAAGTCATGAGGAAGTGGCCTTGCGATCGGCCGAATGCGATCCTGCCAAGGGCCTGGCTCGCAGCGATGTGGGCCATCGCCTTCCTGTGCTGTGGACTGCTGTTGCTGCCCGCTGTCGCGCAGGATGTGGCCTCGGCGCGGTTGGGCGAGACGCCGGCCAAACAGCTGTTCGGTGTGGCCAAGTCGCCGGCGCCGATGGCAGCGCAGGCCATAGGTTTTTACTCGAGGGGATGCCTTGCCGGCGCGTTGGCGCTGCCTGTCAACGGTGAGACCTGGCAGGCGATGCGGCTCTCGCGCAATCGCAATTGGGGTCACCCGGCTCTCATTGCCTTTCTTGAACGGTTCGCGGCAAAAGTCGCACAGGTCTCCGACTGGTCCGGCATCCTCGTGGGCGACATGGCGCAGCCACGCGGAGGCCCGATGTCGAGTGGTCATGCGTCACATCAGATCGGTCTCGACGCCGATATCTGGTTGACGCCGATGCCAAAACGCGAGTTCTCCCGCGAAGAGCGCGAGAAAGTGTCGGCGACCATGATCGTCAGGCCTGACCGGCTCGATGTCGATGCCAAGGTGTGGACGCCTTCCCATGTCGCGGTGATCAAGGCCGCGGCACAAGACCCGGAGGTCGAGCGCGTGCTGGTGAATGCGGCCATCAAGAAGGCCTTGTGCCGCGACGCTTCCGGTGACCGTTCCTGGCTGCAGAAGGTGCGCCCGTACTGGGGCCACGACTATCACATGCATGTGCGTATCGGCTGTCCCGCCGGGAGTCCGGATTGCCAGCCGCAGGATCCGGTGGTGCCTGGCGAGGGGTGCGGCAAGGTGCTGGATTGGTGGTTTTCGGAAGGCAACATTCACCCCAAGCCACCCAAAGTTCCGCCGAAACCCAAACCGCCGATCCTGCTGAAAGACCTGCCTGCGGCCTGCCGCGACGTCGTACTGGCGAAGTGAGGCCTGGCCCCTTGTCTACGCAGTCATTGGGCGCGACCGGTCCTGTCGTGTGCTGTTCTTCGTCCCATAGCGGGAGCCGCCGGGGAGGCGCTATCTGCCGGGTGCATCCCGTAGGATCATGGCAGCGGCTTTCTCGGCGATCATGATGGTGGGCGAGTTGGTGTTGCCAGAAGGGATAGTGGGCATGATGGAGGCGTCGGCGACACGCAGCCCGTCGATACCGAAAACCCGCAAACGCTCATCGACGACAGCCATGCAATCGGAGGCAAGCCCCATCTTCGCCGTGCCCACGGGGTGAAAGATCGTCGTGCCGATATTGCCGGCCGCCTCGGCAAGCGCCTCCTGCGTGTCATCGACCGTGGGGCCGGGTAGCATCTCGTCGGGTCGATAGGGCGCGAGGGCGGGTTGGGAGACGATGCGCCGGGCCACGCGGATACTGTCGGCAGCGACGCGTCTGTCCTCTTCGGTTGAAAGATAGTTTGGCTGGATGCGCGGAGGGGAAGTGCTGTCTCGGTTGCCCAGCGTGAGGCTGCCTCTGCTGGTAGGGCGCAGGTTGCACACGCTCATGGTGAAGGCTGGGAATGTGTGAAGCGGCTCGCCGAACGCGCCCAGTGAGAGTGGCTGGACGTGAAATTCGAGGTCGGCGCGGTCCTTGCCGGGGCGCGAGCGTGTGAAAATGCCAAGCTGGGAGGGAGCCATGGTGAGCGGACCGCGCTGGAACAGCGCGTAATCCAGCCCCATCTTCACGCGGCCGAAGAGCGAGTGATATTGCTCATTGAGTGTTGGCACGCCGTGGATCTTGTAGATGGTCCGCAGCTGCAAATGGTCCTGGAGATTTTCACCAACGCCGGGTTTATCGAGTGCGACGGGGATGCCGTGGCGGGAGAGTTCTTCGCCCGGGCCGATCCCTGAGAGCTTGAGAAGGTGCGGTGAGCCAATGGCGCCGGCGGCGAGAATGACCTCTCCACGTGCCCGTGCAGTGTGTACCTCGCCGTTCTGGCGATAGACGACGCCCGTTGCGCGCCCGTCTTCCAGAAGGACGCGATCGGTATGGCAGGATGTCTCCAGCCGAAGGTTGGGGCGGGAGAGGGCGGGCTTGAGAAAGCCGCGTGCGGCGCTCCAGCGGAAGCCTCGCTTCTGGTTCACCTGAAAGTAGGATGAACCTTCATTGTCACCGGCGTTGAAGTCCGAGATGGCGGCGATGCCAGCCTGCGTGGCGGCTTCGCGAACCTTGTCGAGTAGCTTCCAGGTCAGGCGCGGAAACTCCACCCGCCATTCACCACCCGCCCCATGGAATTCACTGGCGCCGAGATAATGGTCCTCATGGGATTTGAAGACCGGCAGCACGTCTTCCCACCCCCAGCCGGACAGCCCAAGCTGGCGCCAATGATCGTAGTCCGCAGCCTGACCGCGCATGTAGATCATGGCGTTAATCGCGGAAGAGCCGCCGATGGTCTTGCCGCGCGGATAGCTGAGAGAGCGTCCGTTCAGCCCCGGCTCGGGCTCTGTTCTGAAGCACCAATCGGCGCGGGGGTTGCCTATTGCAAAGAGATAGCCCACCGGGATGTGGAACCAGATCCAATTGTCACGTCCGCCGGCCTCGAGCAGGAGAACGCGATTGCTGGAATGGGCGGAAAGCCGATTTGCCAGCACGCAGCCCGCTGAGCCCGCGCCAACGACGATGTAGTCGTAGATATCGGCGTCGGACGTCACGACGGGAACTCCCTACAACTTCAGCTCACTACAGGCTGCCGCAGGACACAGGAACGGCAGCCGCGGTTGCCGCCCGAGCGTCATTCGCAAAGCTGGCTATACCGCAAAGAACGGTCGCCCGACTGACCCGGCAAGCTGGGGCTAGTTACTAAGCTTGCTTGCGAACACCGCGATGGTCCTCGCATAGACTTCGGCCTTGTTCCAGCCGAGCAGCGCCTGGTAGTTGGAGCTTCCCGGTGCCCAACCGCCGCCGGCGCGCCAGCCATATCCACGCAGATAGTTTGCGGTCGAGGCGAGCACGTCGGGTGCGCTACGGATCAGGTCGGCACGGCCATTGCCGTCGAAGTCGACGGCAAAGCGCACATAGGAGCTGGCGAGGAACTGGGTTTGGCCGAGCTCGCCGGCCCAGGCGCCACGCATCTCTCCGACGGAGAGATCGCCATGCTGAACTATGCGCAGGGCATCAAGTAGCTGCCCGGTGAAGAAGGCAGAGCGCCGGCAGTCATAGGCCAGCGTGGCCAGGGAGCGAAAGACCGGCATCTTGCCTTGGTTGACGCCGTAATCGGTCTCAAGCCCCCATATCGCAACGACGACCTCGCCCGGAACGCCATAGCGTTGCTCGATGCGTCCAAGCGTCGACGCGTATTTTTGCATCATCTGCCGGCCCTTGGCGATGCGTCCCTTGCTGATGCGGCTGGCGGAGAACTGCTCGAAGCTCTGCTTGAAGTGCTTCTGGTTTCGGTCGAGGCGAATGACCTTTGTGTCGTAGGTCAGTCCATCGAGTGCACGAAGAGCACTTGATGATATGCCGTTCGCGCTGGCTTGGCCTCGAAAGTCGCGCAGCCAGGCGTTGAAGCCGGCGCCATCGTTGCCGCAGGAGGCCGCGAGAGCGGGCATTGCGCCGAACGGCGCCAGCAACACGGTAGCAAGCAGGGCTGCCGCAAGCCGCATGGCTGTTTGACTGACTAATTGTGAGGGAATGGGAAGGTTCGGCATCATGGCTCTTGGCTCCCGCGCGCGCCGTGGCATGCTCCAACCGAGAATAAACGATCGGAAGTGAACGGTCTGTATCTTGTCAGATGCCGATGCGTCCGAAGCCAGGAAGCTTGATGCCGGGGCGCCGGATATCAAGGCCGGCAACCGCGCCAAGGATGTTGAGTTCCACTCCCTCTACCCACGCAAGAGTGAGCCCGGCATATCCCTCTATGGTCACCCTGACGCCCGTCCGGGAGGGAGCCAGACCGATCCAGCCGCCTTCGACCGGGAAGTCCTTTCCGATCGCCGTGGGCGGAAGGGTGGCGCCCATTTCCGGCACACGCCCCAGAACGAAAGCTATGAAACTGTTCGAATTCGGTCCAGGCCAGACCTGATAATCTCCGCTGTGCGAATAGGGATATGCCTCGATCGCGGCGCGAAGATCGGGAATGAGCCGGGATGCCTCTTCTCCCTTTAGCTCAGCGACAACCTCAGGATCGTTGCCGTACCAGCGCCCGTCCGGAGGGTAGCTGTTGCGTCGCAAGGGTGTGCCCCAGCCAACCTTGTCGAAGCGCTCATAGGAAGATGCACCGGCCTCTTTCAGCAGGATCCAGGTATGGACGGCGAAAATGCCGCGCCAGCGGCCTACGCGGGCCGCGTACACGCGCACCATCGCCTTTGGATGGGCCTCGGCCACCGGCAAGGTGCCCGTGCTGGACCAGTCCGCATTGTGCCGGGATTGAGTGAGATCCGCGTCCTGCCACAGCACGAGGGCATGCGCCCCTAGCGGCAGAGCGAACAGAAGCAGGAAGCCTAAAAGCGAGAAACGAGCCGTGCGCAACATTGCGACTACTGTGCCGAAGGCAGCGCGCAACGCTAGCTGTTTGAACGAAATGCGCGAAAAAGTGTCCAGCAGTTGCGAGTGGTTCGCAAACCCATTGACACTGACGTTGCACTGCCACATGCTTGTTGCAACTAATTTGCAATTGCGAGAAATCCATGTTGGACAAGCTTCAAGGGCGGTCAACGTCATTCGACTGGCGACGTGAGCGTGGCGAACCGGCGCTGTCGGACGTGCATGGCAGCATCGCGGTGCCGAAGAAGTCCACTATTTGGCGCTTCCTTGCCTTCATGGGGCCGGGTTATCTGGTGGCGACCGGCTACATGGACCCGGGCAACTGGGCGACATCGCTCGCAGGTGGCTCACGCTTTGGTTACAGCCTGCTGACCGTGGCGCTGCTCTCCAACATGATCGCCATATTGCTGCAAGCGCTCTGCTCGCGCCTCGGTGTCGCCTCGGGGCGCGATCTTGCGCAGGCTTGTCGTGACGCATTTCCGCGCCCCGTGGGTTTCGTGCTTTGGCTGCTCGCCGAGGCCGCGATCTGCGCGACCGACCTTGCGGAGGTTATCGGTACCGCAATCGGTCTTAACCTGCTGTTTGGCATCCCGCTCGAGATTGGCGTGGTGATCACGGCATTGGACGTCTTCCTGATTCTTCTGCTGCAGAACCTCGGCTTCCGGTGGGTCGAGGCACTGGTCGTCGCGCTGCTCGCCGTGATAGCGGCATGTTTCGGCATCCAGATCGCGCTGGCTGACCCCAATTGGGGCGAGGTGATCCGAGGCTTCGCGCCGACGACGGAGATCGTGCGGAACCCCGACATGCTCTACCTCGCCCTGGGCATCCTTGGGGCAACCGTGATGCCGCATAATCTGTATCTGCACTCGGCCATCGTGCAGACGCGGCGTCACGACAACACGCTTGAAGGCAAAAAAGATGCGATTCGCCTCGCGACCTGGGATTCCACGCTGGCATTGATGCTGGCCTTGACCATCAACGCTTCCATCCTGATCCTGGCCGCCTCCACATTCCATGTCGGCGGGACCGGTGAAATCGCGGATCTCGGCAAGGCGCATGAATTGCTGAACCCCTTGCTCGGCAGCACATTGGCACCCACGCTTTTCGCCATCGCCTTGCTGTGCTGCGGCCTCAATTCCACCGTTACGGCCACCATCGCCGGACAGGCGGTCATGGAGGGCTTCCTGGACATCAGGCTTGCCCCGTGGCTGCGCCGCCTCATTACCCGCTTCATCGCGATCGTGCCGGCGGCGGCCGTGACCATTGCCTATGGGGAGAGTGGGGCAGGGGCCCTCCTGATCATGAGCCAGGTGGTGCTCAGCCTGCAGTTGCCCTTCGCTGTGGTGCCGTTGATCATGTTTACCGCCGACAAGCGCAAACTAGGTGCGCTGGTGGCGCCACGCTGGCAGATTGTGCTCGCTTCGCTCGCTGCGGTCCTGATCATCGTTCTCAATATCAAGCTGATATACGACGTCATCACCGGTGCGTGACGGCTCCGCATGGAGTGTTGACCAGAGATCGGGTTGCCTTCGCGCGTAGACCGGGTTCTCCTTCCCGAAGGCTAATGATCAGCCTTTGGGACAAGCCATGACGGACGGTTCGAGCTTTTTCGGCGATCTGCTGGGCACCGTTGCTGAACGCGGGCGTTCGCTGCTGGATATTGGGCGAGAACGCCGGCCTTCAGGCGCCATGCGGGCCGCCGGGATAGCCACGCTTTGCGAGCGCTTGCTTTCAGGGCGAGGCGAGGCTTCGGGAGTCGCATTGGCACGCGAGATTCTCCTAGTCTATCGCGAGCTCAAGATTGGTGAACGCATCGCTTTCTTCGAGGCGCTGGGCCGCGACTTTGGTCCCGATGAGGCTCGTCTCGCAGCGGCGATTGCGGCGGCGGCTGCCGAGCCGGAAAGCGGCGTAATCGCGGAGTTGCACGCAGCAAGCGAGCCCAGGCGGCAGGAGTTGATCCGCCGGCTCAATCTCGCGCCTGGCGCTACGGCTGAACTTGTTGCGATGCGTGCTGATCTTCTTGACGTTCTCTCTCGCCGTCGCGACCTTGCCGAGGTAGACCGCGACTTCACGCATTTATTCGCCTCCTGGTTCAATCGAGGGTTCCTCGTGCTACGCAGGATCGACTGGTCGACGCCCGCCAACGTTCTGGAGAAGATCATCCGTTACGAGGCGGTGCATGAGATACGGGACTGGAATGACCTGCGCGCGCGTGTCGATAGTCCCGACCGGCGTTGCTATGCTTTTTTCCATCCGGCCATGGTCGACGAGCCGCTGATCTTCGTCGAGGTCGCCCTGACCCGCGATCTGCCGGATGCCATCGCTCCGATCCTGAGCACCGCGCGCGTGCCGCTCGATCCGCGTAAGGCGAAAACGGCAGTATTCTACTCCATCTCGAATTGCCAGCGTGGCCTTGGTGGAGTCAGTTTCGGCAACTTCCTGATCAAACAGGTGGTCGAAGAGATTTCCCGCGAGTTCCCGGGTCTCACCCATTTTGTGACGCTATCGCCCGTGCCGACTTTCCGGGCCTGGCTTGAGGAGGAACAGGCCAATCTGGAGTCATCCGTGCTGACCGGTGACGACAGGAAAGTTCTCATGCTCCTCGATGAGGATGCGCCCCCGGATGCCGAAAAGCAGGCAAAGCTCCTCCCGGTCATCAACGCGCTCGCCGCGCGGTTCCTTCTCACCGTACGCACGTCGAAGGGGCGACCCGTCGATCCGGTGGCGCGCTTTCATCTTGGTAATGGCGCGCGCCTCGAGCGCATCAATCCATTCGGGGACGTCTCTCCCCGTGGTATTAAACAGGCCGCTGGGTTGATGGTGAACTATCGTTATGTGCTCGAAGACATAGAGCGCAATCATGAGGTCTTCTTCGATAAGGGCGAGATCGTCGCGAGCCAACCGGTGCGCAAGCTGCTGCGGGCAGCACCTCGTCCCCGCCCCGTGTCGGTAGAAGAGGTGTCTGGATAGTATCGGCGGTGTATTGCTTTCAGTCTATGGTGCTGGGGTCAAGATGACCGCGATGAGTCGGGCGGGCGGTCATTGGGCAGGCAATAATGTGATGCAGGAAGACGCGAAATTCTCGCTCCCGGACGAAGAATTGGTCCTGTTGGAACAATTTTACAGCGCCCTGCAATTTCCAGATGCCGTCGTTTTACGTCGCTTGGCGACGCGCATTGGCGCTCTCCTGATTGAGCGGACTCGCGGGCTTCGCGAACGCGAATCCGAACTTGCGCGCTACAAGAAGATGTATGAGCGCTCGTCTTCGCTTGCCAAGATCGGAGTGTGGGAGTGCGATCTCGCAACCGAGGCGCTGACGTGGACCGATAGTGTCTATGATATTTTCGAGCTACCGCTTCGGACGCCGGTCACGCGCGAACTCATTCTCTCCTTGTACACCGATCACTCACGCGCCGAGTTGGATGCACTGCGCGAACGGGCTGTCCGCGAGGCGAGCGGATTTACTCTCGACATCGAGGTGCGCACAGCCAAGGGGAAGCCGCGTTGGGTTCGCATCTCTGCCGATGTGGAATGCGAACAGGGGCGGGCGGTGCGCCTGTTCGGGACCAAGCAGGACATCACCTACGAGAAGCAGCTCTGGGAAAAGATGCGACTGCTCGCCGAATGCGACCCGCTGACCGGCTGCGCAAATCGGGGTGTGTTTGAGAAACGTCTTGCCGCCGCGCTTATCGCAAAGACATGCGAAGAAAGGCTGGCTGCGCTCGTGCTGCTGGATGTGGATGGATTCAAGCAGGTCAATGACACGCTTGGCCATGCCGCCGGGGACGAGTGCCTGCGGCAAACGGCGAGACAGTTGCGCGACGTCTTTGGCCCAGGCAGTTTGGTTGCTCGCATCGGCGGTGACGAGTTCGGCGTCCTTATCCTTGGCCAGCACGAGGCGCAGCGCGTGGAGGCGCAGGTGGCCGATGCGGTGGTGAGGATCCGCACCCCCGTCAAATGGTCCGAGAACGTCGTTTCGGTGAGCGCGTCCATAGGTTTCGCTCTGACAGCAGACTCAGATGCCGGGCCCACCAAGCTGTTCGCGGATGCGGATGATGCGCTTTATGCAGCGAAGGCGGCCGGGCGCGACACCTATCGTCGTTATATCTCCGGGAAGCGTCTCCGACGCCCAAGGACAGGTCGGCGCGCGGCGCTTGCCTGAGGCGTGAGTTCGCCTCCAGCCTTGACAGCACCTATGTGCTTATGCCCGATGCAGCGCAGTTTCCGGTCCCCGAAGGCAGCTTACCCGATGCGTTTCCTCCCTCATCTCCTGAAGCGCTTCGTTCGCAAGGGCAGTCTTACCGTCATCGAGCCGAATGGTCAGCGAACGGTGTTCGGTACCGGTGTCGATGGTCCGGCGGTGCTGATGCGTCTCCATGACGACAAGCTGGACCGGGAGCTGTTCTTTAATCCCGAACTCGTCTCGGCTGAAGCTTATATGGACGGGCGCCTCACATTCGAGGACGGCTCCAGCGTCTATGATTTTCTCTATCTGTTCTCGATCAACCGAACGGGCCTTGCCTCGCATCCCGTGCAGCAGGCGCTACGCAAGGGATGGCGCACGCTGAAGCGTTGGCACCAATCGAACCCGCTCAAGCGGGCGGCGAGTAACGCCCAGAGCCATTACGACCACCCACCGGAATTCTATCGGCTGTGGCTCGACTCGCAGATGATCTACTCCTGCGCCTATTTCCCCACGCCCGACGCTTCGCTTGAGGAGGCGCAGCAGGCAAAGCTGAGGCACATAGCGGCCAAGCTGAAGCTGGAGCCTGGGATGCGTGTCGCAGAGATCGGCTCTGGATGGGGCGCTCTTGCGATTTACCTCGCCAAACTGGGTGTCCATGTCACGGCAATCAATGTTGCCACCGAGCAACTAGCCGAATCGAAGAAGCGCGCCGAGGCGGCGGGCGTGCTGGACCGTATTACGTTCTTCGAGCGCGACTATCGCGAGTTGACGGGGACGTTTGATCGCGTGGTGTCCGTGGGCATGATGGAGCATGTCGGCGTCAACCATTTCGACGAGTACTTCAATACGATCAAGCGGCTGCTGGGGCCCGGCGGATTCGCCATGATCCACGCCATCGGTCGTATGTCGCCGCCGGGAACCACGGCGCCTTTCATCCGCAAGCACATCTTTCCGGGCGGCTATGTCCCGGCGATGTCCGAGGTCTTCACCTCGCTGGAGCGAACGGGTCTATGGGCCGCTGATTGTGAAGTGCTGCGCCTGCACTACTACTGGACCATCCGCCATTGGCGCCTCAACTTCGAGGTGAAGCGGCCGGAAGTGGTCGAGATGATGGGGGAGCGCTTTGCGAGGATGTGGGAGTTCTATCTGGTCGCGGTAGAACTCGGCTTCCTCCATGGCTCGAACATGGTGTTCCAGCTGCTGCTGGCGAATGAGCGCGACGACGTGCCGGTAATCCGCGACTACATCGTCGATGAGGAACGTGCGTTGGCGGTGCGCACGGATATGGCCATTTCCTGAAGCGCTGATATTACGCCGGTGGATCCTTGCGCGGCCCGGAAGGGCTCCGCTGTTTTTCAGGCGCGCCTGCCGGCTGTGCCGTAGGCGGCCAGGAACACCTTCACCGCGTCGTCCACGGTCTTTTCGATCAGTTCGGGGGTCAGGATCTGTTCGCCACCGAACATCAACCCCTTCACGATATTGCCCTGGCAGAGATTCAGGAACTGGAACGCGGCGGCCTCGTGGTCGTCAATGGCCAGCGCCCCCGCTGCCGATTGGCGTTGCAGGAGTTCGGCAAGCCGACGTCCGCCAAGGCATGGACCATCGTTGAAGAATGTCTGCCCAATGTGGGGGAATTTCTCGGCAACGCCGATGACCATCCGTACCAGCCGGATATGATCGGGACGCACCATCATGCTCATGAAGGAGATACCGATGCGACGCAGCACGCTGGCGGCGTCTGCATCGCCTTCGCCAACCTCGAAGAGGTGCTCGGCCGAACGGGCTCGATCAAGTTCCACAAGGGCGGCGAACAGGTCTTCCTTGCTGTCGAAGTAGACGTAGATCGTCGCCTTCGACACGCCGGCCACGCGGGCCACTTCGTCCATGCTGGCGCCGTCAAAGCCCTTGTCAAAGAAGACGCGGCGAGCGCCGTCGATGATTTCGCGACGCTTCGCGGGCTCGGCTTCGGAACGGCCCGGGGCATTGGCGGGCATGCTGCGCACGGTGCTGTTCATAATCCCCTCGTTTGAAGCTGCATAAGTCGCGGAGATGTCGTTTGTCAAAGGAATTGACTAAACGGTTCAGTTTGATATACGTGAAACTGAACAGTCCAGTCATATTTTCTCTTGGAGTGACGGCGCATGGCACAGGCCACCAATGCGACGAGTGCAACGGATCGAGCCGAAGACGGCAGCGCCGGCCCCGTGCCGCTCACGCTTCTCAAAAAGCCCGACGTGGAGAATGCCGAGGCGCAGACCAAGGGTGGGGCAGAGGTGGAGCCCAGCCGCCGTCGGTCGCGCCGGCCGCTGGTGTTCGGCGCGTTGCTCGCGGCCGCCGTCGCGGCGGGCGGCTATTATGGGCTCCACTGGTGGCAGGTCGGGCGTTTCGAGATATCGACCGACGATGCCTATGTGGGCGCGGACACCTCTGTCCTTGCTGCCAAGATCGGTGGCTATGTGGTCAGCGTCGACGTGGAGGCGAACCAGCCGGTCAAGACCGGGGATGTCATCGCTCGCATCGACGAGGGTGACTACACTCTTGCCCTGCGCGCGGCCGAGAACAAGATCGCGACGCAGGAGGCGGTGCTTTCAAGCTATGATCAGCAGATCAACGCGGCAGAGCGATCCGTTGATCAGTCAAAGGCCCAGCTCTCCGCGAGCGCGGCGGAATTGTCCCGTTCGGGACTTGAGTTAGATCGTCAGGACAAGCTCTCAAAGTCGAACTTCGCCAGCCAGGCGACGGTGGACAACGCGCGTGCTGATCACGACAAGGCGCAGGCCAATGTCGAGGCGGGCCGCGCTGCGGTGGCGTCGGCCCAGGCCAATGTCGCCGTTCTGCAGGCCCAGCGCACCGAAGCCAGCCGCGTTCTCGACGAATATCGGACGGCGCGTGACCTGGCCCAGCGCAATCTCGATTTCGCGGTCATCCGCGCGCCCATCGATGGCGTTGTCGGCAACCGTGCGGTGCAGGTGGGCCAGCTCGTCCAGGAAGGCACGCGTCTCGCCGCCGTGGTTCCGGTCAATTCGGTCTACGTCGATGCCAACTTCAAGGAAACCCAGCTCGGCCGCCTGAAGCCCGGCCAGCGGGTGCATATCGAGGTTGATGCATATCCGGACGAGGACTTCGAGGGCACGGTTGCCAGCGTCGCTCCCGCCTCGGGTTCCGTCTTCAGTTTGCTGCCGCCGGAGAATGCCACCGGCAACTTTACCAAGATTGTGCAGCGCGTGCCGGTACGCGTGACTCTCGACCCCGCGGCGCTTGCCAAAGCGGAGCTGCGCCCGGGCATGTCTGTGACGGCCGTGGTCGACACCCGCACCGGCGGCTGAATGGAGGATGGTCGGCCATGGCCGAGATCACAGGCGCGGGCGCGACCTCGCATGCCGTGGAGCGAAGGCGAATGTTCGCCTTTCTTTGCATGGTGTTCGGCATGTTCATGGCGATCCTGGACATCCAGATCGTCTCCGCCTCGCTTTCCGAGATTCAGGCGGGACTGGCTGCTTCTTCCGATGAGATTTCCTGGGTACAGACCAGCTACCTCATCGCTGAAGTGGTGATGATCCCACTGTCGGGCTTCCTGTCGCGGGCGCTGTCGACGCGCTGGCTCTTCGTCGCTTCAGCGACGGGCTTCACCTTCATGAGCTTCATGTGCGCGACCGCGACGAACATCGAGCAGATGATTGTCTATCGCGCGCTGCAGGGCTTTCTTGGCGGCGGCATGATCCCGACGGTCTTTGCCTCGGCCTATGCGGTATTCCCCCGCGAGAAGCAGCCCATCGTGACCCCGATGATCGGCCTTGTGGCAACGCTCGCCCCGACGGTAGGGCCGACCATTGGCGGCTACCTCACAGACCTGTTCTCCTGGCATTGGTTGTTTCTCGTCAATATCGTGCCGGGCATCTTCGTCATCATTACATCGCTGACGCTGATTGATTTCGACGAGCCCGATCTTGGCCTCCTTGACCGCTTTGACTGGTGGGGGCTGCTGTTCATGGCGGGTTTCCTCGGCAGTCTCGAATTCGTGCTGGAGGAGGGGCCGACCAATGACTGGTTTGATGACCAGACGATTTTCACTTTCGCCATTGTTGGCGTGGTCTCTGGGCTGGCGTTCTTCCTGCGCGTGCTGAAGGCGCGCGAGCCTGTCGTGGATATTCGTGCCTTCCAGAACCGTAACTTCGCGACCGGCTCCGCCTTCAGCTTCGTGCTTGGCATCGGTCTCTATGGATTGACCTATCTCTACCCGATCTATCTCAGCAGGGTTCGCGGGTACTCGGCGTTGATGATCGGTGAGACCATGTTCGTCACCGGCATCGCGATGTTTTTGACAGCGCCATTGGCGGGGCGGTTGATGACGAGGCTCGATCCAAGGGTCATGATCGGTATCGCCTTCGCCGGGTTTGCGCTCGGCACGTGGTGGGTCACCGGTTTGACCAAGGATTGGGATTTCTGGGAACTGCTGGTTCCGCAGATTCTGCGCGGTACCTCGCTGATGCTGGCGATGATCCCGATTACCAACCTCTCGCTTGGCACGCTTCCTCCGCAGCAGATCAAGAACGCCTCGGGCTTGTTCAATCTGATGCGCAATCTGGGTGGTGCTGTTGGGCTCGCTGTCATCAATACCGTGCTCAACGACCGCTGGGACCTCCACCTGGCGCGCCTGCACGAGCATGTACAGTGGGCGAACGCGGCTGCGCTGGAAAGGCTTGATGCCATGAGCGGGGCCTTGTCTCGCTTCGGCTCCGACGCCGACATCGCTGCGCTCAAGCAGATGGCATCGCTGGTCCGACGTGAGGCGCTGGTCATGTCCTTCGCGGACGTATTCTACCTGCTCACCTTCCTGTTCCTCGCGCTGGTTGCATTCGCGCCCCTGATGCGGCGGCCCGGGCATGTCAGCGGTGGAGGGGGGCACTGATGATGCGGGCCGCTCGTGACATAACGGTTCGCTGACGAGGGCACCGGCTGTGCCGCGCCGCTGAGGCGATTTCGGGGCGTTGGTTTGACCGTGGAGACGCGCCAGGGCTTGCCAGCACGTGCCCGTATCCGGTAAGAGAGGCTGCAGAGCAACTCTCGCGAGAGCCGAGCCGTGACGCATTCGTCCGCCCGCTGCTATTCCGCGACCCTGGCCGCGAAGCGGTTTTCAGGGAACGCTCTCCTTCTGTCCGGACTGCTTCTTCTTAGCCGCCCCTGAGGGCCGGCCGGGCTGCGTGCCTGGGCGCTCAGGGGATGACGCCCGAACAAACTTCGCGATACGACATTCCGAGCCGATGAAATCGCCCAAACGAGGCGCCGGCTCACGCGCCAGAAGGAAAATACCCATGTCCGCGCCTTCCTCCGCCGCATCCTCCACCAATGACCGCGTCATCATTTTCGACACCACGCTCCGCGATGGGGAGCAGTGCCCTGGCGCATCGATGACCTTTGAGGAGAAGCTGGAAGTTGCTGAGCTGCTCGACACGATGGGTGTCGATGTCATCGAGGCCGGCTTTCCCATCGCCTCCGTCGGTGATTTCGAATCGGTCGCCGAAATTGCCCGGCGTACCAAGCGGGCGGTGATCGCCGGACTCGCGCGGGCCATCCCGGCGGATATCGCGCGGGCCGGTGAGGCGGTGAAGCACGCCCGGCGGCCGCGTATTCACACCTTCGTGTCAACCTCGCCGATCCATCTCGAATACCAGATGCGCAAGACGCAGGACCAGGTGATCGACATCATCACCGCGACCGTCGCCCAGGCCCGCAATCTGGTCGAGGACGTGGAATGGTCGGCGATGGACGCCACCCGCACACCGATCGACTATCTCGCACAGTGCGTTATGACCGCGATCAACGCCGGTGCCACGACCATCAATCTCCCGGACACGGTAGGTTACGCCACGCCTTCCGAATATGAGGCGATGTTCCGGCAGGTGCGCGAGCGCGTGCTGGATCGCGTTTCCAATCCCGAGTCGATCGTGTTCTCGACCCATTGTCACAATGATCTCGGTCTGGCGGTGGCGAATTCGCTGGCGGGCGTTGCCGGCGGCGCGCGGCAAATCGAATGCACGATCAATGGCTTGGGCGAGCGCGCGGGCAACGCCGCACTGGAAGAGATCGTGATGGCGATCAATGTCCGCCGTGATGTGTTGCCCTACGATACCGGCATTGACGCCAGCATGCTGACGCGGGGCTCCAAGCTGGTCTCGGCGGTGACGTCTTTCCCGGTTCAATACAATAAGGCGATCGTCGGTCGGAACGCCTTTGCTCACGAGAGCGGCATCCACCAGGACGGGATGCTGAAGAATAATACCACTTATGAGATCATGACTCCCGAGAGTGTCGGCGTGAACAAGACCTCGCTGGTGATGGGCAAGCACTCCGGTCGCGCCGCCTTCCGCGACAAGCTGAAGGCCCTCGGCTACGAGCTGGGCGAGAACGCGCTGAACGATGCTTTCACCCGTTTCAAGGATTTGGCCGACCGCAAGAAAATCGTTTACGATGAAGACATTGAGGCACTTGTCGATCACGAGATCGCCGTCGCTCACGACCGGATGAAACTGGTGTCGCTCACTGTTATCGCCGGAAGTCATGGGCCGCAGCGGGCTACTATGAAGATGGAGGTCGATGGGGTGATCGTTACCGAGGAGGCGGAAGGTAACGGGCCGGTGGACGCGGTGTTCAACTGCATCCAGGCCATCGTGCCCCATGCCGCCCGCCTGGCGCTGTACCAGGTGCATGCCGTCACCGAGGGGACGGATGCGCAGGCTGAGGTGTCGGTCCGGCTGGAGGATGGCGACAAGGCGGTGACCGGTCGCGGGTCGGATCCGGACACACTGGTGGCTTCCGCGCAGGCCTATATCATCGCGCTCAATAAACTGCAGGCCAAGCGTAACAGCTTGAATGCACAGTCACAATCGGCGGCCGAATAGGCCGGGGGGCGTTCATTGCCCCAACTGTCACGAGTGCGGCGCCGTCCCGTTGATCTGCGGGGCGGCGTTTTCATTTCGGGCATTTGCGGGGCGGGGGAAGCCATATTGATGTCGGGCCGGTAGGCGACACAGGGGGCTCCCGCCCGCCCGAATGAGCTTGCGATGCCGCGCGCCAGTACCTGTCTTCCCGCATGACGGACGCGTGGAGCGTGTGGCTTCCTCAGGTGAGCGATGAGGACGGTGCGGCGCGTGTGACCGCGCTTTTGCCGGCGCGTGAGGCGCGTGTGGATCTCCTCGCCTCGTTCGCGCTCCACGGGGCGCTGCTGGCGCTGCTGATACTGGCCGCTCGCCCGGTACTGACGCCGCCGGATGTGCCGGGGATCCAGACCGAGGTGATCAGCGAGCGCGATTTCGAGGCGCTGCGCGGCGGGGTGGCATCGCCCCCCGCGCCGACGGCTTCAGAACCGGCGCTCCAAGAGCCAGCCCTCCAAGAGCCGGCGCTCCATCCGCCCGTTCCTGCGTCGCCGCCGGCTGTCCCGCCCGGCTCGCCGTCCGCGGCGGTGCGCCATGGCCGTGCGGCGACGCCGCAGCCGGAGATGATCCGCGCGACGCGGATGCTGTCGGAGCAGGCGCTGGACAGCCCGCGCAGCCGTGGCCTGCGCCGTTCCCTGGCCACCCTCGCCGGCGATGAGCGCATGGCCCAGCTTTGCGATCTGGAGGCGATGGAGCAGGTGCAGGCGTGGAACGCGAGCTTCCAGCCCGATCGGCTGGTGGACTATGCGCTGTCCGATACCCGGATGGAGGGCGACACGCTCGTCGCCCATGGCGGCGCTTTCCGCAGCCGGCGCCAATGGTACGAAATCTCGTTTCGTTGCGAGCTGGACCCCAGCCAGCGCAAGGTCATCGGATTCGCCTTCCACGTCGGTGAGGCGATCCCCCGCGACGAATGGGCGATCGATAATCTCGCCGCCAGCCGGTGATCTCAGCGCACCGGCAGCGCCACGCCGCTCTCGCCCGTGAGGCGGGACAGGAGGGCGGCCTGCACCCGGTCGAACACGTCCTCGTCCCGCGCCAGTTCGGTGCCGTCCAGCGCGGTCACCGGGCGCAGGAAGCGCACGCTGTTGGTGAGCAGGACCATGTCGGCGCCGAACAGGGCCTCGGGCACGACGGGGCGTTCCTCGATCGCCAGGCCGAGCGCGGGGGCCACCTCGATCACCAGCGCCCGCATGATGCCGGGCAGGCAGCCTTCCGACAGGCAGGGCGTGATGAGCCGGCCCGCGATCAGGACAAACACATTGGCGATGGTCGAGCAGGCGACGCGCCCGTCGGTGTTGAGGATCAGCGCGTCGTCCGCCCCCGCCATCGCGGCCTCGCGCGCGGCGAGGATGTGATCGAGATAGCCGAGGGTCTTCAGATTGGCCGAGGGGGAAAACGCGTTGCGCCGCCCGGTGGCGGTGATCAGCCGTGCGGGCTGGCCCATGAGCGAGGCGGTCCAAGGGGCGGTGGTGACAAGGAGCGTCGGCTCGCCGGCCTGTGCCGGCCACAGGCCCCGCCCCGCAGGTCCGCGCGTCACGGTGGTGCGCAGGATGGCCGGTTCAGGCGTCAGCGCGGCGTCGAGCGCGGCATCGAGGCGGGCGGGATCGAGGGCGATGCCGATGGCGTGCGCGGCGTCGAGCAGGCGTGCGACGTGGCGTTGGCGCGCCAGCATCTGCCCGCCCAGCGCCAGCGCGGTGTCGAAAAGCCCGTCGCCGAGGGTGAAGCCGCGATCCTGGGTGCTGATGGTCTCGCTCACGCGGGCTGCTCCTGGTCCCGGCCGTCCCGTGGGCGGGCGGCGGGGTTCGGGGCGGTCGGGTTGGGGGCTGCCACGTCTCGGGCTGTCACGTCCTGGGCCGTCACGTCCTGGGCGGCGTCCCGCAGCGTCCCGAAGGATCTCGCCAGGGAGAGAAAATTCGCCAGCAGGTCGTAGCCGTGGTCGGTGAGCACCGATTCAGGGTGGAACTGGACGCCATAGGTCGGGTGCTGGCGATGGGCGAGGCCCATGATCTCGCCATCCTCGCTCCAGGCGGTGGGTCGAAGCGCCGTGGTGTCTTCCAGCTCGACGGCCAGCGAGTGGTAGCGCGCGGCGGGGAAGGGGGTCGGCAGGCCGGCGAAGACGTCGCTGCCCAGATGGTGGACCTGCGAGGCGCGCCCGTGCATCGGCTCTCCCGCGCGCACCACACGGCCGCCAAAGGCCTGCCCAATGCACTGGTGGCCGAGGCAGATGCCGAGAATGGGCAGGCGGCCGGAAAGCGCGGCGACGGCGGCGAGCGAGACGCCGGCCTCGTTGGGCGAGCAGGGACCGGGGGAGATGACGAGGGCGTCCGGCCGCAGCGCCTCGATGGCGCCAAGGTCCAGCGCGTCATTGCGCGCCACGTCCACCTCGGCGCCCAGCTCCGTGAGGTAGCGGGCCACGTTGAAGACGAAGCTGTCGTAATTGTCGATGAGCAGGATCATGGCGCGGCCGCTCACACAGGGGCCCGGAAGGCACGGAACAGCCGTTCGGCCTTGGTGAGGCTTTCCTCATGTTCGGCCGCCGGCTCGGAAAGGGTGGTGATACCCCCGCCGACGCCGAAGCTGGCCTCGCCCTTCTCCACCGTCACGGTGCGGATGGCGATGTTGAAGTCCATGGCCCCGTCGAAGCCGATATAGCCGATCGAGCCGCAATAGACCCCCCGCGGGCGCCCCTCCAGCTCATGGATGATCTCCATGGCGCGGATCTTGGGGGCGCCGGTGATGGAGCCGCCCGGAAACGAGGCCGCGAGCAGGTCCAGCCCGTCGCGGCCGGCGGTCAGTTCGCCGGTCACCACCGACACCAGATGATGCACATTGGCGTAGGTCTCCAGCCCGCACAGGCGCGGCACCTTCACCGTGCCCGGCCGGCAGACCCGCGAGAGATCGTTGCGCAGCAGGTCGACGATCATCACGTTCTCGGCGCGGTCCTTTTCGCTCGCGCTCAGCTCCCGCCCGCGATGGGCGTCCAGCGTGGGCTCGACCGACCGTGGCACCGTGCCCTTGATCGGGCGGGTTTCCACCTCGCGGCCACTGAGACGGACGAAGCGCTCGGGCGAGGAGGAGGCGATGAGGCGGTCGGTGTTGACGATCAGCGCGGCGAAGGTCGCGGGATTGGCGCGGCGCAACTGGTCATAGAGCGCGAAGGCGTCGACCTCGCCGATCTCGGCGGTGAAAAGCTGGGTGAAGTTGGCCTGAAAGATATCGCCGGCGCGAATATAGTCGATCACACGGGCCACGGCCGCGCGGTAGGACGCCGCGTCGAAATTCGAATGCCAGTCGCGGGCCACGGCGGCGGGGCCGAGCGCGGGAAGCGGGCCGGCAAGCCGGGCCGAGGCTTCCTCCAGCCGCTCGCGGGCGCGGCGGGCGCGGCGCGTGGGCTCGCTTTCCGGCCAGCCGGTCGAGATGACGAACGCCCTCTTCGCCAGAGTGTCGAAGGCCAGGACCAGATCGTAGAAGCCGAGATCGATCTCCGCGCCCTCGCCGGGCTCCGGCACCGGGGTGGGGAAGCGGTCGAACAGGCGGCCGGCCTCATAGGCGAAATAGCCGGCGGCGCCGGCCTGGAAGCTCATGGCGCCGGGCAGGCGGGGCTGGGCGAAGGCGGCGAGCCGGGCGCGCAGCGCGTCCAGCGGGCGCCCGTTCTCGCGGGTGCCGTTCCAGCGCGCCTGCCCGCCCTCGACGCGGAAGCGGGCGAACGGATCGGCCATGACATAGGACCAGCGCCCCAGCAGGGGGTGCGTCATGGCGCTGTCGAGGAAGGTCAGCCCCTCGCCATCAGCGGGCGCGATGCGGCGCGCCGCTTCCCAGGGCTCCTGGTAGGCGATTTCCACGACGAGGGGCGGCGGTTCGTGAATCATCCAGCAAATATGGAGCCTGCGTTCGCGTCTTCCTAGATCGCCCTTCAGTCAAAGAAGCAACGGGAGGGCGGAAAACTGTGGCGTCTAGTTCGAAAGAGCAGCTTGACGCTTCGTAAGACCAGTGCTCGCTTGTCGGGCTGCAAACGACGCCGGAAGAGCGCCGTCGCGCATACGTCATAGCGACATTCTGGGAGGAGTGCATGAAGAGCCTTAAAGCAGCCGCCGTCGCGCTGACGGCGCTGGTCGCTGGCGCGATGCCGTTCGGCGCCGCGACGGCGCAGGACTACCCGGACCGGACCGTGACCATGGTGGTCCCGTTCTCGGCCGGCGGTCCCACCGACACCGTCGCGCGCCTCATCGCGGAATCGATGTCCCGTTCGCTCGGCCAGCAGGTGATCGTGGAGAATGTCGGCGGCGCCGGCGGCACCCGGGGCGCGGGCCAGGTCGCCAAGGCGACCCCCGATGGCTACACCGTGCTGCTGCACCATATCGGCATGGCGACCGCGCCGACGCTGTATCGCAAGCTGCCCTACAACGTGCTGAACGACTTCGAGGAAGTCGGGCTCGTGACCGACGTGCCGATGACGATGATCGCGAAGGCCGATCTCGAACCGACGGACGCCGCCGCGCTGCTGGCCTTCGTGAAGGACAAGAAGGACGCGGTGATCTACGGCAATGCGGGCGTCGGCTCGGCCTCGCATCTGTGCGGCATGCTGTTCATGTCGGCTGTCGGGGCGCAGATGACCACGGTTCCCTATCAGGGCACCGGCCCGGCGATGAACGACCTGATCGGCGGCCAGATCGACCTGATGTGCGACCAGACCACCAATACCACGGGCCAGATCAAGGCCGGCAAGGTGAAGGCCTATGGCGTCACCACTAAGCAGCGGCTGAAGTCGCTGCCGGATCTGCCGACCTTCGAGGAAGGCGGGCTGCCCGGCTTCGAGATCGCGGTGTGGCACGGCATCTACGCGCCCAAGGGCACGCCGAAGCCGGCGATCGACAAGCTCAACGCGGCGCTGGTGGCGGCGCTGCAGGACCCGAAGGTGATCGCACGCTTCGCCGATCTCGGCACCGAGCCGGTCGCGCTCGATCGCGCCACGCCGGAGGTGCACCGGCAGTTCCTGGAGGCCGAGGTCAAGAAGTGGAAGCCGGTGATCCAGGAAGCCGGCGTGTTCGCCGACTGACGCCGCGCGGCTGGCCTCCTCCTGCCGCCCGTCCACCCGCCCGGCCCGGTGCCGGTGGGCGGGCCGGCGCGCGGCGATCGACCTTGGCTTTCTGACCGGGAACCCCCCGCATGACGCGATTCGTGAAGTCGCCGAAGGATGTCGCCACCGGCCTCCTTCTGATCGTGACGGCCGCCTTCTTCGCCTGGCAGGGCGCGGACCTGCCGATGGGCCGCGCCATCAAGATGGGGCCGGGCTATTTCCCGATGGTATTGGCCGGGCTGCTGGCCTTCTTCGGCCTCATCGTGCTGGTGGGCGGCCTGACCTCCGGCGCCGCGCAGGGCGAGCCGATCAATGTGCGGCGGTGGCCGTGGCGGGCGCTGATCCTGGTGTCGGTGGCGGTGACGGTGTTCGGCGTGGGGATCCGTCCGTTCGGCCTCGGCCCGGCCATGGGGCTGGCGGTGTTCATCTCCTCGCTGGCCAGCCACCGCTTCACCTTCGGCAGCGGCGTCGCCATGGCGCTGGTCATGGTGGCGTTCTCGTGGGCGGTGTTCATCAAGGGGCTCGGGCTGCCGCTGCCCATGCTCGGTCCCTGGCTCGGCGGCTACTGAACCGGAGCGCATGCGGTGGAAATTTTCGACAATCTCGCGCTCGGGTTTTCGGTCGCCTTCAGCTTCCAGAACCTCATCTACTGCTTCATCGGCGTGCTGCTGGGCACGCTGATCGGGGTGTTGCCGGGCCTCGGGCCGGTGCCGACCATCGCCATGCTTCTGCCGATCACTTTCGGCCTGCCGCCGGTGGCGGCGCTGATCATGCTCGCGGGCATCTATTACGGCGCGCAATACGGGGGATCGACGACGGCGATCCTGATCAACCTGCCGGGCGAGAGTTCCTCGGTCGTCACCGCGATCGACGGCTACCAGATGGCGCGGCAGGGGCGGGCAGGGGCCGCGCTGGCCACGGCGGCGCTGGGCTCGTTCTTCGCCGGCTCGGTCGCGACTTTCCTGCTGGCGGTGTTCGCGCCGCCGCTGTCGGATCTCGCGCTGAAATTCGGACCGCCGGAATATTTCGCGCTGATGGTGCTGGGCCTCGTCGCCTCGGTGGCGCTGGCCTCGGGTTCGGTGATCAAGGCGCTGGCGATGGTGGTGCTGGGCATCCTGCTCGGCCTCTCGGGGCAGGATGTCTACACCGGCACGCCCCGCTTCACCTTCGACATACTGGAGTTGGCCGACGGCATCGAATTCGTCGCGCTGGCCATGGGCGTGTTCGGCATCGGCGAGATCATCCGCAACCTGGAGGACGAGCACAGCCGCACGGTGATGGTGCAGAAGGTCAAGGGCCTTTTGCTGTCCAAGGACGATATCAAGCGAATCATCGGGCCGGTGGTTCGCGGCACCTTCCTCGGCTCGTTCCTCGGCATCCTGCCGGGCGGCGGGGCGGTGCTCTCGTCCTTCGCCGCCTATTCGATCGAGAAGCGGATATCGCGCTATCCCGCGCGCTTCGGCAAGGGCGCCATCGAGGGCGTGGCGGCACCCGAATCAGCCAACAATGCGGGTGCGCAGACCTCCTTCATCCCCATGCTGACGCTCGGCATCCCGTCCAACCCGGTGATGGCGCTGATGATCGGCGCGCTCATCATCCAGGGCATCGTGCCCGGCCCGAACGTGGTGAGCGAGCAGCCCGACCTGTTCTGGGGCATCGTCGCCTCGATGTGGATCGGCAATTTCATGCTGGTGGTGCTGAACCTGCCGCTGATCGGGGTCTGGGTCCGGCTGCTCACCGTGCCCTATCACATCCTGTTCCCGCTGATCGTCGGCTTCTGCTGCATCGGCGTCTACAGCGTGAACAACAACGAGTTCTCGGTCTACACGATGGCCCTGTTCGGGTTCATCGGCTACGTGCTGGTGAAGCTGGACTGCGAGCCGGCGCCGCTGCTGCTTGGCTTCATCATCGGGCCGATGCTGGAGGAATATCTGCGCCGGGCGATGCTGATCTCGCGCGGCGATCCAACGGTGTTCTTCACCCGTCCGATTTCCGCGACAATGCTGGGTTTGGCGGTGTTCGCGCTGGCCGTGGTGCTGCTCCCCTCGGTGCGCCGGAAGCGGGAAGAAGCGTTTAAAGAGTGAAGAAGGTGAGCGGCGGGTATGGACACGCCCTAACAGCTTTGCTAAACGACCGCGGCTCGCGGGGCTCAACCCCGCGTCGATCGGTTCCGGGCGCATAGCTCAGTTGGTAGAGCAGCTGACTCTTAATCAGCGGGTCCTAGGTTCGAGCCCTAGTGCGCCCACCACCTAACCTTCAGGACAGGTTAGGTCTTCCTGGAACCGATCTTCACTCTTCCACACGATTTCATCATCCGGCCGAAATTTCTTGTCGCTGTCCGCCCCAGTGGGCGTCGCGCCGCGCGGGCGTTGCTTTCGGCCGCCGCCATACCCATCTATCGTGCCCCGGTCGAACCTTTCTCGATCGCGTGGGAAGGAGTTCCTGCCATCGACTCGACATCCATGATCTGCGCGCATTGCGAGCGTTGCGGCCGTCGTTCGGCTCTCGCGCCCGGTAATTCCGCGTTTCTCGCGGCGCCGGACGAAGAGGCACCGCGTGTGCGTTGCGACATGTGTGGCTGCCGGCGGGTGCGGCTGTTCCGCGCCAACAGCCCCGTGGAGATGCTGGCCTTTCTCAACGGGCGCATCTGACGCCGCCGTTTGAACAAACCGCGTGCTGGCGCGTTGAGAGACGCACGTCAGGCACAAGGAGGCGCATCATGGCCGAAGGTAGCAAGCAACCCGAAGGCACGGGCTCGAACGGCACCAATCCCAAGGGCACTCGCCCGAGCGAAGCGGCCAAGGCCGTTTCAGGGGCGAGCGACACGGGCGCGAAGGCCGCCTCTTCCAAGACGGCAGCTTCCAACCCGACAGCTTCCAACCCGGCAGCTTCGAACCCGGCTTCCGCCCGTTCCGCCGCGTCGCGCCCGGCAGCGGCCCGCACGGCCTCCGAATCGGCGGCGATGCGCAGTGCCGTATCCGCGCTGCCGGGGCTTCCCGCGCGCCGCTATTCATTCAATGCTCTGATCACCGTGGGCGTTCTAGGATTCATCGTCGGTCGCCTGTGCGCCCGGTAGAATCGCTGCTCTCGCCGATTCCGGCTGCTGGCGGTGGTCCCGGCACCTTTCTGGAAAACAAAAATGCAGACCCTTATCGTCCGGCACGTCACGCATTACAGCTACGCCAACCCGGTCGAATTCCAACCCCACCGACTGATGCTGCGGCCGCGCGACAGCCACGACCTGCGCCTCGTCGCCGCCGAACTCTCGATCTGGCCGCACGGTAACGTGCACTGGTTGCACGACGTGTTCGGCAACTCCGTCGCCACCGTCGATTTTCTCGAGCCCTCCAACGAGCTGAAGATCGAGAGCGTGCTGACGCTGGAGCGCTTCGGGCTCGGCTGGCCGGCGTTTGAGCTCGATGAGAGTGCGCGCGACTACCCCTTCGTCTATTCCTCCGACGACCGCATCGATCTCGGCCGCATGCGCGACTGCCATTACCCGGACCCGGCCGGGGAGCTGGAGAGCTGGGCCAAGGGGTTCATCGCCACGCGCCCGACGGACACGATGGCGCTGCTCACCGACATGAACAACAGCATCCATCGCGGCTTCGGCTACCAGATGCGCCACGAGCAGGGCACCCAGGCGCCGCTCGACACGCTGAGGCTGGGAACCGGCTCCTGCCGCGATTTCGCGCTGCTGCTGATCGAGGCGGCCCGCGCGCTCGGCTTCGGCGCCCGCTTCGTGACCGGCTATCTCTACGATCCGGCGCTGGATGGCGACGAGTCGAACGTCGTCGGGGCCGGGGCGACGCATGCCTGGGCCGACATCTACCTGCCGGGCGCGGGGTGGGTGGAGTTCGACCCGACCAACGGCACCATCGCGGCCGACAACCTCATCCGTGTCGCGGTGACGCGTGACCCGAGCCAGGCGGTGCCGGTCGCGGGCGGCTTCACCGGCATGATCGGCGATTATCTCGGTATGAGCGTCGACGTCTCTGTGCGCTCCCAGGCCGAGCCGCTGGCGGCCTGACCGGCTTCTCGGTTAAATCTCCCCGCCGGGCAGTTTCGGGCGGGGAGAGGGCAATGAGCTTTCAGGTCTGGGCCTGGCTGGCGCTGCTGGCCTACATGCTTCACATCATGGAGGAGTTCGCGTTCGACTGGCGCAACTGGGCGCGCGACGTGCTCAAGCTGCCGGTCGAGTGGGGGGATTTCCACGTCGCCAATGCGGCCGTGGTGGTGCTGGGCTTCGCGCAGGCGCAGATTTCCTATGCGCTGCCGGTCGCCGCGCTCGCCTTCGCCACGCTGATGCTGATCAACGCGACCTTCTTCCATGTGGTGCCGATGATGGCGGCGCGCGGGCGCTTCTCGCCGGGGGCGTTCACAGCCGTGCTGCTGTTCTTCCCGGTGTCGCTCGGCGTCTATCGCAGCGCGGCGGCGGAAGGCCAGCTGTCAGCGCTGACCCTCATCGGGGCCATCGTCGGCGGGGTGTTGCTGGCGGTGTACCCGCTCGTCCTGCTGCGGCTGAGGAGCCTGCCCTATTTCAGGCAGGCCCCCTAGCCGGGCCGTCCTCAGGCGCCGACGCTCTCCAGCGTGGGATAGTCGATGTAGCCCTTGGCGCCGCCACCATAGAGATGGTCGCGGTCGAGCTCGTTGAAGGCCGCGTCCTGCTTCAGGCGCTCAACGAGATCCGGGTTGGAGATGAAGAGCTTGCCGAAGGCGACGAGGTCGGCCTTGCCGGAGGCGAGCGCCTGTTCGGCCATGGCCTTGTCGTAGCCGTTATTGACCATCCAGGTGCCGCTGTAGCGCTGGTGCAGGGCCTCGAAGTCAAAGCCGGGCACCACGTCGCGCGGGCCGCCGGTGGCGCCCTCGATCATGTGGACATAGACCGGGGCGATCGTCTCCAGCACGTCCATGACATGGGCGAAGAGCGCGGCCGGGTCGCTGTCGGTCAGCCCGTTGGCCGGGGTGACCGGGGAGATGCGCACGCCGGTGCGGCTGGCGCCGATCTCGCCGACGACGGCCTCCATGACTTCCTTCAGGAACCGCACGCGGTTCTCGATCGAGCCGCCATAGGCGTCGGTGCGCTGGTTGGCGCCGTCGCGCAGGAACTGGTCGATCAGGTAGCCGTTCGCGGCATGGATCTCGACGCCGTCGAAGCCGGCGCGGATGGCGTTGGCGGCGGCCTTGCGGAAGTCGTCGACGATGCCGGGGATCTCGTCGAGCGTGAGCGCGCGGGGCTCGTCGACCTCGACGAAGGTGTTGTTCACGTAGGTCTTGGTCTCGGCGCGGATGGCCGAGGGCGCCAGCGGGGCGGCCCCGCCGGGCTGTAGCGAGCGGTGCGAGACGCGCCCGACATGCCAGAGCTGCACGAACATGCGCCCGCCCTTGGCGCGGACGGCGCTGGTGATCGCCTTCCAGCCCTCGACCTGGGCGTCGGTGAAGATGCCGGGCGTGTCCTGGTAGCCCTGCGCGGTGGCGGAGACCTGCGTGGCTTCGGTGACGATGAGGCCGGCCGAGGCGCGCTGGGCGTAATACTCGACCGCGAGCGGGGAGGGCACCAGCCCGGCGACGGCGCGGTTGCGCGTCAGCGGCGCCATGACGATGCGGTTCGCCAGCGTGATGTCACCGAGGCGATAGCTTTCAAACAGGTCGGGTGTGGAGGTCATGCTCAGATCCTTCTGGACCATGTGAGGAGTAAATCTCGGGGGACATAAGCATTGCGGTGCAGCATGCCAGGGGTAATCCCCGCGCGGGGCAGACATGCGAAATTCGCATAACATATCATATCGACGCATATAATAACGCGAGTTATATTATGCCTCGTAAAGGAGGTGGTGATGCCCCATCTGCCCGAGGACGACATTCTCACGGTCATTCACGAGGTCGCGCATCTGATGCGCACCCGTTTCGACCAGCGCGCCCGCGCCCATGGCATGACGCGCGCGCAGTGGGTGATCCTGGTCA
Source organism: Ancylobacter pratisalsi (assembly GCF_010669125.1). Lineage (NCBI taxonomy): Bacteria > Pseudomonadati > Pseudomonadota > Alphaproteobacteria > Hyphomicrobiales > Xanthobacteraceae > Ancylobacter > Ancylobacter pratisalsi. Next base: position 3,844,471 of record NZ_CP048630.1, read on the forward strand.
AGCTGCGTCGCGGCCCGGCGCCGACACAGAACGAGCTGGCCGCGATGGTCGAGGTGGAGCCGATCACCGTCGCGCGCCTGATCGACCGTCTGGAGGCGCGTGGTTTTGTCGAGCGTCGCCATGACCCCGAGGACCGCAGGGCCTGGCGTCTGCACCTGCTGCCGGCCGCCGAACCGATCCTCGAGGAGATCGCGGTCGCGCGGGCCGAGATGCTTGCCCAGTTGCTGGGAAGTGATGTGGACGCGCGGGAAGCCGCCTCCACCGAGACCACGCTGCGCAAGATGAAATCGAACCTGCAATCGGCGGACGGGCGCTCCTGCGCCGCCGTCTCCTGAAGAGAACCGCCATGCTCGACCGTACCCGCACGCCCGGCGATGCCGAGGCCCCCAACGAGACCCTTTCAACTGCCGCGACCCCGGTGGCGGCGCCGCCGCTTCAGCCGGCGCTGGCGCCCAAGCGCCGCTCGCGGCTGCGTTCCGTGCTGATGCTGGGCGGCATCGCCGTGGTGGCGATCGGCTCCGGCTATTTCTGGCTCACCGGCGGTCGCTACGTCTCGACCGACGACGCCTATGTGCGCGCGGCCAAGCTGATGGTGTCGACCGATGTCTCGGGCCTCGTGAGCGATGTCGACGTCAAGGAAGGCCAGAAGGTGAAGGCGGGCGATGTGCTGTTCCGCATCGACCCGCGCCAGTACCAGATCGCGCTTGAGAATGCGCGGGCCAACCTCGCCGAGACCGCGCTGGATCTGAAGGCGGAGAAGGTCGACTACCAGCGCATGCTGAGCGACATCGCGGCGCAGGAGGCGACGGTCGACAACGACCAGGCCACCTTCGACCGCTACGCCACGCTGGTGAAGGACACCGCCGCGCTGTCCAAGGCGCAGTACGACCAGGCGCGCTTCGCCCTTGAAGGTGACCAGCACAAGCTGGATGCGCTTCGCCAGCAGGCCCAGGTCGCCCTCGCCAAGCTGGGCGGGAACCCCGACGTCGACGTGGAGCAGCACCCGCAATATCTGCAGGCCAAGGCCGCGGTCGACGAGGCGCAGCGCCAGTTCGACCACGCCACGGTGCGTGCGCCTTTCGCCGGCACGGTGACGGGCGTCGACAGCCTCCAGCCCGGCCTCTACCTCGTCGCCGCCACGGCGGCGCTGACCAACCAGGGCGCGGTGGGATTGGTCTCCAGCGCCAAGGTCTGGATCGATGCCAACATCAAGGAAACCGACCTCACCTATGTGAAGCCCGGCGACAGCGTGGATGTGACCATCGACGCGTATCCCGGCCGTACCTGGAAGGGCACGGTCCAGAGCATCGCCCCGGCGAGCGGCTCGGAATTCTCGATCCTGCCGGCGCAGAATGCGAGCGGCAACTGGGTCAAGGTGGTGCAGCGCGTGCCGGTGCGCGTGGTGGTGGAGAGCGCGGCCGCCGAGCCCGGTTCGCCCGCCGCGCCGGACTTGCGCGCGGGAATGAGCGCGCAGGTGTCGATCGACACCGGCCACGAACTCTCACTGCGGCAGACGCTGACCGGACTGATCTGACGGGCCGGGAGGCCGGCCGCGAACCGGAACAACGTCAACACGGCCCGCTCGCCTGACGGGTGAGCGGACGGCAACGCCGGCAACGGGTAGCCCCGATCCGGAGGTTCATCATCATGTCCACCACAGCTGCGATGCCCGCACAGGTTCCGGCCGACAAGGCCGGGACGACCCGGATCCTGGTCACCATCTGCGCCATGATGGCGACGCTGATGCAGGCGCTGGATTCCACCATCGCCAATGTCGCGCTGCCTTACATGCAGGGCTCGCTTTCGGCGACGGCGGACCAGATCACCTGGGTGCTGACCTCCTATATCGTCGCCGCCGCGATCATGACCGCGCCGGTGGGCTGGCTGTCGGCGCGCTTCGGCCGCAAGACCATCTTCATCGTCAGTCTCGTCGGCTTCACCGTGGCCTCGATGCTGTGCGGGGTGGCGCAGTCGCTGACGCAGATCGTGGTGTTCCGTCTCGCGCAGGGCGTCTTCGGCGCCGCGCTGGTGCCGCTGTCGCAGGCGACCATGCTCGACCTCTATCCCGAGGAGCAGCGCGGGCAGGCAATGGCGGTGTGGGGCATGGGCGTGATGCTCGGCCCGATCCTGGGCCCGACGCTCGGCGGCTGGCTGACCGATGCCTATAACTGGCGCTGGGTGTTCTATGTGAACCTGCCTTTCGGCGTGCTCGCGACGACCGGGCTGGTGCTGTTTCTCAAGGATGAGAAGCGCGACAGCGGCCTGCGCTTCGACTGGATCGGGTTCGGCGTGCTCGCGCTCGGCATCGGTGCCTTGCAGCTGATGCTGGACCGGGGCGAGCAGAAGGACTGGTTCGGCTCCACTGAGATCATCGCCGAGGCGGTGCTGGCCGGGCTCGGCCTCTATCTCTTCACCGTCCACATGATCACGGCGGAGAAACCGTTTCTCAGCCCGCGCCTGTTCAAGGACCGCAATTTCGTGAGCGGGCTGGTGATCATGTTCGCCATCGGCATGGTGCTGCTGGCGACCTCGGCGCTGCTTGCGCCCTATCTCCAGCGTCTGGGCGGCTACCCGGTCGCGACGGCGGGCCTGCTGATGGCGCCGCGCGGCTTCGGCACGATGATGGCGATGATGGTGGCGGGGCGGCTGGTGTCGAGAATGGACCCGCGGTGGCTCATGCTGCTCGGGCTCGGGCTGATCGCCTGGAGCCTGTGGGACATGACGAGCTGGAATCCGGATGTCAGCGCCTTTGGGCTGCTCTCCAACAGCATCTTCCAGGGAGCGGGGCTGGGCTTTGTGTTCACGCCCCTGACCGTGGTCGCCTTCGCCACGCTGGCGCCGGAACTGCGCACCGACGGCACCTCGCTGTTCAGCCTGGTGCGCAATGTGGGCAGCGCGATCGGCGTGTCGGTGACCTCGTTCCTGCTGGCGCAGAACACCCAGATCATGCACGCCTCGCTCGCCGCGCATGTGACGCCGTTCAACCGGATGCTCCAGTCCGGGGGCGCGTTCGAGTTCTGGAACATCGCCAATCCCGCGACGCTGGGCGCGCTCAATGCGGAGATCACCCGCCAGGCCACCGCCATCGCCTATCTGGACGATTTCAGGTTCATGATGTGGGTGACGCTGCCCACCGCCCTGCTGCTGCTGCTGATGCGGGCCCCGCGCAAGACGCCCGGCGGGCAGGCCCATGTCGAGGTGCTGGACTGAGAAGAGAGGGCGAACGGAGCCTTCCGCGCGTTCGGCGCTAGGAAGGGCCGGTCCGCTTCGGCTAGAAGGGGGGACCCGCAGTTTCAGAGCCCCGCCATGATCGACATCGCTTCCCGCGTCTATAACCACACCTGGAAGATCGACCCGATCGTGCGCTCGGTGCTGGACACCGATTTTTACAAGCTGCTGATGGCGCAGACGATCTATCGCCGCCATTTCCAGACCCGCGTGACCTTCGGCATCATCAACCGCACGTCGCAGATCCGCATCGCCGATTTCGTCGACGAGGGCGAACTGCGCGAGCAGCTCGACCATGTGCGCTCGCTCTCGCTGACGCGGGGCGAATCGACCTGGCTGCGCGGCAACACCTTCTATGGCCGGCGGCAGATGTTCTCGCCCGACTTCATGGCCTGGTTCGAGGGCTTCCGGTTCCCGGACTATCATCTGGAGCGGCGCGACGGGCAGTACGAGCTGACCTTCGAGGGGCCGTGGATCGAGACTACCATGTGGGAGATCCCCGCGCTCGCCATCATCAACGAGCTGCGCTCGCGCGCCGTGCTGCGCAGCATGGGGCGGTTCGAGCTGCAGGTGCTCTATGCGCGCGCCATGACCCGCGTATGGGAGAAGGTGGAGCGGCTGCAGCGGCTCGGCGATGTAAACGTGGCCGATTTCGGCACCCGCCGGCGCCACGGCTTCCTGTGGCAGGACTGGTGCGTGCAGGCGATGATGGAAGGGCTCGGCGAGCGCTTCCTCGGCACCTCGAACTGCCTCATCGCCCTGCGCCGCGAGGTCGAGGCGACGGGCACCAACGCCCATGAGCTGCCGATGGTCTATGCCGCCCTTACCGACAGTGACGCGGCGCTGGCCGAGGCGCCCTACAAGGTGCTGGCCGACTGGCAGACCGACTATGAGGGCAATCTCAGGGTGATCCTGCCCGACACGTTCGGCACCGAGCATTTTCTCGCCCACGCCCCCGACTGGGTGGCGCGCTGGACCGGCATCCGCATCGACAGCAAGGAGCCGATCGAGGGCGGGGAGGAGGCGATCGCCTGGTGGCGGGCGCGTGGGCAGGACCCGCGCGAGAAGCTTGCCATTTTCTCCGATGGCCTCGATATCGACGACATCGAGCGGATCTACCGCCATTTCAACGGCCGCATGCGGATGGGCTTCGGCTGGGGGACGCTGCTGACCAACGATTTCCGGGGCTTCGCGCCGGACGGGGCGCTGGATCCGATCTCCATCGTCTGCAAGGTGATTTCCGCCGACGGCCGGCCGACCGTGAAACTGTCGGATAATCCGACCAAGTCCATGGGCCCGCCCGAGGAGGTCGCGCGCTATCGGCGGGTGTTCGATTCCAAGCCGGAGCACGCCCGCGCGGTGCTGGTGTGACGCGGTACGCGGGTGCCCAGTTTGGAGGTATTAAAATATGCTGAAAGATTCGAATTAATTGCCGACCAAGAGTTGCCGCAATCTGCGGTCAGGTTGATATTTCAAGGTCTGTGGTTTTCTTGCATCAAGCGCCTGATGCCTTTAGTTAGGCATTGAGCTCAGAACGGTGGTGCGGAACGGGCGCGGCGGTCTTGCGACGGCGGCCCACAACGAACTGGACGTAAGGCATGCGAAGTGGTCAGCACCGTGCAACCGAACATGAGGCCACAGGTGTTACCCGATCCTGTGCCTGCGCAACCGGACCTGATGCAGACAGCTTTGTAATTCCTCGGTTTTCGACCGTATCGCGCGGGTCCAAACCCGTCCTGTTCGGGTGAGCCGCGCCATGACCGTCTCATCACCGGAGCCGCGCGGGAACGGGCTCTCGACGTCGCTTGTCACCGATTTCCGCGCCATTCTCGATGCGCTCGAAAAAGAAAAGTGCGCCCGCTCGGGAACCGCTCCCCACGAATCAGCCGGCGCTGCCGGCGCTGCCAGCGGCGAGGGTGGAGCCGAGAGCCCGGCCACTTCGCCCACCGATTCCACGGTTCCTGCTTCGCCGGTTGCCGCCGGCTCCGATCCGACGCCGGTTGAAGGCGGTCGGTCTGCCGTTCCGGTGGAGCCCTCGGTGCCGATGATGCGCGACCGGACCCGGAGCGTACGCGGGGAGGCCGCGCCGAAGCCGACGCCGATGGCGCTCTCCGATGTCCGCAGCCGGATCTCCGCTCTGGGGGACGTGCGCGACATGTTCCCGCAGCGTTCGTCTCCCCGCGACAGCGAAGGGGTGGCCGAGGCTGCCGCTGCCGCCGCCGAGATTTCCGAGGCCCGGAACCCCGAAACAGGGGCCTCGCTGATCACCCGGCTGCTGGCGAGGAAGCAGCCTCCGGCCGCTGCCGCCGCCGTGACCGAGATGCCGACGCCCCGCCGGCGCGCCTTTGGTGCCTCGGGCCGTGGGGGAGAGGCCGAACAGCCGGTGCGCCGCCGCAAGTCCGCCTCCAAGGATGTCATCACCTGGCAGCGGCTGGGTGTTCTGGCGGTGTGCGTGGCGGTGTTCGGCGGCGGGCTCGTGGCCCTGCAGCGCCTTGCCGCCCGCGAGGAAGCCGTCGTCGCCCCCGAAGAGATCGGCAATGCGGCGATCGCCAGTGTCGCTCCTTCGGCGCCGCTCGCTGTCGCGGCCATTCCGGCGGCGGAGACGGTTGCCGTCGCCGCGGCTCCGGTTTCGCAGCCGATGGCCGAGCGGACGACGCCGGCCAGCGTTGCCGATGTGGTCGCCGAAATTCCCAAGCTCAATCTGCGCGATGCCGAGCCGGTGTTCGACGGTCCGGCAACGCCCGCCGCCCCCGCCGGCGTGACCGCCTTCGCCGCCCCCGAGCCCCCCGCCTCGCCGCGCCTCAGCGAGACCGCCGATGCCGGCGCGGCAGACGGCGCGGAGGCCGCCCATGTGGCGCTGCCCAAGCAGGCGCCGCTGCCGCCGGTCAAGCTGGCCGCGCTGGAGACCCCCGAAGCCACCACCGCCGCCGCCGAGCCGGAAACCGAGGATACCGCTGTCGAGGCCGGTGATGCCTCCGGCGCCGATCCTGTCGGCACCGCGGTGGTGCGCAGCGCCGTGACCATGCGCGCCGGCCCCAAGAAGAGCTCGGCGGCGGTGCTGAACCTGCAGGGCGGGGAGAAGGTGGAGCTGGTGGCCTGCAAGGGCTGGTGCGAGGTCGTCGCCGAGGGCAAGCGCGGCTTCATCTACAAGAGCTTCCTCAACACCCAGGCCGTGCAGCAGGCGGAAGCCGCGGCGGAATGAGCACCGGGGCGCGAGCGCCGGCGCGGTAACATCCTGAATCAATGATTGAACCTGAGCGGGCGGTGAATTGCACCGCTTTGCCTCGTCACGTTCCGGGGCGCGTGTTAGACCCCGGTCACCTTCAAAGAGCCGACACAGGAACCGATCATGTCGAAAAGCCCGACCGAGACGCCCCCGCCGATCCGCGTCGGAGTCATCGGAGTCGGTGTGATGGGCTACAATCATGCCCGCGTGCTTTCCGACCTGCCGGGCGCGACGCTGGTGGGAATCGCCGATCCCGATGACGGGCAGCGTGGCAAGGTTGCCGCATTGCTCGGTTGCGAGGCGGTGCCGGGCATCGAAGACCTGATCGAGCGCGGCGTCGATGCGCTCGTGGTGGCCGCACCTACCCATCTTCACCACGACATCGCCCTTACCGCGATCCGCGCGGGCAAGCATGTGCTGGTTGAAAAGCCCATCGCCCCCGTGGTGGCCGAGGCCGAGGCGATCGTCGCCGCCGCCCGCGCCAAGGGCGTCGCGCTGATGGTCGGCCATGTCGAACGCTTCAACCCGGCGGTCGACGCCATCAAGAACGCGATCCGTGGCGAGGAGATCCTCTCCATCGGCATCACCCGCGTCGGGCCGTTTCCCCCGCGCATGTCCAATGTGGGAGTGGTGATCGATCTCGCGGTGCACGACATCGACCTGATCTGCCATTTCACCGGCTCGCACATCACCGAGATCCAGCCGCAGGTGAAGGCGGCGGTGGCCGACCGCGAGGACATCGCCCTGCTGCAGTTCCGCACCGCCAATGGCGTGCTGGCGCACATCAACACCAACTGGCTGACGCCGTTCAAGGCGCGCACGGTTCACGTGGCGACGCGCAACAAATACGTCATCGGCGATCTGCTGACCCGGCAGGTGACCGAGTGTTTCGATTACAAGCCGGATGGCAGCTATTCCATGCGCCACCTGCCTGTCGCCTATGCCGAGCCGCTGCGCGTGGAACTGACCCGCTTTCTCGAAGCCGTGCGCGGCGAGAAGCCGGCGGCGGTGACCGGCGAGGACGGCGTCGCGGCCATCGCCACTGCCATACGCTGCCTCGGTGTCGAGGACGATGCCACGCCGCGCCTCGTGAAGGTCGCAGGCTGAGCCAGGAAGACATGATGAACACGCATGTGAAGACCGAGTTGGCCCCGATCCCCTTCATCGACATCGCGGCCCAGCGGGCCCGGCTCGGCACGCGGATCGACGAGGCGGTGATGCGGGTGCTGAACCACTGCCGCTTCGTCAATGGGCCGGAAGTGACCGAGCTGGAGAGCCAGCTTGCCGCCTTCGCCGGGGCCAAGCACGCGATCTCCTGCTCCAGTGGCACGGACGCGCTGGCGATGCTGCTGATGGCGTGGGGCGTGAAGGCGGGAGATGCGGTGTTCTGCCCGTCCTTCACCTTCTGCGCGACCGCCGAGGTGGTGCCGTGGGTCGGCGCGACTCCGGTGTTCGTCGATGTGCTGGCGGACACGTTCAACATGGACCCTGCGAGCCTGGAAGCCGCGATCGAGGTCGCCAAGCGCCAGGGGCTGACGCCGAAGGTCGTGGTGCCGGTCGACCTGTTCGGCCAGCCGGCCGACCTCGACGCGATTATCGCGATCGCCAGGGCGCATGGGCTGAAAGTGCTGTGCGACACCGCGCAGGGCTTCGGCGCGACCTGGAACGGCAAGCGCACCGGCTCGTTCGGCGATGCCACGGCGACCAGCTTCTTCCCGGCCAAGCCGCTGGGCTGCTTCGGCGATGGCGGGGCGGTGTTCACCGACGATGACGAGCTGGTTCCCGTGCTCAAGAGCGTGCGCGAGCACGGGCAGGGCGTCGACAAGTACCAGAACGTGCGCATCGGCATGACCGGGCGACTGGACACCATTCAGGCGGCGATCCTGCTGGAAAAGCTCGCGATCTTCGAGGACGAGATCGCGGCGCGCCAGAAGGTCGCGGCGCGCTACAACGAGGCGCTGAAGGACGTGTGCATCGTGCCGGCGGTGGATCCGCGCGCGACGTCGGTCTGGGCGCAGTACACCATCCGGCTGCCGCAGGGCGTGCGCGACGGGCTTGGCGTGGCGCTGCAGAAGGAAGGCGTGCCGACTGCGGTGTACTACCGGATCCCGATGCACCAGCAGCCGGCCTATGAGCAGTTTCCCTCCGCGGGCAACGGCCTGCCGGTGTGCGAGCAGCTCTCCGGTGAGGTGATCAGCCTGCCCATGCACGCCTATCTTGACGAGGCGAGCCAGGCGCGGGTGATTGCTGCCGTGCGGGGTGCGCTGGGCAAGTGAGCGTGCGGGCGGCCTAGACGTTCTTCGCCAGCGCGGGCTGGCGGGGCGCGGCGCGGGCGGCTAGCTTCTGCGCCGCGCGATTTTCCTCGCGACGATCCCTTCGTGACCGGCTCGCTGGCGTTCCATGATTCGTTCGATCTTTTCCGTCGGTGGCTGGACGCTGCTCTCGCGGCTGACGGGCTTCGTGCGCGACATCGTGATGGCCGCCGTGCTCGGCGCGGGGCCGGTGGCGGACGCGTTCTACATCGCCTTCCGCCTGCCCAACCATTTTCGCTCCATCTTTGCCGAAGGGGCGTTCAACACCGCCTTCATTCCCGCCTATGCGCGGGTGAAGACGGTGGAGGGCGACGCGCAGGCGCGCCGCTTCGCCGATGGCATTCTCACCGCCGTGGTGCTGGTGCAGCTCGTGATCCTCGCCTTCGCGCTGACGGCGACGGACTGGGTGGTGGCGACGCTGGCGCCGGGGCTTTCGGGCGACCTTGAGCGTTTCGCGCTGACGGTGGATTTCACCCGTATCACCTTCCCCTATCTCGGCCTGATCGCGGTGGTGACGCTGGTCGGGGGCGTGCTGAACGCCAATGAGCGGTTCTGGGCGGCGGCGGCGGCCTCGATACTGCTCAACGTGTCGATGGTGGGCACGCTGACCGCGGTCGGGCTGTTTCCCAATGCCGGCGCGGCGGCGGCGTGGGGCGTGCTGATCTCCGGTTTCCTGCAGGTCGCGCTTCTGGTGTTCGACGCCGAGACCCACGGGCTGCGCCTGCGCTTCGGGAGGCCGCGCCTCGATCCGGAGACGCGGCGCTTTCTCATCGCGCTCGGACCGGCGATCATCGGCTCGGCAGGGGTGCAGCTGGCGATCTTTGCCGACACCATCATCGCCTCGTTCCTGCCGCAGGGCGCGATCGCGGCGCTGTTCTATGCCGACCGGCTGAACCAGCTGCCCATCGGTGTGGTCGGCATTGCCGCGGGCATCGTGCTGCTGCCGGAACTGTCGCGGAAGATCGCGGCGGAGGATTTCGAGGGCGCGCGCCACGCGCAGTCCCGCGCCATCGAGCTGACGATCCTGCTGGTGCTGCCGTTCCTGGCCGCGTCGCTGGTCATTCCCGAACTGATGATGCGGGCGCTGTTCATGCGTGGCGCGTTCACGCCCGAGGCGGCGACGGCGGCGGGCGCGACGCTGGCGGCCTATGGGCTGGGGCTGCTGCCTTTCGTGGTCATGCGCGCCTTTATGGCGCCGTTCTACGCCCGCGGCGATACCCGCACGCCGGTGATGGCGACCCTGGGCGCCGCTGTCGTGAACATCCTCCTCAAGATCTGGCTGATGGACAGCCTGGCGCAGGTGGGGCTGGCCTTCGCCACCTCGGTCGGCGGCTGGATCACGGTGCTGCTGCTGGCCTTCCTCGCCCGGCGGCGCGGCTATGAATGCGGCGACGCCCAGCTGCTGCGCATTCTGCCCCGGCTCGTCGCGATCGGCCTGGCGGTGGCGGCGACGCTCTATGGGGCGGCGGCGCTGTCGGAGCCGCTGGTCGCGCATCTCAGCTCGCTGCGGAACGAGACCCGGCTGCTCTTGTGCATCGCAATGGCCGGGGCGGTGTATGGGGGGCTGGTGTTGACGCTGATCGGCCCCCGCTATCTGCGCGCGCTGCTCAGCGGGAGGCCCAACCCGAAGGCGGGCTGATGCTTTTACCGCTTACGCGGTGCAGCAAAAACGTGCTACGTGCGTGGCACGCTGAGCGTTCCCGCGTGCGGGGCGGGTCGCCTTGCGTTGCTTCGGGTGGGGGCCGCCGAAGCGCTTGTTTGCCTTTCTCGGAGACGGCTCAATGAACACCGCGTTGTCGCGCCTGCCTGCCATTGTCACCGTTGTCGGCGTGCTGTCGCTCGCGGCCTGTTCCGAGCAGCAGGCCCCGCCGCCGGCGCCCCAGGCCCCGCAGGTAACCGTCGCCAAGCCCATCTCGCGCAACATCACCGACTATGACGAGTATGTCGGCCGTTTCGCGGCGGTCGATCTCATCAACATGTATGCCCGCGTCTCCGGCTATCTGGCCTCGATCAACTTCACCGACGGCCAGCTGGTGAATAAGGGCGACCTGCTGTTCACCATCGACAAGCGCCCGTTCCAGATCGCGCTGGATCAGGCGGAGGCGAACCTCGCCAAGGCGCAGGCCGACGTCGATTTCTCGACCTCCGATCTGCAGCGCGCCCAGACCCTGCTCCAGGACAAGACCTCGACCGCGATCTCGAAGCAGACCTTCGACCAGCGCCTGCAGACCGAGCGCGCCGCACACGCAGCGGCGGCCGGGGCGGAAGCCGCCGTGCAGGCGGCGAAGCTGGACCTTGAATTCACCGATCTGCGCGCGCCCGTCACCGGCCGTATCGGCGACCGCAAGGTGGCGGTCGGCAATCTCGTGACCGGCGGCTCGGGCGGCACCAACACCAATACGCTGCTCGCCACCATCGTCTCGATCGACCCGATCTATTTCGAGTTCACCTATGACGAGGCCTCGTATCTGCGCTACCAGCGCATGGCCAAGGAAATGGGCGACGCCGGCCAGTCGATCCCGGTGAGGCTGGAGCTGATCGACGAGAAGGGCTTCCCCCATAAGGGCGTGCTCGACTTCGTCGACAACAAGATCAGCGAGACGACCGGCACGATCCGTGGCCGGGCCCAGTTTGCCAATCCCGACAGCGTGTTCACGCCGGGCATGTTCGGGCGCATCCAGGTGCCCACGTCCGCCGAGCATCCGGCGCTGACCGTGCCGGACGTCGCGATCGCGACCGAGCAGACCCGCAAGTTCGTCTATGTGCTCCAGCCCGGCGACGCGCCGCAGGTGCCGACGATGAAGTATGTGACGCTGGGGCGTGTCTATGACGGCCAGCGCGTGATCGATTCCGGCCTCGATAAGGACGATCTCGTCGTGGTCAACGGTCTCTCGCGGATCCGGCCGGGCGCCAAGGTTGTCGGCAAGCTGGAGGCGCCGGCTGCGCCTGCTGCGTCGGCTGGGACTGCCACGCCGGCTGCGCCCGCCAAGCCGGCCACGCCGGCCGCGGGCACGGCGCCCGCCAAGCCCGCCAACTGAGCGCGGGAACCGGATCCATGCGATTTTCACATTTCTTCATCGACCGCCCGATCTTCGCTTCGGTGGTTTCCGTCGTCGTGATGATCCTCGGTGCGGTGGCCTATGTCGGGCTGCCCGTCGCTCAGTATCCCGACATCGCCCCGCCGGTGGTCAACGTCTCCGGTCAGTATCCCGGCGCGAGCGCGGAAACCGTCGCCGACACGGTGGTTGCGCCAATCGAGCAACAGATCAACGGCGTGGAGGGGATGCTCTACATCTCCTCCAACTCCACCGCCGATGGCCGTTTCTCGATCGCGGTGACCTTCGACATCGGCACCGATCTCGATATCGCGCAGGTTCAGGTGCAGAACCGGGTGGCCACGGCAACGCCGCGCCTGCCCCAGGAAGTGCAACAGATCGGCGTCACCGTCGCGAAGGCCTCGCCTGACATCCTGATGGTGGTCAGCCTGTTCTCGCCGGACAATTCGCGCGACTCGCTGTTCATCTCCAACTACGCCAATTTGCAGATCAAGGATCAGCTCCAGCGCGTGACGGGCGTGGGCTCGATCACGGTGTTCGGCTCGCGCGACTATGCGATGCAGGTGTGGCTCGACCCGATGAAGCTGCAGGCGCTGAACCTGACTGCGTCGGACGTTACCGCCGCGCTCCAGGCGCAGAACCTGCAAGTTGCCTCGGGCGTGCTGAATGCGCCCCCGGTGCCGAACCAGCTCGCCTTCCAGGTCGCGGTGCGAACGCTCGGGCGGCTGTCCACGCCGGAAGAGTTCGGCGACATCGTGGTGCGCGAGACGGGCGATGCGGTGGTGCGCCTGCGCGACGTCGCGCGTATCGGCATCGAAGCGCAGGACAATTCGTCGATCTCCTACTTCGATTCCAAGCCCTCCGTGGCGCTCGGCATCTTCCAGCTTCCCGGCTCGAACGCACTGGCGACCGGCCAGGCGATCGAGAAGGAAATCGCGGAGATCGCCAAGAGCTTCCCGGCGGGCATGACCTATTCCACGGCGTACAACCCGACGCAGTTCATTGCGGAATCGGTGCGCGCGGTGGAGGACACGATCATCGAGGCGATCGTGCTCGTCGTGATCGTGGTGATCCTGTTCCTGCAGACATGGCGCGCGGCGATCATTCCGATTCTCGCGATTCCGGTTTCGCTGATCGGCACCTTCTTCATCATGAGCCTGTTCGGCTTCTCGCTGAACAACCTGTCGCTGTTCGGACTGGTGCTCGCCATCGGTATCGTGGTCGACGACGCGATCGTCGTCGTGGAGAGCGTGGAGCACAACATCTCCACCGGCCTGAGCCCGCGCGACGCCGCTTACAAGACGATGGACGAGGTGGGCGGGGCGCTGGTCGCGATCTCGCTGGTGCTGGCCTCGGTGTTCATTCCCTCGGCCTTCATCACCGGCATTTCCGGCCAGTTCTACCGGCAGTTCGCCCTGACCATCGCGGGCTCCACGCTGATCTCGCTGCTGGTCTCGCTGACGCTGTCGCCGGCGATGTGCGCGCTGCTGCTGCGCCCGCACAAGGGGCCGGACCATAAGCCGGCCTGGTATGCGCGCCCGTTTACCGGCTTCTTCTATTATTTCAACAAGGGCTTCGACGGGCTCTCGCGCGGCTATGGCCGGTTCACCGGCCGGGTGGTGCGCTTCGCCGTGATCGTGCTGGTGGTCTATGCCGGCATCCTCGCCGGCGGCTTCCAGCTGTTCCGCATGACGCCGCAGGGCTTCATCCCCTCGCAGGATCGCGGCTATCTCATCGTCGCCGCCCAGCTTCCCGGCGGCGCGGCGCTGGCGCGAACCAATGACGTGATGACGCGGGCGGCGAAGATTGCCCTCGACACGCCCGGCGTCGCCCATGTGGTGAACATTGTCGGCTTCTCCGGCGCGACCTTCACCAACGCGCCGAATGCCGGTGCCATGTTCATCATTCTCGGCCCCGCCGCCGAGCGCGCCCTGCATCCGGGCCAGTCCGCCGCCGCGATCCAGGGCCAGCTCTTCGGCAAGCTCGCCTCGATCGAGGAAGCGTTCATGATCGTCGTCATGCCGCCGCCCGTTCAGGGCATCGGCAATGCCGGCGGCTACCGGATGATGATCGAGGACCGCAACGGCGCCGGCTATGGCGCGCTGCAGAACGCGGTCTATGCGATGATGGGCAGGGCGAACCAGACGCCGGGCCTCAAGCAGGTCTACTCGCTGTTCGAGACCTCCACGCCGCAGATCTTCCTCGATATCGACCGGACCAAGGCGCAGCTGCTCGGCGTCAACATGGCGGACGTGTTCTCGACGCTGCAGACCTATATCGGCTCGGCCTATGTCAACGACTTCAACCTGTTCGGGCGAACCTACCGGGTGCAGGCGCAGGCCGACGCGCCGTTCCGCCTGACCCAGGACGATTTGCTCCAGCTCCGCGTCAGAAACTCGCATGACGAGACGGTCCCGATCGGCTCGTTCGCGACGGTGAAGGACATTGCCGGCCCCTACCGCGTGCCGCGCTACAACCTCTATCCGGCGGCGGAACTCGACGGCGACACCATGCCCGGCACCTCGCAGGGCGAGGCGATCCAGATGATGCAGAAGATCGCCGCCGAGACCCTGCCCAGTGGCTTCTCCTATGAGTGGACGACGCTGGCCTACCAGCAGGTGAGGGCAGGCAACACCGCGATCTTCGCCTTTGCGCTCGGCGTGGTGTTCGTCTTCCTGGTGCTCGCGGCGCAGTATGAAAGCCTGACGCTGCCTCTTGCGGTCATCCTCATCGTGCCGATGTGTCTGATCGCGGCGGTTGCGGGCATTTTGCTGCGAGGGCAGGACAACAACATCCTGTCCCAGGTGGGCTTCATCGTGCTCATCGGTCTGGCGGCGAAGAACGCGATTCTGATCGTGGAATTCGCCAAGCAGCTCGAGGATCGCGGCGAGGACCGCTTCACCGCCGCCCAGCATGCCGCGCAGCTGCGCCTGCGCCCGATCATCATGACCTCGCTCGCCTTCATCCTCGGCGTGGTGCCGCTGGTGCGGGCGACCGGCGCGGGCTCGGAACTGCGCCAGGCGCTCGGCACGGCGGTGTTCTCCGGCATGATCGGGGTGACCTTCTTCGGCCTGCTGTTCACGCCGACCTTCTACGTGGTGTGCCGCTGGCTCGCGGGCTTCGGCGAGCGCCGCCGCCAGCGCAAGGCGGAAGCGGCGAGCGGCTCGCACTGACCTCAATGCAAAAGGGCGCCCCGTCGGGCGCCTTTTTCGTCTCGCGAGGTGGGGCCGCGATCAGTCGAGAACCGCGGCTTTGAGCAGGCACACCATGGTCGCGTGGGCCGGCTCGGTGCCGGTGTTGCGGATCACGTGGCGGCGGTCGCAGCGATAGCGCAAGGTTTCGCCCGCACGGGCGGTTTCCAGCACATCGGCACATTCCACCTGAAGCTCGCCCGCCAGAACCGACAGGCACTCGATCGAGCCGCGCTGGTGTCCGTCCGAAATAAGCTCGCCGCCGGGCTCGGCGACGAAGTCGAACCACTGCAGCCATTCCACCGTCTTGATCCATCCGGTGATGGTGAGGCGGCACTTGCCGTCTTCGGAGACCAGCATCGGGGTGTCGGCGCGGGTCAGGTGCTCGACAAAGGGCTCGTCATCGGTGGCGGCCATGAAGCGGTCGATGGACACGTCCAGGGCCTGCGACAGACGCCACACGGTGGCAAGGGTGGGGTTGGTTTCGTTGCGCTCGATCTGGCTGATGATCGACTTGGCCACGCCCGACTGCTCCGAAAGTTCGGAGAGCGAGAGATTATACGCCTTGCGCAGGCGCTGGATGGTTCGCCCGAGCTGGCCGGTAATGGCCTGGGCACCCGCCTCCATGCCGCTCCGGTCGATACTTCGCGTGCGGCCCGACATGCCTGCTCCCGTTTGTGTTCAAAGCGACATTAGGTTGAGCCGAGCGAACGGCGCAAGTCGCCGAAAGACGCGCTCAACCGCCGCCCGTCCTCGTGATGAACGGCATGATTTGCCGTGCGCGGCGCGCCGACCGGGGCTAGACTTGCCTCATGATGCAAAGCAACGCCCTCCCCACCATTGATGACGTCACCTCTGCCGCCGAGCGGCTGGCCGGTGTGGCGGTTCGCACGCGGCTGGTCAACTCGTCCCGGCTCGACGAGATTACCGGCGGCCGGATCTTCCTGAAGCCCGAGCCGTTGCAGCGGACCGGTTCGTTCAAGTTCCGCGGCGCCTATAACCGCATCTCGCGCCTTCCCGCCGAGCAGCGCGCGGGCGGGGTGGTGGCCTGTTCGTCGGGAAACCACGCCCAGGGCGTGGCGGCGGCGGCGACGCTGATGGGCATGCCCTCGGTGATCGTGATGCCCAAGGACGCACCGGCGATGAAGCGGGCGCGCACCATCGCCTTCGGGGGCGAGGTGGTGGAGTATGACCGCGAGACCGAGGACCGCGACGCCATCGCCGACAGGATCGCCCGCGAGCGCGGGGCGGTGTTCGTGCCGCCCTATGACGATTTCTACATCATCGCCGGGCAGGGCACGGTGGGGCTGGAGATCGCCGAGGATTTCGCCGCCATGGACCTCGCGCCGGATGTCGTGCTCGCCAATGCCTCCGGCGGCGGGCTGATTTCCGGCACCGCCATCGCGGTGAAGAGCCGGTTCCCGCAGGCGCGGGTCATGACCGCCGAGCCGGCGGGGTTCGATGACCACGCGCGCTCCTTCGTCTCGGGCGGGCGTGAGCGCAACGCGCGCGTCAGCGGCTCGATCTGCGATGCGCTGCTGGCGGCGACGCCGGGGCGGCTGACCTTCGAGATCAGCTCCCGCATCGTCGGCGAGGGGGTTTCGGCCAGCGACGAGGAAGTCGCCCGCGCCGTGGCCTTCGCCTTCGAGGAACTGAAGATCGTGGTGGAGCCGGGTGGCGCGGTTGCACTTGCCGCCGTGCTGGCCGGTCGGCTCGACCTCAGGGGCAAGGTTGCCGCCATCGTGTTGTCCGGCGGCAATGTCGACCGCGAGATGTTCACGCGCTGCCTCGCGGCGGCGTGACGGGGATCAGCCGGCGGCTGCCTTCGGCGCCAGCACGCGGTGCTGCGCCGTGGCGATGTTGTTGAGGAACTGCTCGGTGCAGGCGCGCCAGGAATAGCCGAGTGCGTAGGTGCGGGCATTGGCGCGGTCGATGTCGAGCGCACCGAGCGCGGCGCGGCGCAGGTCCGGGTCAAGCACGCCCACCGGCGCATCGGCGGGCGCGGCGTCGATCACGTCCCGCGGGCCGGTGACGGGAAAGGCCGCCACCGGCAGGCCGCTCGCCATCGCTTCCAGCAGGACGATGCCGAAGGTGTCGGTGAGGCTTGGAAAGACGAAGACGTCGGCGGCGGCGTAGATGCGCGCGAGGGCCTCGCCTTCCTTCATGCCGAGAAAATGGGTGTCCGGGTACTGGGCCCGCAGCGAGGCGAGAGCGGGGCCGTCGCCGACCACCACCTTGCTGCCGGGAAGGTCCAGCTTGAGGAAGGCGCCGATGTTCTTCTCCACCGCGACACGGCCGACCGAGACGAAGATGGGGCGCGGCAGGGCCTGCACGAAGGCGTCGCAGTCCTCCGGCGGGCGCGGCTGGAACAGCGTGGCGTCCACGCCGCGCGACCAGCGCATGATGTTGTGGAAGCCGCGACCGCGCAGCTCCGTCTCCAGCGTCGGCGTCGAGACCATGATGCCCGCGCCGGCATTGTGAAAGCGGCGCAGCCACGCATAGGAGAGCTTCTCGGGCACCGGGGCCCGCGCGGCGAGATACTCGGGAAAGCGGGTGTGGTAGCTGGTGGTGAAGGGCTGGCCGCGCGACAGGCACAGGCGCCGCGCCATGATGCCGACCGGGCCTTCGGTGGCGATATGCACGCATTCGGCGCCGATCTCGTCCATCCGGCGGGCCACCCGTGAAGGGGTTGCCAGCGCCAGGCGGATTTCCGGGTAGGTCGGCATCGGCAGGGTTCGGAAATCGGCGGGCGTCAGAAACTGAATGTCGGCGCCGAGAGCGGCCGCCTCGCGGGCGGTGTTCTGCAGCGAGCGGACGACGCCGTTGACCTGCGGCGACCAGGCATCCGTCGCAATGACAATGCGCATCAGGCAGCGACCTTCGGCCGTTCCAGCAGCAGGGGCGCGCCGGTCCGGGCGCGGGTCTGGCGGGCCCAGTCGATAAGCTCGAAGCGGCCATCCTCGTGCTCGACGATCGCCGTGCAGCTCTCGACCCAGTCGCCGCAGTTAATATAGCCCACGCCGAAATCATTATGCATCGTGGCATGATGGATGTGGCCGCAGATCACGCCATCCACCTTGTGCCGGCGCGCCTCGGTGGCCACGGCCTCCTCGAAGCGGCCGATGAAGCTGACCGCGTTCTTTACCTTGAGCTTGGCCCACTGGCTCAGAGACCAATAGGGAAATCCGAGCTTCCGGCGCACCCAGTTAAGGTAGGTGTTGATGCCGAGCGCGAAGGAGTAGGCGCCGTCGCCGAGGAAGGCGAGCCATTTGGCATGGCGCACGACGACGTCGAAGACGTCGCCATGGATGACAAGATAGCGCTTGCCGTCGGCGGCTTCGTGGATCGCGGTTTCAACCACTTCAATGCCGCCGAAATGGCTGCCGTAATAGTCGCGCAGGAACTCATCGTGGTTTCCCGGCAGGTAGACGATGCGGGTGCCCTTGCGGCCCTTGCGGAGCAATTTCTGCACCACGTCGTTGTGGCTCTGCGGCCAGTACCAGCCCGAGCGCAGGCGCCAGCCATCGACGATGTCGCCGACGAGATAGAGCGTCTCGGCGTCGTGGTATCTCAGGAAGTCGAGCAGAAGGTCGGCCTGACAGCCCTTGGTGCCGAGATGGATGTCGGACAGGAACAGGCTGCGGAACCGGCGCCCGTCAGGTGCATCGCTCAAATCGGGGGCTGTCTGTGCCATGCCTTCCCCTATGAGGTGCGAAGGTTTCATGAGCGACATAAGCCCGACTCGCATCACGCTTTTATGACGGATGCTGCGGTGCGGCTTTCAGAGGAAAAGCATGACCACGCTGGCGGCGACCAGGGCCGCCATCAGATAGTTGACGATGCGGCGCTGGCGCGGCTCGGCGAGCAGGTGGGCGAGCAGCGAGCCGAAGCCGGCCCACAGGCACAGGCAGGGAAAGCTGACGGCGCCGGATACGGCCGCGATCACCAGCACCTCGGCCAGGACGTTTTCGGCGCCCACGCTGGTAAAGGCCGGCACGATGCTGAGCGCGATGGTCCAGGCCTTGGGATTGACCCACTGGAACAGCGCCGACTGAAGCATCGTCATCGGCTTTTCGATCGCCGCGCCGCCGGCCGGGCCGGTGGCATTGGCGATCTTCCAGGCGAGATAGAGCAGATAGAGCGAGCCGGCGATCTTCAGCGTCTCGTGCAGGTAGGGCACCGCCGTGAACAGGGCGCCGAGCCCCATGCCGACCGCCAGCACCATGATGGTGAAGCCGACACTGACCCCCCAGATCTGCGGCATGGTGCGCCGGAAGCCGAAGGCGGCGCCGGAGCCGGCGGAAATCATGTTGTTGGGGCCAGGTGTCAGCGCGCCGGCAATCGCGAACAGGAACAGCGAAACGATTTGCACGGACACGATGTTCTCTCCCGGCCAACGCCTGCCGCGTGGCCCGGCAAGCTGCTAGCGGGCGCGCGGGCGCGGGGCAACCCGAAACCGACCGGGGAGAGCCGCTGTCTTCGGTGCGAAGGGCGCCGGCGGCGTGCCGACGCCCTTCCTCATGCGATCAGTGCGCGCAGAACAGCGGCGCGGGAGGCTTGGCCAGCATGGAGGCGGTGACACCGCCCAGCACCATCTCGGCAAGGCGCGAGTGGCTGTACGCGCCCAGCACGATGAGGTCGGCGCCGAACGTCCCGGCCTCGGCGGCGATGGCCTTCGCGGCGGAGGGCGCCTCGAGGTGGACGTGCGCGGCCTTGACCCCATGGGTGCCGAGGAAGGTGACGAGCTTTTCACCGGAGGCCGAGGCGCCCGGGGTGCCTTCATCAATGGTGAGAACCTCCACCTTGTCCGCCAGCGCCAGCAGCGGCAGGGCGAAGCGCACCGCGTGACCGGCCTCGCGCGAGGGCTTCCACGCAATCAGGACGCGGCCGATACGCTCGGGCACCTTGACGCCTGTCGGCACCACGACGAGGGGGCCATTGCAGGCGAGGGCGAGACTCTCGGGGAGGGTGGCGGCCAGCTGGTCGTCGACGGTGCCTTCCGAGGTCTCGCTGACGACGGTGAGGTCGGAGAACGTCACGGCGTTGCGCAGCTCCCGGGTGACGTCGCCTTCCACCGTCTCCCAGCTTCCGGTGACGCCGGCGGCGGCCGTGGCGCTTTCGAACCGGGCCTTCACCTCGCCTTCCTTCGCCTTGGCTTCGTGCACCAGCTCGTTGATGTAGATCGACAGGGCCCGGCCCACATGCGGCACGCCGGCCGGGTGGAAGGTGTAGACCGCCCGTATGGCCGCGCCGGACTGGCGCGCGAGCGCGACGGCGAAGGTGAGGCGATCGGTAAAGCCGCTATCGGGAGCGGCATGAAGGAGGATGGTGCGCAACGACATGGCAGGCTTCTTTCGTAGTTGGCGTTTGCAGTGGGCGTTTCGCTTCGCAGCTTATGACGTTAGGTCAAACATTGCCGATGGAAATCAGGGGAATCCCCATCCGCACCCGTTAGTATAGGGCGGTCGTTCCCATAGGTAACAGGCGTTCATCACGAGCGCGCGACGAACGGCACGACCCGATTGCCATCGTTTGGAGCCTTACTAAGGTGGGTCGGGAGGTTTGCGCTGCAGCAAACCGCCGAATCAGGAGCTGCCTATGAGTCGCCGTCTGGCCTTCGCCGTGACCACACTTTCCCTCGTCGCCCTTGCAACGACCGCCGTCGTCGCACAATCCGACGTCGTCAAGCAGCGCGAGGCGCTGATGAAGGAATATGGCAAGGCCACCAAGGCGGCCGGCGGCATGCTGCGCGGCGCCGCCCCGTTCGATCTCGCCACGGTTCAGGCCACGCTGGCGCTTTACGTCAAGAACGCCAAGGAGCTGAAGCCGCTGTTCCCGGAAGGCTCCGGCGAGGGGACGGACGCGCTGCCGGCGATCTGGGAAAAGAAGGCGGAATTCGACGGATTGCTCGACAAGCTGGCCACCGATGCCGACGCGGCGCGTGCCACGATAACGGACGAGGCAAGCTTCAAGGCGAATTTCCCCACCGTGATCCGCACCTGCGGCACCTGCCACGATTCCTTCCGCAAGAAGAGCTGACGTGAGCGTCGTCCTCGGGGAAAGCGCCTCCACGCCGGCCTCCGTGCTGGCGTGGGACCTGCCGACGCGTCTGGCCAAATGGCTTCTGGCCGCGCTGGTCGGGCTCGCCTTCGCCAGCAAGTATTTCGGCGATGTCGGCATGGTCTGGCACCAGTGGAACGGGCTGGCGATCCTGGTAGTGCTGGTGTTCCGGCTGCTGTGGGGGATTGTCGGCGGCAGCACGGCGCGGTTCTCCCGCTTCGTGCGCGGGCCGCTGGCGGCGCTGCGCTACGGCATGGACCTGCTGCGCGGGCGGCCGGGGCATTATCTCGGGCACAATCCGCTCGGCGGGTGGATGGTGGTCGCGCTGCTGCTCATTGTCGGCGCGCAGGCGCTGACCGGCCTGTTCACCACCGACGACATCATCGTCTACGGACCGATGACAGCCGTGGCCAGCGACGAGACCATCGCCCGCGCCTCGGCCCTGCACCAGCAGATCTACCCGATCCTGCTGGCGCTGATCGGGCTGCATGTGGCGGCAAACCTCGCCTATTCGGTGCTTGGCCGCGACAATCTGATCCGCGCCATGATCGTCGGCCGCAAGCCGGCGGAGCGCTATGCCGACCCGGCGCCGGCGACGCCGGGCTCGGTCGTGGCGGCGCTTCTTTGCCTCGCGCTGGCCATTGCCGTCGTCTTCGGCGGTATTGCCATGGCGGGAGGAAATCCTTTTCCCTGATTGTGCCCTCGACCCGCTTGCGGGGCGAGGGGGACTCGTGCTCCTTGGCGCCATCATGAATGCGCTCAGGGGGATCGCGCTGCAGGTTTGCGCGACCTTCATCTTCACCATCATGTCTGCGCTGGTCCGTATCGTCTCGGGACGAATCCCGACAGGCGAAATCGTGTTCGCGCGCTCGTTCTTTGCGCTGTTTCCGCTGCTGGCGCTGCTCGCCTTCCGGCGCGAGATCAGTTCCGCGGTGCGCACGGCCAATCCGGTCGGACACATCGTGCGAGGCTCGGTCGGCGTTCTGGCGATGTCGTCGAGCTTCGCCGCGCTGGCGCTCATCCCGCTGGCCGACGTAACGGCGATCGGCTTCACCGCGCCGCTGCTGACCGTGGCGCTGGCGGCGGTGATGTTGCGGGAGAAGGTCCACGTCTATCGCTGGAGCGCGGTGTGCGTCGGCCTGGTTGGCGTCGTGATCATGCTGTCGCCGCATATCGACGGGGGCTATGGCTCCGGCCAGGGCGGCATGGGGGCTCTGATCGCGCTGTTCGGCGCGGCCTGCACCGCCGTGGCGATGATCCAGGTGCGGCGTCTCACCTCGACGGAAACCACGGCCGCCATCGTGTTCTATTTCCAGGCCCTCGCCGCCGTGGCGGGGCTCGCGACGGCGGCCTGGGGCTGGGTGCTGCCGGACGCGGGAGATGCGCTGATGCTGCTCTCGATCGGTATTCTCGGCGGAATCGGGCAGATCCTGCTGACCGAGAGCTACCGCCACGCGCCAGCCTCGGTGGTCGCGCCCTTCACCTATTCGGCGATGCTGTGGTCGCTGCTGCTGGGCTTCATCCTGTTCAGCGAAATCCCGCCCTTGACGGTGCTGGCGGGCGCCGTGATCGTCATCGGCGCCGGGCTGTTCGTCATCTGGCGCGAGCAGAGGCTCGGCATCGAGCGCGCGAAAGCGATCGAGGCGGCGCCGCCGGCCGGACCCGCGGTCTAGCCGGCCGCGCTAGCTGGCGAAGGCCTTGAAGGTGATGATGGTGCGCGTGTCCTGAATTCCGGAGATGCGCTGCACCTTCTCGTTCACGAAGTGGCCGATATCGGTGCCTTCGGCGACATAGAACTTCACCAGGAGATCGAACTCGCCGGCGGTCGAGTAGATCTCGGAAGCGATCTCCGCATCGGCGATGGCGTTGGCCACTTCATAGGAGCGGCCAAGCTGGCATTTGATCTGGACGAAGAACGGGACCATCGCGGCTTCCAGGCACGTTTAAGGGAGCGCAACAGGAACAGAAGCGCGCGGCGCGCGCAAGCCCCGTGCCGGCATCGCGGGAAGGCCATGGCGCGGGCGCGGGTGCGCCTATCTTGCAAGCCGCCGAGGCTTCGCCTATGCCTCCGATAACGATCGCGTTGGGGTGCCGTAGAGGCTGAGAGGCAATCCTGCCAACCCACGAACCTGATCCGGGTCATGCCGGCGGAGGAAACGGGTCGCGCTCACCAGGCGGCGTGCCGCGGCAGTGGGCTGCTTCTCTTCCTCGCTTGTGTTGGGGGGCGTGCCGATGAGTGAAGCACAGGCGCAGAGCGCAATCGCGGTGACCATAGCCGGTTCGGATTCCGGCGGCGGGGCCGGCATTCAGGCGGATATCAAGACGTTTTCGGCACTCGGGGTCTACGGGGCCAGCGTGATCACGGCGCTGACCGCGCAGAACACGCTGGGCGTGACCGGTATTCATGACGTGCCGGCCGACTTCATCACCCAGCAGATGGAAGCGGTCTATTCCGATCTCGATGTCGGCGCGACCAAGATCGGCATGCTGTCGCGTCCGCAGGCCATCCTTGCCGTGGCGGCGGGGCTCGATCGTCACCAGGTGACCAATGTGGTGCTGGACCCGGTGATGGTGGCGGCATCCGGCGACCGGCTGCTGGTGGCTGAGGCGATCGCGACGCTGCGCGCCGAGCTGCTGCCGCGCGCCTCCATCATCACCCCGAACCTTCCCGAAGCGGCGGCATTGCTCGACGAGGCGATGGCGACGAATCTCGAGGAAGTGCATGCCCAGGCGGAACGGCTGCGCGCGCTTGGCGCCAAGGCGGTGCTGATCAAGGGCGGGCACAGCGAAGGGCCGGAAAGCGTCGACGTGTTGCTCGACGACGAGGGCTTCATGGAGTTCCGTGGCCCCCGGATCGTCACCGAGAATACCCATGGTACCGGCTGCACGCTGTCGTCGGCGATCGCGGCCGGGCTTGCCAAGGGCGAGGGGCTGCGCGCGGCGGTGCAGGCTGCCAAGCATTACCTTTCGCGGGCGCTGGCGCGTTCCGATGAGCTGCATATCGGCCACGGCCACGGGCCGGTTCATCACTTCCACGCCTGGTGGAGCTGACCCGGCAGGGCGGTTCGCACGCGGCCTGCCGGGCCGCTCGCGAGGCCGCTCGCCAGCGCGCTGCCGGACTGCTAACGAAGGGCTCCCGCGCCCTTTGAGTCGTCCATCGTGCCCGTTGTCGCGCCGCGCTATTCCATCGCCGTCGTCTATGCTGGGCTGTTCTTCGGCATTGGTGTCTATCTGCCCTTCTTTCCGGTCTGGCTGGCCGGGCGGGATTTCGATGCCAACATGATCGGGTTCGCCCTCGCGGTGCCGATGGCGGTGCGGCTTTTCACCATGCCTCTGGGTGGGTTGCTGGCGGACCGCACCGGGCGGCCGCGCGCGACGCTGATCCTATACGCGCTTGGGACGGCGCTCTGTTTCATCGGTGTCGCGCTGGCGCCGAATGCCGTGATCATGCTTGTCGCGCTCGGGCTCGCCGCCAGCTTCTGGCAGCCCAGCCTGCCGGTGCTCGACGCCTACACGATGGCCCGGCGCGCCGAGGGGCTGGTCGATTACGGCCGGGTGCGGCTGTGGGGGTCGCTGTCGTTCATTCTCGGCAATATCGCCGCCGGCCTCGCGCTGCGGGCGCTCTCGGCCGACACGCTGATCTGGATGATCGTCGGCGGCGGGCTGGTGTCGGCGCTGGCGGCCTACATGCTGCAGGAGAGCACGCTGCCGCCCCGGCCGGCATCGGCGGGCACGCCGGCGATGCCCACCGTCCTGAAGGTCGGCATAGCCGCCGCCGCGCTGGTGCAGGCGTCTCACGCGCTGCTCTACGCGTTCGGGTCGATCCGATGGCGGGAAGAGGGTCTGTCGGATACGGCGATCGGCCTTCTGTGGTCGGTGGGGGTGCTGGCGGAGGTGATCCTGTTCCGCTTCGGCACCCGCGTGACCGCGCGGATCGGACCGGAGCGCCTTTTGCTGTTGGGCGGGTTGGCCGGGCTGGTGCGTTTCGGCGCGATGGCGTTCGATCCGCCGGCCGCGGTGCTCCCGGTGCTGCAACTGCTCCACGCGGCCACTTTCGGCTGCACGTATCTTGGCACCGTCGAACTGGTGGCCCGCTTTGCCCCGCCCGGCCGGGGCGCCGCGATACAGGCTGTCGCCGCCTGGGGCATCGCGATCGCCATGACCGGCGCGACGCTGCTTTCCGGCCCGCTCTGGCAGGCGTTCGGGCCGCTCGCCTTCGTGTTTTCGGCGGCGCTGGCCGGCTGCGGCGCGGGGCTCGCGCTGCTGGCGTGGTCGGGATTGGCGGGTCAGCCCCAGAGCGCGGGCTCGGGAGGGTAGACCAGGCTGCCCTCGTAGCGCAGGGCGGGCGTGCGGTCGCGGGCGAGCAGCAGCGGCCCGTCGAGATCGACAAACCGGGCAAGTGGGGCGAGCAGCAGCGCCGGTGCCATCGCCAGCGAGGTGGCGACCATGCAGCCGACCATGATGTCGAGCCCGGCCGCGCGGGCCTCGCGGGCGAGCGCCAGTGCCTCGGTCAGCCCGCCGGTCTTGTCCAGCTTCACATTGATGGCGTCGTAGCGGCCGATGAGCTGGGGGAGCGTGTCGCGCCCATGCACGCTCTCGTCGGCGCAGACGGGAACCGGGCGCTCGATCTCGCCGAGAAGCGCGTCCGCGCCGGCGGGAAGCGGCTGCTCGACCAGTTCGACGCCGGCATCGGCGCAGGCCGCGAGGTTTTCGGCGAGATCACCGGGCGTCCAGCCCTCATTGGCGTCGACGATGAGCCTTGCCGTGGGCACGGCGGCGCGGATGGCGGACAGACGCGCTGGGTCGCCCGCGCTGCCCAGCTTGAGCTTGAGGAGCGAATGCCCGCAGCTGCGCGCGGCCTCCGCCATCGCTTCAGGGGCGTCGAGGCTGAGGGTGTAGGCGGTCACCACGGGAGCCGGGCCGGGGAGGCCGGCAAGGGCGTGAACCGGTCGGCCGGCATGCTTGGCCTCAAGGTCCCACAGCGCGCAGTCGAGCGCGTTCCGCGCCGCGCCGGGCGGCATCAGGCGCTGAAGCGCGCGCCGGTCGAGGCCGGCCGCGAGCGCGCCACCGACGGCCTCGATGGCGGCCACCACGCCTTCGGTGCTTTCTCCATAGCGGGCATAGGGCACGCATTCGCCGCGCCCCGTGAAATCGCCGTCGCGCAGCTCGGCAAGCACCACCACCGCCTCGGTCTTCGAGCCGCGCGCGATGGTGAAGCGTCCACGGATCGGAAAGCGCTCGATTGTGGTCTCAAGGACAGGCATGGCGGGGTCCGGGCAGGGCGTCTACGCGAATCACCTCGGCGGTGAACCGGCAGGATAACCGCGCCCCTCGCGCTCCGCCGTCACAGGGAAAGCACAGTCCCCGGCCGGACAGCCGGAATGAGCTACTATAATACCTCAATCCAGAGCTATCGCTCGACAGGACGGAAGACCTGCCGTTAAGAAGTCGGTAGGGGATTTCGCAAGCACCGGACGGGCTTAAGGGCTGAGTCCACGGTCTTTGCGGAGCCGGCATCGGACCAGGGAAAGGGCCGGATCTTGGGAGCAGCCGAAGCGCCGCTTCTGGCTACTGCGCGCAACGGACGCGAGCTTGTGTTCGTCGGCAACGGCCGATGGATCGCGACGCAGAGCCGTGCGCTCGAAGGCGCCGTTGAAGCCGGTCTCGCCGAATTGGCGGCGGGACAGGTGGAGAAGGCGCGCGTCGACTTGTCCGGGGTGCGGGCTCTCGACACGCTCGGTGCCGTCATGGCCGACCGGCTGGTGCGCGAGCTGGAAGCGGCGGGCGTCCAGTGCCAGCTGATCGGGCTTGAGCGCCGGTTCCAGCCGCTGATCGAGGAAATCGGGCGCGGCTGCCATCAGGTGCCGCCCCGGAAGAAGCCGGGCAGTGCCGTCGGCGACGGGTTGGAGACGATCGGCCATACCGTCGACCTGATGTACGACGACGCGCTGCGCTTTCTCTCCTTCGTCGGCTCCGTGATCACTTCCGTGCTGCGCGTGGTGGTTCGCCCGCACACCTTTCGCTGGACGTCGATGGTGTACCACCTCGAGCGGACCGGGCTGCGGGCGGTGCCGATCATCGCGCTGATCACCTTTCTGATCGGCTGCATCATCGCCCAGCAGGGCATCTTCCACTTCCGCAAATTCGGCGCGACGACCTATGTCGTGGACATGGTCGGCATCTTGACCCTGCGCGAGCTGGGCGTGCTGATAGTGTCGATCATGGTGGCCGGCCGCTCCGGCAGCGCGTTCACGGCCGAGCTCGGTTCGATGAAGATGCGCGAGGAGGTCGACGCGTTGCGCGTGATGGGCTTCGATCCGAATGAGGTGCTGGTGCTGCCGCGCCTGGTATCGCTGATCATCGCCGTGCCGCTGCTGACCTTCATCGGCAACATGTGCGCGCTGTTCGGCGGCGGTCTCGTGGCCTGGTTATATGGCGGCATCTCGCCGGACATCTTCCTCAACCGGCTGCGTGAGGCGATTGCGCTCAACACCTTCGAGGTCGGCATGATCAAGGCGCCGTTCATGGCGGCGATCATTGGCCTGATCGCGTGCATGGAAGGCATGAGGGTCGGCGGCAGTGCCGAATCGCTCGGGTCGCACACCACCTCTTCGGTGGTGAAGGCGATCTTTCTCGTCATCGTGGTGGACGGGCTGTTCGCCATGTTCTTCGCCGCGGTCGACATGTGAGGCGCCCGGTGAATTCTGGAACCACCACAGCGAACCTCGCCACTCCCCGCCCGGGCCGCAACCCGCCCGCCAGGGCGGCGGACGACGTCGTCATCAGCGTGCGCGATATCGTCGTGGGTTTCGGCGACAAGATCATTCTCAAGGGCCTCTCGCTCGACGTGATGCGTGGCGAGATCCTCGGCTTCGTCGGCGCCTCGGGCGGCGGCAAGTCGGTGCTGACCCGCACCATTCTCGGGCTGACGAGGAAGCGTTCCGGCACGGTCGACGTGTTCGGCCAGAACCTCGACACGCTGTCCTATATGCAGCGCCGCCAGCTTGAGCAGCGCTGGGGCGTGCTGTTCCAGCAGGGGGCGCTGTTCTCGTCGCTTTCCGTGCGGCAGAACATCCAGTTTCCGATGCGCGAATATCTCGACATGTCGCCGCGGCTCATGGACGAACTGACCGTCGCCAAGATCGAGATGGTCGGCCTGTCACCGGATGTCGCGGAGAAGGCGCCGTCCGAACTGTCGGGCGGCATGATCAAGCGCGCGGCCCTGGCGCGAGCGCTGGCTCTCGATCCGGAAATTCTGTTCCTCGACGAGCCGACATCGGGGCTCGATCCCATCGGCGCCGCCGAGTTCGACGAACTGATTGCGACATTGCAGCAGACTTTGGGGCTGACCGTATTCATGGTAACGCACGATCTCGACAGCCTTCATACGGTGTGTGACCGAATCGCCGCGCTCGCGGATGGACAGGTCGTCGCCGTTGGTCCGATCGAAACCATGCTGGCCTCGGATCATCCTTGGGTTTCTGCCTATTTTCATGGGAAGCGGGCGCGCGCGGCCGGCTTCGGTCAGAACGGCGGGCGGTGAGGTCGGAAGATGGAAACACGCGCCCACTACATAGTTATCGGCCTGTTCACGATCGCTGTCATCGCGGCCGGTTTCGGCTTCGTCTGGTGGTTCTCCAACGCGAGCAGCCGGGGGCCGCGTACCAATTATGACGTCGTGTTCAATGGTGCGGTGAGCGGCCTGCAGACCGGCTCTCAGGTGACCTTCAACGGCATTCCCGTTGGCGAGGTGACCAAGCTGCGGCTTGACGCTAAGGACCCGCGCCGGGTGATCGCGACCATTGCCGTTCAGCCCGACACGCCTATTCGCGACGACACCCGCGCCAATCTCGACAGCCAGCTCCTGACCGGCCTTGCCTCCGTGGGGCTGATCGGTGGTTCGACCAACGCCCAGCCGCTGCCGACACCGGAAGAGGGGGAGCTTCCGCGTATCGATGCCAATACGTCCGCCGTGCAGGACCTTGTGAAAAGCGCGCGCGAGGTCATGGGCCGGGTCGATGACATCGCCACGCGGGTGGACGATCTGCTGCGGGCCAATGACGCCAAGATCACGTCGGTGATCGACAATGTCGACAAATTCAGCAAGGCGCTGGGCGACAATGCCGACAACATCGATTCCTTCCTGAAGGGTGTTGGCGGCGCCGCCGACCAGGTCAAGCAGCTCGCGGCGAACATGGACAAGGTGGTGACATCGTTCGACCCGGACAAGGTGGGGCAGACGGTCGACGACATCAGCAGCTTCACCGCCAAGCTGGACGGCATGGCGGCGAAGTTCGACGAGATACTTAACAATGTCGATGCCCTGACCAAGAGCGACGAGGGCAAGGGCATGTTCTCCGAGATTACGGCCGCCGCCGCCGAAGTGCGCAAGCTGGCCGCCAATCTCGACACGCGCACGGCCGAGCTGTCGGACAATCTGAACAAGTTCACAGGTCCGGGCCTGCGCCAGTATGAAGCGTTGGCGGCGGATGGCCGGCGGACACTGGCTGAAATTGAACGCGTGTTCCGCAGGCTGGAGCGTAATCCGCGTCAGTTCATCTTTGGGGGCTCATCCGTTCCCGGCTACAATGGACAATAGGCATGGGAACGCTGGGTACGTTCGGGGGCAGGGGACGACGATTGACCGTGAGTGAGAACCAGTCCCGCGGGAGGCTGAAGGGCACCGTGGCCACGTTGTGTCTTGCCCTGGCGCTGGGCGGCTGCGCCTCGGCGCTGTCGGGCGGCGACAAGGCGGTGCCGACCTTCGACCTGACGGCGCCGAACGACTTCTCGGTGCCGAATTCGGGCCGTGGGCAGCTCGTGATTGCCATGCCGACCGCCCTGCAGGTGCTTGATACCGAGCGGATCGTGGTCGAGCCGGCGTCCGGGCAGATCACCTATCTCAACAAGGCGCAGTGGGGCGACCGGCTGCCGGCGCTGTTTCAGGCGCGGCTGATCGAGAGTTTCGAGAATGGCAGCCGGGCGCGAGCCGTGGCGCGCGCGGACAGTGCGATCACCGCCGACTACCTGCTGCTGACCGATATCCGCACCTTCGGTATCCAGACCTTCGGCGGCGGGCCCGAGGCGGTGGTCGAGGTCTCGGCCAAGATCGTCGGCAACAATTCCGGCCGCATCGCCGCCGCGCAGGTGTTCAGGGCGCGGGTGGCGGCCGGCGGAACCGACGGGGTTCAGGCGACGCAGGCACTGGATCAGGCCTCTGACGAGGTTTTCGTTGCGATCGTGCGCTGGGCCGCGAGCCGCTGATCACGGCGCCGGCCCGGGGTCGGCTCGACGTTCAGATCAAAGCGCGCTGACCCGAGTTTTGAGCGCGCGGGCGAGCGGGGTTGTCCTGGCTTCCCTTGTCGATCCGGAGAACGAAAAAGGGCCCCTTCCGGGGCCCTTTTCATGTCTGGAGACCGCCGTGTCTGGCGAGGGCTTCGAGATCACTCGAAGCGGCCGGCGGCGTGGGCCAGCAGGGTGTAGACCTTACCGGTATCCGAGGTGAGGTAGGTGTTGGTCAGCTGCTGGCCGCGATCGTCGCGGGCAACCTGCTCCAGCAGCCGCTCGAACTCGCCGATGTAACGATCGACGGTGTCGCGGAATTCGAGGTCGCGGCGGTACTTGCGGCGAATTTCCTCGAAGGTCTGCTGACCCTGCATGGTGTAGAGCCGGCGCGTGAACACGTTGCGTTCGCCGCGCTTGTAGCGCTCCCACAGGTCGACGGCGGCCTCATGATCAATCATGCGGGCGATGTCGACCGAGAGCGAATCCAGCGACTCGATGGTGTGGTGCACCGGGCGCTCGGGCTGGGGGTTGCTCGCCTCGCGGCCCCGCGCGTTGCGCGGCACGCCGGGAGCCATTGACGGGCTCTCGGAATCGGACGCGCGGGCGAGGAGGTCGGAAAGCCAACCGCTCTGTGTCTCGCCACCTGCCGGGGCACTGCGCGTCGCCGCCGGACGGGCCGGAGCGGCGGGTGCGGGCGCCTGACGGCGGACCGGCTGGGGCGCCGGCGCCGCCGGGCGGGCGGCGGCGGGACGCGGCGCGGGCGCCGGACGCGCGGCTTCGAAGCGCGGGGCAGGGGCCGGCTGAGCGGCTTCCTGACGGGCGGGCGCGGGCCGGGGTACCACGGGTGCGGCAGGTGCCGGCGCGGCGGGAGCGACCGGTGCCGCGCTGACGGGCGCTGCATGGACGGCTGCCACGCCCGCCTGGGCGACAGGACGATTGCGCGAGCCGGTGTCCGCATCGAGAGAGCGGCCGTGACGGGCAACGATCTCGTTCAGCTCGGCCAGGGCCTTGATCTGCTCGGCGACCGTGCGCCGCATCGCGGCGGCATTGGCTTCGGTCTCCTCGGGCAGTTCGAGGATGTTGCGCTTGAGCTCCTCGCGGGTGGTCTCAAGCACACGCTGCACCTCGGTGGCCGAGCTGCGAAGCTCGCCGGCCGCGGTGGTGAAGCCCTCATTGGCACGACCCAGCAGCGCGTTGACCTCGCCGACCGCCTGTTCGTAGGTGGCCCGAAGGGCCGCGAGGGTCCGCTCCTGCTCGCTCTCGCTGATGGTGCGGATCTTCTCGTGCTCGCTGATGACGGCCTCGGCGGAGGCGCCGGTCTTGTCGAGGATCGACTTTGCAATCTCCGCCGCACGGCTCTCCGCCCGACCGAAGGTCTCTTCGATGGTGCGGGTGTAGTGCGCCAGGCGCTCGTCGAGTTCCGAGGTGCGGCTTCCAACCTGCTCCGCGAGCGTCAGCAGGGCCTCATGGCGCCCGCCAAGGGTCTCGTCGAGGTTCTCATGGGCCGAGCCGAGCGCGTTGGCGACACCGGTGATGATGTTGGCCTGCTCGGTGAAGTTCTGGCTGAGCGAGGCGACATCCTGCAACACGTCGGTGGACACCGAGCGCAGGTCGCGGATCTGCTCGTCCATGCGGCTGGAGGCGAGGCGGCTGGCCTCGTCGACATTGTTGACCGTGCTGTGGAAGGTCGTGAGGCGCTCGGTGATGGCGCTCTCGATCGCGGCGAGGTTCGTGACCGAACTCGCGAGCACGTCCTGCAGCTGGATGTTGACGGTGCCGAGCCGCTCCAGCAGGGCGGAGACGTCGCCCTGCAAGGCCTCGTTGGTGCTGGCGATCTCGGTCACGGCGTTGCGGCCGCTCTCGGTGATCGCCTGGATGAGGCCGCTGCCGCGTCCTTCCAGCGTGTTGACCATTTCCTCCGACAGCCGCGAAAGCTCGTGGGTGGCGAATTCCGTGGTCTGGGTCGCCGCGTCGAGCATGGCGCTGCCGCGTTCGTCCAGGGTCCGCACGAACTGCTCGGTCAAGCGGGTGAATTCCGCCGAGGTGACGTCGCCGGAACGGCGGGCGGTATCGACAAGCTGCGAGCCGCGGCTGTCGAACTCGGTCAGCAGTTCGCTGCTGGCCCGCGAGATTTCGCCGGTCACCTGGGAGGACAACTGCTGGAGGCCGGAGACCACCTCGCCGCCCTGATTGTGCAGGATGGAGAGGAGATCGTCGCCGACCCGGGCGAGTTCGGTCGCCGCAGTGCTGCCCGAACGCTGGAAGGCGTCGAGAATCCCGGCGGTGCGGTTCTCGACCGTGCCGATCATCTCCTCGCTCATCTGAACGAACTGGTGGGCACGGCCGCCCGTCGCCTGCTCGAAGGCGGCGACAATGGTGTCGGCGCGGCTCTCAAGCGTGTTCAGGAGCTCCTCGCTGGCCCGCATGATCTGGTCGGCGCGCCCGTCCGTCGCCTGCTCGAAGGCGGCGGTGATGGCGCTGGCCCGCGTCTCAAGCGTGCTGAGGATCTCGTCGCTCATCTGCAGGATCTGGTCGGCACGGCCGCCCGTCGCCTGTTCGAAAGCGGCTGCGATGGCACCGGCGCGGGTGTCCATCGTGTTGAGGACCTCCTCGCTCAGCTGGATCAGCTGGTCGGTACGCCCGGCGGTGGCCTGTTCGAAGGCGGCCGCGATGGCCCCGGCGCGGGTGTCCATCGTGTCGAGCAGGTCTTCGCTCATGCGCATGACCTGATCGGTGCGGCCGGAGGTTGCCTGCTCGAAGGCGGCGGCGATGGCTTCGGCGCGTGAATCCAGCGTGCCGAGAAGCTCCTCGCTCATGCGCACGATCTGGTCGGTGCGGCCGGCGGTGGCCTGTTCGAAGGCCGCCGCGATGGCACCGGCGCGGGTGTCCATCGTGTTGAGCAGTTCCTCGCTCATCTGCACGATCTGCTCGGAACGCCCGGAGGTGGCATTCTCGAAGGCCGAGACGATGGCGCCGGAGCGCGACTCGAGGGTGTGCAGCAGTTCCTCGCTGGCGCGGCCGATGTCATCGACGGCGCTGGCGCGGGTGTTCTCCAGCGCCCGGACGAGGTCGTCGCGGTGGTCGTCGATCGCCGCGAGCAGGTCGCCGCTGGCGCGCGAGATTTCGCTGGTGATGCCGAGGCTGCGGTCTTCGAGGGCCGTGAGCAGGCCGTTGCCGCGCTCGTCGACGATGCGGGCGATGGCTTCGGTACGGGTGTCGAACATCTCGGCGACTTCGCCGGCGCGGTCGACCAGCGTGCGGCTGACATTGTCGACGAGCGAGCTGAGGCTGGTCTCGATCTCCGAGGCCTCGCCGCGAAGCTGCCCCGCGACGGCGCCGATCCGCTGGCCGAGCAGGTCGGCCATCGCCGCGCCGCGCACCTCGACCGAGGTCGCGACACTGTCCATGCGGCCGATGACGGTCTCTTCGAACCGACCGACGCGGGTATCGAGGGTTTCCGCGATGTCCTGAGCGCGGGCCGCGAGCGTGCGGTCCGCCTGCTCGATGCGGTCGGTGAGCTGCTCGGAGATGGTGCTGGCGCGATCGTCGAAGAAGTTGCTCAGCACATCCAGCGAACGGTTCATGGCGTCGTTCGCACGATGGGCGCCATCGGTCAGCGCGCGGGCCGCCTGGTCCATGCGGTCGCTGATATTGGTGGTGACGTCCTGTGCATGCTGCGTGAAGAAGCCGTCCAGCACGTTCAGGGACTTGTCCATGGCATCGGTGGCGAGGCGCGCACCTTCGGTCATGGTCTGGGCGAATTCCTGGGTGCGTCCGGCAAGCGTTTCGTTGATGCCCTCGAGGCCGCGGTCGAGCACGCCTTCGACATTGGCGATGCGCAGGTCCAGCGACGAGGCGATCTGCTCCGCCTTGGCGGAGACCTGATCGTCGAAACCGGTCAGATTGTCGTCCATGGCGCGGGTGACGGCGTCGACGCGCTCGGTAACGAGGCGGACCATGTCCGAGCCGTGGGTCTGCATGACGGTGTCGAAGTCGCGCAGCCCGTCCGTGATCTGGCGGCCGAGGAGGGTGGTGTCGCTGGAAATGCGATCCGCCAACTCGTTGCCGCGCACGGAAATGGTTTCTTCCAGCGCCTTGAGGCGGGAGTTGAGCATTTCGCGGGCGGATTCGCTCTTGCTGGTGAGCGTCGCGGTAAGCTCTTCGGCCGTCTCACGGAACTGGTCGTTGACCTTGTTGCCCCGCGCCGAGATGGACTGAACCAGTTCCGCGCCAACCTGGGTGAACTGGTCGTTCATCGACTGGCTGCGATAGGCGACTTCCTGCGCGAAGCGATCGGCGGATTCGGCGAGCGAATCGTGGACGCCCGCGCCGGCCTCGGAAATCTGATGGACCACGCGCTGCCCGGTCTCGCCGAGCAGGTGCTCCAGCTCGCCACCGCGCACGGCGATGGTGTCGTAGATGCGATTGCCGGTCTCGGCGATGCGGTCGGCCAGATCGTCGCCGCGCACGGTGATGGTGTCGGCCACGCGGTTGCCGGTCTCTTCCAGCTTGCGCACCACGTCGCCGCCGCGCACCGAGAGGTCGAGCACCAGCGCGTCGCCGCTGGTCTTCAGGGTCTGGTTGACCTCGTTGGCGCGGATGGCGATCTCGTCGGCGAGGCGGGTGCCGGTTTCGACCAGCGCGTCGGTGATCTCGCTGGAGCGCGCCGACAGCGTCTCGGTCAGGTTGTGGGTGGTTGCGGTGAGCTTCTCGCCCATTTCGTCGGTGCGGCTCGTCACCACGCCGGACAGCTCGGAAGCGGTACGCAGCAGCTGGGCGCTGATCTCGTCGGTGCGGGTGGCGAGCTGATCGGTGAGATTCGCGGTAACGCCCGACAGGCGCAGCGAAATCTCTTCGGTCTGGCCGGTCAGCGTCGTGATGAGGTGCTCGCTGGCGTCCGACAGGTTGGTGTTGACGTCGGAGCCGGTCGACTGCAGGCGATCGATCAGGTCGCCGCCCTTGTCGGTCAGCGCGTCGATGATGGTGTCGCCCACGCGGCCGAGGGCGAGAGTGATGTGCTCGCCCTTCTCGGAGAGCGTGCCGGTGACACGATCCGCCGCTTCCATCACGGTCATGCTTATGCGTTCGCTGACGCCGTCGACCTCGTGGCTGAAGGAGAAGTGCGCGGAGGCGATGGCCTCGCGGATGTGCTCGGAATGGGAGAGGATGACCTCACGCTCGGACTGGAGCCGGTCGATGAGGTTGCGCATGCGCGCCTCGTTCTCTTCGAACGCGTGCTCAAGCGAGGAAATCTCGGTGCGCACCAGCGCTTCGAGCTCGCTGGCGCGGGCGAAGGTGCGCTCGACGCCGTCGCCCATCGCGGCGACCTCGCGGCGCACGACCTGGCCGACATTCACCACCGCGTCGGTGGACACGGGGTCGGGTTCGGCAAGGCGGATCGCGACCTGCGCCATCGAATGGGCGACGATGCGCATTTCCTGCATGCGGCTGATCATGGTGGCCAGCATGAAGAAGAAGATCGGCGGCACCAGCAGGCCCGCCGCCGTCGCCAGAAGTGTCGGAGAGGACAACAGGGAGCCGTCCGGACCCGGCTGGACATGCGAATAGGCAAGCAGGCCGCCGACCACGATCCACAGCACCGACGCCGCGGCCGCGATGTAGAGCGGGGTCGCGGCGGGGCGGCGCTGAAGCGCGGAGAGCAACTGGCCGATGGTCTGGCGGTCGTCATTGGCCGCACGCCGGCCCTGCGGGGCGGCGGGACGGGGCGCAGGCGCCGACGGTTGGGCGGTGGAAGCCGCCGCGGCGCCGGCAGCCATGCCCGCGGCCACGTCGAGACCGGGATGGACGTCGTGGGCCTGACGATCCTCTTCGGTGATCTCGGGCGCCTCGAACGTATGTTCGGGACCGAAGTCGAAATGGGGCTCTTGCTCGTCCGTACGCGTTTCGGCATCCGGCGCGGCCTCGAACCCGTCATCGCCGATGCTTGGCTCGGGGGCGGTGAACTCGGTTTCGAAATCGCTGTCGAGATCGCGCGCCGAGAGGAACGGCGTCTCGTCGCCGTCATCCTCGAAGGGAGAGCGCATCCGTGCCTCGATCCGTGGCCCGCCAGGCTCTCGCGCAGGCGGCAGATCGTATTCGTCGTCCGAAGCGGGCGGCGTCGTGGACTCGTCTTCTAGGGTCAGGTCGAGGTTAAGAGCTTCCTCGATAGCGGATAGCGCGGCCTCGGCCGGATCCTGCTGAACCTTCTTCGTGCTCGTCGACATGGGCGCCTGCCTCCGGTCCGTACGCTACTCCGACCGGCTTGCGCCGTCGGGCCGGGGTTTCGCGATCAACTGAAAAATCCCCTCTTTCCGACAAGTGCCGGAAGAGGCGGGGAAACGTCAGTTCACCGCACCTTCATCCTACGCTCTAGGGGAGTAAAAATGGAACTGGGGTTAACAGGCCGATTGAGGTTATCGTTAACGGCCTGTTCACCATGTCCGCTAACCGTTGATTCTGTTCCTCTCGTGACCATGAGAGGGCGGCAGGAATCTTTCGTATGCGGCATGCTGGCGTTAGCCCGCGACGGGCGTTATCTAGGTCAGCCTACCTTGTAGTCCTTCAAGATCGTTGAAGCTGTCCATGCCCAAGATCACCTATATCGACACCGCCGGCACTGAACGTCCCGTGGAAGCACAGAGCGGCTCGACCGTCATGGAAGCGGCGATCCGCAACGGAGTGCCGGGCATCGACGCCGAATGCGGGGGCGCCTGCGCCTGCGCCACCTGCCATGTCTATGTCGACGAGGCCTGGGTGGAAAAGGTCGGTGAGCCGGGACCGATGGAAGAGGACATGCTGGACTTCGCGTCCGACGTGCGGCCGAATTCCAGGCTGTCCTGCCAGATCAAGGTGACGGATGAGCTTGACGGCCTGATCGTGCGCACGCCCGAACATCAGGGCTGAGCGCGCCTTTCCGGCCTCAACTCAGTTCGGGGACGGGTCCTTCTCGGTCACCTTTTTGGCTGCAGGCTCCTTGCCTGCCGGGTCCCGCGTGATCAGGCCGGAGGCGACATCCGACAGTGCCGGAGCCGGCAGCGCGGCAAACGGCAGGGGGCGGGTGACCTCGATCGCGGCGAGGCCCAGACGGGCGGTGAGCAGCCCGTTCACGACACCTTCGCCGAGGCGGGCGGAAAGCTTCGCCGCCAGGCCGTGACCGATCACCTGCTGAATCAGGGAATCGCTCGCCGCCATGCCGCCGGTCACGGCGAGATGGGCGATGACCTGCCGGAACAACCGCACCATGCCGAGCGTGCCGGGCCGTCCGCCATAGAGCAGGGCCAGCCGGCGAATGAGCCCGACCGCCGTCAGCGCGACGAAGACGAGATCCACCGCCGCCCGCGGCGACACCGCCGTGACCACGGACACCCGCTTGGCGGCGTTCGAGACCAAGCGGGTGGCCTCGGCATCGAGCGGGGACATGAGATGGCGCTCGGTCAGGCGGATCAGATCGGCGCCGTCGATGATCGCGTCGAGGTGGCTTGAGAGCTCGGTGCGGGCGCGCAGCAGGCCGGGAGAGGCGCGCGAGAGCGTGATCAGCTCCTTCGTCACGCCTTCGGCGATCCGGCGGTCGTCCTTCTCCAGCGCCTTGGCGGCCCTTTCTCGCAGATTGTTGAGCGTGCGAAGGCGCATGAGCCCGAACATCTCGCGCGCCAGCAGACCGAGGCAGGCGACGACGAAGACGCTGGCGAAGCCGAGCCCGACATAGCCGAGCCAGTCGGCACGGGCGAACAGGTCCTCGACCAGTCGGGCGACGGCGAGGCCGAGACCGAGGCTGACGAGCCCCCCGAGCCCGGACCAGAACAGCACGCCCCAGCGCGAGGTTTTCGCGGGAGCGGGGGGAAGCGCGACCTCTTCCGCCATCTCGGGAAGCGACGCCGTGGGCGTGACCACGACGGCCCCGCGCGGGGTGGGCTGGCCTTCCTCGGCCAGCACCACGCCGGGGTCGTCGAGGCGGAAGGCCTGGGGGCGGCGATGGGTTTTGTCGGTCATGGCGTCACCTCAGCCGGTCGCCGATGAGGAATTCCAGCGCGCGGTCGAGCCGGATGTGGGGCAGCGGCAGGGCCTGCCCCGTGCCGTTGCGCTCGACAAGGGGCGGGCGGAAACGCAGGAAGCGGAAGTCGCCGCCCTCGGCGTCCGAAAGCCCTTTGAATCCAAGCGACTGGTCGAACAGCGCCGAGGGGTTTTCCGGCAGGTCGCCGGGGAAGACGGCGGCTTCCGCGAGGCCGTCGAATGCGTTGGCGTCGTGCTGCCCGGCTTCCGGAACGCCGACAATGGCGGGCAGATGGGCACGGCCGCGCTTGACCATGGCCTCGCGCGTGGCGCGCACGGCGGCCAGCGCCACCACGTCGATATCCGCACCCGCGCCTTCCGCCCGCGAAAGAGCGCGCTCGACGAGGCGGCGCAGGATGGCTTCCAGCGGGTCATGGCTGGTGTGATGAAGATGGTCGGCCTTGGTGGCGGCGAACAGCACCTTGCCGATGCGGTGCCGGAACAGCGCGCCGAGCCAGGAATTGCGCCCGACGCGGAACGCGGCGAGGATTCCGTCGAGCGCGGCTTCGAGGTCGGCGAGCGCCGCCGGGCCGGCATTCAGCGCGGCCAGAACGTCGATCAGCACGATCTGCCGGTCGAGCCTCGCGAAATGGTCGCGGAAGAAGGGGCGCACGACGCGGTCCTTATAGGACTCGTAGCGGCGCTGCATCATCGCCGCCAGCGAACCGGGCGGCGCGTGTGTGTACGCACCCTGGTCGGTGAGGCGCGTTAGGTCGATGGGGGCGAAGGTGAGCGCGGGAGAGCCTTCGAGGTCGCCCGGCATCAGGAAGCGACCGGGCGGGAGCAGGCTCATCGACACCGCTTCCGCGCGGCAGGCGGCGAGATAGCTGGTGAACAGCTCCGCCAGCCGGCGGGCCGTGCCCTCATCGGCGGACGCGGCCGGATCGACCTCGGCCAGCGCGGCAAGGAAGGGGGCGGCGAGTTCCCGGCGGGCGGGGGCGCTAGCAAGGCGCAGGCTCTCGGCGGCGAAGTCACCATAGGAACTGTCCAGCAGCGGAAGGTCGAGCAGCCACTCGCCGGGGTAGTCCACAATGTCGAGGGTGAGCGTGCGCCGCCCGCCACGGGCCGGCGCGTAATCGATGGCGAGGCGCAGCTCGCTGATGCGCCGTGTCGATTCCGGCCAGCGGCGTTCATCGACCAGCGCGGCGAGGTGCCCCTCGTAATCGAACCGCGGCACGTTGTCGTCGGGCTGAGGTTCCAGCGTGGCGCGGGCGATGCGGCCCTCGTGCATGGCGCGGAAGACGGGAAGCCGGCCGCCGCGCGTCAGGGCGTGGATCAGCGCGGTGGTGAACACGGTCTTGCCCGAACGCGACAGGCCCGTAATGCCAAGCCGCAGGGTCGGGCTTGCCAGATCTTCCGCCCGATCGAGCAGCGTCAGCGCGGTGAGGCGCGCCTCGTCGATCAGGTCCTCGTACCAGCTCGGCACTTTCAGTCCTCTCCTTCCTTCACCACGCCGATCGCTCGCGGGGTGATGAAGCGTTCCAGCGTGCCCTTGCCCGCCTTTGGCTGCGACCAGTCCTCGATCGGCAGGTCGATGACCGCGAGCGCCCCGGTCGGGTATTTCGCCAGCAGCGGCGCACGCTGCTCGCGGGGCAACAGGCGCGCGGCCAGCTGCTCCATGCCGGGATTGTGCCCGACCAGCATCAGCGGGGAGGCGGTGCCCTGGTTCCCGATGAGGGCGAGGAGCGCCTCGGCCGAGGCGTCATAGATCGCCTCCTCGTACAGCGCGTGCGGAGCGGAGGCCACGCGCGCGGAGACGAGGTCCCAGGTCTCTATGGTGCGCCGCGCCGGCGAGACGAGAACGCGGGCGGGTACCAGACCTTCCTTCGCCATATAGTCACCCATGGCCGGCGCGCCACGCCGGCCGCGGGGGCCAAGCGGCCGATCACGGTCGGGCACGTTGTCGGGCCATGCCGATTTGGCGTGGCGCAGCAGGAAGAGGCGCAGCATGGGCACTCCGGTCTCGGCTGAATCGACGGCGCATATTCCCCCCACATATAGTGAGCCTTGAGATGTTTGCGCGATGTGGAGTGCGATGCAGCCGACAATGGTGACCGGATCGCCCTTCGATACCTTCTATGGAGCCCTTGCCTTCGGCCGGGACGAGGTGCCCGCGCCGCGACGTCGGCTGACGCAGGATATCGACTGCGACGTCTGCGTGATCGGGGCCGGCTTCGCCGGGCTGTGGACGGCGCGGGCGCTGGCCGCGCGCGGGCACGAGGTGGTGGTGATCGACCGTGCGCGGGTCGGCGCCGGGGCCTCGGGGCGCAATGCCGGCTTTGTCGGTCCGGGCTTCTCGCTGGATCTGGAACAGCTGGTGCGCCGTGTCGGCATCGAGCCGGCGCGCGCCTTGTGGGCGCTGTCGCGTGAGGGCGTCGAAATGGTGCGTGCGCTGGCCCATGGCGCCGGGCCGGACGCCGCCCTTCGACCCGTCGCCGGCCGGCTCGACGTATGGATGAATGAAGACGAGGCGCGCAACCGGCGCCGCGCCGACTGGCTGGCGCACCGGTTCGACACGCCCTGCGAGCCCTGGTCGACGCGCGAATTGCAGGATGTGCTGCGCACGCCGACCTACCAGCAGGCGCTGCACTTCCCCGAGGCGTTTCATCTCGATCCGCTCGCGCTGGCCCTGCATCTGGCGAACGACCTCGAAACGCAGGGCGTGCGCCTGTTCGAGGCCACCGAGGCGCGCGAAGGCGACCTTGCCGGCGTGCGCAAGCACGTACAGACCGAATCCGGGCGGGTGCGCGCCCACCATGTTGTGCTCTGCGCCGGCGTGCCGAGCGGCAGGGTGCTGCCGGCAGCGGGGCGGGCGGTGATGCCGATCTCCTCCGCGATCGGGGTGAGCGAGGACCTTGGCGACCGGCTGGGCGCGGTGGTGCAGTATGCCGGCGGCGTCTGCGACCCGCGCCGGGCCGGTCCCTCTTTCCGCCGGATCGGCGACCGGCTGCTGTGGGGAAGCGGCGCCTCGACCCGCGCCGCCCCGCCGCGTCGGCTGGCCGCGCGGCTGGCCGGGGAGATCGGCGCCGTGTTCCCGACGCTGAAGGGGGTGCGGATCGAGCACGCCTGGGTGGGGACCATGGCCTATGCGGTCCATGCCATGCCGCTGATCGGTCGGCTCGAACCGGGGGTATGGATCGCCTCGGGCCTTGGCGGGCGCGGCGTGGCGATGGCTGCGATCGCGGGCGAGCTGGTCGCGGCCGGAATCGTGGAGAGCGACGAGCGCTGGAAGATGTTCGCTCCCTTCGGCCTGGTCGACACCGGCGGCGCGCTCGGGCGGCTTGCCGCCGAGCTGCGTTTGCGGGCGGCTTCCCTGCGCAGGCAATAAGTTAACGTGACTTTTCGGCAACCAATGGCATGCGCTCATGTTGTAATAAGGCTGACATGACGAATGGGATGTGAGTGATGCGGGCGAGCGGCGTTGCCGGGTTTTTTGTAGTCGCGGGGATGTTGGGGCTGGCTCTGCCGGCGCAGGCCGCTGATCTTGACATTGAAACGTCGCCCATGGCGGTGGAGAAGGCTCCGGCCTCGATCGACCGTGAGTGGACGCTGACGCTTGGCGGCTACGCCATGGTCCAGCCCGATTATGCCGGCTCGGACGACTATGAGTTCGCCTTCAAGCCGATCATCTACATCAGCCGCGCCGACAAGCTGAGCCGCTGGCGCAGCTTCAACGACAGCGCCAGCATTGCGCTCTGGGACACCGGCGCGTTCGAGGCCGGTGTCGTCGGACAGATCAACTGGAAGCGCGACGCGAGCGATTCCGATGACCTGCGCGGCATGAACAATGTCGATTACGCCTACCAGGTCGGTGGTTACGCCCAGTGGTGGC
The DNA here is from genome assembly GCF_010669125.1 of Ancylobacter pratisalsi. NCBI lineage: Bacteria > Pseudomonadati > Pseudomonadota > Alphaproteobacteria > Hyphomicrobiales > Xanthobacteraceae > Ancylobacter > Ancylobacter pratisalsi. The sequence continues at coordinate 3,886,710 of NZ_CP048630.1, forward strand.
CTGCGGACTGGCTGCGCCTGCGCACCGAACTGCGCTACGGCTTCGGCGGTTTCGACGGCGTGGTGGCCGACTTCGCGGTCGACGCCGTGCACTTCACCGAATTCTGGGGCGGCATGGCGCTTTCCGCCGGTCCGCGCATGACGCTGGCAAGCTCGGGCTACACCGATGCCTATTTCGGCGTGTCGAACGAGGAAGCTGCGGCGGCGCAGGCGCTCGGCAACAATCTGACGCCTTACGAAGCCGGCGGCGGCATCTATTCCGTGGGCTTCGGCGGCCAGATCCTGAAGCGCTTCACGCCGAACATTCTCGGTTCGGTGTTCGCAGAGTACAAATATCTGATGGACGACGCCGCCGACAGCCCGCTGGTTGTCCAGAACGGCGACCGCAATCAGTTCCAGGCGGGCGTCTCGCTCTCCTACACCTTCTTCCTCGGCTTCGAGTGAGACCGGGCCGCGGGCTTTTCGCCCCGGCTTCCGTGTGATCCACCGCCCCGTCCGCACGCGCTCTTGCGCCGCCGCTGACGGGGCGGTTGTCGTTTGGGGTGCGTGTCGGCGCGTGGCGCGCGAATCACATCCGCTCAGGCGGGCAATGCGTGGGCGCGGCGGGCGCGCTCCGGGCCGTCCGGAAATCGGCGCGGGGACCCGCTGCAGGCCCGGCACGCCCAGCCTTGGGCGACTCATGCGCCTAGCGTGACGCCAAGAAAACAACACTCGGCCGCGCCGTCCCGCCACGGGCCGCCGAGAGTGAAGACGTGGTTTGGCGAGGGCAGCCAAGATCACACCCGTGTTCTCTCACGCAAGTCCATGCCTGCCGCAGGTGTCTCCACGTAGAGGCATCACAGCCTGTGCTTGACCCAGCGCAAAGACGCCAAGTAACGCTGGTCTACCATCGCGTGGATGCTCTACTCGACAGAACAGTCTGCGTTCCGGCGCGATGATCGCACTGCGAACAACATGAGGGCGGGGCGGGGTGGGGATGTAGACACCGCCGACGGTCTCGATCCGGACGGCGGGCGATGAGAACTGCTTGTCCCCACCTTTGTGAATTGCCCGCTTTTGGCGCGCAAGGTGCTGAAAAATCCAGCATTTCGTGTCGTTGTGATGACGATGAGAACTGTTGTACGGCACGGTGCGTAAGGCTATAAGCACCGCCCAAGAGGGGTGGCCCCCGAAAACGAGGACGAAGGCCGATGTCGGTGGAGATCGACCAGGAATATCGCCCGCGCGAGGACGAGCCTTTCATGAATGAGCGGCAGCGCGAATATTTTCGCCTGAAGCTGCTGCACTGGAAGGACGACATCCTGCGGGAAGCGCGCGAGACGTTGCAGCATCTTCAGGACGAAAATCAGAATCACCCGGACATTGCCGATCGCGCCTCGTCGGAAACCGACCGCGCCATCGAGCTGCGGGCCCGGGACCGGCAGCGCAAGCTGATCGCCAAGATCGACGCGGCGCTGGAGCGGATCGACGACAACTCCTACGGCTATTGCGAGGAGACCGGCGAGCCGATCTCGCTCAAGCGGCTGGAAGCCCGTCCGATCGCGACCCTGTCGATCGAGGCGCAGGAGCGCCACGAACGGCGCGAGCGGGTGTATCGCGACGACTGATCCGCTTTCGGGGCGGTGCCGAACCGGACCGGCCCCCGCGAGGGAATATCAAACTGGAAACGGCGGCCCCGGCATTCTGCGGGCCGCCGTTTTCGTTTCCGTAGCTCTCGGGCGCGCCCCGAATCAGGTGCGCCGGGTGCGGCCGAGAAGGCTCGCCATTTCGGCCTCGAAAGCCTCGTTGGAGGCGGCGCGGTCGGTCGCGGAGGGGGGAAGCACCTCCGGCGGGCGGCCGGCGGCCGAGGGGGCCGAGGCCGGGGGAAGAACCTCGGGAGCGGGAACGTCGGATGGGCGCGCCTCGGACGGGCGCGCTCCCGAAAGTCGCGCTTCCGGCCGTGGGGCAACCGTCATGGGGGCCTCGCTCGCCGCCGCCGCAGGCGGAGCGCCGGGCGCGTCACCATTCGCCGCGGTGAGCGGGGGCAGGATCTCGGGCGCCCGGTCCGCCGGCCGGCTGTCGGCGAAGGACAGGGGAGCGATGATTGGCTCCGGGCGCTCGCCGGCCGCGTTCTCGGCGGGAGGAGCGCTGGCGGGAGACGGCGCCGGCGCCGCAGGAGGCGCCGAACGGGCCGTGCGCGGGGAGGTCTCGGTGGCCGGGTTGGGGCGGCGCAGTGTCTCCTCCAGCTGGTCCACCATGCCGGCGAAGAAGGCGTCCACCTTCACCGCGACACGCGGCCCACCCTCGCTGCCGCGCGTGGCGGAGGTGATGACGGGGCTCGGCCGCGCCGGCTCTTCCGGTGCCGCACGCCGGGCCGGGGCCTGCGTCGCGAGCGGAGCGGGGGCCGGCTCGGGAGCCTTCGCGAGAGGGGCCGTGGGGGCCGGGTGGGCGGCAACGGGCGCCGTGGAGGCGATGGGAGGCGCGGAGGCAATGGGAGGCGCGGAAGGATGCGTCGCCGTGGCGGGCGCCGCCCCGATGCCGCTTTCCACCAGAAAATCGCTGCCCCCGCCGAGAATGACGAGATGCTGGACCTCGTCGCGCTGGATCAGCACCAGCCGCCGCGTATCGTCGATCTGGACATGATCGAGCACGGCCAGTCGGTGCCCGCCCGCCGTGCCATGCATGCCCCGCCGGCGCGAACGCCGGCCGAACACGATCACGATGAGAACGAGCACGATGGCGCCGCCAAGCGCCAGCATCAGGCCTGTATTGCCTGCGCCGGTCAGTGCGGACAGCATTTCCGTCATGGGGTGCTTCTCCTCAGCCAAGCCTCGCGCCGCATGTGTTGCGCCGCCGATGGCTCTTTTCCCGCACTTTGTGTCGCGGAAGCGGCGGAGCGGCAAGGGGGAAGGCTGTTGCGGCGATGATTGTGGAGGGGGCAGGCCCGTGGCGCGGGCGCTCCAAGCCGGCCGCGCGGCACCGGTTTGCGCGCCGCCGCCGTGAAGGTGGAAGCCGGATAAGCGCGCCTCCGGCCGAATCGGCCCTTGCCCGATGAGGCCGGGTCAGGCACCAAGGTATGAGGTTGAATCGCCCGCTTCGAGCCCGGCGGCGAGGGGGGCCCTAAGCATCGACATGGCGGAAAGCGCACCTGACGATCCCACCACTGGTCGCCCGGAAATCGGCGGCAGCATCCGGCTCGTGCTGGTTGTTGCGCTTGCGCTCGTGGGGGCGGTCGCCTCCCTGTTGCTGCTGGGCCGAGACAAGGCGGATCCCTGGATCATAGGACTTCTGACGGTTCTGGCGGTGGTCGGCGTGTTCGCGCTGTTCGCCTATGCCGCGGGTCTGCTGCGCTTCGGCGTGCCCGATCCGTGCGACGAGCTTGCGCGGCGCATCGTCGACAGTTCGGGCGAGGGCATGAGCATCGTCGACCCGCTCGGCCGCGTGCTCTACGCCAACCCGCGCTATGGCGAGATCACCGGCGCCGCGAGCCCGGACGAGATTCGCCCGGTCGAACGCCTGTTCACCAGCGATCCCGACGCATCGGAGGCGATCTACCGCCTGGCGCAGGGTGTGCGCGAGGGGCGGGCGCTGACCGAGGAGGTGCGCGTCGCGGTTCCCGGCCTGCCGGTGCGCTGGCTCCGGCTCGGCGCGCGCCCGGCGGGCCGTGCCGCGCGGGGCGGGCGGGCCGTGGTGTGGACGGTGAGCGACCTGACCCGCGAACGCGAGCGGCAGGAAAACGCCTTCCTCGAACTTCAGCACGCCATCGATTATCTCGATCACGCCCCGGCTGGCTTCTTCTCGGCCGCGGCAGGCGGGGCGATCCACTACATCAATGCCACCCTGGTGGACTGGCTCGGCTACGACCTGGCCGAGTTCGGGCCGGGTGGTCTGTCGGTTACCGACATCGTGCCCGGTCCGGCGGCGGCGCTGCTGACCGGCATGGCCCCGGTGCCGGGTGGGGTGCGAACCGAGGTGCTCGACCTCGATCTCCGGCGCAAGAACGGGCAGGCGCTGCCGGTGCGCATCTGGCACCGGGTCGCCTTCGCCTCCGACAGCACGCCAGGCGCCTCGCGGACGCTGGTGGTCAACCGCTCGCGCGAAGATGCGGCCGGCGACCCCGCGCGGGCGGCGGAGGTGCGTTTCGCTCGCTTCTTCCACAATTCGCCGGTGGCCATCGCCACGGTGGACGGGGAGGGCCGCATCGCCCGCGCCAACGCGATGTTCGCCCGGCTGTTCGGCGGGCCGGACGCGGCGGAGGGGCGCAGGGTCGCCAATCTGGTCGGCGGAGCGGCACGGGCGCCGCTGGAGGCCGCCGTGGCGGAGGCGGTGCAGGGCCATGCCCCGCCAGGGCCGATCGACCTTGCGCTCGACCGCGACAGCGGGCGCTCGGCGCGGTTCTATCTCGCCCCGGTGAAGGATGGCGAGGCCAGCGAGGCGGCGATCCTCTACGTGGTCGAGACCACCGAGCAGCGCGCGCTGGAGGCCCAGTTCGCCCAATCGCAGAAGATGCAGGCGGTCGGCCAGCTCGCGGGCGGGGTGGCGCACGATTTCAACAATGTGCTGACCGCGATCATCGGCTATTCGGACCTGTTGCTGGCCAATAGCCGGCCGACCGACCCGTCCTTCCAGGACGTGATGCAGATCAAGCAGAACGCCAACCGCGCCGCCGGGCTGGTGCGCCAGCTGCTCGCCTTCTCCCGCCGCCAGACGCTGCGTCCGCAGGTGCTGAACCTGGGCGACGTGATGAGCGACCTGTCCATGCTGCTGCGCCGGCTTCTGGGCGAGACCATCAAGCTGGAGGTCAAGGAAGGGCGCGATCTGTGGCCGGTGAAGGCCGACCTCAACCAGTTCGAACAGGTGGTGGTGAACCTCGCGGTGAACGCGCGCGACGCCATGCCCGAGGGCGGCCTGCTAACCATCCGCACCGTCAATCTCAGCGCCGACGAACTGGAGCCCTATGGCGAGGCGGGCGAGTCCGGGGTGCCGCGCGCCGACCACGTGCTGGTGGAGGTGATCGACACCGGCACCGGCATTCCTCCCGCCATTCTGGACAAGATCTTCGAGCCGTTCTTCTCCACCAAGGAAGTGGGCAAGGGCACCGGGCTCGGCCTTTCCACCGTCTACGGCATCGTCAAGCAGACCGGCGGCACGCTGCAGGTGGAGAGCGAGCTGGGGCGCGGGACGGTGTTCCGGGTGTTCCTGCCGCGCCATGTGCCCGATGTGGTGGAAATCGCGCCGAAGGTGGCCGAGCCCGAACCGGCGGCCAAGGCGGCCGACCTGACCGGGCGCGGCACCGTGCTGCTGGTGGAGGACGAGGAGGCGGTGCGCGCCTTCGCCGCCCGCGCGCTGGTGTCCCGCGGCTACCAGGTGCTGGAAGCGGGCTCGGGCGTCGAGGCGCTGGAGGTGATGGCCGAGCATGGCGGCGACGTCGAGCTGGTGCTTTCCGACGTGGTGATGCCGGAAATGGACGGGCCCTCGCTGCTGAAGGAGTTGCGCGCGGCCAATCCCGACATCAAGGTGATATTCATGTCGGGTTATGCCGAGGAAGCCTTCGCCAAGAACCTGCCGGAGGGCGCGGATTTCGGCTTCCTGCCGAAACCCTTTACGCTCAAGCAGCTTATCGAGGCGGTGAAGAAGAGTATGGGGCGAAGCGAGTGACGCGCCGTCCCTCCTATGTGTCCGGAGGATCGCATGAGTGACAAGATCGACGACGCCTTCATGGCGCTGGCCGCGGACCATGCGGCGCGCAAGAGCCAGCACGTCGCCGATCTGTTCGCGGCGGACCCCAATCGCTTCGCCGACTTCTCGGTGCGGCTGGACGACCTGCTGCTCGACTTCTCCAAATGCTCGCTGACCGGCGACACGCTGGCGATACTGATCGAACTGGCGCAGGCCGCCGGCGTCGAGGAAAAGCGCGACGCGATGTTCGCGGGCGTGCACATCAACGTCACCGAGGATCGTGCGGTTCTTCACACCGCGCTGCGCGACACGAGCACCACGCCGCTGAACGTGGACGGGCAGGATGTGCGCGCCGACGTGGCGCAGGTTCTGGCCGACATGGCGCGCTTCGCCGAGGGTATCCGCTCCGGCAAGCTCGCCGGATGGACCGGCAAGCCGATCACCGACGTGGTGAATATCGGCATTGGCGGCTCGGACCTTGGCCCCGCCATGGCGACGCTGGCGCTGGCGCCTTATCATGATGGCCCGCGCTCGCATTACGTTTCCAATGTCGACGGGGCGCACCTGTTCGACACGATTTCGCCGCTCGACCCGGCCTCGACGCTGTTCATCGTCGCCTCCAAGACCTTCACCACGCAGGAGACCATGTCCAATGCCGCCTCCGCGCGGGCGTGGCTGGTGGAGGCGCTGGGCGAGCCGGCGGTGGGGCACCATTTCGCAGCGGTTTCCACCGCGCTCGACAAGGTGGCGGCCTTCGGCATCGCGCCGGACCGGGTATTCGGCTTTTGGGACTGGGTCGGCGGGCGCTATTCGGTGTGGTCGGCGATCGGCCTGCCGGTGATGCTGGCGGTCGGCCCGGCCAATTTCCGCCGCTTCCTCGATGGCGGCCATGCGATGGACGAGCATTTCCGCTCCGCGCCGCTGGCGCAGAACCTGCCGGTGCTGCTCGCCCTCGTCGGTGTCTGGCATCGCGATGTCTGTGGCTACGCCACCCGCGCGGTCATTCCCTATGACCAGCACCTGTCGCGCCTGCCGGCCTATTTCCAGCAGCTCGACATGGAGAGCAACGGCAAGCGGGTGACGCTGGAGGGTAAGCCGGTGGCGTATGACACCGGGCCGGTGATGTGGGGCGAGCCGGGCACCAACGGGCAGCACGCCTTCTTCCAGCTGATCCACCAGGGCACCAGCCCGATTCCGGTCGAGTTCCTGATCGCGGCCCATGGGCATAACGAAGACAAGGATCCGCTGCTGAAGCGCCAGCACGCCATGCTGATCGCCAACTGCCTGGCGCAGTCCGAGGCGCTGATGCGCGGGCGCACCGAGGCCGAGGCCAAGGCGCAGCTGCTCGCCGCCGGTCGCGATGAGGACACCGCCGACCGCATTGCCCCGCACCGGGTGTTTCCCGGCAGCCGGCCCTCGGTGACGCTGGCCTATGACAAGCTCGACCCCTTCGCGCTCGGCCGCATCATCGCGCTGTACGAGCACCGCGTGTTCGTGGAAGGCGCGATCTGGGGCATCAACAGCTTCGACCAGTGGGGCGTGGAGCTTGGCAAGGAGCTGGCCAGCACCTTGCTGCCGGCGGTGGAGAGTGGCACGGCGCCGGACAGCCTTTCCGGCTCGTCGGCCGGTTTGCTGCAGCATCTCACGGCCAAGTAGGCGCGGACGCGCCGTGAACCTGTGTGTCCTGCCCGGCCTGTCGCCGTGCGGGATCGAGTTGAGTGGAATTCGGGGGAAACCATGATCCGCGTCGTCGCCACAACGCCTTTCGACGGCCAGAAGCCCGGCACCTCGGGCCTGCGCAAGAAGGTCGCGGTGTTCCAGCAGCCGCATTATGTCGAGAACTTCGTGCAGTCGATCTTCGACAGCCTCGAGGGGTTCGAGGGCGAGACGCTGGTGATCGGCGGCGATGGCCGCTTCTACAATCGCGAGGCGATCCAGATCGTTCTCAAGATGGCGGCGGCGGCGGGCTTTGGCCGGGTGATGATCGGCAAGGGCGGCATTCTCTCCACCCCCGCGGCCTCCTGCGTGATCCGCAAGCACGAGGCTTTCGGCGGCATCATCCTTTCCGCCAGCCACAACCCCGGCGGCGTGCATGGCGATTTCGGCATCAAGTACAATGTCGGCAATGGCGGCCCCGCGCCCGAGCATGTGACCGACGCGATCTTCGAGCGCACCACGTCGATCCGCGAGTACCGCATCTTCGACGCGCCGGACATCGATCTCGACACGCTCGGCATCACCCGGGTCGGGGACATGGTGGTCGATGTCGTCGATCCGGTGGACGACTATGCCGAGCTGATGGGGACGCTGTTCGACTTCGACGCCATTCGCGACCTGTTCGCGTCCGGCTTCACCATGCGTTTCGACGCCATGAGCGCGGTGACCGGGCCCTATGCCCACGCGATCCTGGAGGACACGCTGGGCGCCGCGCACGGCACGGTGGTGAATGGCGAGCCGCTGCCCGATTTCGGTGGGCATCACCCCGACCCGAACCTGGTGCACGCCAAGGAACTCGCCGACCTGTTGATGTCCGACCACGCGCCGGATCTGGGGGCGGCCTCGGATGGCGATGGTGACCGCAACATGATCATCGGCCGGGGGCGCTTCGTCACGCCGTCGGATTCGCTTGCCATCATCGCCGCCAATGCGCATCTGACACCGGGCTACAAGGCGGGGATAAAGGGCATCGCGCGCTCGATGCCGACCAGCGGCTCGGCCGACCGCGTGGCCGCCAAGCTCGGCGTTGCCTGCTACGAGACGCCGACGGGGTGGAAGTTCTTCGGCAACCTGCTCGATGCCGGCCTGGCCACTGTCTGTGGCGAGGAGAGCTTCGGCACCGGCTCCAACCATGTGCGCGAGAAGGACGGCCTGTGGGCGGTGCTGATGTGGCTGAACATCATCGCCGTGCGCCGGCAGGGTGTAGACGAGATCGTGCGCGCGCACTGGGCGGAATATGGCCGCAACTACTACACCCGGCACGACTATGAAGAGGTCGATTCCGCGGCTGTCGACGGGCTTATGGAGACTCTGCGCGGCCAGCTGGAAAGCCTGCCGGGAACGGTGGTGAAGGGGCTGACGATCGCGCGCGCGGACGATTTCGCCTATCACGACCCGGTGGATGGCTCCGTGACGACGAAGCAGGGCGTGCGGGTGTTCTTCACCGACCAGTCGCGCATCGTCTATCGCCTCTCCGGCACGGGGACGGCGGGGGCGACGCTGCGGGTCTATATCGAGCGTTTCGAGCCCGACCCGGCGCGCCACGACCAGGAGACGCAGGCGGCGCTCGCCGATCTGATCTCGGTGGCGCGGGTGCTGCCCGATATCGAGGGCCGTACCGGCCGCACAGAGCCGAGCGTGATCACCTGAGACGGAGCGTCACGCGGGAGCGTTGCGAGCGGCAGAAGGCCGGGAGCGGGGAGGGCCGGCGCTGGCCTCAGCCGGTTTCGCCGTAGCGCAGCGCGCTGGTCCAGAGCAGCTCAAGCCGCCTCAGCACCGTGAACGCCGTGACGAGGTCGTTGGCGTCGATCGAGTTCTGACTATTCGGGCGATGAACATTGTCCTGCATGGTGCGGACAGCGTCGCATAGCCGCTGCGCCTTGTCCGTCAGCCGGAGCCGGGCCGAGCGTCGATCGCGCTGGGAGGCGGCGCGGTGCACATAGTCCGCCTCGACCAGCTGCTTGAGATTGTAGGACGCATTGGAGCCGAGATAGTGGCCGCGCTCCAGAAGGTCGCGCACCGACAGTTCGTCATTGCCGATGGTGAAGAGAAGCATGACCTGCGAGGGGCTGATGTCGTCCGTGCCCAGCCGGGTCAACTCTACCCGCAGAAGATCCAGAAACCGGCGATGCGAACGCTCGATAAGGCGCGCAATCTCCAGATGGGTGACCTGGGTCTCGACCGGGTTATCGAGGACCGTGTCGATGGACGTTATGCCAGGGACGGTGAATGCCAGCCCCTCGGGAGCGGGTGCGCTCAAGGAATCGTTGCGTTCATTCGCCGGCTTGGCTGCCATGCGCCCACTCCCACACAAAGCTACTATCGGGCCGTTCGTCCAAGAATCGTGACGCCACGGCGCGGCGCGAGTATGACACAAACAATGCGGGAAGGTCTTTTCCCCTCACGCCGACAAGACTAGGCAAACTAAAGAAAACCGGATCATGCACTACACAACGGGAGGCGTACTTCCTGTCGCCGTCTCCCGAGTGGTTTTTGGTTACCGTTGCCACCTCTCGCGCCGCCGTTTGCCGTGCCGCAGCCGGCAACTGACGCGGCGCCAGGGACGAATCAGCGTGCGCGGTTGTGCAGGATGCGGCCGATGAAATTGAGCAGCACCTGCGCGGCGAGAATCGATGTCACGCCGGCCGGGTCGTATTCGCGGGCCACTTCGACGAGGTCGATGCCCACGACGGTGCCGCGTTTGGTGAGCCCGTCGAGCAGCTCCAGCACCTCGTAATAGGCGAACCCGCCATGGCTGGGCGTGCCGGTGCCGGGAGCGATCGAGGGATCGAAGCCGTCGATATCGATGGTGACGTAGTAGCGCCGGCCCTCGGGAATGCGTGCCAGCACCGCCTCGGTACCGAGCTTGCGGATCTGCCGCACGCTCAGGATATCGCTGCCCATGGCGCGAGCCGCCTCATAGCCTTCGCGGGCGGTGGAGGAGACGTTGCGGATCCCAAGCTGGGTGAGGCCGGTGACGTAGGGCTTCTCGGCCGCCCGGCGCAGCGGATTGCCATGGCCGCGCCGCACGCCGTGGCGCTCGTCGACGAAGTCGAGGTGGGCGTCGAACTGCACCAGATGGATCGGCTCCTCGTCGGAGAACGCCTCGATGCAGGGGATGTTGATCGAGTGGTCGCCGCCGAGCACGACCGGGAGCGCGCCCGCCTTCAGGATCTTGCGCACGCCATACTCGATGTTGGCGTGGCTCTGCTCGGTGTCGGTGTGCACCATGTCGGCGTCGCCGATGTCGACGATGCGCGTGGTCTCGGCGGCCAGATAGGTGACGTCGTCCTCGTGGTCGTAGGCGCCGGCATGGCCGAAGGCGAACAGCGTGGACGCCTCGCGGATGGCGCGCGGGCCCGAGCGGGCGCCCGAGCGCCATTGGGTGCCGAGGTCGAACGGCGCGCCGAGCACGGCGACGTCGGCATCGATCAGGTCCCAGTCGAGCTGGAGCGGGTATTTTCCGAAGGTGCAGATGCCGACAAAAGGCAGGTCCAGCCGGCCGCTCTCATAACCGTGAGCCATCAGAGCTTTCCTTTCGTTTCCACGACGCCGGCGAGCACGCACAGCAGCTCGAACATGATGGTGGCGCCCGTCAGGGCCGTGAGGCCAGAGGGATCGAAGGGCGGGGCGACCTCGACGAGGTCGGCGCCGATGATGTTCAGCCCGTCGAGCAGGCGCACCATGGCCTGCGCCTCGCGGGTCGAGAAGCCGCCGATCTCGGGCGTGCCGGTGCCGGGGGCCTGCGAGGGATCGATGCCGTCAATGTCGAAGGTGACATAGGTTTTCTGGTCGCCGACGATGGCGCGGACCTCGGCCATGACATCGGCGACGCCGCGCTCGATGAACTCCTCGATGAAGATGATGCGCACACCGACATCGCGGGCGTAGTCGTAATTGCCGGCATCCGAGATCGCCCCGCGCAGACCCACCTGCACGAAGCGCTTCGGGTCGACCAGTCCTTCCTCGATGGCGCGGCGGAACGGGGTGCCGTGGGTGTAGCGGCTGCCGTTGAAGAAGGTGTCGTAAGTGTCCGAATGGGCGTCGAACTGGATCAGCCCGACGGGTCCGTCGCTGGCCAGCCCGCGCAGGATCGGCAGGCTGATGAGGTGGTCGCCGCCGGCGGTGAGCGGCAGCGCGCCGGCGGTGCGTACGCCGGCATAATGGGCGGTGATGAGGTCCAGCGAGCGCATCAGGTCGAACGGATCGATGATGACGTCGCCGCAATCGGCCACGCGGGCGCGGTCATAGGGCGAGAGGCCGGTGACATGGTGCACGCGGCGCATCAGGCTCGACTGGTTGCGCAATTCGCGCGGGCCGTGGCGGGTGCCGGCGCGGTTGGTGGTGCCCAGATCGAAGGGCAGCCCGATGATCGCGATGTCGACCTCCGCCGGCTCGGCGACCGGCAGGCGCATGAAGGTGGGCAGTCCGGCAAAGCGGGGGATGGTGCCGGAATCAAGCGGCTCGAACTTGCCTGTCATGGGGCTCTCGAAGGGGCGATGGGAGGGGGCGTGAGGAGGCGCGCGCAAGGCTTCCGGCCCGGCGACCTGCCGGGTGAGGCGCCGGGCCGGAAGAGGGCGCGGCTAGAGGCGGAATTCCTTGCGGATCGCCTCCGATATGCGGGTGACGTAGTCGTCCATCAGCAACTCGCCCTTCTCGGCGGTCGAGCCGGTGGCGACGGCAAGGACGCCGGAATGGGGCAGCCCGAAGTCTTCCGGCAGGGGGAACTTGTCGTAGGGCGGGAAGGTCGCGGGGCCATCGTCCGGCACCTTCTCCATCTCGACCAGATCCGGCCGCAGCATCAGCATCAGCGAGGTTTCCAGCAGGCTGGCATGCTCAAGGTCGATGCCGGGGAAACCGTCCGGGAACAGGGTGTCGAGCGTGGCGCGCTGGGCGAAGTCCCAGTACTCCAGGCGCATCACTTCCATGTCGTAGATGCCGTCGCGGCGCAGTTCGCGCATGCCCAGGTCGAGCCCTTCGATCGAGGGACCCATATTCTCGTAATGGCCGTTGACCAGCACCAGCCGGCGCACGCCCTGGCGGCCGAGATTGCGGATCACGTCGCGGATGATCAGCGCGAAGGTGTGCGCGTCAAGGCTCAGCGTTCCGGGGAAATGCTCGCCCCCGCCCGAACGCGGCATCGATTTGCAGCCATAGGCCAAGGTGGGGGCAACGAGGCCGCCGACCTCCTTCGCCACCCGCTCGCACACGCCGGTGGGCAGGGTGACATCCACGTTCAGCGGCAGATGGGGTCCGTGCTGCTCGGTGGAGCCGAGCGGCAGCAGCACCGGAGCGCCTGCGGCAACCCTTGCCGCGAATTCGAGCCAGTTGAGTTCGTCGAGACGGACGCTGTCGACCATGTGGTTTCCCCCGATGGATCGCTCAGTGCATGGCCGCGCCGCCATCGACGCTGATGCACTGGCCAGTGATGAATGTCGTGTGGCGGCTGATGAGGAACAGCACCGCCTGGGCTACTTCGGCCGGACGACCGATGCGGGCAGAGGGATTGCTAATCTCCAGCCGCTTCAGTTCTTCGCTCATATTCTCGAAATCGAGCAGGGGCGTGTCCACCGGGCCCGGCGCGACCGCATTTACCTGCACGCGCGGACCCAGCTCGCGGGCCCAGGAGCGGGTGAGGGTAAGAATCGCGCCTTTGGTGGCGGCATAGCCGGAGAAGCCGGCGCGGCCGAGATAGGCCAGCTCCGAGGCGATGTTGACGATGCGCCCGCTCTCGCCGAAATGGCGCAGCGCCTCCCGCGCCATCAGGATCGGTCCGCGCACATTGATCGCGGCCATGCGCTCAAAGGTATCGATATCGAAGCTGTCGAGGGGGGTCTCCACGCAGATGCCGGCGCAGTTCACGATGGCATCGAGACCGCCGAGCTGGTCGACGGCGACCTCCATTCCGTTCACCACCGCGTTCTCGTCGGTGACGTTGGTGATGATCGTCGGCCAGCTCGACTGCTCCGCCGGGTGCAGGTCGAAGCCGATCACGCGCGCGCCCGCCGCCGCGAGCGCATCCGCGCTGGCCCGGCCGATGCCGCTTCCCGCACCGGTGACAATGATGCGCAGGCCTTCGTGGGGCTTCACCATGGGTATTCTCCGCGATCGACCCCGAGACTCTGGCCGGTGATGTTGGCGGCGAGATCGGAGGCCAGGAACAGATAGGTGCCGGCGACGTCGTCCGGGTCCATGAAGCCCGGAAGAATCTGCGCCGCGACGATTTCGTCCAGCAGCGTATCAGGTGCGACCTTCATGCGCGCCGCCATTGCGTGCAGCGAGCGCAGCGAGGCCTCGGTGCGCACCCAGCCCGGGCAGACCGCATTGACGGTGATTCCGCGCGGGCCGAGTTCCTTCGCCCAGGTCTTGGTCAGCCCGATCACCGCGTGCTTGGAGGCGACATAGGCGCTGAACAGCGCCTCCGCCCCGCGCGACCAGATGGAGGCGGTGTTGATGATGCGTCCGCCATGGCCGAGGCTTGGCAACAGTGCGCGGGTGACGAGGAAGGTGCCGACCACGTTGATCTCGACCACGCGGCGGAACGTCGCCTCGTTGCCCGAGCTGCCATCGTCCAACGGCGTGACGAGCTCGAGGCCGGCATTGTTCACCAGCACGTCGAGATGGGGCAGGGAGGCGGCCACTTCGGCAACAGCCTCGGACGAGGTGATGTCCGCGCGATGGGCCTGCGCGCCCAGCCGCTCGGCGGCTTCCGCGATGCCCTCGTCCTCGGCCAGCATGTGAAGCTCGACACCCGCCGCGGCGAAGGCGCGGGCAATGCCGAAGCCGATGCCCCGACTGGAGCCGGTGACAAGGACGGTGCGTCCGGACAGTCCGTCCAGGGTCACGGCAAGCTCCCGGTTCAGCGGTGGAGGAAGGGGCGGCTTTTCAGGGCAGCGGCATCGTCTCGCAGATTCACTTTCAGGAAAATAGGAATTAGTGGAAACTTACATCGACAAATCTCAATGTGAATGGCTCGCCCCATGCGCCGGCTCGACAATATCGACCTCAGGCTGCTGCGCGTTTTCCTCGTGCTCGCGGAAGAGGGCGGCTTTCAGGATGCGCAGATCGCGCTGAATCTCTCGCAATCGACGCTGTCCACCCATCTCGCCGCGCTGGAACGCAAGCTGGGTGGCCAGCTGTGCGAGCGTGGGCGCTCCGGTTTCCGGCTCACGCCGTTCGGCCAGTCGGTGTTTACCGCCGCGCGGGAGCTGTTCGACGAGGTCGAGGCGTTTCAGGGGCGCATCGGGCGGGGCCGGGGGCATCTGGTCGGGCGGCTGCGGCTCGGCATTGTCGACGGCGTTGTCACCAATCCGCGCCTTGGCCTGCAGACCGCGCTGTCGCGCTACATGACCTATGCGTCCGAAGTGTTCGTCGACCTGGAGCTGGGCACGCCGTTGGCGCTGGAGCGGGCGCTGATCGAGGGCGCGCGGGATATCGTGGTCGGGCCGCTGTCGCAGAAGCTGCCCGGCGTCACCTACATTCCCCTGCACCGCGAATCGCAGGCGCTCTATTGCGGGGCCGGCCACGCACTGTTCGCGCTGGAAGACGGCGAGATCACCCATCAGCGGATCGAGCAGGCGCTGTTCTCGGTGCGCAGCTATCGCCACCTCGACGACCTCTACCGGGTGAACCATCCCCGCGCCAGCGCCGCCATCGTGCAGATGGAGGCGCAGGTGATGATGATCCTGTCCGGGCACTTCATCGGCTACCTACCGCGCCATATCGGCGAGGACTGGGCGCGGCGCGGCCAGATGCGGGTGTTGCGACCGGAAAGCTACGGCTTCGATTCCGCCCATTTCGCCGCGACACGGCGCCTGAAGGGCGAGCAGCCGCTGGTCGACGCCTTCGTCCGGGAACTGAAGGCGCAGGCGCAGGCCTCCGAGCCGGCGACGGTTCAGGTAAGCCGGTAGATCCAGGCGGGAAGCAGGTAGCGCCGGCCGAGAAAGACGAAGCCGAGCGGGACGCCGCCGCTCTCGGTCACCGCCGTGCCGAGCGCGAGGGCCTGCTGCTTGCGGGTTTTTTCCGCCCGCAGCACCAGGACATTGCCATCGACGAGCGGGGCAAGCCGCGCGGTGACGCCGGTGGGGTCCTGGGCGGTGGAGCAGAACACGACCGCCTCGAACTCACCGCCGAGCTGCTCCATCAGTTGCCGGGCCTGGGTCATGGGCAGGCGCACGTCGAGCAGCGTGGAACCCTGGCGGCTCGCCAGCGTCCACAGCAGCGGCGTCGTGGTCGGCATCACCGTCAGGCCACCCTTCTCGCGGGCGGAGGGATCGGGTGCGGTTTCCGCGGTGCCGGCCAGATCCACCAGCAGGGTGCGCAGGCCGCGCTGGACGGTGATCTCGTTGGCGACGCCGGCGGCGAGGGGCGACAGCGCCTCGTCCTCACCCGGCGCGACCAATTGCATGGTGCGCACGGGGCGCTCGTCGACCTGGGTGTCGAGCAGCAGGGCCGCGAGGGCGGCGACATCGTGCTGGTTCGCCAGCGGATCGTCGGCACGCGACTGGTTGCCCACCTCGCCCAGCAATGGCAGGGCGAGGGCGCGCTCGGCCTCGACCGGCATGATGAAGGACGAGCGCAGGGCCGAGGCGACGGCACCGGCGGCGGCGCCGAACAGAACGCCGCCCAGAAGGCCCGCGGCCAGGAATGGCAGGCGCATGCTGCGGTTGGTGACGGCGGCGCCGGCCTCCTGCACCAGCCGGATATTGGATTCGCGCTCGGCGGCGGCGGCCTCCTCGATCTGTGCGGCGGTGGCCCGGCGCAGATACTCGCGATAGCCCTCATTGAGGGTGTCGCGGCGGCGGTCGAGTTCGACAAGCTGGGTTTCCGCGGTGCGTAGCTCGGTCAGCCGTTTCTCGGCCTCGACCTGCTGCTGCGCCAGCTCCTTTTCCTGCTGGTCCAGCGCGTCCCGCTCGATGCGCAGGGACAGCACCATGTTGTTCACGTAGCCGATCGAGGGGTTTCGCACGTCGCGGCTGGTCTGGTAGTTGCGCTCATTGCGGCTGGCGATCTGAGCGCGGATGGTGTCGATCTTGCGGTTGATCTCCCGCATCATCGAGCCATTCGCCGCGTACTGCATCGACAGCCGGTCGCGCTCGACAAGCAGCCGCGAGAGGGCGTTGTTGTCGTCGTCATTGCCGAGGGCGTCGCTGTTCTGACTGAAGTCGAACACCGTCTCGGGCAGCTCCTTGAGCTGGCGCTCGGCTTCCGCGATCTGGCCGGCGACCGCGACCCGGCGCTCCGCGACCTGCCGGCGGCGCTGCACCACGGCGTCGACCTGGTTGGCCGCGAGCACGGCATCCTGTGCGAAATCGATGATGCCCACGCGCGTCTTCAGGTCCTCGATGGCGGCATCGGCGGCGGAAAGCTCGCGCTTGAAGCGCTCCACCTCGTTCATGAGAATGCGGGCGGTGGGGTTCTCCATGATGGCGCGCCGGCGCGCCATGTAGACCTCGACCACCTTGTCCGACGCCTCGATCGCCAGTTCGCGATCGGGGTTCGTATAGGACACCTGAATCACGTTGGAGCCGTCCAGCACGCTGGCCCGCAACTCGCGGCGGAACCGCTCGATGGCGGTGTCCATCACGCTGCCATTGCTTGAGAGCATGTCCTTGAGCCGCGACACCAGGCTGGGCGGGAACAGCCGCTCGCGGCCGATGGCCTCGATCACGGTGCGGATGACATCCGCGCTTTCGAGGATCTGCACCTCGGATTCAACCTGCTTCAGCCCTTCGATGGACAGGACCGAGGGGCCGGAGCCGGTGACGTTCTGGTTGTTGGTGACCTCGCGACTGACGATCACCATGACCAGGCTGGACGCGGTGTATTCGGTCTTGGAGAGGGTCGCGGCGGCCACGCCAAGGCCGATGGGCACGAGGGCGACGAGCAGCACGATGCGGATGTGGAAGAACGCGGCGATGAGGAAATCGCGCAGGGTGAAGCTCGACGGACGCTGTTCGCCTCCGGGGTGGGGATGAGTCCCCTCCATCTGGCCGGCAAAGCTGGACGTCATCGACATATTCAGGGCCCATTGCCTCGATCGCGCAGTATCGCGCAGCTCACTCTTCGAGGATCGTACGGCGCAAATCTGAAGAACCGTGGCTAACGGGACGTAAACATGGCAGCAAATACTGCGCTATTTTGCGATTATAGCGCCTGGGGTAAGCGGCAGCGCACCATCAACGTGGTTCCCACGGCGCCCTGGGCGATGACGAGTGCGCTCAGAACCGCCGCGCCGGTCATGCCGAAGGCCGGCACCAGCAGCGCGCCCGCCACGATGCAGGTGCCGAGCTGGGCGAAGTTCAGCCAGCGCAGGACGCTGCCCTGGCCTGTCATCGCCAGCATGATGTCCTGGCACGGCAGCAGGCAGTTGACCAACTGGCCGAGGCACATGATCGCCAGCGCGGTCGCGGCGATCTCGTAGCCCGGGCCGATGAGACCCAGGATGGTGGCGGGGAACAGCATCATCAGCGCGATGGGGGGCAGGCCGGCCAGTGCCACCAGAAGCCGCGCCCGCCGGTTCTGCGCCCGCAGCCCGGCCCAGTCCTGCAGGCGGTGCAGGGCGGCGAAACGCGGCGCGGCGATGGAGCCGATGGCGATGATGACGACCCAGATCAGCTGTGAAAGCCGGTTCGCCACGCTGAAGGCGCCGACCACGCTCGGCGCGGCGACGGCGGCGAGCAGCATGATCGGTATCGCCGTCAGCGATACCTGGACCACCTCCACGACGCCCAGCGGCAGCGCGGTGCGCCACAGCTCGGGCAGGGTCGAAGCGCTCTTGGGACCTTTGCGCACCGCGATCCGGTCCGGACGCGCGCGCACCAGAAATACGACGCCGATCAGCATGGAGGCGAGATTGGCGGCTGCGAGCGCGTAGAGGATGCCATCGAGCGAACGAACACCGGCCAGCATGGCGCCGAGAGTAAAGATCGGCCAGGACGCATTCTGGACGAACTGGCCGGCCACGCCTCGGTCGAGACCGAACAGGGCATGGGCGACGAAGAAGCACAGCGCCTGCGGGAGAATGGCGACGGCGGCGATGAGCAGCGGCGGGGCGAGGCTGGGGTCGGCGAAGATGAGGGTCGCCGCGGGAGTGGCGATGATGAGGGTGAGGAACGTGGCGACGACGCCCCCAAGGAAGACCCACAGGGCGCCGGTCCGCATGGCTGCGCGGGCCGTATCCAGCCGGCCGAGGGCGATTTCGCTGGCGATATGCCGCACCGTCGCCTTTTCGAACCCCGCCCGTGCCGCTGTCGCGGCAAGGCCGACCCAGGTGATGCAAAGAAAGAACAGACCCGCCTCATGCGCGCCCAGAATGCGGGCCGCCAGCATGTAGAGGCCCAGCTTGCCGACAAGCTCGGTACCGCGCACCATCAGCGCGCCCGCATACACGCCATACGTGGCGACATGCCGGTGCAGAGTGGAAAGGCCTGGGAGCTTCATGTTCGAAATCAAAGATTCGACCGGCGGGCGAGGGAAACTGCGCGCAGGATCCATCGTCGCGTATCGCAGGACCCGCGCGGCATGAACCATGCGAGACGCCATGCCGCAAGGCCATTGTTGAAGCAATTGCTGGTCGTCACGCTGCTGGCGTGCGCTGGCGCCTCGCCGCTGCGGGCCCAGGCGGGTATTACCGACCTACCGACGGCGGAGATCGATCCGCGGATCGATCCGTTCCCCTATGACGCGCGAAAATCGCTGCGCGACTATCTCCGCGTCGTCCTGCCCACACGCTGGTGGGCCAATGAGCCCCAGTTCTCGCTGGGGGTGCTGTCGGCGCAGGTCCATGTTCCCGATGGGTGGAAGGGCAACCCGACCTCGGCGATGATGAATTTGTGCCCGCCCTACGAGAACGCGATCTGGCGCCACGTGTCGCGGATCGATCTGGTTCCATTTTACCAGAAGGTGCTCCGGCCGGGGGTGCGCTGCGAGCGCTAAGCCGGCTTAAAAATTCTATTTCTACAATGGGTTAACCATTAAACGTTCATTAACTGCGTTCGTTTAGGTTTTGGCTCACCAGACTGAACCGCCCAGCCGCGTTTCCCAGGCACACCTCCGCCGTTCCCGGCGGCGGCCGGGGTGGCGTTGCGTCTGGGGTGGTGTGCTGGCCGATCGGGAGCCGACACGATGCTTTTTCGCCCGCATGGCGAGCCTTTCTCCACCGTGGGCCACGCGCCGGCGCGCTCGCGAGCGCCGCGCCCGCTCGCGGCCCGATGGGCGGGGCTGGCGGGTGTGGCGCTGTGTGCGCTGGTGCTGGCCGGGTGTCAGACCACCAGTTCGCAGACCACCGGCTCGGTCGGCAAGCCGCAATCGCCGAATGATACCTTCACCACCGGGCAGGAACTGCGCTTCACCGAGGTGAACCCGCAGGGCTTCCGCCCGTGGAGCAGCCAGCTGCCGCCCTACCGGATCGGGGCGGGCGACAAGCTGAAGATCAAGTACTTCCTGACCCGCGAGATGGACGAGGAACTCACCGTCTCGCCGGATGGCACCATCGCGCCGCGCGCGATCGGTCAGCTCAAGGTCGAGGGACTGACGCTGGCCGGGGCCCAGCAGGTGGTGCGCAGCGCCTCCCGCGCGGAACTGGCGGACCAGAAGGTGGTGATCGCGCTGGAAGATGCGGTCTCCGCCAAGGTCTATATCGGCGGCATGGTCGAGCGGCCCGGTCCCTACAACATCTCCGAGATGCGCGCGGGCACGCTTCAGAGCATCCTGACCGCCGGCGGCTTCACCGACGAGGCGCGTACCGGGCAGGTGGCGATCATTCGCCGTGGCCCGGACAATATGCCGATGCTGCGGCTGGTGAATGTGCAGGACATCATCCAGACCGGCTTCACGCTGGACGACGTTCAGCTCGCCGCCGGCGACATTGTCTATGTGCCGCGCAGCTCTGTGGCCGAGCTCAATGTCTGGATCGACCAGTTCATCAACAAAGTTGTGCCGTTCCAGCGGAGCTTCAACTATACGCTCGGCACTCAAAGCAGCGTGGTGCCCTGATCGGGCGGGCTTCAAGGATCCTTTGCCGGTGGCACCTATGTTCACCGATATGGCCGACATGCACAGCGATGCGCCCAAGGGCGAGATTGAGGAGGTCGTGTATCTCGGCGTCCCGATTGCCCGGCTCGGCACGCACGCTGCCGCCGCGCACATTGCCGCGCGCAGGCCGGGCCTGCCCTTCGCCTATGTGGTGACGCCGAATGCGGCGCATTTCACGCGCCTGATCCGGCTGCGCGACCGGCGTTTTCGCGACGCGGTGTCCCATGCCTGGCTGCGGCTGCTCGACGGGCACGTGCCGCATATGCTGGCGCGGCGGCTCTTCGGGCTCGACCTGCCGCTGGCTCCGGGAAGCGACGTGACCGCGGTGCTGCTCGGCGAGCACATGAAGCCGGACGATGCGGTGACCGTGATCGGAGGCGGGAACGGGGTGCGCGAGGCGCTCATGGCGCGCTTCGGCTTGACGCGGGTGGCGCAGCACGAGCCGCCCATGGGCTTCATCGAGCAGCCCGCCGCGGTCGAGGCCTGCGTCGATTTCGTGCTCGCCCATCCCGCGCGCTATGTCTTTCTGGTCACCGGGGCGCCGCAGTCGGAATATCTGGCCTTGCGGATCCTGGAGCGTGGCGGCGCGGTGGGAACCGGGCTGTGCGTGGGCAGCGCGCTCAACTTCGCCACCGGACGGACGCCGCGCGCGCCGCAGTGGGTGCGCAATGCGGGCCTGGAATGGGCTTACAGGCTGATGCGAAACCCGTTGGGTCATGCGCGGCGGGTCTTCGTGGATTCCCTGCCGATCTTCCGGATCGCCATCGAGGCTCGCCTGAAGCCGGCCGCGTTCGGCATGGCAGATCCCCGAAAGGACCGGCCGTGAGCGCCGCCGGCGGGCGGGCGCGCGAGGCCGTGGTCAGCCTCCCGCGCAGCTTCAGCCCGATGCCGGCGGTGATCTCCAACGAACGTTTTCCGGGGCTGATGACGACCTTCATCCTGGTCGCGACCCTGCCGCTGTTCGCGCAGACCTTCTACTACCTCAATGAACTGCCCGTTCCCTACCTGCTCTCCAAGGCATGGCCCATTCTCGTCGTGCCCTTCAGCGTCTACGGGCTGGTCTGGCTGCGCCTGCCGGGCAAGACGGCCTTCATGCTGTTCTTCGCCTACACGCTTGGGTTCAACCCGTTCATCTCCATGGTGAACCTGGGGAACGGCATCACCGACGCGCTGCTGACGACGGTGAAGATCTGGCCGCTCACCTATTATTTCGCGCTGTCGGGAATGCTGGTCTGGGTAGCGCCGAGCTATCGGCGCACGCGGGCGGTGCTGATCGGCCTCGGCGTCGCGACCTTCGCGATCATGCTGCTGCTGTGGCTGGTCGTGCCCTTGAGCTGGTACGTGAACAATCCCGAGCTGGGCAAGCTGTTCATGATCGAGGAAGAGCGCGGCTATCGCATCTACATGCCGATGTTCTTCGGGGCGCTGCTGTTGTTCTTTCTCACGCGCAGCTTCATGCGTCGCCCGCATTGGCTGCCGGCGGTGGGCGTGGCGATCGGCTTCGTGCTGCTGCTGACCATCTTCAAGCAGCGCACCTCCATCGGCGCGATGTTCCTGGTGTGCGGCTACATCATCGTGACGTCGATGGCCCCGCAGCGCCGGCTGGTCGCGATCGGCCTGTTCCTCGCGATCGTGCCGCTCGGCATCGGCTATCTCGCGGTGGAGAATGCGCAGAACCTCGCGCAGTCGCTGGGTGGCTCGCTGACGGTGCGCCAGACCTCGCTGGGCCTCGCGGCGAATTTCCTGGGCGACAATCCCTGGCGCTGGCTGTTCGGCGTCGGCGGCACCACGCGCTTTGGCAGCGTGACGCTGGCGGACATCTTCGGCAACACCCAGTTCTATATCGCCGATATCGGCTGGTTCGGGGTCATCTTCGAGTATGGCCTGGTTGGCGCCGCGCTGCTCGCCATGCTGTATGGCTGGGGGCTCTACCTGGTGCTGAAGGCCACGCGCGGGGTGGACGATCCCATCGTGCTGGCGCTGTCGGACTATATCGTCTTCATGCTGGTGACGTCGGCGGTGTATTCGCTGGTGTTCACGCCGGGCGAGTTCGCCATCTCAATGGCGCTTGCGGTCTATCTCAGCCGCGAAATCGGGCGGCCTGAGTCCGTGGCGCGGCCGGTTCATCGCATTCGTTTCATGGCGCCCTTCTCCCGAAGTGCGCGCGATCATTCAAGGACCTGACATGCTGCGGCGAATTTGCAAGCTGGTGAATCAACCTGCGTTCCGCGAGGCGCCGCTTACCGTGATCGGGCGAGGCGTGGCCTGGTCGTTCGCCGTGCTGACGGGGCGCAGCCCGGTGTTCGAGCTGGTGAAGGGCGGGGCGAAGCTGCGGGTGCCGCCGGACCTGCGCTACACCTCGGTGTCGACCTTCCTGCTGCGCGACACGTCGGAACCGGAACTGCGCTATGTGCAGAAATTCGTCGGCCCGGGTGACGTCTTCGTCGATGTCGGCGCGAATATCGGCCTGTTCACGCTCAAGGTCGCCCCGGCGGCGGCGCGTGTCGTGGCGGTGGAGCCCGGCAAGGAGGCGGGCGAGCAGCTTGACGCCAATGTCGCGCTCAACGGCTTCACCCATGTCAGCGTCGTACGCAAGGCGCTGTCGGACCAGCCCGGCCGGGCGGCGCTGTTCCACAATCCGCTCGGCCACGACCCGCAGGCGTTCTCCCTGCTCAATGACGGCCACGATGCCGAAAGCGAGACGGTGGAGCTGACCACGCTCGACACGCTGGTGGAGCAACTCGGTCTGCCCCGCCTCGATTGCGTGAAGATCGACGTGGAGGGTGGCGAGGGCGCGGTCATTGCCGGGGGGCTGAGCGCGCTGGGCAGGTTCCATCCGACGGTGATCTTCGAGATGAACTGCCCGACGCTGTTCAGGGCCGGCGGCGACCCGGCCGCGGCATGGAACCTGCTGGCGGGGCTCGGCTACCGCTTCTTCCAGCTCGGCAAGGATGGCCAGCTGGCGCCGCTGGCGGCACGGCCGCTGGAGTTCTGCAATGTGGTGGCCCGCCATGAGGCGAGCCCGGCCCTGCGCGCCGCCTAAGGCACCGGTGCCGAGCAGTCGGCAAGGTCGAGCGTGACGCATATGGCGGCGGCCATCGCGCGATAGTCCGGGTTGTCGGGGCCGGGAGGGCCCGGTGGCTCCAGTCGCAACGCGTACAGCATGGCGCCGGCCAGCGGATCGTCCCGCACCGCGCTGAGGATCTCGCCGGTATAGGCGAAGCTGAACCGGGGACCGTTGCCGGGCAACACCTGGACACCGAGCGCCAGCGGGCCCTTCCACAGCGCGCGATAGGCGCGGAAGGCCTGGTCCGGCCGATAGCTGGGGCCGGCGTCGTAGCTCATGATCGACACCAGATCGAGCTTGGCCGCGGCGGGGGAGCGCAGCAGCGCCAGCATCGAGCCACGCCAGGGGCTGCGTGGGGGCGCGGTGGCGAATGCGCCTTCACCATAGGCGCCCACGCTCCAGCCGGCGGCGCTGACCACGAGCGGGCGCGGCAGCGCGCTGCGGATCGTCTCCACGAGCTGGATCGACAGCAGATCGTTGGCGCAGTGCACGCGTGCGGACACGACCACGCAGGAGGGGTTGGCGGGCTCGTAGTCGATGTCGACACCGTCGGCGCCGAGATCGCGCACGAGACGCGCGAGCGCGTCGGCGTCGAGCCGGCTCCAGCCGCCATAGGTCGCACCGCCCACCGCGAGCAGCACCTTCGTGCCGGGCTGGCGCTGCTTCAGCGCGAGGATTCCTGCGCGCAATATGGCGCCGGAATAGGGATATTCGAGCCCGGTTCCCGACAGGTCGAGCGCGCCGGCATAGGTGAGGTCCGGCTTCACGAAGCTCAGCGCCACATGGGTGATGTAGCCCGGCAGGCCGGCCAGCGTGGTGGTGTCGCCCGAGGTGGCCGGCGTCTCGGCCCAGCTGGCATGATAGGCGAGGAACGGGCGCGGCGGCGGGGCCGCCTGTGCCGGCGAAAGCGGCGCCATCAGAAGCAGCGCCAGGAGGGTGCGCCGCGCCGCCTGCCTCAGAATGCCGAGTTGTCGGACAGTCCTCGGGTGACGGTCAGCAGCAGGATGCGGATGTCGAACCATATCGACCAATGCTCGATATAATAGAGGTCGAGCTCGACGCCCCGCTCGGCCTTCTCCACCGTGTAGATACCGCCGCGCATGCCGTTGATCTGGGCCCAGCCGGTAACGCCGGGCTTCATGCGGTAGCGGGCGACGTAGTCACTCACTGCTTCATAGCGCAGATTCTCGGTGATGAGCATGTTCGGGACGTGCGGGCGCGGGCCGACCACCGACATATCGCCCTTGAGCACGTTGAGAAGCTGGGGAATCTCGTCGAAGGAGAGGCTGCGCAGCACCGCGCCGACGCGGGTCACGCGCGGGTCCTGCTTCACGGCGCCGACCGATCCGTCGTCGGTGGGGTCGAAGCGCATGGTGCGCAGCTTGTAGACCATGAAGGGACGGTTGTTCAGGCCAACGCGTGCCTGCCGGAACAGCACCGGACCGGGCGAATCCAGCTTCACCGCGATCGCCGCCAGAAGCAGGATCGGGGACAGGATGATGAGGCCCGCAGTCGCGACCACATAGTCCTCGGCCGCCTTCAGAATGGCGAGCGAGCCCTTGAGGGGACGCTGCTGGACCTGAAGCGCGGCGTGGTCCGCCACCGCGGTCATCCGCGCGTAGTAGGGATAGAAAACCTTCGGCTCCAGCGTGATGATCACGTCCGCCGCGACGCGGCGCATCTCGGTCGCCAGCTGTTCGATGGCGGCCGGATCTTTCCACGGCTTGGTGATGACGACGACGTCCACCGGTGACTTCTTGGCATATTCCAGAAGTTCCTTCAGGCCGCCCAGCATCGGGGGGGCGGAATCCTGCGGCGCGTATTCTTCCTGCTCGCCGTCCTGGAACACGGCGACGAAATCGAGGAGATTGAGGTTCTCCTTGGTTATGGAATAGCTGCGTATGAGCTCATAGGCCCGGCCCAGATCACCGATGACCACGGCGTCCCGCCTGAGCAGATCGTTGCGCATGATCCATTTCATGCCGGCCCGCACCAGCACGAAACGCCCGAAGGCGAGAGCGAGGAGAGTGAAACCGGCCCAGACGGCGAGAAGGTAGATATCATCGTCGCGGGTCTGCACCAGCGCGTAGCAGGCGATCAGCACGGCCAGCATCGCCGGGATGCTGCCGATCACCAGATGCCGGATCGCACGCGTCCATTTCGCGTAATGCTCAACGCGATACGCGTGTCCCGCGGTCAGTGTGCTGAGGAAGGTGGCGGCGCCCAGAACGGCCAGCACGAGGATCTGGCTCCAGCTGAATCGCGGGCAGTAGAAATAGAAGGCGGCCGCCGCCGCCAGGATCATCGCGAGATCGCAGAGTCGGACCAGCCGGTTGACCAGTCCGTGGGTCCAGCGCGTCATCAGCCCGCCACTCCTTCGTACCCGGACTGACGCGAGGTCGTGCGTCCGTTCAGGGCGCCGTCGCGGAATGCAGATCCCTCGATCATCTTGTCCATTGATTGTGGCTAGCGGGCAGGATTGGCGAATGGCGGCTGAAAGGCGGCGCCCGATCTACCTAGCAAGCAATTATTACCATTCGGTCTATGTGACATATCTCGACCTTCGTGGGACGCCGCGGTGCTGTTCCTCGCGGTGGGATATCGTCGCGGATGAAGCGTCAGCGCCTACAGATAGCTTCGTGCCTGCCTGTACCACGCGACGAAGGCGCCGACGCCCTCAATCAGGGGCGTGTCGGGGGTGTAGCCGGTGAGGGCCTGGAGAAGGGCCGGGCTGGCGAAGGTGCGCGGCACGTCGCCCTTCTGCATCGGCAGCATCTTGCGGCGCGCGGGCTGACCGAGAATCTGCTCGATGGTCTCGACGAAATCGAGCAGCCCTACCGGCCTTCCCCCGCCGATGTTCACGACGCGGAACGGGCCCTGATGGGAGAGCGTATCCTCGGCCCGTGCCGGATCGACGCGATTGCTCTCGTCGGGCGGAAGGGCGGAAAGCGCAATGACGGCTTTGATCAGGTCGTCAATATAGGTGAAATCGCGGCTCATCCGGCCTTCGCCATAGATCTCGATCTCGCGGTCGTCGAGCATGGCCTCGACGAACTTGAACAGCGCCATGTCGGGACGCCCCCATGGCCCATAGACCGTGAAGAATCGAAAGGCGGTGGTGGGGATCCTGTGCAGATGGGCATAGGAATGGCCCATGGCCTCCATGCCCTTCTTGCTGGCGGCGTAGAAGGTCAGGGGCTCGTCGGCCCGGTCGCTCTCAAGAAACGGCACCGTGGGGCTGGCGCCATAGATCGAGGAGGTGGAGGCCAGCATCAGGTGCTTGACGCCGATCTGCCGGGCGGCCTCGATGACGTTCCAGGAACCGACGAGGTTCGAGTCCAGATAGGCTTTCGGATTTTCGAGGCTGTAGCGCACACCCGCCTGGGCGGCGAGGTGGAAGATCACCTCGGGACGCGCGGCCTCGGCCAGGCGCATCACCCGCTCACCGTCCTCCAGCCGCCCGATATGGGCCTCGAAGCCGGGGAAGCGAGCAAGCTCGGCGTGGCGCGCTTCCTTGAGCCGCACATTGTAATAGGGCGTCATGCCATCGAAACCGACGACGTGATGGCCCTGCTCCAGCAAGCGGCGGGCTAGATGGTATCCGATGAAGCCGGCGGTGCCGGTGATGAAGTATCGCATACACCCTCGCGCTTCGCGTCGGCAGGCGAGGTGCAGCCTGCAAGCCCTTCGAGCCCGCTGCCGTCCGCGACGGTCTAGATACCGCGTCGTACCCGATCGCTCAGGTTTCGCCTATCCCGGATAATGGCGTTGAGCACAATCTGCTGTTCGGGCGTGCGCGGCAGCAAGGCGAGCTGGTCGATCTGGTTGAGAGCGATGAGCCGCAGCAGGTCATCGCGCACCTCGCCGCGGTCGTCGCGGGGGAGAGCGTCGACAATCTGGATATGCTCGGGCGCAAGAACGTCGGGCAGGCTGGTCGCCAGATGGGTGCGCAGCGCCTGCTCGTCCAGCGAGCCGCCGGATTCGACAAACGCATAGAGCCCGAAGCTGTGACCGGCGGTCGGGAAATCGGCGACATGAGCCGCGCGCACGCCCTGCGCTTCGGCCAGCGTGGCGGCGATGCGCGGACCCTGCTCCATCGCGCGCGGGCCGCGCCCTTCGGTGTCGTGGTAGTTGAGCAGGCGGCGGGTGACGAAATTATAGACCCGCTTGCCGGTGTTCATCCAAATCCGGTTGAACAGGCTCTTGCGGGCGAGGATGCGCCGTTCGCTCGCGGTCAGGGCGTCGCGGCAGTAGCTGCGCTTCTGCTTCAGCAGATGGCGGATGTCCTCATAGGCGGCGATGCGAAACAGCTTGCTCCGCCGATTGAAGCAGACGGCAAGCTGGAAATCCATCAGCACCGCGCGCCCGTCGGCGGCGTAGAGCCAATTCTGCGGCTTGGCGAGATCGTTATGGGCGATGCGGCGGCGGTGGATCTCACGCAGTCCCCGGCGCGCGGAGGCGAAGTAGGCCACGTCGCCATAGGGACGCGCGATCTGCAGCGGCACGCCATCGACGAAGCCGCGCACCAGATGACCCTCTTCCAGCGCGTAGACCGGCACGGTATGGCCGCCGCCCTCGGCGCGGCGCAGCGCGCGGGCCTCGCGATGGGCGAAGTGACGGGCCAGCGGCTTCACCCACCACGCGACCTCGGCATAGTTCCGGCGCACGGCAGGGAAGGCCTGCCCGGCATCATCGTGCCACATGCCGCGCTCGATGGTGCTGAAGATGTCGCGCTTGAGCACGCTGTCGAGCTCGAAACGTCCGGGGGCAGAGGTCCTCTCGTTCACGCCGCAGCCTCGCCGTTGGGGTCGGCATGGGCGCGGGCCCAGGCGTCCATGTCCTCAAGGGCGCGGGCGGCCATGACCTGTTTCTTGGCCACCGTCTTGGCCGTGCCGCGAAGCCGGTTCCCCTCGGCGTCGCGCGTGGGCGCGGTATCGAGCGGCGGGAACAGGCCGAAATTGATGTTCATCGGCTGGAACGAGCGCGGGCCGGCATCGAGGGTTTCGATGTGGCCGCCGGTGATGTGATTGAGCAGCGCGCCGTGCGCCGTGGTCGGCGGGGGCACCGCGGCCGTGCCGCCCGTAAATTCGGCCGCCGTGAACAGGCCCGCGGCGAGCCCCATGGCGGCGCTTTCCACATAACCCTCGCAGCCGGTGATCTGGCCGGCGAAGCGCAGGCGCGGCTGGGCCTTGAGCCGCAGCGTGCCATCCAGCAGCTTGGGCGAATTGAGATAGGTGTTGCGGTGCAGCCCGCCGAGCCGCGCGAACTCGGCGTTCTCGAGGCCGGGAATCATGCGGAACAGCTTCACCTGGTCGGCGTAGCGGGTTTTGGTCTGGAACCCGACCATGTTGTAGAGCGTGCCCAGCGCGTTGTCCTGGCGGAGCTGGACGACGGCGTAGGACTTCACGGTGGGGTTGCGCGGATTGGTGAGACCCATCGGCTTCATTGGCCCGTGACGAAGCGTCTCCGGGCCACGCGCGGCCATGATCTCGACCGGAAGGCAGCCGTCGAAATAGGGCGTGTTGGCCTCGAATTCGCGGAACGGCACGGTGTTGCTGGCGACAAGGGCGGCGACGAAGGTGTCGTACTGCTCCTTGTCCATCGGGCAGTTGATGTAGTCCGCCCCGGTGCCGCCCGGTCCCGCCTTGTCGTAGCGCGACTGGAACCAGCACACGTCCATGTCGATGGAATCGAAATGGACGATCGGCGCGATGGCGTCGAAGAAGGCCAGGGCGTTCTCATCGGTGACGGTGCGCAGGGCGGCTGCCAGGTCCGGGGAGGTGAGGGGGCCGGTGGCGATGATCACCCGCTCCCAGTCCTCGGGCGGCAGTCCCGCAACCTCACCGCGCGCGACGGTGATCTCGGGGCGGGAGGCGATGGCGGCGGTCACGGCTTCGGAAAAGCCGTCCCGATCCACCGCGAGGGCGCCGCCTGCGGGAATCTTGCAGCGATCCGCGCAGGCCATGATCAGCGAACCGAGCCGGCGCATTTCAGCATGCAGCACGCCGACGGCGTTGGACGTGGAATCGTCCGACCGGAAGGAATTGGAGCAGACCAGCTCGGCCAGTCCTTCGCCCTTATGTGCGTCAGTGCCGCGTTCGGGGCGCATCTCGTGGATGATGACGGGAACGCCGCGGCGCGCAAGCTGCCATGCAGCCTCGGAGCCGGCGAGGCCGCCGCCGATGATGTGGACGGGGCGTTGGTCGGTTCTGCTCATTCCCACCCGGTGCGGTTTCTTCTGCCTCTGCCGAGCGGCCCCTTAGCACGGAACACGGCCAAAAAAGAAACGGCCCCGGAGGATATCCGAGGCCGGTTCGTCAGATCGATCGGTTCGGTGATCTGTATGATCAGGCCGCAGCCGCCGCCTGGCGCGCAACACTGACGATCTCGCCACGCGAGACGTTGATGTCGGCAAGGGTGCGGTCGTCGAGCTGCGACAGCTCGGCGAGAGTGCGACGATACGCATTCCAACGGCGGATCTGCTTGGCAACAAGGCCCCAGAGCAGCATTTCAAGTCTCCATCAGGTTCGGAAACGGATCGTGGCCGCCGGGCATTCCCGGTAAGCTGCATGTCCGTTAATCATTCCGTTGCCTAGATATTCGACACTCTGCCCATTTGGTAGGATGTATACCGCATTTCAGACCTGCGCCGCGCGCATGCCGCGCTCATAGTTCATTCACAATCCGCAAAGCTTACCGTCGCGCCTGCGGCGCCGCTGCGCTTAGGCGGCGGCGAGCGCCTGCTCAAGATCGGCGATGATATCGGCCGGCTCCTCGATGCCGATCGACACCCGCACCACGTCCGGCCCCGCGCCTGCCGCCACCTTCTGCGCATCGGCCAGCTGGCGGTGCGTGGTGGAGGCGGGATGGATGATCAGCGAACGGGTATCGCCGACATTGGCGAGATGCGAGAACAGCTTGACGTTCGATACCACGGCCGTGCCGGCGTCATAGCCACCCTTCAGCCCGAAGGTGAATACCGCGCCGGCCCCATTGGGCAGGTAGCGCTGGGCAAGGTTGTGGTAGCGATCGCCCGGAAGGCCGGGATAGCTGACCCATTCCACCTTGGGATGCTCGGCGAGGAAGGTGGCGACCGCAAGCGCGTTGTCGCAGTGGCGCCGCATGCGCAGCGGCAGCGTCTCGATGCCGGTGAGCAGCAGGAAGGCATTGAAGGGCGAGATGGCCGGGCCGAGATCGCGCAGGCCGAGCACGCGCGCGGCGATGGCGAAGGCAAAATTGCCGAAGGTCTCGCCGATCACCATGCCCTGATATTCCGGACGCGGCTGGGACAGCATGGGAAAGCGTTCGTCGCGCAGCCAGTTGAAGCTGCCGGCGTCGACGAGCACGCCGCCGATGGAATTGCCGTGGCCGCCGAGGAACTTTGTCGCCGAATGCACCACGATGTCGGCGCCGTGCTCGATCGGGCGGACGAGATAGGGGGTGGCCAGCGTGTTGTCGACGATGAGAGGCACGCCGGCGCGCTTGGCGACTTTCGAGATCGCGGCGATGTCGACCACGACGCCGCCCGGATTGGCGATCGATTCGATGAAGATCGCCTTGGTGCGCGGCGACACGGCCTTCTCGAACGAGTCCGGATCGTCGGCATTGGCCCACACCACGTTCCAGCCGAAGCTCTTGAAGGCGTGGTTGAACTGGTTGATCGAGCCGCCATAGAGCTTGTTGGCGGCGATGAACTCGTCACCCGGCGACAGCAGGGTCTGGAAGGCGAGCAACTGGGCCGCATGACCGGACGCCGCCGCTACCGCGGCGGTCCCGCCCTCCAGCGCCGCGACGCGCTCTTCAAGCACGGCGGTCGTCGGGTTGGTGATGCGCGTGTAGATATTGCCGAAGGCCTGGAGCCCGAACAGCGCTGCCGCGTGGTCCGCATCGTCAAACACGAAGGACGTGGTCTGGTAGATCGGCGTCGCCCGCGCTTTGGTCGTCGGGTCCGGCTGGGCGCCGGCATGGACGGCGAGGGTGGCGAATCCGGGTGAGCTGGCGTCAGTCATAGGCGTCCTCCTGTGGCGCGGCGGCCGGGCATTCACGCCCGGCGGCTCCGGCAGCATAATGAACGTATAAAAATAGGCATTATATTTTAATAACGAAATTTATATGTTTATTTGACGGACCCGATGGCGGGCAGGCGCAGGCGCGGGATATCTATGGCGGGGCAGCGATTCATGATCATGGCGACGCCCGCCGCCTCGGCCGTCGCGGCGGCCGTGTCGTCCCGCACGCCGAGCTGGCTCCAGATCAGCTTTGGGACCGGCGAGAGGGCGAGCGTTTCTTTGACAACGGCGGCCAGATATTCCGGCGCGCGGAAAACGTCGACCATGTCGATCGGCTCGGGGACATCGGCAAGGCGGGCATAGGTCGGCAGGCCCGCAATGTCGCGGCCGGCCTGTCCGGGATTGATGGCGAACACCTTATAGCCGTGCAGCGCGAGGAAACGCGCGACGCCATGGCTCGGGCGCGCCGGATTCGGGCTGGCGCCGACCACGGCGATGGTGCGGACCTTGCCGAGCCAGTCGGCGATGAAGGCATCGTCATAATGATCATGGTTCATGACCGCGCTTTCCTCTTGCTGTCGCGGGCGAGCCCGCGAAGGGGGCACGGGCCCCATATGGTTATGGCCGCCATCAAAACTATTGGCGTGCGCGTCCTCCGCTCACGCGGCCTAATGCCGATGTCGAGCGGGAGGAAGAAGAGATGCGTATGAACGCGGAAGAACTGCACGCCTATCTCGTCGCCGAGTTTCCCCAGGCCTTCGGCGAGGATCGGCCCCACCGCGTGGTGCGGGTGGATGGCGCGGGGGTCGGGCTCACCCTGTCGGCGAGCGAGGAGCATCTGAGGCCGGGCGACACGGTGTCGGGCCCCTCGATGATGGGGCTGGCGGATATCGCCGCCTATGCCGTGATCCTCGCCGCCATTGGCCCGGTGCCGCTCGCGGTGACGACCAGTTTCTCGATCAACTTCCTGCGCAAGCCGCCGGCGGGGCTGCTGGTCGCCGATGCGCGGCTGATGAAGCTCGGCAAGCGGCTCGCCGTCTGCGAGGTGGGGCTGCGCGCGCCGCATGAGGGAGGCAACCCCTTCGCGGTGACCGGCGAGGAGGAACTGTGTGCGCACGCCGTGACGACCTACTCGATCCCAAGCTGAGACATCAGGAAGCCGCGAAGCCGGCGATAAGGTGATGGCGAAGGGATCATTTCAATGGGTTAGAAGTGGGTATTAAAATACCTATTTTGTAATCCATTGAAATATATGGGATATTTGCGAAGTTGTTGCATTGACGTTGCGCGCGCGCTCGGCTAGAAGCCCCGCCATGAGAGAAGTGTGGCCGCGAAGGGCCGCACGCCCTGCATACGGACATTCCCATGAAGACCTTTTCGGCGAAACCTGCCGATATTCAGAAGAAGTGGATCGTGATCGACGCTTCCGGCCTCGTGGTCGGCCGTCTCGCGACCCTCATCGCGACCCGCCTCAAGGGTAAGCACAAGCCGATCTACACCCCCCACGTCGATTGCGGCGACAACATCGTCGTCATCAACGCCGACAAGGTGGTTCTGACCGGCAACAAGCGCAACGCCAAGGTGTATTACCACCACACCGGCTTCCCGGGCGGCATCAAGGAGCGGACTGCCAAGTTCGTGCTCGATGGCCGTTTCCCCGAGCGTGTTGTCGAGAAGGCAGTTGAGCGCATGCTGGCGCGTGGCCCGCTTGGCCGCAAGCTCATGGGCAACCTGCGCGTCTACAAGGGCGCCAGCCACCCGCACGAGGCTCAGCAGCCTGAGACGCTCGACGTCGGCGCGCTCAACCGTAAGAATGTGGGGATCTGATCATGGCTGAGCTCATCCAGTCGCTCGACGGGCTCGAGGCCCTGAAGTCGCAGGACGCCGAGGCGCCCAAGCACGTCCAGAAGCTCGACAAGTACGGTCGCGCCTATGCCACCGGCAAGCGCAAGAACGCGGTTGCCCGCGTGTGGGTTCGCCCCGGCACCGGCAAGATCGTTGTCAACGAGCGCCCGGTCGAGACCTACTTCGCTCGCCCGGTGCTGCGCCTCATCATCCAGCAGCCCTTCACCACCGCGGCCCGCACCGGTCAGTATGACGTGGTGTGCACGGTTTCCGGCGGCGGGCTTTCCGGCCAGGCCGGCGCGCTGCGCCACGGCATTTCGCGCGCGCTCACCTATTACGAGCCCGAGCTGCGTGCGCCCCTGAAGAAGGGTGGCTTCCTGACCCGCGATTCGCGCGTCGTCGAGCGTAAGAAGTACGGCAAGGCGAAGGCCCGCCGCAGCTTCCAGTTCTCGAAGCGTTGATCGGTTCGCGTTTACGACGATCAGAAGGGCAAGCCGCAAGGCTTGCCCTTTTTTCGTTTCTATCGGGGTCTTGCCGAATCTGTTCGGGAGCGGTTTGGTTCTATGATGAGGGCGGGCCCGTTTCGGGCCCGTGCCCTCAGTGTGCCGAGGGTATCAAGGTCTCAAGAGGTATTGAGCAGTTTCCGGTTGCTATAGAAGGGGCTAGAATGTTGATGCTTCATACCTTGCACGCTGCCTGAACATGCTCGATCCGTGGACGCTCTGGGCGGTCCTCATATCCATCTCATTCCTGCTCGCCTGTGCGATGCTTTATGTGTGGTGGCTGACGCCAGCCGAGCCGGCGCTGGTGCAATGGTCCGCCGCCCTCCTGTTGCTGGCGCTGGGACTTCTTGGCAGCGTACTGCACCGGCAGGTCCCTCATTTTGTGGTGGTGTCGCTGAGCAATAGTGCGCTTCTGGCCGCCTATGGGCTGCTCTGGAGCGGACTGAGGCGTTTCGACCGAAAGCCGGGCCGTCCGACCTATGTGCTGGTGGCGCCGGCCATATGGATCGTGCTCACCCAGCTTCCGCCCTTCAGCCATGACCTCGTGGCACGCGTGATCGTGCTCTCGCTCATGGTATGCGCGCTGTTGGGGCTCTCGATCCGCCAGGCCTGGCGGGGCATGGGCCTGACCAGCAAGGCGCGGCAGGCGCTGGTCGGGCTACTGGGCCTGTCCATCCTGATGAATCTCGCCCGTATCCTGATTGTCGGCCATGAGCCCGATAACAATGATCTGGAGCTGTTCACCAATCCGAACATGGTGTGGTTCGGGCTGGTCGGCGTGGCGATGACCATGTTCCTGAGCTTCACGCTGGTGCTGCTGGTGCGTGAGCGCGTCGAGCTGGTCTACAAGAGCGCGGCCCTGCTGGATTCCCTTACCGGCGTGCTCAACCGGCGCGGTTTCCTTGAGCAGGCGCTGCTATCGGCCGCGAATGGCGGGCTGT
Organism: Ancylobacter pratisalsi; assembly: GCF_010669125.1. Classification (NCBI taxonomy): domain Bacteria; kingdom Pseudomonadati; phylum Pseudomonadota; class Alphaproteobacteria; order Hyphomicrobiales; family Xanthobacteraceae; genus Ancylobacter; species Ancylobacter pratisalsi. The sequence continues at coordinate 3,921,483 of NZ_CP048630.1, forward strand.
TTGCGGTGATGGTTCTGGATCTCGATCATTTCAAGAACATCAACGACCGTTTCGGCCATGCCGAGGGCGATCGGATGCTGGCGGCGTTCGCTCGGGCGATGAGGGAGAGTCTGCGCCAGAGCGACATCATTGGCCGGAGCGGCGGCGAGGAATTCATCGCGCTGCTGCCGGGAGCCGAACCGGCGGCGGCACGGGAGGCGGCGGTCCGGATCCAGCGCACCTTCGCGCAGACCAGTCTTCAGGTGGGGCTAAGGGATGCGGACGGCCCGGTGGTCGGCACGGTCAGCATCGGTCTCGCCTTCATGAATCTGCCGGCGGACATCCCCCTGTTTGAGATCGAGGCCAAGCTTCAACTCTTCATCGCGGAGGCGGATGGCGCGCTTTACGGCGCCAAGGATGCCGGGCGCAACCGGATCGAGGCGGTCGGGGTGCGCGGGGCGGCGGCGGGTTCCGCGCCCGGCGCGGCGACGGGCGTCGCCTGAAACGAAAAGGGGCGCCTTAAGGGCGCCCCTTCCGTGGGAGATCCTGACGGATCAGACCGAGTAGTACATCTCGAACTCGACCGGATGCGGCGTCATTTCGAAGCGCGCAACCTCGACCATCTTCAGCTCGATATAGGAGTTGATGAAGTCGTCGTCGAAGACACCGCCCTTCTTGAGGTAGTCGCGGTCCTTGTCGAGCGAGGACAGCGCCTCACGCAGCGAGGCGCACACGGTCGGGATCTTCTTCAGCTCCTTCGGAGGAAGGTCGTACAGATCCTTGTCCATGGCCGGGCCCGGATCGATCTTGTTCGCGATACCGTCAAGTCCCGCCATCAGCAGCGCCGAGAAGCAGAGATAGGGGTTCGCACCGGGGTCCGGGAAGCGGGTCTCGACGCGCTTGGCCTTCGGCGAGGTGGTGTAGGGGATGCGGCACGAGGCCGAACGGTTGCGCGAGGAATAGGCCAGCAGCACCGGCGCCTCGTAGCCCGGCACCAGACGCTTGTAGGAATTGGTGAGCGGGTTGGTGAAGGCGTTGAGCGACTTGGCGTGCTTGATGATGCCGCCGATGTACCACAGGCATTCCTGGCTCAGGTCGGCATACTTGTTGCCGGCAAACATCGGCTTGCCGCCCTTCCAGATCGACTGGTGCACATGCATGCCCGAGCCGTTGTCGCCGAAGACGGGCTTCGGCATGAAGGTCGCGGTCTTGCCGTAGACGTTGGCCACCTGGTGGATGCAGTACTTATAGATCTGCAGGTGGTCGGCCATGGTGACGAGCGGGCCGAACTTCAGGCCGAGCTCGTGCTGGGCGGAAGCCACTTCGTGGTGGTGCTTCTCGACCTTGGCACCCATGCGGGCCATCGCCGCCAGCATTTCGCCGCGCATGTCCTGGCCGCTGTCGATCGGGGGAACGGGGAAGTAGCCGCCCTTGGTCCGGACATGGTGGCCGAGATTGCCGCCTTCATAGTCGGTATCGGTGTTGGTGGGCAGCTCGACCGAATCCAGCTTGAAGCCGGTGTTGTAGGGGTCGGCCTTGTAGCGCACGTCGTCGAAGATGAAGAACTCGGCTTCGGGGCCGAAATAGACCGTATCGCCGATGCCCGTGGAGTTGAGATAGGCCTCGGCCTTCTTGGCGATGCCGCGCGGGTCGCGCCCATAGGGCTCACCCGTGGTCGGTTCCAGCACGTCGCAGACAACGACGAGCGTGGTTTCCGAGAAGAAGGGATCGATGCATGCGGAATCGAGATCCGGCTGGAGGTGCATGTCGGACTCGTTAATCGCCTTCCAGCCGGCGATGGACGAGCCATCAAATGCCTGACCTTCGGCGAAGAAGTCTTCATCGACCATCGTAATGTCGAAGGTCACATGCTGCCACTTGCCGCGCGGATCGGTGAAGCGGAGGTCGACGTATTTCACGTCGTTGTCCTTAATCAGCTTCATTACATCCTTGGCCGTCGTCATTATATCCGTACCTCTGTTTAATACTGCAGCGCGCTGCGGACAGCGTGGCGCCTGCGATGGTCGAACAACGATACGCGCCGCATCGCGAACGATGCGGCGCGTCCTGTCGGCCCAGGCATATTACGCGTGCAGTCAGATGGCGTCGACGCCCGACTCGCCCGTACGAATGCGAATGGCTTCTTCAATGTTCGAGACGAAGATTTTGCCATCGCCAATGCGGCCGGTCTGGGCGGCGCGGCGGATGGCGTCGATGGCGGTTTCCACCATGTCGTCACCCACGACGACCTCGATCTTCACCTTGGGCAAAAAATCGACGACGTATTCCGCCCCGCGGTAAAGCTCGGTGTGACCCTTCTGGCGGCCAAACCCCTTGGCCTCGGTGACCGTGATTCCCTGCAGCCCTACTTCCTGCAGCGCCTCCTTCACCTCATCCAGCTTGAAGGGTTTAATGATGGCCTCAATCTTCTTCATGTATCTCGTCTCCCTGACCCGACGTTCCGCGACACCCGGTCGAGCCGGATCGCGATCAAGCAGAACCCATGCCAAGCGATGGGTTTCCGGGAAAATAGCGGGATATCCGGCCATTGCGAGCGGGAAAGACCGCATGGTTGCGGGATAATTCCGGGGTATGATCAATAAGTAAGCAAAATGATTATAAAACGTGCAGTTTTGTCAGGTTCGATAGGCGCGGGGGCGCGCGGATATTAGGCAAAGGCGAAGAAATGCCGCGTCGACGTCCGCGGAGGCTCGCCCGGCGGCGCCGAGAGCGCCTAGTCTGGCCGCTCCCGGCCGCCAATTTTTCGCGATGAGACACTCTATGGAACTGCTGACACCTGACGAGATGGGGCGCGCCGACGCGCTGAGGATCGCTTCCGGGGTCGCCGGCGAGCGTTTGATGGAGCGCGCCGGCGCGGCGGTGGCGCGGGTCGCCGGGCTCCATTGCACCGCGGGCGGGCGGGTGCTGGTGCTGTGCGGACCGGGGAACAACGGCGGCGATGGCTTCGTGGCGGCGCGCCTGCTGGCGGGCATGGGCTACCGGGTTCGCCTCGCGCTGCTCGGTACCGTCGACAGGCTGCGTGGCGACGCCGCGACGATGGCGGGGCAGTGGCGGGGCCCTGTCGAGGCGGCGGCTGATGCCTCGCTCGACGCCGTGGATTTTGTGATCGATGCGCTGTTCGGTGCTGGCCTCGCGCGCGATCTCGATGGAGATGCGCGCGCCCTGGTGGAGCGGCTCAATGCCCGCGACCTGCCGGTTCTCGCCGTGGACCTGCCGTCGGGGATCGATGGGGCGACCGGCGCGATACGTGGCGCGGCGGTGCGGGCGCGCTGGAGCGTCACGTTCTTTCGCGCCAAGCCCGGACATCTGCTGATGCCGGGTCGGCTGTCCTGCGGCGAGCTCAGCGTTGCCGATATCGGCATCGGTCCCGAGGTTCTGGACGTCATCCGCCCGTGCGCCTTCGAGAACAGGCCCGCGCTCTGGGCGTCGTCGTTCCCGGTGCCGCGCGCGCAGGGGCACAAGTACACGCGTGGCCACCTCGTCGCGGTTTCCGGTCCGCCGCAGGCGACAGGGGCGACGCGACTCGCCGCCCGTGCCGCGCTGCGGGCAGGGGCGGGGCTGGTGACGGTTGCGTGCCCCGCCGCGGCGCTGCCGATCCATGCGGCAAACCTTTCCGCGATCATGGTGCGTGCGGTCGATCATGCCGGGGAACTGGCGCAGCTTCTTGCCGACCGGCGGCTCGCGACGGTGGTGATCGGGCCCGGGCTTGGGGTCGGGCAGGGTGCGCGTGACCGGCTTCAAGCCTGCGCCGACCGCCGGCTGGTGGTGGATGCCGATCTCCTCAGCAGCTTCGCCGGGGCGCCGGATGAACTGGCCGCCGCGCTGAAGGAATCGCCCGCCGCCATTGCCACGCCCCATGACGGCGAGTTCGCCCGGCTGTTCGCGCGGTGCCCGCAGGTGCTGGAGCCTGTGTCGAAGATCGAGCGGGTGCGGGCGGCGGCCCGCCGGCTGGGGATCGTGGTGGTGCTCAAGGGACCCGACACGGTAGTGGCGGCCCCCGATGGCCGGGCCGCGGTGGCCGCCAACGCGCCGCCCTGGCTGGCGACCGCAGGGGCCGGGGATGTGCTTTCGGGAATCATCGCCGGGCTGCTCTCGCAGGCCATGCCCGCCTTCGAGGCCGCCTGCGCCGGTGTGTGGGTGCACGGCGAGGCGGCGCGGGAGGCGGGGCCTGGCCTTGTGGCGGATGACCTGATCGACGCTCTGCGACCTGTCTACCGGCGGCTGTTCGCCCAGCTTTAGAATTGCGAGCGCGAAGGGCAGGCGGGCGGGCAACGCGCCCGTGTCTCGTTGCAGCGGCATTCCCATGCATTTTGGGCTGGCGCTGCGGCATCGCCGTGCTATAAGCCCGCACCCGGCAGGCGGCACCCTCGCGGGTGCGCGTGTCCGCGCGTCTTCGCGAGCTATTCTCGGGCATACGATGCCCGGACGGCGGTGGGGACGAAGGCACGTATGCGGGCGTGGCGGAACTGGTAGACGCGCGGGATTTAGGTTCCCGTGATGAAAGTCGTGGGGGTTCGAGCCCCTCCGCCCGCACCAGGACCCGCGATCGCCCGCAGCCTCCCGACCGAATTCGCAGCGACGAGGGCCCGCGGCGCAAGAGCGACGTGCCTCGCACAACCATTTCGAGACTCCCCATCCGGGGAAAAAGACGAAGGCCGATAGAACATGCAGGTCACCGAACTCCTCGCCGAAGGTCTGAAGCGCGAATACCGCGTGGTGCTGCCGGCCGCCGAACTCGACGCCAAGGCCAATGAGCGCCTCGCGGAGATGAAGGACAAGGTCCGCCTCAACGGGTTCCGTCCCGGCAAGGTGCCCGTGGCGCATCTCAAGCGCATGTATGGCAAGTCGGTTCTGGCCGAGGTCATCGACCAGGCGGTGAACGACGCCAACTCCAAGATCGTCGAGGAAAACGGCTTCAAGCTCGCCCTGCAGCCCAAGGTGGAGCTGCCGCAGGACGAGGAAGCGGTGAAGGAAGTGATCGAGGGCAAGGCGGACCTGTCCTACACGGTCGGCCTTGAGGTGCTTCCCAAGATCGAGCTCGGCGACTTCAAGTCCATCGCGCTCGACAAGCCGGTTCTGGCCGTGACCGACGAGGAAGTCGGCGAGATGGTCAACCGCATCGCCGAGGGTAACCGCCCCTACGCCGCCAAGGAAGATGTCGCCGCCAACGGCGACCGCGTCACCGTTTCCTTCGTCGGAACGCTGGATGGCGAGAAGTTCGAGGGCGGCTCGGGTGAGGATGTGCAGGTCGTGATCGGCTCAAACACCTTCATTCCCGGCTTCGAAGAGCAGCTTATCGGCATCAAGGCGGACGAGACCCGCACCGTCAACGTGACCTTCCCCGAGAACTACCAGGCCGCGAATCTCGCCGGCAAGGCAGCCTCGTTCGAAGTGACCGCCCAGATGGTCGAAGTGCCGAGCGAGATGACGCTCGACGACGAGTTCGCCAAGACGCTCGGCATGGACAGCCTCGACGCTCTCAAGGAGCAGGTGAAGAGCCGTATCGCCCAGGAGCACAACGCCCAGAGCCGCGCCAAGGTGAAGCGCAAGCTGCTCGATGCGCTGGACGGCCTGCACCAGTTCGAGGTGCCCCCGACCCTCGCCGAGCAGGAATTCGAGGGCATCTGGAATTCGGTGACCACCGAGATGGAACAGCAGAAGCGTTCCTTCGAGGATGAAGGCACGACCGAGGAAGCCGCCCGCGCCGACTACAAGAAGATCGCCGATCGCCGTGTGCGTCTCGGCCTGGTGCTTGCCGAAATCGGCGAGAAGAACAACATCCAGGTCAGCGAGGACGAGGTGACCCGCGCCGTTGTCGAGCGGGCCCGCCAGTTCCCCGGCCAGGAGCAGCAGGTGTGGGAGTTCTACCGCCAGAACGCCCAGGCGCTGGCCAGCCTGCGCGCGCCGATTTTCGAGGAGAAGGTCGTCGATTTCCTCATCGAGCTCGCCAAGGTGAACGAGGTCCCCGTGACCCGTGAAGAGCTCTATGCCGAGGACGAGGCCGACAAGGCCGCGTGAGTTCGGCGTAGCCGGCTCAGCCTGGCGCCTGCGCCCGACTGTTACGGCGGAATAGAAGGGGTCGGCGCAGGCCGGCCCCTTTTTCGTTGCCGGGCAGGCGGACGCCCGCTTCGGTCCGCCCGTCAGAGGTCGCGCGTTCAAGGGGCGCTAGCGAGGGCGCGGCGACCCGTCCGGTCGCGCACGATCTTCGATTGGGCTATCCAGAGATCCCGAATTGCGACCCCACTCTAGCGGGAACGGACTTTCCGCTTATGTTGGGAAAGATGGATTCGCGGCCGGCGCCTTCCGCCGGATCGCTTAGGAGCGGAATATGCGTGACCCTATCGATACCTATATGAACTATCTCGTCCCCATGGTGGTCGAGCAGACCAACCGGGGCGAGCGCTCCTACGACATTTACTCGCGCCTCCTGAAAGAGCGCATCATCTTCCTGACCGGGCCGGTCGAGGACGGCATGGCGACCCTGATGGTCGCGCAGCTGCTGTTCCTCGAGGCGGAGAACCCCAAGAAGGAAATCTCGATGTACATCAACTCGCCGGGCGGGGTGGTGACATCGGGGCTGGCGATCTACGACACCATGCAGTTCATCAAGCCTGCCGTGTCTACGCTGTGCATCGGCCAGGCGGCCTCCATGGGCTCGCTGCTGTTGACCGCCGGCGAGAAGGGCATGCGCTTCGCGCTGCCGAACGCGCGAATCATGGTGCACCAGCCTTCGGGTGGCTTCCAGGGCCAGGTGACCGACATCATGCTGCACGCGCAGGAAATCCTGAGCCTCAAGAAGCGGCTCAACGAGATCTATGTGAAGCATACCGGCCAGACGCTCGGCGCAGTGGAAGACGCCCTGGAGCGCGACAACTTCATGACGTCGGAAGCTGCCAAGTCCTTTGGACTTATCGACAATGTGATCGACAAGCGCCCCGACGACGCCCCCGCCAAGCCCTGATGGGGTCTAGGCTGGGTGATTGGGAAAGCCGTTTCGGCTTCCTATATTAAGGTGCAGGCCCGCCGTCTCTTCAATGGCGGGCTTGCGTGCATCGCGGTATCGCGCTTGCATGACGAACGGATGAAGTGTCGCCGGGAGGCGTGACGGGGTTACGGCAAAGGCGGGTAGAACCGCTGAAGTCGGGGATGGCGAGAATGCCGTCTTGATCGAGCCGCTTCTAGCATGCTTGGCTAGCGCGAACGGTCTAAGCCTTAAGTCGCTTCTTTTTGACGGCCAAAGGTGCCGTCGCGTTTCTCCCCACCTGGAGGCCCGCGGCGGCCTTCGAGACTGGGGCGGTACGGGCAAATGCCTGGCCCGCTGAGCGGACGGAGAGACGCATGAGCAAGGTTGGCGGCGGCGACAGCAAGAATACTCTTTATTGCTCGTTCTGCGGCAAAAGCCAGCACGAGGTTCGCAAGCTTATTGCGGGACCTACCGTGTTCATCTGCGATGAATGCGTCGAGCTGTGCATGGACATCATTCGCGAGGAGAACAAATCCTCGCTGGTGAAGTCGCGCGACGGGATTCCCACCCCTAAGGAAATCTGCAAGGTTCTGGACGATTACGTTATCGGCCAGTTCCATGCCAAGCGTGTGCTTTCGGTGGCGGTTCACAACCACTACAAGCGCCTGAACCACGCAACGAAGCACGCGGGCGATGTCGAGCTCGCCAAGTCGAACATCATGCTGATCGGGCCGACAGGCTCGGGAAAGACGCTGCTCGCGCAGACGCTCGCCCGAATCCTCGACGTGCCCTTCACCATGGCGGACGCGACGACGCTCACCGAAGCGGGCTATGTCGGCGAGGATGTGGAGAACATCATCCTCAAGCTGCTGCAGTCGGCCGACTACAATGTCGAGCGGGCCCAGCGCGGCATCGTCTACATCGACGAGATCGACAAGATCAGCCGCAAGTCCGACAACCCGTCGATCACGCGGGATGTCTCGGGCGAGGGCGTGCAGCAGGCGCTGCTGAAGATCATGGAAGGCACGGTCGCTTCCGTCCCCCCGCAGGGCGGACGCAAGCATCCCCAGCAGGAGTTCCTGCAGGTGGACACGACCAACATCCTGTTCATCTGCGGCGGCGCCTTTGCGGGACTCGACAAGATCATCTCCTCGCGCGGTAAGGGCACCTCGATCGGCTTCGCGGCGGTGGTTTCCGCCCCCGAGGATCGCCGGCCGGGTGAAGTGTTCCGTGAGGTCGAGCCGGAAGATCTGCTGAAATACGGGCTGATCCCCGAATTCATCGGCCGTCTGCCGGTGATCGCGACGCTCGAGGATCTCGACGAGACGGCGCTGAAGCAGATTCTCTCGGAACCGAAGAACGCGCTGGTGAAGCAGTACCAGCGTCTCTTCGAAATGGAGAATGTCGAGCTGTCGATCCACGAGGAAGCGCTGGGCGCCATCGCCCGCAAGGCTATCGAGCGCAAGACCGGCGCGCGTGGCCTGCGGTCGATCATGGAAGGCATTCTGCTCGACACGATGTACGACCTGCCGGGCCTTGAGGGCGTGGAAGAGGTCGTTATCTCCAAGGAAGTCGTCGAGCAGAACGCGCGACCGCTCTACATCTACGCGGACCGGGCGGCGACCGGCGACGCGGGCGCGAGTGCCTGAGGGCCCGCGCGCATATCGCCCGGCCGGATCTCCGGCCGGGGCCATGCCCGGCTCCCTTGACGGAGGCGGGACGCGTCTCCATCTGAATCGAGACCCCCGGTCCACGACCGCATCGACGTGCCCCGCCAGGACGAGCCTGTTCCGGCCTGATCCTCTTCCGCACAGAGATTTCCGTTCGCGTTCCGGCCGCTTCGCGGCCCGGCTCACCTCTTGCATGCCCTCCATGGCAGCAGGAGCGGCCAGTCGCTCATAGAAAGGAAAGAGCCATGACGAGCTCCAAGCCTCGCGCCGCGCTCCCGCCTGGTGTCGCGCAGACCTTTCCCGTGCTTCCGCTGCGCGACATCGTGGTTTTTCCGCACATGATCGTCCCGCTGTTCGTCGGCCGGGAGAAGTCGATCCGCGCCCTCGAAGAGGTGATGCGCAACGACACCTTCATCCTGCTGGCGACGCAGGAAAACGCTTCCGACGACGATCCGGCGACGGACTCCATCTACAAGATCGGCACGCTGGCCTCGGTACTGCAGCTTCTCAAGCTGCCGGACGGCACGGTCAAGGTGCTGGTCGAGGGCATCTCGCGCGCCAGGGTCGATCACTACACCGACCGCACCGACCTCTATGAGGCCGAGGCCGTGGCGATGGAGGAAGAACTCGGCGCCAAGGTCGAGGCCGAAGCGCTCGGCCGCTCGGTGCTGGCCGAGTTCGACAGCTATGTGAAGCTGAACAAGAAGGTGTCGCCGGAAGTCGTCGGCGTGGTCACCCAGATCGAGGATCACTCGAAGCTGGCGGACACCGTCGCCTCGCATCTGGCGGTGAAGATCCCCGAGAAGCAGGCCGTGCTGGAGATCCTCAAGGTCACCGCGCGGCTTGAGAAGGTTCTCTCGCTCATGGAGTCCGAGATTTCGGTGCTCCAGGTGGAAAAGCGCATCCGCAGCCGCGTGAAGCGGCAGATGGAGAAGACCCAGCGCGAGTACTATCTCAACGAGCAGATGAAGGCGATCCAGAAGGAACTCGGCGACGGCGAGGACGGCCGCGACGAGCTGGCCGAGCTGGAAGAGCGCATCAAGACCGTGAAGCTCTCCAAGGAGGCCCGCGAGAAGGCGACGCATGAGCTGAAGAAGCTCCGGCAGATGTCGCCGATGTCGGCCGAGGCCACCGTGGTGCGCAACTATCTCGACTGGCTGCTCTCGATCCCGTGGAGCAACAAGAGCAAGGTGAAGAAGGATCTTCCCTACGCCCAGGGGATCCTGGATTCCGAGCATTTCGGCCTCGACAAGGTGAAGGACCGTATCGTCGAGTATCTCGCGGTGCAGACCCGCCAGAACAAGCTCGCGGGCCCGATCCTGTGCCTCGTCGGTCCGCCCGGCGTGGGCAAGACCTCGCTCGCCAAGTCCATCGCCAAGGCGACGGGACGCGAATTCGTGCGCGTTTCGCTCGGTGGCGTGCGCGACGAGGCCGAGATCCGCGGCCATCGGCGCACCTATATCGGCTCGATGCCCGGCAAGGTGATCCAGTCGATGCGCAAGGCCAAGAAGTCCAACCCGCTCTTCCTGCTCGACGAGATCGACAAGATGGGCATGGACTTCCGCGGCGATCCGTCCTCGGCGCTTCTTGAGGTGCTGGACCCCGAGCAGAACACGACCTTCGCCGATCACTATCTGGAGGTGGACTATGACCTCTCGAGCGTGATGTTCGTGACGACGGCCAACACGCTGAACATCCCGCCGGCCCTTCTGGACCGCATGGAGGTGATCCGCATCGCCGGCTACACGGAAGACGAGAAGGTCGAGATCGCCCGCCGCCACCTGATTCCGTCCGCGCTCACCAAGCACGGGCTGCAGGCCAAGGAATGGTCGATCGACAATGAAGCGTTGCTGACCCTCGTTCGCCGCTACACGCGGGAAGCGGGCGTGCGCAACCTTGAGCGCGAGATCTCCAACCTCGCCCGCAAGGCGGTGAAGGACCTCATCCTCACCAAGCGCAAGACCGTGAAGGTGACGGTCAAGCAGCTCGAGGACTATCTCGGTGCGCCGCGCTTCCGCTATGGCGAGGCTGAGGCGGAGGATCAGGTCGGTGTGGTCACCGGACTTGCCTGGACGGAAGTCGGCGGCGAGATCCTGACCATCGAAGGCGTCATGATGCCCGGCAAGGGCAAGATGACGGTGACCGGCAACCTGCGCGACGTGATGAAGGAATCGATCTCGGCGGCGGCGTCCTATGTCCGCTCGCGCGCGCTCGATTTCGGCATCGAGCCGCCGCTGTTCGACCGCCGGGACATCCATGTCCACGTTCCCGAGGGTGCGACCCCGAAGGATGGCCCCTCGGCCGGCGTGGCCATGGCCACGGTGCTGACCTCGGTGCTCACCGGCATCCCGATTCGTCGCGATGTCGCCATGACCGGCGAGATCACGCTGCGTGGCCGGGTGCTGCCGATCGGCGGGCTCAAGGAAAAGCTGCTCGCGGCGCTGCGCGCGGGCATCAAGAAGGTGCTGATACCCGAGGAGAACGCCAAGGATCTGGCGGAAATCCCGGACAACGTGAAGAACGCCCTGGAGATCGTCCCGGTCTCGCGCATGGATGAGGTGCTGCACCACGCCCTGACGCGCCAGCCCGAGCCGATCGTGTGGGAAGAGAAAGTGATCCCGACCCCCGAGCCGGTGATCGGCCATGACGAGGCCAGCGGGATCGCGGCCCACTGATCCGGCCCCGCTGATCCCGGCTGCGTAGCCCGGAGTCTCGGCTCTTCGAAGGTGACAGGCGGCGGCATCCGAAAGGGTGCCGCCGCTTCCATGTTGAACCCTCGCCATGACCGTTGTGCAACGAATCGGCAGGGCCGCCTAAATTGCAGGCCCTGGCATGCCAGCCTGCGGAGGCCTCAGAATACCTATAACAGCTTCAAAATCGTGTATTCGTGCGGGTTTCTGGCCTCCAGCGCTTGCATTCGCCGCAATTTGGAGAAAGGGTCGCGCCCGTCGTCGATGCATGCAACCGACGATTCTTGTTCAATCAAGGGAAGGACGGTCATATGACCACGAAGAATGAACTCGTCGCCGCCGTGGCCGAGCAGGCCAAGCTGACGAAGGCTGCCGCTGCGGCTGCGGTCGACGCAACCTTCGACGCCATTGCCGCTTCGCTGAAGGCTGGCGAGGAAGTGAAGCTCATCGGCTTCGGCAGCTTCTCGGTTGTGACGCGCGCCGCTCGCGAGGGCCGCAACCCGCGCACCGGTATGCCTGTGAAGATCGAGGCGTCCAAGGCCCCGAAGTTTACGCCCGGCAAGGGCCTCAAGGAAACCGTCAACGGCTGACGTGCGCTTCCACGGCGCTCTTGCGCGCCGCGCCGTCTGGAGAGGTCGTGCTTTCGCGCTTCTCCGCCGGCGGTGATCCGTTGCTTCCCGGACGGCACGCCCGTCCGGTCTGCCCCGGCAATGAGCGCTCGCCGCTCGCCGGGCGTGCCGATGGCGGCGCGGATGCGGCATGCCTGACGCAATGCCACATCCCCGTCACGGGTCTTGAAGCCTCATCGCACTGATGCTTTATGGCGAACGCGCCGCTCCGGTTGATCCGGGGCGGTCGCGCATTCTCGCCGAAGCCCGCGATGATCGTCGCGGGCGATGTGCTTCGGGCGGTTAGCTCAGTTGGTAGAGCATCTCGTTTACACCGAGAGGGTCGGCGGTTCGAGCCCGTCACCGCCCACCACCGGCGTCCTGCTTCTTGTCCGCGGCCTCGCGCCGTAGCGCCGGATGGATCTGACGTGAAACTCGCCTTGTTCGATTGCGACGGTACGCTGGTGGACAGCCAGAATGTCATCGTCGCCGCCATGACCCGTGCCTTTGCGCGCGCGCAGATCGATCTGCCGCCCCGCAAGGCGCTGCTCGGCATTGTCGGTCTCTCGCTGGTCGAGGCGATGCGGCGGCTTGGCGATGGCGACCCGCAGTTTCCCGCCGAGCAGCTGGCGCAGTTCTACCGCGAGGCCTTTCATGCGCTGCGCGGGGAGCCTGATTTCGCCGAACCGCTCTTTCCCGACATTCGCATGGTGCTCGACCATCTCAGTGCGCGCGAGGACGTGGTTCTGGGTATCGCCACCGGCAAGTCGCAGCGGGGCGTCGCCGCCGTGCTGAGCCATCATGGGCTGGAAGGGCGTTTCATCACCATTCAGACGGCCGACGACGCACCTTCCAAGCCGCACCCGGCCATGGTGCTGCAGGCCATGCAGGCCACGGGCGCCGCGCCGATGGATACGATACTGATCGGCGACACCAGTTTCGACATGACGATGGCCCGTGCAGCGGGCGCGCGCGCGATCGGCGTGACGTGGGGCTATCATGCCTCGGATCTGCTGCGCTCTTCCGGCGCTGAGCGCCTCGTTTCCGACGGCACCGCGCTGCTGACGGCAATGGACGAGCTGTGGACCTGGCCCGCGCAGGGTGGGCACGCCGAGACGGCGGCCAGCCGGGCGGCACCCGCGGAGTCGAACGATGAACGCGGATGACGCGCCGGCCGGCAGCGGCCTGCCCAAGGTCCGGCCGCTCCCCAAGCGATTCTACTCGCAGGCCGGTGTTGCGGACGCGGGCGAGGGGCTGTTCCGTGTCGAGCTGGACGGGCGCCCGGTGCGCACGCCCGGACGCCGCCTGCTGGCGGTTCCCAGCCGGCGGCTGGCGGAAGCGCTGGCGGGCGAGTGGGCGGAGCAGGGCGAGCAAATCGACCCGATGACCATGCCCCTGACCCGGCTGGCCAACTCCGCGCTCGACGGGGTGGAAGACGCGCGCGAGGCGGTGGCCGCCGAGATCGTCCGTTATGCTGCCAGCGACCTGCTGTGCTACCGCGCCGACTCGCCCAGGCGACTGGTCGAGCGGCAGGCCGAGCACTGGGACCCGCTGCTCGGCTGGGCGCGGGAGACACTCGGCGCCACGTTCATCCTGAGTGAGGGGATTCGATTCGTCAGCCAGCCTGAGCGCTCGCTGGACGCTATCCGCCGATCCTTGCCGGATGATTCTCTGCGACTCGCCGCGCTCAACCTGATGACGACGCTCAGCGGGTCGGCCGTGATCGCCCTTGCCGTCTGGCATCGGCGCCTCACGCCCGAGGCGGCCTGGCATACGGCACACTTAGATGAGTTGACGCAGGAGGAGGCCTGGGGTGCTGACGCGGAAGCAATGTTGCGGCGCGATAGTCGTTACCGGGATTTCCGAGGCGCGTCGGAGTGCCTCTTGCACCTCACTTGAAGATAGGCCGGCAGTATTATTTTTCTTATTGTTTGCGTAAATGTGCGTGTACATTATCGAAATGATCGAATTAACCCGAAGTTAAGCCTACGTTCTTTTGATTGTTATCCGAATATCGCCCATATGCTGATGTCCGGGGTGGCGGTCATGGTGTCGTTATCTAGAGATTCGAAGTAAAATACGGTCATGTTTGAGTCGGTTGATTGCGCGAGTCCCTTTGAGAGGCACTCATGTACCTAGAGGTTACGCATCAACGGGGTTTGGTGTGACATTCTTGCACTAGCGAGGGTGGGGATCTGTGCTATCGTCACGGAAGGAATTAATGGGTAGTGGGGCGAATATGAAAAGCGGGTCTCTGCGGTCAGCCGTCTTGGCAATCGCTACCGGTTCGCTGGTGGCGTGGATGAGTGTCGCTCATGTCGCTCCTGCGTTTGCGCAGGGGGTTTTTGCGCAGGGGGGTTCTGTGCCCCAGCGGCCAGCTCGGATAACGGATGCCGCGTCGGCCAAAACTGCGGTGGAGGCTCTTGTCGTTGCCTTCGTGCAGTCCGGGGAGAACAGCGCCGAGCAGTTGCGTAGGGCGATTGCGCGGCTGCTCTTGACCAATCCGGGGTTTGCGCAGGAAATTACGGCCGCGGTGATTGCCGTGAGCGAGAGTGGTGTTCCCGGGTTGCCGGCGAATGACAGTCTTACTGGTGTGCTCGCGGACGGTGTTGCCATCGCGGTGGCGTACTGGCAACGGACCGGCGCTAACGGCTCTCCGGTGGCGCAGGCGGCGATAGAAGGTGTCAACCTCGCCTTCGTTGCTGGTGGTGTTTCGAACGGTTCGGTTTTTGGTGTGGCCTTCACATCCCAGCTGGGTCGTTATGGTGGGGCTATCCTGCCTCCGGTTCTCCGTCCTCCGTCGGAGATCCTGACTGCGGCGATCCTCTTTGTTCCCAAAGATGAAACTTCCAACGTAAGTCCGAATTCCGGCGGAAACCTCTGAGGGGCATGGGCATGAAATTGGGGCGTATTGCGGCTTTTGGCGCCGTATCTGGTTTTCTGGTGTTGCCTTTCACCGGTGTTGCGATGGCAGCGGACTATCCTGCTTCGTCGCGTGCGTCGGTTGAAGTGGACCCTTCGATGGCGGCTGTTGGCGAGCGTGTTCCCGAAGGGTACGACGCGGTCGGCATTCCGGTCGGGACGTTCGTTTTCCTCCCGTCTTTGTTCCTCGGGGCAGGCTACGACAGCAACATCACCGCTTCCGGCACCAACGAGAAGAGCGACTGGGTCTTCACGGTTCAGCCGGCCTTCCAGCTGCAGTCGGACTGGGTTCGCCATTATCTGTCCTTTGACGGTTACTTCCAGAGCGGAAGCTACGCCAAGTACAGCGATGCGGACTATCAGAACTGGTCTCTCGGTTCTAACGGTCGTATCGATGTCACCGAGGACTTCGAGCTGATCGGGTATGTCAATTACGCACACCTGAACGAGCTGCCGGGTGACGACGAGACGCAGACGGGCCTGACTTCGCCCCTGCCATATGACCGCACCACCGCCGGTGTTGGCTTCCGCAAGGAATTCAACCGTCTCTGGACCAAGGCCACGTTCGATTTCCGCGATCGTGACTATGACAACTTCCTTGACGGTGTCCCGACCGACCAGAGCTATCGTGACGGTCAGACCTATTCGGTGAACGGCCGTATCGGCTACGAGATCAGCCCGCTGACGAGCGTGTTCGTCGGTGGTAGCTACCTCTGGTACGACATGCAGAACGTCGATTACGACGCCGAAGAGTACAATGTTGTAACCGGCCTCAAGTTCGAGCCGTCCCGTCTGCTGCGCGGCGAGGCCTATATCGGCTACCGCGACTGGTCGTCGGACAACGGCTACTTCGAAAGCGCTTCCGGCGTGACCTATGGTGCGGACCTGAACTGGTTCGTTACCCCGCTCGCGACGGTGACGTTCACCGCGCTGCAGGAAGTTCTGACGTCGAACTACATTTATGGCGGCTACAACGGCTCTGCCGTCAACAGCAACGAGGTTGGTATCCGGCTCGACTACGAGCTGCGCCGGAATATCCTGCTCTCGGGCTGGGTGAATTATCAGAAGCAGGACTACGAAGAGTATCCCCGCGACGACGACACCTACTTTGTTGGCGCCGAGGTTCGTTACCTGATCAACCGCTACGCCACGGCCAAGCTGAACTACACCTACACGGACTTCAGCTCCAACTTCAACAACGTGGGCGGTGTTGAAGACTACAACCGGAGCGTTGTGACCGCTGGTGTTACGCTCAGCTACTGAGGGCTCGACACCGTCGCCTTTGGTTTAGAGTTGAACTCCCCGCTACGGCGGGGAGTTCTGTTTTGAGCGGCGTTCGTGCCGTGCTTGAAGCGCATGCCTCTGATATAAGGGGCGTCTCCAGCTAGTAAGCGGCCAGGCAGGGCATGTTCTTTTCCCGCTTTCGCGGATACGCGTCGCAAAAATCCAATCCCCGTATTCCTGACGGTCAGCGTGTCTACGCCATCGGCGACGTTCACGGTCGCTATGACCTGCTTCGCACTCTTCTGGACCGGATCGAGCAGGACAGCACGGGCGGAGAGACCGCCACGCCGGCCGGCGTCTCGCCGCGCATCATCCTGCTGGGCGATTACATCGATAGGGGCACCGAGAGCGACAAGGTCATCGAGACCGTGCTCGGCGGGCACGATGTCCGGGGCTGGGACTGCCTGAAGGGCAACCACGAAGCCATGCTCCTCGCCGCGCTCGATGGCCAGATGGACTGGGAGATGTGGCTGGCGAATGGCGGGGTGGAGACGGCATTCGCCTATGGCGTCGCCACGCGGGAATACACCTCCACCGGACGGACGGCTGAACTTGGCGGCGCCTTGGCGGAGGCCATCCCTGAGGCCCATCTCGCCTTCCTGCGCAGCCTGCCCACCCATGTTGAGCTGGGCGACTATTTTTTCTGCCATGCCGGCATCCGCCCCGGCGTGGCGATCGATGCGCAGATGCCGGAAGATCTGATGTGGATCCGCGATCTGTTCCTGGATTCCCGTGCGGACCATGGCAAGCGTATCGTGCACGGCCACACGCCGAAGATGGAACCGGAAATCCTGCCGAACCGGATCAACGTCGATACGGGTGCGTATCTGACCCACCGCCTGTCATGCGTCGTGCTCGAGGCTGATCAGGTGAGGGTCATCCATACATGAACCGGCCCCGGCCGCCTCTAGCGCCTGGAAGATCTGCACCGCCGCGCCAGGAGGCGAGGGGCGGGGCGTTCCTTCGGCGGCGTGATCTCGCCGATACATATGACGACGCCCTCTTTCTCGGTCTGCTGATGGTTCTTGCCTGGGTGCCGTTCCGGTTCGGCTCCAACCATCTGATCAGCTGGAGCATCAATGCCGTTCTGCTCAGTCTCCTGCTGGTGGCGTTCGAGGCGGGCAAGCTTGTCCTGGGTGCGAAAAGGCCGGTCGCGATCCGCCACATCGCCTGGGCGGGGGCGGTGCTGGCGGGTTTGATCGGCTGGATCCTGTTCCAGCTGTCGCCTTACGCGCCGTCCGCATGGCAGAACGACTTCTGGTCTTTGACGCGCGACGTGCTCGCACAGATACCGGGCGCCGAGGTGGTGCAGGGCCGCATTTCGGTAACGCCGGATGCGGGTTTGATCGGGCTCATGAAGCTGGTGACATGTGCGGCGGCGTTCTATCTGGCGCTTCAGCTTTGCCGCGATCAGCGCCGGGCCGATTTTTTGATGATCGGATTCGTCCTCATTGCCCTCGGTTACGCGATTTTTGGCATCGTCCAGGAGGTGGCCTTTCCGGACAGGGTGCTTTGGATCCAGAAGACGGCGTATGAGCACTTCGTCGTCTCCACCTTCATCAACCGGAACAATTACGCGACCTATGCCGGCATGGGTGTCATCGTGACACTTGGGGTGCTGTTCGAGAGCTATCGCCGCGCCGGCGTCGGGCGCAGGCTGCCTTTCGGGCAGCGGCTGGCGACCTTGATCGAGGTGACGCCGCGGACGGGTCTGCCGATCGCCGTCGCTCTTGTCACGATCATGATCTCGTTGATCTGGACGGGATCACGCGGGGGCGTGCTGACGACCCTTGGCGGCGTGACCATGCTGCTTTTGCCGCTGTTTCTGATGGCGGGGAGCCGGAAGACCATGCTGGTGGCGACGCTGGCCGTCGTCGCGGCGGTCCTGCTGGTCATGGTGGGCTATGGCGGGGATCTCGCCGAGCGGTTCGCCGACAGCGCGGGAGCAGGAGAGCGGCGCTTCGATGTGGTCCGTCGTGTGTGGGAAGCTGCCCTCGATGTGCCGTGGACCGGCTTCGGCTATGGCAGCTTCGATCGGATGTTCGCGGTCTACCGCAATACGGACATGCTGCTGCGGGCGCATTGGGACAAGGCCCATAATACCTATGTCGAGCTGCTGTTCGATCTCGGCTTTCCGGCGGCCATCGCTTTCTTCGGGCTGGTCGGGGGGCTGATCGGTTCCATCGTGTTCCGGCTCTCGCAGCGCGAGACGCGGCCGATCTACTGCCTTGTGGTGCTGGCGGTCAGCTTCCAGGTGCTGATGCATGCGGTCGTCGACTTCAGCCTCCAGATCCAGGGGGTAACGATCACATTCTGGATTTTGCTCGGCGCCGGGGTGGCGCAGAGCTGGAGCCGGCAGGTGGATACGTCGATCTAGCGGGTGCTCAGGCCGGTCTGGGGCCCGTAGATGCAAACGGCCAAGGGCCGCGCTGCCAGGTTCAAATCAGGGCGATCATCTGGGGAGTAGGTCGCGCGGCATGAACGCCGGGAAGGGCCGAGCTCGCGGCCCTCTGGGGATCAGACTGCCCGGCGCCACGGCCGGGCAGAGGATCGTTCGGCAGGTTGCCCGGCTCTAGAAGAGCCGCTCGGACACGCGGACGATATCGCCCGGGAACACCATTGTCGTCGTCGTCGCGGGGTAGGAGTATTCCTGGCTCTGGCCGGCACGACGGATATAGACCGTCTGATCATTGGCGCGGTAGGTGAACCCGCCGGCAACCGCCACGGCGCTCATGAGATTCATGCCGTTGCGGTAGGGGTACTCGCCAGGCTTGGAGACCTCGCCGATGATGTAGAACGGCCGGTATTTGAGGACTTCAACGTTGACCCGGGGGTCGCGCATGTAGCCGGAGGAAAGCTTGGCGGTGATCGCCTGCTCCAGAGCGCGGGGCGTTTCGCCGGATGCCTTCACGTTTCCGATCAGTGGAATCGAGATCATGCCGGAGGCATCAATCTCGAATTCGCCAGAAAGGGTGGGTTCATTGAAGACGGTAAGCCGAATCCGGTCGCCCGTTCCCAGCGTGTATTCCGCAACGGAGGCCCCCTCGGTGGAGGCTGCGGGTGGCGCGCTGGGCACGACAGAGCATGCCGCCAGGAGAATGAGGGCGGGTAGCAACAGGCAGATTTGCCGGATCAGTGAGCCGAGCCCGCGGGAAGTTAACTGCACGACAGCTTTTCCAATACGCATCTTTCTACCAGGATACCTATAGCATGAGGCTCTTACGAACCGTCCCTATATCGGCTTTATCGAGGTGTGTCTCGGAGGCGGTATGAGAGACATTCGAACTAATCTTCAGCATGCCGATTTTTATAGCATTCCTGTCGGCCTGTCGTCTCTATGAATCCAAGCAGGCATGGCTATAATGTGTTAGGTCCGCGCCGTCAGTGAGCCTGGCTCGCAAATCAGTATGCGGTGTGCGAACTGCCGCGTTGATGTGCCGGCTCGGAACGAAGTCTTAGGAACGAGTTTAAGATGCACGGGCAGATTGCGGCCGGACAACAGGTCGAAGACGGGGATCGCTTCGACCTCCATTTTATCGTCGATTTTCTCGCGCGTCGGTGGATGCTGATCCTGGCGGTCATGCTGTCAGTTCTGGCTCTGACGTTCGTGATCGTGATGACGCTGACACCGCGCTACACCAGCAGCGCGCAAATTCTGCTTGATCCCAATTCGCGCCAGAATCTGGGTGGCGATCTGGCCGGCATCGGCGTCTCGATCGACAGTGCGGTGTTCGACAACCAGACGTCGATCATCAGCTCGGTGAACTTTCTCCGCCGGGTGGTCGAGAAGCAGAATCTGACCAAGGATCCCGAGTTCGGGGTGTCGTCGAATTCGCCATCTTTCTTTTCGGCGATCGTCTCCTCCATAATGTCGCTGTTCTCGTCGTCCGATATGCCGGAACAGGACAAGAGCATCGCTGACGGGACCATTCCGCCCGACGTGCGCACGAGCATCGCCAAGCTGAAAGCTGGGATGTCGGTGAACCGGCTCCAGCGGACCGCAATTCTGAACGTTTCCGTGACCTCGACGGATCCGGAACGCGCCGCCCGGCTGGCCAATGCCATTGCGGACGAGTTCATCGTCGATCAGCTCGAGAACAGGTTCGAGTCAGCCCGGCGTGCCTCGGACTGGTTGACCGATCGCTTGCAGTCTCTGCGCGAGGCGCTGCGCCAGTCGGAAGAGGCTGTCACGAAATTCCGCACCGAGAACAAGCTGTTCCAGGTCACTGGGTCTACGACGCTGAACCAGCAGCAGCTCTCGGAGGTCAATGCCGAGCTGCTGAAGATCCAGACCGAAACCGCCGCAAAACGCGCGAAGTACGAGCAGGCCCAGCAGATCACCAAGGAAGGTGGCAGTGTCGAATCGCTGCCGGACGTGATCCAGTCTCCCGTGATCGGCTCCTTGCGCGGCAGGCTGGCGGAAGTGTCGTCGCGCGAAGCCGATCTTGTGACGCGTTACGGTGCGCGTCATCCGATGGTGGTCAATGTGCGCGCGGAGCGCCGGGAGATCGAGAACCAGATCAACGCCGAGGTCCAGCGCATCGTCGCGAACCTCAAGAACGACTATGAGGTGGCGCAGAGCCGCGCCGATGCGATGTCTGCGAACGTCGCGGCGGCTTCCGGCCAGACCGGGGCCGAATCCTCCCTGGCCGTGCGCCTGCGCGAATTGGAGCGCGACGCTTCGGCCAACCGCGTTCTCTATGAGACCTTCCTCAATCAGTCGAAGCTGACCGAAGAACAGTCGCAGGTCACCATTCAGGAAGCGCGCATCATTACCCCGGCGCTGCCGAGTTCGGTCCCCTCATTCCCGAGCAAGTCTCTGTTCCTGACGATCGGTGGGGCCTTCGGGTTGGCCTTCGGGCTTGGTCTTGCCGTGCTGCTGGATATGCTCAATGTCGGCTTCAGCAGTCCGCGCCAGGTTGAGGAACAGACCGGCCTCGCCGTCCTGTCCACGATCGAATGGGTGGATCTGACCGAAGGTGGTGGCCAGGGTGGCGTTCCGTCCGTTGACTACCTCGTCAGCAAACCCCTGTCGCGCTTCAGTGAATCCATCCGCAGCCTTCGAGCGGGCATCCAGATGTCGAACGTCGACAATCCTCCCCGGATCGTCGAGGTCACGTCGGCCGCGCCGGGCGAGGGCAAGTCGATGCTCGCCATCTCGCTTGCTGTTTCAGCGGCCACCTCGGGCAAGCGCGTGCTTCTGATCGACTGTGACCTGCGGCGTCCTTCCGTGACGCAGCAGTTCGGTCTGCAGGACCGGCCCGGGCTGGTCGAGCTGCTGGCGCAGAGCGCTTCCACGGAGGGCATTCTGCATCGCGACAAGGCGTCAGGGGTCTATGTGCTCGCTTCGGGTGCCAAGACGCAGAACCCGCCCGACCTGCTGGGTTCGGCGCGCATGCAGCATCTTATCGAGCAGCTGCGGGAGAGCTTCGATTTCGTCGTGCTGGATGCGCCCCCCATCGGGCCCGTGATCGACGCGTCGGTGCTCGCCCCGCTGGTCGACAAGGTGCTGTTCGTGGTGCGCTGGAACGCGACGGCACGCGAATTCGTCAAGCACGCGATCGATCGGATTCCCGGCGATCGCAAGATCTGCGGCCTCGCCCTCAACATGGTGGATCTGCGCCGCACGCCGCGTTATGGGCGCTATTCGTACTACTCGTCCGCTTACTACAAGAAGTACTACGTCGGATGAGTGGAGCCGCTCCGCTGGCATCGCCCCGGCTCGCCGGCGCGGCGTGGTCGGTGCTGCTTATCGTGGTGTCCTTCGTCACCGTGTACTACGCGGTCCAGTTCCTGCGCTTCGATCAACTCGATCGTGCCATCAGCGCGCAGACGTCGGGTGCGTACTGGGAACGCGATTATGTCGGTGAGCTGACCACGCTGCGGGAAGATATCGCGCCGTGGCGCGAGATGCCTGGTGTGCGGTCGCGTGCCCGGAAAGTGTACGAGACGGCAGGAAAGGTCCTGAATCTGCCGTCGCAGACGACCTTCCTCGACACGGCGAACCTGCTGCAGATCGATCCGGTAAATGGCTGGACGTGGCTTGATATCGCGCGCGAGGGTGTGTTGACGGGCGCGCCTTTGACCTTGGTGGCTCAGGCCCTGACAATGTCGTCGGTCTCCACACCGCGCGAATACACGGCTCTTGTCGGGCGGGTGAACCTGATTATGGACTTGTGGGACGTGGCCACCGACGAGCAGAAACGGCAGTTTTTGTCGGAGGCGAACCTGCTTTCCCGCATGTGGGCTCATTACGGAGGCCTGAAAACGTCGACCTGGTGGCGTGACGCGCTGGCAAGGCAGCCGGACGCGCGTCGCGATGAAATCGAAGACGCGTACCGGGCGTACGATTCAACCTACTGAATGCGGTCCTTCTGAACGCTGGCGCATGGGGGACGTGTATTCCCGGCATGCCGGAGCAGTGATCATTGCCGCATTGTGAGCAGGCGAAGCGTGTGCCGAGCGATCATCAGTTCCTCGTCGGTCGGGATCGCGAACACACGGGTGGTGCTGCCCAGGCCGAGGTCGATCTCATTTGTGATATTGCGCCCTTCATCGATGCCGACGCCGAGAAAGCGCAGTCGAGCGCAAATACGGGCGCGTACGTCAGGTGAATGCTCGCCGATGCCGGCGGTGAAGATGAGCGCATCCAGTCCGCCAAGTGTCACGGCATGGCGCGCAACGGCCTGGGCCACGTGAAGCGCGAAATAGTCGATGGCCAGCGCTGCCTCGGGCGCGTCGCTCGCCAGCAACTCGCGTATGTCGCCGCTGATACCGGAAAGACCCTTCAGCCCGCTGTCGTGATAGAGCATATGGCCGACTTCGGCGGGGCTCATGCCCATCTGTTCGATCAGATGCAGCACCACGCCGGCGTCGAGAGAGCCGCAGCGCGTGGCCATGGGCAGGCCGTCCAGCGCGGTGAAGCTCATGGTGCAGTCCATGCTGCGGCCCCCCAGCAGCGCGCAGGCCGACGCGCCTGAGCCGAGATGGGCAATGACGACGCGCCCCCCGGCGATATCGGGGGCAATCTCCGTGAACCGGCTGGCGACGTATTCGTAGGAGAGTCCGTGGAAACCGTAGCGCCGGACGCCGTCGTCATAGAGCGCGCGGGGCAGGGCGAATCGGTCGGCGATTTCGGGATGGTCGCGGTGGAAGGCGGTGTCGAAGCATGCCACCTGGGGCAGATCGGGCCGGCGCTGACGGATAACGCGGATCGGGTCGAGATTGGTGAGCTGGTGGAGCGGTGCCAGCGGGATGAAACTCTCCAGCGTGCCGAGCACCGCGTCGTCGACCAATACCGGGTGATGGTACGTCGCGCCGCCATGGACGACACGGTGGCCGATCCCGATGAGCCGTTGCTCGGCAAGGAGAGGCGCCAGCCAGTCGCCTATGGCGTGCTGGGCGTCGGCCGAGTTGGCGATCTCGGCCGGCTCAAACGCGCGGTCCACCATCACGGCGCCGTCGCCATCGCGCGCGCGGAGCTTCGGGTGGGAGCCGATGCCGTCGAGCGCGCCGCCGATCATGAGCGAGAGGTGGTCACCTTCGACGCCGAACAGCTTGAACTTGATGCTGGACGAACCGGCATTGACGACGAAAAGAGCCTCCGTCACCGCTAGCCTCCCAATCTCGGCTCGCGCAACAGCGCCTGCGCATAGAGGACCGCCACGGCGCAGGATGCCAGGCGGGTTTTGAGGGTATCGGCGCGGCTCGTGAGGATGATGGGTACACGGGCGCCGAGCACGATGCCGGCCGCATCCGCACCAGACATGAAGGTGAGGTTCTTGGCCAGCATGTTGCCGGCTTCAAGATCGGGAACCACCAGGATCTGGGCGCGTCCCGCCACCGGCGAGACGATGCCCTTGATGAGGGCCGCCTGCGGGCTGATCGCGTTGTCTAGCGCTAGCGGACCGTCAATATCGGCGCCGGTGATCTGACCCCGCTCGGCCATCTTGCACAGTGCCGCCGCCTCGATCGTGCTCGGAATGCGGGTCGTCACCGTCTCGACGGCCGAGAGCACCGCCACACGCGGGCGCCCGAGGCCCAGACCAATGTGAAGGTCGATGGCGTTCTGCACGATGTCGCGCTTGGCATCGAGATCGGGAAAGATGTTCACGGCCGCATCGGTGATGAACAGTGGTTCGGCGTAGGACGGCACGTCCATAATGAAGACGTGGCTGACGCGTCTGGCCGTGCGCAGGCCGGTATCATGTGCCGTGACGGCGGCGAGCAACTCGTCGCTGTGAAGGCTGCCCTTCATCATCAGCGCGGCGCGGCCGCGCCTGACCAGTTCCACCGCCATGGCGGCGGAAGCGACGCTGTGCGGGGTGTCCACGATCTCGAAGCCGGCGAGGTCCACGCCCGCCGCCTCGGCCGCCGAAATGATCCGTGCCGAGGGGCCGACCAGTACCGGGGTGATCATTCCCGCTTTGGCGGCGTCGACCGTGCCCTGAAGGGAGGACACGTCGCAAGGATGGGCGACAGCGGTCGTTAGCGGGCCGGCCTGCGCGGCGCGGGTGATGAGGTCGCTATAGCGACCATGCCTGTGCGTGGCGTCTTGGGTGCTGGCGTCCATCCGGCGGTCTCCGTTCCGGGCACAGCCTAGGGCAGACGCGCCGGCATTGCGATGACACAGACCCGTTCGGGACCTGCGCCTCCTTGACCTGCCGCAATCAGGGACGATTCCGTTCCGCGCGAGCCAACCGAAAGACGGAATGCCGGGGCTGGGGAGGAGGCGTTCAGCCCTCGTTGGCCGCACGCATCTGCTTTTCCAGCAGTTTGCGTTCCACGGAATGGAGGTGGGCACGCATCGCGATCGCAGCGCCCGCCATGTCACGATGTTCGATGGCGTCGACCAGCGTCTCGTGCTCGACGAAGCTGTGGTGGCTGGGCAGCGGGCGTACCGGTGCCGTGCGCAGCCGGCCCCAGGTGACCGCCCGGCGGACGGCGTTCAGCGTGTCGAACAGACCAACCAGCAGGCTGTTCTGCGTGGCTTCAGCAATGGTGCGGTGAAGCCGGGTGTCCCAGCCCTCATATTGCCGCCAGGTCTCGGCCTGCCGTGAGCGGGACAGGCAAAGACGCATTTCCGAGATCGAGGCGGGTGTCGCGGTGAACGCGGCGGCTCGCGCGATTTCCGGCTCGATGACGAGGCGGGCGCGCATCACTTCCGCAGGATTGGACCGGCGGGCCAGGGCGGCAATGTCTGCGAAAGTGTCGAGTGGGCGGCTGCCCACAAAAGTGCCCTTGCCGACGTGCCGCCAGAGCTGCCCCTCCGATTCCAACACATCCAACGCCTTGCGCAATTCGGTGCGGGACACGCCGAGCGCGGCCGAAAGCTCGCGCTCCGGCGGCAGCCGGCCGTCTTCAGGCAGGTCTGTTTGCGCAAGGTAGGCGCGCAATTGGGTTACAATGGTCTTTTCGGGATGTGCGTCGTTGGGCGTGAGCATTGCTTGAATCGGTTTGACCAAGTTTAACATTGGTCCAATCTATGAAATGCAATTAGCCCTAGGTCAAGCGTTTCGCCTTGACCAAACAGCACAGCCAATATAAACCAAAAGATAATTGGTTTCCAACCTCGCGGGGTTGGAGGCGTCTGCGGATCAACCGCGGATATGAAAGGGAACCAGGAATGCTCAGGAATCTGCCAATGAAATTCTCACGCATCACCGGAACAGCTGCCGCGCTTGCCTGCGGCGCCATGATCGCTCTTGCCGCGCCGGCGGAAGCCAAGGTGCGCGTCGCCTATGGCGACATCGCCAGCGTCGAGAACCTCCATCTGCTCGCGGCGTTCGAGCTTGCCAAGCAGAGGGGTGTCGAGATCGAGATGACCTATCTGAAGTCCGAGGATATCGCGGCGCAGGCCGTGGTGGGCGGACAGGCGGATATCGGCGTCGGCGGTCCCTACGCACTGATCCAGAAGGTTAAGGTGCCCGTGCGCATCTTCCTGCAGCTTTCCACGCTGCGCTTCTACCCGGCGGTCAACGCCGAGTTCTACAAGACCTGGAAGGACCTCGACGGCCAGGAAGTCGCGGTGCATTCGCGCGGTTCCGGTACCGAGGCGATCATGAAGCTGATGGAAGAACGCGAGGGGATCAAGTTCTCCAAGATCAGCTACATCCCGGGCTCCGAAGTGCGTACCGGCGCCCTGCTTCAGGGCAATGTGAAGGCCACCATCGTCGATTCCTCCGGCCGCCGCCTGCTGCAGGAAAAGGCGCCGGGCAAGTTCATTATCCTTCCGATGGAAGGCGTGAACGCAACCGACGAGGCGCTGTTCGCCCGCCAGGACTTCCTCGACAAGAACCAGAAGGACGTCGACATCATCGTCGAGTCCATCCTCACCACCTGGCGCGAAGTGACGGCCAACCCGGCGATCGTCGCCGAGTGGCGCACCAAGTACAACCTGCTGCCCGATCTGCCGGCCGACCAGGTC
This sequence comes from Ancylobacter pratisalsi, assembly GCF_010669125.1. NCBI lineage: Bacteria > Pseudomonadati > Pseudomonadota > Alphaproteobacteria > Hyphomicrobiales > Xanthobacteraceae > Ancylobacter > Ancylobacter pratisalsi. The sequence continues at coordinate 3,948,047 of NZ_CP048630.1, forward strand.
GCCGAGATCACGCCGTACTTCACCGAACTCGCGGAAGGCAAGGCGTTCCCGGTCAATGGCGGCGGCGAGGCCGCGGCGAAGGATGACTTCGCCTTCTACACGATTTCCGGCCAGCTTCAGGGCAAGCCGGCAGAGCTGAAGGTGGAAGATTTCTGGGCCCTGGAGCCTCTGAATCGCGCCCTCGGCAAGGTCGGAACGAACTGAGGCGGAGTGAATGGTGGCTCCCGCACATCTGGACGGCTCCTCGCGAGCCGTCCACCCGCCCGAGGTCTCGCCGCTGCGGCAGAGACTGACGCGGCATCGCGCATCGATCTGGCGCATCGCGTCGATCGGTCTCTTCTTCCTGGCCTGGGAGATCGCCGGCCGCATTCCGATCAGCTACGCCTTCCCGACCTTCCTGGAGACGCTACGCGCCTTCTTGACCATGCTGTTCGACGGTTCGCTTGTTGCCGCTTATGCGGAAACGCTGCAGCCGCTGATCATCGGCGTTGCCGTCTCCGCCGTGGTCGGCGTGAGCCTGGGTATCGTGATGGGTCTGTCGCGCTTTTCCGAATGGCTGATCGCGCCGGTGTTCATCGTGCTGCAGGCGGCGCCCATGGCGGCGCTGATCCCGCTGATCACCTTCGTCTACGGCATCGGTCTGTTGTCGAAGACGCTGGCGGTGATCATGCTCGCTCTGCCGGTGATCGTGCTGAATGGCTACAAGGCGGTGCGCAACGCCAATCCCTCGCTGGTGGCCATGTGCTACTCGTTCCAGGGCAATTGGTGGCAGCGGATCACCAAGATCATCATTCCCGACGCCAGCCCGGTGATCTTCGCCGGTTTGCGTCTCGGCCTCGCGGCGGGCTTCATCGGCGTCATCCTTGCCGAACTGCTGATCACCCCCACGGGTATTGGCGATCTCATCACCTATCACCGCTCGGTGGCGGACTATCCCGAGATGTATGCCGCCGTCGTCTCCATCATCCTCGTGTCCACCCTGACGCTGGCCGCGCTTGAGGCTTTCGAGCTTCGCGTGCTGCGCCCCGAGAAGAGGAAGTCCTGATCATGCGGAACATCACCGCCCAGGCGAGCGCCGCCGCCGCCAAGCCCGCCGGATCCGACGTCGCCGTCGAGGTGCGCGGCGTGTGCAAGATGTATAACGAGGTCGAGGCGCTGCGCTCCATCGATCTCGACTTCCCGGTCGGCAAACTGACGACGCTGCTGGGCCCTTCCGGCTGCGGCAAGACCACGCTTTTGAAGATCATCGCCGGCCTGATTCCGGCGACGTCCGGCGAGATCCGGGTCAACGGCAACGTCGTCACCGGCCCCGGCCCCGAGCGCGCCTTCGTGTTTCAGGACTTCGCCCTGATGCCCTGGGCGACCGTGATGCGCAACGTCGCCTTCGGTCTCGAACTGAAGGGGATGGGCAAGGATGAACGCCAGTCGATCGCCCGCAAGTACATCGCCGAGGTCGGGCTTAGCGGCTTCGAGAACAAGTACCCGCACGAGCTTTCTGGCGGCATGCGCCAGCGCGTCGGCCTCGCCCGCGCCTTCGCGGCGAACGCGGACGTGCTGCTGCTCGACGAGCCGTTCTCGGCCGTCGACGAACAGAACCGCCGCAAGTTCCAGGAGGACCTGCTGCGCCTTGTCGAGCTGGAGAAGAAGACCTTTATCTTCGTCACCCACTCGATCGAGGAGGCGGTCTACTGCTCCGACCGCATCGTCATCCTCTCGCGCCGTCCGGGCCGTATCGCGCAGGTGATCGAGCCCGATATCGACCGCGAGGCCGATCCCGATGCCATCCGCCGTGACCAGGGTTACCTCGATACGGTCGAGGAAATCTGGCAGGGCCTCAAGCGCTACGTCGACTGAGGACACCGCCATGAAACTCTTCGGCTATCGAATTCCGATGATGGCATCGCTCATCGTCTGGTGCGTGATCTGGGAACTGGTCGGGCGCTCGGGGATAATGTTCCTCATTCCTCCGCTGTCCGATGTGCTGGTGGCGGCCGTGCACCTGGTGCAGACCGGCACCTGGCAGTCGGCCGCGATCACCACGCTGAACAGCTTCCTTCTCGGCATGTTCTTCTCGGTCGTCGTCGGCATAACCCTCGGCGTGCTGATGGGGCGCTCGAAGACCGCCGACGACCTGTTCGGCATCTGGGTCAACATCTTCGTCTCCGCGCCGCTCTCGGCTCTGGTGCCGGTGCTGATGATCCTGTTCGGCATGGGAGAGACCACGGTGGTGGTCACCGTGTTCCTGTTCGCGGTGTGGATCATCGTGCTCGACACCCGCGCCGGCATCCAGAGCGTGCCGCCCTCGCTGATCGAGATGGGGCGCAGCTATGGCGCCTCGCGCTTCGAAATGTATACGAAGATCATCCTGCTTGCGGCGCTGCCGGAGATTCTGGCCGGTATCCGGCTGGGTGTGATCCGCGGCGTCAAGGGCGTGGTGATCGGCCAGCTGCTGGTCTCGATCATCGGCTATGGCGAGCTGTTCGAACTCTATTCACGCAACTTCGACATGGACAACTTCTGGGCGCTGACGATCATCCTGTTCGCTGCCGCCATGCTGCTGTCCACCATTATCGAATCCATTGAGAAACGCGTCGACTATTACGCTGGAGTACGCTGATGAACGCGCCTATCGACACTTCCGCCTACGTGATCACGCCTCCCGGCATCCCGACGCTCCCGATCGTGGATTCGGACAAGCTGTTCCCGATCCACCGCATCTACTGCGTCGGCCGCAACTATGCCGAGCACGCCATCGAGATGGGCCACGATCCCGACAAGGAGCCGCCCTTCTTCTTCCAGAAGAACCCCGACAACGTCATCACCAACGGCACGTTCCCGTACCCCGACAAGTCCAGCGACGTTCATTTCGAGATGGAGATGCTGGTCGCGCTCGGTAAGGGCGGCGTCAACATTCCGCTCGACAAGGCGATGGAGCATGTGTGGGGCTACGGCGTCGGTCTCGACATGACCCGCCGCGACCTGCAGGGCGAGGCCAAGAAGCTCGGCCGTCCGTGGGAAGTGGGCAAGTCATTCGAGGCATCCGCCCCGTGCTCGGCGCTGGTGCCGGCCTCGAAGATCGGCCATCCCGACCATGGCAAGGTGTGGCTGAACGTGAATGGCAAGCCGCGCCAGGTGGGTGACCTCAACCAGATGATCTGGAAGGTGCCGGAGATGATCTCCTACCTGTCGGGCCTCTTTGAACTGCAGCCCGGCGACATCATCATGTCGGGCACGCCCGCCGGCGTGGGCGCCATCGTGCGCGGCGATCTGATGGAAGGCGGCGTCGACGGCGTCGGCACGCTGAACTTCAAGGTCGTCTGAACCCACAGATTCCCGCCTGCCCACCCGTCGGCCCATGTGGCCGGCGGGTTTTTTTGTTCCTCCGACTATGTCCGCCAGCATCGACCCGACGGTGCGCGGGAACCGAAAACCGCTTCGGCGCTTTTACTCCTGTCGCGACGCAACATGTCCGGCAGAGCAGGAAGCGAGGTCGTGAATGCATCGTCGGGACGTAATGATGGGCGCGGCTCTTTTGCCGCTGTTGGCAGCGCTACCGGCGGCGTTTCTGTCGGGGACCTCCGAGCCAGCGCAGGCAAAGGCCGCCGACAAGGCGCCGTCCACCGAACCCGTGCCGTTCGATGCCCAGACCGTGCGCCAGCTCGCCCGCGACCTCGCCGCCAAGCCCTTTGTCGACAGCGATCGTGATCTGCCTGCCGAGCTCGACAAGCTGAGCTACGACGACTACCGCAACATCCGTTTCAACACCGACCAGTCGCTCTGGCGCGGCCAGGGGACGGCGTTTGAGATGCAGCTCCTGCATCGGGGCTTCCTGTTCCGGGACAAGGTGGCCATCAATCTCGTCACGGACGGACAGGCGCGTCCGCTTCCCTACACGCCGAGCATGTTCCGCTTCGAGCACGGGTTGAAGGCGCCTGATCCCACGCTCGATCTCGGCTTTTCCGGTTTCCGCCTGCACAGCCCGATCAACAAGCCGGACTATTTCGACGAGGTCGCGGTGTTCCAGGGCGCGAGCTATTTTCGCGCCGTCGGCAAGGGGCAGGGCTACGGCACCTCCGCGCGCGGCTTGTCGATCAAGACCGGCGATGCCGGTGGCGAGGAATTCCCGCTGTTCAAGGCCTTCTGGATCGAGGAGCCGCGACCGGGAGTGGATTCGATCGTCGTGCACGCGCTGCTCGACAGTCCCAGCGCTGCGGCGGCGCACCGCTTCACCATTCGCCCCGGCGACCCGACGCTGATGAGCGTCGAGATGACGCTGTACCCGCGTGTCGACGTCGACCAGGCCGGGTTGGCCTCGCTCACCAGCATGTTCATGTTCGGGCCCAACGATCGGGACAACATCGACGACTTTCGGCCCATGGTCTGCGACTCCAGCGGGCTCGCCATCCTCACCGGCACGGGTGAGCGGCTGTGGCGCCCGCTGACGAATCCATCGCGGCTGCAGATCTCGTCCTTTGCCAGCACCAATATGCGTGGCTTCGGGCTGATGCAGCGCCAGCGCTCATTCTTCGACTATCAGGACCTTGAGGCGCGCTATGAACGGCGCCCGAGCGTGTGGGTGGAGCCCATCGGCGACTGGGGCGATGGCGCGGTGGTGTTGGTCGAGATCCCGACCCCCGAGGAGGTGCACGACAACATCGTCGCCTTCTGGCGGCCGAAGGAGCCGCTGCGCAAGGGGCGCGAATATGCCTACACCTACCGCCTGCACTGGGGGTGGGATGGCCCCGACAAGGCGGACATCGCGCGCTTCGGCCAGACGCGTGTCGGCGGTACAGATGAGCGCCGCCTGTTCGTGCTGGACGTGGTGGGCGACAAGGTGAAGGGCCTGTCGCCGGAGGGGCTCTCCGCCGCTGTCACGGCGAGCGAGGGCGCGGTGTCGGACATCGTGCTCCAGCCTAATCCCGACATACAGGGCTGGCGCATCTCCTTCACCTTCGCGCCGCAGGGCGCGGATCTTTCGGAACTGCGCGCCGAGTTCCGGCGTGGGGAAGAAAAACTCTCCGAGAGCTGGGTCTACCGATGGACGGCCTAGCGACGTTGCCGGCGCGCGCGCGATTGAACGACGAGGAGGTCGCGCCGCAGACCGTTGCGCCGGCTCTTCCCGAAAGCTCACCACTGGACATGCCGGTTCAGTCGCTGGCCGCCCATACGCCCGCGCCGCGACCGCCAAGCCGGCGGGCGGTGCTGTTCGCCCGGCGGACCTTTGTGATTGGCGGTGCGGGGCTGATGACCGCCTTCGCGGCCTATGAGATGTATCGCGTGCTTGAGGTCGGCGGGCTGACGGTGCTCGAAGCGTTGGTGCTCGGTCTTTTCGTGGTGCTGTTCGCCTGGATCGGCTTTTCCTTCACCAATGCGCTCGGCGGCGCGATTGCCGTGCTGGGACGCAGTACCGGCGAACTCGGCATCACGCCGGGGGCGGCATTGCCGTCGCTGTCGCAGCGCACGGCGATCCTGATGCCGACCTATAACGAGGCGCCCGCGCGCGTGTTTGCCGGCTTGCAGGCGACGTATGAATCGATCGAGGCGACGGGCGCGATCGAGGCTTTCGACTTTTTCATCCTCAGCGACACCACCAGCGCCGATGTCTGGATTGCCGAGGAAGCAGAATTCCTGGCGCTGCGCGCCCGCACCGGCGGGGCAGGGCGTATCTTCTACCGGCGCCGGGTTCGAAACACGGACCGCAAGGCCGGCAATATCGGCGAATGGGTGACGCGCTTCGGCGGCGCTTATGAGTGCATGCTGGTGCTCGACGCCGACAGCGTGATGAACGGGGACTGCGTGGTACGCATCGCCAGCGCGATGGAGTGCAATCCGCGCGTCGGCCTGATCCAGACGCTGCCGGTCATCGTGGGCGGGCGGACACTGTTTGCGCGCATGCAGCAGTTCGCCGGCCGGCTCTATGGGCCGCTGATCGCGCGCGGCCTTGGCTGGTGGCACGGGCCCGACAGCAACTACTGGGGCCACAACGCGATCATCCGCACGCGGGCCTTCGCGGGGTGCGCCGGCCTGCCTCACCTGCAGGGGCGCAAGCCCTTTGGCGGGCACATTCTCAGCCATGACTTCGTTGAGGCCGCGCTCATGCGGCGCGGGGGCTGGGCGGTGCACATGGTGCCGTGGCTCGAAGGTTCCTATGAGGAGGGGCCACCCTCGCTGACCGACCTTGCCGTGCGTGACCGGCGCTGGTGCCAGGGCAATCTCCAGCACGCGGCGGTGCTGACCGGACGGGGGCTGAACCCCGTGAGCCGGCTGCACATGCTCACGGGCATCGGCTCCTACGTCACCGCGCCGCTATGGCTCGCCATGCTGCTTGCGGGGTTGCTGACCGCACTGCAGGCGCGCTTCGTACCCCCGGATTATTTTCCCTCCCAGTTCTCGCTGTTCCCGAGCTGGCCGGCGCAGGATCCGATCCGCGCCGCCTGGGTGTTCGCCGGCACCATGGCGGTGCTGCTGCTGCCCAAATTCATCGGCTATGGGCTGATGCTGTGGCAGCGCTCGGAGCGGACGGGATTCGGCGGTGGCTTTCGCGCCCTCGCGGGGCTGCTGGCGGAGACGCTGATCGCGGGCCTCGCGGCGCCGGTGATGATGCTGGCGCAGTCCGCCGCGGTGGCCGGCATTCTCGCCGGCCATGATGGCGGCTGGCAGCCGCAGCGCCGCGACGATGGCAGTGTGAGCGTGAGGGAGACGCTGAGGCACTTCCTGCCGCATACTCTGTTCGGCCTCCTTCTCGGTGTGGCGGCACTGGCCATCTCGCTGCCGCTGCTGCTGTGGATGACGCCGGTGGTGCTGGGTCTGCTGCTCGCTATCCCGTTGGTGGTATGGACCGGGGGCGTGCGGAATTCGTTTCGTGGCCTGCTGGCGATACCCGAGGAGGCGAACCCGCCGCCGGTGCTGCAACGCGCCTGGGAACTCACGCGGCAGATCGGCGGGGGCGAGGAGCCGGAAGAGAGCGTAGCGCGACTTGCGGGCGAGCCGGAGTTGCTCGCCGCCCATCGTGCCATGTTGCCCAATGAGGGGCTGCGTCCGGCGGGCGATCACGCCCCGGAACGACTGGTGGCACGGGCCAAGGCCGAAGACGCGCCGGACCTTGCCGCCGCGCTGGCGTCGCTCAACCCGCGCGAGAAGGCCGCCGCGCTGGGCGACGCGCAGGCGCTGGGACGGCTGCTGGAACTGGCGCGGCGCTGAGGCTCAGGGCCGGCGGGCGATGAGGTCGATCTCCACCAGCGCGTCGCGGGCGAGCCCGGTAACACCGACGCAGGTGCGTGCCGGACGGCGATCCGCCGGGAAGTAGGACGCATAGGTCGCGTTCATCGCCGGATAGTCGCGCTTGAATTCGGTGAGATAGACCCGCGCCTGCACGACATGGCTCATGTCGAGGCCGACGCCGTTCAGCACCAGAATGAGGTTGTCCATGACACGCCGCGTCTGGGCCTCAACGCCCTCGGGCAGGGGACGGGAATCGTCGTCGGGCCAGGTCGGCATCTGGCCGGTGATGAAGACGAAGCCGTCCGTCTCGACGGCATGGCTGAAGGGAGCAACCGGCGTCGGAGCGCCGGAAACCATCAAGAACTGCGGCGCCATGGGTATCTCCATCAGGACGCGATTTTGGTGAGCGCGGCGCGGAAGCGCGCCTCGACGGCGTGGCGGGCGCGGTGGCGACCGTTTTCGACCAGCTTGTCGCCGCGCCGCCAGACACAGTCAACGGCCGGACGCGCGGCCGCGAAGATCCAGGCGTCGAGAGCGGCAGCGCCGGTGCGACCGGCGAGGGCGGGATGCTCGACGTCCAGGCTCACAAGATCCGCCGGGGCGCCGACGGTGAGTGCAGCCACCGCGCCGAGCGCCTGTGCGCCGCCATTCAGCGAGGCGTCGAACAGCGCACCGCCGGTCGAGCGGCCCTCACTCAGGGCAAGCACGTTGCGGGCGCGGTGGGCGAGGCGCTGGGAGTACTCCAGCAACCGCAGCTCGCCAGCCGCGTCGATCTGCACGTTGGAATCGGAGCCGACGCCATAGCGTCCACCCGCCGCGAGGAAATCGGGGGCGGGGAAGATGCCGTCACCGAGATTGGCCTCGGTGATCGGGCAGAGCCCTGCGACGGCGCCACTTTGAGCCATGCGGCGAGTCTCGTCATCGCTCATATGGGTGGCATGGATGAAGCACCAGTGCGCATCGACCGGCGCATGGTCGAGGAGGTACTCAACCGGGCGCTGGCCGCTCCAGCCGAGGCAGTCGTCCACCTCCTTGGTCTGTTCGGCGACATGGATGTGTATCGGGCCGCCCTCCGCCAGCGGCAGGATGGCGCCGATCTCCCCGGCGGTGGCCGCACGCAGACTGTGCGGGGCAATGCCGACAACTGCATCGGGAAGGGAGGACGTGGCGCGGCGGGCGGACTCGATGAGGCGGCCGAAGCTGTCCACCGAATTGATGAAACGGCGCTGGCCGTGGTTCGGCGCCTGGGCGCCGAAGCCGCCATGGGCGTAGAAAACTGGCAGCAAGGTGAGGGCGATGCCTGTCTCCTGCGCCGCCGCCGCGATGCGATGGGCGAGTTCGCCGATATCGGCGTAAGGGGCGCCGTCACGGTCGTGGTGGAGATAATGAAACTCGCCGACACGGATGAAGCCGGCTTCCAGCATCTCGACATAGACTTGCGCGGCGATCGCCTGGATGTGCTCCGGGTCCATGCGGTCGACGGCGCGGTACATCGCCTCGCGCCAGGTCCAGAAGCTGTCGCCGGTGGGCCCGCGCACTTCCGTGCCGCCGGCGAAGGCGCGCTGGAAGGCATGGCTGTGCAGATTGGGAAGGCCGGGAAGGGCAAGAGCGTGGCGTTCATCCCCCTGTCCGGGCACGGCGCCAGACGTGATGGCCTCGATGCGCCCTTCCGCGATGTCGATGGCGACATCGTTCGCCCAACCGGTGGGAAGGAGGGCGGTTTCGAACCAGAGGCGGGTCATCACGTCATCTCTCTCCGGGAGCTATGGACAAGCGAAAGTGGATGTTATTATGTATAGACATTAATGGCAGAGCTGCCAAACGCATTCGTTGCAATCGAGAGGGGAACCGATGCGCTGCGACCGGGTATGGCGAGGGGCGACGCTGGCGACGCTGGATCCCGCACGGCCGGGCCTCGGGGTCGTCGAGGACGGGCTGATTGCCGCCAGTGACGGGCGCATTGCCTATGCCGGGCCGGCCCTGGACGCACCCGCCTTCGAGGCCGACGAGGTTATCGACTGCGAGGGGCGCTGGATCACGCCCGGTCTGATCGACTGTCATACGCATCTGGTCTTCGGCGGGAATCGGGCCCATGAGTTCGAACTGCGCCTCGCCGGCGCCTCCTATGAGGAGATCGCCCGCGCGGGCGGCGGCATCGTATCCACCATGAAGGCCACGCGCGAGGCGAGCGAGGCCGAACTTGTGGCTTCCGCCGTGCGCCGGCTTGATGCGTTGCTCGCCGAGGGTGTCACCACCATCGAGGTGAAGTCCGGATATGGGCTTTCGCAGGCGGCCGAACTGAAGAGCCTGCGCGCCGCCCGTGCGCTGGGCGCGGCGCGGCCGGTGAGCGTGACGACGACGTTTCTCGGTGCTCATGCCCTGCCTCCCGAGTTCAGGAACGACCGGGGCGCCTATGTGGACGCCGTCATCGCCATGCTGCCGGAAATCGCCGAGGCGGGGTTGGCAGACGCCGTCGATGCGTTCTGCGAGGGCATCGCCTTCCAGCCCGACGAGATCGCGCGGGTGTTTGCGGCGGCGACCGCTCTAGGTCTGCCGGTGAAGCTGCACGCCGACCAGCTCTCGAACCTTCACGGCGCAAAGCTCGCCGCCAGCTTTGGTGCGCTCTCCGCCGACCATCTCGAACACACCGATGAAGAGGGTGCGGCCGCGATGGCGAAGGCGGGCACGGTCGCCGTGCTGCTGCCGGGCGCGTGCTATTTCATCCGCGAAACCAAGATGCCGCCGGTCGAGCTGTTCCGGAAGCACGGCACCCCTATCGCCTTGGCGACCGACTGCAACCCGGGCACCTCGCCGCTGACCTCGCTGCTGCTGACCATGAATATGGGCGCAACCCTGTTCCGCATGACGGTGGACGAGTGCCTTGCGGGCGTCACGCGCGAGGCGGCGCGGGCGCTGGGACGTCTTGACGATATCGGCACGCTGGAAGCCGGCAAGAGCTGCGATCTCGCGATCTGGGACATCGAGCGCCCGGCCGAGCTTGTCTATCGCATCGGATTCAACCCGCTTTATGCGCGGGTTTGGAGGGGCAAATGAACGACATCGTGCTGAAGCCGGGCAACGTCTCGCTCGCCGAGTGGCGCGCCATCTATCTAGGCGCCGGCCTTGCGCTCGATCCTGCATGCCTGCCGGCCGTGGAGCGGTCGGCCAAGGCGGTGGCCGATATTCTGGCCAAGGGCGAGCCGGTTTACGGGATCAATACCGGCTTCGGTAAGCTCGCCACGGTAAAGATCGGCGACGAGGATCTGGCGAAGCTTCAGCGCAACATCGTGCTGTCCCACGCGGCGGGCGTTGGTGAGCCGATGCCGGTTCCGGTGGCGCGGCTGATGATGGCGCTCAAGCTCGCCAGCCTGGCGCAGGGTGCCTCCGGCATCCAGCCGGCGACGCTCCGCTTGCTGGAGGCCATGCTGGTGAAGGGCCTCACGCCGGTCGTGCCCTGCAAGGGTTCGGTCGGTGCTTCCGGTGACCTCGCGCCGCTGTCGCACATGACCGCGACCATGATCGGTGTCGGCGAGATCTTTGTGGGCGGAAAGCGGCTGCCCGCCGCCACAGCGCTGGCGCAGGCCGGTCTGGCACCGGTGGAGCTGGGTCCGAAGGAAGGCCTTGCCCTTCTCAACGGCACGCAGTTCTCGACCGCCAATGCGCTGGCCGGGCTGTTCGGCGCCGAGAACCTCTTCCGCTCGGCACTGGTGACGGGCGCACTGTCCACCGACGCGGCGCGGGGTTCGGACGCGCCGTTCGACCCGCGCATCCACGCCCTGCGCAAGCATCGTGGCCAGATCGAAACCGCCGACGCGCTGCGCAATCTGATGGCGGGTTCGGCAATCCGCGCCTCCCATCTCATCGGCGACGAACGCGTGCAGGACCCCTATTGTCTGCGTTGTCAGCCGCAGGTGATGGGCGCCGCGCTCGACGTGCTGCGGCAGGCGGCGACCACGCTGGAGACGGAGGCCAACGGCGTTTCCGACAACCCGCTTATCTTCGCCGAGGATGGTGTTGCGCTTTCCGGCGGCAATTTCCACGCCGAGCCGGTGGCCTTTGCCGCCGATATGATCGCGCTGGCAGTGTGCGAGATCGGCTCGCTCAGCGAGCGGCGCATCGCCATGCTGGTGGACCCGGCGCTGTCCACCATGCCGGCCTTCCTGACGCCGAAACCGGGTCTCAATTCCGGGTTCATGATCCCGCAGGTGACGGCAGCAGCGCTGGTCTCGGAGAACAAGCAGCGCGCCTATCCGGCCAGTGTCGACTCCATTCCCACCTCCGCGAACCAGGAAGACCATGTGTCCATGGCCGCCCATGGCGCGCGCCGGCTGGCGGAGATGGTTGAGAACGCGGTCTGCGTCGTCGGCATCGAGTTGCTGGCGAGCGCGCAGGGCTGCGATTTCCATCAGCCGCTGGCTTCCAGCCCGGTGCTGGAAAAGGTTCGGGCGCGGCTGCGGGCCGAGGTGCCCCATCTCGACGAGGACCGCCACTTCGCCCCCGATATGGAGGCGGCGAACGCGCTTGTGCGCTCGGGTGTCATCGCCGCACTGGCCGCTGATATGCTGCCGGCGATCAGTGGAGAGTGAGCCGTGACGCATCCCGAATTCATCACCATCCATCGCGGGAATGCGCCGCTTGTGATGTCGCTGCCGCATACGGGCACCGACCTGCCGCCCGAGATCGTCGACGACCTCGTCTCGCCGTGGATCGCCCGCAAGGACTGTGACTGGTGGATCGAGAAGCTCTATGACGTCGCCGTCGAGCTGGGGGCGAGCGTGGTGCGGACCTCGATCTCGCGCACCGCTATCGACGTCAATCGCGATCCGTCGGGCGTGTCGCTCTATCCCGGGCAGGCAACCACGGAGCTGTGCCCGACGACGACCTTCGACGGCGAGCCGCTCTACAAGGAGGGCAGGGCGCCGGATGTGGCGATGCGCCGGGCCCGCTGGTTCGATCCCTATCACGCCGCGCTCGGTGCCGAGATCGCGCACGTGCGCGAGAGGCACGGCACCGTGGTGCTGTATGACTGCCACTCGATCCGTTCGGTAATTCCGCGCCTTTTCGAGGGTACGCTGCCGAATTTCAACATCGGCAGCAATTCGGGGGCGAGCTGCGCGCCCGAGTTGCAGGCCGACGTCGAGCGCATCTGCGACGCCACCGATTTCAGCCGCGTCAGCAATGCCCGCTTCAAGGGTGGCTATATCACCCGGCACTATGGCGCGCCTGACAAGGGCGTTCATGCGGTGCAAATGGAACTGGCCTGCCGCACCTACATGCCCGAGCCGCTGGGGCCTGTGGGACCGGAAAACTGGCCGAGTGCCTACGATCCCGCCTATGCCGCGCCCTGTCGTGCGGCCGTGACCGATATTCTCAAAGCGTGCCTCGCCTTCGCACGCTCGCGCGCCTGAGGAGAGCCCCATGTCCCGTCTCGACAATTCCCGTGTTGTCCGCGCCCCCCACGGCACCGAGCTGTCCGCCAAGAGCTGGCTGACCGAAGCGCCGTTGCGCATGCTGATGAACAACCTCGACCCCGACGTCGCCGAAAAGCCCGGCGAGCTGGTGGTTTATGGCGGCATCGGGCGTGCGGCGCGGGACTGGGAGTGCTTCGACAAGATCGTCGCGACGCTAAGGACACTGGAGACCGACCAGACACTTCTGGTGCAGTCCGGCAAGCCGGTGGGCGTGTTCCGCACCCACAAGGACGCGCCACGGGTTCTGATCGCCAACTCAAACCTGGTGCCGCGCTGGGCGACCTGGGAGCACTTCAACGAGCTCGATAAGAAGGGGCTCATGATGTACGGCCAGATGACGGCCGGTTCTTGGATCTATATCGGCGCCCAGGGCATCGTGCAGGGCACCTACGAGACCTTTGTGGAGATGGGTCGCCAGCATTTCGGCGGTTCGCTGAAGGGCAAGTGGATCCTCACGGGCGGGCTTGGTGGCATGGGCGGCGCGCAGCCGCTGGCGGCGACGATGGCGGGTGCGAGCTGCCTCGCCATCGAGTGCCGGCCGTCTTCCATCGAGTTTCGCCTGCGCACCGGCTATCTCGACACCTCGACCACCAGCCTCGACGAAGCGCTGATGATGATTGAGAAGTCCTGCGCGGAGGGCAAGCCGCTCTCGGTCGGCCTTCTCGGCAACACGGCCGAAATTCTGCCCGAGCTGGTGAGGCGTGGGGTGAAGCCGGACGTGGTGACCGACCAGACCTCCGCGCATGACCCGGTGAACGGCTATCTGCCGATCGGCTGGACGCTCGCTGAGTGGGAGGACCGCAAGCAGAGTGACCCGGCCGGCGTTTCCAAGGCCGCCAAGGCTTCGATGGCCGTTCATGTGAAGGCGATGCTCGACTTCTACCATGCGGGCATCCCGACGGTGGACTATGGCAACAACATCCGCCAGATGGCGCTGGAAGAGGGCGTGTCGAACGCCTTCGACTTCCCCGGCTTCGTTCCGGCCTATATCCGCCCGCTGTTCTGCCGCGGTATCGGTCCGTTCCGCTGGGCGGCGCTCTCGGGCGACCCGGAAGACATTTACAAGACCGATGCCAAGGTGAAGGAGCTGATCCCGGATAACGCCCATCTGCACAACTGGCTGGACATGGCGCGCGAGCGCATCCACTTCCAGGGGCTGCCGGCGCGCATCTGCTGGGTAGGCCTGGGCGATCGCCACCGGCTTGGCCTCGCCTTCAACGAGATGGTGCGCAAGGGCGAACTGAAGGCACCGATCGTGATCGGCCGTGACCATCTCGACAGCGGCTCCGTCGCCTCGCCCAATCGCGAGACCGAGGCGATGCGCGACGGCTCGGACGCGGTGTCCGACTGGCCACTGCTCAACGCGCTTCTCAACACCGCCTCGGGCGCCACCTGGGTGTCGCTGCACCATGGCGGCGGTGTCGGCATGGGCTTCTCCCAGCATGCGGGTATGGTGATCTGCTGCGACGGCACCGCGGATGCCGATGCACGCCTCGCCCGCGTTCTGTGGAACGACCCGGCGACCGGCGTGATGCGCCATGCGGACGCCGGCTATCAGATCGCCATCGATTGCGCCCGGGAGCACCAGCTCAACCTGCCGGGCATCCTCGGCTAAGGGGCGCCCGATGCGGATCCTTCGCGCCGCCGATCATGCGGTCATGCCCTGGAAGAACGGCGCCGGCGCGACGACGCAGATCGCGGTCGCGCCGACCGGTGCCGGGCTCGACAGCTTCGACTGGCGTGTGAGCATGGCAGCGGTGATCGAGGACGGGCCGTTCTCGACCTTTCCGGGCGTCGACCGCACGCTTGCGGTGCTGGAGGGGGAGGGGATCGTGCTGGACGTCGCAGGCCGTGCGCCGTGCGAGTTGACGCGGGAGAGCCCGCCGGCGGCCTTTCCCGGCGATGCGCCGACCCATGGCCGGCTGATCAACGGACCCATCACCGATCTCAACGTCATGAGCCGGCGCGGGCGCCTGAGTCACCGGCTGACGCGGTGTGTCATCGACCAACCCGCGATGATCGCGCCGGAACAGGGCATCATGATGCTGCTCACTCTGGCGCCGGGCCTCGTGGTTGACGGCGAGCGGCTGGGCACGCTGGACGCGGTCCTGTTCGACACCCCGGTGGCGGTCGAGGGAGATGCGCCGGCAGGGGCGGGCGTCGTCTGCTTTCTGGTGGAGCTGTGGGAAACGGCCGGCGACCTCGACAAATAAGTCTATACAAATAACAATGACATTTCGGCCTTGAATGAACGTCTTCAGGATGTGTGACTTGGAAAGGCTCAGGTTCGGACGGATCGTCCACCCTCGCGGCGCCGCCGCGCGGGGGCGTCGTGGCCTTTCGAGGACTGCGGACCGACGTCCCGTGCCCGCGCGCTTGGCTGGCATCTTGCTTTCCATACGTTCCTTTACGTTATCCCTGGTGGGCTTTTCGACGTTCCCCAGGGGCGTTGGAGCGCACGTGCCGGCATCGTGTAAGGATGACGGGGCGGCGTGGAACAAGACGCGTCTCAGCCTGGAGCCTTGATGTTCAATACCGAGATCATCATCAAATCCCTGCCGCTGCTGCTGCACGCCTCGATATGGACCGTGGTCTACTCGCTGACGTCGGTCGCGATCGGCTTCTGCATCGGCACACTGATGTGCGCGGCAGGGCTGTCCTCCTCGCGCGTCGGCCGGGGTATTTCCACCTTCTACGTCAGCTTCTTCCGAGGCGTGCCACTGCTGGTGCAGCTTCTCATCTCCTATTACTGCCTGCCGCTGATCGGGATTAACGTACCGTCATCGGTGGCGGCGGTCGGCACGTTGGCACTGTGCACGGGGGCCTATATCGCGGAGATCCTGCGCGGCGGTTTTCTCGGCATCCCTGCGGGCCTGGTCGAAGCCGCGCGGATGGTAGGACTGTCGCGCGCCCAGATCATCACCCGCATCGAAGTGCCGCTCGCCGTGCGCTTCACGCTGCCGTCGCTGATCAATGAGACGACGATGATGGTGAAGGCCTCGTCGCTGATCTCAGTCGTCGGCGTGCTGGAACTGACGCGCCTTGCCCAGAACATCGCCACTTCCACTTTCCAGCCGCTTGAAATCTATCTGACGGCGGGCGCGATTTATTTCGCCATCAACGGCGTGATCACCATGCTCGGTTCGCTCGTCGAGAGCCGCTTCCAGCTGGAGAAAGCGCGATGACGTTCAATCCAGCTATATTGACCGACCACTGGCGTGAACTGCTCGACGGCATGATACTGACCATCCTGATCTGGGTGGGCGGCACGGTGCTTGGGCTGGCCATCGGGCTTGTGGTGGCGACGCTGCAGCTTTTTACCAATCGCTGGGTGGCGGCCCCACTGACCTTCTACGTCGCGCTGATGCGCGGCACTCCGTTCCTGATCCAGCTCTTCGTGATCTACTATGGCGGCCCCTCCTTCGGCCTCGACCTGACGCCGATGGTTGCCGGCGTAGCCGGTCTTGCGCTCTATGGCGGGGCCTACTTCTCGGAGATCTTCCGCGCCGGCTTCCTCTCGGTTCCGCCCGGCCAGATCGAGGCGGCGCGGATGATGGGCATCAGCCGGTTGAGCATCGTTCGCCATGTGCAGCTGCCCCAGATGCTGGTGATCATCCTGCCGGCACTCGCCAACATGACGGTGCTGCTCTCCAAGGAGACTGCGGTGCTCTCGGTCATCACCGTGAACGAGCTGACCTCGGTGGTGCAGTCGATCGGCTCCACCACCTTCGCTTTTGCCGAGACGCTGCTGTTCCTTGCGCTCGTCTACTGGGCATTCCTCGAAATCGTCACCGCCGCCGCGCGCCGACTGGAAAAGCGGGTTGGCCGCTTCATGCTGCGTGGACAGGGCTAACGGGAGATGACGGATATGAGCAACCGGCCGATCATCGACGTGCGCGAGGTCTGGAAACGCTTCGGCAATGTGGAGGTGCTGAAGGGCATCGACCTGTCGATCAACAAGTCCGACGTGACCTGCATTATCGGACCGTCGGGTTCGGGCAAGAGCACCTTGCTGCGCTGCATCGCCTTCCTTGAGGAATACAGCGAGGGCGAGATCTATATCGAGGGCGAACTGCTCGGCTTCTCGCTGGAGGGCGGCAAGCGGCGGCGCGTTTCCGATGCCGAGGTGCAGCGCGTGCGCCGCAATGTCGGATTCGTGTTTCAGCAGTTCAATCTGTGGCCGCATATGACGGCGCAGGAGAACGTGGCGGCGCCGTTGAGGCTGGGCCGCGGCATCGGGCCGGCCGAGGCGGCGCAGCGTGCCGGCGCCATGCTGGAGAAAGTCGGCCTCTCCGCGCGGGCCAACGCCTATCCGAGCCAGCTTTCCGGTGGCCAGCAGCAGCGTGTCGGTATCGCCCGCGCGCTCGCCATGGAGCCGCATATCATGCTGTTCGACGAGCCGACCTCGGCGCTGGACCCCGAGCTTGTCGGCGAAGTGCTTCAGGTGATGCGCGACCTGGCAGCCGAAGGCATGACCATGGCGGTGGTGACACACGAGATGGGCTTCGCCGCGCAGGTGGCGGACACGGTGGTCTTCATCGACGAGGGAAAGATCGCAGTGAGCGGCTCGCCGGACCATGTGTTCCGCCGCGATCCCAATCCCCGGCTCCGGCAGTTCCTGCAAAACTATTTCGAGCGTAACGTATTCTGGCAATCGGAAGAGACGCCCTCGTCATGAGCGCCGGGCACGCACCGTAAGTGGTCATGTTGCGGCTCTCGACCTCTTATGTCTATACTTAATAGTCAAAGAAACACGGACGGCCGCTGCGTCACCCGTGACAATCCGTTGGGGAACAGGAGAGACCTATGCAGCTTCTCGATCGGCGCTCCGCCGTGATCCGCACCGTTCGGCTCGCCGCCCTGGGCGTGGCCGCTTCCATGACCTTCGCCGGGCTTGCCCACGCTGAGGATCTACTTGCCAAGGTTAAGGCCAAGGGCGAACTGACCGTCGGCACTGAGCTGCAGTTTGCGCCATTCGACTTCATCGAGGACGGCAAGCAGGCCGGCATGAACAAGGAGATCTTTGCCGAGATCGGTAAGGAACTCGGCGTGAAGATCACCTTCCTCGACCTGCCGTGGCCGAGCGTGCTTCCCGGCCTCGAGGCGGGCAAGTTCGACATGGTGGCCGGTCCTGCGACGATCACCAATGCCCGCATGGAACGCTACCGCTTCTCTTCGCCGATCGCGA
Source organism: Ancylobacter pratisalsi (assembly GCF_010669125.1). NCBI lineage: Bacteria > Pseudomonadati > Pseudomonadota > Alphaproteobacteria > Hyphomicrobiales > Xanthobacteraceae > Ancylobacter > Ancylobacter pratisalsi. The sequence goes on from NZ_CP048630.1 coordinate 3,965,927, forward strand.
ACGCGACCGTCGCGATCCTGAAGAAGAAGGGCGACACCTCGATCACCAAGCCGGCAGATATTGCAGGCAAGAAGGTTGGTTCAGGCAAGGCGACCGCCCAGCTCGCGCAGCTTCAGGAGTTCGGCAAGACGCTGTCGCCGGAGCCGACGATCCAGGAATATGTCGACTTCAGCCAGTCCTATGCGGATCTGGGCGCTGGCCGCATCGTCGCGGTGGCGAACTCGCTCCCGAACATCGCCTTCCTCGCCAAGCAGAAGCCCGATGTGTTCGAGGTGGTCGAGCCGCCTTTCGGCAAGCCGGTCTATTTCGGCTTTATCGGCGCCAAGTCCGAGGACGCCAAGTCGCTGATGGATGCGGTGGACGCGGTCATCATCAAGATGAAGCATGACGGGCGTCTGGCCGCGCTGCAGAAGAAGTGGTTCGGCACCGAGATGTCGACGCCGGATACTGTCGAGAAGGCCAGCTTCTGACGCTGCTTCCCGGCACCGCGTGAGAATTTTGTTGGAGGCCGTCGCATCTTCGGGTGCGGCGGTCTTTTTCTTTTTCGGTGCTTGCTCAACCCTGCGGCGAGAAGCGGGCGATAAGATCGTAGAGATCGCCACGAAAGACCTGCCGGACGAAGGTGACGGTGGCGTTGTTGCGCCAGGTGCGCCGTTCCAGGGTCAGGCAGGCCGCTCCCTTCGGGATCGCGAGCGACTGCGCAACGCGCGCGGAAGCGTTCACCGCGCTGATGCGGTGCTCGGCCTCCGTCCAGGGAACATGACGCAGAAGCCAGGAGCCTGGCGTTTCGCTGGCGAAATCGACCTTCGCCGCTTCCGGCACGGTGTCGAGGCCGATAAGCCGTTCCTCCAGCGCGAAGGGCCGGCCGTTGGACAGGTGGCGGCAGGTGATGTCGAGTACTTCCGCGCCAGCGGCCAGCGCTGTTTCCAGCCGGTCGTGGGCGTTGGCGAGCCGGCGGTGGCAGGCGATCAGTTCGTATCCATAGGTCTCGCCGCGTGCCGCGATCTCGACGGGAATGTCCGGAATACGCAGCACGGCCGAATGAATGCGCGGCTGCGCCACGAATGAGCCGGCGCGCCGCCGTCGCTCGATGAGGCCCGCCGCGACCAAACCGGCGATGACCTTGTTGACGGTCATGCGGGCGCAGCCATACTGAGCCATCAACTCGTGCTCGAACGGGATACGATGGCCCGGCGGCCATTCGCCTGAGAGAATGCGCGCTTCCAGATCCGCGCGGATCCGTTGATTAAGCGTGACGCCGGCCGTGTTCGTGGGGCGGAGATCGGGGCGGGCTGTCACGGCGCGATGCTCCCTCTTCACTCAACGGAGGGGAGTATTCTAACCCACACGCCTCATATGTATAGACATTAATCTCCGTCGACCCGCTGCCGGCAATAAACGACGGTCGGGCGCGCGTGGCCAAGCCGACTTTGCGGCCGACGCGGGCACCGCATGAGGAGAGGCGCCCGCGCCGAGCTAATTGATCGGGCCCATGACCTGATCCGGCAGCCAGGTAACGATGCCGGGGAATATACTCAGGATCACGATACCCAGGAGCATCAGCAGCACATACGGCACGGCGCCGCTGAGCACCTGTCCCGACGGCACCTGCGGAGCTATCGCCTTGACCACGAACAGGTTGAGCCCCACCGGCGGCGTGATCAGTCCGATTTCCATGTTGATGGTGAGGACGACCGCGAACCAGTAGGGGTCGAAGCCGGACGAGACGATGATCGGATAGAGCAGGGGCGCCGACATCACGATGATGGCGACGGGTGGCAGGAACATGCCCGCCAGCAGCAGGAACAGGTTGATCACCCCCATCAGTACCCAGCGGTTCACGTCGAGCGCGGCAATCTCGGCGGCGATGGTCTGGGTGATGAAGAGCGAAGACAGCGCGAAGGCGAACAGCTCCGCCGAGGCCATGATCATCATGATCATGACGCTCTCGCGCAGGGTCGTCGAGAAGATGTCGAAGATCGGCTTGGGCCGGCTCAGCCGGTACATGACGATGACGACGCCGAGGGTGAGAAAGGCGCCCGCGCCCGCAGCCTCGGAGGGCGTCGCCACCCCGCCATAGAGCACGTAGAGCGTGCCTAGAATGATGACCAGAAAGGGGGCCACCTTAGGCAGGGCCGTGAGCTTCTGCACGAAGGTGAACCGGGAGCCCTGAACGTCGAAGCGAAAGCCCTTGCGCCGGCAGTCATAAACCGCCCAGCTCATGAACATCGTGGTGAGCATCAGGCCGGGCAGCACGCCGGCGAGAAATAGCCGGCCGATCGATGTCTCGGTCGCGATACCGTAGACGATCATTGTCACCGACGGTGGGATAAGGATGCCCAGCGTGCCGCCCGCGCAGATGGAGCCCGTCGCGACGCTGGCCGGATATCCCCGCTTGAGCATTTCGGGGATGCCCATCTTGCCGATGGCGGCGCAGGTTGCCGGGCTCGATCCGGTCATGCCGGCGAAGATGGCGCAGGCGCCTATATTCGACAGTACCAGACCTCCGGGGACGCGGCTCAGCCATCGGTCAAGCGCCTCGTACAGGTCGCGGCCGGCCGGGGTCGCGGCAACCGCCGCGCCCATCAGCACGAACATCGGGATCGACACATAGGCGAGGTTGGCGATCCCTGAGAACATGGTCTCGGCCAGCACATCGAACACGCCGATGCCGTTGGCGAACACCAGCCCACCAATGGCCGTGAGGCCAAGGGCGAAGGCGATGGGCATGCCGGTGGCCAACAGGAACAGCAGCAGCCCGATGATCAACATGCCCGAGGAGGTGGGAGACAGGGTCATCATGCCTCAACTCCCGCGGTGCGGGGGCCACGGACGCGGCGGATCAGCTCGGCAACATATTGCAGCGAGAGCAGCGCGAAACTGACGGGCAGGGGAAGCAGCGGAATCCACAAGGTGATCGCGGCCACGGACGAGGTGTGCCAGTCGTTCACATAGGCCTCATGGAAAAACATCGCGCTTGCGATCGTCATCAGCACGGCGAAGAGCAGTCCGAGCAGCGCGCCGAATATGCCGAGCCAGCGCTGCGCGGGCGGCGCGAACATCAATTCCACGACGTCGACCCCAACATGGCCGCGCGTGTGAAGCACATAGGGCGAGCCGAGGAACATCGCGGCAGTGGCAGCGAAGACCACGAAGTCCGTTTGCCAGATGGTGGGGGAACGGAACACATATCGCAGGAAGATCATCTCGCAGATCACCAGCATGGCGGCGACCAGCAGCAGGCCGGCAAAGATGGCACAGGCTTTGGAGATGAAGTCCACCGTTCGCAGGAACAGGTTTGTCATCTGGGCGCTTTCGTCCGTAGGGGTGGGCTGGTTCGCTGCGCTGGGGCGGTCCGGGCCGGTGCTTGCGTGACGGATCGGCGGCACGGGGCGGTCGGGCGTCGGCGGCGGATGGACCGTGCGCGCTCCCCATCGGCAGCGCGCACGGTCAGCGTGTGATCACTGAACGGCGAGCGCCTTCTTGATCAACTCGTCGCCGCCCTTCACCTTCTCGGAGAAGTTCTTGTAGGCGCTTTCCTGAGCGACCTTCAGCCAGGCGTCGTAATCGGCGCCCGACATCTCGACCACTTCGACGCCCGCACCCTTGAAGGTATCGATGAGCTTCTGGTCGGCCTTGCGCACTTCGACCGCGAACCAGGCCTGGGCCTTTTTGCCGGCGGCGAGAATGGCCTTCTGCTGGTCCGGGTTCAGGCGATCGAACACGCGCTTCGACATCAGCACCGGCTCATACATGAACCAGAGCGCGTTCTCGCCCGGTGCGGTCAGGCACTTCACCTGCTCGAACAGACGGTAGGAGACGAAGCTCGAAGACGACGTGTTGGTGGCATCGAGCACGCCGGTCTGCATGCCGGAATAGATTTCAGACGAGGGCATCGAGGAAATCGAGGCACCGGCCGCGGCTAGCATCTGCTCGAAGGCCGGTCCGGCGGCGCGCGTCACCTGACCCTTGATGCTCTCCGGATTGGTGATGCAGTTCTTCTTGGAGGCAAAGGCGCCGGAGAGCCACGCATCGGCGATGACGATAGCCCCCTGTTCCTCGATGATCTGCTTGATTTCCTTCATGAACGGCGAGTCGTTCATCCGGTCCGCGCGGTCGAAGTTGCGCACCAGCCCCGGCATCAGCGTGGCCGAAAACTGCGGCACGCGGCCGGAGGCATAGTCGAGCGGGAAGCTCGACATGTCGAGCTGCCCCTTTGTCAGGGCGCCCCACTGCTCGTTCGCCTTGAAGAGCGAGGAGCCGGGAAAGACCTGGATCTTGATCCCGACATTCGCCGCCTCTACGTCGCGGGCGATCATCTGCACCATCTCGTCGCGCGGGTCGCCCTTGCCACCGGGAAACTGGTGCGAGGCGCGCAGGGTGATGTCCTGGGCGAAAGTGGACGAGGCAAAGGCGAGAGCGCAGGTGAGTGTGAGCGCACGCGCAATGGAACGCGTTCCGGTCATGACTTTCCTCCTTTTTGGCCCGCTGTATGGCGGACTGCTGGCGTTTCCAATGTTATTTAGATGTCGCGGAAGTTGACCCACCGTCGACTTTTCCGCCCTTTCCCAGGCGGCGGTATCTTAGGCAATATTGCGGTAGATGTCCCGATAGGTGTCCCTCAGGATGTTCTTCTGCACCTTACCCATGGTATTGCGGGGAAGTTCATTCACAAAGAAGACCCGCTTGGGTTGCTTGAAGCGGGCAAGGCGACTTTCAAGGGCCTTCTGGATGCCCTGCTCGGAAAGATCGGCGCCCTTGGCCATCACCACCACGGCGGTCACGCCCTCGCCAAAATCGGGATGGGGAACACCGATGATCGCGCTTTCCACCACGCCGGGCAGGGCGTCGATCTCGCCTTCCACCTCCTTCGGATAGACGTTGAAGCCGCCGGTGATGACAAGATCCTTGCCGCGCCCAACAATGTGCACATAGTCGTTCGCGTCGATCTTCCCGAGGTCGCCCGTGACGAAGAATCCGTCATGGAACTCGCTCGCGGTCTTTTCCGGCATCCGCCAGTAGCCCTTGGTGACGTTCGGACCCTTCACCTCGATCATGCCAATCTCATCGGAGCCGAGCACCGTGCCTGATTCAGGATCGACGACCCGCACGCTGACCCCGGGCAGGGGTAAGCCAACGGTGCCGGCGATCCGCTCGCCCTCATAGGGATTGGACGTGTTCATGCCCGTCTCGGTCATGCCGTAACGCTCGAGAATGGCGTGGCCGGTCCGTTCGCGGAAGGCGCGGTGGGTTTCGGCCAGCAAGGGCGCCGAGCCAGAGGTGAACAGCCTCATATGCTGCGTCGCCTCGCGGGTGAGGCCCGGCTGGTCAAGAAGGCGGGTGTAGAAGGTGGGAACGCCCATCAGGCATGTCGCCTGCGGCATCAGCTCTATGGCTTCGCGGGCATCGAACTTGGTGCGGAACAGCATGGATGCGCCGGACATGAAAATGACGTTGGCGGCGACGAACAGTCCGTGCGTGTGGAACAGCGGCAGGGCGTGGATCAGCACGTCATTCGAGGTGAAGCGCCAGTAGTCCTTCAACGTCACAGCGTTGGAAAGCAGGTTGCGATGCGTGAGCATGGCTCCCTTGGCGCGCCCGGTGGTGCCTGACGTGTAAAGGATGCAGGCGAGTTCATCGGGCCCGCGCGCCACATCGGGGAACGTGGGCGACAACGCCGCTGCGGAAACCGTCAGCGATCCGACACCATCGTTTCCAAGGGTTTCGACGCAGGGAACGCCGATCTCGGTGGCGAGTGCGCGCGCCTCGGTCTCGATCTCGGGGCGGCAGACGAACAGCGCCGGCTCGGCGTCGGTCAGGAAGTATTTCACCTCGTTGAGTGTGTAGGCCGTGTTGAGGGGCAGGTAGACGGCGCCCGCCCGGATGGTGGCGAGATAAAGGGCAAGGCTCGGCCAGGACTTTTCCACCTGTACCGCCACGCGGTCCCCCGGTTTCACGCCGCGCGATACCAGCAGATGAGCAAGCCGGGCGGAGAGCGCGAAAGCGTCGCCATAGGTCTCGATGCTGCCGTCGGCGAGCCGGGCCAGCGGCGCGTCGAGAGAAGGGACGGCCGCGACGATGGCGGAAAACAGGTGGTTGTCAGACGCGGTTTTGGACATGGTGGTTCTCAGGCGGCTTTCAGGAGGCCGAAACGAGGGATCGGGAACTCGTATCGGCCTTGACCAGCTTTCGCACGGCCGGGCTCGATACCACTTCACCCTTGCCGGCAAAGGCTTCGTGATTCCGTTCGATATCGGAGAGGATGTAGCGATAGTTCACCATCAGGCCGGCGGCCTGGGCGATGCCCTTGGGCGACAGATCGCCCATGGGATTGATGCGCTCAAGGCGCGCGCCATTGCCGAGATGGAAACGGGCGACCGGATCGAGCGGCTTGTTCTTCGGGGTGCGGGCGGTAAGGAAATAATAGGCCGCGAGCGGGCTCAGCACCGCGGCAAGTTCCTGGCGAACCTCGGGCTTTTCGGTCCAGTCCGATGTGTCGAGTTTTTCCAGTGCCTTCCGGTCCGCGCCTGAGAGGGCGACGCTGTGCTCGGACGCGCGTTCGCCGTCCAGCCATTTGCGAAAGCCGGGAGCAGGCGACAGCGTGACGAAGGTGGTGAGGGATGGCAATTCGCGGGATATCTCCTCGACCACCTGCTTGATCAGCAGATTGCCGAAGGACACGCCGGCGAGGCCTTTCTGGCAGTTGGAGATGGAGTAGAAGACGGCGGTCTTCGCCTCTTGCGGCTTCAGGTGCCGGCGCGACTGGTCGAGGACCGGGGCGATGGCGCCCGGTGTATCCTTCGTCAGCGCGACTTCCACGAAGATCAGTGGTTCGTCGATCAGCGCGGGATGGAAGAAGGCGTAGCAGCGTCGGTCGGGGCTATCGACGCGCGCGCGCAGGTCGTTCCAGTCCTGAATGGCGTGCACCGCCTCGTAGCGGATGATCTTCTCCAGCACGTTGGCGGGCGTCGACCAGTCAATGCGCCGAAGGACGAGGAAGCCGCGATTGAACCAGGACGAGAACAGATGAGCGAAGTCGCGATCGACCACGGCGAGCTCGGCGTGCAGGGGGAGTACCTGCATCAGTTGCTCGCGCATGTGCACCAGTGAACGCGTGCCACCCGGCGCCAGATTGAAGCGGCGAAACAACTCCTGGCGGCGAGGTTCGCTGGCGACGTGAATCTCGGCCGCGTCGAGGGGCGAGCCGGTGCGCGCATAGGTCTGGATCGCTGCATCGAGGCGTGCGCGGTCCGGGCCAAAGTCGCGGGCGAGGGCCTCGAAAAAGGCAAGGCCTTCCGCAGGCTTCACACGGGTGTAACGGTCAAGAATGTCAGCCGCGAGGGCCACTCCCGAGGCTTCGCCCTGACCGGACAGAAGGGCCTCGCAGCGATCGATCAGCGTCTCCAGCCGCGTGGTGCCACTGCTGCGATTCGAACGCTCGAGCAGCGTGCGACCATGCTCCGCGATGGAGTTAAGCAAACCCGTGACGAACGATGTGTTCGAACCCATGGCATTTTCCCGCGCTGGGGCACCGCCCGCCGCTGTTCCATGTCCGGTTTTCCACGCCCAAGGTCGCGAAAGTCGCCATCAGGTGAGCTTCACGTGCCGGCTGGACGTTGGCGTATGTATCGAATGAAGAGCAATGCGCACGCGATGTCAACGATCTTGTATACATGAAGTTCGATCTTGCATCTTTGATCGAAACGCGGCTTTCTTCGGACAGAGGTGACCCGTGCGTGGTGAACAAACGCCCAGGCTTCGCGAAGCACTGGAAGAAGACATCGTCGTGGGACGGCTTCGGCCGGGACAGCGGCTTGACGAGGTTGGTCTCGCCGAGCGTTTCGGCGTGTCGCGGACGCCGATCCGGGAAGCGCTGATCCAGCTCGCGGCATCGGGCATGGTCGAGATGCGCCCTCGGCGTGGCACCTTCGTCACGCTGCTCGGACCGCGCGAATTGGTCGAGTCTTTCGAGTTGATGGCCGAAGTGGAGGCCTCCTGCGCCCGTCTCGCGGCCCAGCGCATGGGGCCTTCCGATCAGAAGGCGATTTCCGAGGCGCACGCTGCCTGTTGCCAGGCGGTGGCGGACGGTGATGAGGCGGCCTACTACCCCGCGAACGCGCTCTTTCACGCGGCAATCTATGCCGCGACCAATAATCGCGTGCTTCGCGCGGAGGCTCTGCGCCTTCAGCTCACCTTGCAGCCCTATCGTCGCCTGCAACTGAAGGTCCCTCGGCGGATAGATGCTTCGCTCGCCGAACATGAATCCATTCTTGAGGCCCTGCTCAAGGGCGATGGTGCGTCGGCATCCGAACGGATCCGTGCGCATGTGCTCGTGCAGGGCGAGCGCTTCATGTCGCTGCTCGCCGCGCTGCAGGCCGAGACCGAAGACGCGATCTGAGAGGCGCTGTTCGGTGGGGCCTGCCTCATTGTGCAGGTGACGAGAGCCCCCAAGGCGTGGCCCTGCGGGCACGGTTGCCGCAAACGCGGGTGCGCTGCGCGTGGCATGCCCTTCCCCCGGCCGGCCAAATGGCCTAAGCGCGCTGCAACATCATTTGAAGGTTGCGTGCACGCATGATCCGTCTCGATTCCATCGGCAAACAGAATGGCAAGCAGATCGTCTTCATCGAGGCGTCTGCGACCCTGCTGAAGGGGGAGAAGGTCGGCCTCGTCGGCCCCAATGGCGCGGGCAAGACGACGCTGTTCCGTCTGGTCACCGGTGAGGAGCAGCCCGATGAAGGGCAGGTCTCCGTCGATCGCGGCCTGACGATCGGCTATTTCAGCCAGGACGTGGGCGAGATGGCGGGTCAGACGGTGCTGGCCGAGGTGATGGACGGGGCTGGCCCGGTGAGCGCCATCGCCGCCGAACTGCGCGAACTGGAAGCCGCGATGGTCGACCCCGACCGCGCCGACGAGATGGACGCGGTCATCGAGCGCTACGGCGAGGTTCAGGCCCGCTTTGAGGAACTCGACGGCTATTCGCTCGAGGGCCGCGCGAGCGAGGTGCTGGCCGGTCTCGGCTTCAGCCAGGAAATGATCGAGGGTGACGTCGGCAAACTCTCCGGCGGATGGAAGATGCGCGTCGCGCTCGCACGCATCCTGCTGATGCGTCCGGACGTGATGCTGCTCGACGAGCCGTCCAACCATCTCGACATCGAAAGCCTCATCTGGCTGGAGGCGTTCCTGAAGAATTTCGACGGTGCGTTGATGATGACCTCGCACGATCGCGCATTCATGAACCGCATCGTCAACAAGGTGGTCGAAATCGACGCCGGCACGCTGACCTCCTATTCCGGCGACTACGAGTTCTACGCCCAGCAGCGCGCGCTGGCGGAGAAGCAGCAGCAGGCCCAGTTCGAGCGCCAGCAGGCGATGCTGGCCAAGGAGATCGCCTTCATCGAGCGTTTCAAGGCCCGTGCCTCCCATGCCGCGCAGGTGCAGAGCCGGGTCAAGAAGCTCGACAAGATCGAGCGCGTCGAGCCGCCGCGCCGCCGCCAGACCGTTGCGTTCGAGTTCCAGCCGGCCCCGCGTTCCGGGGAGGACGTTGTCAGCCTGAAGAACGTGCATAAGAGCTATGGCGCGCGGAGCATCTATGAGGGGCTGGACTTCCACGTGCGCCGGCGCGAGCGCTGGGCAGTGATGGGCGTTAATGGCGCCGGCAAGTCGACGTTGCTGAAGCTGGTGACGGGATCCACCGAGCCGGATATCGGGACGGTGGCGATCGGCGGCAGCGTGAAGATGGCCTATTTCGCCCAGCACGCCATGGAAGTGCTGGAGGGTGAGCGTACCGTGTTCCAGTCGCTGGAAGACGCGTTCCCCCAGGCCGCGCAGGGCTCCTTGCGTGCGCTTGCCGGCTGCTTCGGCTTCTCGGGCGATGATGTGGACAAGCGCTGCCGGGTGCTCTCAGGCGGCGAGAAAGCCCGTCTCGTGATGGCGAAGATGCTGTTCGATCCGCCGAACTTCCTCGTGCTCGACGAGCCGACCAACCATCTCGACATCGCCACCAAGGAGATGCTGATCGCGGCGCTGGCGAGTTACGAGGGCACGATGCTGTTCGTCAGCCATGATCGGCATTTTCTGGCCGCGCTGTCGAACCGCGTGCTGGAGCTGACGCCTGACGGCATTCATCAGTATGGCGGCGGCTATACGGAGTATGTCGCCCATACCGGCAGCGAGGCGCCCGGACTGCGCAGCTGAGGCGCAGCGAGCCTGGTGAAGAATGCCCTGCGGAAACGAAAACGGGCGGCGCTGGAAGCGCCGCCCGTTTCGTATTGTTCTGAAGCCTGACGTGGTCTTGCCCGTTCAGCACGGGCACAATGCCGGTGACAGGTCAGGAAGGGGCGGTGAACCCTTGAGCTTCTTCCGCCCGTTGCAGTCTCACTGACCCTTCGCCTTCGCGAGGAACGAACCGTCGAAGGTCTTCGACAGGTCGATGCTGGCGGCATCGAACTTCGGGTCCGTAGTGGTGAGCAGGTTGAGGGCGATCTTCATGCTGGCTTCGTCGATGTTGCCGTCGGTCGAATAGGCCTGGCGGGTCGCGTTGAACGCCTTGATGTAGAGGTTCTTGTCACCGAGCCAATAGGCCTCCGGCACCGTCGCGGCGACCTCTTCCGGCGTTGCCTTCTCCAGCCACTTGAGCGTGCGGTAGAAGGCATTGGTGAGCGCCTGCACGGTGTTCGGGTTATCCTTGATGAAGCTCTCCTTGAAGTAGAGCACGGCCGCCGGGTTCATGCCGCCGAACACCTGTTCGGTGCCTTCGGTGGTGCGGGTGTCGACCAGGATCTTCAGCTCGCCCATGTCCTCCAGCTTGGAGATGACGGGGTCGAGATGCGAGATGGCGTCGATCTCGCCATTCTGCATTGCGGCCACCGCGGAGGCGCCACCGCCCACGCCGATGAAGGAGGCCTCGTCCGGGTTGAGCCCCGCCTTCTGCATCAGGTACTGCACCAGGATGTAGGTGGACGAGCCCGGAGCCGTCACGCCGATCTTGGCGCCCTTCAGGTCGGCGACGGACTTGATCTTGTCCGCCTCGGCGGTGCGCACGCCGACGACGATGCCGGGATAGCGCCCGAGGTCGATGACCGCACGTACGTCCTGCTTCTTCTGCTGCATGCGGATGGTGTGCTCATAGGCACCGGTCACGCCGTCGACCGAGCCGCCGATAAGCGCCTGGAGCGACTTGGAGCCGCCGCCGAAATCGTTGATCTCGACATTCAGCCCTTCATCCTTAAAGTAGCCGAGCCGCTCCGCCAGCGTCAGGGGGAGATAGTAGAGCAGGGGCTTTCCGCCAACGCCCAGGGTGACGTTCGGCTTCTCGATTTCGCCCGCCTGCGCGGCGCCGAGCGCGGGGATGAGAAGGCTCGCTGCAAGCAGCAATGTGCGTATTTTCATTGTCTTTCCTCCCGTTTCTTGTCGGTTTCGTTGTCAGTTCTGCTCGCCCGTCGGCTGGGGCCGCCACACGAGAAGGCGTCGCTCGACCCGGGTCACGCCCACGTCGATGACAAGCACGAAGGCGGCGAGAATGACCATGCCGGCAAACACGCCGGTCACGTCGAAAACGCCCTCTGCCTGATGGATGAGGTAGCCCAGCCCCGCCGACGAGCCGAGATATTCGCCCACCACCGCACCGACCAGCGCGAAGCCGACCGAGGTGTGCAGCGAAGAGAACATCCAGGACAGGGCAGAGGGCCAGTACACGTTACGAAACAGCTGGCGCTCGTTCATTCCCATCATGCGGGCATTGGCGAGAACGACCGGGCTCACCTCTTTCACGCCCTGATAGACGTTGAAGAACACGATGAAGAACACCAGCGTGACGCCCAGCGCGACCTTCGACCAGATGCCGAGGCCGAGCCACAGCATGAAGATCGGCGCCAGAACAACGCGCGGAAGGGCGTTAGCCATCTTCACATAGGGGTCGAATACCGCCGCAACGGTCGGCTTGCGGGCGAACCAGAAGCCGATGACGATGCCGCCTACCGAGCCGATGATGAAGGCCAGCACAGTTTCGGTGAGGGTGATCCGCAGGTGCTTCCAGATCACGCCGGTCGCGAACAGTTCGTAGACCCGGGAGATCACATCCCAGGGCTTGGAGAAGAAGAACTCCGGCAGCAGATAGTCGCCGCCGATCGGCACGGTCGCGCCGAACTGCCAGAAGGCGATCACGGCAACGGCGACGAGGATCTGCAGCAGAAGCAGCTTCGCGGGGTGCGTCTTCATGAGGGCATGTCCTCCCCGTAGGTCTTTGCAACTTCGCTCTTCAGCTGATCCCAGATCTGCCGGTGCAGATCATGGAAGCCCGGGTCGAGCCGGATCTCGGCGGTATCGCGCGGACGAGCGAGATCAATCGGGAAGTTACCGATGATCCGCGCCTCGGGTCCGGCCGACATGATGACGACGCGATCCGACAGCGCGATGGCTTCCTCCAGATCGTGGGTGACGAACATCACCGCCTTGCGGTCCTGAGCCCACAGGTTCAGCAGCAGCGTTCCCATTATCTGCCGCGTCTGGGCATCGAGTGGGCCGAACGGCTCGTCCATCAGCAGGATCTTGGGGTGACGCACCAGCACCTGGGCGAGGCCGACGCGTTTGCGCTGGCCGCCGGAAAGCTGATGGGGGTAGCGGTCGGCGAAACGCGACAGTCCGACCTTCTTCAGCCAGTTCTGGGCCTCGGCCAGCGCGTCGGCGCGGCGCGTGCCATTGATCTCGAGCGCGATCGCGACATTGTCGAGCGCCGATTTCCACGGCATCAGCGCGTCCTGCTGGAACAGGTAGCCGGCCTGCGGGTTCAGCCCGGCGAGAGGCTCGCCGAAGATCGTGACCTTGCCGCCAGCAGGCGTCAGTAGCCCGGCCGTCGCGTTGAGCAGGGTCGACTTTCCGCAGCCCGTCGGGCCGACAATGGCGACGAACTCGCCTTCGCGCACGTGGAGCGATGTCGGCGCAACCGCTTTGTAGACGGGCTGCCCCTTCATCGCGAAGCTGATGCTCACGTCGTCGAGCGCCACCGCCAGCGGTGCGGTGGCGGCGACGGGCGACATCGGCTCGGCGGGCTGGTGCCGCACGGCTGTGTCCATGTCATATCCTCCCATTCGGCGCTTCTTGTTATTTCGCCGCGAGGTGAATGTCTGCCGGGGCAGGGTGGAGATCACCGCTCCGACCCGCTTTGGCAACCTGTCCGGGGATGTCGTGACCGAGCAAGGCTGGCAGGCTCCGCGCGAGCGCGAGGAGACCTGCAAGATCGACCCCGGTGGGGATGCCCATCTCGTCCAGCATGTGGACCAGATCCTCGGTCGAGATGTTGCCGGTCGCGCCCGGCGCGAAAGGGCAGCCGCCAATGCCGCCGAGCGAGGCATCGAAACGGTCCGCGCCGACACTGAGCGCGGAGACGACGTTGGCCAGTCCCATCCCGCGCGTATTGTGAAAATGAAGCGTCAGCGGCACGGATCCGAACCGGCGGCGAAATGCCGATACGAGGTCCGCGACCTGCCGGGGATTGGCCATGCCGGTGGTGTCGGCAAGGGTGATGGAATCGAGGCCTAGGGAGAGGTAGTCCTCCGCCAGCTTCAGCACCTTCGCCTCGGGCTGCTTCCCCTCAAAGGGGCAGCCGAAGGCGGTGGCGATGGAGCCGTTAAGCGTGGCTGGCGTACCGCGGGCGGATTCGACGATCGTGCGGAAACCTTCAAGCGACTGCTCGGGCGTCATGCGCATGTTCGCGCGATTGTGGGTCTCGCTCACCGACATGACGAGGTTGAGCTCGTCCATATTGGCCGTCAGCGCCTCCTGCGCGCCGCGCAGGTTCGGCACCAGCGCGACATAGGTGACGCCGGGGCGGCGCTTGATCAACTTTGCCACGTCGCGCGCATCGGCGAGGTTCGGGACCGCCTTGGGCGAGACAAAGGACGTCACCTCGATCTTCGCCACTCCGGTCTGCGACAGCGCGTCAATCAGCGCGACCTTGTCCTGGGTCGGCAGGAAGCGGGGCTCGATCTGAAGACCGTCGCGCGTCACGACTTCCTGAATATAGACGTGCCCGGGTAAGTTCTCCCACGTCATGCGCCGTCTCCTTCGGCGTCCGAGCGCGCCACCACGCCGCTGGCGACGAGGGTTTCTATCTCACTGGGGTCATAGCCGAGCCCGGCCATCAGTGCGGATGTGTGTTCGCCGAGCCTGGGGCCGGCCCAGTTCACCACGCCGGGCGTTTCCGACAGTTTGGGCACGATGCCAGGCATCTTCACGTTGGTCCCATCGGGAAGCTGCGAGGGCAGGATCATATCGCGGCTGAGGTATTGCGGGTCGCTAATGATGTCGGCGACCGAATAGATCCGCCCGTTGGGAACGTCGGCTCGGTCCAGCGCCGCGGTGACCTCCTCGATGGAATGACGCCGCGTCCATTCGGTGATGACGCCGTCGATCTCCTCGACATGGGTCACACGGCCATCATTCGAAGCGAGGCGGGGGTCGTTGGCGAGATCCGCGCGACCGATCGCCGTCATAAGTCTCTTGAAGATGGCGTCGCCATTGCCGGCGACGATCACATAGCTGCCTTCGGCAGTGGGGTAGGAGTTCGACGGCGCAATGCCCGGAAGAGAGCCGCCGGACCGTTCGCGCACATATCCCATGAGGTCGTATTCGGGAACGAGGCTCTCCATCATGTTGAAGACGCTCTCGAACAGCGACACGTCGACCACCTGTCCCGCCCCGTGCCCCGACTTGATGCGCACCAGCGCCATCAAGGCGCCCATCACCGCGTGAAGGGCGGCGAGGGAGTCGCCGATGGAAATGCCGGTGCGCGCCGGCGGGCGATCCGGGTCACCGGTGGTGAAGCGCATGCCACCCATCGCCTCGCCCACCGAGCCGAAGCCGGGGCGCTCGCGGTAGGGGCCGTCCTGGCCGAAGCCGGAAATCCGGACCATGACCAGGTTGGGATTGATCTCCTTGAGGACATCCCAACCCATGCCCCAGCGCTCCAGCGTGCCGGGACGAAAATTCTCGATCAGCACATCCGCGTCCCGCACTAGGCGGCGGACGATCTCCTGGCCCTCAGGCACGCGAAGATTGATGGCAATGGACTTCTTGTTGCGCGACTGCAGGTACCACCACAGGGATGTGCCGTTGTGGAGCTTGCGCCATTTGCGAATGGGATCGCCTTCGCCCGGAGCTTCGACCTTGATGACTTCCGCACCGAATTCCGCCATCAGCCGCGCAGCAAAAGGGGCGGCGATCAGGTTGCCGAGCTCGACAACGCGAATTCCGGCAAGCGGACCCCCATTCGGGATCTCTGCGGATCCTTCCATATGCGACGCTCCTCCCAGATATGCTTTTTTTTGCTCTATCGGTCGAAAGCCGCCGCAGGTCCAATAGTCTTTAGACAAAGACCGTTCGCGATACGCGAACGGTCTCAGTCGATCGTGCGGCGCACACGACGCTCCGACCGGTCCTTGGCACGCAGGTGTTCGAGCAACAACCGCGCCGTCGGCGGCAGGCTCTCGACCTCGCGCACGACCAGCTTGAGCTGTCGCCGGGCCCATGGGTCGCGCAGCGGAATCGCTTTCAAATTCATGCTCTTGCCCAGAATATCGAAGGCTCGATCGGGAATGATGCCAAGGCCCATATTGGCTTGCACCATGCGGCACACGGCGTCGAAGCCGGGTACATGCACGCGCAGCTTGATGCTTCGTCCCGCGAGGCTGGCGGCGTATTGCGAGCGCAGGAAGATGGAACTGGCCGCGTGCAGGCCGATGAAGTCGAAATCAAGCGTCTCCTCGAAAGAGACGCGCTCGTGGCCGGCCAGTGGATGATCCCGGCGGGCGACGACGACCAGCCGGTCCCGGCGGTAGCGGAAGGTCTCAAGCGACCGGCTTTCGATGTCTCCTGCGCATATGCCGATGTCGGCCGCGCCCTCCTCGATGCCGCGCACCACGTCCGAGCTGGGGCATTCCTGGAGGTCGAAGCGCAGCAAGCTGTGCGTTTCCAGAAACGCCGGCAGGTCCTCCGGCAGGAATTGGACGATGGCGGAGAGGTTGGCCAGCATGCGCACGTGACCGCGCACGCCCATCGAGTATTCTCCCAGTTCGGCGCCCATCTTCTCGATGGTTCGTATTGTGATGCGGGCATGGTGCAACAGCGTTTCGCCGGCCGGGGTAAGCGCCATGCCGCGCGCTAACCGGTCGAATAGGGACACGCCGAGGATCCCCTCCAGATCGGACAGTCGCTTGGAGACCGCGGAGGCGGCAATCCCTTCACGCAGGGCCGCGCGTGTCAGCGAGCCCTCCTCGCAAATGGCGATGAAAAGCCGAAGCGACGTCAGGTCGACGCGCCGGAGAAACTGCTGCATCGCCGATTCCGACGGTTCTGCCGGTGCGGCCTCTGTCAGTGTGATCTGCATGAGGCCCTCCCGGTGCCACATCGTGCCTCTCGGCCGGCAAGACTGGCTGCTCTATCGTTCGGATCGTGGCGACCAATATGACCGTTTGACCCTTGGCTTCATTGCCGTCATGCCGGTCGGTAGCATTTATAGCCACTCCTATGAGTGTGCGACCAGAACAGCCACCGTGGCCGCCCAGGCTTTCGATGGTGGGGAGCACTGTAGGGTCGCTCCCCGCACTGTCACTTTGTGCGCCGCGGCGGCGAATTTGCGTGCGCTCCTTGCCCAGCAAGGGACGAGGTGATCGGCGATGTCGACCTCTCGCCGGTGACAAATCGTGGGAAGCTCAATGGCTGGCGTTGGCTTGGGGTGGTTTCGCTTCCCCCCCGCGGGGTGGAGGTGTTGGCAGCCTGCGCGGCCGGCAAAGTACTCAAGCGGCGACGGCGCAAGGAGCGGTCGGGTGCGTTGTGCTGGGTGATCTCGGCCACTACTGTTGCTTCGGGTACGAAAGCGACGTCTTACTGCGATAGGAAAGGCCTCTCCGGGAGCGCTTTTTGCCGATGAGGTGCGGTGCCCGTGCGCCGGTTGCTGGAATGACCGCCAGACAGCGTTCGGCAGACACCACTTCGGACTTCATCGGGTTTCAGCTGCCGGTACGTCGCGGACGGAAACCTCCACCTCCATCGCTTCGAACGCATTGCTCATGCCAATAAACTCGCCGATTACCGGCATCACCTGACGGATGTCCCGGCCCACCGCGACAGGAATGAGGTTGGCCCCGCCGACGCTTTGGTTCGTCGGATCAAAGGTGATCCATCCGGCTCCGGGTACATAGACCTCCGCCCATGCATGAGTGGTTCCTGCGCCGGTTGAGCCCACGATCTCCTGGGAGGGATTGTGCAGATAGCCGGAGACGATCCGCGCACCGAACCCCAGCGTGCGGACAGCCTCGATGAGCAGCACGGCCATGTCGCGGCATGATCCCCAGCCGCGGTCGAGGGTCTCTATCGGCGACTGGGTGCCTTCATCGTCGCGACCCTGATAGGAAATCCACGCAGCGACGCCGGAATTGATGTCCTTCAATAATGCCAGAGTGTCGGTGGGAGCGCTTCGGACGAACGCCTGGCTCCATGCTCGCAGTCTTCCCGTCGGATCGGGATATTGGGGCGTCGTCAGGGCGCCGAGATCTGTCCATTCGTCCAGGCTGTACTGGAAGGGATAGAAAATCGCCGATGCGGCGACCTCGAAGACCGGCCATTCCACGGCATCGAGTTCGATCTCAGAGATGCTCTCGATCATCAGCCTGTCGGTCATCGCGTGAAATGTCGCGGTCGCGACCATGTTTCCGGCGACGTCGTGCGCCCATGTCACCATCGCCTCCGGTTCGACGATCAGTTCCATGGAGCCCAGTCTAAGCTCGCGGGACTCCCGCGGGCGCAACATGAGGCAATGGGGGCGCAGGCTCACGGAGCGGTTGTAGCGATAGGTCGTCCGGTGCCGAATTCTCAACCTGATCACTGAAATCTCCCGCTTCATCTGCTGCCGCCTTCAATGGGCAACGCCGCGTCTCGAGCCGGTGCTCGCTGTGCCTCATGTTCCGCAATGCGCGAACACGTTGGGGGCCATTCTCAATGCTGGAACGACACCAGGCATAAGAAAAAATGGTTCGAATATTAAAAACCCGCCGCGCTTGTAATATCCATCTTGAGAGCACATATTAATTCAGTCGATAAACGGCAAGATGAACGTCTATCTCTCGAACGCTTTTTCGGGTCATTAGGTTCTCTCTTCCTGAAAATGCGATTTCGACGGTCTGCGTTTTTGCGGGCAAGCCAGAATAATAATTATAAAGGGGTTTCCCATGACCACGGGAACCGTAAAATGGTTCAACGCTCAGAAGGGCTTTGGATTCATCGCGCCGGATGACGGCGGTAGCGACGCGTTTGTTCACATCAGTGCTGTGGAGCGCGCCGGCATGAGCGATCTGCGCGAAGGTCAGAAGGTGGGCTTTGAGCTCGTCGCTGACCAGAGAAGCGGTAAGATGTCCGCCGACAGGCTCCAGTCGATCAGTTGATGGCACGACATCGGCGGGCGCCCGATCTTCGGGTTCGCCGATAACACATCGCCTCGCCGGTCGACCACGGATGTACTGGCGGCCAGGACGAACGATGAATATGCGATCCGAGGCGCCTTGCGCCTTGTGGCCCCGTGCCTCCCGCAGGTCGCGGGGCTTTTCGTTCTGACGTCGCCCGGTCAATGCGACATGGAGAGTACGTCAGGGCCAAGGGCCAGCTGCGCGGTAATCGCGAGGCGAGGAAGCCGAAGAAAATCAGGGGGCCTGTCGTCGTTGGCTCGCCCGAAGACAGGCAGCTCGCATCGATCAGGCCGCCGAAAAAGAAGGGCTGAGCATCGCCATGACGATTCGAACCCGCGAAACCACGGTGACGTTCAGGCATCCATTCAAGTTGAGCGGCATCGATAGTCCGCAGCCGGCCGGGACTTATCGACTTGTGATCGACGAAGAGGCGATTCCGGACCTCACCTTCCTCGCTTATCGGCGTTCCGCAACGATGCTCCATACGCCGGCCATCATCACACCGGGCAATTCCGGCCAGGTCCATGTGGTCAATTCCGACGAGCTGACAAAAGCGCTGGAAGACGACGCCCGGACCTAACAGCACACCCGACAAGGAGAAAGCGGCCATGGACTATCTTGGTGGACTTCGTGGGACCGGCCAGCTTCTCTGCGCAGGAGCAGCGGTCGCGCTGACGCACTATGATTTCGACGGTTATCTCTCAAATTCCGGCCAGGTCATGAGCTGCGGCGAGATCCGCCTGCCGGCCTCGACGCTGAAACAGGTATTCGGTCGGGACGATCTGAGCCTGCGCACGGACGAAGGTCGATTGCTGAATCTTCGCTTCTCCGAGAAGCGCCTGTCGCCGGACGGGGGCGCCGCGCATGTCGACCTCGTGGGCGAACTGCCGGCGGCTCAACATTGGCACCGGCGTTCAGGCTGGCGCGCGCCTCAGGCTGCTGCTGCGGTGCCGTCTTCGAACCGTCCGCTTCATTCCGGCGTCGCACGCGCATAGCCGGCACGCCTCGGTCGCGCCGTCGTCCGTCCTTCGGCCACGTTGCGTTCGAACAGACTTGCTGTTTGTCGACGGCTATGGCCCTCGACCGCCGCCTGCCCATGCCTCTCGCGCCACGCCGGACCGGAAGGTATCCATGAACCCGATCGCTGATCTTCGCCGCTGCTATGAAACCCAGCTTTCGACGTGGCGGGGGCGCCCGTGGAGAGGCTCTGTCTGGGACGACACGTCGCCAATCCGCGAGGAGCTGTTCGGCGCCGAGCGGTTGGAACAACATGCAAGAAGTCTGGCGAGAGCCCAGTCGATCACGTTGCCACCGCCATCCGTGCCCTCGCTGCACGCGCGGCTGAGAAGCAACGCCAGCGTCCTGCTCACTGCCTATCGGGCGACAGCGGGAGACGCAGAAGCCCATCGCACCGTGGTGCCCGCGGCTGAATGGCTGCTCGACAATTATCATCTCATCGAGGAGCAGATCCGCGAAATTCGCGATGACCTGCCACCGGGTTACTACAGGCAGCTACCCAAGCTCGCCGACGGGCCGTTCGCCGGCTATCCCAGGGTGCTTGGCCTTGCATGGGCTTATGTTGCCCATACCGACAGCCATTTCGATCCCGAGATGCTGCGCCGCTTTATCGCGGCCTATCAACAGGTACAGCCGCTGACCATCGGCGAACTGTGGGCGGTGGCGATCACGCTGCGCATCGTACTCATCGAAAACCTGCGTCGGCTAGCCGACCAGATCACCGCTGGACGCCAGGCGCGTCGTGAGGCCGACCTCCTTGCGGACCAGCTGCGCGCCTCCGGAGAGGCCCGGACGGCGCTCGACGCGGACATACTGATCCGTTCTCCGGAGCCTTTGTCGGCAGCGTTCGCGGCCCAGCTGGTCAAGCGTCTCAGGGACCAGGACCCCCGGACGACTCCCGCGCTGGGATGGCTGGAGACGCGACTGGCAGCACAGGGCAGCTCGGTCGAGGGCGTGGTCCAGCACGCTCAGCAGCGGCTGGGCGCTTCCAATGTCAGCGTGCGGAATGTCATCACCAGCATGCGGCTGATCTCGGACATCGACTGGGCCGAACTGTTCGAGAGCGTCAGCCTGGTCGATGAAAGGCTGGGTGCGGGCAGCGCCTTCGCCACGATGGATTTCCCCACACGCGATCTCTACCGAAACGCGATCGAGCAACTTGCCCGCGCCTCGTCGGAGTCCGAGTTGGGCATTGCCAATTTGGCACTGGAAGCCGTGGCTGCCGCACAATCTGCCCAGTCACAGCAGGGGTCGTCCGACCCGGCCTGCGATCCCGGCTACTATCTCATCGGCTATGGGCGGAATGCGTTCGAGCGGACGGTCAACTTCCGCCCGCCGGTGCGTCTTCGTCTCAGTCGCCTCAGCATCCGGCTGGGGATCGGGGGCTATGTCGGCACCATTCTCGCGGTTACCTGCGTACTGGTCGGGCTGGCGCTTTACGCTCTTTCGTCGTCGGGACTGTCGCTGGGGTGGCTGGTGACACTCGCCCTGGTTGGCTTCATCCCGGCCAGCGAGGTTGCGACCGCCATGGTGAACCGCGCCGTCGCCTTGTTGTTCGGCGCGACCAGTCTGCCCGGTTTGGAACTTGCGGGCGGCGTGCCGCCCTCGCTGCGCACCCTTGTCGCCGTGCCGACGCTCCTCACCAACGAGGCGGATCTTCGCGAACAGGTCGAGCGGCTCGAGGTTCACTTTCTCTCCGGTGCCGGCGGGGATCTCACTTTTGCCTTGCTCTCTGACGGCGTCGATGCCGATGGCGAAGTCATGATTGGCGACGCGCCGCTTTTGGAGTGCGCGTCGCAGGCGATCGAGCAGTTGAACCTGCGTCACGGGCCAGGTCCGGGTGGCGATCGCTTCCTGCTGTTGCATCGTCGACGCCGGTTCAATCCAGCCGAAGGCAAATGGATGGGATGGGAGCGCAAGCGGGGCAAGCTGCATGAGCTCAACCGTCTGCTGCGCGGAGCCGACGATACGTCCTTCATGACTGTCGCGGGGCATGCGCCTCGCGTTCCGGCGGACGTGCGCTACGTCATCACACTCGACGCCGATACGCGGCTTCCGCGTGACGCGGCGCTCCGACTGATCGGCAAGATGGCACATCCGCTGAACCGGCCGATGTTCAGCCCCGCTGAGCAGCGTGTCGTCGGGGGCTACGGCATTCTCCAGCCGCGGGTCACGCCCTCGCTGCCGATAGGCCGCGAAGGCTCATTCTACCAGAGGGTCATTTCCGGCGGCGGTGGCATGGACCCTTATGCCGCGGCGGTTTCCGACGTCTATCAGGATCTGTTCGGTGAAGGTTCCTACACCGGCAAGGGCATCTATGAGGTGGACGCCTTCGAGGCCTCGCTGGCGGGACGCATTCCTGAGAATACGCTGCTCAGCCACGATCTCTTCGAGGGTGTCTTCGCACGCGCGGGGCTGGCCTCGGATGTCGAGGTCGTGGAGGAGTTCCCCTCGCGGTATGATGTCGTCGCCAAGCGGCAACATCGCTGGATGCGCGGCGACTGGCAGCTGCTCCCGTGGATCTTCGGACACGGAACCGGACCGCGTGCGCTGACCCCGGTGGGGCGGGGGAAGATGCTCGACAACCTCCGGCGCTCCACGCATGCGCCGCTCACATTGTCGGCCATGTGCCTCTGCTGGCTGTTTCCGATGCCTGCAGCGCTTATCGGTACGCTGTTGACCCTTGGCACTATAGCCGTTCCCGCTTTCCTGCCGATCGTCTTCCGCCTGATCCCGCGCCGCCCCGATGTGCGGATGCGAAGTCACCTCGCCGGGTTGATGGATGATGTGAATCTTGCCGCCGCCCAGACATGGCTGGCGCTCGTCTTTCTTCCCGATCAGGCTTGGCGTGCCGCTGATGCAGGGGTTCGCACACTGGTGCGGGTGCTTGTGACGCGCCGACATCTGCTGGAATGGACGACGTCCGCCACGTCCTCCGCTGGCCCGCAACTGGACCTCCTCGGTTTCTACCGGCAGATGGCGTGCTCCAGCGTCCTGACCCTCGTCTTGGCGGCTGGCGCTCTCGCGCTGGCGCCGTCCTCCTGGCCTCTTGTCTTGCCGTTTACGTTGCTCTGGTCGAGCGCGCCCCTTATCGCGCGATGGGCGAGCCGCTCCCCCAAAGTGTCGCGTCGGCTGGTGCTCGGAAATTCCGACGCGCGTGACTTGCGGCTGATCGCTCGGCGTACCTGGAGGTATTTTGAGACCTTCGTGACGCCGGACGACAACATGCTGCCGCCGGACAATTTCCAGGAGGTGCCGAAGCCGGTCATCGCCCATCGGACGTCACCGACGAATATCGGCCTTTATCTACTCGCTGCCGTCGCCGCCCGTGACTTTGGCTGGGCCGGCACCATCGAGACTATCGAGCGGCTGGAAGCGACGTTCGGGACGCTGAAGAAGTTGCCGCGCTTCCGCGGGCACTTTTTCAACTGGTATGAAACCCGTCACCTTGCGGCACTGCCGCCGGACTATGTCTCATCGGTCGACAGCGGTAATTTCGCCGGCCACCTCATCGCGCTGGCCAATGCCTGCGAAGAATGGACGGACGCACCAGTCGCCGAGAATGCGCGCTCAGGGATTGCCGATGTGCTCGCGTTGGCGCGAGCGGCAATCGCTGCCTTGCCGACAGCCGGGAGCCTGCAGGGGCGAGCGTTGACCGAGGCCCTGGACGAAATCGACGCCCAGCTTAACGGCGTGCAGGCCTTCGAGGCCGTAGCTCCGATTCTGAAACGGCTGGCGGACAGGGCCGCGCGTATCGCGCAGGAGATGTTCCCCGCGACCGGCAACAAGAGCTTCGCGGACTTCGCGTACTGGATCGACGCGCTTGGCAAAGCGGTTGGCGAGCATGAACGCGACCGACGGCACCTCTTGCAGAGCGATGCAGCGACAAGAACTCGCCTGACCGTGCTCGCCGACACGGCGCGGACCATGGCGATGGAGATGGATTTCGCTTTCCTGCTCGATCCCGAGCGGAAACTGCTGTCGATCGGCTATTCGCTCGCCGAGAACGGTCTCGATCCAAGTTGCTACGACCTTCTGGCCTCCGAAGCACGGCTGGCCAGCCTGTTTGCCATCGCAAAGGGCGATGTCCCCAGCCGCCATTGGTTCCGGCTCGGTCGGTTGGCGACCCCGCTGGGCAATGGTTCCGCACTGATTTCGTGGTCCGGATCCATGTTCGAGTACCTCATGCCGTCGCTGGTGATGCGGGCGCCAGCGGGGAGCGTACTCGAACAGACCAACCGCCTCGTGGTTCAGCGGCAGCAATCCTATGGGCGGTCGCTTGGCATTCCGTGGGGCATGTCCGAATCCGCCTATAATGCGCGCGATATCGAGTTCACCTATCAGTATGCCAATTTCGGTGTGCCGGGGCTCGGCCTGAAGCGCGGTCTGTCGGAGAACGTCGTGGTCGCTCCCTATGCCACCGGGCTCGCCAGCATGGTGGATCCCGAGCACGCACGGGAAAACTATGCCCGGCTCGCGGGATTGGGCGCGCAGGGCATCTATGGCTTCTATGAGGCCCTGGATTTCACGCGGTCACGGCTGCCGGAAGGTGAGGAGGTGGCCATTGTCCGCAGCTTCATGGCGCACCACCAGGGCATGACCATCGTTGCGATCGCCAACACGCTTCTGGGTGGCGAGATGCGGGCCAGATTCCATCGTGAACCGATGATCCGCGCCAGCGAGCTTCTGCTGCAGGAACGCTCGCCGCGCGACGTTGTTGTGGCCCGTCCCCGCGCCGAAGAGGTTCGGGCCGCCGCTGCCGATGCCCGAAGCGAGAGCGTGACGGTGCGCCGCCTGACCACGCCTGCCGACGGCGCGCCGGTGACGCATCTGCTCTCCAATGGCAGCTACGCCGTCATGATGACGGCGGATGGTGGCGGCTACAGCCGTTGGCGAGATATCGCGGTGACCCGCTGGCGCGAGGACGCCACATGTGACGACTGGGGCTCCTTCATTTTCCTTCGGGACATGAAGAGCGGCAACGTCTGGTCCGCCACGACACGGCCGATGGCGGGCGAAACGGGCGAAAGTAACGTTGTATTCGGCGAGGACCATGCCGAGTTCATCCGTCACGATGCCGGCCTGACGACGACGATGGATGTCATCGTTTCCGGCGAACACAATGGCGAGGTGCGCCGCGTTTCGCTGACCAATACCGGACGGCGAAGCCGCGAGGTCGAACTGACCTCGTATGCGGAGCTGGTTCTCGCGACCCCGGCCACCGACAATGCTCACCCGGCCTTTGCCAAAATGTTCGTCGAGACGGAGCATCTGCCGGAATTCGGCGCCCTCGTCGCCACACGGCGACTGCGCACGCCGGGTGAGACGCAGATATGGGCCGCGCATTTCGCGGTGGTGGAGGGCGAGGTCGCTTCCGATCCGCAGTACGAGACCGCCCGAGCCAATTTCATTGGACGCGGGCGCCGCATCAATGCCGCCGAAGCGATGTCGGATGGTTGTCCGCTGTCGAACACCGTCGGCCGGGTGCTGGACCCGGTCTTCTCGCTACGCCAGAGCGTACGTATCGCCCCCGGCAAGATTGCGCGTGTCGCCTTCTGGACCGTGGTGGCGTCGACGCGGGAGGAGCTTCTCGATCTGATCGACACGCATCATGATCGCAGTGCATTCGACCGTGCGCGGACACTGGCCTGGACCCAGGCCCAGGTTCAGCTCCGCCATATCGATGTGGACATGGGTGAGGCTGCCGACTTCCAGTGGCTTGCCGCGCCATTGCTCTATGCCGACCGGCGTTTCAGGTCGGCATCGGAGACCATCATTCGCGGAGCCGGCCCGCAACAGGGGCTCTGGCAGCACGCGATCTCCGGTGATCTGCCGATCGTGCTCCTGCGAATCGACGATATCGAGGACATTGCCCAGGTTCGCCAGTTGCTGCGCGCGCGTGAATATTGGCGAATGAAGCGGCTCGCCGTCGACCTCGTCATCATCAATGAGCGCGCCTCCTCTTATGTGCAGGACCTTCAGATCGCCATAGAGACGGCCGTGCGCACCAACGCGTCTCATCCGCTCGTCGGCGACGAACAGGCCAAGGGCTCGATCCACGTGCTTCGTGCCGACCTCATGAGTGTGGAGTCGCGCGCACTGCTGCAGTCTGTCGCTCGTGTCGTGCTTGTGGCGCGGCGTGGAACCATCGCCGATCAGCTCGCTCGCGTGCGCCGAACGTCGGCTGCTCCCTCCGTTCGTCCGCGTGTCCGGCTGCTGCCCGCGATGCAGAATCCGACGCCGTGGCGCCAGCCACTGAGTCTCGAGTTCTTCAATGGCCTTGGAGGCTTCGATAAGGATGGGCGTGAGTACGTGACCATCCTGGAGCGGGGGGCCACGACACCCGCTCCCTGGATCAACGTTGTTGCCAATGCCGGCTTCGGATTCCAGGTGTCCGCGGAGGGCGGCGGTTACAGCTGGGCCCAGAATAGCCGGGAAAACCAGCTCACCCAATGGTCGAACGACGCGGTCGTGGATCCCGTGGGCGAGGCGATCTATGTGCGCGACGAAGTGAGTGGGGATCTTTGGTGCCCGACCGCGCTCCCCATCCGCGACAAGGGGGTTTATGTCGCGCGACATGGCTTCGGCTATAGCCGTTTTGAGCATGAGGCGAACGGTGTGGCGCTCGACCTGCTGCAGTTCGTGCCGCTGGACGATCCCATCAAGATTTCCCGGTTGACGTTGACCAACCGCTCGGGGCGGCCGCGACGGCTTTCCATCACGGCCTACACAGAATGGGTGCTCGGTGCCCTGCGTGGTGTCTCCGCTCCGTTCATCACGACAGAAATTGACGAACAGAACGGGGCGATGCTGGCGCGCAACCGCTGGAATGCGACCTACGGCTCCCGCGTCGCCTTCGCCGATCTCGCTGGGCGGCAGACGGCCTGGACCGCTGACCGTGCGGAATTCCTCGGCCGCGACGGCGGCCTCATCTCACCGCTCGGTCTCGTGGGCACGGTGCCACTTTCGGGCACGACCGGCGCGGGACTTGATCCGTGTGCCGCGCTGCAGACGGTGGTCGAACTCGGCATAGACGAGACGGTGGAGGTGGTGGCGTTCCTTGGCCAATGCGGGTCAGCGGATGAAACACGGGCACTGATTTCACGCTATCGCCAGGCCGACCTCGACGCCGTTCTCGCAACGGTGACGGCTCACTGGAGGGAGGTGCTCGGCACCGTTCAAGTGAAGACGCCGGACCGGGCGATGGACATCATGCTCAACGGCTGGCTGCTCTACCAGACGCTTGCCTGCCGCATCACTGCGCGTTCGGCCTTCTACCAGGCCAGCGGCGCGTACGGGTTCCGTGACCAATTGCAGGACGGCATGGCCCTGACACTGGCGCTGCCGGCGGAGGCCCGCAGCCATATCCTGCGCGCCGCCGGGCGGCAGTTCGTCGAGGGCGACGTCCAGCATTGGTGGCTGCCCCAATCGGGCCAAGGTGTACGCACACGCATATCCGACGATCACGTGTGGCTTGCCTTCGCGGCAGCGACCTATGTCGACAG
Source organism: Ancylobacter pratisalsi (assembly GCF_010669125.1). Taxonomy (NCBI): domain Bacteria; kingdom Pseudomonadati; phylum Pseudomonadota; class Alphaproteobacteria; order Hyphomicrobiales; family Xanthobacteraceae; genus Ancylobacter; species Ancylobacter pratisalsi. Next base: position 3,992,904 of record NZ_CP048630.1, read on the forward strand.
CACAGGCGATGCCACCATTCTCGACCAGAGTGTGCCCTATCTCGACGGGCCGAAATTGCGGCCGGAAGAGCATGAGCATTTCTTCCAACCCATGCCAGCGGAGACGTCAGATACGCTCTTCGAGCATTGCGCCCGCGGTCTCGATCATGCCGTCACGCTTACCGGCCCTCTCGGCCTGCCATTGATGGGCACCGGCGACTGGAATGACGGCATGAATCGCGTCGGTGAAGGTGGCAAGGGCGAGAGTGTCTGGCTCGGATGGCTGCTGATCCGCACCATTGAGCTGTTCGCACCGATGGCCGAAAGCCGTGATCCCGAACGCGCGCGGCTGTGGCGCCGGCATGCGGCATCCGTCCGGCGGGCGCTGGAGCGCTCGGCCTGGGACGGGGACTGGTATCGCCGGGCCACCTTCGACGATGGGACCTGGCTTGGTTCGAAAGACAGCGGAGAGTGCCGGATCGACTCAATCGCGCAGTCCTGGGCGGTCTTGTCTGGCGCCGCCGATTCCCTGCGCGCCACGACGGCCATGGCCTCCCTCGAGCGCCATCTGGTTCTTACCGACGATAAGCTCGCTCTCCTGTTCACCCCTCCATTCGACCAGACGCCGCTGGATCCGGGTTACATCAAGGGTTATCCGCCCGGCTTGCGGGAAAATGGCGGTCAGTACAGTCATGCGGCCATGTGGGCGGTCCTCGCCTTTGCCAGGCTCGGCGCGGGCGACAGGGCTCACAACCTCTTCACACTTCTCAACCCGATCAACCACGCCCGCACGGCCCAAGACGCCCAGCGCTATAAGGTCGAGCCCTATGTGGTTGCCGCCGACATCTACTCCGTCGCCCCGCATGTCGGGCGCGGTGGCTGGACCTGGTACACCGGCTCAGCGGCCTGGATGCATCGGGCCGGCATTGAGGGCATCCTGGGCCTACGCCGGGAAGACGGCGTCCTCGTCATCGCGCCCTGCCTGCCTGTCGCATGGCCAGGATTCACGGCGACGGTGAGGATCGACTCCGCGGACTATAAGATCGACGTTCGCTCCCTCGACAAGGCCGACGAGGAGGGCAAACCTTATGCGGTGCTGGACGGTGTGCGCGTGCCGTCGCCCGATCGGTCCGTGAGAATACCGATTGATGGCGGGACCCATGACTTGGTGATGTTCATATGACCAGCGGCGCGCGCGGCCCGGAGCCGCGAAATGGCTCTGAAGTCGCATGCCGCCGATGCCTGGCAATCTGGGTATCCGAGGCCCGGCGCCTGACACAACGTGAAGCCGATCGCGCCCCACCACCGCGAGTTCTCGCGAAGACATACATGGAACATATTGCGAACATCGAACAAAACAGGTACATATTCGCCAAATGCCGACGAACCTATCTCCCACCCCTTGCGCGCGAACCGGAGCCCGGCAATGACTCAATCGACTTTGCGACTCGTCGAAGGATCTTCCATGGACAAGGCCAAGGCGCTCGACGCCGCGCTTACCCAGATTGAGCGCCATTTCGGCAAGGGCTCCATCATGCGGCTCGGTAAGAACGATCGCATAATGGAGATAGAAACCGTATCGACCGGTTCGATCGGGCTGGATATTGCGCTCGGCATCGGCGGGTTGCCGCGCGGGCGTGTCGTCGAGATCTTCGGCCCGGAATCTTCCGGCAAGACCACGCTTGCGCTGCACACCATCGCCGAAGCGCAGAAGAAGGGTGGGGTTTGCGCCTTCATCGACGCCGAGCACGCGCTGGACCCGATCTATGCCCGCAAGCTGGGTGTCGATCTGGACAACCTTCTGATTTCGCAGCCCGATGCCGGTGAGCAGGCTCTCGAGATTGCGGATACGCTGGTGCGTTCGGGTGCCGTCGATGTGCTGGTGGTGGATTCGGTGGCTGCGCTGACCCCGCGCGCCGAACTTGATGGCGAGATGGGCGACAGTCAGCCCGGCATGCAGGCGCGGCTGATGAGCCAGGCTTTGCGCAAGCTCACCGCCTCGATCAACCGTTCCCATACGATGGTGATATTCATCAACCAGATCCGCATGAAGATCGGTGTGATGTATGGCAGTCCTGAGACGACGACGGGTGGCAATGCGTTGAAGTTCTACGCCTCTGTGCGTCTTGATATTCGCCGTATCGGAGCGATCAAGGATCGCGACGAGGTGGTCGGCAACCAGACGCGCGTCAAGGTGGTGAAGAACAAGCTGGCGCCGCCCTTCAAGCAGGTCGAATTCGACATCATGTATGGCGAAGGCGTTTCGAAGATGGGTGAACTGATCGATCTCGGCATCAAGGCCGGGGTGGTCGAAAAATCGGGCGCCTGGTTCTCGCATGACAGTCAGCGGCTCGGTCAGGGGCGTGAGAACGCGAAGTCGTTCCTGCGCCAGCATCCGGATGTCGCCGGGCGTATCGAGGCTACGATCCGGCAGAATGCCGGCCTGATCGCGGAGCAGATTCTTGCTGGCGAGAAGGAAGAAGATGACGACGCTGGGGATGGCGACGGCGAGGCGTGACCCGTTCTGGCGCGCGCCTTGTTTTGTCGTGATTTTTCCACGCCTGCCCGGCGCAGCGTGGCTTGTGCATTCGCGGTAATCCGTCGTCATTGAGCAGCGGCCATGTGCCTTTCTGGACAAGGTCTTGGCTCGTCGTTAGAACCTTCCACTCGCGCCCAGCGGCGCGAGCCGGCGTCCTTTCGGTGCCGGTTGTGTAGATTGCGACGGACCGGATTCAATGAGCGGTGTTAACGAGATACGTTCGACCTTCCTCGACTATTTCGCGAAGAACGGTCATCAAGTGGTCGAGTCATCGCCGCTCGTGCCGCGCAACGATCCGACATTGATGTTCACCAATGCCGGGATGGTTCAGTTCAAGAACGTCTTCACGGGTATTGAGAAGCGGCCTTATTCACGCGCGGCAACGTCCCAGAAGTGCGTGCGAGCGGGTGGCAAGCACAATGATCTCGACAATGTTGGCTACACGGCCCGTCATCATACATTTTTCGAGATGCTCGGAAATTTCTCCTTTGGCGATTATTTCAAGGAGAATGCAATCGAGTTTGCTTGGAATCTGATCACGCGCGAGTTCGAGCTTCCGGTCGAGAAGCTTCTCGTTACGGTCTATTCCGAGGATGATGAGGCTTTTTCGCTGTGGAAGCGCATTGCGGGCCTGTCGGATTCGAAGATTATTCGTATCCCGACGTCGGATAATTTTTGGCAAATGGGAGATACGGGCCCGTGCGGTCCGTGTTCTGAGATATTTTATGATCATGGCTCGCATATTGCTGGCGGACCTCCAGGCTCGCCTGATGCGGATGGCGACCGGTTCATCGAAATCTGGAATCTCGTTTTCATGCAGTTCGAGCAACTGCCGGGCGGCGAGAGGGTAAATCTTCCGAGGCCTTCGATCGATACCGGCATGGGCTTGGAGCGCATCTCAGCTGTGCTTCAAGGCACGCATGACAATTATGAGATCGACCTCATGCGCGCGCTCACTGGCGCGGTTGAGGAGATGACCAATATTCCTGCCGATGGTCCGCAGAAGGCGAGCCATCGCGTCATTGCCGATCATCTGCGTGCCGCTACATTCCTGGTTGCGGACGGCGTGCTTCCCTCGAATGAGGGGCGCGGCTATGTGCTGCGTCGCATCATGCGCCGTGCCATGCGCCATGCACAGCTGCTGGGTGCTCAGGACCCGCTGATGCATCGTCTCGTTTCGGTTCTCGTTCGCGAAATGGGCAGAGCCTATCCCGAGATTGTTCGGGCTGAATCTCTGGTCACGGAAACGCTTCGGCTTGAGGAAACACGTTTCCGCAAGACGCTCGAGCGCGGATTGTCGATTTTGGAGACGGAGAGCCAGGGGCTCGGGTTCGGCGCGAAGTTTTCCGGCGAAACGGCGTTTAAGCTCTACGACACCTATGGTTTTCCGCTCGACCTCACTGAAGACGCGCTGCGTGCGCGTGGCGTCAGCGTGGATGTTGCCGCCTTTGACACAGCGATGGAGCGCCAGAAGGCAGAGGCGCGCGCCTCCTGGTCTGGGTCCGGCGAAGCCACGACCGATACCGTGTGGTTCGCGGTGCGCGAGGAGGTCGGTTCGACCGAATTCCTTGGATACGAGACGGAAGTTGCTGAAGGTGCGGTAACGGCGCTCGTTTCGCAGGGCCGTCAGGTCAAGGAAATCTCCGCGGGTGCGCAGGGCGGCGTTGTGCTCAATCAGACGCCGTTCTATGCGGAGTCTGGTGGCCAGGTTGGCGATACCGGCCAGATGATCGGAGAGGACGGTCTGGTTGTTCGCGTGCTGGGCACGCAGAAGAAGCTGGGTGACGTTTTCGTTCACGACGTCGAGGTCACTGCGGGCACTCTCACCGTTGGTACAGCTGTTGCCCTTTCAGTCGATGGTGATCGGCGCCGTGCCATCCGAGCCAACCACTCCGCGACGCATTTGCTGCATGAGGCGCTGCGCCGTGTGCTGGGAGACCATGTGGCGCAGAAGGGATCGCTCGTCGCGCCGGATCGCCTGCGTTTCGATTTCAGCCATCCGAAGCCGGTTGATGAGGCCGAATTGGCAAAGGTGGAGGACGTGGCCAACCGCATCGTGCTCCGTAATGAGCCGGTGGTGACACGTTTGATGGCGGTCGACGACGCCATAGAGTCCGGTGCAAGGGCGTTGTTTGGCGAGAAATATGGCGATGAAGTTCGCGTCGTCTCCATGGGTACGGATCCGGGAGATGGAACGGCTTACTCAATCGAGCTTTGCGGCGGCACGCATGTGTCGCGCACCGGAGATATCGGGATTATCAGCGTCGTCGCGGAAGGCGCGGTTGGCTCAGGTGTGCGGCGCATCGAGGCGATTTCCGGTGACGCCGCCCGTCACCACCTCAACGGGGAGAGCCGTGCACTGCGTAGCGCTGCCGCCTTGCTCAAGGCTCCACTTGGTGAAGTGGAGGCGCGTGTCGCTCAGCTTGTCGATGAGCGCCGCAAGCTTGAGCGTGAGCTCGGCGAGGCCCGCCGCAAACTTGCCATGGGTGGCGGTGATGCCGTTGGCGAGGAGGCACGGACGGTCGGTTCGGTGAAGCTGTTGGCGCGGCAGGTTTCGGGCATCGATCTGAAGGATCTGAAGAGCCTGGTCGACGAGGGCAAGAAGCGGCTCGGGTCCGGCGTGGTGGCGATCATCGGTGTGACAGATGAAGGTCGCGCAGGGATCGTGGTCGGCGTGACCAGCGACCTGACGGGTACCTATGACGCGGTTGCCCTGGTGCGCCGGGGGGCCGAGGCTTTGGGCGGCAAGGGTGGCGGTGGCCGTCCGGACATGGCTCAGGCCGGTGGGCCTGACGGTGGTCGTGCAGCGGAGGCCCTGGCCGCTATTGAGAGTGCGCTGGCGGGCTGACGTCCGCCGGAATGGGCCTGAGGGAGTGACGGGCATGAACGCCGGCGAACGCGAAGCGGGCTGGCTTTCTGCATCCTGGCGCCGTCGCCGTCGCCGGCGCGCCTATGAGGTGCTTGAACGTGATTCCGCAAAGGATCGGTTCGCTGAGAGGGTCAATCTCGGCTTAATCGCACTTATCCTGCTTAACGTGCTGTCGGCTGTGCTGGAGACGGAGCGGAGCTTGATGCTTCGCGATGCGGTGCTGCTTCGTGCGTTTGAACTGTTCTCTCTTGCCGTCTTCGCCATCGAGTACGTGATGCGTGTCTGGGTCGCGCCGGAGAATCCGCGGTACCGTGGACTCTCGGATCGTCAGGCACGTTTGGTCTATATCCGCACGCCGGCGGCGATCATCGATCTGATCGCGTGGCTGCCTTTCGTGCTCACGATGTTCTTTGGCATTAATCTTCGTACGTTAGCGATCCTGCGGCTTCTCAGATTCGTGAAGCTTGCGCGGTATTCACCCGGAATGCAGTCGTTGTTCGAGGTGCTGCATAGCGAACGGCAGTCTTTGACCGCCTGCTTCTGGTTGCTGGCCGCGTCCGTGTTGATTTCTGCGTCCGCGATGTATGTCGCCGAGGGTGCCGTTCAACCAGACCGTTTGGGTTCGATACCTGCCGCCATGTGGTGGGCCATGGCGACGGTGACGACGGTCGGCTATGGCGACGTCTATCCGGTCACAATTCCTGGTCGCATCGTGGCCGCGTTCACGATGGTCACCGGTATCATCATGATCGCGCTACCGGTCGGCATCATCGCGACGGCCTTCGTCGATGTGATCAAGCGGCGCGACTTTGTCGTCACCTGGGGCATGGTCGCGCGTGTGCCGTTGTTCGCCGATCTTGATGCCAAGGGTATCGGCGAGATCCACAAAGTGCTTTCAGCGCATACGGCCAAGCCGGGAGAGCTGATCGTTCGGCGCGGGGATGATGCGACGTCGATGTATTTCATCGCGTCTGGAGAGGTCGCCCTGGAACTCGCGACGGAAACAGTTGTGTTGTCGGATGGCCAGTTCTTCGGCGAGATGGCGTTGCTGCAGCATGCCAAACGGGCCGCAACGGCGCGTGCACGCACGCGCACCATGCTCCTGATGCTTGCTTCAAGGGATCTTGAGGACGTCATCAGTCGCCATCCGGAGATTGGCGAACGCATTCAGGCGATGATCGCGGCCGAGGAAGGGCCGCGCGCGGTCCGGCGAAAGAGCGATATCGCGGTGCATGAACTTGAGACGAAGGACGCGGCGGACGAGTGATCGCCCGCCGCGTGTGTTCCGGTCGAGGCCGTTGAGCTCAGGCGAGCGCCTTCTGCAGATTCTCGGAGATCTTGTCGAGGAATCCGGTGGTCGAGAGCCACTTCTGGTCAGCGCCGACGAGCAGGGCAAGATCCTTGGTCATGTAGCCGCTCTCGACCGTGTCGACACAGACCTTCTCAAGCGTCTTGGCGAATTCGGCCAGTTCCGTGTTGCTGTCGAGCTTGGCGCGATGGGCGAGGCCACGGGTCCAGGCGAAGATCGATGCGATGGAGTTGGTCGAGGTCTCCTTGCCCTTCTGATGTTCGCGATAATGGCGCGTCACCGTGCCATGCGCGGCTTCGGCTTCGACGACTTTGCCATCCGGCGTCATCAGAACCGAGGTCATGAGCCCGAGCGATCCGAAGCCCTGCGCGACGATGTCGGACTGCACGTCGCCATCATAGTTCTTGCAGGCCCACACATAGCCGCCGGACCACTTCAACGCCGAAGCGACCATGTCGTCGATCAGGCGATGCTCGTACCAGATCTTGTTCTTTTCGAATTCGGCCTTGAACTCGGTCTCGTAGATTTCCTGGAAAATCTGGCGGAAGCGGCCATCGTACTGCTTGAGAATGGTGTCCTTTGTGGACAGGTACACCGGGTACTTTCGCATGAGGCCGTAGTTCAACGAGGCGCGGGCGAACTCGACGATGGATTCGTCGACGTTGTACATCGACATCGCAACGCCGGAGCTCTTGAAGTCGTAGACCTCGTGCTCGATCGTGTCGCCGTTCTCGCCGACGAACTTGATGGTCAGCTTGCCCGGGCCGGGAACGGTGAAGTCGGTCGCGCGATACTGATCGCCGAACGCATGACGGCCGACGATGATCGGCTGGGTCCAGCCGGGAACAAGGCGGGGCACGTTCTTGCAGATGATCGGCTCGCGGAAGATCACGCCGCCGAGAATGTTGCGGATGGTGCCGTTGGGCGAACGCCACATCTTCTTGAGGTTGAATTCGGTCATGCGGCCGGCATCAGGGGTGATGGTGGCGCATTTCACGCCCACGCCAACCCGCTTGATGGCCTCGGCGGCATCGATAGTGATCTGGTCATCGGTGGCATCCCGGCTCTCGACGCCGAGATCATAATATTCCAGATCGATATCGAGATAGGGATGGATCAGCTTGTCCTTGATGTACTGCCAGATGATCCGCGTCATCTCATCGCCATCGAGTTCGACGACGGGATTCGCCACCTTGATCTTCGCCATGAATAGCCACCTCGCACGGAAATCGTTGTCGGAGGGTCGGCGTCGTGTCCGCGCGGCAGACGCCGGGTGCGCGGGTGATAGCGCGCCACGGACGCGAGGGAAAGCACGAGGCGGGCCAATTTTCGACCAATAGGGCGATCGGCGTGATTTATTGCGCCTGTCCAATCGCGCAGAGGACTGTGGCTTCGCTTTCGGCGGCGCGCCCACTATATCAGCGGACTTTCGACGACAGAGGCAGGAGGAGGGGACAATGCCCGGCGCGGGGACGGACAGCACCAAGCCATGGCACGAAGGTGGGCCCGTGGTGATTCTGGTTGAGCCGCAGCTCGGCGAGAACATCGGTTCAGCGGTGCGGGCGATGGGAAATTTCGGTCTCTCGCAGCTTCGTATCGTCAATCCGCGGGAGGGGTGGCCCAACCCCAAGGCAGTGACCTTTGCCTCCGGTGCCGACCGCATTCTGGAAGAGGCGCAGATTTTCCCCGATCTGCGTTCGGCCATCGCCGACCTGAACTTCCTCGCCGCCGCGACCGCCCGCGAGCGCGGAATGCAGAAGACGGTGATTGGGGCCGACACCATGGCCACCGAGGCTGCCGAACGAATCTCCGCTGGCGAGAAGGTCGGTCTTCTGTTCGGGCGTGAACGCACGGGGCTCTATACGGAGGAGGTTTCGCTTGCCGATGTCATCCTCACCCTGCCGGTCAATCCTGCCTTCGCCTCGCTCAATCTGGGCATGGCGGTTGCCGTGGTGAGCTACGAGTGGTTCAAGCTCGTCTCCGCAGGTGCGCTACCGTTCCAGCAGCCGGATCGCTATGTCCTCGCCGACAAGGGCGATCTCCTCGCGTTCTTTGACCATGTCGAGCGTGAACTGGATGCGGCGCTGTTCTTTCGGTCGAAGGAAAAGCAGCCGGTGACAACGCGCAATATCCGCAACATTTTCCACCGGGTGGGGCTGACCCGCCAGGATGTGGCGACGCTGCATGGCATGGTGGCAGCCCTCGTCGAAGGGCGTGAAAAGCGCGTGGCCCGCACCGCTGCGCGGCTCGGCACGGGGGCCGAGGCGGGCGCGAGGGGCGAAGACGACGGGGGCTGACCCGCCTCGGCGTGTCAGTAGCCGAGGACTGAAAGATTCCGTTCACCAGAATGCGTCACAATGCTGCCGGGGATGGAGGACATCAGATGCGTATCGAGGCTTCACCCGTTTTCGGCCCAGGCCCAGGCCCGCGCGGCGTCTCGCTCTCTTCTTCAGGGCCTTCTCAGGTTTCCGCGCTCGTGTCTTCGGCGACGACCCATCCTCCCGCACCGGCACTGCGAGCGCCCACGATACTGGTATTCGATTCCGGTCTCGGTGGACTGTCGGTTTTCCGCGAGCTGGCACGCACGCGACCGGATGCGCGCTTCGTCTATGCCGCCGACGATGCGGGCTTTCCCTATGGGGGACGTGACGCCGCCGATCTTGTCGCCCGTGTGCTCGCGGTGATGGAGGCGTTGATGGCGCGCGTGGCACCCGACGCCGTGGTTATCGCCTGCAATACCGCTTCAACGCTCGTTCTGCCTGCACTGAGAGCGCGCTACTCGATTCCCTTTGTCGGAACGGTTCCCGCCATCAAGCCGGCCTGCGAAGCCTCGCTGTCGCGTCGTGTGAGCGTGCTGGCAACACCTGGCACAGTGCATCGCGACTACACGCAGGCGCTTATCCGGGACTTTGCCGGTGGCTGTTCTGTCAATCTGGTAGGCGCCCCGCGTCTTGCCGCTCTGGCCGAGGCAGCGATGCGGGGTGATGCTGTGGCCGATGAAGAGATCGCCGCTGAAATCGCGCCGGCTTTTCTGCGTGAAGGCAAGGCGCGTACGGATACGATTGTGCTGGCCTGCACGCACTATCCGCTCATCCTCAGCCGATTGGAAAAGCTCGCGCCCTGGCCGGTTCGCTGGATCGATCCAGCGGCGGCGATCGCGCGCCGTCTCAGTTCCCTGATCGGCCCGGTGGCATTCGCGTCGAGCCCTCTCCCGCTTCGACTGTTCTCTACGGGCGCTGTGCTGGATGCGACTCTGGTCGAGCGTATCGTGGGCCGCTCAGCGCGTCCGGGCGAGGTGGTTCCGGGCTCCGCGGCGATGGCGTGAGACGAGCGCGGCAACAACGCCTTGCCGCCGACACGATCCGCCCCCAGCATGACGAAACGGCAGGTTTGTCCAAGGGAGTCGTTTCGTGAGCGGTGACTGCGAAAATGGCGTGAGTCGCGCTGCGCGAGCCGCATTGTCGCGTCGCGATCTTCTCCTCGCCGGCGGGGTGACCGTGCTGCTCGGCGGCCGAGCTCAGGCGCAATCGTCCAAGCAGCCCTTTCATGTCTGGGTGGCCGAGTTCCGCGCCAAGGCGCGTGCGCGGGGCATTAGCGATCAGGTCTATGACCATGTGACGAGCGGGCTGCAGCCCGATCTCTCCGTCTATGCCAAGGATGGAGCGCAGCCGGAATTCCGAGAGCAGCTTTGGCAGTATCTGAACAGGCGCATCTCGGAATGGCGGCTGATAACCGGAGCCGCCGCGGCGAAGGACAATGCGAAGCTCCTGAAGCAGCTCCACGCCGACTATGGTGTCGAGCCGGATGTTCTGCTCGGGCTCTGGGGCATGGAGAGCGCGTTCGGCGAACTGGTACGCGATCCCGACCACATGCACCCGGTTTTTCCTTCCCTTGCTGCGCTGGCCTGGGGCGAGCCGCGCCGGCGGCGCTACTGGGAAACCGAGTATCTCAACGCCCTGGCAATTGTTCAGCGCGGGTGGGGAAGACCGGACGACATGCTTGGCTCCTGGGCCGGCGCGATGGGGCATACCCAGTGGATGCCTGAGGTGTGGCTGAATCTCGGTGTCGCCTATGACGGCAAGGGGTATCCCTCGCCCTATTCCGTCGCGGATGCGCTGGCGGGCAGTTCTCGCTACCTGATCAAGCGCGGCAAGTATCAGCGTGGCCTGCCGTGGGGTATCGAGGTCACGATGGCGGGCGTGCCGTCGAAGTATGCGGACGCGAAGACGTGGCGTACGGTCGAGGACTGGGCGAAGCTGGGTATCAAACCAGCGGCTGGCGGCCGGTTCGCCTTTACCAAGGCTCGCACACGGCTGTGGGCGCCGGTAGGTGACGAGGGGCCGTGCTTTCTGCTGACGCAGAACTTCTATGCGGTGCGCAGCTACAACCCGTCCATGAACTACGCGCTTGCGGTTTGCTATCTCGGGGATCGGGTGCTTGGTGGCGAGCCCTTCATCACGCCCTTCCCGGGCGGTGAACGAGCGCTCACCCTCGCTGAGATCCAGGAGGTCCAGCGCCGCCTGACACAGATCGGGCTGGACACGGGCGGCGTCGACGGGCGCGTCGGCAACATGACGATGAAGGCCGTTGCCAGCTTCCAGCGCCGCATGGGTGTCAATCCCGACGGCTACGCCGGCCTCGACATGCTGGCCGCGCTCCGGAAGGGGCAGTGACGCTTTTTGTCGGCCAGCCGCGTCGGGGCAGTGGTGACAAAATACCTTCATTGGCGGCCGCGAAGGCGATAACTAACGAGCCCGCTCGTCTGCCGGACGGCATATTTGTCCCCCAGGGCGATGGCGCCGTTCGCTCGGATGGCAATCCATTGACTCGAGGCGGTTTCGCGACTAGAAGGCGGCCACCTTGCGGGCCAGATCGGCCCGCTTGGCGTTTCACGCACCCGTGGATCCGTCCGGCGCGTTCGGAAGGTCCTGTCAGCCCGAGAGGGCAGAGGAGGGGGCGCGATCCAACCCGCAACGTTATGCGAAGAGGACCAGCGCATGAGCAAGCGCGTTTCGGCCAAGCACAAGCTTGACCGCCGTATGGGCGAGAATATCTGGGGTCGTTCCAAGAGCCCCATCAATAAGCGTGAATACGGCCCCGGCCAGCATGGCCAGCGCCGCAAGGGCAAGCTCTCCGACTTCGGCGTGCAGCTGCGCGCCAAGCAGAAGCTGAAGGGCTATTACGGCTCGATCGGCGAAAAGCAGTTCTATGCCGTTTATGTCGAGGCTTCGCGTCTCAAGGGCGATACCGGCGCCAACCTGATTGGCCTGCTGGAGCGTCGCCTTGACGCCGTCATCTATCGCGCCAAGTTCGTTCCCACCGTGTTCGCTGCTCGCCAGTTCGTGAGCCACGGCCACATCAAGGTGAACGGTCGTCGCGTCAACGTCCCGAGCTACAAGGTCAAGGTCGGTGACGTGATCGAGGTCAAGGAAGCCTCCAAGCAGCTTGCGCTGGTGATCGAGGCTAATGCCTCGGGCGAGCGTGATGTGCCGGATTACCTCGAGGTCGATCACTCCAAGATGACCGCGAAGTACACCCGCGTGCCCGAGCTGAACGAGGTGCCCTATCCGGTTGTGATGGAGCCGAACCTCGTGGTCGAGTTCTATTCACGCTGATCCTTCGTCGGATCGCCGAATACACGGAAGCCGCCCGAAAGGGCGGCTTTTTTGTTGTGCGCCAGGGCGATGAATCATTTTGCTGAAGTGCTACTTCAGCGTGACTCTCCCGTACGGCAGGCATGTCGTGTCGCCAGACCGAGAAGGTCTTAAGGCTTGGGCTCCCCCCGCTGCCGTCTCCTGCGACCCGTGGACTCGCCTCAGGTCTTCCCGCGCTCCCGGCGATCTTTCTGGATCACCTAAAGAAAAAGCCGCCCCGAGAGGCGGCTCTTCGTATTGTCGCTCGCGCGCATATCTCAGGCGCTGGCGCGGCCCATGACCGGAATGCCCTTCTCTTCGAGCAGGGTCTGAAGTTCGCCCGACTGGTACATCTCACGTACAATGTCGCAGCCTCCGACGAACTCGCCTTTCACGAAAATCTGGGGAATGGTCGGCCAGTTGGTGTAGGCCTTGATACCCTGACGCATCTCGTCGGAATCGAGGACGTTGATGCCCTTATAATCGGTGCCGAGCAGCGTGAAGATCTGCGCCACCTGGCCCGAGAAGCCGCACATGGGGAACTGGGGGGTTCCCTTCATGAAAACAACGACGTCGTTGCTTTTCACCTGGCTATCAATGAAATCCTGGATGCTCATCTAACGTTCACCCGTTGGCGGCCCAGGGCCGCATGGTCATGTACCAGAATAAAGTGATGGCACCGCCGCGCCATTCAACCCTTGAGCCCAATATAAACGAAGCCCCGTGCGCTGTCGCTTCCGGGCTCCTTCAAACATCTGCCAGTCAGGGCTTCGGCAGCTCGGTCTGCAGGGCGAGAGCGTGCAGTACGCCCCCCATGGGCTCACCAATAGCGGCATACACCATCTGATGCTGCTGCACGCGGGACTTGCCGCGAAAGCTCTCGCTCACCACCGTGGCGTGCCAATGGTTACCGTCGCCAGCCAGATCCCGCATCGTCACCTCGGAATCCGGCAGGCCCGCCTTGATCAGTGCAACGATTTCCGACGCTTCCATTGCCATGGTCAGGGCTCCCTCACATCATGCCCGCGCCCATATAGATGGGCAGCCAGGCTTCATTACGCTCGCGCAGCGCTTCCAGCACGATCGCCCGCTCGCCGGGAACGGCGATCTTGTCGCCGCCGGTAGTGCCGAGCTTGGCAAGGGCGATGCCGGCCGCCTCGGCGCGTTTGACGACGATCGACTTGGCGCCACCGGTCACGGTGAGCACATAGCGGGCCTGATCCTCGCCGAACCAGTAGGCGAAAGGATTCGTATCGGCAGGCGGAGACGCGAGTGTCACGCCGATTCCCGAAGCCATAGCCATCTCGGCTACTGCGACCAGCAGGCCGCCATCCGAGACGTCATGCACCGCCGTAACGAGACCTTCCTCGATGAGCGCGCGCACGAAATCGCCATTGCGCCTCTCATGGGCGAGGTCGACCGGCGGCGGCGCGCCTTCTTCGCTGTCCAGCACTTCGGCGAGAAAAGCGGACTGACCGAGCCAGCCCACGGTTTCGCCGACAAGCAGGACGGTCTCGCCATTTGCCTTGAAAGCGAGCGTGGCCATCTTGTCGATGTCGGCCAGCAGGCCGACGCCGCCAATGGTCGGCGTGGGCAGGATACCGCGGCCGTGGGTCTCGTTGTAGAGGCTGACATTGCCGGAGACGACAGGGAAGTCGAGCTCACGCGCGGCTTCCCCGATACCCCGCAGACAGCCCACAAGCTGACCCATGATCTCCGGCTTCTCGGGATTGCCGAAGTTCAGATTATCCGTGAGCGCGAGAGGCTTGGCGCCGACCGCGGTAATGTTGCGCCAGACCTCGGCCACCGCTTGCTTGCCACCCTCGAACGGGTCCGCCTCGCAGTAGCGCGGGGTAACGTCGCACGCCATGGCAAGGGCCTTCGGGCCGTCCCCGACGCGCACGACGGCAGAGTCACCACCCGGCCGCTGCACCGTGTTGTTGAGGATCAGGTGGTCGTACTGCTCCCAGATCCAGCGCTTGGACGCGAAGTCGGGCGAGCCCATGAGCCGCTCCAGAGAGCCGGCAACGCTGTCGGAAATCTCGAGCGAGGCGGGATCAATGCGCTGCTGCTTGGGCGTTTCGACCCAGGGGCGATCATAAAGCGGGGCTTCGTCGCCCAGTTCCTTGATCGGCAGGTCGGCCTTAACCTCACCCTTATGCTTCACGATGAAGCGCAGGTCGTCCGTGGTGCGGCCGACAATCGCGAAGTCGAGGCCCCATTTCTTGAAGATCGCCTCGGCCTGCTCTTCCTTGCCAGGTGCGATGACCATGAGCATGCGCTCCTGGCTCTCGGAGAGCATCATTTCGTAGGCGCTCATACCCGCCTCGCGGCAGGGGATGGCGTCGAGGTCGAGCTCGATGCCGAGATCGCCCTTCGCGCCCATCTCCACCGCCGAGCAGGTAAGGCCGGCGGCGCCCATGTCCTGGATCGCGACGACGCAGCCCGCATCCATGATCTCGAGACACGCCTCGAGAAGCAGCTTCTCGGCGAAGGGGTCTCCGACCTGGACGGTCGGGCGCTTTTCTTCCGCGCCCTCACCGAACTCGGCTGAGGCCATGGTGGCGCCGTGGATGCCGTCGCGGCCTGTCTTGGAGCCGAGATAGACCACGGGCAGGCCGACGCCCGTCGCCGCTGCGTAAAAGATCTTGTCCGTATCGGCCAGGCCAACCGCCATGGCATTCACCAGGCAATTGCCGTCATAGCGCGTGTGGAAGCCCACCAGTCCGCCCACCGTCGGAACACCGAAGGAGTTGCCATAGCCGCCAATGCCCGCGACCACGCCGGCCACCAGATGGCGTGTGCGCGGGTGCTTCGGGTCGCCGAAGCGCAGGGCATTCAGCGCCGCTATGGGGCGCGCGCCCATGGTGAACACGTCGCGCAGAATACCGCCAACGCCCGTCCCAGCTCCCTGATAGGGCTCGATGTAGGACGGGTGATTGTGGCTCTCCATCTTGAAGACGGCCGCCTGTCCGTCCCCGATGTCGATCACGCCGGCATTTTCGCCCGGTCCCTGGATCACCCAGGGCGCCTTGGTGGGCAGGCCGCGCAGATGCAGGCGTGATGATTTGTAGGAGCAGTGCTCGTTCCACATTGCCGAGAAGATGCCGAGCTCGGTGAAACTCGGCTCCCGGCCGATGAGCTCCAGAATGCGCTGATACTCATCAGGCTTCAGGCCGTGTTCGGCGATGAGCTCGGGGGTGATTTTCGGTTCGGTGGCTGTCATGCGGAATCAGTCATTCTGTTGCGCGAGGTGAGGGCAGGGGGCTGCGGGTCTCACACCCGCTCCAGCGCATCCACCATGCTCTCGAACAGGCCGCATCCGTCGGTGGAACCGAGGAGAGGGTCGACATGGTTCTCAGGGTGCGGCATCAGCCCGAGCACATTCAGCTTGCTCGAAACAATGCCGGCGATCGAATTGGCAGCGCCATTCAGCACCTGCGTGTCGTCCCGCCTGCCGTTTGGCATGACATAGCGAAACACCACGCGGCCCTCGCCCTCAAGGCGTTTCAGGGTTTCAGCGTCGGCCGTGTAGTTGCCCTCGCCGTGAGCGACGGGATAGCGAACGATGGCGCCCTTGGCGTAGCGACTGGTGAAGGGGGTATCTGTGCGCTCGACCTTCAGCAGGGCTTCGCGGCAGATAAAGCGAAGACGGGCATTGCGCACGAGTACCCCCGGCAGCAGCCCGCTCTCGCACAGGATCTGAAAGCCGTTGCAGATGCCGAGCACCAGCCCGCCACGTTCGGCGTGGGCGCGCACCGAGTCCATGATGGCAGCGCGCGCGGCGATGGCGCCGCAGCGGAGATAGTCGCCATAGGAAAAACCGCCCGGCAGAACGACCAGGTCGGTACCGGCGGGAAGTTCGGTGTCGGCGTGCCAGACCACGGTCGGGGTGGCGCCGGCCACATGCTTCAGCGCGCGGGCAACGTCGCCTTCGCGATTTGAGCCGGGGAAGAGGATAACGGCGGCTTTCATCGGTGCGGCCTCATCCGACGAATTCGATGCGGTAGGTTTCAATCACCGTATTGGCGAGGAGCTTCTCGCAGGCCTCCTTCAGCGTCGCCTCAGCCTTAGCCTGGTCAGTGCCGTCGATCTCGATGTCGAAGACCTTGCCCTGGCGGACGCTGGCGATGCTCGGGACGCCAAGTGAGCGCAGCGCGCCCTCAATGGCCTTGCCCTGCGGATCGAGCACGGCGGATTTCAGGGTGACGAGTACGCGTGCCTTCATCAGACCACTCTTGACGACAATGGTTCAGGAACAAAGAAGCGGGGGCTTTCGTGCCCCCGCCTATCATCTGACCGCGAACGGCTCAATGCAGGAATGCGAATGGCTGCCGAGTGAACCGCGCATCGCAATGCGCGTTCCCGGCAGACCGATCATCATTCTTCCGGTTCGGATTTCACCAGGACCGGGCCATTGCCCTGGAGCCGCTCGTTCTCGGACATGATGCCGAGACGGCGCGCGACCTCGGAATAGGCCTCGACAAGGCCGCCCATGTCGCGCCGGAAACGATCCTTGTCGAGCTTGTCGTTCGACTTGATGTCCCACAACCGGCACGAATCCGGGCTGATCTCATCGGCCACGACAATGCGCATCATGTCGTTTTCCCACAGCCGGCCGCATTCCATCTTGAAGTCGACCAGACGGATGCCGACGCCAAGGAAGAGGCCGGAGAGGAAGTCGTTGACGCGAATCGCAAGCGCGATGATGTCATCGATTTCCTGGGTCGTGGCCCAGCCGAACGCCGTGATGTGCTCTTCCGACACCATCGGGTCATTGAGCTGGTCGTTCTTGTAATAGAACTCAATGATCGAGCGCGGGAGTTGCGTACCCTCCTCGATGCCGAGGCGTGTCGACAGCGAGCCGGCAGCAACGTTGCGCACGACCACTTCGAGAGGAATGATCTCCACCTCGCGGATGAGCTGCTCGCGCATGTTCAACCGTCGGATGAAGTGGGTGGGGACGCCAATCTCGTTCAGCTTCTGGAATACATATTCCGAGATGCGATTGTTGAGGACGCCCTTGCCATCGATGACGTCGTGCTTCTTGTTATTGAAAGCAGTGGCGTCATCTTTGAAGTGCTGAATCAGGGTGCCGGGCTCAGGACCTTCATACAGGACCTTCGCCTTACCTTCGTAAATGCGGCGGCGGCGGCTCATGGGGGGGTACCGTCGGTTGAGGAAGTCCATTGGTGTGCCGAGGCTCCGGTGTGTACGGCTTCACGGCGGGGGCGCCGGACTTTCTGCGCGACCCCTCGCGTCACGATTCGCG
This sequence comes from Ancylobacter pratisalsi, assembly GCF_010669125.1. Classification (NCBI taxonomy): domain Bacteria; kingdom Pseudomonadati; phylum Pseudomonadota; class Alphaproteobacteria; order Hyphomicrobiales; family Xanthobacteraceae; genus Ancylobacter; species Ancylobacter pratisalsi. The sequence goes on from NZ_CP048630.1 coordinate 4,010,505, forward strand.
TCGCATAGGCACGGCACCCACGGTTCGACACTAGCCGATCGGGGGAGCGGATACAAACGCATCGACGAGCAGCATAGCTGTAGGCTTCGTTTTGCAACGGCTCGGGGAGGGTGAGCGTCACATTGACGTAGGGGCTCCGATGTCGCGTCGACGCCGTTGATTTGGGGGCAAGGGCGCGATAATCAACCCCGCAACTTTCGGAACACGGGGGCGGAGCCGCATGAGCACGTTCGATAAGCGCGAAGATGCGTTCGAAGCTAAGTTCGCCCACGACGAGACGCTGCGCTTTAAGGCGCAGGCGCGTCGTAACAAGGCACTCGGTATGTGGGCCGCCGAGAAGCTCGGGCTGACCGGCGCTGAGGCTGAGGCCTATGCGCTGACACTGGTCGAAGCCGACCTTCAGGAGGCTGGCGACGAGGATGTCTACCAGAAGGTCAGGAACGATTTCGACGCCAAGGGCGTAGAGGTTTCCGAGCACCGTATCCGCCGCACCATGGACGAACTGCTGTCCGAGGCCGTTCAGGCGCTCAAGGCCGAAGGCTGAGGCGGTTCAAACGTTTCTGGCGGCGAATCGCAGTGGCACGCATGAAGGTTGCAGGTTGGCAACCATCTTTTTGACATTTGATTGCGCAGGGAGGTGATTCCGGGCAAGCGTGAAGGTGGGCTGTTGCCGTCTGGGTAGGGCGACAGCATCAGGAGGACCCGATGCGGTTCACGACATCCTTCGCGCTGGCATCTGGGATCGTGTTGGCCGGCACATTGGCTGCGAGCGCGTGGCCGGCGACGACGCGCGCAAATTCGAATGTGCGTAGCGGCCCCAGCGGCGCGTCCAGTGTGCTGGGTACGCTCCCGGCTGGAGCGCCGGTTGAGGTTGTCTCCTGCAGGGCAAACTGGTGCCAGACCCAGTACGGCTATGTCAGCTCCAGCCTGCTGACGCAGGTCGCAGGGGTGGGGTCCTACATGGCTGCCCCCACCTATTCTTCCCAGCCTGGCGTTGTGCCGTCGGTCGTGCCCTATGTGGCGCCGGGGGTGACGCCCCAGCCTGGGATAACGGGCGATGCGGCGCATCCGGGTGATGACGCCACCATGTCCGGAACCCGGACCACGGTTGGCACCGCCAATGTACGCAACGGGCCCGGCACACAATACGAGATCATCAAGACCTTGCCGGACGCGACCTCGGTCGAGGTGAAGGGCTGTGCCGATTCATGGTGCCAGACCAATGAAGGCTATATCAGCCTGTATGTGCTCTCACGTGGCGCGGTGCGGCAGGTTTTGACGCCGCAGGCCCAACCGCGACTTCCCGGCACGCAGCCGCAGGGCATGGTGACGGGCTACAATCCGGCCCTTGTGACCGGGCGCGGCTATGCGCCCGGTGTCGTCGGAGCCGTTGCCGCGACCACGGCGACGACCGCGACGGTGAATGTGCGCTCGGGGCCCGGCGTTGGTTATGATGTTCTTGGCACGCTGCCGGCGGGTTCCCCGGTCAGCGTGGTCGGCTGTTCGGGCGCCTGGTGCCAGACCCAGTACGGCTATGTGAGCGCGCGCTATGTCGGCCAGGGCTATCAGGGCGCGGCCAGCGGCATGCTCGCGCGCCAGCCGATCTCCGCCGCGCCAGCGGCGACCTACGTGCCTCCCTCCTATCGCCAGCCTGTGACAGCGGTGCCGGTGGGTGTTCCTGCCTATTCTCCCCAGCCTGGCGTTGTGCCGTCGGTGGCGCCCTACGGGGCGCCGGGGATCGCACCCCAGCCTGGGATAGCGGGGGATGCGGCGCATCCGGGCGATGACGCCACCATGTCGGGAACCCGGACCACGGTTGGCACGGCCAATGTGCGCAACGGGCCCGGCACACAATACGAGATCATCAAGACCTTGCCGGACGCGACCTCGGTCGAGGTGAAGGGCTGTGCCGATTCATGGTGCCAGACCAATGAGGGCTATATCAGCCTGTATGTGCTCTCACGCGGCGCGGTGCGGCAGGTTCTGACGCCGCAGGCCCAACCGCGACTTCCCGGCACGCAGCCGCAGGGCATGGTGACGGGCTACGATCCGGCCCTTGTGACCGGGCGCGGCTATGCGCCCGGCGTCGTCGGTGCCGTTGCCGCGACCACGGCGACGACAGCGACGGTGAATGTGCGCTCGGGGCCTGGCGTTGGTTATGATGTTCTTGGCACGCTGCCGGCGGGTTCCCCGGTCAGCGTGGTCGGCTGCTCGGGCGCCTGGTGTCAGACCCAGTACGGCTATGTGAGCGCGCGCTATGTCGGCCAGGGCTATCAGGGCGCGGCCAGCGGCATGCTCGCGCGCCAGCCGATCTCCGCCGCGCCGGCGGCGGCGCAGGTTCCGAACTATGGTTCGGTAACTGCCGGGCGCGCCTATGCGCTTCCCTCCAGCTCTTTCCAAGCCAGTCTGCCTGCCCAGGGACCCGCCGGAGGTCGTTTGACGCAGATGCCCGCGGGCTACGCGGCTGTCACCGTTTCCAATGTGAATGTCAGGACGGGGCCGGGTACTGGCTATGATGTTATCGGCACCCTGCCGAGTGGCAGCAATGTCGACGTGCGCTCATGCAGTGGAAGCTGGTGCGAGACCGTCTACGGCTATGTCAGCGCTCCGCACCTTTCGACGAACGGCGGCGGCGCGACACGTGTGACTGTGCGTCCTTCGCGGGTTTCGTCGGGCGGCTATTCCAACGTGGCGTCTTCGGTTCCCGTCTATGCCGACACCGCAGATTACGGCTATGCGGCCCAGAACTACCCCCTCCAGAATTATCCAGGACAGTACTATCCGGGCGGAACCTACCCGGTCTATTCGGGCTCGCCGATCCTCGCCGCACTCGCCGCGCCGGTCGTCGGCGTGGTGGCTGCCGTCGACACCCTTGCAAGTGGCTTCGATGGCTGGTCCGGCGGTGCGCCAACCTATGGCTATGGCTACGGTTTCAACTATCGTTGGCGGGCGAGCTGGGGACCCGGTTATTGGGGCCCGGGGCTGAATGGAAGAAATCGTCCCTCATCCTGGGGCGCCCGGCCGAGCTATTGGGGCGGACGTCCCACCTACTGGAACATGCACCCTGGCTACGCCAACAACGCCCGGTTTGGCGACCGAAAGGGTAACACCTATTGGTCGGCGCGCGGCGGCGGGCGACTGCCGCAACGGCCGAGCTACTATTCAAGCCTTGGACCCAATTGGCAGGGGCCGTTTCGCGAAGGCCCGGGTTACCGCGGCAGACCGGTCGTGTGGCGCTCGCCCTCGCTTTCATACTGACGATGACGTGATCGTCCGGGTTGAGCGCATAGGTGGTGCAACCGATTGCCGATTCGGTGGTTGCATTCTCACATGACGTTCAACGCTGCCTTTAGGGCAGTGCACGCGGGCATGAGGCCCGGCGTCGTGAGGAGAGTGCCATGTTCGTGCGCAGCCGCATTTTACCCCGATCACTGGCGTTGGCCTTTGGCCTGCTCGTGTTCGGCACCGTCGCCGCGCTCGCGCGGCCAGCGATCGTTACAACCGATCTCAACGTGCGTAGCGGACCAGGCACGCGCTACAAGATCGTCGGTGCCCTGCGGGCTGGCCAGAGAGTGGATGTCGGACAATGCACCAGTGGCTGGTGCCGTGTTGGTCGTGGCTATGCGAGTTCCCGTTATCTCTCAACGGGCAGTTCCGGTGCCCAGATCATCGTACGGCCTGACTATTATGACGATGACGACTTCGGCTACACTTATGGGCCGGCGTTCGGACTGGGCTGGGGTGGCGGCTATTGGGGGCCATGGGGCAACTACGGCGGTCCGCCTCGCTATTACGGACGCAATTACTGGGGTCCCAATCCGTCACCGGGCTACAATCCCCGACACGGCGTGAGGCCGCCGCCGGGCTATAAGCCTCAGCACGGCTACAGGAAACCTCCGGGATATCGTCCCAATCCGGGGAACAGGCCCCGTCCGCCGCATGCGGGCGGCCGGCCGCCGGGTAATGGACCAAGGCCTGGCTACCGTCCGCCGAATCGGAGCGCACATGTGCCCACCAACGTGCCGCACGCTGCGCCGCGTGCGATGCGACCCGGTGGAGGCGGTGGCGGACGTCCGCCGGTGTACCGGCCGGGTATGTCCCGCCACTGAGGGGTAACCGCGGCTTCAGGCGCGTCCAAAGACGCGCTTGAAGATCGTGTCGACATGCTTGAGGTGATAGCCGAGGTCGAATTTCTCGGCGATCTCCTCGGCGGTCATGAAGTTGCGCACCTCGGGGTCGTTGGTGAGCAGCGTCTGGAAATCGCCTTCTCCCCGCCAGACCGGCATCGCGTTGCGCTGTACGAGGCGGTACGCGTCCTCGCGCGAGGCGCCCTTCTGGGTGAGTGCCAGCAGCACGCGCTGCGAGTGCACAAGCCCGCCCAGAAGGTCCAGATTCTTCTGCATGTTCTCTGGATAAACCACCAGCTTCTCGACGACGCCCGCGAGCCGGTTCAGGGCGAAGTCGAGCGTGACCGTCGCATCCGGGCCGATCATGCGTTCGACCGACGAGTGCGAGATGTCGCGCTCGTGCCAGAGCGCGACGTTCTCGAGAGCCGGCGTGACCATGCCGCGCACAAGGCGAGCGAGGCCGGTGATGTTCTCGGTGAGAACCGGGTTGCGCTTATGCGGCATGGCTGAAGAGCCCTTCTGGCCCGCGGAGAAGAACTCCTCGGCTTCCAGGACTTCGGTGCGCTGGAGATGGCGGATCTCGGTCGCCACACGCTCCATGGACGATGCGACGACGCCAAGGGTGGCGAAGAACATGGCGTGGCGGTCGCGCGGGATCACCTGCGTCGAGACGGGCTCGACGGCGAGGCCCATTTTCTCCGCCACATACTCCTCAACACGAGGGTCGATCTGGGCAAAGGTGCCGACCGCGCCCGAAATCGCGCAGGTGGCGACTTCGGTCCGTGCCGCGACGAGACGGGCACGGTTACGCTGGAACTCCGCATGGGCTTGGGCCAGCTTGAGGCCGAAAGTGGTCGGCTCGGCATGGATGCCGTGCGAGCGGCCGATTGTTGGCGTGAGCTTGTGCTCGAATGCGCGCGCCTCGAGTGCGGCGAGCAGCCGGTCCACATCCTTGATGAGGATGTCGGCGGCACGCACGAGCTGGACGTTCAGGCACGTGTCGAGCACGTCAGACGAGGTCATGCCCTGATGAACGAAGCGCGCTTCGGGGCCAACGATTTCGGCGAGATGCGTGAGAAAAGCGATCACATCGTGCTTGGTGACGGCTTCGATCTCATCAATGCGATCAACGTCGAAGGTGGCGTCCTGCGCCATCTCCCAGATCTTGGCCGCAGCTTCCTTCGGCACCACGCCGATCTCGGCGAGGGCATCGGTGGCATTGGCCTCAATCTCGAACCAGATGCGGAAGCGGGTCTGCGGCTCCCAGATGGCGGCCATCTCGGGACGGGTATAGCGCGGGATCACGGGCGGCTCTTTCGGCAAGCGGCGATGGATGTCGCGCATTAGCAGATAGGAGAGTGCGGGACAAACCTTCGCTCGCGCTCGACGTTCAGTACCTAGCCTTCTTCATACCATTTCGCCCCGCTCGCGCGCAGCGGCTTCGCGAATGGCGGCGATGTTCGCGGCGTAGGCCGAGGGGCCGCCCTTGAAGACGGCGGAGCCCGCTACCAGGGCGTTCGCACCGGCGGCCATGCAGGCGGGCGACGTTGTCGGGGTGACGCCGCCGTCGATCTCTATGTCGATCGGCCGGTCGCCGATCATCGCGGCGATCCGGCTTACCTTCTCCATGACCGGGGTGATGAAGGCCTGTCCGCCGAAGCCGGGGTTCACCGTCATGACGATGACGAGATCGATGATATCGAGCACGTACTCGATCGTCTCGGCCGGTGTCGCGGGATTGATTGCCACACCTGCCTTCTTGCCCAGTGCGCGTATCGCCTGCAGCGAGCGGTGGAGATGCGGTCCGGCCTCGACATGGACCGAAATGTGATCGGCGCCCGCCTTCGCAAAGGCTTCCAGATAGGGATCGACCGGCTCGATCATCAGATGCACGTCGAAAGGTTTGGAGGAGAACGGCCGAATGGCCTTTACCACATCCGGACCGAAGGAGATGTTGGGCACGAAATGGCCGTCCATCACGTCGATGTGGATCCAGTCCGCACCGGCGGCATCCACCGCGCGTACCTCCTCGCCGAACTTGGCGAAGTCACTGGCAAGAATGGAAGGGGCGATGATGAGCGGTCGGGTGATCATGGCAACGTCTCCGGCTGGGGCGGCCCGTAGCACGCGATGGTATGACCGGCAATAATACCAACAATGTGGATAAAGCCCGGATGCGCGAATGACGTAGGGGCGCTAGGCTTCGATTCGTGACGATGCGGTCGGCCGCGCAAGCGAGAATGGTCGAGGAGGAGAGCCGGTTATGAAACGTGCACGTTATCTGGCCGCGGGCGCTGTGTTTGCGTTCGCTGGCCTTTTCGCTGCGATGCCGGAGGCGAATGCCTGGCGCGCCGGGGCCTGTGGGGCTCGCGGCTGCGTCGGTGCGGCCGGTCCGGGTCGCTATTATGGCAATCCCGGCCATTATTATGGAGCGGGGCGCTATTACGGGCCGGTTCCGCGCGGCGGTGGCGTCGTGGTGGTGAATCCGCGCCGCTACTGGGCGCCCGGCGGGGCTGTCGCGGCCGGTGCCGCGCTCGGCTTCCTGACCGGTGTGGCTGCGGCGAGCCTCGCTGGCCCGCCCCCCCAGCCGAATTATTGCTGGTTCTACACCAACCCTCAGCGCACGACCGGCTTCTGGGAGCCTTGCCCCTGAGTTCACGGTTTCCGGCCTGAAGACACAACGCGGTCGGGATTGCCTCCTGACCGCGTTCTTGTTGGTGGCGTCTGTCTGTGCCGGACTGCGCTTCGACCAGGCCTCGACCTTGCCGTGGCAGCGGGGTCGCCGCCGGGGTTTATGCCGATCGTCTTGCCGCCGAACATGTCTTCCTTGCCCTTGATGCCCTCAATTAGGCTGATGTCGACAAGCGTGGGCATAGCGAGACCGATCTTGGCCCCGGTTCGTTCGGGCCGAGATCGATCACCTTGTCATTCAGCATCTTGTCGCAGGCGGCGTGTGGCGCCGGCAGTCAGGCCGCTGCCATGGCGCCCGCCTCGCCGGTCGCGACCGGCTGCCACATGGCAGCCCCGGAAAGCGGGACGATCTTCGCGGTGTCGCCTTTGTCCTCCAGCGCGGCCTTGATGACGTTGGTGGCCACAACGGCATCTGACCATTCGACACAGGCGATGGTCAGATCCTTCTTTTCCGCGTGCGCGGCGCCTGTGGTGAGAACGAAGGCGGCAGCGGCCGCTCCCCTTCCTTGCCGGGCATCGTGATCAGCTGCCCCAGCGCTCGCGCCAGCTCGCCATGGTTCCCTGCTGCGGCAGAGCCGTGGCCTCAAATACAGCTCTGGCGCAAGCGCGGGCCAAAGTCTGCACCACGGCCGAGCCGATGAGAGCGAGGTCAAAGACCGGATCCGCAAGCGAGTGTTTCCCGGTAGCCGCGGCGAAAATGGTGTCGCCGTCGAGAGGGGTATGAACCGGCCAGATGGCGCGCGCGTAGCCGTCGTGAGCCATGATGGCGAGGCGTTTGCACTGTGCCTTGGTCAGGATGGCATCGGTCGCGACGACCGCGATCGTGGTATTGGCAATCGCCGCTTCAGATCCGGCAGGCAATCCCTTCAGTGCCGGCCGATCCGGCAGGGCGGGGAGGGGGCTCGGCAGGCCGAGGCCTCCGAATTCCCCGTTGCGCTCAAACGGCGCCGACCAGAAATGCGGGCCATCACCCACATTGGTCGCTCCGCAGGCGTTCACGGCGACCAGCGCACCCACGACATGGCCTGACGCCGCCACCATCGAGGCGGAGCCAAGCCCGCCCTTGAGATTCACCGTCGTCGCACCGGTGCCGGCGCCGACGGTGCCTAGTGGAAAATTGAGGCTCGCCGCATTCGCGGCCTCGAAGCCGAGCTCGCGGTAGGGGGTGAAACGGCCCCAGTTCTTGTTTCCTCCATTGAGCAGATCGAACAGAACCGCCCCGGGCACGATGGGAATCCGCGCATCGCCGACGGGGAAGCCGATGCCCCGCTCTGCGAGTGCCGCCACTACGCCGGCTGCCGCATCGAGTCCGAAGGCGGATCCTCCGGAAAGGGTGAGGGCGTGGATCGCGCCGACCGTCTCATCGGGAGCCAGCAGATCGGTCTCTCTCGTCCCCGGACCACCGCCACGCACATCGACCGAGGCCACGGTCGGTTCGTCGAAGACAACGACCGTAACGCCGGAGGCGAGCGCGAGATCGGTGGAGTTGCCAACCCGAAGGCCGGCGACATCTGTAATAAGATTACGCAAGGGAAGTCTCCGGTCGTCGCTATCACATCACGGGGAGTGTCTAAGGGGCCGCATTGCATAAGCCAGAGTGGGCGTGCATTGGGAAGCTCTCGAAACGATGCAAGGTTGCCCAGCTTCATGGCCGACGTCACGCTTCCGGCCGCTTTCGTGGCCGGCATCGCCAGCTTCGCCTCTCCCTGCGTCCTGCCGCTGGTGCCTCCGTATCTATGCTATCTCGCCGGTACGAGCCTTGACCAGATTACGCACAAAGCCCCGACCGACGCCGCCGCGCGCCGCACCTTGGGGGCGGCTCTGCTGTTCGTCGCTGGCTTTTCCACGGTTTTCGTCGCGCTTGGGGCAGGGGCCTCGGTCGTGGGCGGCTACCTGCGTCTTTATTCGCAAGAGTTCGCCTTCGTGGCCGGGATCGCGATCCTTTTGATGGGGTTACACTTTCTCGGTATTCTTCGGTTCAATTGGCTCACACATACCAAACGCGTTCATGTCGATGCACCGTCGACGCTCGCCGGTGCCTATGTCATGGGGCTTGCCTTCGCCTTCGGGTGGACCCCCTGCATCGGGCCGGTGTTGGCGGCGATCCTCGCGGTGGCGGCGAGCGAGCAGACGCTGGCCCGTGGCGCCGGGCTGCTCGCGGTCTACTCGGCGGGGCTTGGTGTCCCCTTCATCCTGGTCGCCGCGATGGCACGACCCGCCCTCGCCCTTCTCAGCCGCACGCGGCGCTATCTCCCGATGGTCGAGAAGGCCATGGGTGCTCTGCTGGTGCTCACCGGCATCGGCTTCCTCTCGGGATGGATGTCGACGCTGAGTTACTGGATGCTTGAGACGTTTCCCGCGTTGGCGAATTTCGGCTGAGACCCTCAAGGACGGTCGTTCGGCGACGGCGGGCTATAGGAGTTCAGCTTCGAGCACGCTCAAGCTGCCCCGTGAGAGGCCTGGACGCGCGTGGGTCGATAGCTTCTGCGCAGCCCGCCGCTTTGTGGCAGCACCGCTGCCTGCTCGCACCATTTCAGGAGCGGTGGCGCTCCCACGCTTTGGCGACGCCGGCACAAGCGCACGCGTTCGGCTGTTCCCGCGCGGTCATTCCGGCGCGGAGACCTTCCCGGGAAGATGGACCGACGATTTCTCTTAAGTTCTTATTCCCGGCAACAAAAAACCCACCGGCGTTAGCCGGTGGGTCTGATGTTTAGCCTTCTTCCAGGCGCCTTGAGGGCGCTTGGACTCAGAGCTCGCTGTAGCCGCCGTCCTTCCAGACGTAGACGACATAGTCGCCGCTGGTACGGTCACCCTTCTTGTCGAAGGAGAGCTTGCCCAGCACCGTGTCGAACGTCTTGCCGGAGTGCATGTACTCGGCAACCTTCATCGGATCGAGCGACTTGGTGGCTTCAACGGACTGCTGGAGCACCTGACCAGCGGCGTAGGTGTAGAGAACGTAGCCTTCCGGATCGATATTGTTCTTGGTGAACTCCTCGACAACCTTGGCGGCCGAGGGGATCTTGCGCGGATCCGAGCCGAAGGTCATGAGGGTGCCAGCAGCGCCCGGACCGGCGATGGTCCAGAACTCCTTGTCGGTGATGCCGTCACCCGAGAAGAGCACGGTGTCCATGCCCTGGTCGCGCATCTGGCGCACCAGCAGGCCGGCTTCGGTGTGCAGGCCGCCGAAGTAGAGCACTTCAACGCCGGCCGCCTTGAGCTTGGAAACGAGAGCGGAGTAATCCTTCTCGCCGGGGTTGATGCCTTCATAGACGACTTCTTCGACGCCGCCCGTGTTCATCGCCTTCTTGGTCTCGTCGGCCAGACCCTTGCCGTAGGGGGTCTTGTCGTGGACGATCGCGACCTTCTTGTCCTTAAGGTTCTTAAGGATGTACTCGGCGGCGATGGCGCCCTGCTGGTCGTCACGACCGCAGGTGCGGAACACCGCGGCAAGGCCACGCTCGGTGAGGGTCGGGTTGGTCGAGGCCGGCGAGATCATCAGAACGCCAGCTTCGTCATACTGCTCGGAAGCGGGGATCGACACGCCCGAGTTGAAGTGGCCGAGCACGAATTTCACGCCGTCGGCAATGAACTTGTTGGCCACCGAAATGCCCTGCTCGGGCTTGGAAGCGTCGTCACCGACGACGATCTCCACCTTCTGGCCGAGAAGGCCACCGCCGGCGTTTACGTCGGTCGCCCACTGCTCGGCACCGTTCTTGAGCTGCGCGCCGAACGTGGCGTTCGCTCCGGTGATCGGGCCGGCAACGCCGACCTTGACCTGTGCCGAGGCCGGTACGGCCAAAGCCGCCATAGCGCCGAGCGCGATGCCGGCAAACAGAAGCTTCTTCATGAACTTCTCTCCTGGTTATCCAAGGTTGGTGTTCTAACGGCCTCAACGGCGCGGTGGCTCTGCCCCCGGGCCGATATCATGTCCATTTCCCTGCTCGTGTCGATGTCGAACCAAAGCATGGTGAACGTAGCTCAAGCCGAAGTCTCGGCGGTTGTCTGGCCGGGGGTATCCCTCCAGCCGAACGGTCCTGCCCGACGGTAAATCCAACCATAGCGCGTCGTCATCTGGTTTGCTCGTTCGGCGCGAAAGCCGAGCGTCGTGAGGGCGACGAGGAAGGCTGTGTCGGTAAGGAAGTAATGGAGGGAAAGCAGCGTCCCCTCGAACAAGGCGAAATGGAAGAAGCGGACGACGCAGCCCAACAGCAGCGCGTAAAGCACCGCTTGCCGATAGCTGCGCCAAGTGCGCGCCATGGATTGCCCGGACAGCCACGCTGCGCCGCCGCCAAGGAAGACGGTGACCAGCGCAAAGTCGCCGCGGGAGATCTCGACGACCATTGACGGCGCAACGATCGCCGCGAGCAAAACCGCAATGGACACGACGATCGGCACCACGACAGCAAGGCTGGTCGGGGCGCCCTGGGAAATGAGGGTGCCGTCGCGATCGGACATCAGTGTTTTCCGCCTTCGAGATAGGCTGCCCGGACTTCCGGGCGCTCCAACAATTCGCGCCCGCCGCCCGAAAGCGTAACCTCTCCATTGACGAGCACATAGCCGCGATGGGCGAGCTTGAGCGCATGGAACGCATTCTGCTCGACGAGGAATACGGTCAGGCCCTCGGCCCTGTTCAACTCGCGGATCGCATCGAAGATCAGCTTGACGATAAGGGGCGCCAGGCCGAGCGATGGTTCGTCCAGCATGAGCAGGCGTGGGCGGCTCATTAGTGCCCGGCCGATGGCGAGCATCTGCTGCTCTCCGCCCGACAAGGTGCCGCCGCGCTGGTTGATGCGCTCCTTGAGCCGGGGGAACAGATCGAACACCTTGCGCAGGTCGTCGTCGAAATGGCTGAAGCCGTCGACCGAAGCGCCCATCTGCAGGTTTTCGAACACGGTCATGCGCGGGAAAATGCGTCGGCCTTCGGGCGACTGGGCGATTCTGAGCTGCGCGATCTCGTGGGTCGGCATCTTGGTAATGTCGCGCCCTTCGTAGACGATCGCCCCTTCGCGAGCACGCGGTTGGCCGAAGATGGTCATCATCAGCGTCGATTTGCCGGCGCCGTTGGAGCCGATGAGGGTGACGATCTCGCCCTTGTAGACGTCGACGTCCACGCCCTTCAGCGCCATGATGTTTCCGTAGAACGTCTTGACGCCCCGAACCGACAGCATCGGGGTCGCCTCGCCATTACCCGAGGGCCGGGATGCCGCCAGGGGGGCCGCAGCCAAGGTGTCGCTTACACTCACGATGTCACCCCTGTGGTGCTGCCGGCGACTTCGGCCTCGATCTCCGCCTCGACTTCCTCCACCGCGTCCTCGTCGACGCCGAGATAGGCGGCAATGACGCGCGGATCATTCTTCACGTGGTCGGGCGTGCCGTCGGAAATCTTGGTTCCGTAGTCGAGCACGATGACGTGGTCGGAAATTTCCATCACGACGCTCATGTCGTGCTCGATGAGCAGGATCGAGGTGCCATGCTCGGCACGGATCGAGCGCAGCAGGTCATTCAGTTCCAGACTCTCGCGGGGGTTGAGGCCTGCGGCGGGCTCGTCAAGACATAGGAGGATGGGCCCCGAGCACATGGCGCGAGCGATCTCAAGGCGCCGCTGGGCACCGTAGGGCAGGTCACCAGCGGGGTCGTCGGCGCGGTCGGTGAGGCCGACCTTATCCAGCCAATACGTCGCCGTCTCAGTGGCCTCGAACTGCGCCCGCGTCCAGCTGGGCAGTCCGAACAGTCCCTTCAGAGAATAGCCCGAGGCGGCCATCAGCGCATTGTGCTGAGCAACCATCAGATTTTCCAGCACCGTCATGCCCGTGAACAGCCGGATATTCTGGAAAGTACGCGCGACCTTTGCCTCGCCCGACACGCTGTGGTCGGGCATGCGCTCGAGCAGGAAGACGCCCGAGCTGGCGCCGACCAGCGAACGTTCGCCGATCAGCGTCACGCTGGCCAGCTCGTGCGGGGTCGGCGCCCGGCCATGGGCGAGCACAAGACGGCCCTCGCTCGGCTTGTAGAAGCCGGTGATGCAGTTGAAGACCGTGGTCTTGCCCGCGCCGTTCGGCCCGATCAGCGCGGTGATGTCGCCACGCCCAACCTTGAAGCTGAGATCGTTGACCGCGACCAAGCCACCGAACCGCATGAACAGGTGTTCGACCATGAGGATCGGATCGGCTTCCCATCGCGGGAGACTGCTGTCGAGAACGGGTGCCATCAGCCATGGCCCTCCTTCACGAGATCACCCGAGACCGCTTTCTTCTCCTTGAGGAAGATCGTCGGGTCGCGTGTCGATACCAAACCTCGGGGTTTCCAGACCATGATAGCGACCATAGCGAAGCCGAAGATGAGCATGCGATAGAGGCTGGGATCGAACTCGTCGCCAAAGATCTCGCGCAGGAAGCCGAGATTGCGGAGCATCTCCATCCCGCCCATCATTACCGCCGCGGCAACAGCCACGCCGATCTGCGAGCCCATTCCACCGAGCACCACGATGGCGAGGATCATCGCCGAGATGTCGAAGGTGAAGCTCTCCGGGCTTACGAAGCCGGCCCGCACGGCGAAGAAGCAGCCGGCAAAGCCGCCGAACATGGCGCCGGTGGCGAAAGCGGAAAGCTTGGTCGTTGTGGTGTTGATGCCAAGTGAGCGGCAGGCGATCTCGTCCTCGCGCAGCGCTTCCCACGCCCGGCCGACCGGCAGTCGCCGCAGCCGGACCGTTGCGAAGGCCGTGATCAGGGCAAGTGCCAGGATCACGAAGTAGAGGAAGATGATGCGATGCATCGGGCTATAGGTCAGCCCGAACAGAGCGGCGAACCCGTTATCGCCCCTTTCGAAGGGGATGCCGAAAAACGTGGCCCGCGGGATGGACGCGATGCCGGCGCCACCACCGGTGAAGTCGACCCAGTTGATCAGCACGAGGCGGATGATTTCGCCAAAGGCGAGCGTCACGATGGCGAGATAGTCACCGCGCAGGCGAAGCACCGGGAATCCCAAGATCATGCCCCAAAGACCTGAGAAAATTCCGGCCATCGGCAGGCAGAACCAAAACGCCCAGTCAGCCCAGAAGTCCTCTCCGACCAAGGCGGCAAAGAAATTGTGGATCGGCTCCGAGGTGGCGAGCAGGGCGTAGGTGTAAGCGCCCACGGCATAGAAGGCGACGTAGCCGAGGTCCAGCAGCCCTGCCAGCCCGACCACGATGTTGAGGCCCCAGCCGAGCATCACATAGGTCAGGATGAGGATGCCGAGATCGATCAGGTAGCGGCTCTGGCTGAGCCCGCCCGTCGCATAGATCGAAATAAACGGGAAACACACGGCGAAGGCAAGCAGGGCCGGTTTGACCCCCGGTCCAATGAATGTGCCGGCCCGATCCATGATCGAGGGGCCGCTGCGTACTTTCGGCTGACGGTGGGGTGACCACACCGTCAGGTTGAGCAGAAGACGGCCCACGAAGATGATGCCGACCATGACCGCCAGAATGAACGGGCGGTAATGAAGACCCAGCGCGCCATCGATGATGACGGTCTCGAAGCCGATCAGCGGCCCAAGCAGACCGACGGCGATGAGGCCGGTGATGAACGCGTCCTTCAGCGCATGGGCGAGAAGGGAAACGGAGTCTGAAGACGGCGCCGAGGCGGGCGCGGTATCGGCGATCTGCGCCATGACGACCTACCTCAGACCTTCTCGACTTCGGGACGGCCGAGCAGGCCTTGAGGCATGAAGATGAGGGTGATGGCCAGGATCGAGAAAGCTGCAACGTCCTTGTATTCAATGGAGAAATAGGCGGACCAGAAGACCTCGATCAGGCCGATCAGGAGCCCCCCGAGCACCGCGCCGGGCAACGAGCCGATGCCCCCGAGCACGGCGGCCGTAAACGCCTTCACGCCGGGAACGAACCCGTCCGCGAAGTGCGATACGCCGTAGTACATCAGGTACATGACGCCCGCGACTGAGGCGAGCGCGGCGCCGATGACGAACGTCAGCGAGATGGTGTGGTCGACGTTGATGCCCAGCAGCGCGGCCATCTTGCGGTCCTGTTCGCAGGCACGCTGCGCGCGGCCGAGCGACGTCTTCTGCACAAGGTACCAGAAGGCAGCAAGGAGAACGGCGGTCGAGGCCATGATGATGACCTGCTTCCAGGCCAAGGTGACCTGATAGCCGTCGCGTTCCATCAGCACGATGACGTCGGTGACCATCGGCGGAATGGGCTTGTTGCGCGGGCCCTGCGTGACCTGCACGAAGTTCGCCAGGAAGATCGACATGCCGATCGCCGAGATCATCGGCGCGAGGCGGAAGGAGCCACGCAGCGGGCGATAGGCAACACGCTCGATCGCCCAGTTGGTCAGCGAGGTGAAGAACATCGCCACCACCAACACAATCGCCAGCGCCAGGAAGATCGATGTGATGCCGATAACGGTGGTCAGGAACAGAAAGCAGATCAGGCCGATGAAGGTCGACACCATGAACACGTCGCCATGGGCGAAGTTCACCATGCCGATGATGCCAAAGACCATGGTATAGCCGATCGCGATGAGCCCGTAGATCGAGCCCAGCGTCAGCCCGTTGATGAGCTGCTGAACAAATATTTCCATTGTGCTTTCCGGCTCCCCTCAGCCGCATCGGGTAAGCGCGCACGCCGGGCCTTGCACATATTATGATCGTGCCCGTGTCGTGTGCGCTCCCTGACTCTTAGCGCGCACCGAGATCCGATACAATTCGATCAAAAGACGAAATGCAATTCATCGAAACAAATGATACAACGGTATTATAGTAGCGATATGTCGCTAAGCCGTTGTGTTTCAATCACTTGCACGCCGACGTTGCCGTCGTGAAGTTGCCATGATTCTCAACGCAAGGCTGTTGGCAAACGCGGATCGCCGCCTTCCCGAGGTGATTTGAGGGCTGGCTGTGCGAAATTGACAGCCGGCTTAAGCAGCAACCGTGTGGATATCGGAGGTGGGTGTGGACGATGCGAACAACCACGGGCCGGTTCATGGGGCTGAGCATCATGTCGAGGCGGGACTTTATCGCGAGGCGATGAGCCGGCTTGTGGCCGCGGTCCACGTGGTTACGACCCGCACGTCCGAGGGGCGGACCGGTTTCACGGCGACAGCCGTCGTCTCGGTCTCCGACAGTCCTCCCACGCTTCTGGTCTGCCTCAACCGGCGCAACCACTCCGCGCCGGCGTTTCGTCGTGCGGGTGTGTTCGCGGTGAACATGCTGGCGGGGGACCAGCAGCCCGTCGCGCTGGGGTTCGGAGGGCGGAATGATCTTGCCGGTGAACAGCGATTCGCCATCGGTCACTGGCATGAAGGTCATCTCGGCATCCCGGTTCTCGCGGGGGCCGTCGTGGTCTTCGAGTGCCGGCTGGTCGAGGCCCGCACAATCGCCACCCATGACGTGCTGGTTGGCCGCGTGGAGGCCGTCACACTTGGACGGGATGGGCCAAGGCTGGCTTATCTTGGGCGGGAATTCCTCGTCGTCTGATCTTTCAGACGAACTGGCCGGCAACCCAGCCGGAGGACCATGCCCATTGAAAGTTGTAGCCGCCCAGCCAGCCGGTGACGTCGACGACCTCGCCGATAAAGTAGAGCCCGGGAACGCTGCGAGCCTGCATGCTGCGTGAGTCCAGATCGGCAGTATCGACCCCGCCCAGCGTCACCTCCGCTGTGCGGTAGCCTTCCGAGCCGGCGGGCTTGATCTTCCAGCCATTCACCGCTGCGTCGAGGCGGCGCAACGCCTTGTCAGACAGATCTGCCAGTCGCGCGGGGCCTGTCTCACGTTCGCCGATCGCGTGGGCGAGGCGCTTTGGTAGTATCGTCGAGAGCAAGCTCGCGGCCGCCTGCTTGCCATTTGCCGCTCGGGCGTCGCGCAGCTGCGCAAAGACGTCGAGATGCGGGGCGAGGGCGAGTTCAATCTCGTCACCTTCATGCCAGTAGGACGAGATCTGCAGGATTGCCGGGCCGCTGAGGCCGCGATGGGTGAAGAGCAGCCCCTCTTCGAACGCGATCCGGCCATGCCGCGCGCGCGCCTCGACCGCAACGCCGGCAAGTGGTGCGAGCCGCTCCAGTAAGGCCGGGTCGAGTGTGAGCGGCACGAGGCCCGGTCGGGTCGGCACGATATTCAGCCCGAAACGCGACGCGGTATCGTAGCCGAAGCCCGTGGCGCCCATTTTCGGGATCGACTTCCCGCCGGAGGCGACGACCAGCGAGCGGCAGGCGAGCGAGCCCCGGTCCGTGGTGACGAGAAAGCCGTTGCCCGTTTTCTCGATGTCTCGAATGGAGGTTGAGAGCCTCAGCTCGGCGCCCACATCGGACAGACCGTCAGTAAGCAGGTCGACGATCTGCCGGGAGGAGCCATCGCAGAAGAGCTGGCCGAGCGTCTTCTCGTGATAGGCAATGCCGCGCCGCTCAACCTCGGTGATGAACGCCTGCGCCGGGAAGCGTTTCAGCGCTGAAATGCAAAAGCTGGGATTGGCGGACAGATAGTTGTGCGGGGACGCATCGCGATTGGTGAAATTGCACCGCCCACCGCCAGAGATGCGGATCTTCTCGCCCGGCGCACGGGCATGATCGATCACGCTCACGCGGCGTCCACGTCGTCCCGCTTCGATGGCGCACATCATGCCGGCCGCGCCCGCGCCGATGACGACGACGTCGGTTTCTGTCGCAGGCGGGTTCACGTCGCCTCGCCATACGAATGCACGCCGCCGCAGTAATCCGTGACGTGCCATCCGTCGGGGGTGGGTTCCAGATATGATGAGCTGATTGGCACCTTGCCGTGGCCGCCGGGAATGTCGAGCACGTAGGTCGGCAGGGCGATCCCCGACAGCCTGCCGCGCAAGGCTCGCATAAGCTCCTGGCCGCGGGCGATGGGCAGGCGAAAATGCGCCGTGCCGGGTGCAAGATCAGGGTGGTGCAGGTAGTACGGCTTCACCCGGCACTCGACGAAGGTGCGGAACAGGTCGGCAAGCGTGGTGGCCTCGTCGTTCACGCCGGCGAGAAGAACGGTCTGGCCTAACAACACGATACCCGCATCCGCAATGTGGGCGAGGGCAGCGCGGGCTTCGGGTCCGAACTCGCGCGCATGATTGGCGTGGACCGCAACATAAGTGGTCGCGCCATCCACACGCAGTGCCTCGATCAATGCCGGCGTCACCCGTTCCGGCGCGGCGATCGGTACGCGGGTATGGAAGCGGATGATCTTCACATGCTCGATGGCGGCCAAGCGCGCCATCAGCGCTGCGAGGCGGCGTGGTGCGACCACCAGGGGATCGCCCCCGGTTAGGATCACCTCCCAGATATCCGGGTGTCCGGCGATATAGGCCAGGGCGGTTTCGAGGGCGTCGTCCGAGAGATTGCTCTGCGCGCCCGGTCCCACCATCTCGCGCCGGAAGCAGAAGCGGCAGTAGACGGCGCACACGCCCACCAGCTTCAGCAGCACCCGGTCCGGGTAGCGATGGACGATGCCGGGCACGGGGCTATGCGCCTCGTCGCCTATCGGGTCCGTAAGCTCCCGAGGATGGGTGTCCAACTCGCGCACATCCGGCAGGAATTGCCGGCCGATCGGATCTTCCGGGTTCGTCGGATCGATCAGGCCGGCGAGCGTCGGAGTGACCGCGATGGCATAGCGATCCGCGACGGCTTCAAGACCCTCATGCCCGACCAGCAGGCCGGCATCGGCCAGCTCCTCCACGCCACGCAGCGTTCGGGGCGGGAGGGGAAGCGTCGGGGCGGACCGTTGGCGGATGGCACTCATGGCCGTCCTTTTGATAGCATCCGTCTTTATGGGCAAGGTGCTGCATGCTGCGCTGCGCTATATTCGCTCGCGTACGACCCATTCGACAGGCTACCGGAGACTCTGATGTTCGCGCGCGAGGAAGACGTGCTGGAGGCCGCCGCCGGCTGGCGCCGCGAGGGACGGGGAGTTGTTTTAGCGACCGTCGTTGAAACCTGGGGGTCGGCGCCGCGTCCGGTTGGCAGCCACCTCGCTGTCGATGAAGCGGGTAATTTCCTTGGCTCGGTGTCGGGCGGCTGCGTCGAGGGCGCGGTGGTCGCGGAAGCCGCCGAGGTCATCGCGGACGGCCGGCCGCGACTGCTGGAATTCGGCGTTGCCGACGAGACGGCATGGCAGGTCGGGTTGTCCTGTGGCGGGCGCATCCGCGTCTATGTCGAGAAGGTTTCCTGATGGACCTCGCCGTTCTCGAACGTCTGAATGCCGAGCGCGCCGCCCGTCGCGCCACGATACTGGTCACCGAGCTTGGTAGCGGGCGGCAAAGAATGGTCACTCCGCTCGACGTGGCCGCCGATCCGCTTGCCGACCGTCTTGCCGAAGGATTTCGCACCGGACGCAGCGCGCTGGTGGAGGTGGGCGATGACAAGGTGTTCCTGACCGTTCAGGTGCCTTCGCCACGACTGGTTATCGCGGGCGCTGTTCATATTTCGCAGGCGCTGGTTCCGATGGCCAAGAGCGCAGGATTTGATGTGACCATCATCGATCCACGTACGGCTTTTGCCACGCCCGAGCGTTTCCCGCAGGTCGATCTGCGGGCCGAATGGCCGGACATCGTGCTGCCCGCCCTTGCACTCGACCCCTTCACCGCGGTTGCCGCCTTGACGCATGACCCGAAGATCGACGATGCCGTTCTTGTCGACGCGCTGGCGAGGGATTGCTTCTACGTCGGCGCACTGGGCTCGCGCCGCACCCACGCCGCGCGTGTTGAGCGGCTTGTCGAAAGGGGTGTCACGCGGGAGAAGCTGGCGCGTCTGCACGCCCCGATTGGTCTCGACATCGGGGCGGTGAGCCCTTCCGAAATCGCGGTATCGATTCTTGCCGAGGTCATCGGCGTGCTTCGGCGCCGCCCGGTCGCAACGGAGCGGACAGGTTGAAATTCGGGCGTATTGCCGCCGCCGAGGCGGAAGGTGCGGTCAATGTGCACGGGTTGCGGTTGCCCGGGCTGGCCCTGAAGAAGGGCGCGGTGATCGATCGACGCACGGTCGAGGCGCTTGGCGCGGCGGGCATTGAGAACCTGGTCGTGGCACGGCTGGAACCGGGCGATGTTGGCGAGAACGAAGCCGCGACGCTGATCGCCGCGGCGATCGCCGGGAACGACGTGCAGGTGGAGCGGGCATTTACCGGGCGGGTCAATCTTCGCGCGGAAGCTTCTGGCCTGCTGGTTGTCGACCGAGCCGGCGTCGATGCCTTCAACCACATTGACGAGGCGGTGACGCTCGCCACCTTGCCGGCGTTCCATCCGGTCGACGTCGGCACGATGGTCGCGACGGTCAAGATCATTCCCTTCGCTGTACCTGCCCGGGCCATGGAGCGTATCCGCGACACCTTTCGACCCATGGTACGCGTCGCGCCCTACCGGCTTGATCGGGTGGCGGTGATCTGCACCAAGTTGCCGGGTTTCGCTGAAAAGGTCGTATCGGCCACCCTGCGCACGACGGCGGCCCGGCTTTCGTCCGCCGGCGCGCGGATCGTCAGCGAAGAGAGCGTCCGCCATGACGAAATGGAGGTCGCGTCCGCGCTCCGCCGCGCGTCGGCCAGCGGCGCACAGATCGCACTCGTATTCGGTGCCTCGGCGATAGCTGACCGGGCTGATGTGATCCCTGCGGCGATTGAGGCGGTGGGAGGGCGCGTCGAGCATTTCGGGATGCCAGTCGATCCGGGCAACCTGCTGCTGCT
Source organism: Ancylobacter pratisalsi (assembly GCF_010669125.1). Lineage (NCBI taxonomy): Bacteria > Pseudomonadati > Pseudomonadota > Alphaproteobacteria > Hyphomicrobiales > Xanthobacteraceae > Ancylobacter > Ancylobacter pratisalsi. The sequence goes on from NZ_CP048630.1 coordinate 4,031,000, forward strand.
CGGCCGCATCGGCTCCATGCCGGTGCTCGGCGCACCGGGGTGTGCCCGTAGCCCGAAGGAGAACGGCTTCGATTGGGTGCTTCGTCGGTTGCTGGCCGGCCTTGACGTGACGTCGCCGGACATCATGTCGATGGGAGTTGGAGGTCTGCTCATGGAAATTCCCTCACGCCCGCAACCTCGCGAGAAGACATCCGCCGGGAAGGATGGTGTCGGTGTGGTCGTGCTCGCGGCGGGGCGAGGCACACGCATGCCTCAGTCCTACAAGCTGACCGCGACCATCGGCGGGGAGGCCTTGGTGAGGCGTGTCGTTCGCGCGGCACTCGCTTCGCGGCAGCGCCCGGTTGTCGTTGTTACCGGTCATGAGGCCGAGCAGGTGAGGCAGGCGCTTTCCGGCCTTGATATCAAGTTCGTCCATAATCCCGACTTTGCCGAGGGGCTGTCGACCTCGCTCAAAGCTGGCATCATGGCGCTCCAGCCGGAGGCCGCCGGCGCCGTGGTCATGCTCGCGGATATGCCGAAAGTCGGCGCTCCCCTCGTCGATCGCCTTGCGGAGGCGCTCGCTCCGGAGACGGGCGGGTTGATCGCCGTGCCGGTTGCTGACGGGAGGCGCGGCAACCCTGTCGCCTGGTCACGTCGCCTGTTTCCGGAATTGATTGCGCTGAGCGGCGATATCGGGGCGCGCCATCTCATCGCGGAAAACCCCGAGGCGGTGGTCGAGGTGCCGGTCGAAGGAGACGCAGCGTTCGTCGATGTCGATACGCGGGAGCAACTGGAAGCGCTGGAGATTCACGAGATCGCAGCGGGTGCCGACGTCGACGCCCGGGCGGCGCTCGATGCCATGAAGGCCGAGGACGCTTGAGGCCGCACGTGGTCGCATCCAGGCCAGTGTCCCTATCCGACGCGCATGCTCCGCTAGAAGGGCGCGTAGAGCGACAGGCTCGCATAGGGACCATCGTCGCTGTCGCTGCTCCAGCGCCATCCGCCGCTGGCGCGCCACTGTCGGCCGGGCAGGGGTGCCGCAATGAACAGGCCCGCGCGTGCATCCTGGGAGAGCCAGTCGGTCGAGGCACCGACCTCGGTGCCGAGATCGAACAGTTCGTGGACATGCCGGCCGGCCGTGCCGCGAATGAACGCCCTGCCATCGGCCGTTGACCCGCCGATGGTTCCTGTGAATGTCCAGTGAGGGTCGTAGCTACAGTACCATTCTGCGAGTGCCTTCGCGCCGACTGCCGTGCCCTGTTCGCGATTCAACGGGTCGGGCTGATCGAGAAGGTTCTGGGTGACATTGACCCCGCCATACACCGCGAGCGCATGGGGCCCGCGCAGGAACTGCCAGCCGACAAGCAGTTCGCCTTCTGTCTTGTTGACCGTGTTCCAGCCGCCCGCCACGTCGGGGGTTCTGTAGCGGTACTGGCCACCACCTCCCTGCAGGCGGATGCGTAGCCCTTCCTGATCCATCAGGCCGGAAGGCGACCAGGCAGCTCCGGCCCAGCCATAGACGTTGTCTCGGGCGACATCGACGCCGGAGTAGAAGTACAACCTGTCGGTGAAGGCGTTGGGTGGCGTCTTGTCGATGCCAACATCTCCGCCCATTGCTGCCCGGACACTGAGAGCAAGCAAGGTGCCAGACGTAAGACATGATGCGGCAAACCCCGACAACCCGGCCGCCCCCCAGCCCCGTTGAATATCGAAAGTTCGCGCCCTTGGGCGCACAACTCATCCGAGCATTTCGGGTGGGTTGTGCTCAATCAATCGAGGATTGAAATGTTCGCGCCTATGGTTGTGCGTGCGTGCCAATTTGTCGCATTGGGCCGTCGAGATCACACCGGAGGCGCCGCAAGGTGCTGGATTGGAACGCCAATCCTCTCGCAGATGAGTTCGGCGATGATCTGCCTGTGGCAGTGTTCCGGGTGGCGCTCATAGCAGAGGAGGCACACAGGACGCCCGGTGGCGACAAGGCGGCTGAGTTCGTCGAGCTGGTCCTGCGCGGTTGGCGTCGCAATATGCTCGGCAAAAATGCGCCGCATCTCTTCATGTCGGCCGGCTCGGGCGGCTTGGCGACCCTCCGCCGGCGTTCCAAGGCCGCGCAGATGGAGATAGCCCATGCCACGACTGGCGACGCCGGCGGACAGCAGGCTCTTGGAGAATCCGGCGCGCCGGGATGAAGCAACAGCTCGTACGTCGACCAGAAGTCCGACACCGGCATCGGCGAGTGTGTCGAGCACGGAGGACGCTGAAACCTGTTCGTAGCCAATCGTGAAGAGCGGCGGCATCGGTCGGGCCTCACATTAAAGGCCGCCGCCGCGCCTCGACGGGGCCGCGCTGCCTTCTTTTTTGTCGATTGTCCCCGGAGCGGAAACGCCGAGTCAACAGCCGTGGGCGGGTGGCCGTTGAAGTTATCGAGCACAGCCCCGGTCATGATAACGATCGCACATTGCGGCTAGCAGCACGGTGCCATCGGCGCGCGGCGGACAACAGCCTAATGCTCGGAACAGCCAGAGACTGGCTGCCACGCACGTTTCTCGAGCCCAGAACTCGGATGCCCCGCTCCGGTATGAGATCGCTCGGCGTCTGAATGAACCAGCGTGAGGAAATTGCGGAACGCTCAGGATGCCCCTTTGCCGCGATGGGTGTCGAACATGTCGTACCCGGCGCAGAGCAGCGTGACAGCGACCCACACAGCCAGGTCGACGCGAGGTACCCAGATCACGAGTATCGAGAGAAACGCGGCAAGTGCCGCGAAGGCAAGCAGAGCCATCAGCCGGTCGATCATGAGGCTTCTCCCTCGGTTGCGGCAACGCGCTCCATAAGCCAGAGTGCGGCGCGCAGAAGCCTGCCATCATCGCCGCGGCGGCCCACGAGCTGCACGCCCATCGGCAGACCGTCGACCTGCAGCACCGGAAGGGTGACGGCAGGCACGCCGAGCAGCGTCCAGAGCGAATTGAAGACGGCGTCGCCTGTGCTCTCAATGCCGAGAGGTGCTGGGCCGGGGGCTGCCGCAGTGAGGATCACGTCGCAGCGATTGAAGACCTCGGAGAGACCGGCATAGAGCACGTCCGGCCAGTCGAGAGCGGCTATGTAGTCCCGCGCGGGAATAGCCTTGCCGGCGTCGATCGCGGTTCGAAGCTCTTCCGACAGCAGATCGCGGCCGCGGCGTTCATAGGTGTGGTAGCACTTCGCCATCTCGGCCAGATAGATCCGCCCATGCGCGGCTCGTGCGCCATCGAAGGCCACTGGCAGGTCCACTTCAAAGCACTGCTGGCCAAGAAACTCGGCAATTTCAGCCAGCGCGTCCTGTGTCTCCTGCGTGGCCATCTCCCAGTTGGGGGGCTTTACGAAGGCGAAGACCGGCGGCAGGGGAGGCGATGTGCTGGCCGTCTCCAGCAGTCGTGGCGCAGGTGCCAGGCTGGTCGCTCGGTCGTTCTGGTCGTGACCAAAGATCACGTCGGCGATGAGCGCGACGTCGCGGACCGTGCGCGCAAAAACGCCGACCGTGTCGAGACTGGGGCTCTGGGCAAGGATGCCTGTTCGCGGAATCGCGCCAAAGGTCGGCTTAAAGCCCACGGTGCCGCAGAAGGCGGCCGGGCGGATCAAGGAGCCGCCCGTCTGGGTGCCGATGGACAGCGGCACCTGGCCCGCCGCTACCGCCGCGGCCGAACCAGACGACGAGCCGCCGGGAGTGTGCTCCGGGTTGACCGGGTTGCGGGTTGGTCCCGGATGCAGATAGGCGAGCTCGGTGATTGCCGTCTTGCCCATGATAACAGCCCCCGCCGCCTTCAGCTTGGCGGCGACGAACGAGTCATGTTCCGGCATGCGTCCTTCGTCGAGGGAGGTGCCGTTCGCCGTCGGGATCTTGACTGCGTCGATGATGTCCTTCAGGCCCACCGGTACGCCGTGCAACGGTCCGATCGGTCGGCCGGTGCCGCGATAGGCATCAAGCGAGCGAGCCTGAGCCCGCGCATGGTCGGGATCAAACCACGCCCAGGCGTGGATGTCCGGCTCGGTCGCGTTGATGCGCGCGATATAGGCTTCGGTCACTTCTTCGGCTCGTAGAGCGCCGGAGGCGATGCGGTCGCGCTGGTCGACTGCGCTGAGGCTGATGATCGCCTCTGCGCCGCGGAAGGCTGGTTTTGCTGTCATCGGCCATACACCAGGTTCGGCAGGTAATAGACCACGTCAGGCACCGCATAGACGATCGCCATGGCGATGAAGACCATCAGCAGGAACGGCATGACGCCTCGGAAAATGTCGGTGAGCTGCACCTCTGGAGGGGCTATCCCCTTGAGATAGTAGGCCGACATGGCCATGGGTGGCGTGAGGAAGCTGGTCTGCAGATTCAGCGCGACAAGAATGCCGAAGAACAGTGGATCAATGTTGAAGTGCGCCAGCAGCGGCAGGAAGATCGGCACGAAGATGATGATGATCTCCGACCATTCCAGTGGCCAGCCGAGGAGAAAGATAATCAGCTGGGCAAGGATCAGGAAGGCGAGGGGCGAGAGATTGAGGCCGGTCACGAACTCCGAGATGACCTGCTCGCCGCCGAGATAGGAGAACACCGAGGAGAAGGTGTAGGAGCCGACGAAGAGCCAGCAGACCATCGCCGTGGTGCGTGCCGTCAGATAGACCGATTCACGCAGCCGCTGGAAGGTGAGTGCGCGGTAGGCGACCGCCAGCAGGATTCCGCCCAACGCGCCGATCGAGGCGGCCTCGGTCGGTGTCGCGAGCCCGAAGAGGATCGAGCCGAGCACGGAAAGAATCAGCACCGCGAGCGGGAAGAATGAGGTCGCCAGCATCCAAAGCACGCGGCCGAGGGGCACATCCGGCACTTCATCGTCCGTGGGGCGCGGCGCCGAACTGGGCTGGAGGATGGAGCGGCCCACCACGTAGATGAGATAAAGCCCGACCAGAAGGAAGCCCGGCAGCAGAGCGCCCGCGTACAGCCGGACGATGGAGACGCCCGAGGCGGCGGCATAGACGATCAGCATGATGGAAGGTGGGATCAGGATGCCCAGCGTACCGCCCGCGCAGATGATGCCGGTCGCGAAGCTCTTATCGTAGCGCGCCTTCAGCATGGCGGGCAGGGCGAGCAGGCCCATGAGCGTTACCACGGCGCCGACGATGCCGGTGGCCGTTGCGAAAAGCGCGCAGGTGATAAGCGCCGCGACGCCCATTGAGCCGGGGACGTTCTTGGAAGCGACATTGAGGGTGGAGAACAACCGGTCGACGATGTTCGCGCGTTCGACGATGTAGCCCATGAACAGGAACAGGGGGACCGCTGTCAGCACTTCATTCGACATGACCGTATAGGTCTGGTTGATGAAGAGATCGAAGATACGGTTATTGAAGAAACCCGCTATCCAATCTGACCATTGGTCCCACGCACCCGCTGTTTCGGAGAGCCTATTATAGGCCCTCCACATGCGGTCGCCGTCGAAATAGGCGAAATAGCCAAAGCCGATGCCCATCGCCATCAGTGTAAAGGCGATAGGAAAGCCCAAAAATACTACGAAAATGAAGAGCCCCAGCATCAGCAGGGCGACTTGAGGATCAGTCACAGACGTGCTCCGTCGGGATCTCTAAGCGGGCGGTCACGAATGGGCCCGCTGCTCGAGTTCTTGCTCGCGCTGATGGATGAGGGCTTCCTCGGTCTCCTCGACGTCCTTTTCGGCGCGCAGCCATTCGCCCGTTCGCAGGCAAAGCACGCAGCGGAAAATCTGGGCGACGCCCTGGATCGCGAGCAGGAGACCGGCGGCTACCATCACCGACTTGAACTGGAAGATAGGCACGCCGGCAGGGCTGTTGATGCTGACTTCGCCATAGCTCCACGAGCGGCTCGAGTACTTCCAACCGGTGATGATCAGGGCGAGCACACCAGGGAAGAAGAAGATCAGGTAGAGGACGAGGTCGACGGCCGCCTGCGTTCGGGGTTTCCAGAGCCGGTAGACAAAGTCGCCTCGGACGTGGCCACCCTGAGAAAGCGTGTAAGCGCCCGCCATCAGAAAGAGCGTGCCGTACATTATGAAGGACATGTCGAACGCCCAGGGCGTCGGCGCGTTCAGCACATAGCGCACGAAGACTTCGTAGCTGGTGCCGAATGTCATCAGCAGGATCAGCCACGCGAATGTCTTGCCAAACCAGCCGGACAGCCGATCGGCCAAACGTATGAATCCAATCAATGGAAGGTGCTCCCCGGTCACTAAGCCGGGAGCGCCACAGGCGCTCCCGGCAGGTGCAGGCTCCGAGTGAAGGTCAGATCGCGAGTTTTCCGGGGAAGTAGTGATTGTAGGCGAGGCCGAGATCGGCCGCGTTCATCAGCTCATAGTAGGTGACCCGTTCCACCCACGCGCGCTGGCTCTCCATCACCCGGCGCATGTAATCGTCCTTCGAGAGCGTCTCGATCAGCGCGTCCCAAGCGACCAGCTGTGCCGCGAGGATGTCCTTGGGCGTGCGGTACACCGTGACGCCGAGCTGTTCCTGGAGCTTCTTGAGGTCGGCCGAGTAGTTGTCGAGCGCGAAATAGGTGTTCGACGCCGCCGAGGCATCGACGCCGTGCCGCAGGATCGCCTGCAGGTCGGGGTCGAGATCGTCCATGAAGTCCCGGTTGAACAGGAATTCGAAGGCTTCAGATGCCTGATGATAGGAGCTGAGATAGTAGTTGGTGGCCACGTCTGCCGTGCCGAAGCGCAGGTCCGACGAGGGATTGTTGAACTCGAACGCATCGATGACGCCGCGTTCCATCGCTGGCACGATTTCGCCGCCTGGAAGCTGGGCGACGCTCATGCCCATCTGCTGCATCAGGTCGGCCGCCAGTCCGACGGTACGGTACTTGATGCCCTGAATGTCGGCGACGCCGTTGATCGGCTTCTTGAACCAGCCAAAGGGCTGCGCCGGCATCGGGAAGCCGAACAGGCCGTAGACGTTGAGGCCGAGGATGTCCTGGGTAAGCTCGCGATAAAGTTCCTGTCCGCCGCCCTGGTAATACCAGCCGAGCATCGTGGTGGCGGAGCCGCCAAAGACGGGGCCGGTTCCGAAGAAGGACGCGCCCTTGTGCTTGCCGTACCAATAGGAAGACACGCTGTGCGCGGCGTCGATCACGCCGTCATTGACGCCGTCGAGCACCTGGAAGGCACCGACCACCGCGCCAGCGGGCAGGAGATCGATCTTGAGACGTCCGCCCGACATTTCCTCAACGGCGACGACATACTGACGGGCGAAGTCCATCCAGATGTCCGATGCCGGCCAGGAAGTCTGCATCTTTACCACTACCGGGGCCTGGGCAAGCACGGCCGGTGCGGCGAGAGCGCTGGCGGCGACGCCACCCGCGAGAGCGCCCGAGCTGAGAAATGAGCGACGCGAGAGCGCCTTCGTAGACTTCGACATTCGTTCCTCCCGTTTTCGGATTCCGGATATTGATCCGGTTGAATTCGGCACTTTAAGCGGCCGATTTACATTTAGGTGATCGAGTAGGCGATATTACGAGTGATCGGCAAATGACGTTTAGTTCAGTCCGTAGAAGTTGTTATTAGCTTTCAGGTTCTCCAGAGCAGACAAGAAAAAGCTGTCGGTCGAGCGAAGTGCTGACCGTTATACATGCTGTGCTGGACCCCAATGCTGATCCCTCGGCAGTCCTACAGGTGGTTCAGTTGCGGGTCTTCAGTTACGCAACGACGTCAGCGGCGTGGATTACCTTGTCGCGCCACCTCATGCTCCCATGGCGATCGTCACATGCGTCTCGCAAGCAACTAGGAGCGTGTTGTGGAGATACGCAGCATCCACTTCAGCGTCGCTTGAACCGCAGCCTGCAGGCCATTGGCTCGGAGCGGGTGTTACGCGCGTCCCGAACCGTTGGAACCCCGTCTAGCAACGTGCAGCCCGTCATCGGGCCAATACGTGCTTGCGGCACTGCCGTGGAATAAATGGCTCATACTTCCTCCCAATGTGCGTACCCAGATGAACTGAGTTCTCCACACTGCGAGACCGGGCATCCGGTCTCGCCGGGCAGCGCTTGTGCGCCTTGTCCCGATGGCACAAGGAGACGATGCCCGGGGGGCAAGCGCAAGTACTAAATTGTAGCTTTTTACCCAATCGGATTGGACGAAAGTCGTAGACGGCGGCGCTATCGCAACGATTCCGCGTGATTTCGTCATCCCCTTGTCATTCGCAGATACTTGAAGTGCGCCCCAAGGCGGACTCGGGGTCCGCGCCACCAGGGATCTCACTCATGCGCTCCATTCTTCTCGCAGGCGTGTCGGCCATCGTGCTTGGCCTTGCGGCTTCCGCAGCTGTTGCCCAGTCGCCGGCGCCGTTCAATCGCATTGCGACGTTCAATGTCATCGACAACCTGCCCGCAGGCGCGGATCCGTCAAAGTCGACAGCGGCCGAGATCATCACCTTTACCGAGGATGGCAACACGCTGATCTACAGCGACAGCCCCGGGCATCGGATCGGCTTCGTCGACATCACCGATCCGAATATGCCGAAGGCCGCCGGTGTGGTGGCTCTGGACGGCGAGCCGACGACGACCGTCGTTATCGGTGGCAAGGCCTATGTCGGCGTGAACACCTCGGTGACGAAGTCGAACCCTTCAGGCCATCTCGCGGTGGTCGACATCGCCACGCGCAAGGTCGAAGACAAGATCGACCTGGGCGGCCAGCCTGATGCCGTGGCCAAGAGTCCGGATGGCAGCTACCTGGCCATCGCCATCGAGAATGAGCGCGATGAGGAGATCAATGACGGCGCGATGCCCCAGCTGCCGCCGGGCAACCTGACCTATTTCGAGGTCAAGAACGGCCGCGTGGTCGACGAGTCCAAGAAGGTTGTTGATCTCACGGGCCTCGCCGCCGTAGTGCCCGAGGACCCCGAGCCTGAATATGTCGACATCAACTCCCGCAACGAAGTCGTCGTGACGCTGCAGGAGAACAATCACATCGTTATCGTGGACCTGCCCACCGGCAAGGTGACGAACAGCTTCTCCGCTGGCACGGTGGACCTCGACCAGATCGATACCAAGAAGGACAAGGTGATCGACCTGTCCGGCTCGATGAAGGATGTGCCGCGCGAGCCCGACACCGTTCAGTGGATCGATGACAACCGCTTTGTCATTGCCAATGAAGGCGACTGGAAAGGCGGCACGCGCGGCTTCAGCATCTTCGACAAGACCGGCAAGCTGCTGTTCGAGTCCGGCAACGTGCCGGAGCACATGGCGGTGAGCCTTGGGCACTACCCCGACAAGCGCAACAAGAAGGGCATCGAGATGGAGGGCGCAGAAGTCGCGACCTTCGGTGATGACCGCCTGATCTTCGTTGCCTCCGAGCGCGGCTCCATTGTTTTTGTGTACCGCGACAAGGGTGGTGCCGAGGCACCGGAATTCCTGCAGGTGCTGCCGGGTGGCATCGGGCCGGAGGGGCTGATGGCCATTCCGAGCCGCAACCTGTTCGTCACCGCCAGCGAAACGGACCTGCGCGATGAAGGCGGGATTGGTTCCGTCGTGACGGTCTACGAGCGCCAGGCTGGCAAGAGCTCGACCTATCCGACCATCAAGTCGGTGAACGGGCCTGACGGTCTGCCGATCTGGTGGTCCGCGCTCTCCGGCTTCGCGGCGGATCCCGCAACGCCTGCCAAGCTCTATGCCGTGACCGACAGCGCGTATGCGCAGGCCCGGGTACTGACCGTCGACGCTTCGTCGATCCCGGCGAAGATCACCGACGCGATGGTGCTGACCCGCGACGGGCAGCCGGCCAAGGGGCTCGACCTCGAAGGCATCGCGGTTCGGCCGGAAGGGGGCTTCTGGATCGTTTCCGAAGGCAATCCGGAGAAGAAGGAAAATCCGACGCAGAATCTTCTGCTGCGCGTGGGTGCCGATGGCGCGATCGCCGAGGAGATTGCCCTTCCTGAAGCCGTCGCCGCACAGGCCAAGCGCTTCGGCTTCGAGGGTGTGGCCGTGGTCGGTTCCGGCGCGAACGAGACGGTCTGGATCGCCGTTCAGCGGGAGTGGAAGGACGATCCCAAGGGCTTCGTGAAGCTGATCGCCTACACGCCCGCAACGATGAGCTGGGCTTATGTGCGCTATCCGCTCGACCAGCCCGAAAAGGGGTGGATCGGCCTCTCTGAGCTGACCGCCTACAAGGACGGCTTTCTGGTGATCGAGCGCGACAACCAGATCGGCCCCAGCGCCAAGGTGAAGAAGCTCACCTATGTCTCGCTCAAGGGAGTGACCCCGGTCGCCCTGGGGTCGGAGGCCCAGCCGCCGGTGCTGGTCAAAACCGACGCGAAGGACCTTCTGCCGCTTCTCAAGGCTCCCAACGGCTATGTGCTCGACAAGATCGAGAGCTTTGCCATCGACAAGGACGGCAATGCGTTTCTCGTGACGGACAATGACGGCGTCGACGGTTCTTCCGGCGAAACCCAGTTCTTCGCCATCGGCAAGATGAACTGATCGCATAACCATAGCCATCAAGGTGGACGGGCGCCCTCGCGGCGCCCGTTTTGCGTTTGGCCTGGGTGCATTCCGGCGAGGGGCCTGCCTGTCATGAAGGAACCCTCGTCAAACGGACCATGTTGATTTATGACTGACTGGTCAGTCATAGAAGGAGGGCGGCGTGGCCGACGAATCCGACGCGCACGGAGGTACTGTTTCGCCGGCGCGTGGCCGGAAAGCGGGCAGGGACCCGGCCGATCGCCGTCGGGCGATACTCGACGCCGCCCTTGTGGTGTTCGCAGAGCGCGGTTTCGCCGGGGCGCGCATGCAGGACGTGGCCACCCGCGCCGGCGTCGCGAAAGGCACGCTTTACCTCTATTTCAAGGCCAAGGAGGCGCTCTTCGAAGGGCTTGTGCGTGAAGCGATCGATCCGGTTTTGGGCCGGATGGAGCGCGAATTCGCGGAGTTTACCGGCAGCACACGGCAGTTCCTCTCGGTGCTGTTCGCGCATCTGGCCAACGAAGCGGTGCGTTCACCGCGCCGGCATGTCATTCGGCTGCTGCTTGGCGAGGGGGAGCGCTTTCCCGAGCTTGCCGATTTCTATTATCGCGAGGTGGTATCGCGGGGGCTCGGCCTGTTGCGTGCGATCAACGCGCGTGCGCTGGAGCGCGGTGAGATCTCCTCCGACGCGGGACTGCGCTTTCCCCAGCTTCTCGTCGCCCCTCTTCTCGTCGCCACGGCGTGGGAGGGCTTGTTTCAGCGCAACGAAACACTGGACGTGGCGGGCATGTTGGAAGCGCATGCTGAGATCGTGCTGAGGGGGCTAGGGTGGAGGGATTCATGAGGCGCATCCGCTCAAAGGGGGGCCTCGGTGCGCTGCTGCTCGCCCTTGCGCTGGCGGCGTGCGCCGACAAAGGCCCGCCGCGCTATCAGGGCTATGCCGAATCCGAGCTTATTTTCGTTGGCCCCGATGAGAGCGGTCGGGTGACGCGGCTTGATGTCGATGAGGGCGACCGTGTGCAGAAGGGCCAGATGCTCTTCCAGATCGACCCTGTGCTGCAACAGTCCGAGGTCGATTCAGCTGTGGCCAATCTGGACGAGGCCAAGGCCCAACTCGCCGATCTCAAGGCCAGCGCCCAGCGCCCTGAAGAGATCGCGGTGCTGGAGGCCAGCCAGCGGCGCGCTCAGGCGGCGCTGGAACTGTCGCGCATCGAGCTTGGAAGGCAGCAGGATCTTTACGCCAAGAAAGTCGGCTCCAAGGCGGCGCTGGACAGCGCGCAGGCGAGTTTCGACCAGAACCAGGCGGCGCTGGACGAAATCAGCAAGCAGATGGATGTCGGGCGCCTGGCATCGCGTGATGAGCGGGTGACGGCCGCTGAGAAGGCCGTGCTCGTCGCGCAGGCAAACCTCGACGCGGCGACAACGAGGCTTGAACGCCGCAAGCTCACCGCGCCTTCCGATGGCTCGGTGGAGACGGTTTATTTCCGCCCAGGCGAATTGGTGCCGGTCGGGCGACCGGTGCTGTCGCTGCTGCCGCCGGAACTCATCAAGATGCGCTTCTTCGTGCCCGAACCGGACCTGAACCGTTTCAAGCTCGGCACAAAAGTGCAGGTGAGCTGCGACGGCTGCGGGGAGGGCGTTGCCGCCACGGTAAGCTACATTGCCGAGGAGGCCGAATACACGCCACCGGTCATCTATAGTCTCGACGAGCGCGCCAAGCTTGTCTTCATGCTGGAGGCCAGGCCGGAAGATCCGCTGAAGTTGCGCCCCGGCCAGCCAATCACCGTCGAGATCGCGCAATGACGGAGGGCGGGCGAGACGTCGACTATGCCATCGAGGTCGAAGGACTCAGCAAGAAGTTCGGCGACCGCGTGGTGGTACGTGACCTCACCATGCGGGTCCGCCGCGGGCAGATCTACGGATTTCTGGGGCCCAACGGCTCAGGCAAGACGACGACCATTCGCATGCTGTGCGGCCTGCTTACCCCGGATTCCGGACGCGGCACCTGCCTCGGCATGGATATCCTCACCCAGTCACGCGCCATCCGGCGTCATGTCGGCTACATGACGCAGCGCTTCAGCCTCTATGCGGACCTCTCCGTTCGCGAGAATCTGGAATTCGTCGCACGGGTCTATGGTGTGCCGGATCCGGTGGGCGCTGCACGGGCGGCGGTGCAACGGTTGGGGCTGGAAGGGCGCGGACGGCAGCTCGCAGGATCGCTTTCCGGCGGTTGGAAGCAGCGGCTCGCGCTTGGCGCCTGCATATTGCCCTCGCCGAAAGTGCTGCTGCTCGACGAGCCGACAGCGGGCGTGGACCCCAAGGCGCGGCGTGAGTTCTGGGCGCAGATTCACGAACTGGCGGCCGAGGGGCTGACCGTGCTGGTGTCGACCCACTACATGGACGAGGCGGAGCGATGCCATGAGATCGCGTATATCGCCTATGGCGATCTGCTCGCGCAGGGCACGGTCGATCAGGTGATCGCGTCTGTCGGGCTGGTGACATGGAACGTCTCCGGACCCGATCCCGCCGCGCTGGCGCGTGAACTCGCCGAACTGCCCGGCGTTGAGATGGTTGCACCGTTCGGCAACTCCGTTCACGTGGGCGGGCACGATGCTGCCGCGCTGGAGGCGGCCATCGCGCCGCTGCGCGAACGTCCCGGCCTGGTCTGGCGGCGGGATGAGCCCACGCTGGAAGACGTCTTCATCGACCTCATGAGCCGGTCGAAGGACAATTTCCAATGATCCTGAGCGGCTTCTTCCAGCGCGTCGGGGCGATGGTGCGCAAGGAGTTCCTTCAGCTTGCCCGTGATCGGGTGTCCTTCGCCACCATGATCAGCATCCCTCTGCTGCAACTGGTGCTGTTCGGTTACGCGATCAACACGACCCCGCGTCATCTGCCGACCGCCGTGCTCGCCTACGAAAACACGTCGCTGACGCGCTCCATTCTCGCCGCGATCGAGAACACCAAGTATTTCGCCGTCGTCGCACAGCCATCCAGTGCGGTCGAGGCGGACCATTTGATGCGCTCAGGTGATGTGTCTTTCATCGTGGAAATCCCGGCGGGTTTCGAGCGCGCGGTGCGGCGGGGTGAAAGCCCATCCATGCTGGTCGCGGCCGACGCCACCGACCCCGTCGCGTCCGGCAGCGCGGTCGCAGCGCTGAGGGCGCTGGTGGATACGGCGGTTCAGCGGGAACGCTTCACCAAGGAGGGAGGACCATCGGGATCGGGTCTCGAGGCCGCGCCGCCCCCGTTTCAGATCATCACCCACGCCCGCTACAACCCGGCGGCGGTGACGCAGCTGAACATCGTGCCCGGATTGCTCGGCACTATTCTCACCATGACGATGCTGATCTTCACCGCCCTCTCCGTTACGCGCGAGATCGAGCGGGGGACCATGGAATCGCTGCTGGCCATGCCGATCCGGCCAGTGGAGGTGATGCTCGGCAAGATCGCGCCCTATGTGCTGGTGGGGGCGATGCAGGCGGCGATGATCGTGCTGGCAGGCCTGTTCCTGTTCAACGTCCCCATGATCGGGTCTCTGGGGCTGCTTACCACGCTCACCGTGCTGTTCATCGTCGCCAACCTGTCGATTGGCTACACATTCTCGACGCTGGCCCAGAACCAGCTCCAGGCGGTGCAGATGACGTTCATGTACTTCCTGCCCAACATCCTGCTTTCCGGTTTCATGTTCCCCTTCGCAGGCATGCCGGACTGGGCGCAATGGATCGGAGAAACGCTGCCGCTGACGCACTACCTGCGCATGGTGCGCGGCATTCTGTTGAAGGGCGCGGATGCCGCCGACCTGATGAACAACATCCTCGCGCTGTCCGCCATCATGGTGGTGGCGATGGTGATCGCCGTTAAGCGCTTCCGGCAAACGCTGGACTGAGGCGCCGCTACACAAAGTTGGATGGCATCGCACCTCGATTTCCCGAGCCCGAGTATCCGGCTCGACCTGTCACAGCGCATTCACGCCGCTCGCCGTAACTGATGTCTGCCAGCTTATTGGGGGATGAAATGACGCGAGAGAGTTCAACCGGACGTGCGGCGGGTGCCGGGAGAAGGGTGCAGGACTACATCGACGAGTTTCCCCTCTGGCCCGATGGGACCCCCGTCGGGCGGGCGCCGATGACGGCCATGCAATGGCGCATCTGGTGGCTCGCCGCCTTCGGCAAGTTCTTCGAGGGCCTCGTCGTCTTTATGACGGGCGTCGCCCTGCCGCTGATTTCGGCTGAGTTCGACATGGACGCCACCCAGCACGGCTTCGTCGGCGCGGCTTCGCTGGCGGGTATCCTGGTTGGCGCACTCGCTCTCGGCGGGCTTTCGGACACATTCGGCCGCAAGTTCATGTTCGTGGTCGAGATGATCATCTTCATGGTTTTCCTCGTCCTGCTGTCGGTGAGCCCCAGCTACTTCTGGCTCGTCGTCTTCCTGTTCGGCGTTGGGGTGGCTCTGGGCTGTGACTACCCAACCGCGCATCTCATCATTTCCGAGAGCATTCCGAGCGCATCGCGCGGGCGTCTGGTTCTGGGGGCGTTCGGCTTTCAGGCGCTTGGAGCACTGGTCGGCAGCGCCGTTGGCTACGTGGTTCTGGTCAATCTTCCAGACGTCTCGGCCTGGCGCTGGATGTACGCGACAGCCATCATCCCGGCCGCCCTGGTCACGCTTGGTCGCTTCTACGTCACCGAAAGCGCCCCGTGGCTGTTCGCCCATGGCCGCATCGATGAAGCCGAGCGCGAGGCTGCCAGGCTCCTCAAGCGCGATCCCACCTATCCCCGCACAGTCATGCTTGTCCGCCAAAGTGCTCGACACCATCAGCACCCTTCCCAGATGGGCTGGTCGGCGCTGTTCAACAGGCAGAACCGCCGGGCCACCATTCTGGCTTCAGTGCCCTGGTTTCTGCAGGATCTTGGCACCTATGGCATCGGCCTGTTCACGCCGACCATCCTGGCCGCCGCCCTGGGCCATTCGGCTGTCCAGGTGCACAACGTCACCGATATTATCGGCAATCAGATCCTTGCGGCGCAGGGCGTGGCGCTGGTCGACGTGCTGTTGATCGTGGGTGTTGTCGGAGCGGTAATGCTGGCGGACCGGGTAGGACGTATTCCGCTGCAGGTGCTCGGCTTCATCGGTTGCGCCGCTGGGCTGCTGATCGCGTCCTTCTCCACCCAGTACACCGGCGTGGCGCAGACAGTGCTCATCTTCGCCGGGTTCATGCTGTTCAATTTCATGACCAATCTCGGTCCGAACGCACAGACTTACCTTCTGGCCGGTGAGGTGTTTCCGACTGAGGTTCGCGGCAAGGGTGCCGGCTTTGCGGCGGCCTTCGCCAAGATTGGCGCGGTCTCGACCGCCTTCCTGTGCCCCATCCTGCTGGCCGATATCGGCACGACCAATCTTCTCTACGGCCTGGCGGGAACCTCGTTGCTGGGCGCTCTCATCACCTGGCTGTTTCGTATCGAGACAGCAGGCGTCAATCTCGATCGCGCTCACGAGCGGGAACTGGATGCCGGGTACGACGCGGCGGCGGGCGAGGGACGCGAGGCCGCGTGATCCCGGCGCTTCGGTCGCAATCGCCCATACAACGAAAAAGGCGCGGCTTTCGCCGCGCCTTTCCCATTCAGAAGCGTGGAACGTCGATCAGAAGTCCATGCCGCCCATGCCGCCGCCCGGCATGGCCGGGGCCGCGCCGCCCTTCTTGGGCAGTTCGGCGATCATGGCTTCGGTGGTGATCAGCAGCGAAGCCACCGACGCCGCGTTCTGGATCGAGGAACGCAGCACCTTGGCCGGATCGATCACGCCCGCCTTGAACATGTCGACATATTCGCCGGACTGGGCGTTGAAGCCGAAGGAGTAGCTGTCCTTCTCAAGGATCTTGCCGACGATGACGGAGCCGTCCTCGCCCGCATTGCTGGCGATCTGGCGAGCCGGAGCCTGGATCGCCTTGCGGACGATATCCACGCCGGTCTTCTGGTCGGAATTGGCGGTCTTGACGCCTTCCAGCACCTTGGTGGCACGCAGCAGAGCAACGCCGCCGCCCGGAAGGATGCCTTCTTCGACGGCCGCACGGGTGGCGTGCAGGGCGTCGTCGACGCGGTCCTTCTTCTCCTTGACTTCGACTTCGGTCGCGCCGCCGACGCGGATCACCGCGACGCCGCCCGCGAGCTTGGCCAGACGCTCCTGGAGCTTCTCACGGTCGTAGTCCGAGGTGGTCTCCTCGATCTGCGCCTTGATCTGGGCAACGCGGCCCTCGATGTCCTTCTTCTTGCCGGCACCGTCGACAATCGTGGTGTTTTCCTTCTCGATCACCACCTTCTTGGCGCGGCCGAGCATGTCGAGCGTCACCGAGTCGAGCTTGATGCCGAGGTCCTCGGAGATGGCGTCGCCACCGGTCAGGATCGCGATATCCTGCAGCATGGCCTTGCGGCGGTCGCCGAAGCCGGGAGCCTTCACGGCCGCGACCTTGAGGCCGCCGCGCAGCTTGTTGACGACGAGCGTGGCCAGAGCCTCGCCCTCGACGTCCTCAGCGATGATCAGGAGCGGCTTGCCCGACTGGACAACAGCCTCGAGGACCGGGAGCAATTCCTGCAGGCCCGAGAGCTTCTTCTCGTGGATGAGGATGTAGGGGTCCTCGAACTCAACGCGCATCTTCTCGGCGTTGGTCACGAAGTAGGGCGAAAGGTAGCCACGGTCGAACTGCATGCCCTCGACGACGTCGAGCTCGGTCTCGGCGGTCTTGGCTTCCTCGACGGTGATGACACCCTCGTTGCCGACCTTCTGCATCGCCTCGGCGAGGAACTTGCCGACATCGGCGTCGCCATTGGCGGAGATGGTGCCGACCTGGGCGATCTCGCTGTTGGACGTCACCTTGCGGGCGTTCTTCTTGAGATCGGCAACGATCGCCTCGACAGCGAGGTCGATGCCGCGCTTGAGGTCCATCGGGTTCATGCCGGCGGCAACCGCCTTGGTGCCTTCCTTGACGATCGCCTGGGCGAGCACGGTGGCGGTGGTGGTGCCGTCGCCTGCGAGGTCATTGGTACGCGAGGCCACTTCGCGCACCATCTGGGCGCCCATGTTCTCGAACTTGTCCTCGAGCTCGATCTCCTTGGCGACGGTGACGCCGTCCTTGGTGATGCGCGGGGCGCCGAAGCTCTTCTCGATGACGACGTTACGACCCTTGGGGCCGAGCGTGACCTTCACCGCATTGGCGAGGATGTCGACGCCGCGCAGCATCTTGTCGCGCGCATCCGTCGAGAATTTTACTTCTTTGGCAGACATGTATTTTCACTCCGGTGAAGTGTGGCGAGCCGCGTTAAAGCGTGCTCACGCGGCCTTCTTGGCCGATGCGGTGGCTTCCAGGACGCCGAGAATGTCGGATTCCTTCATGATCAGATAATCGACGCCGTCGATCTTGACCTCGGTGCCGGACCACTTGCCGAACAGCACCTTGTCGCCCGCCTTGACGTCGGGCGGGACCAGCTTGCCGGCCTCGTCACGCGCGCCGGGACCAACCGCGACCACCTCGCCCTGGGAGGGCTTTTCCTTGGCGCTGTCGGGGATGATGATGCCGCCGGCGCTCTTCTCTTCCGCGTCGATGCGCTTGACCACTACCCGGTCATGCAGGGGACGGAACTTCATCGGTTCTCTCCAGAATTCGTATCGATCGCTAAATCTGTTGCGGCACGATTCCGGGATCGTCACCGTACCGCTGGCCGACATCTAGGAGTCGTCCAAATGCGACGCAAGGGCCGGACGGCAAAAAACTGGCAGTCACGAGGTGAGAGTGCCAGCGGGTGACGGCGGCGTCCTGTCAGCACTCCGTCAAACATGCTGCCAATGCATTGATATTGAACAGGAAATGCAAATTTTAACCTTGCGGGACGGTCGAGGGGTCCACACAATTGGAATCATCGCGACAGGAGGTTCCACATGGCATTCCAAGACGCGTCGAACGGGCCCACCACGGAAGCGCGCGCGCCGCGAGGTGTTGCATCACCGGACTTCATTCGGCAACTCACCGGCTATGGACTGACAACCGCGCAGATTCTCTATCGCATGCCCGACCACCCGGCGCTTCTACAGACCTATCTCTGGCAGCACTATGATCTGAGCCCGCATTTCCCGGAGTTGAACCGCTTTCTTGAATTCTGGGCGCGTGAACTGGAAGGCCCGCTGCACTCGGTCACGGTAGCCCACTCGCAACTCATCAAGCCGGCCGAATTGCGTCGCGTGGACGGAGTGTTCCGGTTGAACTGAGCGCTCCGGTGGTCGACCTGTGAGCGGAGGGCCGAGGCCTTTTTCACGCCGATGCCCTCTCCTTGCCGCTTTCCCCGTGCTATGAGGTCGGCGAAACGGGGGCCGGTTGGGTCATCCGTGGCATGAGGTGTCAGGTCGACCCGTGGATCACCGCTCCCCGCGCACGTCGGAGCTGCTCTCCGCGATCGTGACCGCCCATTCGGCGGAACGCATCGGCGTTGGCGAAGTCGTGCACGCATTGCGAAACCGTGCGTTCGGCCTCTCGCTCCTTCTGCTCGGCCTGCCGAACTGCCTGCCCATGCCTCCCGGAATTCCGGTGATCTGCGGCGTGCTGCTGAGCTTCGTCGGCGTGCAGATGATGCTTGGGCGGGATGAGCTGTGGCTCCCGCGCTGGCTTGCCAGTCGCACGTTCTCACGCAGCCTGCTCGAGAAAATCATCAACGGCGCCTTGAAATGGATACGCCGTTTCGAAGGGTATTCCCGGCCCCGGCTGATCTATTTCTCCAGCGCCTCCGCGCGCCTGGTGCTGGGGGGAATGGTGCTCGTCCTAGGGTTGTTGCTGCTGCTGCCGATACCGATCTTCGGCAACCTGCCGCCCGGTATCGCAGTCTGCATCCTTGGGCTCGGTCTGGTGGAGCGCGACGGCGCCTTCATTTGTGCGGGCATCGTCGCGACGCTGATCAGCCTTGGCGTGATGGGCTTTTTGAGCTGGATCCTGTTCCAGGGTGCTCTCGCCTATCTGTGAGGCCGAAATTCGGGCTTATCCCCGTCCCACGAACGGTGCGGCCGAGGCCATGATCGTCATGGTCAGCACATTGGCTTCAAGTGGCAGACTTGCCATGTAGGCCACCGCCCGGCCGGCATCGGCGGGATCGAAGGTCGGCTCGACCATGATCTGACCGTTCGGCTGGAGGATGCCGGTTTTCATCTTCACCGCCATGTCCGTATCGGCATTGCCGATATCGATCTGCCCGCAGGCGATGTTGTGGGCGCGTCCTTCCAGCGCGACCTGCTTGGTGAGGCCGGTCACAGCGTGCTTGGTCGCCGTGTAGGGGCCCGTCAGAGGGCGCGGCGCATGCGCCGAGATCGACCCGTTATTGATGATCCGTCCGCCCTTTGGATTCTGCGCCTTCATCATCCGCATCGCATGCTGGATGCACAGAAACACGCCTGTCAGGTTGACGTTCACGACGCGCTGCCAATCCTCCAGCGGAATGTCTTCGATAGGCGTCGCGGCTGACCAGCCACCTGCATTGTTGAACAGCAGGTCGAGCCGTCCATGGCGATCGGCGACCGTGTCGAACAGCGTTGCCACAGACTGAGGATCGGAAACGTCCGCTGGAATGACGTCAGTGCCCGCTCCGATCGCCTTGGCAACCGCCTCAAGAGGCTCAGGGCGGCGACCCGTGAGCACCACGGTGAACCCGGCTTCGACAAGGGCGATGGCGGCGGCCTTGCCGATGCCGGTGCCGGCGCCGGTGACGAGGGCGATGCGTGTGCGATTCATGGCGTTCTCCTCCGCGAGCGCGGAAGATGAACGAGCCTCACGGAAGGGGCAAGGCGTGCGCACGCACCACGAGCGAACCGATGCGCCTCACAAAAGCGTGGGAACCAGTTATCGCTGTCCGCGTTGTTACTGCGAAAGAGGTTGAACAACCCAAGTCATAGAACGAACATCAAGATTAATGAGGACGAAGGAGGCTCAATATGCCCGCTATTCTGATGTGGCTCATCGGCATTCCCATTCCGATCATCATTCTTCTGTACTTGCTGACCTGACGGTCTTTCGTCCGCCCGCGGATGTGGGCGGTAATACAACATAGGGACGACCGGAAGGCTGAACATCTTCCGGTCGTCTTTTGTATTTTTACGCGTCAGCGCACATCGCCATAGGGCGGACGTGGGATGGAAGTGTGCGCTGCCCTCAGTGCCGCCGACCAGCGCTCGCGAAGATCATGGAAATAGGGTTCGCCCGGCTCGATCCGGTAGCTCAGTTCCGCCTGGGCAGCATCACGCCGGGCGACCAGAATATCGATCGGCATGCCAACACCCAGATTGGAGCGCATGGTCGAATCCATTGAGATCAGCCCGGACTTCAGCGCGTCGTACAGATCGGTGTCGAACGTGATCGAGCGGTCGAGAACCGGCTTCCCATATTTGTGCTCGCCGATCTGCAGGAAAGGCGTGTCGTTCGTGCACTCGATGAAATTGCCCGCTGCGTAGATCATGAACATCCGCAGCCGTCCGCCATTCACCTGGCCGCCGAACAGGAACGACACGTCGAACCGAACATCGGCCGCCTTCAGGCTTTCGCCGTAGAGGCTGTAGACGTAGCGCGTCGCGCGACCGACCAGTTGCGTCGCCCGGAACATGCTGGTGCAGCCGACCAGCGTTTCCTTCTTGCCGGTCTCGGGGTTTTCGAGGCCTTCCTGAAGAGTGCTGATCACCGCCTGCGAGATGGACAGATTGCCGGCTGTGGCGAGAGCCATGATATGGCGGCCCGGCTCCTCGAAGATGTGGAGCTTGCGGAAGGTCGAGACGTTGTCCAGTCCGGCATTGGTCCGCGTGTCGGCGATCATGACCAGACCGTCATTCACGAGAATCCCGCAACAATAGGTCATGGAAGGCACTTCCCCTTAGATCCGCAGCGCCAAGGCGTGCGGACTCGCCCCCTGCGCGCCCTTATAGCGGGGCGCTTTCCTGATCGGCAACACGTCAGCCCTGAATCTGCCGGCTTGATTGGTCGACCTGCAGGGCGACAGAAAGTTGCTCGTCGCCTCCGCCATAGCGGTTGCCGCGAACCGGCGCGGCGCCCAGATAGTCCAGTCCTATGGCGAGCCGGATATAGGCGTCGGTCGGGCATTGCTTGTTCGTGGCGTCGAACCCAATCCAGCCCAGATCCTCGACATAGGCTTCTGCCCAGGCGTGGCCTGCCTGATGGCCAGCGCCGGTGTCGGCTGCCGCTCCATCCCCGACCAGATAGCCGCTGACATAGCGGGCAGGAATGCCAAGATGGCGCGAGCACGCGATAAAAATGTGCGCAAAGTCCTGGCACACTCCGCGTTTCAACGCGAATGACTCGGCTGCGGTGGTCGAGGCGTGGGTCGGGTCAGGGTCATAGCTCATGACGTCGCCTATCGCGTCCATGAGGGCATGAAGCGTCGCCAGTCGGCTAGTGTCGTCGGTAACGATGGAATCAGCCAGGGCGCACAGTTCCGCTTCGGGCGCTGTCAGCTCCGTCTCGCGCATGAACAGCGATGGCGGAAAGCGCTCCTTGATACCGCGGACCACGCCGGCGGTGTCCTGGGTTTCCACCTCGCCTTCGACCAGCACACGCAGCTCGGAGATTGGCCCGTCTACGGCAAAGCTGTGGGTTATGTTGCCGAACGCGTCCTGATGGGCACGCAGCCGGCACCCCTCCGACACATCGATACGCCACCGGACGACATACTGGCCGTCATAGTTGCCAGGCGTCAGCCGTAATACCTGAATCGCTCCATTGGCAGGTGGATCGTACGTATAGGTCGTGGCGTGGTTTACATTAATACGCATGACGCAAGGACCCGTGGGCTGTTCACAGCAAGTACTGTTCGGTGACCGTGCCACCGACGCGGTTGTTCTCAAAAACGAAATTATCGATGTATTCGTGCAGGCCCGTCTGAAAAATGTCGTCCATGCGACTGTTGCCGAGCTTGGTCAGCGTCGACCGCGCAAGGCGCTGCGCTTGCCCCTGTCTCCCGTAGTAAGCGGCGATATCGTCGAGATAGCGGGTGATGTTCTGATAGCAGCTGGTCAGGGAGCGCGGCATCTGCCCGTTGAGAATGAGAAGATCGGCAACGAGCCAAGGCTTCACACTCTCGCGGTAAACCCAGTGGAAGCTGGTCAGAGCGGAGACCGAGCGAAGGATCGATGCCCACTGGAAATAGTCCAGAGGGCCGCCGACATGCTCGGAATCCGGCAGGAGCACATGATACTTCACATCAAGGATGCGGGCGGTGTTGTCTGCCCGCTCCACATACATTCCCACGCGTGAGAACCAGAACGCATCGTTGCGCAGCATGGTGCGGTACGCGGCGCCGTCGAAGCGCAGCGAGGTCTCCTTGACGAAGTTGAGGAACCGGGCAAGTTCCTCACGGGTCATGCTCTTGGTCGAGTATCGCTTCAGCTCAAGCCATGCGGAATTGATCGTCTCCCACATCTCGATGGTCAGCGCCGTCCGCACGGAGCGGGCATTTGTGCGCGCGGTTTCGAAGCAGTTGCGGATGGAGGACGGGTTTTCCTGCGCGAACGCCAGGAAGGCGATCACATTCTGCTCGTTCGCCTCATCGCCATGAAACTGCTTGAAAAGATCGGCGCATCCTGCGGTCAGAAGTGCCGAGCGCCACTCATTGGTCGAGCCGCCGTAAGCGGTCGGGAGCTGCGCCAGCCGCTGTGTCACATCGATGATGCGGGCGAGGCAGTCCGCTCGCTCCATGTAGCGGGCAAGCCAGTAAAGATTGTCTGCTGTGCGTGAAAGCATGGGACCCGCGTCTATTTGGCGTTGCGCCAGGCGAGCGTGGCGACGCCCGCCCCGATCAGAAGGGAGCCGCCGACACGATTGATGGCGGCGATGATGGATGGACGGCCGATCGTCTCACGCATGCGGCCAGCAACCAGCGCGAAACCAAAGGCATTGGCGCCGGCGAGGACGAGAAAGGTCAATTCAAGAATGACCATCTGCGAAAAGAAGTTCCGTCCAGGGTCGAGAAATTGGGGCAGGAAGGCAACGAAGAACGTGATGCTCTTCGGGTTGAGAGCGGTCACGATCCAGGAATGGGCGATGAGCCTTCCCGTTGATCCGGTCGATCGGGCTTCGCCGAGCCGAGCCTGTCCGCCGCTGCGCCACAGCTTGATGCCAAGCCAGATCAGATAACACGCACCGATCCATTTCAGTGCCGTGAACAGGGCAGCCGAAGTCGCCAGCAGGGCGCCAAGGCCAAGCATAGAAAGAGTCATGGCGGTGAAATCGCCAAGTGTCACGCCGATGGCGACCGGCAGTGCAACACGCCGTCCTTGGCCAAGAGCATAGGACACGACGAGCAATATCGTTGGGCCCGGAATCATCAGGAGAACCGCAGAAGCGGCGACGAAGGTCAGCCATGTTTCAATCGGCATCGATTCGCTCCAACCCACACTCGTGCGTATCGACATCCCAACACCGGGGAGACCGGACTGAAGGGACACTCTCTCGTTGCGGGCGGAAACCGGAACGACCGGCAGCCGTTCCGCCCCTCACCCTTATCACTAACCCGCCGTCAGCTCTCCTCCAGGACCCAGGTGTCCTTGGTGCCACCACCCTGGCTCGAATTGACGACCAACGAACCCGCCTGGAGTGCCACGCGGGTGAGCCCACCCGGCACAATGCGCACGCGATCCGAGCCGGTCAGTACAAACGGACGCAGATCCACATGGCGCGGAGCAATGCCTTCTTCCACGAAGGTCGGGCACGTCGACAGCGCCAGGGTCGGCTGGGCGATGAAGTTGTTCGGGTCTTCGATGAGCTTCGCGCGGAACAGTTCAATCTGTGCCTTGTCCGCACGTGGGCCGATCAGCATGCCGTAGCCGCCCGATCCGTGGACCTCCTTGACGACAAGCTCACTCAGATGATCGAGCACGTATTTCAGGTGGTCCGGCTCGCGGCAGCGCCAGGTCGGCACGTTCTTCAGCAGTGGCTCCTCGCCGAGATAGAAGCGGATGATATCCGGCATGTAGCTGTAGACCGCCTTGTCGTCGGCGACGCCGGTACCGACCGCGTTGGTCAGCGTGACATTGCCGGCGTTATAGGCGCTCATCAGCCCGGGCACGCCCAGAGCGCTGTCCGGCCTGAAGGCGAGGGGGTCGAGAAAGTCGTCGTCGAGGCGGCGATAAATCACGTCGACGCGGCGCGGCCCCTCGGTGGTGCGCATGAACACCACGTCGTTGCGTACGAACAGGTCCCGGCCTTCAACGAGTTCCACGCCGAGCTTGTCGGCAAGGAAGGAGTGCTCGTAATAGGCCGAGTTGTAGATGCCGGGCGTCAGCACGACCACAACCGGATCGCTCGTCGCCGTGTTCGGTGCGAGTGACTTCAGCGTCGCCAGCAATTCATCGGTGTAGTTCTCGACCGGGGCGACGCGGTTGTCCGCGAACAGTTCGGGGAAAAGCCGCATCATGATTTCGCGGTTTTCCAGCATGTAGGAAACGCCGGATGGCGTGCGGGCGTTGTCCTCCAGAACATAGAACGTCTCGGAATCCACACGCACCACATCGATGCCGGCGATATGGACGTAAAGATCGTGCGGGACCTTCTGGCCATTCATCTCTGGCCGGAAAACAGGGTTCTGGTAGACGAGATCCTCGGGCACCACACCCGCCTTCAGGATGTCGCGCTTGGTGTAAACGTCCTTGATATAGAGGTTCAGCGCCTTGGAGCGCTGTTCCAGTCCGCGTGACAGTCGACCCCACTCGCTGCTCGTCAGAATGCGCGGAATGATGTCGAACGGGATCAGCCTTTCCTGCGCATCGCTGTCGCCATACACCGCGAAGGTGATGCCGATGCGGCGAAATATGAACTCCGCCTCCTTCCGGCGATAGTCCAGGACATCAGGCGGAACTTCGCTGAGCCAGCGAGCCAGGGCGGAATACGCGGCACGGATAGAACCGTCCGGATTGGTCATTTCGTCGAAAGCGACGCTCATCGGTTCAAATCTACTCCCCAACTCCCACAAGTTAGCTACAAACGCGGGGCCAGAGGAAGAGGCGGAAGTTTCCAGATGGCGATATTCGACGAAAAGGCGAGCATTTGCCTAATCGATAGGCTTCGTGCCCTTGCTTGCGGCGTGGGCTGCGTTCATTTGTGGCGAAATGGCCGGTCGGCGGGGGCCATGGGTCATCATTCTGGAGTGGAATCGGATGAGCGGCGCGGTTGAGCCGGTCACGGCAGCCATCATGGTCGTGGGCGATGAAATTCTGTCGGGACGCACCAAGGACAGAAACATCGGCTACATCGCTGAGTATCTCACAGCCATCGGTATCGACGTCTGCGAGGTGCGTGTGGTGCCTGATATCGAGGAAGAGATCGTTGCTGCCGTGAACGCTCTTCGCGCGCGCTACACCTATGTGTTCTCGACCGGTGGCATCGGGCCCACCCACGACGACATCACGGCCGACTCGATCGCGAAGGCGTTCGGCGTGGCTATCGATGTCGATCCGAGGGCCCGCGCTATGTTACTCGAGCGCATTGCTGAGGCCGACCTGAACGAGGCGCGCCTGCGCATGGCGCGCATTCCCGCCGGGGCGGAACTGGTGCCGAATCCGGTTTCAAAGGCGCCGGGATTCTGGATCGAGAACGTGATCGTCATGGCGGGCGTGCCGACCATCATGCAGGCCATGCTCGACGAGGTGGCGCCGAAGCTTAAGACCGGCATCCGCATGCTCTCGGAAACCATTCCCGCCAATGCGAAGGAGGGCGATGTCGGAGGTCCGCTGCGCCTGATCGCGCAGGCCCATCCTGATGTCACCATAGGTTCCTATCCGTTCATCGCGGAGGATGGCCGGCCGAACACGAACCTCGTGGTTCGTTCGCGTGACCCCGGCAAGCTTGCCGCCGCCATGTTCGATGTTCGCGCGATGGTCGCTGACATTGCGATGAAGCTTGCACCCTGACGCGCGCGAACGGGGATATCGTGTGCTGCCACTGGAGTAGCGGCGGCGCCGCAGCTAATGATCTTGAACGCCTTTGCTGAGACCATTCGAGGTAAACTGATCCATGTCAGACGACCGCCAGACCAAGGCCTTCCCGGTCTCCTGGGATCAGTTCCATCGCGACGCGCGTGCGCTGGCCTGGCGGTTGGCGGGGGCCGGTCCCTTTTCCGGGATCGTGTGCATAACGCGCGGAGGTCTGGTGCCTGCCGCGATCGTGGCGCGGGAACTCGGCGTTCGGCTTATCGAAACGGTCTGCATCGCCAGCTATCACGACTACAAGAACCAGGGTGACACTGAGGTCCTGAAGCCGATCGCCGAAGCGGTGATCAAGGCCGCCGGGGCCAATGGCAGGGGCATCCTCGTAATCGATGACCTCGTGGACACCGGCAAGACGGCGAAAGTGGTGCGCGACATGCTGCCCGAGGCGCATTTCGCGACGGTCTATGCCAAGCCACTCGGAAGGCCCATCATCGACACCTTCATAACCGAGGTGAGCCAGGATACCTGGATCTACTTCCCTTGGGACATGGGGCTGACCTTCCAGCCCCCGATACGCGACGGCGTTGCCTGACAGAAGGCATTGAGAGGCTGGTATGGCTGACTGGAACGAGACGCCGCAAGACGAAGAAGAGAGCTATGAGGAAGTCTATGAAGAGCACCGCTCGGCGCTCTACGACCAGCTCATGGCGTACGCGGACGCGCATGATCTGAGCGATGGCTTCATGTCCGACCTCGTCTCGGATCTCGGCCTGTCGCTGCGCATGGTCGCTTATGCTGCCGAGACGGAGAAGCCTTCCGTCGGGGGGCTGAGGCTGGATCTCGAACGGTATACGCGCGAACTTGCAGAAAGCGTACGCGAGGCCAAGCGACAGGCCGCCGAGTTCATCGCCGAGGCCAAGGCCGCCCGCGAGCAGGACGAGGCTGAGAACCCGGACGAGCCGACGGATGCACAGGAGACGCGCCAGTAGCGTCCGCGGCGCCATGGGGGCGCTCGCCTTCAACTGTGCGTTACGCTATTTCTTCGGGTCGTAGCTCCACAAGGAACGACGTCATGACACCGGCTCTCATCTCCGGAATCCTGCGGTCCCCCATCACGGCCTTCGTCGCGCGACTTCTGTTGGTTTTCATGTTTCTCGGAAGTGGTATCGACAAGCTCGTGAACTTCGGCAACGCGCAGGAAGAGATGGCCTATTTCGGGCTGAATCCGCCGGCGCTTTTTGCGGTGCTCACCATCATCGCCCAACTCGGTGGCGCGGCGCTCATTTTGATCAACCGGGCTACCTGGCTCGGGGCAGGTGGGCTGGCGATCTTCACCGTCCTGACCATCCCCATCGCCCATCACTTCTGGACCATGGAAGGCGAAGCGCGGCTGATCGAATTTTACTTTGTCGTCGAGCATCTGGCGGTTGTCGGCGGCATGATGCTCGTGGCCATTCTGGCCGAACGCACACGCGTGGCCTGAGGGCGAGGGAGGAGCGGCAATCATCATGAACAAGGCAGTGCGTGAGATCGATCCGAACAGCGACGCGGCAATCGCGGCGCGGGTCGACCCTCGTCCGATCGAAGAGATTGGCGCCAAACTCGGCGTGCCGGTCGACGCCCTTTTTCGCTATGGCCACTACAAGGCCAAAATCGCGCTGGACTTCGCCCGCCGAGCCGAGGTCAGGGCTGACGGCAAACTGATCCTGGTCACTGCCATTAATCCCACACCGGCAGGTGAGGGCAAAACCACGACGACGATCGGTCTTGGCGACGCATTGGCGCGCGCGGGCAAGAAGGTCGCCATCGCCCTGCGTGAGCCCAGTCTCGGACCGGTCTTCGGTTCGAAGGGGGGCGCTACCGGCGGCGGGCATTCGCAGATCATCCCGATGCAGGATATCAACCTGCATTTCACCGGGGACTTTCATGCCATCAGCGCCGCGCATAATCTTCTCGCGGCAGCGATCGACAATCATGTCTACTGGGGAAATGCGCTCGATATCGACACGCGCCGCATCAATTGGCGTCGTGTCGTCGATCTGAATGACCGTGCGCTGCGCAGCGTCGTGGTGGGTCTCGGCGGTCCCGCCAATGGCTTCTCGCGCGAAGACGGCTTCGACATCACGGTCGCCAGCGAAGTGATGGCGATCTTCTGTCTTGCTCGCTCGCTGAATGATCTTGAAGAGCGTCTTGGCCGTATGGTGGTGGCCCAGACCCGCGCCCGTCAGCCGGTGACAGCCAGCCAACTGAAGATCACGGGCTCGATGACGGCGCTGCTGCGCGACGCCTTCCAGCCGAACCTCGTGCAGACGCTGGAAGGTACGCCCGCCTTTGTCCATGGCGGTCCTTTCGCCAACATCGCCCATGGCTGCAATTCGGTGATCGCTACGCGCACGGCTCTCGGGCTTGCCGATTATGTCGTCACGGAAGCGGGCTTTGGTGCGGATCTTGGTGCGGAGAAGTTCCTTGACATCAAGTGCCGGCAGGCGGGCCTTGCGCCTTCGGCGGTGGTGATTGTGGCGACGGTGCGTGCGCTGAAAATGCATGGCGGTGTGGCGCAGAAGGATCTGGGCCCGGAGAATGTCGAGGCCGTACAGCGCGGCGCGGGCAACCTCGTGCGGCACATCGAGAACATGAAGGCATTCGGCGTTCCGGTGGTAGTCGCGATCAACCGCTTCACCAGCGACACTCCCTCGGAGATCGCCGCGATCGAGGCTGCTTGCGCGGCGGTGGATGCAAGCGTGCACCTTTGCTCGCATTGGGCCGACGGATCGGCCGGCGCTGTTGCGCTTGCAGAAGAGGTCGTGAGCCTTACGCAGCAGGCGTCCAATTTTAGCCCGCTCTATGAGAGCGGGCTTCCGTTGGTGCAGAAGATCGAGACCATCGCGCGGCGCATCTACCGCGCCGGTGGGGTCTCGATCGAGCCGGGCGCGCTAAAGAAGCTCTCGGAGTTCGAAGCCATGGGTTATGGCGATCTGCCGATCTGCATGGCCAAGACCCAATATAGCTTCTCCGCCGACCCCACGAGGCGCGGGACGCCGGAGGATTTCATCCTGCCGATCCGGGATGTGCGACTGTCGGCCGGAGCTGGCTTCGTCGTTGCGCTGTGCGGCGAGGTGATGACCATGCCGGGTCTGCCCTCGCACCCTGCCGCCGAAAATATCTTCGTCGACGAGACCGGTTTTATCGGCGGCCTGAGCTAAGGCGCTTCTGGGCGTCTGGTGAGGGTGGCGAAGATACAGAAAACGCTGATAAGCAGAGACGTGCTCTCAGGCCAATTCGGGCTGGTCTTCGTGGGGCCGTGGCTGAGAGCAGGGGCGGGCGTGGCGAAACGGGTAGACGCAACGAACTTAAAATTCGTTTCTCTATGAGAGTGCCGGTTCGAGTCCGGCCGCCCGCACCAAAGACAAGCGTCACGGAGAAGCATCCGTTTTACCGACCCACAAGGCAGTCCCCGCTGGATGACAGACAGGGCTCACAGCAAGGGCGGTCTGGGGTCCGCCCACGTTTGACGCTTCGGAATCCAATGGTAGCATGCGGCCGCTTGGGGAGTGGGGCATGCACTTTCGCAGTCGGGTGGGTGAGCGCGCTGTGAGGCATGGCTTCAGCGCTATTTCTGCTATTGGCATGGGACTCGCGGTCATCGCGCCTTGCCGCGCCCAGGTAGCCGAGGAGTCAGCTTATATTCCGCTCCACCCGGCAAATGGGCAGACCGCGACCGTTTCGGTGGAGGTCGGCGGTGGACCTGCCACGCAGGTTTTGTTCGACACCGGCTCGAACGGTCTCCGGATATTGTCCAGTGAGGTCGGTTCCGACATTGTCGTGACGTCGACGCAGATCATTTATGGATACGGTTCCGGCCTCCAGTTCGAGGGCAGCCTCGCTTATGGGAGCGTGACCTTCAACGAGGCGTCGACGCCGAACGGTCAACCGCTGACCACGGCAGATCCGATTCCCTTCCAGTATGTGACAAGCTGCAACGGTTCCACCAACCTCGCCACGTGCCAGGTACCTACCGGTACGAGCGGCATCATGGGAGTGGGCTATGAGAACCGGGTTACCAGCAGTCAGGACGTCTCGTTCAATCCGCTCGCCCAGCTTCCCGGCAATTTCGCGAACGGCTTCATTGTGGAAGGGTGGAACACCCTGACCACGGCGAGTCCCAACGCACAGGTTGTGGTGGGCCTTACCTCTGCAAATACCGCGGACTTCATGTTTGTCCCGCTCTCGCCTTCGCCGAACTCGACTCCGCCAGACGGAGTGAACGCCTGGGACACCACGCTCTATACCTGTTTTTCGGTGAATGGTGCGGCACCCATCTGCGGTCCAGCGCTCCTCGATACGGGCGAGACCACCGGGCATTTCGATGGCACGGTTGATCCGGCCCTGCTGGAGCAGGGGGACATTATCAAGAGCGGAAACAGTGTCGCTGTAAGCGTGGGTAGCTTGCCAACCCTGGTCATCACCACCGGTGGCGAAGGCGCAACATATAAGACAACTTCGGAAGAGCGTGGAAATACCGGCCAGCTTATCTATCAATACTATACGGTGGCCTTCGACAATGTGAACGGGCGCCTCGGTTTCGCGCCTCTTATGAGTCTGGTCTACGGGGAGTTCTACCCTGATAGCGATGCCAGTTTCGGAGCGCCAGGCATCTCAGTCGGTCTTGATGCGAAGCTATTCCTCAATGACGGCTTCTCCAGCTCTCGAGCCTTCCTGATCGGCTCGGATGCCGAAATAAAAGTACACGAAGGTGCGACGGCCGTGCTCTCCGGCACGCTGTCGGGCGCCAACGGCTTGGTTGTCACGGGGCAGGGCACGCTGGTTCTCGATGGCCTCAATACCTATACCGGCGGTACCCTGGTGAGTGGCGGGGGCGCCTTGCTGGCAACCGGGGATGGCGCGTTGGGAGTCGCGGGTGAGGGGGTCGTGCTGCAGGGAGCGACCCTTGCCACGACAGATGGATTCCTTTCCCCCAACCGCGCGCTGGTGATCGGCGGTCTTGGCGGGGCTCTGGCCAGCGAGGGCCGCACCACCTGGGGCGGCCTCATTAGGGGCGACGGCGAACTGCACTTTGAACAGGGGGTGTGGAACCTCACCGGCAGTGGTGCGACCGAGGGAGGCGCACATGTCGAGGCCGGCGCCAGTCTGGCTGCGAACGGCGACTTTTCCGAATGGAATGTGCTGGTTCACCAAGGCGGGACGCTTTCGGGCACAGGCGTGGTGGGCGCAACCGAGGTTCTAGGCGTTTTTGCGCCGGGTAATTCCATCGGTACGCTCACGGTCAACGGATCGCTGGCGCTTCAGCCCGGTTCGGCGCTCGCGATTGAACTCGGCGCGCCGGGGAGCAGCGACCGTGTCGACGTGGAGGGCCCCGTCACCATTGAAGGCGCCGTTCTCCAACTCACTGGCACCGGCGGGATGGTGCCGGCCTTGGGCAGCAGCTATACGATCCTCACCTCCACAGGCGGCATTTCGGGTGCCGGTTTTTCCGATGTGGGGGATCCCTTCGGCTCCCTTTATCCCTTTCTCGATGCGCAGCTGAACTCCGGCCCGAAGAGCCTTGCGGTCGATGTGGTTCGCAGTACCACGCCGTTCGCCTCGCTGGCCGGCACCGCCAATCAGCGCTCAGTCGCACAGGCGCTCGATCAACTGCCGGCGACGAATCTTCTGGCCGAGCAGGCGGCTTCCCTTACCGGAGTGCAGGCGCCAACAGCATTTTCCGCCTTATCCGGCGGGATCTACCCCAGCGTATCGACGGTGCTGGTCGACCAGAGCACGATGCTGCGGGGTATCATTGCGGAGCGTGCCCATGTTGCCGCAGGGGTTCCACCGACGGCCGCCGCGAGCCCGCTCTCTTCTGGTAAGGCGAATAGGGATCGGGCCGATGGCGCAACGGGCGACAGTGGTGCGTTCTGGGCCGAGGCATTCGGCAATTCCGGCAACATCGATGGCACAGGCAATACGGCCGCGGTGGGGATCCGTACCGGGGGCATCCTCGTGGGTTACGACCGAACTTTCGGCGAGGGATGGCGAATTGGCGTAGCGGGCGGTTACAGCCACGATAGTTTTTCCGCGGACAGCCTTTCCTCGTCGGGTTCGTCGGACAATTACCACATAGCGGCGTATGGCGGCGCCGTAGCGGGGGCATGGGGGCTGAGGCTCGGCGGGGTCTTCAGTTGGAACGACCTTTCCACTGACCGCAGCATTCTGTTCGGTAACTTCGCCGATCAGCTTACCGCGGATTATTCCGCTCATACGGGGCAGGTATTCGGAGAACTTGGCTACACGACGTCCGTCGGCGAACTCGGTATCGAGCCATTCGCCGGGCTGGCTTATGTGAAGGTGGACACCGATGCCTTCCAGGAGGCGGGTGGGCCCGCGGCGCTCTACGGTTATTCGGAAAGCACCGCCGTCACCTATTCAACGCTTGGCGCACGAATTGCCGTTCCGCTGCCCCTCGGCGTGCCCGCCACGTTGCGAACGATGCTCGCCTGGCAGCACGCCTTCGGCGATACGGATCCGGTCTCGCAGCTGGCATTCGGCGCCTCAAACGCGTCCTTTACCGAGAGCGGTGCTCCTATTGCCACCGACTCCGCCCTGATCGATGTGGGTTTGGAGATGGCGCCGACCGAAAACGCCCGGCTCAGGATTTCCTATTTCGGTCAGCTCGCGGAAAACACATCGATCAATGCGGTGAAAGGGAGCTTTACACTGCGCTTCTGAATCCGGGATGCGGTAAGAGACTGAAGCCCACCTGTTCGCCACCCGACACATGGACACCTGCGCCAAACGATCGCTGGTGCTGTCGGCGCCACGGGCATTGCGAACTGGGGAGCTAGACTCTGGCGAGCGGCCATGGCGGACTGAATTCTATGGCACCGTGGTGCTGGACGTCATGGCGCCGACGACAAAGGCGAGATTGGCGGCGCCGATGAGAGACGCTGCATGGGCGTCAGCCAGTGCTTCCCGCGCGTCGAGCAAGCCGCTGTCGGCTGCTGTGGCCGCCGTTACCGTCCCAACGCCGTTCTTGTAGGCTTCCAGCGCCGCGTCATAGGTCGTGGCCGCCGCCTTGGTGAGTGCCGTCGCTGCGCGGTAAGACTCGAGGGCCGTGCGCAGCTGGTTGTTCGCGGCGACGATTTCCGTCACAGCGAGGGTCTGTGTGCGCCGGAAGGCGCTTTCAGCGGCATCGGAACGGGATTGCGCTTGCTTGAGCTGCGCGGCGCGAAGTCCCGCGTCATAGAGTGGCACGCTCGCGCCGACCAGTACACCTGATCCTGTCGCCTGCTGGCCGATTGTCGGCAGTCCGTTCGCGTTGAAGCTTCCCTCGCCGGACGCCACCGCGCCTGCGACGAACACCTTGGGCATGAACTCGGCCTCAGCCGCCGTGATGCCGGCCTTGCTGGCCTGTAGCGCTGAATAGCTGGCAACCACGTCCGGCCGCTGCGCCAATGCGAGTTTGATCACGGCATCGAGCGGCACCTTCGAGGCATCGGGAAGGTTGCGACGGTCTGCATTTCCCACGCGAATGCGCAGCGTCGCGTTGATGCCCATGGCGGCGAGAAGTGTCTGGTAGGCATCCCGCTCCTGACCCTCTGCCTGCACGCGTCGAAGCTCAGATTGCGCCACCTGTTGGCGCGCCTGGGCGACCTCCACCGTCGTCGCCAGCCCTCTGGCCTGTCGGCCTTCGGCTGCATCTCGGATCGCGATGGAGTTTCGCCGGGTCTGCTGGGTGATCTTCGTGCGCTGTACGGACGCCCCGTAGGCATAATAGGCACGGGTGACATCGAAGATCAGCTTCTGATGCTCGCCGTTGAAAAGCACATTGGCAGCGAAGGCGCCGTGCTTTGCGGCGTCGGCGACGGCGGCACGCTGGCCGAAGTCGAAAATGAGCCATTGCAGCGCAATGGAGGGTGACACGCCCTCTGCGGTCGTCTCGAAATAACGTTGGTTGCCAAGCGCTACCGGCAGGGGCGTTTCGACGTCTTGCCGCCCACCGATAACATTGGCGGTGATGAGCGGCAGATAGGTCGCCTCGACCATGCCAACCGCAAGCGCGGCCTCGCGTGCTCGCTGCCAGGCGATACGGGTCGTCGGGTTGTTGCGCTGGGCGATGTCGATGAGCTGAGGCAGCTCATAGGTGCGATTGAGATCCAAATCCGGCGTATTGGGCAGCTCGGCCAAAGTGGGGCTGGCGGGTACGCTGAAATCCCTCGGCGCGCCGGGTGCCTCGGCACCATCCGTCATCGGCCGAGCTGTGCTCCAAAGGCCACCTTCCTCACCGCTTGGGTGCCATGGCCGGTCGGGGGAGGGCGATGCCATGTTCACCGCATTCGGCGCACAGCCGGCGATCATCATGGCCGCGAGGATCGCGGTCCATCGGCTGGATCTGGAAGCGCCATGCGCGGGGGACAAGGTCATTGGCCCTACTTCACCACGGCCGTTTCAAGGCGGTCCAGACTCACGTTTATGAGGGAGGAGTTCCCTGTTGCTGGGCGGGCGGTGGTCACGGGGGTGTCCGTGGTCGGTTCACGGATGACCCGCGAAAGTTCTTCGAGCCGCGATGCCAGTGGAGAGAGGTCGCCGCGGTCGAGATAAATGCCACGGGCGAGAGCCTCTATTTCTTCGGCCGCTACATGCAGTGCGTTTTCCCTCGCCTGCGATGGTCGGATTGCACGAGGCTCGAAGGCAATGAGTTCAAGAGACGCGCCGCATTTGGCGAGCGTGTTCTCGATCGCTGCGACGTGAGGAACAGCACCAAGCCTTCTCGCTGGCTCCATGTGGGCGAGCCTGGCAAGCGCGGAGAGCGCATCTGCCAGCTGATTGCGCACCGTCTTCTCGATCGAAACAGCCCAGACCTGCGTGAAGATGACATAGACGACAAAATTGCCCAGCAGGATGCCGAAGATGCGGTCGCGCGCGGCATCGAGGTCCAGACTGGGACCAAAGCCCTGTACCACGGTGAGCAGGAAGGCTAGGGCGATCTGCACACCGCCATAAGAGATCCGTTCATTGCCACTGGAGACCCAACCTCCGACCAATGTGCCGACGAAGACCAAGGTCATCAGTCCGCCAACAGATTCGAGGTGGGGCATGACGAACAGAATCGCGCCAATTCCCATCGCCGCGCCGATCAGGCAGCCAACAATGCGCAACCCCAGTTTATGGACGGTCTCACCCGTCGTTCCCAGTGCCGCCACGTAGCAGGTGATCATCGCCGTGTGGATGCCCTGCCAGTCGATGCCGGTGTAAATGACGTAGCAGACCATCGCGGCGGCTGTCGTCTTCAGGGCGAAGCGCTGATAGTCGGGATTGGTGAACGCGTCGGGATTGAAGAAGGAAGGCTTTGCGGCGGAAACAACGGTTCCTTCCAGTTCGCCGGCGAGAACGGCGAGAGCTTTCCATATCTCCTGCTCGGCCACATTCAGCGGCGTTGCCTGGTCCATAGGCGTTGGTGGAAGCAAGCCCTGGTCCAGTGCCAGGAGCGTGTGTTCGATTTGGGTAGCGATCGCCGCCCGACGGGTGGGATCCAAATCCTCCGGCAGGCAGGCTACGGCGACCATGAGACGATAGGCGGCGCGCACGTCCCGGGCGACCTGCCCGGCAGCATCGGAAGAGACGAGGTGAAGCACGCGCACGAAGGTCGCTTGCTTCTCAACATCCTCATTGCCCTCTCCGAGGAGGTCGGCGAGCGCGCGGCGAGTCTGGGCGGTATCATCGGAGATGACACGCAAGGAAGCCTGGAGGCGCTGCCGCAGCTTTTCGCGCAGAAGGCGGACGGGGGACATGCCGACAAACAGATTAAAGACGATCATCAGCGCCATCGGCATCGCGGCCATATACCACGCGTAGCGCAGGGCCATCGTCACGGCATCGCCGAACGGAGCATTGCTCAACAGTGTCAGCACGAATGCTATGACGAGGGCGATGACGCCTCCTATTTCGCCAAGCTGGCTCGCCGCACCGATAAACAGGAAGCCGAACGAAATCAGCGCGATCAACGCCAGACGCAGCGCTGGGGACTCGATGGCCACGTGGGTCAGCAGCACGACGAACGCGACGACCAACGTGACGAGGACGATGAGACCGAGGGCGGTTCCGATGTTGACCACGGCGTCGGGCTTCATGAGGAAGATGATCAGATAGCAGCTGATCGATGCTTCCGGCAGTTCGTAGACCATGGCAACCAGGGTCACCAGCGCACATAGGAGAGCGACACGCCAGGTGAGCGCCGCGCGGCCGGGAAACGGTGCGAGGTCGGCGAGTGCCTGACGGAGCAGGCCGCCTGCGCGATCAGCAGCTATTGCCATGGCGCACGATCGCTACGGCGGATGCCCCCATCCGCATGAGGTCCTCGGGAGGGTCGATCAGTTTGATACGCACTGGAAAACGCTGAACGATCCTGACCCAGTTCAGGGACTTGGGGACGTAGGGTAGGTTGCGGGGGATGTTGAGAATATCCTCCGATACAACGCCCCAACCAATGCCCTCGACCCTGCCGTCGATCGGGGTCGCGCGGTTCGCCAGGGCGAACACGCGAGCACAATCACCAACGTTGATGTTCTCAAGCTCTGTCTCCCGGAAGAAGGCGGAGGCATACCAACTTTCGGTATTGATGAGGGTGAACACCGACTGCCCCGGCGCCACGATTTCTCCGGTCGAGATCGCGAGCCCGACGACCCGGCCGTCGTGAGGCGCGCGCGTTTCGGTGTTGG
The DNA here is from genome assembly GCF_010669125.1 of Ancylobacter pratisalsi. Taxonomy (NCBI): domain Bacteria; kingdom Pseudomonadati; phylum Pseudomonadota; class Alphaproteobacteria; order Hyphomicrobiales; family Xanthobacteraceae; genus Ancylobacter; species Ancylobacter pratisalsi. Next base: position 4,068,089 of record NZ_CP048630.1, read on the forward strand.
CGAGATTGCGCTCGGCAATAGCGAGCGCCGCTTGGCGGGCCTCCACAAGGGCATCCGCCGCGTCGAGAGAGGTCACCAGACTGTCCGCTGCCGCCGCCTGCTTCACGGATTGGCTGAGGCTGAGTGCTGCGTCGTCGCGGGCGGTGCGGGCGTCGTCGACCTGCTGGGCGGTCACGTAGCCTTTAGGCAGCAGGGGCAGGAGACGCGCGAGGGTCTGTTCGGCGAGGGCGAGATTGGTACGTGCACGGTTGATCTGCTCAGCCGCGATTGCCGCGTTGGATTGTTCGGCCGCAATGGTACGTCTCTGAGTGTCTCGGGCCGCCTCGGCAATCCTCAGGTCCGCCTTCGCCTGATCCACGGCGAGCCGATAGGGCTCCGGGTCTATGACGAACAACACGTCGTTCCGGGATACTTTTTGATTCTCGGAGACGGAGATGTCGACGATACGGCCAGCGACGGTGGAGGCGACGTTGACGATGCTCGCGGTCAGTACCGCATCTTCGGAAAGCGGATTGCGTTCTGCCTGCCGAAAATAGAGCCAGCCAACCGTGATCGCGCCGACAATTATCAGAGCGCCGAGCGTTGAGCCCAAGAGGCTCCTGCGATGAGAGTAGGCGGAAGAAGCCATGGCCTAACGCCCGTACACGAGGAGGGCGAGGCTGAAGCCGATGACCGCAGCAAGACAGGTGTACACGACAAGCCGCCAGGGCAGCGCATCGTCAACGCCCAAGGGGATGAAGAGGGCGCGTATCGCGAGCGCGCCTATTACGCCTGCTGCTGCGCAGAAAAGCCAGAATGGGAAATAAGCACCGAACAGGGGTAGGGAGGGGCTGGCGTGCCGGGTGCATCCCCCGAGGCCGAACAGGCCAATCGCAAGAACGCTGGATATGCGAGCAATAGGTACTCCGCGCATCTCGCCCCCGGTCATCACGCGCTTGATCGCACAGTTAACAGGCGCTGCCGGCCAATCCAACCCTGATGCCTGGTCATGTGCCGTGTTTTGAACGGGTTGCGCGTTGTATCGCACGCTGCGTGGCAAATCTGTCAGAGGGTCGCGGCTCATTCGGCGCTCGCCTGCCGACTTTCGCGCATTGACAGGACGGCGCCGACGAAGAAGCAGAGTGCGCCGACAAAGAGATGGGCAGTGGATACGTTCATGATCCACGCTGCTTCGGGGCCGCGCGGGACGTAAGCGAGGACGGCAGCGGTCATGAAGGCAATGCAGCCAAGGAGATTTATGAAGACGATCTGCCAGTCCAGGCGCCGAGGATTCCAGCTCCAGTAGCCATGGCCGGCTTCTATGAAAGCGAGATAGGCAGAGACGAGGAACAGGATCGACCCCACCATGTCGGGTAGCCAGATGGCGATATCCTGCATGTACCAGCGGCTCGGCGCGTGGATCGTGTCGTAGGTGTTGATGTTGAACGCGAGGGTGCCGACGAACTGCGTGAACGTGCTCAACCAGCCCGGACTGTGTGGGTGCCAGCCAAGTAGAGCCGGGCGGTTGCGTGGCATATGAGACGCGGGGTCGAGCGCAAACGCGCTGGCATTCGCCGCCTGCAAGTGCTGCATATAGGCAGCCGTTGTGAAGGGAACAGAACCGGCGAAGAAGATGCTGTTGATCACGTGAAGTGGCACGCCGGCCCCACCCGGGATGAGCGAAAGCGCGCTTCCCAGCATGAAGAGGAACGAGCCCGCCGCAAAGATCAGGCCGACGTACCAGTTGTAGATCTGGGTCTGCCAGAACGCGATGGGAACCGTCTCAAGTGCCCGCGATTCGCGATCAAGACCCTTGCGATGCTGGCGGTCGCGCCAGACAATGTGGCGGCCGGCCAGACTGTAGCTATGGAACGTGATGAACGGCCAGGGGCCGGCTCCTTTCACGCGCGCGCCGTGCTGCCGGCCGGTAGCGTCCTTCATGCGCGCGGTCCGGATCGGCAATCGTTGCGCTGGGTCCTCAGGGCCGTCGTAGCCCGGATCGCGGCTGAACTCATGAAGGCGTCGCGCCCTTGAGTATTTCGGTCGCGTCCATGGCAGCTCCATTGAGCTTCTTTAGTGGCAGCACCTTCGGCTGCGCCGTGCCGGCGAGTGCGCCCAAATCGATGCAGCTGAAGTTCAGACTCTGATAGTCGCGAACGAAGAACAGTCGTCGGTCGAGGTCGGCGAGGCTGGTCCAGGTGGTGAATTCGGTCGCGTATTCAGTCGTCTTGTCATTCTCCAGGCCCGCCACCTCCAGGTGCCCGCCTGACAGCTCCGGATAGTCGATTGTAATGCCGCGCGGCCTGTCAAAATTGTTCATGATGTGGGCGACAGCGCGCACGGCGAGGTCAGGCGTCGCCGCTTTCTCGGCAAACTGAGCGTAGAAGGCGGCGCGTACAAAGCGGCCAACCGATGTGTTGGAGGCCGGCAGGCCAGCCGTCGCAATACCGGAATCCGGCTGTGCCACTTTCAGCGAACCAAAGCTTGCGCTGGACTGGTCCACATTGGAAAGGAACGTGTAGTTGCTGAGGTTGGTAAGGTGCCAGCGGAAGTCCGGCCCGTTGGTCATGACGCCGACGGGGTTGTCATGGACCGACATCTCTCCGCGGTTAAACTCGATAACGGCCGAGGCGCCGGTGGCGTCGTGCATGACATAGTGGAAGGGGGATTCCACGCCGCCGAGAATGGCAAGTGGCGTCAGCAGGATGGGCTGCTCCGCCAGCGCGGCTTTCACCTCCGCTACGGTTGAGAACTGACCGAGTACCCAGGTTCCAAGATCGGAAGCTGAAAGGACGCTTTGCGTCATCGCGACCGAATGATGCCCGCCACCGGCAGTAGGATAGGACAGAAGGCTGAAAGTGAGGCCTTGATCATTGATGCCCTCAAGAACCTTCAGATCTTCGATGCCGATCGGTGAATCGGCTGTAGGCACCCGGCATGGCATGGTCACCGACAGCATGGCCCGTTTGGCCTTGTACTCGACGGCAGGGTGCCCCGCGATCTGCGAGCGGGTTGGGAAGCCGGCCGGCAAGTAGACGATCTGGTAGGGCAGATCGATCGTGAGTTCCAAGGTGCGGCCGAAATAGGCCTTTCCGGCCGCGTCGCTATAAACCAGTGACGTGCACATATCCGCATACTCCCTGAACGCTGCCGGTGGAGGTTGGCCGCCATATGCCAAGCTCCCTTGCTTTCACGGCCTGAATGTTTCTTACTCTAGGTATATGGGAATGGGTAGGGTGTCTATCGTGCCGGAATTGAAGAATATGGCCTGTCTGATTGTCAATCTTGTTGATTGGTAACTGCCATGTGAGATCTATATATAGATGGATAGTTTATGGCATGAAGATGAAATTTAATTAATGTTAAAGACAGAATTTTACTGTATTGTTGTTGTTTGTTTGGATGAACTATCATCTTAAAGGAGGCCAGCCTTGACATCCCACCGTTCCGGCAGGGAGTTGCGCAGCGAGGTTCTCGATGACGTCTACTCGTCGAGCGATCTGCTGAAGCAGCTGCCAAAGTTCCACTTTCCCAAGGCTGAGAGGGATCCGCGGCATGTCTTTGCCGCCGTGCGCGACGAGTTGATGCTGGACGGGAATTCGCGCCAGAACCTGGCCACCTTCTGCCAGACATGGGTGGACGACGAGATCCAGGACCTGATGTCCTTGTCGATCGACAAGAACATGATCGACAAGGATGAGTACCCCCAGACCGCCGAGATCGAGGCGCGCTGCGTACACATGCTGGCCGATCTGTGGAACTCGCCCGACCCGAAGGGTACGGTTGGTTGCTCTACGGTTGGTTCTTCAGAGGCGGCGATGCTCGGCGGGCTGGCGCTCAAGTGGCAGTGGCGCAAGAGGCGCGCTGCTGCTGGGCTTTCCGCGGACAGGCCGAACATGATCTGTGGTCCAGTGCAGATTTGCTGGCATAAGTTCGCCCGCTATTTCGACGTGGAGCTGCGCGAAATTCCGCTTGAGGGCGACCGCCTCATCATGACGCCGGAGGAAGTGCTCAAGCGCGTCGATGAGAACACGATCGGGGTCGTGCCCACCCTCGGCGTGACGTTCACCTGCCAGTACGAGCCGGTGAAGGCCGTGAGTGACGCGCTCGATGATCTGCAGACGCGGACGGGATTGGATATCCCCATCCATGTGGATGGTGCGAGCGGCGGCTTCCTGGCGCCCTTCTGCGCGCCCGAACTGGAATGGGACTTCCGGCTGCCTCGGGTGAAGTCGATCAACACCTCCGGTCACAAGTTCGGTCTTGCTCCCCTCGGCGTAGGCTGGGTGGTATGGCGTGAGGTCGAGGATCTGCCGAAGGAGCTTATCTTCGATGTGAACTATCTCGGCGGCGACATGCCGACCTTCGCGCTCAATTTCTCGCGCCCGGGCGGTCAGGTGATCACCCAGTACTACAATTTCCTGCGGCTGGGCCGGGAGGGGTACCGGAAGATTCACACGGCCTGCTACGACGCGGCCCAGTTTCTTTCCAAGCAGATAGCGGCCATCGGTCCCTTCGAGATCCTGTTCGACGGCGACAGCAAGAAGGGCATTCCTGCGCTGTGCTGGAAGTTGAAGGACGAGGCTGCGATCGGGGGGTATACACTTTACGATCTGGCTGATCGCCTGCGCAGTCGAGGCTGGCAGGTTCCGGCCTATTCCATGCCTGCGGACCGAGAGGATCTGGTGATCCAGCGCATTCTGGTGCGCCACGGCGTCAGCTTCGATCTCGCATGCCTGCTCCTCGACGATATCAAGCGGTCGGTCGAGTTCTTCGCGATGCATCCGGTAACGCGGCCGATGACCTCGGATGAGGCGGGCGGTTTCAACCACAACTGAAGGCAGGTTCTGCCTCATTGATTAGTGGCCTCGTCGGCACGTCGTCGGCGGGGCCGTTTTGTTGGGTCGATTGATGTTTGCCGGGACAGGAGCAGGATGCTTTTGCGCCGTCTCTATAGCGTGTCAATCTGGAACTAGTCCAAATTAAAATCCATCTATATTTTTAATTTATCAAAATTGTTGCAAATGCTGAAGTCAGAAATTGCCTATTTTTGAAGTATTATACTTAAAGAACATAACGTTTGACTCATTTTTTAACAAAATTTACTCCACCTCATAGGTGGATGTAATGTCCCGTTCGAGTTCGGGCGACGCGACGTTCATTCCCTACAAGACTGTTCTGCCTTCTGTCAGGGGATGATTGATGGACCGCGTAGTCCGCCGCTCGTTTGGGTATTCCTTTTCATCGTGTGCCCGTGGAATCGGGGGCGGCATTTCGTTGCTGGCGCTGGCGGCCGCGACGCCGGCCTTGGCTCAGGAAACGGGCGTCACCGCTGGGTCGACGGCGGCGGTCGTGGTGACCGACGAGGTCGTCGAGCTGGATCCGATCACCGTGGTCGCGACACGGACGCAGGAAAACTGGATCGATACCCTCGCTGCCGTGAGCGTCGTGCGCCCGAGCGAAATTGAGATGATGATGCCCACGCGCACGGAGGATCTTTTCCGTGGCATGCCCGGCGTCACCGCGATCCAGAACGGCAATTCGCCTCAGACGGCGATCAACATCCGCGGCCTGCAGGATTTCGGTCGGGTTGCCGTGTTCGTGGATGGTGCCCGGCAGAACTTCACCCAGCTCGGGCATGGCAACGGTGCCGGAACCTTCTTTCTCGAGCCGGGATTGATCGCCGATGTCGACGTGGTGCGCGGGCCGGTGTCGAACATCTACGGTTCGGGGGCGATCGGTGGCGTGGTGACGATGCGCACCAAGGACGCCAATGACATCATGAAGCCGAATGAAACCTGGGGCGTCGAGGCCGATGGTGAGTTCGCCGGCAATGGGCCAATGGGTTACGGCTCCCTGCTAGGTGCGGCCAGGGTGGGTGAGAATGTCGACCTCTTTGTCGGCGGAACCTATCGCAACCAGGGCAACTACAAGGACGGCAACGGGGAAGAGGTTGCCTATACGGGGTACGAGACCTGGACCGGTATCGCCAAGGCTACCATTCGCCCGGCGGACTTCCATGAGCTGAAATTCGAGGTCATGAACTATGAGAGCCAGTTCACCACCGGAAGTTCCGCCTCTTCGACCGCCACGCAATATGCAACCGATGTGACGAACACCACAGCGACAGCGAGCTGGAGCTACTCGAATCCCGACGACAATCTGTTCGACTGGCGCTCCAGCGTCTACTGGAACCGCGTGGACGAGGATCAGGTGAAGGTTGCAGGAAGTTCCAGCCTGATCACCGGCGATATCGGCGATCCCCGGAGCTTCGTGGTCGACACCGTCGGCTTCGACGCCAATAATACCAGCCGCTTCACCTGGGGGGCGGTGGAGAACGCCATCACCTATGGTGGCGACTATTTCCACGATGACGTTGATAACACTGACGCCTACGGGTTCGGCGAGGGCTACAATCCCTCGGGCGAGCGGGGCGTGGGCGGTGCCTTCGTGCAGTGGAAGGCCAACTATTCGACGTGGCTCGAGGCGGTCGCCGCGCTGCGCTACGACGCTTATTCGCTCAGCTCCGACGATGGCGGCACCAGCGGTGACCGCCTCTCGCCCAAGTTCACACTCGGCGTTACCCCTGTCGAATGGCTGACAATCTACGGCACCTATGCGGAGGGCTATCGCGCGCCAAGTGTTACCGAGGCGCTGGTGGCGGGCCAGCATCCGGCTTTCTTCAGCGGCGGCCTCGCGCCCTTCACCTTCCTGCCGAACCCGGGTCTTGAAGCGGAAACCGGAAAGAACAAGGAAGTCGGCGTCAATATCCGGAAGGACGACCTTTTTGTCACTGGTGATCGGCTACGTATCAAGGCGAATTATTACCAGAACGATGTCGAGAACTATATCGAGCTGGTGACCTATGGCGATCCTGCCTGCATCTATTCGGTGCGTGGTCGCTGCTTCGCCTATAATGACTACTCACTAGCCCAGTATCAGAATGTCGATGAAGCGCGGCTGCGTGGATTCGAATTCGAGGGTACGTATGATGCGGGCGCGTGGTTCCTGGGCCTGCAGGGCCAGGCGATGACCGGCGAGGTGACGGCCGGGCCGGACGAGGGGCAGCCGCTCTCCACCGTGCCGCCGGACCAGATCACAACGACGCTCGGCTTCCGGTTCTTCGAAGGCAAACTTACCGTCGCCGCACGCTGGACCGCAGTCGCGGCTGTGACGGCCGCCGACCTGCCGACCAATTCAGTCTACGACCCGACCGACAGCTTCAACCTCGTCAGCCTCTACGCCGGCTACCAGCCGAACGAGAACACGCTTGTTCGGCTGTCAGTCGAGAATCTGCTCGACGAGCAGTACACCCAGTACCAGAACTTTCTTCCGAGCGCGGGGCTGACGATCAAGGCCGGACTTACGGTTCGTTTCGGCGGCGGACAGGTCGCGCAAGCCTCGCCCGATCTCATTACCAAGTAGGCCCGCGGCGTCGAAGAGCACAAGCAGGACAGATGATGACGATTATTACTGACGCCGAGCCGCAGACGCGGGCCAAGCGGCTTCGCGCGGCCACCAACGCCCTCCATGAGCGTGTCGACCACGCCGTGATGGCTGCGAAGCCCTTCGCTACCAAGGAAAGCTATGTCCGGTTCCTGCGCTTTCAATATCGGCTACACCGTCATGTCGAACCGCTTTATGCGGATCCCTCGATGCAGATCCTGCTTCCCGATCTGTCGTCTCGCTCGCGTCTTGCGGCCCTGGAGCAGGACTTTGCGGATCTCGGGCTGTCCTTGCCGGAGGCGGCATTCGGGCCCGAGCTTCCAAAGGCCGAGGCGTTGGGCTGGCTGTATGTTGTGGAGGGCTCCAACATGGGCGCGGCGTTTCTTGCCAAGGATGCCGCCCGGATCGGCTTCTCCGACACTTTCGGCGCGCGCCATCTGGCCGGGCATGCCGAGGGGAGAGGTCTGCACTGGCGTCGTTTCACCACCGCGCTCGATACTGTCGACCTTACCGAGGAGGAGGACAAGCGGGCGCAGGCTGCCGCCGCCTTGGCATTCGAGCACGTCTACCGCCTTGTCGAGCAGGAACTCCGCTAGTCCGAGTGGACGCATCGGTCCGGGTGGCGGCCTGAGAAAGCCCTGGGTATCCTCGATGCGGCTTTTGGACGTCCCACCGACTTGGAGGGCGGCGACGTCCACCAGGACGGCGAATCGGGAACTGTTCCACGCGTTGACGCCATTCAAGGCGACGCTTCCGCGACGAGGGGCCAAGGTCCGCCACAGCTGGCCGTTTCCCGTGCTCCTTTCGCCGGACCTGGCGGCTCCATCGGCAACCACAACGACGCACCCATTCGGGGTCGTGCTGCCGTAGAGATCGGTGGTGGGATAGGCGCCGGGGACGCTGTAGGTTCTGACGGCCTTGAACGTGGTCACCTTCTGCTCGCCAATCATCCATGATGAGCTTGTGCCGGTTTCATCCGTTCAGGGCGCTCCGCCCGCTTTCTCCGCCTTGGACAGGCCCCGCGCGGTCCCGAGTGAGCTTCCGTGCAAGGGATCAGTCCACGATCGATTGTGGTAGCAGGAATGGCGTTTCCGGTGCCCAGCTGACACGGGCCGGAACGCCGTACAATGTGCCGATCGCCGCGTCAGTGAGGATTTCTTTCGGTGTTCCGCAGGCGACGACATGTCCGTTTTTCAGGGCCGTGATGTGGTCCGCTGCCATGGCCGCGAGGTTAAGGTCGTGGAGGACGGCGAGTATTCCGATGCCGCGCTCGGCGGCAAGCCGGCGCATCAGGCGAACGACGAGAACCTGCTGGGCGAGGTCAAGACTGGCGGTTGGCTCATCGAGCAGTAGATAGCCGGCGCTCCGACCTCGATCGAGTTGAGCCAGTGCGCGCGCGAGCTGGACCCGCTGGCGCTCTCCGCCCGAGAGCCGGTCGTAGGGGCGCTGCTCGAATCCCGAAAGTTCGACCTCCTTCAGTGCCCGCGCGACGGGTGCGGAACCGATGCGGTCGCTCCCCGCGCCGATCGCCACGACTTCGGCGACTGTGAAGGGAAAAGCAATCTGCGCATGCTGGGGCACCACCGCGCGGAGCATGGCGAGACGTGCCGGTGGCAGGGTCGAAATGTCTGCGCCGTCCAGCAGGACGTGCCCGCTTTGGGGGCGAAGCTCGCCCGCCATGACTTTCAGAAGCGTGGACTTGCCTGCCCCGTTGGGACCAATGAGGACAGAGACACGGCCAGGCGTGATTGCCGCGCCCGCATCGGTTAGCAGGGCACGTCCTCCCAGCCGAAATGTGATGCCGTGGGCGCGGTACATTGTGCCTAACCGAACAGAGCGCCGCGGCGGCGCATCAGGAGGCCGATGAAGAACGGTGCGCCAAGCGCCGCGGTGACGACGCCCAGCGGAAGTTCGGCCGGGCTGGCAATAGTGCGCGCTATGACATCCGCGCCAAGCAGGAGCGCACCACCAAGGAGGGCGGTTGCGGGAAGGAGCGTTCGATGTGCGGGGCCGAGCGCCAGTCGGACGAGATGGGGAACGACGAGGCCGATAAAGCCGATCACGCCAGCCACCGCGACCGCTGCCCCCGCGCCCGCCGCGATGCCGGCAATGGCCACGCGCTTCGTGCGCTGAACATCCACGCCGACGTGAAAGGCTTCGGCCTCGCCGAGCGCCAAGGCGTCGAGCGGGCGGCCGAGACGGGAAGCGATGAGCGCGAGGAACAACATGAAGGGCAATGCGGCCAGCACCTTGCGCCACGTCGCCCCACCAAGGCTGCCAAACGACCAGAAGGTGAAGTCGCGCAGTTGCTGATCCGAGGCCATGAAGATCATGATCCCCGTGCCGGCGGATGCCAGCGCTCCGATTGCAATGCCGGCAAACAGCATGGTCGGCACGGACGTACGACCTTGATACGTGGCGATGAGATAAAGCGTCACGGTAGCGAAGAGCGCACCAAGGAATGAGACGAGGGGCAGTCCCGCATCCGCCAGCATCGGCGGTAGCAGGTCGGCGACATGCGCGCCGAGCACGATCCATATGACAGCGGCCAGCGCGGCTCCATTTGAAACGCCGATCAGGCCGGGATCGGCCAGCGGATTGCGAAAAATGCCCTGCATCACGGCACCGGCCGTCGCGATCCCGCTACCAACAAGCAGCCCCAGTAGCGTGCGCGGCAGGCGGATGTCGAGAACGATCACGGTCTCGCGCAGCGCCGCGCCACTCGCTGACCGCTGGCCGACAAGCGCATCCAGCAGGATAGTCACCACCTGCCTTGGCGGCACCCTGACGGGGCCTATCGCCAGCGATGCCAAGCAGGCGACGACAAGAAGCGTGGCGCACAGGGCCATGCCCAACGCGGCGCGGGTCAGGCGAGGTTTCGTAGCTGTCCCGTGATGCAAGGCGGTCTCGCTCACGGGACGTCCTGGTCGTTGGTCCATGGATGGGCCGGGAGGGTGGGGAAATCGTGCTCGGGATAGATGAGTGTCGCGAGGTGTCGCGCGGCCTGCGGCGTGCGCGGGCCGAAATTGAGAAGGTACCCACCATCAATGCGATAGAGACGCCCATTTGCGATCGCCTGCGTGCCGGCAAAGGCCGGCATCTGCGCGACGGCCGCGTCGGTAAGTCCATGACCCCGATCCTTCATGAGGATGATCGCTGAAGGATCGGCTGCGAGAACGGCCTCGTCCACGGCGGGCTTGTAGCCGGACATTGCCTTCATCGCATTGTCGACCCCGGCAAGCGCCAACATGGCATCGGCGCCTGTGCCGGAGCCGGCGACAATCGGTGTGGTGCCGGCGGCCGACAGCACAAAGGTCGCGGTGCGGCGAGCGGTGATCGTCTCCCTCATGGCGGCAACAGCCAGAAAGTCGCGCTTCACGGCTTCCGCGAGTGCCTCCCCACGTTCGGAGGTGCCCATCAGCGTCGCAACGGTTTGGATGTTCGCGATCACACCCTTTGCGTCGCGGGCTTCGGCAATGGTTTCGAATGGAATGGACGCGCCCTTGAGCACCGCGACGGCGTCGGGCGGGCCGGCGCCTTCCTGCGCGATGATGAGATCCGGTCCGACCGAGAGAACGCCTTCCGGTGAAAGCGCGCGGATGTAGCCCACATTGGGCCGCTCGGCGACTGCCTCGGGCGGGTAGGTGCTGGATGTGTCGACCGCGATGACGCGGTCTCCAAGACCCAGCGCGAACAGGATCTCCGTGACGGATCCTCCAATGGCGACGACGCGCCGTGCTTCACTCGCCGTTGAATGAGCAGCCTCCTCCGCTTGCAACTGCGAAAATGGGGCGATCGTGACGGCAAGGAGCGCGACCAGGGAAAGGAGCGTAGTGCGCGATCCGGGGGTGGGTCTCGACATGGATGATCTTCTGCATGGGTGAGCCGAAGGCGTGCGGGGAGCACTTCATTCGCCTATGCAGATATCGCCTGTCATGACCTAATTGAAATGAAATTCAGTTTCATTCATTAGATTGGAATTAGTGAAATTAAGTAATCGGCTCTTTGAATAAAGTCGTGGCGGTTGTTCGGCGGTGCGGCTGTCGTTTCTCAACTGATGTCGACGGCACTGATTGCGATGTCGTGCAGGGGCGAGGTGCCCGTCTTTGGCGAGCTAACGCACCAGTTCGCCGCGGAATGCCCAGCGTGTCATGCGTTTTTCGATGAGTGCGCACGCGGCGTAGACGCCGATGCCCATAATGGCGATGGCGAAAAGACCGGCAAAGGTGGTGGCGGAATCATTGCGCGCGCTGGCGGAGAGCATAAGAAATCCGATGCCGCGATTGCCGCCCACGGTTTCCGACAGCACAGAGCCAACGAAGGCCAGGGTGGCTGCGACTTTCAGGCTGGCAAAGAGGTAAGGCATGGCGCGGGGGATGCCGACCTTCATCAGGATCTCGCGATTGCTGGCGCCAAGAGAGCGCATCAAATCGCGCATCTCCGGCTCGATGGTGGCAAGCCCGGTGGCGACATTCACCACGATTGGGAAAAATGAGATGACGAAGGCGGTGATGATCGCCGGCAGCGCGCCGATGCCGACCCAGATCATGAGGATCGGGACGATGGCGACCTTCGGAATGGCGTTGAAGGCAATCAGCAAAGGGTAAAGCCCGGAATAGACGAAGGGCGAAGCGCCGATGGCGAGGCCGAGCAGCAGGCCAAAGCCTATGGCGAGGAAAAAGCCGATCAGCGTCGTCCACAGCGTCTCCATGCAGAAACGCAGCAACAGGTCCCAGCGCTGGATGATGACCTCTACGACGCGGGTTGGCCGCGGAGCCACGATCTCGGGCACGTCGAAGGCGATGCAGGCCACCTGCCACATGATCAGCAGGACAAGCAGGGCGAGCCAGGGCATGGCGAAGCGCAGATAGCGCTGCTGAAGCGCGGTCATTCGGCGTGCTCCAGTTGAATGCGCTCGCGTAGTTCGTGAACAATGTCAACGAATGCGGGTGTGAAGGTTGTCTCCAGCGTGCGTGGACGCGGGAGGTCGACCGTTCGGACTTTCACGATCCGACCCGGACGTTTGCTCATCACGTAGACGGTGTCGGCGAGATAGACAGCCTCGCGCAGGTCATGGGTGACAAGCACAGCGGTAAAGCGACGCTCCAGCCAGAGCTGCTGCATGATTCCCCACAGCTCCTCGCGGGTGAACGCATCCAGAGCGCCGAAGGGCTCATCGAGCATCAGAATCTGGGGTTCATGAATCAGCGCGCGGCAGACATTCGAGCGTTGCTGCATGCCTCCCGACAGCTGCCAGGGATATTTGTCACCGAAGCCGCCAAGGCCAACGGAGGCGAGCAGGGCATCCGCGCGGGCGACATACTCCGCACGGTTGGCGCGCAGGCGGCCCTTGTGAGGCTGGACCACCTCCAGTGGCAGCATGATATTGTCGCGCGTGGTCCGCCACGGCATCAATGTGGCATTCTGGAAGGCCATGCCGACGCCCTTGATCGGGCCGGTAACGCGCTGACCGCGCACGCTGATTTCGCCACTGGTGGGGGGCAGAAGGCCCGTAACCAGTTTCATCAGCGTGGACTTGCCGCAACCTGACGGTCCGACCACGGCGACGAATTCGCCATCCGCGATGCTGATCGTCGCGTCACCGAGCGCGACCATGCGCTCGCTGCCCTCACCATAGGCAAGACTGACATTCTTCAGTTCGACAAGGGGAGTTGAAGGCATGCGGGCTTGGGTCTCACGCAAAGGGGGCGGCGCCCGTGGGGCGAAGGTCACTCAGGGCGCCGCGGCATTTCTCAGGGGGCGACCATGCGGTCTTCCTTGGGGGGGAGATAGTAATTGGTGAACACCTTCTCGGGCTCCGGCGCGTTCGGCAGGCCGAAGGCGTCGGCGACGTCCTTCACCGAGCGGGCGAAACGCTCGGGATCCACGTCGCCCATGCCGTGCTCTTTCACATAGGGCGTCAGCACATTCATCTTGAGCGACATGTTGAGGCGCTCGGTTTCGAGCGCATCATCGATGAGCGGGTCCCGCGCCTTGGCCGCCGCGACGCCGATCGAGGGATCGGCCGCCACTTCCTTCCAGGCCTTGGCAGTTGCGCGCAGGAAGCCCTTCACCACTTCCGGTTTCTCCGCCATCTCCGGCGACACGATGATGCCATTGCCATAAACGTCCATGCCGGCATCGCTGTAGGTGAAGGCGACGATGTCCTCCTCCTTCACTCCTCGCGCCTTGAGATCGAGGATGGACGAGAAGTAGTGGCCGGAGATGAAATCGACCGTGCCCTGAACCAGCGACTGCTCGCGTAGTTGAGGGGAAAGGTTGACGTGCTCCACGCTCGCCGGATCGATGCCGACCTTCTTGGCGTAGGCGGGGAAGAGGCGGAAGGAGGCATCGAACACCGGTGCGCCCAGCTTCTTGCCTACAAGATCCGTCGGCTTGGCTATGCCCGATTTCTTCAGCGCATAGACGCCGAAGGGCGGGTAATCATAGGCCATGAAGACGCACAGGATCTCCTTGCCGGGGTTCTTGGCGTTGTATTCGATCAACGCGTTGACGTCGGCGAAGCCGATATCGTAAGCGCCGGAGGCCACCCGCTGCACCGCGCCGGCGGAACCCTGGCCCGGGTCCATCGACACATCCAGACCCTCGTCCTTGTAGTAGCCCTTCTCCAGGGCCACCAGGAAGGGCGAGGTCGGGCCCTGAAAGACCCAGTCGAGGGTGAACTTCACCGGCGTGTCGGCGTGGGCGCCGGCGGTTGCGGCGAGGGCGATGAGGGCGGCGAGGCCGGTCGTTCCTGCAAGTCGCGCCGCCATGCCGGACCGCCCCATTGGCCGTGAACGGTGTCCGCTTGGTCGTAAACGGGCAGCGAGGCGGCGGAACAGACTGGTCATGGCGGTCATCTCCCGACAATAGGACGCGCAATATGGCCTCATGCGACGGCTTGGGCGCAATGGGGCACACGAGGTCCCGGCGCATGCAAGACCGCCGCCAAGCCTTGCGTGGCGCCGCGTTGCGCGTTGAATTGACAGTGTTTTTCGTCAGTAGCCGAGGGCGCAGCCATCCTTGCGCGGGTCGGACGCGCCGGTCAGGACGCCGGTGTTCCAGTCGATCCGGATGGCCTGAGCACCGCCGATGGGGCGGGCGGGGCGCACGATGCGATGGCCAAGGGCGGCGAGGCCGCGCTGGATGTCCTCCGGCATGCTGGCTTCCACCTCCAGCGCGTCGGTGCCGAAGAGGGGGGAGGCGCGGGGGAGGTCGATCGCGCTCTGCATATCGAGCCCGTAGTCGAGAATGCGGGCAAGGAAATAGGCCTGACCGAGCGCCTGGTACTGGCCGCCCATGACGCCGAAACAGTGCTCGATGCGGCCCTCGCGCGTGGTCAGACCGGGGATGATGGTGTGCAGCGGACGCTTGCCGCCGGCGATGGCGTTGGGGTGTAAGTCCTTGAGCGAAAAGCCTTGTGCGCGGTTGTTCAACAGCACGCCCGAGCGCGGGGCGACGAGACCGCTTCCGAATGGGGTGAAGATGGAGTTGATGAAACTCGCCACGTTGCGGTCCTTGTCGACCACGGCGATGTAGACCGTGTCGTCATGGCTCGGCAGGTCGACGACCGGCAGTTCCTCAAGACGCTTGTCGGCGCGGATCATGCCGGCCAGCTGGGCGGCCAGCGTATCGGAGAGCAATTCGCGGAGCGGTATTTGGGAATGGTCCGGATCGCTCAGGACGGCGTCGCGGACCGAGTAGGCGAGGCGGGCCGCCTCCATCTCGAAATGCACACGCTCCACAGTGAGTGGTGAGGAGTCTGTGGTGGCGCGTGAGAGTATATTCAGGAGCATGAGTGCGATGACGCCCTGCCCATTTGGTGGGCACTCATGCACCGTCACATCGCGGAACGGGGCGGAGATCGGCGTGACGTAGGCGCCCCGCGTGGCGGCGAAATCCTCCAGCGTGTGGAGGCCGCCCAGACCCTGAAGATAGCCGACGATGTCCTGTGCGACGGCGCCGCGATAGAAGCCGTCCGGTCCGTCCTCGGCGATGCGTTCCAGCGTGGCGGCGAGTTTGGGCTGCTGGTGCAGGGTGCCCGGATGGGGGGCATGGCCGCCGGGCAGGAAAATACGCGCGGCGTTGGCGTCCTTTTCCAAGAGGGCGGACTGCTCGCGCCAGTCGAGGCCGACGCGGGGGGCGACCGCGTAGCCCTCGCGGGCCAGCGCGATGGCGGGCTGCAGCAACTCGCCGAGCGAACGGGTGCCGTGGTCTTGCGTCAGCCGGGCCCAGGCTTCCACCGCGCCGGGCACGGTGACGGCATGGGCGGACTGGCGCTCGATGGCGGTGATGCCGTGATCGGCGAAATAGGCGGTACTGGCCGCGGCCGGGGCGCGGCCGGAACCGTTATAGGCCACGATGTCATCGGTGCCGCCGCGCGAATAGAGCACGAAGCAGTCGCCCCCGAGCCCGGTGGAGCCCGGCTCGACGACACCCTGCACCGCGCAGGCCGCGATGGCCGCGTCCATGGCGTTGCCGCCGGCCTGAAGCACGTTCAGCGCTATGAGGCTGGCGAGCGGGTGCGAGGTGGCCGCCATGCCGTGCGTGGCCATGACCAGCGAGCGACCCGGCGTCTCGAAATCTCTCATCACAGCAGCCTCCGTCACCAATGAGCGGGCTTCACGCGGCCCCGGGCGCGAGAATCCGTTCCACGAGTCGTACCCAGTAGCTGGCCCCGACGGGAAGAAGCGCATCGTTGAAATCGTAACCCGAGCTGTGGAGCGCCGGACCCGGACCGCTGCCGAGCCAGAGGTAGGCGCCCGGCTTCTGCTCCAGCAGATAGGCGAAATCCTCCGAGACCATGGAGGAAGCGGGGTCGGAAAGGATGTGGTCCGCACCCATCGCCGCGCCGGCGGCCTCCAACGCGAGGGCGACCTCGCCGGCGCTGTTCACGGTCGCGGGGTAGCGCCGGTCGTACCAGAGCGTGGCGGTGGCGCCGTGAATGGCGGCAACGCCCTCGGTGATGGCCTTCATGCGGGCCTCGATCAGGTCGCGCAGGGCGGGCGTGAAGGTGCGTACCGTGCCACGCAGCACCACCTCGTCCGGGATGATGTTCCAGGCGTCGCCGCCATGGACCTGGGTGATGCTGACGACGCCCGATTCCAGCGGGTCGAGGGTGCGGCTGGCAATGGTCTGGAGCGCGCCGATCAATTCACCGGCGGCAGCAATGGGGTCGATGCCGAGATGGGGCATGGCGGCGTGGGCGGCGCTGCCCCTCACCGTGATCTCGAACACGTCCGAGGAGGCCAGCATCGGCCCCGGCTTGCCGGCGAAGGTGCCGAACTGCTGTCCCGGCCAGTTGTGAAGGCCGAAAACGCGCTCCATGGGGAAACGGGCGAACAGGCCCTCCTCGACCATCACCTTGCCGCCGCCCGCCATTTCTTCGGCCGGCTGGAAGATGAAATGAACCGTGCCGGCGAAATCGGGATTTTCGGCGAGATGGCGCGCGGCGCCGAGCAGCATGGTCATGTGCCCGTCATGGCCGCAGGCGTGCATCTTGCCGGGAAGGGTGGAGCGGTAGGGCAGGTTTGTCGCCTCGACGATGTCGAGCGCGTCCATGTCGGCCCGCAGCCCGATGGCGGGGCCGTCGCCGGCCCGGCCCTTCAGCGTCGCCACGATGCCGGTCTTCGCGATCCCGCTTTCGAAGGGGATGCCGAAGGAGGCGAGCTTCTCGGCGACGAAGGACGCTGTCCAGTTTTCCTCGAAGGCGGTTTCGGGATGGCTGTGCAGGGCGTGCCGCCACTGTTTCATCGTGGGAAGAGCGTCGGCGATGGCGTCAACCAGCGGCATGGACGGTGTCCTGTAACAGGGGGCGGATGAGGTGGCGCGGCTCGGCCGGGAACGGGTGTGGGTCGAGAGCTTTCCGTTTCGACGTGTTGTCTTCACGCCAACCGGAAGGCGCTCCGGTGGAGATCGCCCTAGCGCGTATCTTGTGCGTGAGGATCTGGCGCAGACGTGCCGGCACCGGCAGCGCGAGCCAGATCCGCCAGGGCGGCCGCGATGTCGATGCTCGGCACATAGCCGAGCAGCGCCTGTGCCCGGGTGATGTCGAGCGGGCCAACCCGCCCGTCATCGTCGCAGCCGCGATCGGCGATGACGGTGATGTCGGCATCCGGCATGCCGGCGGCCAGGATGCGCACGATGGCCTCCTCGGACAGATAGGTCCCGCCGGTGATGTTGATCGGGGTGAAGCCGGGATGCTCGGTTTCGACCGCGCGGCATACCGCCTCGACGGCGTCATCGATATGGATGAACTGGCGCATGTTCGAGCGCTCATCGGTGACGGTCAGCGGCGCACGGCGACCGAGCGCGTCGAGGGTCTGCGAGATGAGATAGGGCGTCACCCGGCCCGGCCCGAAGACGGAGGACACCCTGAGGGCCAGCGTCGAGATGGCGTGGCTCTCCCCATAGCAGCGCAGCACCGCCTCGGCGGCGAGCTTGGAAGCGCCATAGGCATCGCTGGGACCAAGCGCGGCGCTTTCCGACACCGGCGCGCGGCTCGGGGCAGGGGCGTAGACCGCGTTTGAGGACAGGAACACCAGTCGCGGCACCCCGGCGCGGCGCATCGCCTCGACGAGGTTCAGCGTGCCCGCGACGTTGACGTCGAACATCAAGGCGGGGTCGTCGATGGCGAGCATTGTGCCCGAAATGGCGCCGGCATGGACCACGATGTCGGGCGCGAGATCGGCGATATGGGCGATGACACCGGCGCGCTCGCGCAGATCGAGCGCGGCGACCTCCTCGCTGCCGTGGAGATCGCTGGCGCTGACCTCATAGCCCTCGCCTGCCAGCCGGGCGGCGACGGCGCGCCCGATGAAGCCGCTGCCCCCGGTGACGTGGACGCGGGGCCGGGACGGGGCCGCGCCCATGCGCATCGACATCATGGCGCGGGATGCACGCTGCGCCAGTGCGCGGCGATTTCCGCGCCGGTGGCGATCCAGACGTCGGGATGGCTGGCGACATGGTCGAGGAAGCGCATCAGGCCGGTGATGCGGCCGGGGCGGCCGATGAGCCGGTCATGGATGGCGAGCGACATCAGGCGCGGCGTGTGGGCGCCCTCGGCATAAAGCACGTCGAAGCAGTCGCACATGTAGCGGGCGAAATCGTCGCCGGTGCTGAAGCCGCTGTTTTCGTTGAAGCGGTTGTCGTTGGTCTCGAACGAGTAGGGCACGACGAGATGCGGGCGGCCCTCGACGGTCAGCCAGTAGGGCAGCTCGTCATTGAGCGAGTCGCGGTCATAGGCGAAACCGCCATGTTCGACGAGAAGGCGGCGCGTGTTCTGGCCCGGCCGGCCGGTCATCCAGCCCGTGGGGCGCACGCCGGTGACGGCTTCCAGCGTCTCGACGGCGCGGCGGATATGCGCGCGCTCGATCTCCTCGGGCACCAGCTGGTAGTCGATCCAGCGATAGCCATGGGAGACCAGCTCGTGGCCGTCAGTGACGAAGGCGCGGGTGAGGGCGGGATTGGCCTCGGCGGCCTTGGCGACCGCGAGCAGACACACCTTGATGCCGCGCTCGCGGAACAGGCGCAGCAGGCGCCATCCACCCACGCGCGAGCCATATTCGAACACGCTCTCGACCAGCGGGCTGCGGCGTCCCTCGATGGAGGGCTGGCCGATGTCGTTCAGCATGCCTTCCGAGCAGCCATCCCCTTCGAGAATCGAACGCTCGCCGCCGCCTTCGAAATTGAGATTGATGTTGAGCGCGAGACGCGCCCCGTTCGGCCAGTTGGCGTGGGGCGGGTGCTCGCCATAACCCACGAAATCGCGGTCGGACATGACGTTCTCTTGGCTGGGACGGTGGGGCAGGTGGGCGTGCAAGTGACTTGCATGGTATGCAAAGAGCGTGTTAGCTGCAAGATGTTTCGCGGAACGGGGACCTCGATATGCGCGTGCGCGATGGAGCGGAATACCGCAGCGGTCTGAATGATGGCCGCCGGGTGCTGATCGACGGTGAGCCGGTCGCCGACGTCACCACCCACCCCGCCTTTCGCAACGCCGTGGCCTCCTTCGCCCGTTTCTACGACCTGCAGGCCGACCCGGCCAACCGGGAACGGCTGACATTCGAGGTTGGCGGGGCGCGGGTCCACAAGGCGTGGTCGATTCCGCGCAGCCATGCCGAATTGGTGGACCGGCGCCGCGCCATCGCGGAGTCGGCCGCGCTGCATTGCGGCTTCCTCGGGCGCTCGCCGGACCATCTGGCGACGACGCTGACCGGGATGATGATCGGCCTTCCGGTGATGGCCGGCTTCGATGCGGCGCGGGCGGAGGCTTTCGCGGCCTATTTCGAGCAGGTGCGCGCCCGCGATCTGTTCGTGACCTATGTCATTCAGAACCCGCAGGCCGACAAGACGCGCGCGGCCTCCGAGCAGGCGCGCGACGTGGTGGCGCATGTGGTGTCGCAGGACCGCGAGGGGATCGTGGTGTCCGGCGCGAAGATGCTGGGCACTTCGGCGGTCATGGCGGACGAGATTTTCGTCGGCACGATCCAGCCGGTGCGGCCCGGCGAGGAGCGTTACGCACTGAGCTTCGCGGTGCCGGTGAACCATCCCGGCGTGCGACTGCTGTCGCGGCGCTCCTATGAGCAGGGCGCGACGTCGGGCTACGACTACCCGCTCTCCAGCCATTTCGACGAAAACGACGCGGTGCTGTTCTTCGACGAGGTGCGGGTGCCTTGGGAACGGGTGTTCGTGTGCGGAAACGTGGCGGCGGCGGCGGCGCAGTGGCACGGCACGCCCGCCCATGTGATGCAGAACTACCAGTCGCAGATACGGCTGATGGTGAAGATGCGGTTCCTGACCGGGCTCGCGCGCCGCATCGTCGAGATCAACGGCACGATCGAGGTTCCCCAGGTCCGGGGCATGCTCGGCAAGCTGGCGGCGCAGGCCTCGCTGGTGGAAGGGCTGGTGGCCGGCATGGAGGCCGAGGGGCGCATGATCGGCGACTATTACGTGCCGAGCGCCCATCTGCTCTATGCCGCGCAAACGCTGACCCAGGAACTCTACCCACTGTTCGTGATGGCGATCCGCGATCTCGCGGGCGGCGGCGTGATCATGCTGCCGTCATCGGTGGCGGACATGACCAGCCTCCACACCCGCGACTATGTCGAGGCGACGCAGGTGTCCTCCATCGTCGACGCCGAAGAGCGGGTGCGCACGATGAAGCTGGCCTGGGACGCGCTCGGTTCGGAATATGCCTCCCGGCATACGCAGTACGAGATGTTCTACGGCGGCGCGTCCTATGTGAACCACGCGCACATGCTGCGCACCTTCGACTGGGAGGCCGCGCGCGCCCTGGTCGCCGGCGTGCTGCCGCCGCCGCTGGCCATGCCGCGCTAGGTCCTGCCCGGTAAAGGCATGAAGCGGCGGGCGCTCGCATTGTCGCCCCGGTCAATCCTGTGGCGAGCCGCTTGCCTCAGCGCCCGGGCTGTCCTCCCGCGAGCGCTTCATTGAGCGCGTCGTCGCAGGAACCCAGCAGGCCATGGGTCACCCGGCTGATCGACTTGAGATCGCGCCCGCCAAGTGTCTGAAACAAAATGTCATTTACCCGGACCTGCAGCGGCGCGATGTCGTTGAGCGCTGTCAGGGCCTGCTGGGTGAGAACCAGATTGACCCGGCGCCGGTCCACCGGATCGCCACGCTTCTCCAGCAGGCCGAGCGTATCGAGCCGGCGCGTCTCGGTGACGATGAAGGGCACGCTTACGCGCAGGCGATCGGCAAGGTCGGTCACGGTGACGTCGCCGCCCATCTGAGAGAGCGTCATGAGGATGTTGTACTGCGGTGGAGTGAGGCCCATTGCCCGCGCGATCGCTTCGCGTATCTCCTGCAGCCGGCCGGCAAAGTCGACAAGTTCGCGGATCATTTCCCGAAAGACGTAGTCGCTTCCCTCGCTGAGCAGCGCGGGACGGGACGTGGTCAGCGGCCGTGGCTGGTCTTTCTCACCCATTCGGAGTCCTCATTCTGTCGTCCTGATGCCCCGAATTTGATTACCGGATGCCGCGTCGCTCGCAAAGTCTGTTGAATTCATTATGTTCGTGAACGCACTGACTAATTGACAAACCTAAGTAACTTATCATTATCATGGGCCGGTAGCGGAGATGCAGCCCCATGTCACACAAGACAGCCGAAGACCACCTGCGCAGCCTGGACGACGGGAGGCGTGTCTTTATCGATGGAGAGCGGGTCGAGAAGGTCACCGAGCATCCCGCGTTTCGCAACGCGGCGCGCTCGGTCGCCGGGCTCTATGACTTCCAGAAGCGGCCGGAACAGCTTGAGAAAATGACGTTCGACGCCGGTGGCGGGCGGCGTGTCAGCCGGTCCTGGGAGCTGCCGACGAGCTATGACGAGCTGGTGCGGCGGCGCGAGGCGCTGGTGAGCTGGGCCGAGCTGCACCATGGCTTCATGGGACGCTCGCCCGACCATGTCGCCTCAACGATTTCGGCGATGTATATGGGCGTTGATGTCTTCGAGGCCCATCAAGGCGGCCGGCCCGATGCGGTACGGGACTATTACGCCCATGCCCGCGACAACGATCTCTACATCTCCTACGTGATCATCGACCCGCAGGGCGACCGCTCCAAGGCGACCAGCGCGGAAGGAAATGCCGATCTGGCGGTGGCCATCGTCGACGAGGATGCCGGCGGCATCACCGTGCGCGGCTCGAAGATGCTGGGCACCGGGGCGGTGCTCTCCAACGAAATTCTGGTGACCACGCTGCGCCCGCTGAAGGCGGACGAAGCGCGCTACGCCTTTACCGCGGCGGTGCCGCTGAACCTTGCCGGCATGTCGCTGCTCTCGCGGCGCTCCTATGAGGGGGCGGCGTCTTCTTCCTTCGACTATCCGCTGGCCAGCCGGTTCGACGAAAACGACGCGCTGCTGTTCTTCGACGACGTGAAGATTCCGTGGGACCGCATCTTCGTGCACCGCGATCCCACCTGCCAGCTTGCCCAATGGCACGACACGCCGGCGCATGCCTACCAGAACTACCAGGCCGAGATCCGGCTGCTGGTGAAGCTGCGCTTCCTCGTCGGGCTGGCGCGCAAGATCACCGAGACCATCGGCACGTATCATTTCCCGCAGGTGCGCGAGACGCTGGGCGAACTGGCCGGCCATGTCGGCATGATCGAGGCTTTCGTGCACGGCATGGAGGCCAAGGGGCGGCATCGCGGGCGCTATTTCCTGCCCGATGCCGGGCTGGTCTATGCCGCGCAGGTGCAGTCCCAGCTGCTCTATCCGAAGATCATTCACTTCCTGCGCGAGCTGTCGGGTGGAGGCATGCTGATGCTGCCTTCCACGGTCGAGGATTTCGCTCACCCCGAAATCGGCCCCATGATCGCGCGCACCCAGTATTCGCCCCATCTCAGCTCCGAGGAGCGGGTGAAGCTGTTCAAGCTGGCCTGGGACGCGGTGGGTTCGGAATTCGCCTCGCGCCACACCCAGTACGAGATGTTCTATTCCGGCCCCCGGACCGTGACCACGGGGATGGCGTTCCGGACCTTCGACTGGGAGCAGGCGACCGGCGCGGTCGACACCATGCTTGCCAGCTACCCCACGCCCGACATCGCCCCCGCGCAACCGTCCGCCCCCGTTCGGCGTGCCGGCTGACGAGCGATCTACCGAGGAACTTATGGACGATCTCACTCTCGAAGGTTTCACCGTCGCCCCCGGCCAGCGCCTGAAGGCGCGGGTGCCCGCGCTCGAACTGGCCGACGGCACCGTGATCAGCCTGCCGCTGATCCTGATCAACGGCGTCCGCCCCGGCCCGCGCATCTATATCGGCGCCGGCATTCATGGCGACGAGGTGAACAGCGTCGCGCTGGTGACACGGGCGCTCGCGACCATCGACCCGGCCCAGCTGGCGGGCAGCGTCGTCTGCGTGCCGGTGCAGCAGCCGCTGGCGCTGCAGGCCGATCATCGCCTGCCGCTGGCGCAGTATCTGAAGTCCCCGCTCGACCAGGTGCCGGCCGATGCCTGGACCTGCTTTCCCGGCGACGCCAATGGCAACATCGCGCAGGTGATCGCGGCGAAGCTGTTCGGCATGATCACGCAATGCGATGTCGCGCTCGACGTGCACACGCCAACGCGCGGGGGCAAGTACGTGCCCATCGCCATCCTGCCGCACCACGGCATGGGCGCGCACGCCAAGCGCGCCGAGGAACTGGCGCACCTGCTGGCGACCGGCTGGATCGTGCGCGGCGAGCGCGGCATGTATGTCAGCGAGGGCATACTCTGCGTCGAGGCGACCCGTGCGGGCGTGCCCTGTTTCACGTTCGAGATCGGCGAGGGCGGGCGGCTCGACATGGACTTTGTCGAAACCGGCACGCAGTGCGTGCTGAACCTGCTGCGCGGCCTCGACATGATCCCCGGCGTGCGCGTGGAGCCGGCAGTCACGCATGTCATGCGCGATTTCGTGGGAATCCGCGCCAGCCATGGCGGCGTGCTGGTGACCGAGGTCAAGCTCGGGCAGGCCGTAAGCCGCGGGCAGCGGCTCTGCCGCATATTCGACGTGTTTGGCGATCTGGCTGAAGAGGTACTGGCGCCGGTCGACGGGCTGTTCGTGCGGGCGACGACGCTCGGGACGGTGTCGCGCGGGGAACGCGTGGCGACTCTCGGCGTGCTGTGACGGCCCTGGGGGCCGCGTGATGGCGGGTGGCGCTGTTCTGGGCAGCGCCTCCCGATTTGCCTTTCCCCTGTGCAGGGGTCGGGTGTCAGGGAGCGGAAATGCCCCGGACGGGTGTGTGCGATCGTTGGCATAGGAATTGCTGACATTGATCATCATGCAAGAAAAATTGCATGCGATTTAAATCGATTGCCAATTCAAGGCCGGCGGTTCGAGCCGTGGCCGCACACCCAGGAGACGGAAATGAGCGTTCGCCTTTCCCTTGCTGCCGCCGCGACATTCGCGGCGGGGCTGCTGGTTGCCAGCAGTGCCTTTGCGGCCGACCCTGCCTGCGAGCCGGACAAGGTCGCCACCAAGTACCCCTCGCTCGCCGGCAAGACGGTGACATTCGGCGCCGATCCGCAGACGCCGCCTTATGTGGCGCGCGACGGCATGGACATGAACAAGCTCAGCGGCATCGCGGTCGACATGGCCAAGGCGGTGATGGACTGCGCCGGCGTGAAGTATGAATTCACCCTCGGGGCGTGGTCGGGAATCCTGCCGGCGGTAAGCTCGGGCCAGATCGATGCGATGTGGGATGACCTCTACTACAAGCCCGACCGCGCCAAGAACGTGGACTATGTGATGTACATGGGCGCGGGCACCGGCGTGCTGGTTCCCGATGGCAACCCGAAGAAGCTGGAGAGCCTTGCCGACTTCTGCGGCAAGACCGTCGCCTATGGCGTCGGCTCGATCGAGGAAGCGGCGACGCTGAAGCAGCAGGAAACCTGCAAGGCCGAAGGCAAGGAGCCGATCACCACCATGCCGTTCCAGGATCTCGCGGCGGGCCTGCGCCTGCTGGAGAGCGGGCGCACCGACGCGATGATGTGGGACCTCGGCTATATCGACTTCATGGCCAAGAGCAATCCGGGCAAGTTCACCCGCGCCTTCGGCATCGTCTCCGGCTTCCAGATCGGCGTCGGCGTCGGCAAGGGCAAGGATGATCTGGTCAAGGCGATCTATGACGGCATCCGCGTCATCCAGGCCGACGGGACCCAGAAGAAGATCTTCGCCAAGTACAACACCGATCCCTCGCTGGAAATTCCGGCCGAGATCCGTACCAAGTGACGTGACGGTCTGAGCCGATACGGCATCGTGCCATGCCGGAACGGAGACCCGTTCCGGCATGTGCTCGTCTTGAGCCTGACCGGACGGTGCCGGGCCGGCCCGGTTTCCGTCGGTCGGCTGCAACGGAGACTTCCCTATGACACGATCTGCCAGGATGGCTGCCCGCAGGACCCGCGCGCTCAGGCTGATTGCGGGCGTGAGCGTGCTGGTCGTGGCCGGCGCGGGCGTGGCCCTCGCCCAGGCGCAGGGGCAGTCTATCCAGGACATGGCGAGCGGCCTGATGGTGCGCGACCCCTATGCCGAGATGGCGTTCGGCTGGTTCTGGGAGTTCCTCAACTATTGCCGCTCCAGCTTCCTGTGGGCGGGGGCCTGGGTGGCGGTGCAGATTACCGCGATCTCGATGACGCT
This sequence comes from Ancylobacter pratisalsi, assembly GCF_010669125.1. NCBI lineage: Bacteria > Pseudomonadati > Pseudomonadota > Alphaproteobacteria > Hyphomicrobiales > Xanthobacteraceae > Ancylobacter > Ancylobacter pratisalsi. The sequence goes on from NZ_CP048630.1 coordinate 4,093,647, forward strand.
CGGGCTGCTGCTCGGGCTGGTGCTGGCGCTGATGCGTCTTTCCTCGCAGAAGCTGGTGAACGGGGCCGCCTGGCTCTACATCTTCTTCACCCGTGGCACGCCGCAGCTTCTGCAGCTCGTGTTCATCTTCAACGCGCTGCCGTTCATCGGGCTGCGCTTCGACAGCTTCACCACGGCGGTGGTCGGCTTTTCGCTGAACCAGGCCGCGTTCAGCGCCGAGATCATTCGCGGCGGCATCCTGTCAGTGAACCGCAACCAGTCGGTCGCGGCGAGTTCGCTGGGCATGGGGCCGTTCCTCACCCTGCGCCGGATCATCCTGCCGCAGGCGATGCGCGCGATCCTGCCGGGGATCGGCAACGACACGATCAGCATGCTGAAGCTGACCTCGATCGCCTCGATCGTGTTCGTCAACGAACTGACCTTCCGCTCGCAGCAGATCGTCGGCCAGAACAACAAGTTCTTCACCGTCTTCGCCGCGACCTCGGTGATCTACCTCCTCATGGTGAGCGTGATCTCGGTGGCGCAGGCCTTTGCGGAACGGCGCTTCGACCTGGAGAAGGACACCCGCTCCAATGCCGGCGCGATGAACCGCATGCTCGGCTTCCGGCTCAGCCGCGAGGAGGCGGTGCCGGATGCGGGCGCTCTCGCCGCTGCCGGGGAGCTGGAGGGCGCGGACAGCACCTCGCACGACAGCGCGGCCGAAGCGGCGGCTGCGGCGGCGAGCGATTCCGACGACCTGTTCCGGACCATCGTCAACGCCGATGCCGACCCGGTGCCGCGCGGCGAGCCGCTGGTGGTGTGCCACAACGTCCAGAAGGACTACGGCGCCAACAAGGTGCTGCGCGGCGTCGACCTGACGGTGAAACGCGGCGAGGTGGTTGTGCTTCTGGGGCCGAGCGGCTCGGGCAAGAGCACGTTCCTGCGCACCATCAACCATCTCGAGCCGGTGGACTGGGGCACCATCACGGTCGGGGGCGACTATGTCGGCTATGAGCCCGGACCGGGCGGCCAGCCGCGCCCCACCGGGCGGCTGGCACGGGCGCGCGCGCGGGCCCGCATTTCGATGGTGTTCCAGCACTTCAACCTGTTCAACCACCTGACGGCGCTGGAAAACGTGATGGAAGCTCCGGTACGGGTGTTCGGCGTGCCGGCGTCGCAGGCCCGCGAAACCGCGCTGCGCCTGCTGGCGGCGGTGGGGTTGCAGAACCACGCGAACCACCTGCCGCACCGGCTTTCCGGCGGGCAGCAGCAGCGGGTGGCGATCGCCCGCGCGCTGGCGACATCGCCGCGGGTGATGCTGTTCGACGAGCCGACCTCGGCGCTCGATCCGGAACTGGTCGGCGAGGTGCTTGGCGTCATGCGCAAGCTCGCCGATGCCGGCATGACCATGATCGTGGTGACCCACGAGATCCGCTTCGCCCGCGAGGTCGCGGACCGCGTGGTGTTCATGGATGCAGGCGTGGTGGTCGAGGAGGGGCCGCCGGAGATGGTGATCGACAATCCGAGCCAGGAGCGCACGCAGCGCTTCCTGCGCGCGGTCAATCACGGCGCCTGAGAGGCGGCCTTGCGGGGGCCCTGCCGGCCGAAGCCGACACGGCAGGGTTCCTCAGAAGGTCGGCGGGGTGTTGACCCAGATGACGCGGCAATTCTCGTTGCCGGAGGCGCGATAGCTGTGGATGCGGTCCGACTGGAAGAAGAAGCTGTAGCCGGTCTGCACCCGGTAGTGCTCGCCCTCGACGTGGAGTTCGAGTTCACCGGAAAGAATGTAGCCAACCTCTTCGCCCGCATGCTGGAACGGCCCGCACATCGGCCCATGCGCCGGCATTTCCAGAAGCAGCCCTTCGAGCTGGCGGTGTTCGGCGAAGGGGGTGAGGATCTCCGCGGTGCTGCCGTCGCCTTCCTCGGCCGCGCGGGTGTAACGCGGCCGGTTGTTGGGCCCGTAGATGGTGCAGATCTGCTCTTCCTTGGGGTCGATCAACGCCGCGACATTGACGTTGAGCGCCTTGGAAAGCCGGTGCAGCGTGCTCAGCGAGGGCACCACCAGCGCGTTCTCGATGCGCGAGAGCAGGCTCTCGGAGCAGCCGGCCATGGCGGCGAGGTCCTTGAGGCGGAGCCGGTGCAGCCGGCGCAGATAGCGCACGCGGGGGCCGACGGCGGCCACGCCTTGATCGACTTTGTCGGCTTCCGAATTGACCATTGCCGCCTTCAAACCTCTTGCCGCCAGATCTCGGCACGCTGCCGGATTTCGATCTGTTCGGCCTCGATTCCCGGCCGACCGAACAATTTTTCTAGCAGAACCAATTTCACTTGTGCACCGCGCAAGTCGCACAGGATCACTGAGGGTGATGCAAATGTAATTGATTAATATGCAACTCTTTTGCATAGAATGCATATGGGCTGGATGGAGTCAGGTAAAATGCGGATGTCGATCGACGTGGGCGGCACCTTCACCGACTTGATGGTGGATGCGCCCGGCAAGGCGGCGACGATGTTCAAGTCGCCGACGACCTATCCCGACCCGATCGGCGGCATTCTCGGCGCGATCGAGCTGGCGGCGCAGGCGCATGGGGTCACGGTCGCCGAACTGCTCGGCGCGACCGAGATCCTGTTCCATTCGACCACGCGCGCGATCAATGCCGTGGTCACGGGAAACGCCGCGTGCACGGCGCTGCTGGTGAGCGAGGGGCATCCCGACATCTTGCTGATCCGCGAGGGCGGGCGCACCGACCCGTTCAACTACCGGATCCCCTATCCCGCTCCCTATATCCCGCGCGCTCTGACATTCGAGGTGCCCGGCCGGATCTGGGCGGACGGGCGCATCCATGCCGCGCTGGACGAGGCGGCGGTGATCGCCACGCTCGCCGGGCTCAGGGACAGGAAGGTCGAGGCGGTCGCGGTCTCGCTGATCTGGTCGATCGTCAATCCGGTCCACGAGGAGCGGGTGGGGGAACTGCTGGAAGCGCACCTTCCCGGCGTGCCCTACACGCTGTCGCACCGGCTGAACCCGACCGTACGGGAATATCGCCGGACCTCGTCCTGTGCCATCGACGCCTCGCTGAAGCCGATCATGAGCGACTATCTGCGCACGCTCAAGGCGCGGCTGGAGGAGCGCGGGCTCTCCGGGCAGATCTTCGCCGTCACCTCCCAGGGCGGGCTGGTGGACGTGTCCGACCTGGCGGAGCGGCCCATTCTCGCACTGAATTCCGGGCCGGCCATGGCGCCGGTCGCCGGACGGCACTTCGCCGAGATCGAGGGCGCGCGCACCGCGATCGTCACCGATGCGGGCGGCACCACCTATGACGTCTCGCTCGTGCGTGACGGCACGCTGCCGTGGACGCGGGAGACGTGGCTGGGGCCAATCTACCAGGGCAACCTCACCGGATTTCCGTCCGTCGACGTGAAGAGCGTCGGCGCCGGCGGGGGCAGCATCGCCCGTGTCGACGCGGCGGGACTGCTGCATGTCGGCCCCGAGAGCGCGGGCTCGACGCCGGGTCCAGTGTGCTACGGGCGCGGGGGCACCCGGCCAACGGTGACGGATGCCGCCGTGGTGCTGGGCTATATCGACCCCGCCTTCTTCCTTGGCGGGCAGATGAGCCTTGGCCGGGACGCCGCGCGGGCGGCGATCGAGACGGAGGTGGCCGGGCCGCTGGGCATCGGCGTGGAGGAGGCGGCGCTGTCGATGCTCGACCTCGCCACCGAGAGCATGGTGCACGCGATCGAGGACATCACCGTCAAGCAGGGCATCGATCCCGAGGAGACGGTGATGATCGGCGGCGGCGGCGCGGCGGGCATCAACGCGGTGCTGATCGCGCGGCGGCTGCGCTGCGACACGGTGATCTTTCCCGATGTCGGCGCGGCGCTGAGCGCGGCGGGGGCGATGATGTCCGAACTGACCACCGAATTCGCCCGCACCGCCTTCATGAAGACCACGGCCTTCGACCGCGACAAGGCCAATGCACTGATCGCGGAGCTGACCGCGCAGGCGAAGGGCTTCTTCGCCAAGGCCGGACCGCACGCCCGCGACAAGCGGATCGACCTCTCCATAGAGGCGCGCTACCCGAGCCAGGTGTGGGAGATCGACGTGCCGCTGCGCGGGGCCTCGTTCGACGGCGAGGAGGACGTGGCGGGCCTTATCGCCGATTTCCATGCCCGCCATACCGAGCTGTTCTCGTTCCGCGACGATGGCGACGCGATCGAGGTGATGAGCTGGCGCGCGCTGGCACGCTGCCGTCTCTCGGATGCCACCTCGATCCGGCTGGCGCAGGAGCAGGCGGCGCAGGATTCCAGCCGCCGCCCGATGTATTTCCGCGAGACCGGGCTTATCGATGCCCCGGCCTACCGGCTGGAGCACATGGCGGAGGGCGAGGAGATCGCGGGCCCCGCCGTGGTCGACAGCAACTTCACCACCATCGTCGTGAACCCCGGAGCGAGGGCGGTGCGCCGGCCCGGCGGTCACCTCGTCGTGCGCAGCGCAGCTTGAGGAGAGCGGCAGATGAACGTGCAGGCCCCGCCCTCGACCGCCCCGCTCGCCAGCGGCGTCAAGCTCGCCATCATGCAGAAGCGCTTCGACGGCGTGACGCGCAAGATGGCCAACACGCTGCTGCGCACCGCGCGCTCCGGCGTCATCAACACGGCGCGGGATTTCTCCTGCGCGCTGGTGACAGCCGATTGCGAGCTTCTCACCGCCGCCGACAGCTACCCGATCCATGTCATCGGCGGGGCCGACCTGATGGCGCGGGCGATGCTGGACATCCACCCCGACCTGAAGCGCGGCGACGCGTTCCTGCACAACTCGCCCTATCACGGCAACTCGCACGCCGCCGACCACACCATTCTCGTGCCGGTGTTCGACGACAATGACGTGCACCGCTTCACCGTGGTGTCCAAGGCGCATCAGGCGGACTGCGGCAACTCGTTGCCCACCACCTACATGGGCAATGCGCGCGACGTGTACGAGGAAGGCGCGCTGATCTTTCCGGCGGTGAAGGTGCAGTCCGACTACGTCGACAACCGCGACATCATCAACATGTGCATGATGCGCATTCGGGTGCCGGAGCAGTGGCGCGGCGACTATCTCGCCATGCTCGGCGCGGCGCGTATCGGCGAGCGCGAGATCATGCGCATGGGCCGGGAGCTGGGCTGGGAAGCGCTGAGCGACCACGCCACGCAGTGGTTCGACATGACCGAGCGGCGGATGGTGGAGATCATCTCGACCATCGCCTCCGGTTCGGCGCGGGGCACCTGCACCCACGACCCGCTTCCGGGCACACCCGCCGGCGGTATTCCCGCCAATGCCGATGTCACGGTGGATGCCGAGAACGGGCGTATCACGGTCGACCTCACCGACAATATCGATTGCCTGCCGGTGGGGGTGAATCTCAGCGAGGCGTGCGCGCGCACGGCGGCGCTGGTGGGGGTGCTGAACAGCCTTCCGCAGCCGGTGACGCCCAATGCGGGCAGCCTGCGCCGTATCGAGGTGCGGCTGCGCGAGAATTGCTGCGTGGGCATTCCCCGTCATCCGCATTCGACATCGGTCGCCACCACCAATCTGGGCGACCGGGTCTCCAACGCCGTGCAACTCGCCATGGCGGCGATCGACCCCAAGGTCGGCATGGCTGAAGGCGGCGCGGCGCTGCCACCGGCGGCGGGCGTGATCTCCGGCCATGATCCGCGCAACGGCCATGCCTTCGTCAACGAGGTGATCCTGGCGGCCGGCGGCGGACCGGGCACGCCGGTGGAAGATGGCTGGCTGTCGCTGTTCTGCATGGGCAATGCGGGCATGCCGTTCTACGACAGTGTCGAGATCGACGAGATGCTGCATCCGATGATGATCGAGACCCGCAAGATATTGACCGACAGCGAGGGCGCGGGCGCCCATCGCGGCGCGCCGGGCATCGTCACCGTGTTTCGGCCGATCGACTGCGACTTCGAACTCGGCTTCTGCTCCGACGGCACGGTGAACCCCTCGCTCGGCACGCAGGGCGGCGGCAATGCCCGGCCGGCGCGGCAGTATCTCGAATCCGACAGCGGCGAGATCACCGAGATGACCACCTCCGAGCATGTGCATGTGCGGGCGGACCAGCGCGTGGTGTCGATGACCAATGGCGGCGGCGGCCATGGCGACCCGGCCGTGCGCGATCCCCGGCGGGTGGCGCGCGATGTGGAAGAGGGCTGGGTCAGCCCTGAGCGCGCCCGCGCGGTCTACCGTGTGGCGCTGACGCCCGAGGGCGCGGTGGACGAGGCCGCGACCGCGGCTCTGAGGGTGGCGTAGCTATGGAGCGCGGGACGTTTCAGGACGCGCTGAATGAGGGCGCGGCGGGCGATGGCGACTGGCTGGTCGCGGCGACCCGGCGTCTGGTGGCCTGCCCGAGCGGCACGCCGCCCGGCGACACGCGCGCCATGGCGGATGAGATCGCGGCGCTGATCGCCGAGGTGCCGGGGATCGAGATCGAGCGCTATCCGGGCGCGGAACACGTGATGAACCTGGTGCTGCGCCTGAAGGGCGGCAGGCCGGGCCCCCGGCTGGTCTTCAACGGCCACATGGACACGTTTCCGCTCGGCAATCGGGCCGAATGGACCGCCGATCCGGCGGGCGAGGCGCGCGAGGGCAAGCTGTACGGGCTTGGCGTTTCCGACATGAAGGGCGGCCTCGCGGCCATTCTCTTCGCCCTGCGCTGTCTCGCGCCGATCCGTGAGCAACTTGCCGGGGAGGTCGTCGCGACCTTCGCCGGCGACGAGGAAACCATGGGTGTGCTGGGTTCCCGGCTGCTGCTGGACACCGTGCCTCATGCGCGCGGGGACGCGATGATCAGCGCCGACGCCGGCTCCCCGAGGGTGCTGCGCTTCGGCGAGAAGGGCATGATCTGGCTGAACCTTTCCGCCACCGGGCGCGCCGCCCATGCCGCCCATGTGCACAAGGGCGAAAGCGCGCTGGAGAAGCTGATCGACGCCATCGTGGCGCTGCGCGCGCTTCGAGAGCTGCCGGTCGCCGCGCCGCCCGAGGTGCTGGCCGCGATCGAGGCGGCGGGGCCGGTGTCGGAAGCGCTGTCGGGTGCGGGCGAGAGCGAGGTGCTGCGCAAGGTGACGATCACGTTCGGCACAATGAGGGGCGGGCGGCTGTCCAACCTGATCGCCGACCACGCCGAGGCCAGCGCCGATGTGCGCCTTCCTGTCGGCATCAGCGTGGCGCAGGTGGAGGCCGAGATCGTGCGCATCGCGGCCCTGCATGGGGTCGCGGTCGAGATTACCCGCCGCTACGAGCCGAGCTGGACCGATCCGGACCATCCGGTGATCCGCCTTCTGGCGCAGAACTGCCGCAAGGTTCTGGACATCGAACCGGTGGTGAACATGCGTGTCGGCGCCTCCGATGCGCGCCACTACCGCGCGGCGGGCGTGCCAACCGTGGTGTGTGGCCTGACGCCGGTGAACATGGGCGCCGCCGACGAGCACGTCGCCCTCGATGAGCTGATCGCGCTCGGGCGCATCTATGCGCTGACCGCCTTCGACTATCTGGTGGAGCGGGTATGACAAGCGATCTGGCGGGGAAGACGGTGCTGATCACGGGCGCGGGCTCGGGGATCGGGCAGGCGCATGCGGTGCATTTCGCGGGGCTCGGCTGCCGCGTCGTCGTGCATGACATCACACTCGCGGCGCTCGCGGCGACGCTGAAACGGGTGCCGCGGGCGCAGCCGCTGGCCTGCGACGTGATGGAGGCGAAGCGCTTCGAGGAAGCCGTGCACGCGCTGGACGCGGCGCAGGGGATCGACGTGCTGATCAACAATGTCGGCATTGCCGGCGATGGTGCCCTCGACTCGGTGTCGTACGGCTTCATCGAGGACGTGTTCCAGGTGAATGTCTGGGGCACTATCGCGGCCATGCGGGGCGTGATCGGCGGCATGAAGGCCCGGCGCGCGGGGCGGATCGTCAACACCTCGTCGAACTGGGGCGTGTTCGGCCACGCCAATTCATCGATCTACGCCGCGTCCAAGGCCGCGATCCTCGGTCTTACCAAGTCCTGGGCGCTGGAATTCGCGCCGTGGGGCATCACGGTCAACGCGATCGCGCCGGGCGGCATCGAGACCGCGCTGCTGGAGACCAGCCCCGAGCGGCTGGCCGGCATTCCGCTTGCCCGCCATGGGCGCACCGAGGAGGTGGCAGGGCTGGCCGCCTTTCTCGCGTCCGATGCCGCCGCCTACATGACCGGGACCGTGCTCCACCTCAATGGCGGCGAGAACCTGACCGGCTAGACCGCGCCGACCCGTCGGCTCCGGATCGGCGTTGCGAGTCCGCACGGCGGGGACTCACGCAACGGGGAGGGCGCTCAATCGGGTCTTGCCCTCAGGTGAGGGCTTTGGCTTAGTCCTGTGAGCGGCGGCAGGCTGCGGCCTCGGGCCGGCGTGCGGCCGGAGGTTCAGCACAGGATACAGACACGACATGGCCGTCGACGCCGCTCACGCCACGGAGGCCGTTTCCCACGGCTTCGATCTCGTGCCCATCGTGGTCATGCTTGGCGCCGCCGTGGCCGCGGTGCCGCTGTTCAAGCGGCTGGGGCTGGGCTCCGTGCTCGGCTACCTCGCCGCCGGGCTTGCCATCGGGCCGTTCGGGCTGGGGCTGTTCACCGATCCACAGGCGATCATCCATGTCGCCGAACTCGGCGTGGTGATGTTCCTGTTCGTGATCGGGCTGGAAATGCAGCCCTCGCGGCTGTGGTCGATGCGCGGGGAGATCTTCGGGCTGGGCCTCGCCCAGGTCGTCGCCTGCATCGGGCTGCTCACCTGCGTCGGCCTCGCGCTCGGCTATCCGACCGCGGAGAGTTTCGTCGCCGGCACCGGATTCGTGCTGACCTCGACCGCCATCGTGATGCAGATGCTGGAAGAGCGGCGGGCGATGACGCTGCCGAAGGGACGGCGCATCGTTGCCATCCTGCTGCTGGAAGACCTCGCGATCGTGCCGCTGCTGGCGCTCGTCGTCTTCCTGGCGCCGGGCGGGGAGGACGCCACGCTCGCCGACCGGCTGACCAGCATCGCCATCGGGCTGGCTTCGATCGCGGCGCTGGTGGTCGCTGGCCGCTATTTGCTTGATCCGATGTTCCGCATCCTCGGCAAGGCGCGTGCGCGCGAGGTGATGACGGCGGCGGCGCTGTTCGTCGTGCTCGGGGCGGCGCTGGCCATGCAGCTCGGCGGGCTGTCCATGGCGATGGGCGCGTTCCTGGCCGGCGTGCTGCTGTCGGAATCCTCGTTCCGGCACCAGCTGGAAGCGGATATCGAGCCGTTTCGCGGCATCCTGCTCGGGCTGTTCTTCCTCGGTGTCGGCATGGCGCTCGACCTTCACGTCATCGTCGCCAACTGGCACCTGATCGCGCTCGCCGTGGTGTCCTACATGGTGCTGAAAATGCTCGGCATCTATGCCATTGCCCGGTTGTTCCGGGTCAGCAACCGCGAGGGAATCGAGCGCGCGGTCCTGATGGCGCAGGGCGGGGAATTCGCCTTCGTGCTCTACGCGGCGGCAACGGTGGTCGGCATCATCGATGCCGAGGCCAATGCGATTCTCACCGCCACCATCATCGTCTCGATGGCTCTGACGCCGATCCTGATCATTCTCCACGACCGGCTGATGCCGAAGGCGCAGCCTTCGATGGACGGGATCGACGAGGTCGACAGCCTCTCCGCCAGCGTGCTGCTGGTCGGGTTTGGACGGTTCGGGCAGATCGTCAGCCAGCCATTGCTGGCCCATAGCTGCTCGATCTCGATCATCGAATCCGATCCCGACATGATCCGCGAGGCGCGCGACTTCGGCTTCAAGGTCTATTACGGCGACGGAACGCGGCTCGACATCCTCCACGCCGCCGGTGCGTCAGAGGCGCAGCTGATCGTGGTGGCGGCGAACGACCCCGAGTCGGTGGTGAAGACCGTCGAGCTGATCAAGGCCGAATTCCCGCTCGTGCCGGTGCTGGCGCGGGCCCGGGACCGCGAGCATGCGGTGGAACTCGTCCATGCCGGGGTCGACTGGCAGATCCGCGAGACCTTCGAATCCGCGCTGGCGCTGGGCGAGCAGGCGCTGAAACTCATGGATGTGGAGGATGAGGAGCGCGCGCGGGTGATCGAGGAGATCCGCCGTAACGACGGCGCGCGCTTCGCCGAGGAACTGACCGGCGGCATCTATGCCGGGCGCAACTTCATCCATGGCAATGCGCCTTACACCGGCAAGCCGATTCCGCCGAAGGGCGCATCGTGAAGCGCGTGCCCGAGGTCGTCACCTTCTGGCACGCCGCCGGGGAGGAGCGCTGGTTCGCAAAGGACGAGGCGTTCGACCGGGAGTGCGAGGAGCGGTTTCTCACGCTCCACATGGCAGCCGCGGCGCGCCGTCACGATGACTGGATGGCGACGGCGGAAGGGGCGCTGGCGCTGCTGATCCTGACCGACCAGCTCCCGCGCAATGTGTTTCGCGGCACCGGCCACATGTATGCGACCGACCCGCTGGCGCGGTTCTATGCACGCGCGGCGCTGGAGGCGGGGTTCATGGAGCATGTCGCGCCCGAGCTCAGGCTGTTCTTCAGCCTGCCATTCGCCCATTCCGAGGATCTGGCGGATCAGGAGATCTCGGTCGCGCTGTCCCGCCAGCTGGGCGGGGACGCGCTGGAGCACAGCCTGGGACACCGCGACATCATCGCCCGCTTCGGCCGCTTCCCCCATCGCAACCCGCTCCTGGGGCGCGAGACCACGGAAGAGGAAGCCGCCTTCCTCCGCGCCGGGGGATTTGCCGGCTAGAACCAAGGATCCGGCATCGGTGACCGGAAACCCGCCACGGCAGGAAGCGCGTGGCGATTGATACGTATCGGTGTTGATGTCATTAATAGTGACATGAATGCAGAGTCAGTGACAAAATATAACAGCCCGCTGCGGGCCGATCAGACGCTGGCCACGCGCGAGCGCATTCTGGCCAGCGTGCGCGTGATCTTCGAGCAGGACCCGGACAGCGCGCTCAGCTTTGATCGGCTGGCCGAGGTTTCCGGCGTGAACCGGCGGACGATCTTCCGGCACTTTCCGACCAAGGAAGACCTGCTCGACGCGTTCTGGAACAGCGCCAATGCCTCGCTGGGGGTCCGGTTCTGGCCGGAGAGCGAGGCCGATCTCGTCGATCTGCCGCCCCGGCTGTTCGCATCGCTCGACGGCATCGAAGGCGTGGTCCGCGCGTCCCACAGCAGCGCCGCGGGACGGGACATGCGGCTGCGGGCGAATGCTGAGCGACAGGCGGCGTTCAGAAAGAGCCTGTCCGCTCTTACCGCCGGGCTGCCGCCCGAACGGGCACGGCAGCTGGAGGCGAGCGTGCAGCTGCTGTTCAGCGCCACCGCCTGGCAGACGATGAAGGACTACTGGGGCCTTTCGGGCAAGGACGCCGGCGAGGCGGCTGCATGGGCGATCCGCGCCTTGCTCACCGCGGCCCGAGCGGAAACCGGGAACACAAGGGAACCATGAAATGAACGCCAACGCTTCCGCCACCGTCCATCCGGCGGCGGCCGCCAGCCGCTTCTGGGTGCTGGGCGATCAGCTCTCCATCCGCGGCAATCTGGAAGGCACGACGCTCAACGTCGTTGATGTCGTGGTGCCGCCGGGCGGTGGCACGCCGCCTCACAGCCACCCTTCGCCGGAAATCTTCCGCATCCTCGACGGCACGATCCGGATCTGGAGCGTGGTCGATGGCCGGCCGACGGAGATGGATGCCGGTGCCGGCGACGTCGTGACCATCGCCGCCCATGCTCCCCATGGCTATCGCAATGTCAGCGGCGCGCCGGTGTCGCTGATGGCGGTGGTCGATGAGCAGACGATGGGGTTCTTTCGCGCCGCCGCGACGGATGAGGCGCCCGAGGGACCGCCCACGGCGGATGTCATCGGCCAGATCATGAAGCTGAGCGCCGACCACGGCATCACCATCCTGACCGCCCCTTGAGCCCCCCTGCGGGGCCGGGAAAAACCGGGGCAGGGCAGGCCGAGCCTCGCGTGGCGGGTGCCCCCGCAAAAACAATGACCCGGCTCCAGCTGGCGAATGTGCATTCACCAGATGGGACCGGGCCAGAGGCTGGCTCAGGCGATGCCGGCCGCTCGAAGGAAGAGCCGCCTCACTGCGAGTCGCGGGTCATCTCATAGAGGAACCACGCCCGGCGTTCGGCTTCATCGATCCAGTTTTCGATCAGGCTGGCGCTGGCGACGTCCTCATACTCGTCGCAGACGCCGTGCGCCTCGCGCAGGAAGACGACCATGCGGCGATTGTCCTCGGCCAGCTCGGCGAGCATGTCCTTGGGGGTGACATAGTCGGCGTCGTTGTCGGCAAGGCGCTGGAGGCGGCTGATATGGCCGATCGAGCGCAGCGTCGTGCCGCCGATCTTGCGGGCGCGTTCGGCCAGCGCATCAGTGGTGGCGAAGATCTGGTCGCCATGTTCGTCCAGCAGCAGGTGATAGTCGCGGAAATGCGGGCCGGACATGTGCCAGTGGAAGTTCTTGGTCTTCAGGTAGAGGGCAAACATGTCGGCAAGCACGCCGGTCAACGCGGACGCCACGTCGCGCGTGGCATTCGAACCGAGATCGGTGGGGGTGGCGAGAGGAGCCTTCCGGCGGCTCTTTGCGGTTTCCGTATCCATGATCGAGCTCCATTGGCAGTCGAGTGAGATTGAGCCTTGCAGTTCGCCCGAACGCTACACCCGTGGACGGGCACGGGGCGAGGGGTCGAGCGATCACCTATTGATCTAAGACGGTGGTGGCGGTTTGAGAATTGACCGCAGGTGTACCGACCCCATACCTCCGTTTGCTTGCGCGACCCGACGTCTAGCGCAGCGACGCACGTAGCCGGCGCAACAGCCGCCGGGCCTCCTGTTTGAACTGGTCAAGCCGGAGCCAGGTGAGGAGGGAGCGCTGTACCGAAGTCACGGTCTCGATCATCCACGCCACCCAGCCAATGGTCATGAGCTTCAGGCGGCCGGCGGAATAGATGCGCTCGACGATGACGAAGCTCAGCAGATAAGCCACGATGAGCGTGATCGTTCCCGTACGGACCGCACCATTGGCGATCCAGATCAAGGCGATGAACTTGAAGGGTTCCACCAGCACATAGGGAATGGCGAGCAGCACCAGGATGGTGAAGGGCGAGCGCGCGCCGATCCAGCGCTCAAGAGCCTGCATCAGCTTCAGGGCGGCGATGCGGGCGACCAGAGGCCGGTAGAGCGGGCGAAACAACTCGTCGACGATGATGAAGACAGCGAGCACCAGCTGGAACAGGAAGCGCGCGGTCGCGCGCAGCGGTCCTCTCCGTCGTCGTTCGCCCGAGGCTGATTGTTTCATCTGGAAACTATGACCGATCCGCCGTCCGGTTTCACGGTTTCCCACGCGTCATGGGCGCCATGTCTCGGGCGTCCTGTCACGGGCCGGTCGGCGCCACGCCGCGCAGGGCCAGCGCCCGGTCGATGCACTCGATCATCGCCAGGCCGTCAAACGGTTTTGCCAGGAAGCCGATCGCCCCGCCGGCGTCCGCCTGGCGACGGACGCGCTCTTCAGGGAAGGCGGTGATGAAGATGAGGGGGGTATCGGCCCCCCGCGCGCGCAGCTCGCTCTGCAGCTCCACCCCGCTCATGCCGGGCATCTGCACATCGGTGATGACGCATGCGGTCTCGTCTATGAGTGCCGAATTCAGGAAATCCTCGGCGGACGCAAATGTGCGGGCGGTCAGCCCCAGCGAACGCACCAGACTTTCCGTCGCCTCGCGGACGGCTTGATCATCATCGATGATCGAAATCATCGGGAGGGAGGACACGGCGACATTCCTCGAAACTGAGGGTCCGGCGCGACGCTGCGCTGCCGGGTTGACCCAAACATAGGGGTTTAGTCTCGAATTTCTAATTATACGCAGGTTTGCCTGCCTATCTCTTGGCATCATGCAGGCCGAGTGTCTCGGCCATCCGCACCAGATCGGCCAGCGAGCGCGCGCCCATTTTCCGCATGACATGGCCGCGATGGATCTTCACCGTGATCTCGCTCAGCCCGACCTCGGCGGCGACCTGCTTGTTCATGAGGCCGGTGGTCACGAGTGTCATGATTTCCTTCTCGCGCGGGGTGAGGGTTTCGAACAGGGTGCGCACATCGGCCACGCTCTTGTCGGCCTCGCGCCGGTCGCGGTCCACCTGGAGCGCGGTCGCGACCGCATCGAGCATGTCCTGGTCGCGAAACGGCTTGGTCAGGAAGTCAATGGCGCCGGCCTTCATCGCCCGCACGGTCATGGGAATATCGCCGTGGCCGGTCATGAAGATGACCGGCATCTCGATGTTCGAGCGCGCCAGCTGGCCCTGGAAATCGAGCCCGCTCACGCCCGGCAGGCGGATGTCCAGCACCAGGCAGCGCGGCACATCCGGGAGTTTGGCCGCCAGCAGATCGTTCGCGGAGGCGAACAGTTCGACTTTGAGGCCTATGGAGCGGAAGAGGCTGGACAGGCTTTCGCGCAGATCGAGGTCATCGTCGACCACGATAACCACGGGATCCGTCGACGGAGAGGCGGGGCGGGCAATCACGGTTGGGTCTCCTCCGGCACGGGCAGCTTCACGCTGAATGTCATACCCCCGGTTTCGTTCAGCGCGGCGAGAATCCGTCCGCCATGGGCTTCGATGATCGAGCGCGAGATGGACAGGCCCATGCCCATGCCATCCGGCTTGGTGCTGTAGAACGGCTTGAACAGGAGGGGCAGCTTGTGCGCGTCAATGCCCGGCCCGCGATCCCGGATCTCGATCACCACCCAATGGCGGTCCTCTTCCTCCTGTTCGCGGGTGACGATGGAGAGCCGCCGTCCCTGGGGAGGCACGTCGTCCATGGCCTGCATGGCGTTGAGCGCGAGATTGATCGTCACCTGCTGGATCTGCACCCGGTCACCGGCGATGATCGGCAGTTTCCGGTCCAGCGACAGTTCCAGCGCCACGCGGTGATGGGCCAGTTCGCGTTCGAGGAGCAGCAGCATTTCCTCGATGGTTTCGTTGATCTCGACCGGCAATTGGCCGGGCTCGCCGCTACGTGCCAGCGTGCGCAGCCGCGCCACGACCTCGCTCGCGCGCCGGCCGTTGCTGATCATCCGCTCGACGCTGAGCTTCGCCTCGTCGATGTCAGGCGTCTCGCGGCCCAGCCAGCGCAGGCATGCGGCGCCGTTGGTGACCACCGCGGCGAGGGGCTGGTTGATTTCATGGGCGATGGAGGCGGTCAGCTCGCCGAGCGTGGCGACGCGGGTGACATGGGTCAGCTCGCTGCGGGCCTGATGGAGCGCGTCTTCCACGTCGCGCCGCTCCGTGATGTTGCTGTTGGTTTCCATCGTCACCGCGGGGCGGCCACGTTCGTCGCGCTGAAGCGACCAGCGGCTCATCACGACAACCCGGCGGCCATCCTTGCAGGTGTGCGAGAGCTCGCCCTCCCACCGTCCGGTGCGCAGCAATTCGCGGCGTATGGTGGCCATGGCGCAGGGAAAGCCCGTCATCAGGAGGTCTGCGGTGGTGCGGCCGACAGCTTCCCCGCGCGTCCAGCCATAAAGCTCCTCGGCGCCGTGATTCCAGTAGAGGATGGTGTCCTCCGTATCACGCACCAGGATCGCGTCACGCGTCAGGTCCAGCAGCGCCGCCTGCTCTTTCAGCGAATCGGTGGCGTCGTGGTTTCGCAATAACAGCAGCGTCGTCACCGCGATGGCGGCGATGCTGACGGCGCACCGGGCGGTCGAGCCCAGATCAAGGCTGTCGCTGTGGGTGATGTAGTAGCTGAGTAGCGTGAGAGCCGCGCATAGTCCCGCTATTCCCAAGAGGCTGCGTCGCCCCACATGGTCCGCCGCCATGAGGACGACGACGAGGTAGAGCACCGCGATCGCCATATCGACGGGCAAAAACGTATCGAGGGTGAAAATTCCACCGGCGAGGAGCGCCGCCATCGCCGCCATTTGCCAATTCTGCGTCGACTTGGTCTTCAGTTCGTCACGCCCGGAAGTGGCGCCCGCCATGCTCATTATCCCGCCCGTCCGTCGCCAGAAGCATCCCATACCCGCGCGCCATGCCGCACGGTGACCCTGCCACAATCAAGGGTCGCGTGCCCATGCCAGTCTATCGCAATCGCACGGACCAGCCGAAACGCACCGATCTGCCCAATGGCACGGGCGGGGCGGCGGCGTTCGGGGCCGCGCAGGCCCAATCTGCTGCCGCCATACGAAGGTATGGGTCCGTCACACTCATCATATAACCGACCAAACCCAGGTAGAATGGAGAGGCGGACAGGCGTCGATCATTGTCGGGACATCGCCAGAAACGAGCGGAACGCTTCGTCTGGAGACGAGATCAAGCAGCTGTCCCCCGCGGGCCGGTTTCGGCACTGCACGGCGGCGATGATCGGATCCAGGCGGCATTCAGCGGGTTCTGCAGCTTCGAGGATTTAGAGGATCAGGCCATGTCAATTCATGTCACGCCGTCTTTCGAAGGTCTCGCCATCACCCCCCGCATCGTCGATCGCGCGCCGGCCGTGCGTCGTGCCGCTGCAGCCGGCGAACGGCCGATTTACTCCGACGCCGCCACCAGCGATCGCCTGTCGGTCCAGCTCGACCATGTCGGCATGTCGGTCGCCGTGTCTGCGCTGCCGGCAGGTCAGGGCGCGGGTACGCATGTGGTTCGCCCGGGTATGCCGCAGGCGGAGTTCGATCGCCTCCTGGAGAAGCTCTCGGCAGAAGCCGGGCTTGGGGCGGGGAATATTGATCCGGTGCTCGACAGGTTGACCCTCGCGCTGGAAGCGACGCGGACCAACGGCAGTGAATATGCCGGGCTCTACGCCGATGCGCTGCGTCTCGCGATCCTCACCCGCCGTCTCGCCATGCCGGCAGGTGCAACTACTCATCGGGAGATCCTGGAGCCCGAGGCTCGGGCAGTAGAACCCGTCGAAGCGCGCCGGCCGAAATCCGGTCTTCCGAAATGGCGCCTCAAGCGGGTGACCGCCTATGTCGAGGAGAACCTCGCGGAGAGCATCACCCTCGCCGACATGGCGTGTGCGGCGGGGCTGAGCCGGATGCACTTCGCCGCGCAGTTCCGCGTCGCAACCGGCATGCGTCCGCATGATTACCTGCTTCGCCGCCGGATCGAAACCGCGCAGCAGATGATGGTGGAGAGCAGCGACACGCTGATCCAGATCGCCCTCAGCGTCGGTTTCCAGACTCAGGCGCACTTCACCACCGTGTTTCGCAAGATTGTCGGTGAGACACCCTTTCAATGGCGCAGCGTGAACAAGGCGCGCCACTGAGCCGGTATCTTCGCCATCGAGCGCGCCTGGTCCGCTCGAAGGTAATCCCTGCCATTTCCACCCCCGTTTCCACCTCGTTGGCATCGCCAGCGAGACCTCCCGATAGACCTTATCGACCTGCAGAAAAAGGAACTGCGTTATGGGCTATGTCACCACGAAGGACGGCGTTGAGATTTTCTTCAAGGATTGGGGTCCCAAGGACGCCCAGCCGATCGTCTTCCATCACGGCTGGCCGCTGTCGTCCGATGATTGGGACGCGCAGATGATGTTCTTCCTGTCCAAGGGATATCGCGTTGTCGCCCATGACCGTCGTGGCCATGGCCGTTCGGCCCAGGTGAGCGATGGTCACGACATGGACCACTACGCCGCCGACGCCTCGGCGGTGGCCGAGCATCTCGACCTGAAGAATGCCGTGCATATCGGCCACTCCACCGGCGGCGGCGAGGTCGCCCGCTATGTCGCCCAGTACGGCCAGCCGCAGGGCCGGGTCGCCAAGGCGGTGTTGGTCTCCGCGGTGCCGCCGCTGATGTTGAAGACCGACGCCAACCCCGGTGGCACACCGATCACGGTGTTCGACGGGTTCCGCTCCGCGCTTGCGGCCAACCGCGCGCAGTTCTTCCTCGATGTCGCCGCGGGCCCGTTCTACGGCTTCAACCGCGATGGCGCAAAGGTTTCCGAGGGCGTGATCCGCAACTGGTGGCGGCAGGGCATGATGGGCAGCGCCAAGGCCCACTATGACGGCATCAAGGCGTTCTCCGAGACCGACCAGACCGAGGACCTCAAGGCGATCACCGTGCCGACCTTGGTGCTGCAGGGCAATGACGACCAGGTGGTTCCCTACACCGACGCCAGCCTGCTTCAAGCCAAGCTGCTCAAGGACGCCACGCTCAAGGTCTATGACGGTTACCCTCACGGCATGCTGACCACTCATGCCGACGTCATCAATCTCGACCTGCTCGCCTTCGTCGAGGGCAAGGCGCTGGCCAAGGCCGCGTGAGCGGTCGATCCTGCTTGAGGAAAAGGGTGGCGAGCAATCGCCACCCTTTTTCGCTGGGCCTCAGCCGATGCTCATAAGGCTGGCATTGCCGCCGGCCGCCGCCGTGTTGGTGCTGGTGGAGCGCTCCAGCATCAGCATGTCGAGCGGATAGAGCGAGCCGGCTTCCAGTGCTTCCGGCGTCAGGCCGTGCACCATAATGATGGCCCCCTCACGGGCGGCGATGTTCTGGTTGAGACGGCGCAGCGCATCGCCATCGCCCTCGAACAGCACGGCGTCGAAATGCGCCTCTTCCAGGCTCTCGACCATGGAGACGAGTGCCTCCATGCCGGCCGGCAACGGCGGGCGTGTCGAGCCTTCCAGCAGCACCTGGTTGCCGGTGGCCAGCACGGACGCGATCTGCACCGCGAGGCCGCTCTCGCTGGCGGCCAGGCACAGCACCGTGCCGCGGGGGCTCAGCGCATAGACGTTCCGCTCGCCGACCGGGCCGGCGAGTTCAGCCTGATAGGCGAGTGGCGCGAGGCCGACCGCGCGTCCGCACAGGTCCCTTGTCAGCGGATCGGACTGGAAGTCGACCCAAAGCCGCGCCGCGTCGGAGGCGGAGGCCGCGGGCAGGCTGCCTGCCGGGCGCTGGGCGAGCAGGCGCAGCAGGTAGAGCGGTCCGCCCGCCTTCGGGCCTGTGCCTGAAAGGCCATGGCCGCCAAAGGGTTGCACCCCGACCACGGCGCCGATGATGTTGCGGTTCACATAGACATTGCCGACCTCGATCCGGGCCGTGACCTGCGCGATCGTCTCATCGATACGGGTGTGCAGGCCGAAGGTGAGGCCGTAGCCGGTGGCGTTGATCGCCTCGACCAGCGCGCCCAGCGCCTCGCGCTTGTAGCGCACCACGTGCAGCACGGGGCCGAACACTTCGCGCTTCAGTTCGCCGATATCGTCGATCTCGATCAGCGTTGGCGGCACGAAGGTGCCGTGGCGACACTCCTCATCGAGAGCAACCTGCTCCACCCGTCGCCCGGCCTCGCGCAGCCGGGAGATGTGAGCCTCGATACCGGCCTTGGCCTCGGCGCTGATGACGGGGCCAATATCGGTGGACAGGTGAACCGGATTGCCGACCGCCAGTTCGTTCAGCGCGCCGCGCAGCATTTCCAGCGTGCGGTCGGCCACATCCTCCTGAAGGCAGAGAATGCGCAGCGCCGAACAGCGCTGGCCGGCGGAATCGAAGGCGGAGGCGAGCACGTCCGCCACCACCTGCTCGGCCAGCGCCGAGGAGTCCACGATCATCGCGTTCTGCCCGCCGGTCTCGGCGATGAGCGGGATGACGTCACCATCGGGGCTCAGCCTTTCCGCCAGCTGACGCTGGATGAGGCGGGCGACCTCGGTCGAGCCGGTGAACATGACTCCGCGCGTATGGCGATGGGCGACCAGCGCAGCACCGACATCGCCCGCGCCCGGCACGAACTGAACGGCGCCCGGCGGGACGCCGGCCTCATGCAGAATGCCGATGGCGGCGAAGGCGATGAGCGGGGTCTCCTCCGCCGGCTTGGCCAGCACGGCATTGCCGGCCGCCAGCGCCGCCGCGACCTGGCCGGTGAAAATGGCGAGCGGGAAATTCCACGGGCTGATGCACACCACGGCCCCCAGCGGGCGGTGGGTGTCGAGGGAAAACCCGTCGCGCACCTGCGCGGCGTAATAGCGAAGAAAATCAACCGCTTCGCGCACTTCGCCGATGGCGTTGGGATAGGACTTGCCGGCCTCGCGAATGATCACGCCGATCAGCGCGGGCATGCGCGCTTCCATGATCTCGGCGGCACGCAGCAGACAGGCGGCGCGCTCGTTCGGCGGGGTGGACTGCCAGATGGGGGCGCTGGCATGGGCGAGGTCCATCGCGCGGGCGACCGTCTCGGGCGTTGCCTCCTCGACCGTGCCCACCTCATCGCGATGGTCGGCCGGGTTCAGCACCGGGCGCGCGGTACCGGGCGCCGGCCCGTCGCCGAGCAGCGGCGTGGCCTTTAGCGGCGCGGCGCTGCCGGCAAGAAGGGCGGCGGCGAGCGAGGCGAGGCGCTGCTCGTTGGACAGATCGAGGCCCGCGGAATTGCGCCGGGTCTCGCCGAACAGTTCGTCGGGGGCCGCAATGCGCGGATGCGGCGCCCCCAGCGGCTCCACGCGCCCGGCGGCGTCCACCGGGCTCTCGATCAGCTCCTCGACCGGCACGGCGGGATCGGCGATGCGGTTGACGAAGGAGGAGTTGGCGCCGTTCTCCAGAAGCCGGCGCACCAGATAGGCGAGCAGGGTCTCATGGGTGCCGACGGGGGCGTAGATGCGGCAGGGCCGGCCCAGCTTCTCGCGGCCGACAACCTCCTCGTAAAGGGGCTCGCCCATGCCATGTAGGCACTGAAATTCGTATTGTCCTGCATAGTAGTTAGCGCCAGCCATTTCCATGACGGTTGAAAGCGTCTGGGCGTTGTGGGTGGCGAATTGCGGGAACACCGCATCCGGCGCGGCAAGCAGCTTCCGGGCACAGGCCAGGTAGGCGACGTCGGTGTGGATCTTGCGCGTATAGACCGGGAAGCCCTCCAGCCCATCGGCCTGGGCGCGCTTGATCTCGCTGTCCCAATAGGCGCCCTTCACCAGCCGGATCATCAGGCGGTGGTTCGAGCGGCGCGCGAGATCGATCAGGTAGTCGATCACATAGGGGCAACGCTTCTGGTAGGCCTGAATGACAAAACCGATGCCATTCCAGCCGCTTAGGGACTCTTCGAAACAAAGAGATTCCAGAAGGTCGAGCGACAGTTCAAGCCGGTCGGCCTCTTCCGCGTCGATGTTGATGCCGATGTCGTAGTGTCGGGCGAGCTTCGAAAGCGCCACAATACGCGGAAGCAACTCATTGATAACGCGATCATATTGCGCGCGGGCGTAGCGCGGATGGAGCGCCGACAGCTTGATCGAGATGCCGGGTCCTTCATAGATTCCGCGCCCGGCCGACGCCTTGCCGATGGCGTGGATGGCCTGTTCGTAATCGGCGAAATAACGCTCGGCGTCGGCGGCGGTGGTGGCGGCTTCGCCCAGCATGTCGAAGGAATAGCGGAAACCCTTCGCCTCCATCCGCCGCGAATTGGCGAGGGCCTCGGAGATGGTCTGGCCGGTGACGAACTGCTCGCCCATCATCCGCATGGCGACGTCGACTCCCTTGCGGATGAGTGGCTCGCCGCCGCGACCGATGAGTTTCGTGAGAGCGCCAGTGAGGCCGGTCTCGCTCGATGTGGTGGTCAACCGGCCGGTGAGGACGAGGCCCCATGTCGCCGCGTTCACGAACATCGAGGGACTGTGTCCCAGATGGGCCTGCCAGTCGCCATGCCCGATCTTGTCGCGGATCAGCGCGTCGCGGGTGGCGCGATCGGGAATGCGCAGCAGCGCCTCGGCGAGGCACATCAGCGCCACGCCTTCCTGGCTGGAAAGCGAGTACTCGTGGATGAGACCTTCCACCGGTCCCTTCTGACCCTTCTCGCGCAGGGCTTCGACCAGCCCGCGGGCGCGGGCCTTGGCGGCGTCGGCGCGCGGGGTGGGCAGGGTGGCGGTGCCGACCAGCAGCGGCAGGCATTCGGTCTCGGGCATGCGGTAGGCGCCGGTGACGCGCGCGCGCAGCACGGTCTGGGGGCGGATGCCGCGGGCGAAGGGAAGGAACGGGCTCTCGCCGGTGCCGGCCATGCCGTCCAGCATGGCGGCACTGGTTGCACTTTCGCTGCTGGCAGGGGGCAGGCCAAGCTCGGTGCGCTCGATGGCGGTGATCAGCGCCTGCTTGACGAGGGCGTGCGGGGAGCGACCCTCGCGCTCGGCCGCGGCCTTCAGGCGGCCGCGGATCTCGTCGTCGATCTTCACGCCGATGGTGGTCGCGGCCATGCTGTCTTCTCCCTGAAGGTGCTACCTCATGCAGCAGGAATTCCATATCGGTGAAACCCGAGATCGGCAAGGTGCAACCATTCAGGTTCCGTCATCGTTTTCATCGGTGTGCCCCGTGTGCCGCACGCCGTCCGCCTCCGTCTTTCGGATCTCTGGCTTGCGGGCCGCCGGTGGGCTGCCCATCTCAGGCCAATGACCCGTCTCTCCGCAACTCCGCTCTCCGTGCTCGATCTTTCCTTCGTGACCTCCGGCGGCACCGGGCCGCAGGCGTTGCGCGGGACGGTCGAGCTGGCCCGCCATGTCGATGCGCTCGGCTTCGCCCGCTTCTGGGTCGCCGAGCATCATAACCTGCCTTCGGTCGCCTCGGGCGCCCCCGACATCATGTCGGGCCAGATCCTGGCGGCGACGGAACGCATACGCGTCGGCTCGGGCGGGGTGATGCTGCCCAACCATGCGCCGCTGATGGTGGCGGAGCGCTTCAAGGTGCTGGAGGGGCTCTATCCGGGCCGGGTCGATCTCGGCCTCGGGCGCGCACCGGGTACCGACCAGCTTACCGCGCTGGCGCTGCGACGCCGGCAGGACGTGGATCCGGGCGACGATTTTCTTGACCGGCTGAAGGAGCTGATGGCCTGGGACACCGGCCGCTGGCCGGCCGACCATCCGTTCCGCAACATTCAGGTGATGCCGGTGGATGTGCGGCTGCCGCCGATGTGGCTGCTGGGCTCTTCGGGCTACAGCGCGCGGCTGTCGGCGCAATTGGGCATGGGCTTCGCCTTCGCCCACCATTTCGCCCAGCACGACGTGCTCGACGCCATGCTGAGCTACCGCGACGGCTTCCAGCCTTCCGAGCAGATGGACCGGCCGCACGCGATCCTGGCGCTCTCGGTGGTGTGCGCGCCGACCGACGAGGAAGCCGAGTGGCTGGCCGGGAGCGTGGACCTGTCGCATCTCAGGCGCATGCGCGGCGATTACGGGCCGATCCCGAGCCCGGAGGAGGCGGCGGCCTATCCCTATACGGACGCCGACCGCGCCTTCATCCGCCGCAACCGGTCACGCGTGCTGGTCGGAAGCCCGCAGGTGGTCGCGCAGGGGCTTGAGCGTTTCCTCGACACCACGCTGGCGGACGAGCTGATGATCACCACCCCGGTGCATGATCTCGGTGCCAAGCTGCGCTCCTACACGCTGGTGAAGGCGCTGCAGGCCACGCACGAGCTGGCGTGAGGGCGCGGGACCGGGAGGCGGCGGGCGCTTATGCCCGCGCCGGCCGCGTCACCAGCCAGATTCCGAAGGCGATGGGCACGACGCCCAGAATGTCCAGCGGCGGCACCGCCTCGCCGAGCAGCAGCCAGCCGAAGAACAGACCGAGCGGCGGCATGAGAAAGTGCAGGCTGGACGCCGCCGTCGCGCTGGAGCGGCTCAGCAGATAGAACCACAGCCCGAAGCCGCCGATCGACACCGCGATCACCAGATAGGCCAGGCCCGCGAACAGGCTGGTCGTGTAGTGGATGTCAGCGGTGCTTTCGCTCGCAAGCGCGATCGGCACCAGTGTCAGCCCGCCGGCCAGGCACTGGATGGCGTTGCCGGTCCACACGCCGCCGCGCGGGCGCAGATATTTGAACGCGAGGGTGCCCGCCGACAGCGCCATCACCCCGCCGCCGACCAGCAGCGTCCCGGCCACGCTTTCATGCGCGCCGGCAAGGCGCGAGCGCAGCACGATGACGACGCCGACAAGGCCGAGGCCGATTCCCGCCCATTTCATTACCGTCATCCGCTCACCCAGCAGCGGCCCCGCGGCCAGGGCGACGATGAGCGGCAGGCAGCTGGTAAGCACGGCCGTATAGGCCGAGGAGGTGAAGGTGAGCGCTGTCCAGTTGAGCCCGAGATAGACCGAATTGTTGAGGATGCCGATGAACACCAGGGCGAGCACGTCGCGCCGCTTCAGGTTCGGCCGCCCGTCCACACTCCACGCCAGCGCGATCATGATGGCGCCGGCGATGAGCAGCCGCGCCGAGAGCAGGATCAGCGGCGGGCAATCGGCCAGCGCCATCTTCGCGCCCGCAAACGCCGACGACCACAGCACGCAGAACAGCGCGATGAGCAGGGGCAGCGGCAGGAAGCCGCGTGGTTCCGCGCGCGCGGACGCTGCGAGGGAGACGGGGGACGGCATGGGTTCTCTCCGGCACCGCTCCGGCGGAGGTGAGTCAGCGGCGGCCGGACGCTAGCGCGGTGCGCGCCGATCAGAAAACGAGTTGTTTTCATGGCGGGTATCGCGAGAATCGATCCGGAAGCCCGCAAGCCCATGGGCCGGCGTCGTTTTTGGCGAGACAGGCCGGTGCCGAGCGGGCGATTGCCCTGCGGTTTTCAGCGATTGTCGGGAGGGGCAAGCGGGCGGGCGGCGGAGATTTCCTCCATCACCCAGCTGCGCAGCACCGCCACTGCCGGCTGGTCTTCCGTGTCGGCGGGGTAGACCAGATTGTAGGGTAGGCCCTCGATCGCCGGACCGAAGGGCTGGACCAGCGCGCCCGAGGCCAGCTCGGCGGCGACCAGCGGCAGGCTGAGCAGGGCGACGCCATGGCCGGCGATGACGGCCTGGATGGCGCTGGTCTCGTCGCTGAAGGAGATGCCGCCCTCGGTGTCGAGCATCCGCAGCCCGGCCTTGCGGGCCCATGCCGACCAGCTCGGCAGCACGGCTTCCAGTGTCGAATGCAGGCCACGAATGTGCAGAAGCGTCGCGCCCGTGAGATCCTGCGGCCGCCGGATCGGCAGGTGGACGCTGCAGACCGGGGCGAAACCTTCGGTCAGCACCGGCAGGGCCGTGAGGCCGGGAAAAGGGCCGCGCCCGTAGCGGATCGCGACATCGGCCTCGCCGGCCATGAGGTCCACGGGCTCGTCGGAGGCGTGCAGGCGCAGGTCCCACCCCGGATGGCGGGCGCGAAAGCCGGGAATGCGGGGTACCAGCAACCGGGCGCTCAGCGCGGTGGTGGCGGAGAGCGTCGCTACCCGGCGGGTGGTGCGATGACGTACATTTTCCACGGCCTCGGTCATGTCGTCGAAAGCGGTGCGCAACGGCGCCAGCAGGGCGCGCCCCTCGGGGGTGAGCGTGACCTTGCGGGTCTGGCGCACGAACAGCGCGACGCCGAGATCGGCCTCAAGCTGGCGGATCCGGTGGCTGATCGCGGTGGGAGTGACGCCGAGTTCGCCCGCCGCACGCTTGAAGCTCTGAAGGCGGCCCGCAGCCTCGAAGGCGCGCAGCGATCCCAGCGGGGGCAGGCGGCGCATGGATCACCTCATGAATGAATTCAGCTCATTCATGAGGTGAGAATTCGGCGTTTGTCCAGTTGGTTCTGTCGTGAATATATCCAACGCGATTCATCTGTCCCGCCGCGCATCAGGGCGTCTCGCCGCGCGGTGAACCTTAGCGGAGCTTGAAAACGTGGCCTGGGTCTATCTCGGTATTGCCGGTCTGCTCGAAGTGGTGTTCGCCATGAGCATGAAGAGTGCGGAGGGCTTCACCCGCCTCGGTCCAACTGTGCTGACGGTGATCACCGGGGCGTTCGGCTTCCTGTGCCTGGGCATGGCGTTGAAGGATCTGCCGGTGAGCGTGGCCTATCCAATCTGGACCGCCATCGGCACGCTGGGCACGGTGCTGTTCGGCACGCTCATTCTGGGCGAGACGCTGGGCGTGGGGAAGATGATCTGCCTGGCGATGATCGTGATCGGCATCACCGGGCTGAAGGCGGCAGTCTAGAGCATTCTCAGCCGGCATGTGCTCCGGATCGCGTGACCGGACCCCGTCCAGAATGCCCTAGGCCGTCTCGGCGCTCCAGCCATAGATCCACCGGTAGCGTTCCAGCAGCGCGCTGCCCGCCCGCGCGCGCATGACCAGATCGCGCGCCATCCGCGCCGGGCCGGAAAGGTGATAGATGCGATCCATGGAGCGCGCCGCGCGCTGCACCGCGGCCGTGCGGGACAGGCGCAGCCCTTCATAGCGGGCAAGGGCGGCCGAGGCGTCGGGGGCATCCTTCAGGCAGCGGGCGAGCACCACGGCATCCTCGATCGCCTGCGCCGCGCCCTGGGCGAGGAAGGGCGGCATGGCGTGGGCGGCGTCGCCGAGCAGGGTGACGGGCCCCGTCCCCGCTCCAGGTTCCGTGCTCTGGCCCCATGCCGGCATCGGGTCGAGGTCGAACAGCGCCCAGCGCAGCCAGCGCTCCGGGGCGCCGAGCAGCGCGCGGGCGTCCGGGCTCCAGTCGCGGTAATGGGCGAGAAGCTCGTCCGGCGCGCCCTCCAGGCTCCAGCCATGGACGGGACGCTCGTCCGGCGTCACCGCCACGAGGTTGATCGCCGTGCCGGATTTCACCGGATAGCTGACCAGATGCGCCCCCGGCCCGAGCCAGAGCCGCGTCACCGGGGTGGCGAGGGCGGCGGGCAGGGCGTGCGCGGGGACGGTGGCGCGCCAGGCGGCGCGGTGGCGGAACACGGGCCGTGCGCCGGGCCGAAGATGCTGGCGCACCCGCGAGCGCAGCCCGTCCGCGCCGATGAGCGCCTGCGCCTGCAGGGTCCGTCCGTCGTGACTGTGGACCGAAACACCGTCCGCCGCCGCCTCGAAACCCTCGACCGCGCGATCGAGATGGAGCGTGATTCCCGCGATTTCGCGGGCCGCGCCGAGCAGGGCGGCCTGGAGGTCGGCGCGGTGAATGACGATGAAGGGGCCGCCGAAGCGGGCTTCGGCTTGCGCGCCCATCGGGGCCTGCGCGATCGCGGCGCCGCGCCGGCCGTCCATGACGGCGAAGCCCGTGGGGGTCACGGCGTTGGCGGCGACGCGTTCATAAAGGCCGAGCGAGGCGAGGCATCGGGTGGCATTGGCGGCGAGCTGAACACCGGCCCCGGCTTCTTCAAGCGCGTGGGCGCGCTCCAGAATCTCGACCTCGAACCCCGCCCGCGCCAGCGCTATGGCGGCCGTGAGCCCGCCTATGCCGGCGCCGGCAATGGCGATGGGGCGGCGCGTCATGGTCTTGCTGCCAGATCAGGCGGCGACCGGCGTCTCATAGAGGCAGCCGGGAGGCACCGATTCCGTGCCGTGAAGCTTGGCGTTGAATTTGTAGAGGGTGGAGCAATAGGGGCAGATGATCTCGTCATCCGATCCCATGTCGAGGAAGACATGCGGGTGGTCGTAGGGCGGCAGTGCGCCGACGCACATGAATTCCTTGGCAGCGACAGTGATGGTCGGGACGCCCGCCGAATTATGAAAATGGGGAACGACGTGACCCGCCATGATCTTCACCTTGTCTGCACGGATTGAACCTGCCGGCACAATAGCCCTTCATTGCGCGGCGGCAAAGGGGCGATACGCCGGCGACGGGGGATTGGTGAGTATCGTGGCACCGCGGCTGCCCGCCGCCGGGCCCATCTGCCGGCCGTCGGGCGCTCACCTTCCCCATCGGCCTGCCACAATGGCGGTGCATAGCCGGGGCTCGCCGATCCCCTTCAAACCTCTCTGGCTGCTTCCTCGACCGCTCATGTACCGCATCCTCGCCGCCGCCGGCTTCCTTCTGGCCTTCGCGGGTGCCGCCCACTGGGTGGTGCCGGCGGGACGCTATGCCGTTGAGCTGGTGGCGGCCGGCGAGGATTCCGCGCGCATCGCCGATCTCCAGCTCGACGCGGCGCTGGACGAGGGGCGGGTGGCGCGCGAGATCGAGGACGCGCTGGCCAATGGGGATGGCGAGCTGGCGGCGAGTTTCGAGGAACTGGCCACGGCGCGCGGCATTCCTGTCTCCCCCGAGCTCGCGGCGCGGGTTGCGGCGGCCGATGATGGGCGCGCGCGCGCCGCGCGCTCGGCCGGCGCCTTCGGTCGTGGCTTTGTGACCGGGGAGGGCGAGGACCTTGCCGGGCTTGCGGGGGCGGCGGCGGGCGACCTGACCGTGTGGGGCGACCTGCGCGATGCCGGCCGCGAGGCGCTGCACTGGGCGCGGGGCGAGCCGGTGGACGAACTGATGCTGGGCCTTGCCGGCGCGGGCATTGTCGCGACCGGGGCCACCTATGCCGCCTTCGGCGCGCCGATCACGCTGCGGGCGGGGCTGAGCCTGATCAAGGGCGCGCGACGGGCCGGAGCGGTGAGCACGCGGCTCGCGGGCCGGCTCATAACCGGTCTGCGTGGCGGCAAACGCGCCGAGGCGGCGCTGGTGATGGCTGATCTTGGCCGTACCGGTGCCAAGGCCGGCACGCGCGCGGCGATCTCCGGCCTGCGCCATGTGGACGATGCCGCCGGCGCGGCGCGGCTGGCGCGACTTTCCACCGTCAAGGGCGGCCAGACGCTGGCGATCATCAAGACGCTGGGACGGGGGGCGCTGTTCGTGACCGAGGCGATGGCGAAGCTCGCCTTCTGGATCATCGCGGCGGTGGTCAACGTGATCGGGCTGGTCAGCTCCTTCAACGCCATGGTGGTGGCGATGGTGCGCCCGCTGTGGCGCCGGCCGCGCAGAGGCCGCCTCGCGCGGCCGGCCCATGCCTTCGCCGCCCTTGGCAGGGGGCTGCTGGCTGTCTAGCTTCCCCGCGAATTCGCGACGAAGCCAGGAAGACGCCCCATGCCGACCTTTCAGCACGACGGTATCGAATTTGCCTATCTCGACGAGGGGGAGGGCGATCCGGTCATTCTCGTCCATGGCTTCGGTTCGACCAAGGAGATCAACTGGGTCGGGCCCGGCTGGGTTTCGACGCTGACCGGCGCCGGGCGCCGGGCGATCGCGCTCGACAATCGCGGCCACGGCGCCTCCGGCAAGCTTTACGACTCGGCGGCCTATGATCCGTGGATCATGGCGCGCGACGTGCTGGCGCTGATGGACCATCTCGGCCTGCCACGCGCCGACCTGATCGGCTATTCGATGGGCGGGCGGATCAGCGCATGTGTCGCACTGGAGGCGCCCGAGCGGGTGCGCTCGCTCATTCTCGGCGGCATCGGCATCCATCTCGTGGAGGGGGCGGGACTGCCGCTGACCATCGCGGACGCCATGCGCGCGCCGAGCCTCGATGAGGTGAGCGATCCGATGGGGCGCACCTTCCGCGCCTTCGCCGACCAGACCAAGGCCGACCGCGAGGCGCTGGCGGCGTGCATCGTCGGCTCGCGCCGCACGTTGAGCGGCGCGGAGGTGGCAAGCCTCGCCGTGCCGACGCTGATCGCGGTGGGCACGAGCGACGACATCGCCGGCGCCGCGGCCCCGCTCGGCGCGCTCATTCCCGGCGCGCAGGTGGTCGACATTCCCGGCCGCGACCACATGCGCGCGGTGGGGGACGCCGTGTTCAAGAAGGCGGCGCTGGCGTTTCTGGAGGGCCGGGCGTGAGAAAGCGATTGAGCGGAGCCTGAGATTCTGGGGGCAGGAAATCGTGAGTCCGTGGAATCGGTTGGCGGCAAGCGTTGAGACGGTGATTCCGGTGACTGCCGGCCCGGTTCAATCCAAGCCGACACGCATAGGCTGGTTCTCGCGGTTGTGCTAAAAAGGGACCAACTTCGAACAGGCACCGGGCCGTGAGGCGGGTGCCAGGTGACATACGCCGAGGACATTAAGCTGATGGCGCAGAACTCACTCCATCGCGTCGACATGCATGGCCGCGCGCTCGACAAGGTCGATCCGGTCTGGTCGCGCATTCGCGCGGAAGCCGAGGACATTGCCGCGCGCGAGCCGGCGCTGGCGAGCTTCATCTTTTCCACCGTGCTCTATCACCACACGCTGGAGCGCGCGGTGGCGCACCGCATTTCCCAGCGGCTCGACCATGTCGACGTGCCGGGCGAACTGATCCGGCAGGCCTTCGACGACGCGGTGGCGGCCGACCCCGAGCTTGGCGTCGCCTTCCGCGCCGACATTCTCGCCGTGTGTGATCGCGACCCGGCGACGGAGCGGGCCATCGAGCCGCTGCTCTATTACAAGGGCTTCCACGCCATTCAGACCCACCGGCTGGCGCACTGGCTGTGGCGCAACGGGCGCAAGGACTTCGCGCTTTATCTGCAGAGCCGCTCCTCGGCCGTGCACCAGGTCGACATCAACCCGGCGGCTCCGTTCGGGCGGGGCATCTTCTTCGACCATGCCACCGGCATCGTGGTCGGCGAGACCGCCGTGATCGAGGATAATGTCTCGATCCTGCAGGGCGTGAC
Organism: Ancylobacter pratisalsi; assembly: GCF_010669125.1. Lineage (NCBI taxonomy): Bacteria > Pseudomonadati > Pseudomonadota > Alphaproteobacteria > Hyphomicrobiales > Xanthobacteraceae > Ancylobacter > Ancylobacter pratisalsi. The sequence continues at coordinate 4,123,972 of NZ_CP048630.1, forward strand.
GCTGGGCGGCACCGGCAAGGAGCATGGCGACCGCCACCCGAAGATCCGCCACGGCGTGCTGCTGGGCGCCGGCGCCAAGGTGCTGGGCAATATCGAGGTTGGCCATTGCGCCCGCGTGGCGGCCGGCTCCGTGGTGCTCAAAGCCGTGCCGCCCAAGACCACCGTGGCCGGCGTTCCCGCCCGCGTGGTGGGCGAGGCCGGCTGTTCGCAGCCCTCGCGCAGCATGAACCAGACCTTCGAGCCCGGCGGCGCCGGCGAGGCGGGCTGAGGACGGAGCGGGCTGAGGACAGACTTGCCTGCGCGGTTGCGCCCGCGCGCCCGGCGTGGCAAGCCTGCGGCCCACTGAAACGCATTCCGGGAGCATCTGCCTTGGAGAAGAAGGATTGCGAGCGCATCCAGACCTATATGCGCCGCTTGTTCAGCAACACGCAGATCCGCGTCGTCGGCCGTCCCAAGAAGAAGGATTCGGCCGAGGTCTATCTCGGTGACGAGTTCATCGGCGTCATGTTCGAGGACAAGGAAGACGGGGATCTTTCCTACAACTTCCAGATGGCCATCCTCGATACCGATCTCGAAGAAGACGAGTGAGATAGAAGGGCCGGGCCATGACGATCTACGCGCTTGACGGCATTGCGCCGGATGTTCCGGCGCTGGGGCGTTACTGGATCGCGCCCTCCGCCGAGGTCATCGGCAATGTGCTGCTGGGCGACGAGGCGAGCGTGTGGTTCGGCTCGGTGATCCGCGGCGACAATGAGCGCATCACGCTCGGCTCCCGGGTGAACATCCAGGAGCTGTGCGTGCTGCACACCGACCCCGGTTTCCCCATGACCATCGGGGATGACTGCACCATCGGCCACAAGGCCATGCTGCATGGCTGCACCATTGGCGAGAACAGTCTGATCGGCATGGGCGCGACGGTGCTGAACGGCGCCCGGATCGGGCGTAACTGCCTTGTCGGCGCCGGCGCGCTGGTGACCGAAGGCAAGGAATTTCCCGACAATTCGCTGATCGTGGGGGCGCCGGCCAAGGCGATCCGCACGCTCGACGAGAGTTGGGAGAAGCGCATCCACGGTACCGCCGCGCATTATGTGCGCAACTGGCGCCGTTTCTCCGACGGACTCAAGAAGCTTGACTGAGGAGGCGCTCGGTCGCGGCCGGGAAGTTCGCGGGAGGCGGCGGCCGCTCAGTTGCGGCCGACGGTGAGCGGGGCGAGTACGTCGCCGAGCGACACCCACTGGTCCGGACTGCCCTGCGCCTGGCGCTTGACGAAACGATAGCCTGTTTCGTGCCACGGCATGATCGCCGCTTCCTGATTGTCGAGCACCAGATCGCCGTGATCGGTGACGACGGTAAGCACCGAGTGACCTTCGCCCTGATGGTCACGGACCACGGTGATGAGCAGCGTTTCGGCCGGCCAGCCCAGCTCGATCAGCGTGCGGCGCTTGAGCAGGACGTAATCCTCGCAGTCGCCATAGCCGTCATTGGGGTAGGTCCACAGCTCGACCACTCCATAATGATCGATGTCGGTCATCGGCTTGATGCGCATGTTGATGTCGTCGTTCACCGCCGCGAGCTGGGCGAGGTCGGCATCGCTGACGGCGACCTTGCCGCCGCGATGGTTGCCGCCACCGCATTCGGCGGGCGAGGCGGCGCAGAACTGGGCGTAGCCGATCGGCGTGGAGGTGTCCCCGCCGGCGATCATGTTGGGCGCGAAGCTTGAATGCATCGCCACCCGGTCATTCGCCTCGGCGGGAACATTGCCCACCAACGCGCCTGCCATCGTACCTGCCACGACCGCCACCGCCGCCGCGAGAAGGGCCCGTTCGAGCCTCTTTTTCATCGCGCACCTCATTCCTGTCTATGGAAGACATCATGACATGCAGGGTTTTATTCTGATCTAAGCGATGCGGAAGATTCGCGACTACAGCGGATAGAGCCTGTTAATATGTTTTCTATTGGCGTTAACCAAGGCTATAGGCAAACTGTTCATAACGCCAATTAAGGCCCTTGCAACCTCTCCACGCCGGCGTCCGGCGGCCCTGTCACCTCTTGCTGACTTGCCGCGCCGCGCGTCGGCGCCTATGTGAACGCTGTGCTTGATACGACCCAGCTTTCCCACCAGAAAGGCCAGCCGCTCCTCAACGTGCCGACGGTGATCACCGTCCTGGCCGTGGTGATGCTCGCCATCCAGCTGGTGCGCGACTATCTCGACCCGGACAGCGCGGTCGAGGTGCTGGCGCTGTTCGCCTTCATTCCCGCGCGCTACGACCCCTCGGTGTTTGCCGAGGGCGTGCTGCCCGGTGGCTGGGGCGCGGATCTGTGGACCTTCGTCACCTATGCCTTCCTGCATGGCGGCTGGACCCACGTCGGGCTGAACCTGCTGTGGCTGCTGGCCTTCGGCAGCCCGGTCGCCCGGCGATTCGGTACCGTGCGTTTCCTGCTGTTCTTCGCCGTGACGGCGGCGGCGGGGGCGGGGCTGCATCTTCTCACCCATGAGGGCGAGGTGGTGCCGGTGATCGGCGCCTCGGCGTCGGTGTCGGGCTGCATGGCGGCGGCGATACGCTTCATGTTCGCCTCCGAGGCCCATGTGCCCTGGGGAGCGGACATGTACAGCCAGTCGGTGAACTACCCCGCCGCCCCGCTGACCGTGGTGATGCGTGACCGCAGGGTGCTGGCCTTTGTCGTGGTGTGGTTCCTGATCAATCTGGGCGTCGGCCTTGCCGGGACCAGCGGCATGGTCGACGGCAGCGTGGCGTGGGAAGCCCATATTGGCGGCTTCCTCGTCGGGCTGCTCATGTTTCCGCTGTTCGATCCCGTCGGCCGGACCCCTGGCCCCGGCCCGTATGCCGACCGCCGCGTCTGAGCGCCTTCCCCATCGACACAGCCTATTGCCTCCCGCTGCGTTAGGGTCAATCATCGCGACCTGAACGCCCGCGTCCCCGGGGACAAACCTCGGGGAGAGACGGGTGGGGAGGGTGGCGCGTCCATTGTCGCGCCCGCTCCGGCGGGAAGGAGATAGGCCATGACCGTGAGGTCGATACTCGACGAGAAGGGTTACGACGTTCAAACCATCAGCCCCGGTTCCACGCTTCGCGAAGCGGTGGAGGTGCTGGCGGAAAAGCGCATCGGCGCCATCGTGGTGACGGATGCCGACAAGCGCGTGGTTGGCATTCTTTCCGAACGTGATGCCGTGCGCGTCATCGGACGCGACGGGCCGGGACGGCTGAACGATCCGGTAAGCGCGGTGATGACCAGCAAGGTCGTGACCGCCGACGGCAACGAGACCGTGCATCAGGTGATGGAACACATGACCGGCGGGCGGTTTCGCCATCTGCCGGTGGTGCAGGGCGGCAAGCTGATCGGCATCATCTCGATCGGCGACGTGGTCAAGCATCGGCTGGCGGAGATGGAGCGCGAAAGCGTCGCCATGCGCGAGTACATAATGTCCACCTGAGGCGCGCGGCGCGGGGCAGGGCGGACGCCTTGCTCCGTCGCAGACGGGGGCGCGCGCCTGCCGGCGTGAGGCTCAGAAGCGCGGCGTGTCGGTCTTCTTCGGCGCGCCGTAGACCTGTGCCGGGTCGAACAGCTTGCCGGAATCATTGACCGCGAGGCGCAGTTCCGGCGAAGGCACGTTGCCGAGCGGAACCGAGCGGAAGAAGCAGGAGCGGTGCCCGGTGTGGCAGGCCGCGCCGGTGCCGCCCATGCGCACCCGCATCACCACAGCGTCCTGGTCGCAGTCGACGCTGAGCTCGACCAGCTTCTGGACGTGGCCGCTCTCCTCGCCCTTCTTCCACAGCTTGCGACGCGAGCGGCTGTAATAGTGCGCCTCGCCGGTCTCGATGGTGAGGGCCAGCGCATGCGCATCCATGTGGGCGACCATCAGCACGGCGCCGTCATCGGCATCGACGGCGACAGCGGTGATCAGGCCGTCGGCGTCGAATTTGGGTGACAGACGATCGCCCTCCTCGACGGCGGCCGTGTCGCCGCGCGGGGCGAAAAGAGACGCGGAATTGGACACGTCAGACCCGCACGATCATGACCGGACACCGCGCAGCAGGCTCATGAAGCGCACCTGCTCCTGCGGGTCGTCGCGGAACACACCCGTGAACTGGGTGGTGACGGTGGACGCGCCCGACTTGCGCACGCCGCGCATCGCCATGCACATGTGCTCGGCCTCGATGAGGATGGCCACGCCGCGCGGCTTCAGCGCCTCGTCGATCGCGGTGAGGATCTGCGAGGTCAGGTGCTCCTGGGTCTGCAGGCGGCGGGCGAAGACGTCGACAATGCGCGCGATCTTCGACAGGCCGACCACCCGCTCCACCGGGAAATAGGCAAGGTGAACCTTTCCCACGAACGGCACCATGTGGTGCTCGCAGTGGGAGTGGAATTCGATGTCGCGGACAAGAACCAGATCGTCGAAATTGCCGATTTCGCCGAAGGTGCGGTCGAGAAGGGTGCCAGTCGTGGTGCGGTAGCCGCTGTAGAGCTCCTCATAGGCCCGGACCACCCGCTTGGGCGTGTCGATCAGGCCCTCGCGCTCGGGGTCGTCCCCCGCCCACGCGATGAGGGTGCGCACCGCCGCTTCCGCTTCCTCGCGCGAGGGGCGCGTGGACGCGTCGATCGCGGCGTTGGCCTGGGCGGCGGCATCCGCTTCGCTCTTGGCGCTGGCCATCAGGGATTTAAGCACGGCATCCATGACGAACTCCGTTCGACGGCGCATCAGGAACCGGGCGCCGGGGCGTCACCGGTTGCGTGCCCTATACGCACCGGCACGCCAAAAGGTTCACACCATCGTACCCGATTTCCGCCCGTGTCATTCCGGAACACGGCCGGTTTCGCGAGCGATATCCGCTCCTATATAAGGAACCGACGGCGCGCCGCAATGCGATGATAGCGCGTAGGCACTGTTGGACGGACAAGCCATGCTGAACGAGGTTTATAATCGCCGCATACTTGAACTGGCTGCGGACATACCACGGCTCGGGCGTCTTGCCTCGCCGGATGCGACGGCAACGGCGCATTCCAAACTTTGCGGCTCGACGGTGACCATCGATCTCGCCCTGCGCGATGGCGTGGTCAGCGACTTCGCACATGAGGTGCGGGCCTGCGCGCTCGGGCAGGCGTCGTCCTCGATCATGGGCGAGCATGTGGTGGGCTCCACCGCCGCCGAGCTGCGCGAGGTGCGCGAGGTCATGCGCCGGATGCTCAAAGAGAACGGCCCGGCCCCCACCGGGCGCTGGGCGGAACTCGCGGTGCTGGAACCGGTGCGCGACTACAAGGCGCGCCACGCCTCGACCCTGCTGACCTTCGACGCCGTGGTCGACGCGCTCGACCAGATCGAGGCCCGCGCCTCGACCCCCGCGTCGGCGGAGCAGGCGGCCGAGTAAGGCGCCGCGCACGGGCGCCTACCGCTCGGTGAAGAAGGTGAAGAGCACCTCGTCATTCACGCCGGTGAGGCAGAGGAAGCGGTTGGCGGTGTCGGAGCGGTCGCGTTGAATATAGGCCTCGCCCATGATCACGCCTTTCACCGGGGTGTCGCCGATTTTCAGATCCGCCTGCGCGATGGTGAGGCCGTCGACATCGAGATAGATGTCGTCGATGGAGGCCGAGTTCTGCTTCAGCCGCTTCAGGGCCTCGGTCTTGCAGGCGGCGACGCGCTGCATGTCCGGGTTGACGTCCGGCGATTCCGCCGCCGCGGGCGCGGGCTGCGTGCCGCCGACGGGGCCGGGCGGGGGCTCATGGGCGACGGACGCCTTGGGCTCGGGCTTTTCTGCCGTGGGGGCGCCGGCCGTGGTGGGCTGCGGTGCCGGCATGGGGGCCACGGGCGCGGCCGCGGCGGGCGCGCCGGCATCGGGCGTCTTGGTAGCCGGGGCGAGCGGCGCGCTGGTGACAGGGGCGCTGATGGCGGGCGAGCTGACACCGGGAGCCGGCGCCGGAGAGGGGGGCTTCTTGGGCGCAGGCTGCTGGGCCATTGCCGATGTGACGGCGAAAAGAACCGCCACGAGGGCGAGGGCGGGCAGATGGGACGGTGTCGTCATGCGGTCCTCCGGCGGGCACTTCTGTGCCTGGCATGGGGCAACGTTTGCCGCTGCCGGAGGTTCCCCGTTAGGGAGGCGCGCGCATGACGCTTCGCGAGGCGATCGGCCGGCTGCCCCGGCTCGTGCTGCGGGTGCCGATCCTGTTCTACCGCTACACCCTGTCCGCCTTCATGGGGCGGCAGTGTCGCTATCTGCCGACCTGCTCGGAATTCGCCGAAGAAGCGATCGAGCAGCATGGCGCCTGGGCCGGGGGATGGATGGCGGCAGGGCGGGTGTGCCGCTGCCACCCCTGGGGCGGGCATGGCTTTGAGCCCGTGCCTGTCGAATTGCCGCCAAAAGCGGTGTGGTATATGCCGTGGCGCTACGCCCGCGCGCCCGGGAAGGACGCGGGCGGCAAACTGTAAGCCTAACCCAAAAAGCCTACCTGCGTGGTTCGCAGGAGTGGGCAGGAGAAAAGCCGATGTCCGAAAATCCCGCGAGTGAGAACGTTGCCGGCGGCCCGGCAACCGTGAACCTCACCTTTCCCGACGGCGCCGTCCGAGCCTTTGCCTCCGGCACCACCGGCACCGAGGTCGCCGCCTCCATCGCCAAGTCGCTCGCCAAGAAGTCGCTGGCGATGAAGCTCGACGGTGCGCTGACCGATCTTTCCGACCCTATCACCACGGATGCCCGCTTCGAGCTGGTCACCCGCGAAAGCCCGGACGCGCTGGAGCTGATCCGCCACGACGCGGCGCATGTGCTCGCGCAGGCGGTGCAGGAACTGTGGCCCGGCACGCAGGTGACCATCGGCCCGGTGATCGAGAACGGATTCTATTACGACTTCTTCCGCAATGAGCCGTTCTCGCTGGACGATTTCCCCGCCATCGAGAAGAAGATGCGCGAGATCATCGCCCGCGATGCGCCCTTCTCCAAGGAAGTGTGGGACCGCGACGAGACCAAGCGCGTCTTCGCCGAGAAGGGCGAGGCGTTCAAGGTCGAGCTGGTGGACGCTATCCCCGCCGACCAGACGATCAAGATCTACAAGCAGGGCGAGTGGTTCGACCTCTGCCGGGGCCCGCACATGCCGAGCGTGGGCAAGGTGGGCGACGCCTTCAAGCTGATGAAGGTGGCCGGGGCCTACTGGCGCGGGGATTCCCGCAACCCGATGCTGACGCGCATCTACGGCACCGCGTGGCGCACCCGCGAGGAGCTGGACACCTATCTCCACCAGCTGGAGGAGGCGGAAAAGCGCGACCATCGCCGGCTTGGCCGGGAGATGGACCTGTTCCACTTCCAGGAGGAAGGGCCGGGCGTCGTGTTCTGGCACCCGAAGGGCTGGAGCATGTTCCAGAACCTCATCGCCTATATGCGCCGGCGCCTTGCCGCCGACTACCAGGAGGTGAACGCCCCGCAGGTGCTGGACAAGTCGCTGTGGGAGACCTCGGGCCACTGGGGCTGGTACAAGGACAACATGTTCAAGGTGCAGCCCGCCGGCGACACCGAGGACAATGACCGGGTCTATGCGCTGAAGCCGATGAACTGCCCCGGCCATGTGCAGATCTTCAAACACGGGCTGAAAAGCTACCGCGACCTGCCCCTGCGCTTCGCCGAATTCGGCGCGGTGCACCGCTACGAGCCCTCTGGCGCGCTGCACGGGCTGATGCGGGTGCGCGGCTTCACCCAGGACGACGCCCACATCTTCTGCACCGAGGAGCAGATGGCGGCGGAGTGCCTGAAGATCAACGATCTGATCCTGTCGACCTATGCCGATTTCGGCTTCGAGGAAATCGTGGTGAAGCTCTCCACGCGCCCGGACAAGCGCGTCGGCTCCGACGAGGTGTGGGACCACGCCGAGGAGGTGATGGGCCGGGTGCTGAAGCAGATCGAGGCGCAGTCCGGCGGCCGCATCAAGACCGACATCCTGCCGGGCGAGGGCGCGTTCTACGGGCCGAAATTCGAGTACACGCTGCGCGACGCCATCGGGCGCGAGTGGCAGTGCGGCACCACGCAGGTCGACTTCAACCTGCCCGAACGCTTCGGCGCGTTCTATGTCGACGCCGACGGCAGCAAGAAGACGCCGGTGATGATCCATCGCGCCATCTGCGGCTCGATGGAGCGCTTCACCGGCATCCTGATCGAGCACTTCGCCGGGCATTTCCCGCTGTGGCTGGCGCCGACGCAGTCGGTGGTCGCGACGATCACGTCCGACGGCGACGACTATGCGCGGGAGATTGCGGCGGCGGCCACCAAGATGGGGCTGCGCGTGAGCACCGACCTGCGCAACGAGAAGATCAACTACAAGGTCCGCGAGCACTCCCACGCCAAGGTGCCCGCGCTGCTGGTGGTGGGTCGCAAGGAAGCCGCGGATCGGACGGTTTCGATCCGCCGCCTGGGTTCTCCGAACCAGACCACGCTGCCGCTGGACGAAGCGCTGGCGGCGCTGGTGGCCGAGGCCTGCCCGCCCGATACCGCACGGGCGGACTGACCGACGCAACGGCGCGATTTCCGCGATGGCCGGCCGGTGAAAAAGTACTCATCGGCCGGCAGCGCGGCGCGTTGCGCCGGCACGCATGCGCCGATAGCGTCGGTATCGGACGTCGTACGTGAGTCGGCGCCCGGGGATCAGTGGTCATGCGTTTGGCGCGGTGCTGGATCCCTCCCGCTGCGAGACGCCAGACCCCTTTCTCCGCAACGGTGCTCACACAGGCAGGTCCTGTGTGACGAGGGGGGCGTTATCCATGAAAACCGTGAAATGGCTGTGCGCGGCCGGGCTGGTGGCTGCGGGAATGCTGCCGTATTCCGGCGCGCAGGCGGCCGACCCGGCTGCCACACCGGCACCGGCTGAATCCCTGGTTCCGGCGAGCGCTTTCTTCGTCGGCGGCGGCGGCAGCTTCAATTCGACCCGCTTCACCGACCAGACACTTTACGCACAGGGCGTCTCGACGATCTATCTGGGCGGTGTGGAGATCGGCGATGGCTATGCCGGCGGGCCGATGACGCCGAACTTCGACAGCTCGAACGATTTCAGCGGCATGCTGCAGTTCGGCTATTTCCGGCACTTCACCGGCACCGACTGGCTCTGGGGCGCCAAGGTGACCTACAACTATATCGGTGCGGAGTCCGAGATCGAGCCGGTGATCGTGCCGCAGGTCGGCGCCTTTACCGGGCCGTCGCCGGGCACTTTCGAGGGCAACGTGGTCGCCCGTTCCTATTCTACGCGCGTCAACAACCAGTTCGCGCTGGTTCCCTTTCTCGGTCGCTCGTTCGACAAGGGCTTCTTCTACTTCGGCGCCGGCCCCACGCTGTCGCGCGTGGAATACGCCTTCAACGATGTCGTGGGCTTCGCCGATCTCAGCGGCGTGCACTATGACATCACCGGATGGTCGGACAGCTATTCCAGCACGAGCTGGGTCTGGGGCGGCGAGGTCGTGATCGGCGCGACCTATTTCCTGACGCCGGACTGGTTCGTCGACGCCAGCTACACCTATTCCACCACGGAAAAGACCAGCAAGGGCTATTCCGGCCCGTTCGCTACCGAGACGCGCACGGGTTACACCGATACCGGCGTGCTGAGCGGCAGCTTCACCGGTCGTTCCAACACCCAGACCTTCATGGTCTCGATCAACCGGGCATTCTGAACCCGGTCGCGGAAACGCGGCAGCGGACTTGCCTTCCCGCGCTCACGGCGTGCGCGGGGAGGGAGCCGGCGGCAGGACCGTGCGGTTGAACGGGTTGGTCTCTCGCTGGGTCGGGTTAGTGTTGGCGCCCGGAACGTTGAGCGAGCGCTGGCCCGGCGTCCAGTAGGACGGACCCTGCATCAGGTTCTGCTTGTTGGGCTTCACGGCGTCCGGGCGCGAGGGCATGTAGTTCGGCGTCACCTTGTTGGGCGTGGTGGAAAGTTGCGCCTGCGCCGCGCCGGTCGCCCCCACCAGCAGCGCAAGCGCGCCACACACCCATATTCTGTTCATTTCCAACCTCGCATTCCTCCTCTCATGTAGGGCGCGCGGCCACCGAGCGCCATGGCCGGGCTCACCCCGGGAACGCATAGGTGGCGAATGGCCGGGAGAATCCGGCGCGCGGCGTTGCTAAGCCGGTGCTTTGCGTGGATATTCCGCCCCACGCCTCTTCGGGCGGCTCTCTTCCAGGGACGGCGGATTCGGACACATGGCAGACCAGAACCCGCAGATTCTGGTGGTCGACGATGTCGCCGAGAATCGTGACCTGCTTATCCGTCGGATGCGGCGGCTCGGTTTCACGCGCATCGACGAGGCCGCGGACGGGGTCCAGGCGCTCGCAGCCATCGGGCAGACGTCCTACGATCTTGTGCTGCTCGACATCATGATGCCGGAGCTGGACGGTTTCGGTGTGCTTGACGCGCTGCGCAGCGACGGGCGGATCAATGACATACCGGTGATCGTGATCTCCGCGCTCAACGAGATCGAGCCGGTGGTGCGCTGCATCGAGCTGGGCGCCGACGATTTCCTGTTCAAGCCATTCAACCCGACGCTGCTGCGCGCCCGCGTGCTCGCCACGCTGGAGAAGAAGGCGCTACGGGACCAGACGCGCGACGAGCTGAAGCGCAAGCTGGTGGAGCTGAACGAGGCGCGCACCCTGCAGCTTTCGCTCGTTCCGCCTGCCTTCGACGCCGCCTTCGGCGGGCGGCGGCTCGGTATCGACGTGCTGCTGGAGCCGGCGAAGGAAGTGGGCGGCGACCTGGTCGACTACTTCCCTGTCGGCGACGCGCTGATGGTTCTGGTGATCGGCGACGTTTCCGACAAGGGCGCGGCGGCGGCGCTGATGATGGCGCGCACCTATTCGATTTTCCGCGCCCTGTCCGGCCGTCCCGATGCGGTCGACCTCTTCGCCGATCCGGCGAAGGCGGTGGATCTTGCCAATGATGCGCTGGCACGGGCCAATCCCGGCTGCATGTTCGTCACCCTGCTGCTGGCGAGCGTGCATGTGTCGAGCGGGCGGCTGTCCTATGTGCGCGCGGGGCATGTGCCGCCCTATCTGCGCGGCACCGACGGGAATGTGCAGCGGCTGTCCGGGGCCGGCGGGCCCGCGCTCGGCGTGGTGGAGGGGTTCGCCTACCGCTCGGCCGAGATCGGGCTGGCGCCGGGCGACAGGCTGCTGACCGTGACGGATGGTTTCACCGAGGCCCAGAACGCGGCCCAGGAACTGTTCGGCGAGGAGCGGGTAGGCGCCTTCCTGGCGAGGGGAGGCGTGCCGGCCGGCAACACGCTGGGCACGCTCGCGGCCGAGGTGCGGGTCTTCGAGGCTGGGCAGCCGGCCTTTGACGACATGGCCGCGATCCTGCTCAGCTATGACGCGCCGGAAGCCTAGATCTATGGGAAGATACGCCATGCCGGAGAATGCTCTGGACCAGACGCAGGCGGGCCGCGAGGCCACGCTGCTGCGCGCCACGCTCGAGAACATGTCCCAGGGTGTCGCCATGTACGACGCCGACCACCGGCTGGTGACGTGGAACACGCTGTTCTGCGAGTATCTCGACATGCCGGCCGAGTTTCTCGGCTCCGAGCACACCTTCGAGGACTACATCCGCTATCTCGGCTCGCGCGGCGAATTCGGCGACGTCGACATCGAGACCGCGCTCGCCAAGCGCGTCGCCCAGCTCGACAAATCCCACTCCTTCGAGCGCACCCGTCCCGACGGGACGATTCTGGAGGTGCGGCGCGACCCGGTGCCGGGCGGCGGCTTCATCGCCATCTATACCGACATCACCCAGCGCAAGATCGCGGAGATGAAGCTGCGCGAGGACGAGGAGCAACTGCGCGCCATCGATTCCGCCGCGCCCGTGGGCGTGCTCATCATGGATATCGCCACGCACACCGTGCGCCATGCCAATGGCTGCTTCGCCCGGCTGATCGGGCGCCAGGCGGGCGAACTGATCGATCGGCCCGTCGCCGCGCTGTTCGCCGAGCCGGCGAAAGGCGCCGAGCTGACGGACGTACTGCTGACGCCGCTCACCGAAGGCCGGGAATTCTACCTGCCGCGGGCCGATGGCACCGAGATCTGCACCATGGTCTCGCACGAACCGCTGGAATTCCGGGGTTCCAGCGCTGTCATCGCCACCTTCGTCGACATCTCCGACCGCGTGCGCATGGAGCAGCAACTGCGCGAGGCGAAGGAAGCCGCCGAATCCGCGAGCCGGGTGAAGTCCGCTTTCCTCGCCAATATGAGCCACGAGCTGCGCACACCGCTCAACGCCATCATCGGCTATAGCGAGATCCTGTCGGAGGACGCGGCCGACGAGGGCAACACCGCCATGGTGGCCGACCTCGACAAGATACAGGGCGCCGGCAAGCATCTGCTCGGGCTGATCAACGACATCCTCGACCTGTCCAAGATCGAGGCCGGGCGCATGGATGTCTATCTGGAGCAGGTGTTCCTCGCGCGCATGGTCGACGAGGTGAAGACCATCGTCGGGCCGATGATGGCCAAGAACGAGAACCGCTTCGTCATCGACTGTCCGATCGATATCGGTTCACTGCGCACCGATGTGACCAAGCTCAAGCAGAGCCTCATCAATCTGCTCAGCAATGCCGCCAAGTTCACCAAGAATGGCGAAGTGGCGCTGCATCTGTCGCGCCATCAGGGCGAGGAGGGTCCGGTGATCCGCTTCGACGTGACCGACAGCGGCATCGGCATGAATGACGAGCAGATGGGGCGGCTGTTCCAGGCCTTCACCCAGGCGGATTCCTCCACCACGCGCAATTTCGGCGGCACCGGCCTCGGGCTGACCATCACCAAGCACTTTGCCGCCATGCTGGGGGGCACCATTGCGGTGCGCAGCACGCCCGGCGAGGGATCGACCTTCACCATCGAGCTGCCGTTGGAGCGCGACGCGGCGGCGGCCGTCGACCTGCCGGACATCGACAGCGCCGCGCCCGCGGATCCCGGCGCCATCACGGTGCTGGTGGTGGATGACGACCCTGCGGTGCACGAGGTGCTGGCGGCGACGCTGGGCAAGGAGGGCTATGTGCTGCGCCACGCGCGCGATGGCGTCGAGGCGCTGAACATCATGCGTCACGATCCGCCGGACATCGTGACGCTCGACGTGATGATGCCGAAGATCGACGGTTGGTCCGTGCTCGGCATCATGAAGTCCGAGCCGGCGCTGGAGCATATCCCGGTGATCATGCTCACCATCGTCGATGACCGTAACCTCGGCTATTCGCTCGGCGCGGCGGAATACATGACCAAGCCGGTCGACCGGCAGCGTTTGATCGCGCTGATCCACAAATTTGCGCCGGGCGACGACCATTCGGTGCTGGTGGTCGACGACGATCCGCAGGTGCGGGCCATGGTGAGCAAGACCATTGAGGGCGTGGGCCTGCACCCCATCGAGGCGGCGAACGGCCAGAAGGCGCTCGACTGGCTGTACGCCCATCCGCGTCCCTCTCTGGTGCTGCTGGACCTGATGATGCCGGAGATGGACGGCTTCAGCTTTCTCGAGCATGTGCGCGGCAAGCCGGAATTCGACGACCTTCCCATCGTGGTGCTGACGGCCAAGGAACTGACCGAGGACGAGCGCAGCTTCCTCGCCCGCAACACTCTGCTCATTCTCAGCAAGAGCGCACAGCCGCTCGGCACGCTCGGCGCCGCACTGGCGAACATCGCCGGGCACGGAACGCCGGCGCGGCCGGCAGGGCGATAGGCGGGAGTTTCGACCATGGCCAAGATCCTGCTCGTGGAAGACAACGAGATGAACCGCGACATGCTCTCGCGGCGGCTGGAGCGCAAAGGCTTCGAGGTCATCGTCGCCGTGAACGGGCAGGAGGGCGTGGACCTCGCCCTGGCGCAGAAGCCGGACCTGATCCTGATGGATATGAGCCTGCCGGTGATGGACGGCTGGGAGGCGACCCGCCAGGTGAAGGCGAATGCGCAGACGGCCGCGATTCCGGTCATCGCGCTCACCGCCCACGCCATGGCGCAGGACCGCGAGGAGGCAATGGCGGCGGGGTGCGACGACTTCGACACCAAGCCGGTGGAACTGCCGCGCCTGCTGGCCAAGATCGAGGCCTTTCTCGCGCCGGGCTAGGGCATGCGGGCGCTGCCGCAAGTCCTTGCCCAGCCCGCCATTTCTCACCACTGGATTGCGCCGCGTCCTCTCAACCCGAGTTGCCTTTGACCCCGCCTTGCTGCCTCCCCTTTGCTGCCGCCGCCTGCAATGTTTACGGGCCCACGCACATGCCGCGCCGCCGGGCGTGCATGCCATGAGCACGCTCGCGACGATCGCGTCCCTCATGAGCGGGCTCGGCCTGTTCTTCCTCGGCGTGCGGGGACTTTCCGCCAGCCTTGTGCCGCTGATAGGGCGGCGCGCCCGCGCGGCCTTCGCGGCTGCCCTTCAGGGGCAGGTGAGCTGTGCGGCGAGCGGAATCGTTGCCGGTCTGGTGACGCAGAGTTCGACGGCGGTCTCCTGGATCATCGTCTCCTTTGTGAAGGGCGGCGTGCTGGGAGAGGGGAAGGCGCTGCTGGCGCCGACCTGGGCCAATGTCGGCACCGCGCTGCTGCCGATGATCGTGGCCATCGATACGTCGGTGGCGGCGGGGCTGATCATCGGCATTGTGGGCTTTGCCACCTATTTCAAGCTGGCGCGCGGCGACCGGCTTCGGCAGGCGCTGGACGCGGCGCTGGGCGCGGCGCTGCTGCTGTTCGGCATGCATCTGGTCTCGGTCGCGGTGGAGCCGCTGCGCGAAGGGTTGATGCAGAACGCCTGGTGGGACGCGGCGCTGCAGTCGCCCCTGCTGCTTGCGGCCATCGGCGGCGTCTTTGCGTTGGCCGCGCAGTCTTCCTCCGTCGCCGCGGCCATTGCGGTGGCGGCCGTTGCTACCGGTCTGCTCGACCTTGCCGAGGCGCTGCCGCTGGTGGTGGGGGCCAATTTCGCCGGGGCGCTGAACAATGCGCTGCTGATACCCGGCGAGAGCGCGGCCGGGCGGGTCGTGTTCGGCCTGCAGGTGGTGCAGAAGCTCGGCGGGACGCTGCTGCTGCTGGTGCTGTTCCTCTATGGCGCAATCGACGGGGAGGCACTGGCCAACCTGCTCGACGCCATGGGCGAGCACGCCGCGGCGCAGCTCGCGGTCCTGTTCGTACTGGCGCAGGTGGCCGGGGCGTTGATCACGAACCTCATGGAAAAACCGACACGGCGGTTGCTCCGGCGGCTGAAGTCCAATACGGCGGAGACGCTCGGCCAACCGGCTTTCCTGATGCGCGAGGCGCTGAACGACCCGACCACCGCGCTCGACCTTGCCCTGCGCGAGCTGGCCCGGCTGACCGCGCGGCTGCCGCAGATGCTCGACCATGTGCGCGACGAGGCCGTGGCCTCGACACCCCCGCCCATGGTGCTGCGCGCGGCGGGGCTGACCCTGACCGGCACGGTGAAAGCCTATCTGGCGTCGTTGCTCGACCGCCAGCTCGCCAGCTCCCGCGTTTCCAGCGCGCTGCTGCTTGATGATGTGGCGGCGACGGTGGCGGCCCTCAACGAGGCGCTCGCCGAATTCGTCGATGCCGCCAGCCCGGCGTCACAGCTACCCAGCGCGGGGCGGCTGATCGAGGCGCTGCACGCGATACTGGAGGCTGTGGCGGACCATGCCGCGAGCCTCGGCGCCGAGGATCCGGAGCTGGTGCTGAGCCTGCTGGGACATCGCGACCAGCTGATGGACGAACTGCGCCACCGGCTCTCGACCGAGGCCGGGGTGGCCCCGCGGGCGCTGGATGGGCTGTTCCGCATGACGGTGCTGTTCGAGCGCATCGTGTGGCTGTCGCGCCGGCTGGTGAACGGCTTTTCCCAGGCGCACCGTTCGCTGGGCGCCGATATGTGAGCGCCAGAGCGCCTCAGGCAAATGCCGGCCAACGTCGCCGCTCCGGTCGCTTGTTTTGACGCGTTGTCATCACGCGCGCCGGAACCGGCGTCGGTTGAGAGCGCTCTAGTCGAGCGAAAGCGTGAGCGCGACTATGTTGTGACCGTTCTCGCGGCGGTAAGCGAAGCTCCGCGCCAGATTGCGTACCAGATGCACGCCCAGGCCGCCGATGGGCCGCTGCTCGATGGAGCCGTCGAGGTCCGGCTCGGGGGCGGTGAAGGGGTCGAAGGCGTCGCCGTCGTCACTCAGCGTGAGTTCAAGAACCGCGCCTGCCAGGCGCGCATGAACGGCGATCTCGCCACGGCGCCCGTCGGGATAGCCGTGATCGACTGCGTTGTTGACGAACTCGTCGACCGCGAGGTGAAGGCGATGGGTGGTCTTGGGCGGCAGCCCGGCCGCATCCGAGAAGTCGTCGATCCGGGCGACAAGCGCCTCCATCTCCGACAGGTCGTTGGCAATGCGGACGTCCATCTCACGGAGTGTCATGTTCCCGTCCGAGGGTGGCGGACTTCAGAAAGCCACCCCTACGTAAAGGAAGCAAGTGCCGTTTCGCGGGTTTGATGAATGGGGATCAGCGAGGAGAAGCCGGAGACCTCGAACACCTCGTGCACCTGGGGCGTGAGAGCGCACACCGCGAGCGCGACGCTGGAGGAGCGGGCGAGCTTGGCGGCCTTGAGGACGACGCGCAGGCCCGCCGAGCTGATGTAGGTCAGTTCCGCGAAATCGAGCAGAACCGCCGTGCTGCCGTCGGGAATGACGGCCAGGAGTTCGTCGAGGCGTGCCGAGGAGCTGCTGTCGAGGCGGCCCTTGACCACCGTGACGACGATATTGCCTTCCACCAGCCGGTCGATCTGCATTGTGTTTTCGATCTCTCGTCAGTCTTCATGCGTCGGCAGGAAGCAACCGTCCCGCAGGCGCGGGTGACTGTCGTGCCTATCTCGTGAGCGTGCCCAGAACTAAACAGAAAGGCTGACGCGCGCAAGCCGACCAAAGGTCAGGCGAAACACGCCGCCAGCCGCGCGCTAGGCGCGCCTTGCCGCGTGCGCAGGGGACGCGTCGGCCCGCTCAGTGCTCAAAGCGCAGCGTCAGCGTCTGCCGCTCGCCGAGCCGGCCCAGCAACAGCCGGTCGGCGCGTTTGGAGAGCATGTAGCCGACGAAGCGTGCCACCGCCGCCGCGTCGCCCAGAAGGTCCTCGGGCGAGGGGCGCAGCGTGGGAATCTCGATCGGCGCGCCGCGATAGAGCAGCGTGACATCGAGGTCGTTCTCGTCGAAACGCGCGCGCAGCACCACGCCGTCCTCGGCGACGCCGGTATCGAGAAGCATTTCCGCCGCCTCGGCGACAACGGGAATGGCGGAGCTGATGACATCGCGCCGGGCGCCCCAGATGTCGCCCTGGTGTTCCAGGAACGTGGTCGTGGCCTCGAACGGGTTGTCGTCGGTGGTCACCGGGACCGAGGCCTCCTGTCGGATGCCAATGCGGAACAGCAGGTTGAGCGCGATCGCGACGCCCGTGGACACGGAGAGCGGCGAGCCCAGGATCGGGTGCGCCCAGTCCGGCGTCGCGTCCACCAGCTCGGGCAGGATGGCCACGGCAAGTCCGGCCATGACCGCGAGGCCGACGGTGAAGATGCGCCGGTCGCTGAGGCGGCGGGAAAGGATAAGCTCCATGCCGGCGACGACGAGGAAGGCGGAGCTGTAGACGAGGATCGCGCCGACCACCGGATCGGGAATCACCGACAGCGCGGCGATGAGCCGTGGCGAGAAGGCGGCCAGTACGACGATGACGCCGGACACCACGCCCACCCGCCATGCCGTGGTGCCGGTGGCGAAGGCGACGCCGATCGCTGCCGACGACGAGGCGCTGGCGAAGCCGCCGGTAACGGCGGCTCCCATGTCGGCCACGGTGTTGGGACGGATGGCGCGCGCGGCCTGGTTCATGTCGGCGCGGTGCCAGTCGGCATCGTCCATGCGCTGCATGGAAACGACCGTACTGATCATGTCGACCGCCGAAATGACGCCGGTGAGGATCGCCGCC
This sequence comes from Ancylobacter pratisalsi, assembly GCF_010669125.1. Classification (NCBI taxonomy): domain Bacteria; kingdom Pseudomonadati; phylum Pseudomonadota; class Alphaproteobacteria; order Hyphomicrobiales; family Xanthobacteraceae; genus Ancylobacter; species Ancylobacter pratisalsi. The sequence continues at coordinate 4,141,905 of NZ_CP048630.1, forward strand.
GGCAGCATGGCCCAGGAGAAGGCCAGTCCGGGCCAGCCGAGCTGGGGCAGGTCGATCAGCGGAAGGTCGGCAAGCGCGCGCCCCGTGGGGCCGTGGGTGAGGCCCACATAATGCGCCAGACCCCAGCCGACGCCGGTTCCAATCGCGACCGCGAAAAGACGCAGCGGCCCGCGCGAAAAGATGGCCAGTACGACGATGACGACCAGCGCCGCGAAGCTGACCATTGGGTAGCGCAGGTCCATCGCCGCGCCGCCCTGATCGGCGAGGCCGAACATACGCCGGAGTGCCGGTTCGGCCAGCGCCACGCCGAGCATGGTGACCGCGACGCCGCAGACCTCCGGTGGGAACAGCTTGCGCAGCGCCCCGGTGAAGAAGGTGAGCGAAAGCTGGGACAGCGCGGCGATCAGGCTCATCACCGCATAAAGCGCAGGACCGCCCGCCGCCAGCGACTGGACGGCGAGGGGCAGGTGGCTCGTGTTCGGTATCTGCACCAGCAGGAGGCCGGATCCGAAGCGCGGCCAGCATTCCAGTATCGTCGCCAGCCCCATGAAGATGACGCAGCTGGTGATGAGGATCTGCGTATCCTCGAACGACAGCCCGGCCTCCGTCGCGGCCACCAGCGGATAGACCACGAACAGCAACGCCAGCGAGGCATGCTGGACGCCAAGGCTGATCAAGGTGCCGAGCGGGACCTTGTCCGCAGCAGCGTAGACGATGTTGGATGGTTTACGCGACATGTTGCGGGGCCGGGGCGTCGTCGTGGAAGGGGCCAGCTCTCTACGCCGCCTGTGTGGCGATGGCGTTAAGCCGGGGCTCCAGCCGGGCGGTCCGCCGCGAAAAACGTCGCGCCAGCCCGGCCCCTAGAATCCAGTGCGGACTATGAAGACTCGGGTGTGGTGTCGCAAGGCGGCCGTGTCCGCACCCGTGGACGGCGACGCGTGGGCGCAAGGGGATCAGCCAGGGGAAGAGGTGGTGGCCCTATCGGGCGTTCCTTCCAGGCGATGTAGGCGGCGAGGGCGGACTCAAGGTCGGAAATTGAGCGCCTGGCATCGAGATTTATGACGCCGGCGGCGATTTCAACGGCGAAGACTGGCCAGTAACGATCCACCGCAGCGGGAAGATCGAGTTGGTCGATAAGGGCTCCGCCCCCCAGGCCGATCTCGCATATCGCGCGTGCGCGACCCTCGATTCCGTCCATGTGAAGATAGTAACCCAACGGGGGCTTTTGAGCACTAAAATTTTGCAGCGCGATATTTTAGGCACATGGCCCGGTTGCAGTGCGAGGTCGACCTATGCCAGCGGACCGGCGGCGGTGCGGTGGCTCGGGTCCTGCGGACGGTGCGCCGCCGGCGAAGGAGCCACCGGAGCCGGCCCGCCGCCGGCGTCGCCGGCGCGTCTGAAGCTGGACTATAGTACCCGCAATCGCCCTGAGGTACGGCCCGCCATTTGGGGATGGACCAGGCCGCAACGAAGCTCATGGCCTGCAAGTGGATTAACGTTGTCGTGCGTTCGCAGATGCTGCAGGCAAACGACAAGGCCGACAAATACAGGATAGAGGGGGTGGCAGGCTGGAACAGCGAGCGGACATTTAAAGTGAAGCTATCCAGAAATGTCGATGGATAGATCGCTCGGGAAAAGCTGAGCCGTCCCGAAACCGGGGGGTGGCTCCCTGAGCAGGACTCGAACCTGCGACCATTCGATTAACAGTCGAACGCTCTACCAACTGAGCTATCAGGGACCAGAGGTGCCCAGCGCCAGGCGCTGAACACCGCGGAGGCCGGCCGTATAGCAATGCTCGGCCGGTTTGTGAAGCCGCAATGCGCAGCCTGTTGATATCCTTCAGGCGCTGAGCCGCTCCTGCTGCCCGGCGAACTGAAGCTGATGGAAGGAGAAGTAACGCCCGCGACGGGCCACAAGCTCATCGTGGCAGCCGCTTTCCACCACACGTCCGCCGTCGATCACGAAGATGCGGTCGGCGTTGACGACCGTCTGCAGACGATGGGCGATGACCAGCGTGGTGCGGTCCATCTGCAGCGAACGGAGCGCCTTCTGCACCTCGGCTTCCGATTCGCTGTCCAGCGCGGCTGTGGCCTCGTCCAGCAGCAGGATAGGCGCATCCTTGAGGAAGGCGCGGGCGATGGCGATACGCTGGCGCTGGCCGCCCGAAAGCTGGGCGCCGTGTTCGCCGACGCGGCTGTCATAGCCTTCCGCGAAGGTCATGATGAAGTCATGCGCGTGGGCGGACTTTGCCGCGGCGATGATCTCCTCCTCGGTCGCGGACGGGCGACCGAAGGCGATGTTCTCGCGCACCGAGCCCGAGAACAGGAAGACGTCCTGACTGACGAAGCCGATGGCCTCGCGCAGGGAGCGTCGCGTGACCTCGTTGGTCTTCTGCCCGTCGATGGCAATGGAGCCGGATTCGACTTCATAGAACCGCTCGATGAGGCTCATCACCGTGCTCTTGCCGCCACCGGAGGGGCCGACCAGAGCGGAGGTCTTGCCGGCCTCGGCGACAAAGGAAAGGCCACGCAGGACAGGCTCGTTCTCACGATACCCGAAATAGACGTCGTTGAACTCGATCTGCCCGCCCTTGAGCTGGAGCACCGGCGTGCCAGGCTCGTCCTGTTCGATGGCCTTCATGTCGAGGATCTCGAACAGCATGCGCGCGCCCAGCAGATGCGACGTCATGTCGATGTTCAGGCGCGCGAGACGCTTGGCGGGCTCGTAGCTGAGCAGCAGCGCGGTGATGACCGAGAAAAACTCGCCCGGCGTGCGTCCGGCATGCAGCACGCCATAGCCCGCATACATGACCACCAGACCGATGGCGACGCCGCCCAGCGCCTCCATCAGCGGGCCAGACTGCGACTGGGCGCGGATCATGCGGTTGGACGCCTTCTCCAGCGCGTCGATGCGCCCGTTGATTCGCACGCGCAGCGGGTCCTCCATGGTGAAGGACTTGATGGTGCGAATGCCCTGAAACGCTTCGAGCGATTCGGTCATGATCTGCACCGCGCTGTGGAACTCGCGGCTGAAGATTTTCTGCACCTTGCGGATGAGGCTGCGTACGCCGCCTACCGCGATCGGCATCACCAGGAGGCCGATGAGCGCCATGAACGGGTCTTGCAGGATCATGACCATCGTCAGGCCGATGACGGAGAGCAGGTCGCGGCCAAGGCTGGTAATGATGAGATTGAGCACGTTGCGTGCGCCCTGCGCGCCCGCATTGAAGCGCAGCATGAGCTCGGCGGTGTGGTTGGCGCCGAAGTAGCGCACATCCTGCGCCAGCAGCCGGTCCAGCACGCGCTTCTGGTTGTCGGCGACGATGCGGTTACCGACCTTCGCCAGCGTGACGGCCTGCCCGTAGGACGAGAAGCCCTTGATGATGCTCAGCGCCAGCACCGTTCCCGACAGGATCCAGATCGCGGCCGAATTCTGCTCGACGAAGATGCGGTTGATCACGTCGCCCATGAGATAGGCCAGGCCGGAGGTGGACCCTGCCATCACGCCCATGAAGACGAAGGAGATTGCGTATCCCTTCCAGTGGCGGCGGCCATCGGTCAAGAACAGGCGGTAGATCGTGTCCCGTGTTTCGGGACTGATCATGTTCTTGATCGAATTGGCCAGCTTGGGCGGCAGCAACATCAGATACTTCCTCTGCAACGGAACGCGAGGGCGGGGTTCGTCGGCCTCGTGCGTTCCGATCACGACGCGCGCGTATCGCGCGCAACGTTGAATTCCGGTTTCATCAACGACGATCAACCGGTCTTGTCAAACAATTGAGGGTGGTCCGGCAGGCGGCAGTGTCCCTACTGTGTCCCGCGCATCACGCGTCGCCGGCGTCAACTTAATGCCCGCCGGCGACGCGTGTGTGAACTGGAGGCCACGGAGGGAATCGAACCCCCGTACGCGGATTTGCAGTCCGCTGCGTAACCACTCCGCCACGTGGCCAGACGGCCGGCACACAGCCAAGCCGAAAGACCGGGGCGCCTCATAACAGAGCCGTTCGTGATCGGCAACGCCGCTCGTCGTTCCTCAACAGGGCAGGGGGGCGCCAATCGGCGCAAACGGCACACATGCACCGTCAGAAAGCTCGGAGAAGGCGCGGGAAACCGCCGACGAGGCTTGCATTGCGGGCGCCGGTGCCGCAATTCTCCTCTCAGTTTCGGTCGGGAGCCACCGGACCCGGTGCGGCGGCTCCTATTGCGAGGTTGTCCGAGAATGATCGATTTCGCCGAGATGCGGCGCGCCATGGTGGACGCGCAGGTGCGTGCCAACGATGTCACCGACCTGCGGATCGTCGCCGCCATGCTGGAAACTCCGCGCGAGCGCTTCGTGCCGCCGGGGCTGCAGAACTTCGCCTATATCGACGATGACCTGCTGGTGAAGCCGGGCACGCCGGCTCGCTACCTGATGGAGCCGATGGTTCTCGCCAAGCTGCTTCAGGCCGCGGAGATCTCTTCCGACGCGCTCGTGCTCGATGTCGGTGCCGCGACCGGCTATTCCACGGCCGTGCTCGCCAAGCTGGCGGGGCAGGTGGTCGCGCTTGAGGAAGACGCAGAGCTGGCGGCACAGGGTTCGACGCTTCTTGTCGAGCTTGGTCTGCTGAATGCCGCCTATGTTCAGGGGCCGATGACCGCCGGTTGGCCGGGTGAGGCGCCTTACGACGTGATCCTGCTGAACGGCTCGATCGATTCGGCGCCCGAGGCGCTGCTTGCCCAGCTCAAGCCCGAAGGGCGCCTCGTGGCGGTTCTCGGACAGGGGCGTTCGGGCCGCGCGACCGTCTATGTCAACACCCCCGGCGGTATCGGTTCGCGCATCGTGTTCGATGCCGCCGTGCCCACCCTTCCGGGCTTCGAAGCCCGTGCCGGCTTCGTTTTCTGAGGCTTCCGAATCGTCGAGCACAAGGTGCGAGCCACCTTGTGCGTGCCTCGCGGCGGGTCGCTGTGGCGCATCTGCCGCGTTCCTCCGCAAAACGCCCGCCGAAGTGAACCGGGTAGTTCACATACCCTCCTTCAGCACCTATTCTGTGCATGCGTCATTCACAGAATGAGAGTCTCCCACTCGTAGGGGATTCCGAAGAAGTTAGCGTTCTCAGGGGTTTGGGACCATGTGGCTTTCTGCTACCGGGGGCAAGATCGTTGCATCTGCGGCGGTCGTGTTTGTGTTGAGTGCGCTTCCGGCTCGTTCCCAGACTCTGGAGCAGTCGCTTGTCGCCGCCTATTCGAACAATCCGACACTGAACTCCCAGCGTGCGGCGACCCGCGCGACGGATGAGTACGTGCCGATCGCGCTGTCGGGCTATCGCCCGCAGATATTCGGCAGCGCCTATGTCGGCATGCAGTGGGCCGAGACGCGCGTGGACGGCCGCTATGCGGCGTTGGCGGGCACTGGCACGGTCTCCAACAATCAGCTCTCTCCGTCAGGCGTCGGCGTCACGATCAGCCAGACGATCTACAACGGACTGAAGACCGCCAACTCCGTGCGGGGCGCCGAATCGCAGGTGAAAGGGCAGCGCGAATTGCTGCGTAACACCGAGCAGCTCGTCCTGCTCGATGCCGCCACCGCCTATATGAACGTGCTCCAGAACAAGGCGCTGCTTGAGCTGCAGCAGCAGAACCTGGAAGCCCTGCGCGAAGAGCTGCGCGCGGCCCGCGACCGTTTCTCGGTGGGTGAAATCACCCGTACCGACGTCGCGCAGGCCGAGGCGAGCGTTGCCAATGCCGAGAGCGAGCTCGCTCTCGCGCAGTCAAACCTCAATACCTCGAACGCCGTCTTTTTCCAGGTGATCGGTCTCAAGCCGACCAGCCTGAAGCCGGGCCGGCCGATCGACAACCTGCTGCCGAAGTCGATGGACCTGGCGGTCAAGGAAGGGCTGAGCCATCATCCGGCGGTGAAGGCGGCGGAGTTCGCGGTCGATGCCGCGCTCGCCAACGTCAAGGTTGCCGAAGCGGCGCTTTCGCCCTCGTTGACTTTGAACGGCTCGGCCTCGTCGGATTACAACAGCTCGTCCAATGTCGAGCGCCAGACCTCGGCAGCGGTGGCACTGAACCTGTCCGTGCCCATTTATCAGGGCGGCGGCGAGTACGCCTCGATCCGGCAGAACAAGGAACTGCTGAGCCAGCAGCGCATCGAGGTCGATGTGAACCGCGATCAGGTGCGCGCGAATGTCGTGCAGTATTGGGGTGCGCTCGAAGCCGCCAAGGCGGCGATCGAATCGGCGCAGGCTTCAGTGGCTGCCAACGAAATCGCGCTTCGCGGTGTGCGTGAAGAATGGCGGGTCGGCCAGCGCACCACGCTTGACGTGCTGAACGCGCAGACCGCCCTGTTCGATGCCCGCGCCAGCCTCGTGATCGCCCAGCGCGATCGCGTGGTCGCCTCCTACGCCGTGCTGTCGGCGTCGGGCAATCTGGGCGCAAGCCGTCTTGGCCTCAAGGTCGCGCGGTACAATCCGCAGGTGCATTACAATCAGGTCCGTGACGCCTGGTTCGGCGTGCGCACCCCCGGCGGCCAGTGAGGTCCGGCTGGAGTCGCCGTCCACAGTCCTGAAGGTCTGTCGGCTTGGCGCGTCGCTTGGCGCAATGCCATATTCATGACTGTTAACAGGTGATTCGCGGTGTTTCGTGGATCGCACTGTTAACGCCGGTCACAACAATCGGATGCAGCGCATGTCGGTGGGTGCGAGGGCCAGCGAACCGTCGATGGAGGAGATTCTCGCCTCCATCCGGCGGATTATCTCGGACGAGGTCGCGGGCGATCCTTCGCCGGCTGCTGCGCCGTCTCCGTCAAAGGCCGCGCGGGAGGTTGACGTCGCCCCCTCGCCGGAAGTTGCTGCTTCTCCCGAGAGCCGGGCGTCGGCCGCGACGTCTGATTCCGACGAGGACAACGCCCCCTCAAACGACTCGAAAGCGCCGGACGTTGCCGCGTGGCGCCACGAGGACGGAGCTGCGATGCGTGGCTCCGCACGTTCGATCTCCGCTGGGGGTGGAACGGCCGGGCGACCGCGCAGTGCGGAGGCCGCCGCGCGCAGCTACGCACCTTCCGCGGCGCGCGCGGGGCAGGCGGTGGCCGGGCAGGCCTACTCAAGCTATGTGCCTGCAGGCCGCGTGCCGGCGTCCGACCCCTTCGCGGCCCGTTCGCGTGCGCTCGGATCGGCCCAGCCCGCCGAATCGCCGATGGCAACCAGCTCCGTGGCACTCGCCTCGGCTATGGCAGTGCCGGCCGACCGGGGCGGCGAGCCCGATGCCGACGAGGTCAAGGCCAATGAGGCGAGCGCCAACGAGGCGCTGGATCTCGATCGTCCCTTCACGTCGGCGCTGATCGATCTTGCTCTGGTCGAGCAAGCGGTGCAGGCCGAACTCGCTACCGTTGCCGAGGAAGCCGAGGCGTCCGTCCAGGCCCATGCCGCCGCTCAGGAGAGCCGCGACGCGGCTGTTCTCGATGCGCTCGCTCGGGACATGGCGTCGCAAGAGGCCGCTGTCACACCCGATTCTCTCGAAGCAGAGTCTGCCGCGGCAGACGGCTTCGAAGCCCGAACCACCACGGAGGCCGCAGATATGCAGGTGAACGCCAAGCCCACCGCCGTTCAGCGCCCCGCCGCCGAACACGCGGAAGAACGCCGCCCGATGGAGGCCCGTCCTGTTGACGCGCGGTCGCCCGAGACGCGTGCGGTCGAGGCTGGAGCGCCTTTCCCGCGCACCTCGGAGCCTCGCCTTTCCGCGCCGCTGCGGACTGCCCAGGAAGCCGGGCCGGTCGCACCTCTCGATCCGGTGCGCGAGCGGCTGGTTTCGGGTGCTACGAACAGCGCAGTGTCGGCCGCCTTCGGTTCGCTGGCGCGTACCGTGGCCTCGAACTCGCGTACGGTCGACGATCTGGTGGCCGAGGCGATCCGTCCGATGCTGAAGGACTGGCTGGACGAGAACCTGCCGACGCTCGTGGAGCGCCTCGTGCGCGCCGAAATTGAGCGTGTCGCCCGTCAGGGTCAGTGACGCGGCCCGCCGTGCCGGATTGGGCGCTGTGACCTGGTGGGACCTGTCCGGGTCGATTCGGGATGCGGCGCCCGGACCGTGACGCCATTTCCTCTTCAACTGAATGTGCCATTGAAGCGCCGTCGGTTCTTTGGTGGCTCGGCGTGCGGGATACTCTCCCGTGCGGCCCGCAATGCCGTGGCACCTTCCCGAGTGCCTGTCACCGACGCGTGTCTCGCGAGGCCCCCGATCTGGTTTTCTGGCGCGAAACGGCGCCTAAGAGTGTCGCGATGGGCGTCGCGAGTTGACTTGAGCGACGGGCTCCGCTTTCTCTCGCACCCGTTCCAATCGAGGTGCCGGAGCCATCATGCTCGACAACAGGTTCGATCCCGCTGCCGTTGAAGACCGTATCTACCAGGCCTGGGTGGATGCGGAGGCGTTCAAGGGCGGGCGTGCTGACAGGTCGGGCGCCGAGCCCTATTGCATCGTCATTCCGCCGCCGAACGTGACCGGCTCGCTCCATATGGGGCATGCGCTGAACAACACGTTGCAGGACATTCTCTGCCGCTTCGAGCGGATGCGCGGCAAGGACGTGCTCTGGCAGGTCGGCACCGACCATGCCGGAATCGCGACCCAGATGGTGGTCGAGCGCCAGCTCGCGGAGCGCCAGCTTCCCGGCCGTCGCGAGATGGGCCGCGCCGCCTTCCTCAAGCGTGTCTGGGAATGGAAAGAGGAATCGGGCGGGACGATCATCAACCAGCTGCGCAAGCTGGGTGCCTCGTGCGACTGGTCGCGCGAGCGCTTCACCATGGATGAAGGGCTGTCCCGCGCCGTCCTCAAGGTGTTTGTCCGGCTCTATAAGGAAGGGCTGATCTACAAGGACAAGCGCCTGGTCAACTGGGACCCCAAGTTCCAGTCCGCCATCTCCGATCTTGAAGTCCTGCAGGTCGAGGTGAAGGGCAGCCTCTGGCACTTCCGCTACCCGCTGGACGGCGGCGTGACCTACGAGCACCCCGTTGCCTTCGACGAGAATGGCCAGCCCTACGAGTTCGAGACGCGCGACTATATCGTCGTCGCGACCACCCGGCCGGAGACCATGCTGGGCGACACCGCGGTCGCGGTGCACCCGGAAGATCCGCGCTATCAGGGTCTGGTTGCGGCCAAGGCCATGGTCCGCCTGCCGCTGGTCGGCCGGCTGATTCCGATCGTGGCCGATGAATATTCCGACCCGACCAAGGGGACGGGCGCGGTGAAGATCACGCCCGCGCATGACTTCAACGATTTCGAGGTCGGCCGGCGGCACAACCTGCCGATGATCAACGTGCTCGACGCCGAGGCGCGCCTGACGCTGGTTGGCAATGGCGAGTTCCTCGACGGCGCGCAGTCCGGTCCCGAGCTTGATGTCGTGCTTGCTCTCGATGGCCAGAGCCGCGAGGCCGCGCGCAAGGCGATCGTCGCATTGATGGAGGAGCGCGAGCTGCTCGACGCGATCGAGCCGCACACCCACATGGTGCCCCATGGCGACCGCTCGAATTTGGTGATCGAGCCTTGGCTCACCGACCAGTGGTATGTGGATGCGCACACGCTCGCGCAGCCTGCACTCGCCGCGGTGCGCGAGGGAGAGACCACTTTCGTTCCCAAGAACTGGGAGAAGACCTATTTCGAATGGCTGGAGAACATCCAGCCCTGGTGTATTTCGCGCCAGCTCTGGTGGGGGCACCAGATCCCGGCGTGGTACGGGCCCGACGGGACGGTTTTCGTTGAGGAGAGCGAGGAAGAGGCGGTCGCCGCCGCTCTCGCCCATTGCGTCCAGACCGGCATCATCACGGACGCCGAGGCCAAGGATCTGGCCGCGAACCCGGACAAGCGCGCGGCGCTCATCACCCGCGACGAGGACGTGCTCGATACCTGGTTCTCCTCCGCGCTGTGGCCGTTTTCGACCCTTGGCTGGCCGGACGAGACGGCGGAGCTGAAACGGTTCTACCCGACCTCGGTGCTGATCACCGGCTTCGACATCATCTTCTTCTGGGTCGCCCGGATGATGATGATGGGGCTGCATTTCATGGACGGCGACGTGCCGTTCAAGGACGTCTACATCCACGCCCTCGTCCGTGACGAGAAGGGCGCCAAGATGTCGAAGTCCAAGGGCAACGTCATCGACCCGCTGGATCTTGTGGCGAAGTACGGTGCCGACGCGCTGCGCTTCACCCTCGCGGCGATGGCGGCTCAGGGGCGCGACATCAAGCTGGCCACCTCGCGCGTCGAAGGGTACCGCAACTTCTCGACCAAGCTCTGGAACGCGGCGCGCTTCGCGGAGATGAACGAGTGCCGGCGCGACCCCGAATTCAGTCCGCGCAACGCTGAATCGACGCTGAACCGCTGGATCCTCGGCGAGATGCAGAAGACCAGCGTCGAGATCACCCAGGCGCTTGAGGGCTACCGGTTCAATGAGGCGGCCGGCGCGGCCTATCGCTTCGTGTGGAACATCTTCTGCGACTGGTATCTGGAACTCGCCAAGCCGGTTTTCATGAGCCCGGGTGGGGGATGGAAAAACGAGACGCGAGCGACCACCGCTTTCGTGCTCGATGAGATCCTCAAGATGCTGCACCCCTTCATGCCCTTCCTCACGGAAGAACTCTGGGGGCTGACGGCAGATGCCGCCGCGCCGCGCGACACGCTTCTGGTGCTCGCCTCCTGGCCGGCGCCCAAGGGGCTTGAGGCCGCGGAGGCGGAGGCGGAGATCGGCTGGCTGATCGATCTCGTGACCGAGATCCGCTCGGTGCGCGCCGAAATGAACGTGCCCGCCGGTGCGCAGCTTCCGCTGGCCATCATCGGTGCGAGTGACGAGACGCGCCAGCGGGTCGTGATCTGGAACGACGCGCTGCTGCGCCTTGCCCGGTTGTCGAGCGTGTCCTTCGAGGACGAGGCGCCCGCCGGCGCCGCGCAGCTGCTGGTGCGCGGGGAGACGGTGGCGTTGCCGCTGGCCGGCTTCATCGACATGGAGGCCGAGGCGGCGCGACTGACCAAGGAACTGGCCAAGGCGACGGATGACGTGGCCCGGGTGGATGCCAAGCTCGGCAATGCCGACTTTATCCGTCGCGCGCCGGAAGAGGTGATCGAGGAGCAGCGTGAGCGGCGTGAAAGCGCTGAAGCACGAGGCTCCAAGATTCGCGAGGCTCTTGCACGGCTCGGCAGGACGGTCTGATCCACCCGGGGATCGCGGCGCACAGGGGGAAGCGGGTGCCTTTCATCGAGAGCTTCCAGGCGAGCGATTTCCTCTCAACGCTGATCAGCCTGGCGGCGGCTTTCGCGCTCGGCACGCTGATCGGCGCCGAACGTCAGTTCCGCCAGCGTACGGCGGGGCTGCGCACCAACGTGCTGGTCGCGATCGGCGCCTGCCAGTTTGTCGATATGGCCATGCATCTGTCCGGACCCGAGGGCGCGGTGCGGGTGGTGGCCTATGTCGTCTCCGGCATCGGATTTCTCGGTGCCGGCGTGATCATGAAGGAAGGCGCCAACATACGCGGGCTGAACACGGCGGCGACGCTGTGGTGCTCGGCGGCTGTCGGTGCCTGCGCGGGCGCGGACCTCATAGCCCAGGCGGTGCTGCTCACGGCTTTCGTTCTCGCCGGCAACACCATGCTGCGGCCGCTGGTGACGGCGCTGGAACGGGCGCCGCGCGACGAGGCCTCAACCGAGGCGACCTATGGCGTCAGCATGGTGGCGGCGGCCGCCGGGGCGGATGACCTGCAGGCGCAGGTCTCCGCGCTCCTGGAGGCGGCGCAGTTCCCCGTCGACGTGATCGACCAGCAGAACCGGCCAGATGGCATGGTCGAGTTGAAGGCAACGCTGGTGAACACCTCCGTCAGCCTCAACGAACTGGACGCGGTGATCGCGCGCTTGCGCACGCTGACGGGCGTGGCCTCCGCAACCTGGACCCGAAGCGCGGCCGACTAGGCAACCCGCGCCGGCCTCGTCGCGCCGGGAGCCGGCTTCAGGAAGGGGGCTGTTCGCCAAGGGCGCCGGCTGCCTGCGACTGGACACTCTTCAGCAGGGTTTCCATCCGGTCCAGCTCGGCCCGAAGCCGCTCGATAACGTCGGCGGCCTCCGAGAGCTCGTCTTCGACCTTGTCGCGACGGAACTGTTCAAGATCCGCCGCCATAGCGCGCAGCCGTTCCACGATATTGCCGCTCGTCATCTGTAGCTCCAATGCCTTAGGCGATGTTTACGGCCTCGCCCCGCCGCCTATGGAGCTATCGCGAATTTGTGACTGGACCGCAACACTGTCACGCATTCGCAACCATATGGAGAGGTGAGGGGCCTTGCGCCCCGAAGACGCCACAAACCGGCACGAAATCCGACCGATAGATAGGCGAGAGTAGTGTCCGGGTGCAGTTACCCGAGAACCGCCGCGCCGGGATGCATAGAAAAAAATGAACGTCAGGACCCTCATCGACAAGCGGAAGCTGCCGAGCCGTCATGTGACGGAAGGACCGGCGCGCGCCCCGCATCGGTCCTATCTCTACGCCATGGGCCTGACCAAGGATCAGATCCACCAGCCGCTGGTGGGAGTTGCGTCCTGCTGGAACGAGGCCGCGCCCTGCAATATTTCGCTGATGCGGCAGGCTCAGGCGGTGAAGAAGGGCGTGTCCGCGGCAAACGGCACGCCGCGCGAGTTTTGTACGATCACGGTGACCGACGGCATCGCGATGGGCCATGACGGCATGAAGGCGTCGCTGGCCTCGCGCGAGGTGATTGCCGACAGCGTCGAGCTGACCATGCGCGGCCATGCCTATGACGCGCTCGTCGGCCTCGCCGGCTGCGACAAGTCGTTGCCGGGCATGATGATGGCGATGCTGCGCCTCAACGTGCCGTCGATCTTCATTTATGGCGGGTCTATCCTGCCCGGTTCGTTCCGCGGCCAGCCGGTTACGGTGCAGGATCTTTTCGAGGCGGTTGGCAAGCATTCGGTCGGGGCGATGTCCGCCGATGACCTCGACGAACTCGAACAGGTGGCGTGCCCCTCTGCGGGCGCTTGCGGCGCGCAGTTCACCGCCAACACCATGGCGACCGTGTCCGAGGCGATCGGCCTGGCACTGCCCTATTCGGCCGGCGCGCCGGCGCCCTATGAAATTCGCGACAGATTCTGCATGGCAGCCGGCGAGCAGGTGATGGACCTCGTCGCCCGCAAGATCCGCCCCCGCGACATCGTTACCCTGAAGGCGTTGGAGAACGCGGCGACGGTGGTGGCGGCCTCGGGTGGTTCGACCAACGCCGCGCTGCACCTGCCCGCCATGGCTCATGAGGTCGGCATCAAGTTCGATCTGTTCGACGTCGCCGCGATTTTCAAGCGCACCCCCTACATCGCCGATCTCAAGCCCGGCGGGCGTTATGTCGCCAAGGACATGTTCGAGGCCGGCGGCATTCCTCTGCTGATGAAGACGCTGCTGGAGCATGGCTTCCTGCACGGCGACTGCATGACCGTGACCGGCCGCACGATCGCGGAGAACCTTGCCTCGGTGAAATGGAACCCGCATCAGGATGTGGTGCGCCCGGCGAACGATCCCATCACGGTCACGGGTGGCGTGGTCGGCCTCAAGGGCAACCTCGCCCCCGACGGCGCGATCGTGAAGGTGGCGGGGCTGAAGAACCAGACCTTCACCGGGCCGGCGCGCTGCTTCGACGGCGAAGAGGCCTGCTTCGAGGCGGTGAGCAACCGCGCCTATGAGGAGGGCGAGGTTCTGGTGATCCGCTACGAGGGGCCGAAAGGTGGCCCCGGCATGCGCGAAATGCTCTCGACCACCGCCGCTCTCTACGGGCAGGGCATGGGCGACAAGGTGGCGCTGATTACCGATGGACGCTTCTCGGGTGCCACGCGCGGTTTCTGTATCGGCCATGTCGGGCCGGAGGCGGCTGTCGGAGGCCCGATCGGGCTGATCCGTGACGGCGACATCATCACTATCGACGCGATCGAGGGCACGCTTGACGTGGCGCTTTCGGACGAGGCCTTCGCCGCCCGCAAGGCGGAGTGGAAGCCGCGTCCCTCACCTGTCGGCTCGGGGGCCATCTGGAAGTTCGCGCAGGCCGTGGGGCCCGCCCGTGACGGGGCGGTCACTCATCCCGGCGGCGCGGCCGAGACATCGTGCTATGCGGATATCTGAGCGAATTAGCCTGCCCGCCCTCAGGGGCGTGCTCGTCGCTTCGGCGCTGGCGGCCGTGCTGGCACCGGCGAGCGCCTTTGACGGCTCGCCCAATGGCAGCATCACCGGCGCGGCGTTGCCGGTCACGCCCGGCGGGGCGCGGCCGATCGAGGAGATGGTGCGCCTGGGCACACAGGCGCTGCGTTCGGGCGAGACCGAGAAGGGTATCGATTCACTGCGCTACGCCGCCGATCAGGGCCACGCCGGCGCGCAGTGGAAGCTCGGCCGCATGTATGCGGAAGGCGAGGGTGTCGAGCGCAATGACATCAAGGCGTTCGAATATTTCAGCATGATCGCCAACATGCATGCCGACGACAACCCGGCGACCCCGCAGTCCCGCTTTGTCGCGGATGCGTTCGTGGCGCTCGGTTCCTACTACCTCGTCGGCATTCCCAACAGCAAGGTGCGGCGCGATACCACCCGAGCACGCGACATGTTTGCCTATGCCGCGTCCTATTTCGGCGATCCGGAAGCGCAGTACCATCTCGCCCGGCTTTATATCGACGGCGATGGTGTGCGTCGCGACCCGCGCTTCGCTGCGCGCTGGCTGGGTCTCGCCGCCCACAAGGGACAGTACGAGGCGCAGGCGGCGCTTGGCGGGCTGCTGTTCAAGGGCGATGAAGGTATTCCTCGCCAGGCGGCGCAGGGCCTGATGTGGCTGACGATGGCGCGCGACGCGGCCGCTGGCCCGGAGGACAAATGGGTGGTCGACCTTTATGACGACGCCTTCGCGACCGCGACACCGGACGAGCGCTCGATGGCGCTGGTCTATCTCGAAAAATATATGAAGATCGCTCGCTGAGCCTCTCGCCCGGCGCGGTCGTGCAAGAGCGCCCGTTCAGCGGCCGATGGCGAGATCCGCCCAGACCGGGACATGATCGGACGGCTTCTCCCAGCCGCGCACATGCTTGTCGATACCCACGGCTTTCAGCCGGTCTGCCGCCTGGGGAGAGAGCAGCAGGTGGTCGATGCGGATGCCGTTGTTCTTCTGCCACGCGCCGGCCTGGTAGTCCCAGAAACTGTAGAGCCCGCCTTCGTCGCTTGCCGCACGTAACGCATCGGTGAGGCCGAGATTGATGATTTCTCGAAAGGCGGCGCGGGTTTCCGGCAGGAACAGCGCATCGTCGACCCACAATTCGGGGCGGGCCGCGTCCTTGGGTTCAGGAATGACGTTGTAATCGCCGCAGATCACCAGCGGCTCCTCGAGCGCGAGGCGATCCGAGATGTGGGCCTTCAGCCGCGCCATCCAGTCCAGCTTGTAGGGATATTTCTCGCTGCCCACAGGGTTGCCATTCGGCAGGTAGATGCCGCACACACGCACCACGCCATCCGGAATGGAGACCACCACCTCGATGAAACGCGACTGCACGTCGCCATCATCGCCCGGCAGGCCCGTCTTGACCTCGTCGATCGGCAGGCGCGAGAGAACCGCCACGCCGTTGAAGGCCTTCTGTCCATGGACGGCGACATTGTAGCCGGCCTGCTCGAAGGCCTCGCGCGGGAACTGCTCGTCCTGACACTTGATCTCCTGCAGGCAGACGACGTCCGGCCGGGTCTCCCCGAGCCACGCCAGCATGTTGTCCAGCCGGAGCCTGACGGAATTGACGTTCCAGGTGGCGATGCGCATCGGCGGGGCACTCCGTGCGGGATGCTCGGTGAAGGATTCGCCGGCACTCTACAGCACAGGCAGCAGCCGGCGCACGATGAGCGCGGAGGAAAGCGCCACCTCGTCCACGAACTGGCGGAAATCGAAGTGGGATTCGTGCCCGGCGAGGTCGGACAGCGCGCGCACCACAAGCCAGGGCACACCGAAGGCGGCGCAGGCCTGCGCCATGGCGGCGCCTTCCATCTCCACTGCCAGCCCACCCAGTTCGCGGAACAGTCGCTCGCGCAGCGCTTCAGAGGCGACGAACTGGTCGCCGGTAAGCACCCGGCCGAAAAGCAGACGTGGCGGCCGTGCGGGGTCGCCGGCGGTGAGGGGGCTGAGTTCCAGATCAGAGAGAACGGCACGCACACGCACCATCACCGCCGGGTCGGCGGTGTGGCCAAGCTCTTCATGCGGACTGAAGAAGGGCAGGTGGCCGGGCTGGTAGACGGTGAAACCCTCCGCCGTGGTGTAACCGGCATCGTGCTGGACCACGTGATCGGCGACCACCACGTCGCCGATCGTGAGCGATGGATCGAGCCCGCCCGCAATCCCGGAAAACAACACCAGCCGGCAACCAAATCGCTCAATCAGCAAGGTAGCGGCTATGGCCGCATTCACTTTGCCCATACCGGCCTGCGCCAGCACGACCTTATGGCCATCCAGACGGCCGGCATGAAAAGACATGCCAGCGGCGCTGGAAGACTCGGCGTGATCGAGATTGTCAGCCAGAAAGGCAAATTCCTGTGGAATTGCGCACAGGACGCCGATCGGCCCTGTCACAGCGCGAAGCTGGTGCCGCATCCGCACGATGCGGTCGCGTGGGGTTCTCGATCTTGAACGCGGCGCCCATCAGGTCGTCGACGAAGTCGATATGTGAGCCCGACATATATTCGAGCGAGACCGGATCGATGACAATGCGGGCCCCGCCTTCGTCGATCAGCACATCATCGGCCTCGCGTTCGCGGGTTATGTCGAACTTGTACTGGAAGCCGGAGCAGCCGCCACCTTCCACGCTGACGCGCAGCAGGCTGTCGGGCGTTTCGGTCGAGAGAATCTGCGCAATGCGCTTGATGGCGCTGGGAGTAACGCCAACGGCCAGCGGCGTCGCGGCCGCCGCCGGGTGCGAAGCGGTCGGGCTTGCGCTCAAGATGCTGGCGCCTAGTGTGCTTGCGCTCATGTCGCGGGCCTTCAGGTTGCAACTCTGCGGGTTGAATGTGACTTGCCTGAATAGTTAAGTGCTGCCGGCCCCGAGTCAAAGGGGCGTTCTGCAAGGGAGACCCGCGCATGGCGGTGGCCGGAGCCGAGCCGCGCGCGGCGTGGGCGTCGAAAGCGGAGGAGAGCCGGGGCCGACTCGTCCCCGAGCCGGAGGGCGATGGACGCAGCGCGTTCCGTCGCGATGCTGATCGCATCATCCATTCTTCGGCGTTCCGGCGGCTTGCCTACAAGACGCAGGTTTTTTCGTATCACGAGGGCGATCATTACCGGACCCGCCTGACCCACACGCTGGAGGTGGTGCAGGTCGCGCGTTCGCTGGCGCGCGCGCTCGGACTCGACGAGGACCTCGCCGAAGCGCTGGCTCTGGCCCATGATCTCGGTCATCCACCCTTCGCCCATGCTGGCGAGCGCGTGCTGGATGCCTGCATGAGCGCCTATGGCGGCTTCGATCACAACGCTCAGTCTCTGCGGGTCGTGACGCGGCTGGAGAGCCGCTATCCAGCCTTTGACGGTCTCAATCTTTCCTGGGAGACGCTGGAGGGGATCGTAAAGCACAACGGGCCGCTCACCGGCCCGCTTCCCCATGCCATCGCCGTGCATGCGGAAAAGCAGGATCTGTGGCTGTGGAGCTGGCCGGGCGCGGAAGCGCAGGTCGCGGCCATCGCCGACGACATCGCCTATGACGTTCACGACCTCGACGACGGGCTGCGGGCCGAACTGTTCACGGTGAGGGAGATCGCCGATCTTCCGCTGGTGGGGGACATCATCGCCGATATCGCGGTGGGCTGGCCCGATCTCGACACCTCGCGGTTCATCCATGAGGTCGGCCGGCGGATGATCACCGCGTTGATCGACGATGTCGTGCGCGAATCCCGCCGTCGGATCATCGTCGCGGCGCCGGGCACCGCGGACGATATCCGCCGCCACGGCGGGGCGGTGGTGGGCTTCTCGGCGCCCTTTGCGGAAGCCGAGAGGGCGATCAAGGCGTTTCTGTTTCCGCGGATGTATCGCCATCCGCGAGTGGTGCGCGACATGGAACGGGCGGGCGTGGTGGTGCGCGCGCTGTTCACCCGCTACATGGCTGACCTCGATGCCCTTCCCGCCGAATGGCGTGCCAGTGTGCAGGGGCGGACAGAGGATGCGCGCGCGCGTCGGATTGCCGATTTTCTCGCCGGGCAGACCGACCGCTATGCGTTGGCGGAATATGCGCGGCTCTTTGACAGGGCACCGGAACTGCGGTAGCGGCAGCGGCCCTTTGAGGCCTGCCGTGCCGGGAGCTTCTGCAGATGAATCTGTTCGCGACTTTCGCCGATCACGTTCGCGCCGCCGTGGGCGAACTCGCCCGAGAAGGCGTGCTGCCGACGGATCTCGATGTGACGCGCGTCGTCGTCGAGCCACCGCGTGATGCGAGCCATGGTGACCTGGCGACCAACGCGGCGATGGTGCTGGCCAAGGAAGCGGGCATGAAGCCGCGCGACCTCGCCGAAAAGATCGCTGGCAAGCTTGGCGCCGTCGCCGGCGTCGACAGGGTCGATGTGGCGGGGCCCGGCTTCATCAACATCGCGCTGGACGGCTCATACTGGCCGCAGGTCATCTCTGCCGTGCTTGACCAGGGGCTCGGCTTCGGCGGCGCCGACATCGGCGCCGGCAGGGCGATGAACGTCGAGTATGTCTCGGCCAACCCGACCGGGCCGATGCATGTCGGCCATTGTCGGGGCGCCGTGTTCGGCGATGCGCTGGCGAACCTGATGGCCTTTGCCGGCTGGAAGGTGACGCGCGAGTACTACATCAACGATGCCGGGGCGCAGGTCGATGTGCTCGCCCGCTCGGCGTTCATTCGCTACCGGGAGGCTCTGGGCGAAACCATCAGCATTCCGGAGGGGCTTTATCCCGGCGACTATCTCAAGCCGGTCGGCCGCGATCTCGTCGCCAAATACGGCAAGACGCTGCTCGAAAAAGACGAGGCGGAATGGCTTCCGCTGGTTCGGAACATCGCCATCGATTCGATGATGGTGATGATCCGCAACGATCTCGCCGCGCTGAACATCCATCACGACGTGTTCTTCTCCGAGCGCACGCTGCACGAGCGCTCCGGCGGGGCGTCGAGCATCATCGACCGGCTGCTGGCGGACCTGCGCGCGCGCGACCTGATCTATGAGGGGCGTCTGGCGCCACCCAAGGGCCAGCTCCCGGAGGACTGGGAGGATCGCGAGCAGACACTGTTCCGAGCCACGCGGTTCGGCGACGATGTCGATCGTCCGCTGGTGAAGTCCGATGGCGCCTATACCTATTTCGCCGCCGACATCGCCTATCACAAGGACAAGTACGATCGCGGCTTTTCCCACATGATCGACGTGTGGGGGGCCGACCATGGCGGCTACGTCAAACGCATGCAGGCCGCCGTCAAGGCCGCGAGCGACGGGCAGGCGAGCCTGGATGTCGAGCTGTGCCAGCTGGTACGGCTGCTGCGCCACGGCGAGCCGGTGAAAATGTCCAAGCGGGCCGGTGACTTCGTGACCCTGCGTGAAGTGGTCGACGAGGTCGGCCGCGATGCCGTGCGCTTCATGATGGTCAACCGCAAGAACGATGCGGTGCTCGACTTCGACCTCGCCAAGGTGATCGAGCAGAGCAAGGACAACCCGGTCTTCTATGTGCAGTACGCCCATGCCCGGGCGCGCTCGATCCTGCGGAACGCAGGTGAGGCTTTCGCCGACCTGCCACCCGATGCCGCCGGCTTCGCCGATTCGGATCTGACGCTGCTGAGCGACGAAGGGGAAGTCGCGATCGCGAAGCTGATTGCCAACTATCCGCGGCTGATCGAGCAGGCAGCGCTCGCCCGCGAGCCGCACCGGGTCGCGTTCTACCTCTACGATCTCGCCAGCGCGCTGCATGCGCAGTGGAATCGCGGCAAAGACATGCCTCATTTACGCTTCATTATCGAAGATGATCGAAAGTCGACTTATGCGCGGTTGGCATTGGTTCATGCCGTCGCGCTGATCATCGCTTCAGGACTTTCCATCCTCGGAGTTGGTGCTCCCGAAGAAATGCGGTGAGCGTGCCGCGCGGTTTTCCGCGCCCGCCACCGCCGTACCGCCGCCTCCCCCGGGGCGAGGTTTCGAGACGCAGCGAACAGGTTCGGTGAAATGGGCAACGATACGATGCGTAATCGGCAGGACTCCCCAGCCGAGGACCCGCTTGCCGAACTCGCCCGACTGATGGGCCAGGAAGACGAGTTCGCCGAGATTCTGCGCAAGCCGCAGGCACCCGTACCGCAAGGTGCCGGTGTGCCGGGGGCTGCTCCCGTGCGCCCGCGCCCTGCCGCGCCGGCTCCTTCTGCGCCGCCGCGCGCCCCGCTGCCGCCTCGTCCGGCCGCCCCGGCCCCGCGTCCGGCAACGCCGCCCCCCAGCCGTCCGGCGGCGCCCAATCCCTTTTCCGGGCTCGCGGCCGAACTTCGAACCGAGCCACGCGCCGAGGCCCCGGTCCGCGCGCCATTGCCGCGTTCCGAACGCTCGTCGCTGGAGGACACGGCGCGCGATCTCAGCCGCAGTCTGCGGACCGAGCGTCCGGCCGCCCCGGCGCCGCGTGCGCCCGAGCCGCGCGCGCCCGAGCCTCGTCCTGCGCCGGCGGCCGAGCAGGCGCCTTTCCTGCCGCCGCGCCCGCGTCCGACCGAGCCGGCCATGCGCGCGCCCACACCGCCAGCTTCGCGCGGGTTTGAGCGTTCCACGGTTTCCGATGGTGCGGCCGACGCGATTTCGCGCGCGCTATCGGAGCCGTTCGATCTTGGCGACGAGCTGGGTCATCCCGAGCCCCGCGCCGATGCGTATCGCACGGAGCCGAAGGCGCCCGAGCGCCCGCTGCCGGCCTGGATGGCACGTGGTGCCGCTGACCCGGCACCGGCCGCGCGAGCGGAGGCCAGGCCGCAGGCGACGCCGCAAGCCCGTGCACCAGCCAAGCCGGCACCTGACTTCGACGTCGCTGACGATGCCTATGATTATGGCCGTTCGGCGCTGGAAGGTGACAGCTACGAGCCACAGGAAGGCGTCGATCAGACGTATGAGATCGAGCCTGACGAGGCGCCGCCGCGTCGCGGCAAGGGCCGCCTGGTCATGATTGGCGGCCTCGTGGTCGTTGCCGTCGTGGCGACGGCGGGCGTCTACGCCTACATGTCGGGTTCCGGCGGTTCCTCGACCGCTTCCGGCGAGCCGCCGGTCATTCGCGCCGACCAAGGCCCGAACAAGGTCGTTCCGGCCCAGCCCACGCCGGATCAGGCCGGCGAGGGCCAGAAGCTGATCTATGACCGTGTCGGCGGCAGCCCGACCACGGGCAATGAGAAGGTTGTCTCCAGCGAGGAGCAGCCGGTCGATATGTCTCAGGCGGCGCAGCCCCAGCCGCGTGTGATTCAGACCGCGCCGGGCGCCGCGCCGACCAGCGCGGCTCCTTCCACCTCCGCGACGGACGCCGTGACCGAGCCCAAGCGCGTACGCACGCTGACCGTTCGTGCGGATGGCACCATCGTTGAAGACTCTTCGCCCTCGCCGATGCCCAGCGGGAGTTCGTCCGCGGCTTCTTCCTCGGTTCAGCCGACGGCGTCGACGCCCATCCCGCTCAGCCCCGGTTCGGGCGCGCCTGTCTCCACCGATCCGACGCCGATATCCAACACTCCGTCGATCGTGCCGAATGTGCCGCTGCCGCCGACGCGGCTTGCGGCCAACCCGATGCCGGCGGCTTCCTCCGCTCCGGCGGCAACGTCGGCTCCGGCTCCGGCGGGCGCCTATGTGGTGCAGATCGCCTCCGTGCGGTCCGAGGCTGAAGCGCAGGCGACATGGAAGGCGATGCAGGCGAAGTATCCCGGCGTGCTCGGCAACCAGCAGGTGGCCATCCGCCGGGCGGATCTGGGCGATCGCGGCATTTATTACCGCACGCAGGTCGGCAACTTCTCCGATCGGGACCAGGCCAACAATCTCTGCCAGGCCCTGAGGGCGGAAGGTGGCGACTGCATGGTCCAGCGCAACTGATCGCTGGCTGGATCCGATGAATACCAGCACGGCGCCTCGCGCCTTCATTACCGGCTGTGCCGGCACCCGCCTGTCCGCGCAGGAAGCGGAGTTCCTGCGCGAGACGCGCCCCTGGGGGCTTATCCTGTTCCGCCGCAATGTGGAGACACCCGAGCAGGTGGCGGCTCTGGTCGCGGCGTTTCGTGAGCATGTTGGCCGTTCGGACGCGCCTGTCCTGATCGATCAGGAGGG
The DNA here is from genome assembly GCF_010669125.1 of Ancylobacter pratisalsi. Classification (NCBI taxonomy): domain Bacteria; kingdom Pseudomonadati; phylum Pseudomonadota; class Alphaproteobacteria; order Hyphomicrobiales; family Xanthobacteraceae; genus Ancylobacter; species Ancylobacter pratisalsi. The sequence continues at coordinate 4,164,178 of NZ_CP048630.1, forward strand.
CGGACGCGTCCAGCGTCTCGGGCCGCCGCACTGGCCGGCCTATCCGCCCGCCGGTGTCTTTGCCGCCCTTGCCGAAGCTGGCGAGGAGGCACGGGCAGTCGAGGCGGCGAGGCTCGGTGCGCGGCTGATGGCGGACGATCTCGCCGCGCTGGGCATCACCGTCGATTGCGTGCCCTGCGCGGATCTTCGTTTGCCCGAAGGGCACGGCATCATTGGTGACCGCGCCTATGGTGAGACGCCGGAGCGTGTCGCGCTGCTGGCGCGGGCGGCCGCGGACGGGATGATGAGCGGGGGCGTCCTGCCCGTGCTCAAGCACATTCCCGGCCATGGACGGGCACGCGCCGACAGCCATTTGAGCCTTCCGGTGGTGGAGACTTCGCGTCCGGTTTTGGAAGCCACGGATTTCGAGGCGTTCCGCCGGCTCAACGACCTGCCGCTCGGCATGACCGCCCATGTGGTCTATGCCGCGATCGATGCCGACCAGCCCGCGACGACCTCCCGCCGGGTGATCGATGAGATCATTCGCGGCTTTATCGGCTTCGACGGCGCGTTGATGAGCGATGATCTCTCCATGGGCGCACTTGCCGGCTCTCTGGCGAGCCGGGCGGAGGCGTCGTTTGCGGCCGGCTGCGACCTTGCCCTGCACTGCAATGGCGATATCGAAGAGATGCGCGCGGTCGCTTCGCGGTCTCCGCTTCTGGCTGGCGAGGCGGCGCGACGCTGCGAGGCCGCGCTGGAACAGCTCGTCCGACCCGAGAAAATCGAACAAGCGCAGGCGCGCGCTCATTTTTCGGATATGATCGCGGTTTCCTGAACACCAGCCGCGATCTGCCATGGAACAAAGCCAATTCGCTTTCGAGGCGGACGCCCTCCGAGAGAAGGGCGAGCCCGCGCTGGTGGTCGACGTCGACGGCTTCGAAGGCCCGCTCGATCTGCTGCTGGCGCTTGCCCGCACGCAGAAGGTCGACCTGTCGCGGATCTCGATCCTTGAGCTTGCGGAGCAATATCTCGTCTTCGTCGAGGCGGCGCGGCGCATAAGGCTGGAGCTGGCGGCCGACTATCTCGTCATGGCGGCCTGGCTGGCCTATCTCAAATCGCGTCTGCTGCTTCCTGAGCCGGCCAAGGAGGAGGGGCCGAGCGCGGCCGACCTCGCGGCCGACCTGACCGAGCGTCTGCGCCGGTTGGAGCGGATCCGTGCCGCCGCCGCGCATCTGGCGACGCGTGACCGCATAGGTCACGAAGTGTTCGGGCGCGGGGCACCGGAGCCGCTGCGCCGGGACGGGCCACAGGTTTATGAGGCGACCCTCTACGAACTTCTCGCCGCCTATGGCGCGCAGCGCCAGAAGATGGCCCTGTCGCAGGTACGTTTCGCCCCGCGCAACGTGCTCTCGCTGGCCGATGCCCGCGAGCGGCTGGAGCGGCTGATCGGCCGGCTGGGGCTTGTCGGTGACTGGGCGCGGCTGGACGGCTTCCTGCTCAACTGGATGGCCGATCCGAAGATGCGTGCGACGGCGCTCGCTTCCGGCTTCTCGGCCAGCCTCGAAATGGTGCGCGAGGGCCTGATCGACGTGCAGCAGGACGAACCGTTCGCGCCGATCTGGATCCGGAGCCGCGGCGCGGCGGCTTCGGACGGGGAGGGCCGATGAGTGCCGATGCGGCGCGCGCGGCGTCGCCTTTCCCTTCCGCACCGGAAAACGCGGCGCATGCTGTCCGGACGCCGGCGCTTCGCCTGCTGGAGGCGATGCTGTTCGCGGCCGGTGAGCCGCTGGATGAAGCAACGCTTGCTTCCCGGCTGCCCGAGGGGGCGGATCTTCGCGCTCTGCTCGCCGAACTGTCGGCCGACTATGCCCCGCGTGGGGTGAACCTAGTGCGCGTGGCCGGCAAATGGATGTTGCGCACCGCGCCCGATCTCGGCTTCCTGCTCGCCCGTGACAAGCCGGAGCCACGCCGGCTTTCGCGCGCGGCGCTTGAGACGCTGGCGATCATTGCCTATCACCAGCCGACAACGCGGGCGGAGATCGAAGAGATCCGCGGCGTCTCCACCAGCAAGGGCACGCTCGACGTGCTCCTGGAATCGGGGTGGGTGCGCATGCGCGGGCGTCGACGCAGTCCGGGGCGCCCGGTGACCTACGGCACCACCGAGCTGTTCCTGGTGCATTTCGGCCTCGATGCCATCGGCGACCTGCCGGGCCTGGAGGAGCTGCGCGGAACCGGGCTGATTGACGCGCGGGTATCGGCTGGCCTAACGGTGCCGCTGCCGAACGACGACACGACGCTGAAGGACGACGAGGATCCGCTGGAGCCCGAGTTCAACCTTTCCTTCGCGCCCGAGCCGGAAACGGACGAGGACACGGAGGAGTGAAGGCGTGTCGGCGTCCGATTCACGACGATGAAAGAGCCACATGCAGCACCCGCCCTCCCGAACCCCGGTCTCGCTGGCCAGCCGTCTCATCCTTGAAGATGTGCGCCATGGCTATGGGACGGTGGAGGCGGTGCGCGGCGTCTCGCTGGTTGTCGAGCCGGGCGAGATCCTGTGCCTTCTGGGCCAATCAGGCTGCGGCAAGACCACGCTTCTGCGGCTGATCGCCGGCATCGAGCGCCCGAGCAGCGGGAGCATCCGGCTCGACCGCCACGTGGTGGCAGGACCGGAAGGGTTCGTTCCTCCGGAAAAGCGCAATATCGGGCTGGTGTTTCAGGACTACGCGCTGTTTCCCCACCTCACCAATCTGGAGAACGTGTCCTTCGGTTTGCGGGCGCTGAGTGCGACGGAGGCCCGTGAGGAGGCACTGCGCGCGCTCCGGCGGGTGCGGCTGGAGCATTACGCGCAGGACTATCCCCATGCGCTGTCAGGGGGTGAACAACAGCGTGTCGCGCTTGCCCGCGCGCTCGTGCCGCGCCCCGGCATTCTCCTTATGGACGAACCGTTCTCCGGGCTCGACAGTCGCCTGCGCGGAAGTGTGCGTGCGGATACGCTGAAGGTTCTGCGCGATGCGCGCGCGACCTGCATCATCGTCACCCACGACCCGGAGGAGGCGATGCGGCTGGGCGATCGCATCGCACTGATGCGTCAGGGCGAGATCGTGCAGATCGGCACTCCCGAAGAGATCTACCGTCACCCGGCGGACATCGCCGCCGCCCGTTTCTTTTGCGAAATCAACGAAGTGGATGGCGTTGTCGGCTCGGGCCGTGTCATCACGCCGCTCGGCGCCTTCGATGCGCCGGGAATGGATGACGGGCAGGATGCGGTGGCCGCGATCCGCCCACAGGGGGTGGAGCTGCGGGCGCCGGGCACGGGCGTGCCGGGCCGGGTCGTGAGCCACCGATTCCTTGGCGAACTTGATCTGTATGAGGTCGCGGTGGAGGGTGTGGACCGTCCATTGGTCGCACGTCGCCGGACGACCGCAGGTCTGTCACGCGGCCATGACGTAGGCGTGCACATAGATCCGGCAGAGGTTCTTGTCTTCGCGGCGGCCCGGCCCTAGTGTCCGGGTTCTGTTTTGCGATGCGCGGCCGCGAGGGGCCGGCGGCGCTTCGATAAGGGAGTTTGAATAATGGGTTCGTTGAGCATCTGGCATTGGATCATAGTGCTGGTGGTCGTGCTCCTCCTCTTCGGCCGCGGCAAGCTGTCGGAGCTGATGGGTGATGCTGCGAAGGGCATCAAGGCCTTCAAGAAGGGCATGGCCGATGACGACGAGACGCCGCCCGCCAAGCCTGCGGAGCCGCTGCGTAACATCGATCACCAGCAGACCACTGAAGCCGAGCGCACCAAGGTTGGCTGATTCCCGATCTTCGGGGTCCTAAGGATCGGGAAGGGTCGCTTTTGCGCGGCCCTGTCATAACCTATGTTTGATATTGGCTGGTCCGAGTTACTGGTGGTCGGCATCATCGCGCTTATCGTGATCGGGCCGAAGGAATTGCCGCGTGTGCTGCGCACCCTTGGGCAGTCCGTGGGCAAGCTGCGCCGCATGGCCGGCGAGTTTCAGGGGCAGTTCAACGAGGCACTTCGCGAGGCGGAGCTGAGCGATCTCAAGGACGGTATCTCCGGCCTGAAGAGCGAGATCAGCGGCTTCGCCACCGACGCGCAGAAGAGCATTTCCGGCGCGCTGCCGAGCAACCCTCTTCACGACATCGATGATGAGCTGAAGAACGCCAACCAGCCGGTGGAGCGGGCAGACCTGCCCGCGCCCGGGCCGGGCTCGCTATTGCCCGAGCCGAGCGAGCTGGAGCCTTACGCGTTCGAGGATGTCGAGCAGGAGGTAAAGGCGGCGGCCGCAAAGCTGGACGACAGGCCCGAAGCGGCCGTCGGCAAGACGGCGACGACCGAGCCTGCCGCGACGGCGCCGGCGAAGCCCAAGCGGGCCCGTGCAACGAAATCCCCCGCCTCGGAGGCCAGTGCCTCGGCCGAGGTGCCCGCGAAGCCCAAGCGCGCGCCGCGTGTCAAGGCGTTGCCGGCCGAGCCTGAAGTCGCGGAGGCTGTCGCTTCCCTCGACGATACAACGCCGCCGAGCGCGGCGAAGGCGCCCCGCAAACCGCGGGTGAAGAAGACCGTGTCGGATGAGGCCCCGGCCGCCCCGTCGACCAAAGGCAAGGAAGGGCCGGCGGCATGAGCCAGGAGGATATCGACGCCAGCAAGGCGCCGCTGATCGAGCATCTGATCGAGCTGCGCTCGCGGCTGATCAAGTCCGTGCTCGCCTTTCTGGTCGCGTTTTTCGTCTGCTTCATGCTGGGCAAGGTGATCTACAACGTCCTGCTCTGGCCGTATGAATTCGCCGCTGGCGGTACGGAGCATGTGAAGCTCATCTACACGGCGCCGCAGGAATTCCTGTTCACGCAGATCAAGCTCGGCATGTTCGGGGCGGCGTTCATCTCCTTCCCGGTGGTGGCGACGCAGATCTACATGTTCGTGGCGCCGGGGCTCTACAAGCATGAACGCGGTGCCTTCCGTCCCTATCTGATCGCGACGCCGGTGTGCTTCCTGATTGGGGCAAGCTTTGTCTATTTCGTCGCCATGCCACTGGCGATGACCTACTTCCTCTCGATGCAGCAGATGGCGGGGCCGGATTCGCCGGAAATCTCCATGCTGCCGCAGGTCAGCGAATATCTGTCGCTGATCATGACCCTGATCTTCGCCTTCGGCATCTGCTTCCAGCTGCCCGTCATCCTGACGCTGCTGGCGCAGATCGGCGTGGTGACCTCCGACCAGCTCAAGAAGTTCCGCCGCTACGCCATCGTCGGCGTGTTCGTCGCCGCGGCGGTGCTGACGCCGCCGGACGTTGTCAGCCAGATCGCGCTCGCGGCGCCGACGCTGTTGCTCTACGAGGTCTCGGTGTTCCTGGTGCGCCTCATCGAGAAGAAGAAGGCGGCGAAGGCCGACGAGGACGAAGCCGAGAGCGCGGCGTCCTGAGCGGGCGGTAACACTCCTGAAGGGGTCCAAGGCAGGCCGCTCTTGCCTGCCGAGGCGCGCGTGAGGCTTGTCGCGGCCGCGCTGATTGGGTAGGTCCGTGCGACCCGGGCGCAGGCCCGCGACAACGCCAAGGGGCGAAAGCGAGACTTCCATGCACGACATCAAATGGATCCGCGAGGAGCCGCAGGGACTCGTCCGCGCTCTCACGCGGCGCGGGACGGCGGAGACCGAAGCGCAGGCTCTGGTGGACAGCCTGCTGGTGCTGGACGAGCGCCGCCGCTCCGGGATCGTGAAGCTGGAAGAGCTGCAGGCCCGCCGCAATGCCGCCTCCAAGGAGATCGGCGCCGCCAAGAAAGCTGGCGAGAACGGCCGGGCCGAGGCGCTGATGGCCGAGGTCGGCAAGCTCAAGACCGACATTCCCGCGATCGAGGAGGACATGAAGGCGGCCGAGACCGAACTTCACGGTCTGCTCGCCGCCATTCCCAATGCGCCGCTGGATGCCGTGCCGGACGGGGCCGACGAGCACGACAACGTGCCCTACGAGCCTGTTCCCCATCCCGATGCGTCGGGCAGCGCCCTCGTCATGCCCGCGATCCGCGATTACGCCTTCGCGCCAAAGCAGCATTTCGAGATTGGCGAGGCGCTGGGACAGATGGATTTCGAGGCCGGTGCCAAGCTGTCCGGCGCGCGTTTCGTGGTGCTGAAGAACCGCCTCGCGCGGCTGGAGCGCGCCATCGGCCAGTTCTTCATCGACACCCACACCGAAGAACACGGCTACATGGAAGTCGCCCCGCCCGTTCTGGTGAAGGACGAGGCGATGTTCGGCACCGCGCAGCTGCCGAAGTTCCGAGACGATCAGTTCATGGCGGGTACGCCGGAGATTACGGACGCGTATCGAAGAGCAATCACGAGCGCTCTGCATGGTCTCTCTGACGCATCTAAAGGCGACACCTTTCCGTTGGCGACTGTCAAAGCCGTAGCTGAAGCTATCACCAACAACATCGACGCCTCCGCCGTTGATAAGCGCCGCTGGCTCATCCCCACTGCCGAAGTGCCGCTGACCAATCTCGTCGCGCAGTCCATCCTGTCCGAGGAAGAACTGCCGCTGCGCTTCACCGCGCTCACGCCCTGCTTCCGGGCCGAGGCCGGGGCGGCGGGGCGGGATACGCGCGGCATGATCCGCCAGCACCAGTTCAACAAGGTGGAGATGGTCTCCATCGTCACGCCCGAGAACGCGCTCGCCGAGCAGGAGCGCATGCTGGCCTGCGCCATCGCGGTGCTGAAGAAGCTCGGCCTGCCGCACCGCGTGGTCACGCTGTGCACCGGCGACATGGGCTTCGCCTCCGCGCGCACCTTCGACATCGAGGTGTGGCTGCCGGGGCAGAATGCCTATCGCGAGATTTCCTCGGTCTCGACCTGCTCGGACTTCCAGGCCCGGCGCATGAATGCGCGCTACCGGCCGAAGGAGTCCAAGAACACGCGCTTCCTCCACACGCTGAACGGTTCGGGCGTCGCGGTCGGGCGGGCACTGGTGGCGATCCTTGAGAATTACCAGAACGAGGATGGCTCGGTCACAGTGCCGGAGGTGCTGGTGCCCTATATGGGCGGACTGGCGAAGATCGAGAACAACTGAGCGGGCTCGCGCCGGCATCCCCGGCCGGCGATGACGTTTTCAAGAGCAATGAGCGAGTCGATGCGAATCCTGGTCACCAATGACGACGGCATTCACGCCCCCGGTCTGGAAGCGTGCGCGCGGATCGCGCGGGCGCTGTCGGACGATGTGTGGGTCGTGGCGCCCGAGACCGACCAGTCCGGCGTGTCGCATTCGCTCTCGCTGTCCGATCCGCTGCGGCTGCGCCAGATCGACGAACGCCGCTTCGCGGTGAAGGGCACGCCGACCGACTGCGTCATCATGGCGGTGCGCCATCTGCTCAAGGACGCCAAGCCGGACCTGGTGCTCTCCGGTGTCAATCGCGGGCAGAACGTGGCCGAGGATGTCGGCTATTCGGGCACGGTAGCCGGCGCCATGGAGGGCACGGTGCTCGGCATCTCTTCCATTGCTATGTCGCAGGCCTACGGCTTCGAGACACGCAAGGCGCCGGCCTACACGGTGGCCGAGCATTTCGGCCCGGAGGTGGTGCGCACCCTGCTTGAGGAAGGCATTCCCGACGGCATCCTCATCAACGTCAACTTCCCCAACCGGCCGGTGGAGGAGGTGAGGGGCGTCAGGGTGACGGCGCAGGGCAAGCGCAATCAGGATCTGCTGCGCATCGACGAGCGCGCCGACGGGCGCAGCAATCCGTATTTCTGGATCGCGTTCGAGAAGCGGATCTTCGATCCGGCCAATGGTTCGGACCTGCACGCGCTCGACGAGGGCTGCATCTCCGTCACTCCGCTGCGGCTCGACATGACGGATGAGCCGATGATGACCCGGCTGGCCCAGATATTCCGCGCTGCGCGTTGACAATCATGGTCCGCTGATCCCATTGGGAAGGGAGGCGGAGGCTGCGGTGACGGAAGCCGAGAAGGAAGCGGTCGAGCGCGCGGAGCTGCTGCTCACGCTGCGCAAGCGGGGCATGCTCGACAGGCGCGTGATGCGGGCCTTCGAGCAGGTGCCGCGTGAGCGTTTCGTCGATCCCGCCTTTCGCGATCTGGCATGGGCCGACCAGGCCCTGCCCATCGAATGCGGCCAGACCATCAGCCAGCCTTCAGTGGTGGCGTTGATGACGGAAGCGCTGGATCTCGATGCCAAGCATTCGGTGCTGGAAGTGGGAACCGGCTCGGGCTACCACGCCGCGATCCTCGGCCATATCGTCCGCCATGTGGTGACGCTGGAACGCTATCGTACCCTGGCGCATTCCGCGGCGGTGCGGCTACGCCAGCTTGGGCTCGCCAATGTCGAGGTGATCGTCGCCGATGGCACCCAGGGGCTGCTGGCGCGCGCGCCCTTCGACCGCATCGTGCTCAACGCCGCGGTGCGCGAAATTCCCGCACCACTGATCGAACAGCTTTCGCCTGACGGCATTATCGTCGCGCCGCTTGGCCCGCCCGACGAAACCCAGATGTTGGTGCGCTTCCACAAGGCGGAGGAAGGCCTGGAGCGCCGCGATCTGGGGCTGGTCCGTTTTGTGCCGATGCGAGAGGGAATCGCGGCCACGCTTTGATCTTTCGCCCTGAATTTGCCGCCAATCCGGCATTCGGCCGATTGATTTAAGCCGACGTTTACCTATCCCGCGCTTTAATCCGTGCGTGTTTAGAGTACGGGTGGTGCGATGCGTGATTTCCTGTCGGCTTCCGGTTGCAGGCCTATTGTGCGGCTGTCCATTGTTGCTCTCCTCGGGGGGGCGGCGGCCGGGTGCAGTTCGGATGTCGGTCGCTTCAGCAATCCCAACAGCAGTCCGTTCAGTGCGCAGGCGGGCGGTCCGGCCTATACGGGGTCGGTAGCCGCAGCGCCGAGCGGTGCGGTCCAGAGGGCACCCATGGCGCCGGCGAACGGTGCCGCGGTCGCCTCCGGTTATCCCGCGCCTTATGGCGCTCCGGCGCAGCCCGCCTATGGTGCGCCGCAGCAGGTTGCAAGCGCGAGCCCCGCACAGCAGCCGGTGTACGGCGGACGGCCGCAGCCGCTCTATAGCGGACAGCCCCAGCCGCTTTATGGAGCGCAGCCCCAGCCCGCTCCTGCTCCGGCCCCCGTCGCGGCGGCGCCGGTTCGGGCTCCGGCGGTCGCGGCGACCGGCGGTGGGGCGCATACGGTAGCGCCCGGTGAGACGCTCAGTTCAATTTCGCGGACCTATGGCATCCCGCGCGGGACTCTGGCCTCGGCCAATGGCCTCGACATGAACGCGCAGGTGCGTATCGGCCAGCAGCTGAGGATTCCCGCGTCCGGTACTGCGGTCGTCGCGAGTGCACCGAAGGCGCTGGCAGTGCCTCCGGCGCCTCCCGCAACGAAGCCGATGTCCGCACCCACGCCGGCTGTTGCTGCGGCGCCGGCTGCTCCGGCGACGGAGGCTGCCAAGCCGCAGACCATCGCGGCGGTGAAGCCTTCCGAGACGCCGGATGACGTGCGCAGTGGCAACGGCATGCAGTTCCGCTGGCCGGTCCGCGGGCGTGTGATTTCGGGCTTCGGGCCCAAGCCGGGTGGCCAGCAGAACGAGGGCATCAACGTCTCGGTGCCGGAAGGTACCTCGATCAAGGCCGCCGAGGATGGTGTCGTCGCCTACGCCGGCAGCGAGCTGAAAGGCTATGGCAACCTCGTGCTGATCAAGCACTCGGATGGCTACGTGACCGCCTATGCTCACAATAGCGAGGTGGACGTGAAGAAGGGCGACACCGTCCGGCGCGGGCAGGTGATCGCGAAGGCGGGTCAGACCGGCAACGTGTCCACCCCGCAGTTGCACTTCGAGATCCGCAAGGGATCGCAGCCTGTGGACCCGTCGCAGTATCTCGCCGGGCTCTGAACCCCGCACCATGGAACCGGCGGGGCCGTGCCCCGCCCATCAATACCGGCGCGACGTTCGGACCTTGGCGCCGGTCAGCGCGGGGTGGCAGGCGGTTCAGAAAGCGAAACGCCAAGCCGCCCCGCGACATCCTGCACGTACTGCCAGGCTGTGCGGCCGGAGCGCGACCCGCGCGTGGTCGCCCATTCGAGTGCTTCGCTGCGCAGCGTCTCCGCGTCGATCGGGATGGCGAAATGGTCGGCATAGCCGTTCACCATCGCCAGATATTCGTCCTGGTTGCATTTGTGGAAGCCTAGCCAGAGGCCGAAACGGTCCGACAGCGAGACCTTCTCCTCCACCGCTTCGCCGGGATTGATCGCGGTCGAACGCTCGTTCTCCACCATTTCGCGTGCCAGCAGGTGGCGGCGGTTCGAGGTGGCGTAGAAGATCACATTCTCCGGCCGCCCCTCGATGCCGCCCTCCAGCACCGCCTTCAGCGACTTGTAGGAAGTGTCGTCGGCATCGAAGGAGAGATCGTCGCAGAATACGATGAAGCGGAACGGCGTCGAGCGCATCAGCGCCATCAGCGCGGGAAGGGTCTCGATATCCTCGCGATGAATCTCCACCAGCTTGATGGGCAGCCGGCCCTCGTCGACCATGGCGCGGTTGACCTGCTCATGGGCGGCCTTGACCAGCGAACTCTTGCCCATGCCGCGAGCGCCCCACAGGAGGGCGTTGTTCGCGGGCAGTGCACGGGCGAAGCGCAGCGTGTTGTCCACCAGCATGTCGCGGGTGCGGTCGATTCCCTTCAGAAGATCCATTTCGACCCGGTTGACCCGTGGCACCGGTTCGAGGTGCCGGGCTTCCGCCTGCCAGACGAAGGCATTGGCGACGGTGAAGTCTACGGATGCGGCACTGGCAGGCGCGATGCGCTCCAGCGCGTCGGCGATGCGGGCGAGAACGGCACCGAAATCCTGGGAAGCGAGGTTGTCCGACAACGGGTTCATGGCATGGCTCCTTGGGCGAGGCGGGAATAGCCAGATGAGGCCATTCGGACAAGCCATTCCGGTGTCGCGCCGCGCCCTTTCGCATCCGTGACCTGCGGGCGCGTTGTCGGCGTTTGCAATCGGCAGGCGCGCCAGTATAGTCCGCGCCGCTTCGCCGGGCCTTTCGCCCGCCATTATTCGACGGACAAGGAACCGACATGTTCATTACGCCCGCCTATGCGCAGGCCGCTGGCCCCGCCGGTACCGACATGCTGATGTCGTTGCTGCCCTTCGTGCTGATCTTCGTGATCATGTATTTCCTGATCCTGCGGCCGCAGCAGAAGAAGGTGAAGGCCCATCAGGAGCTGGTGAAGAACATCCGCCGCGGTGACACCGTGGTCACCACGGGCGGCCTGATCGGCAAGGTTGCGCGGGTGGTCGACGATTCGGAGCTTGAGCTTCAGCTCGCCGAAGGCGTGAAGATCCGCCAGCTTCGTGGCATGATCTCGGAAGTGCGCGCCAAGGGCGAGCCGGCCAAGGAAGAAGGCGCCGCGTGACGGCATCCGTTTGACGGCTCCCCTTGCGGCCGCTCCCTGAAGGGCGGCCGGAAAGATCGACATGCTTTATTTTTCCAAATGGAAGGCCATTGCGATCCTGGCGGCGTGCGCGATCATCGGTTTGATGATCGTGCCGAGCCTGCTTTCGACGGCCGCTTACGACAGCCTCCCGGGCTTCCTGCAGCGCAAGATCGTGCTCGGTCTCGATCTGCAGGGCGGTTCCTACATTGTCTTGCAGGTCGAACAGGCCGAAGTCCGCAAGGGCCGTCTCGAACAGCTCCGCGACGATGCCCGTCGCGTGCTGCGCGATGCGAAGGTCGGCTATAGCGGGCTCAACATCGAGGGCGATTCCGTCCAGGTGCGGATCCGCGAGGGGCAGGACGTCGAAAGCGCCTTGACGGCGCTGCGTGGGCTCGCCCAGCCGATCGGTGGCCCGCTGGCCACCACCGGCCAGCTCGATACCGATGTGGCGCGCGATGGCAGCTTGATCACGCTGACGCCCTCCAGTGCCGGTGTCCAGGCGCGAACCATCCAGGCGGTGTCGCAGTCGATCGAGATCATCCGCAAGCGTATCGACCAGCTCGGTACGACGGAGCCGTCGATCCAGCGCCAGGGTGCCGACCGCATCCAGGTGCAGGTGCCGGGCCTTCAGGATCCCTCGCGGCTCAAGGCCCTTCTCGGTCAGACCGCCAAGCTGAGCTTCCGTCTCGTCGACACCACGATGAGTGCGCAGCAGGCGCTGCAGGGACGCCCGCCGGCCGGCACCCAGGTGCTGACGTCCGACGGCAATCCTCCCGTTCCGTATCTCATCGAAGACCGTGTGCTGGTGGCGGGTGAAGACCTGACCGATGCCCAGCCGAGCTTCGATCCGCAGACGCGCGAGCCGGTCGTTACCTTCCGCTTCAACACCAATGGCGCCCGCCGCTTCGCCGAAGCGACCCAGGCCAATGTGGGGCGGCCCTTTGCGATCATTCTCGACAACAAGGTGATTTCGGCGCCGGTCATCCGGGAGCCGATCCTGGGAGGCTCCGGCCAGATCAGCGGCAGCTTCACGGTGCAGGAAGCCAACGACCTCGCCATCCTGCTGCGCGCCGGCGCGCTGCCGGTGCCGCTTCAGGTCGTGGAGGAGCGCACGGTCGGGCCTGGCCTTGGCGCGGATTCGATCCGCTCCGGCATCATCGCCTCGATCGTCGGCGCGGTCGCGGTCGCGGTGTTCATGATCGCGACCTACGGGGTCTTCGGTGTCATCGCCGTTGTCGCCGTGGCGGTGAACGTTTCGATGATCATGGGCCTGCTCGCCATGCTCGGCGCGACGCTCACATTGCCCGGCATCGCCGGTGTCGTGCTGACCGTCGGCATCGCGGTGGATTCGAACGTGCTCATCTATGAGCGCATTCGCGAGGAGGCGAGGGCCGGTCGCTCGGCGATTTCGGCCATCGACGCGGGCTTCTCGCGCGCGCTGTCGACCATCCTCGATTCCAATATCACCACATTCATTGCGGCGGCCGTGCTGTTCTATGTCGGCTCGGGTCCCGTTCGCGGCTTCGCCATTACCTTCGGCATCGGCATCATGACGACGGTGTTCACCGCCTTCACGCTGACCCGCCTGATGGTGGCGCTGTGGGTGCGCTGGCGGCGCCCCCAGCATGTGCCGATCTGAGAAAGGCGAGCACCACCATGCGTTTGCTTCGCATCGTACCGGACGACACCAAGTTCGACTTTATCCGCTTTCGGCGCATCAGCTTTCCGATCTCGGCGCTGCTGTCGATCCTGGCGCTGGGGGCCTTCCTCACGCTCGGGTTGAACTTCGGCATCGACTTCAAGGGCGGTACGCTGCTTGAAGTGCGCTACGCCAACAACACGCTGAACATGGCGGACGTGCGCTCCAAGCTGGAAGCGCTCGATCTCGGCGAGGTGCAGATCCAGGAGATCGGCAGTGACGGCGAGGTGCTCATCCGCGTTGCGCAGCAGCCGGGTGGGGAGAGCGCCCAGCAGGCGGTTGTGGGCAAGGTGAAGGCCGCGCTCGGGGAAGGCGTCGAGTATCGCCGTGTCGAGGTGGTCGGCCCCCGCGTGTCGCAGGAATTGCTGAGCTATGGCATCGTCGGGATGATGCTCGCGGTGCTCTGCATCCTGATCTATCTGTGGTTCCGGTTCGAATGGCAGTTCGCGCTGGGAGCCTCGATCGCCAACTTCCACGATATCGTGCTCACGATCGGGTTCATGGCGATCTTCCAGATCGACTTCGACCTGACCAGCGTTGCCGCGCTGCTCACCATTCTCGGCTACTCGTTGAACGACACGATCGTCATCTATGACCGCATCCGCGAGATGCTGCGGCGCTACAAGAAGATGCCGACCGAGGATCTGCTGAACCAGTCGATCAACTCGACGCTGTCGCGCTCGGTCATCACCCACGTTACGGTGACGCTGGCGTTGCTGGCTCTGGTGTTGTTCGGCGGGCGGGCGATCCACTCGTTCTCGATCACGATGCTGTTCGGTGTGGTGCTGGTGGGCACGTACACGTCGATCTTCATAGCGTCGCCGCTGCTGATCTATCTCGGCGTCACCACGCGCACGCTTGCCGAGAAGGAAGACAAGACCGCCAATCCGCGCGCCGAGCGGGCCGCTCCCTGACCCGGTGGTTCAGGGCGCGGATGTCTCGGGCAGGGATGCGGCTCCGGTAGAGGCTGCCGTTCGAGCCCGGCGGCCGTCCGGAAAATGTCGGGCGGGTCTCAAAAGGTAGCTGTCCCGAAGAGGTAGTCATGGCCACGCCCGACGCCCATCTCCCGAGCCAGGTACCGATAGCGGGCTATGCCCGCTATGCCTTTCACTTCGCCGGCATGGCATCGGACGGCTCGCTGCTGGCGCTGCCATCGGGCATGCACGCCTGGGCGGCGCGGACACAGGCCGACATCGACGTCGCGGCGCTGGCGCGGGTGTTCGAGCAGGCGGAACGGATCGAACTGCTTCTGATCGGCACCGGCATGGACCCATGGGTGGTGCCCGATTCTCTCCGCTGGCGCCTGCGCGATGTCGGCATCTCGGTCGACGCGATGCCGACACGGGCCGCAGCTTCGACCTACAACGTGCTGCTGGCTGAGGACAGGCCGGTCGCTGCCGCCCTGTTGGCCCTGCCATGACCATGCGCGATGTCGATTATTGCGCCGAGCTGGTTCGGGGCCTCGACCGCGACCGTTATATGGCGGATCTGTTCGCGCCAGCGGAGAAGCGCGGCGCGCTCTTCGCGCTTCATGCCTTCAATGCCGAGGTGGCGCGGGTGCGCGAAGCCATCACCAACCCGATGGCGGGGGAGGTGAGGCTGCAGTGGTGGAGCGAGGCGCTTATCGGCGGCGCGCGCGGTGACGTGCGGGCGAATCCGGTGGCGGGAGCCCTGCTCGATGCGGTCGACCATTATGCCCTGCCGCGCGAGACCTTCTTCGCGCTGCTCGATGCCCGCATCTTCGATCTCTACGACGATCCGATGCCCACGGTGAATGATCTGGAGGGGTATGCGGGCGAGACCTCCTCCGCGTTGATCCGCCTTGGCACGATCATCCTGACCGGTGCCACCGATCAGGCCTCCGCTGAAGCCGCCGGCCATGCCGGCGTCGCCTATGCCATCACCGGACTGCTGCGTGCTTTTCCCGTCCATGCCCGGCGAGGCCAGTGCTACGTACCGCTCGACATCCTCGCCGCGCACGGCCTGACCCGTGAGGACGCGGTATCGGGTCCCGCGAGCGCGGCGCTGCGGGCGGCGCTGGGTGAGATGAGGGCGCTGGCGGCCCGGCACTATGACAAGGCGATCAAAGCCCTCAGAGGTGTCGATCCGGCCAATCTGCCCGCCTTCCTGCCCATGGTGCTGGTGCCGGGTGATCTGTCGCGGATGAGCCGCCCCCACGATCCGTTTGCCGTGGTGCCGGCGATGTCGCCGCCGCTGCGTATCTGGAAGCTGTGGCGCGGGGCGCGGCTGCTGCGGCGGGCGGTCTGAGCGACCCTCCGGCATTGACGATGTCGCATGCCAACCGCCATAAAGTGCGAGATCCTTCCCGCCGCATAAACAGGACCTTCAATGTTCCCGAAGCCGCAGGCGTCGCTGAAGCCGAATACGTATGCCTATGAGACTGTGCCGCTGGTGAAGCCGACCGGCTTTCGCGAATATGACGCGCGGTGGCTCTTCGGCAGCGAAATCAACCTCATGGGTGTTCAGGCGCTTGGGCTGGGGCTCGGCACGCTTATCCACGAGCTCGGCATCCGGCCCGAAATCGTCATCGGACACGACTTTCGCGGCTATTCGTCATCGATCAAGCAGGCGCTCGCGCTCGGGCTGATGAACGCCGGCATCAAGGTCCACGATATCGGCCTCGCGTTGTCACCCATGGCCTATTTCGCCCAGTTCGCGCTGGATATTCCCTGTGTGGCGATGGTGACGGCGTCGCACAACGACAATGGCTGGACCGGCGTGAAGATGGGCGTGAACCGCCCCATGACCTTCGGGCCCGACGAGATGAGTCGTCTGAAGGAAATCGTGCTCGGCGGCATGGCGCAGGCGCGGGAGGGCGGCAGCTATCACTATGTCGAGAACTTCCCCGAGGTCTACTTCAAGGACCTGACCGACCGCCCCAAGCTGAAGAACCCGATCAAGGCGGTGGTCGCCTGCGGCAACGGCACGGCAGGTGCGTTCGCCCCGCGCATTCTCGAAGCGCTGGGCGTGGAGGTCGTGCCTCTGGATACCGAGCTCGACCACTCGTTCCCGAAATACAATCCCAATCCCGAAGACCTCGAAATGCTGCACGCGATGCGCGACGCGGTTCTGGCTTCGGGCGCCGATGTCGGGCTTGGCTTCGACGGGGATGGCGATCGCTGCGGTGTGGTCGATGACCATGGCGAGGAGATCTTCGCCGACAAGGTGGGCGTGATGCTCGCCCGCGACCTCTCGGCGATCTATCCGCAGGCGAAATTCGTGGTCGACGTGAAGTCCACGGGGCTGTTCGTCACCGACCCGGTGCTCATCGCCAATGGCGCGCACACCGACTACTGGAAGACCGGCCACTCCTACATGAAGCGCCGCGTCAACGAGAGCGGGGCCCTGGTCGGGTTCGAGAAGTCGGGCCACTACTTCTTCAACACGCCAATCGGGCGTGGCTATGATGACGGCCTGGTCTCGGCCATTGCCATCCTGGACATGCTGGACCGAAATCCAGGCAAGAAGCTCTCGGAACTGAAGGACGCACTGCCCAAGACCTGGTCCTCGCCGACCATGTCGCCGCACTGTCCGGACGAGAAGAAATATGGCGTGGTCGACGCTGTGGTGAAGCACTTCGAAGGGCTTGCCGCGCGCGGCGAGACCATCGACGGGCAGCCGATCCGCGACCTCGTCACGGTGAACGGGGTGCGGGTGACGGCGCAGGACGGTTCATGGGGGCTGGTACGTGCCTCGTCCAACAAGCCGGAACTGGTCGTTGTGGTGGAGAGCCCGGTGTCCGAGGCCCGCATGCACGACATGTTCAAGCTCGTCGACGGCGTGCTGCGCACCCATCCCGAAGTCGGGGCCTATAATCAGAGCCTCTGAGGGGCGCCGATCCGCCGGGTCAGAACGGTCCGGCTGACTGATCCCGCGATCACGCCGACACAGGCACCGGTCGAGCCGGAGAGAAACTGCGCCAGCTCCGCACTGCGCGTGAGCGTGAGGAGCTGAGCGGTCTCCAGCGTAGCTGCCACCAGGATGAGACCGATGGCGGCCAGGACGCGATGGCGGGGAACGGCGATGGCCAGGCCCAAAAGAAGGCCGGTTCCGCCATAGGCGAGGAAGTGCTCGAAATTTTTCCCCGCGCCCGTGCGCTCAACGACGGTTGCCGGCAGAAGTGACAGCAGCGGCAGCGTAATGAGGCAGGCCGCGCTGCCGAGGCGCGCGGCCCATTCGAGCCAGCGCAGCGGGAACGATGCGGCCTGCGTCAACCGGCGAGATCTTTCGCCAGCCGGTCGAAGGCCTGGAGCCGCGCGATCAGCGCTTCGAAATCCTTCAGCGGCACCATGTTCGGCCCATCGGAGGGCGCATGGTCGGGATCCGGGTGCGTTTCGATGAACACACCGGCGACACCGACCGCCACCGCCGCGCGCGCCAACACCGGCACGAACTCACGCTGGCCGCCCGACGAGGTGCCCTGTCCGCCCGGCTGCTGGACCGAATGCGTGGCATCGAAGATCACCGGCGCGCCCGTGGTCTCTGCCATGATCGGCAGCGCGCGCATGTCCGTGACGAGTGTGTTGTAGCCGAAGGAGGCGCCGCGCTCGGTGACGAGCACGTTGGGGTTGTCACTGTCGATGAGCTTGGCGACAACGTTCTTCATGTCCCACGGGGCGAGGAACTGGCCCTTCTTCACGTTGACGACACGGCCGGTGGCGGCCGCGGCGATCAGCAGATCGGTCTGGCGGCACAGGAACGCCGGGATCTGGAGAATATCCACCACCTCGGCCACCGGGGCGCACTGGTCATTGTCGTGCACGTCGGTGAGCACCGGCATGCCGAAACGCTCGCGAATTTCTGCGAAGATGGGCAAGGCGGCCTTCAGCCCCATGCCGCGCGCACCCTTGATCGAGGTCCGGTTCGCCTTGTCGAACGAGGTCTTGAACACCACGCCAATGCCGCAACGGGCCGTGATCTCCTTGATCGCGGCCGCGCATTCGAGCGCATGCTCGCGGCTCTCCATCTGGCAGGGGCCCGCGATCAGCGCCAGCGGCAGCGCATTGCCGAAACGGACGTCACCGACGGTGACGATGGGATTGGCGGACGTACCGCTCATGTGGCGTACCTCGGTGGATGTCGGCGGGCGTCAGATGACGCCGGCGCGCAGCAGGTCATGAATGTGAAGAATGCCGACGGGCTGGCCGGCGCTGACCACGAAGAGCACCGTGATCTGCAGGCGGCTCATCTGGCCAAGCGCGGAGCTGGCGAGATCGGCGGGTGCGATGACGAGAGGCGAGTTCGTCATCACCTGTTCCACGAGCCGCGGCAGGAGGTCGACGCTCATGTGGCGCCGCAGGTCGCCGTCGGTGATGATGCCGACCAGCTGGCCCTGGGCGTCGACGACACCGCAGCAGCCGAACCGCTTGCCGGTGATCTCGATCAGCGCCTCGCTCATCGGCGTGCCAATGGCCACCAGCGGCACGCTGTCGGCCTCGTGCATGAGGTCGGCGACCTTGAGCAGACGCGCGCCAAGCTTGCCGCCGGGATGGAAGACACGAAAGTCAGAGGCGGAGAAACCGCGCCGCTCCAGCAGCGCCAGCGCCAGCGCGTCGCCCAGCGCCAGCTGCATCAGCGTGGAGGTGGTGGGGGCCAGCCCGTTCGGGCAGGCCTCCTCGACACGCGGGAGTGTGAGCACCACGTCGGCGGCGCGGCCGAGCGTGCTTTCGGCATTCGATGTCATGGCGAGAAGCGGCACCGCGAAGCGGCCGGCATAGTGCACGATGTCGCCGAGTTCGGCGGTCTCGCCGGACCAGGAGATGGCGAGAAGCACGTCATCGGGCGTGACCATGCCGAGATCACCATGGCTGGCCTCGGCGGCATGAAGGAACAGCGCGGGCGTGCCGGTTGAAGCAAGCGTGGCCGCGAGCTTCCGGCCGATGTGCCCGCTCTTGCCCATACCGGTCACGATGACGCGGCCCCGCGCCGCCTCGATCAGGCGTGTCGCGCGTTTGATCGCGCTGCCGAGCGGTCCGTCGACGGCCTCGCAGAGCGCCGCAAGCCCCCGCGCCTCGACGGCGAGGGTATGCCGTACGCTGTCGAGGATGGGATCTTCCTCGCGGACCGATTCGGCGGCGGGGATATTCTCCGACGGAGCCATGCCCACTGCGATACTCCCTTGGCTCGCGCAACGCGCGATCACCGCGCCCGAGGCCGGCGATAACAGACGCAGAGGGGCGTCAATAAGCGCCATCGACCTGCGATGCAATGCACGCGCCGGAGACAGGGCGTTTCGCTCAGCTCCGGTTGTAGACGTCCTCGAGGCGGACGATGTCGTCTTCGCCAAGATAGGAACCGGTCTGCACCTCGATCAGCTCCAGCGGGATCTTGCCGGGGTTGGCAAGGCGGTGGACGCCGCCAAGCGGCAGATAGGTCGATTCGTTCTCGCGAACCTCAAACACCTTTCCGTCGAGCGTGACCTCGGCAGTGCCCTTCACCACGATCCAGTGCTCGGCGCGATGATAGTGCTTCTGAAGCGAAAGCCGGCCGCCGGGCTCGACGACTATCTTCTTCACATGAAAGCGTTCGCCCCGGCAGACCGTCTGGTAAGTGCCCCAGGGTCTATGCGCCCTCAGGTGCTCGCTCGCGGCATTGTGGCCGTCCGCCTTCAGCTTCGCGACGAGGGCCTTCACATCCTGCGAGCGATGCGCGGGCATCACGAGGACGGCGTCGTCGGTGGCAACCACCGACACATCGTCGAGTCCCACGGCGGCAACAAGCGGTCCGTCGGTGTGCACGAAGGTATTGTGCGAATCGAGCAGGGTGACCGGGCCGAAGGTGACATTGCCTGACGCATCGCCTTCGGAAATATCGCGCAAGGCATCCCAGCTGCCGATATCGGACCAGCGGAAGCGGCCCTCGACCACGGCCGCGCGCGAGGTGCGCTCCATCACCGCATAGTCGATGGACTTGGCGGGCGAACTGGCGAAAGCCTTGGCATCGAGCCTGATGAAGCCGAGGTCTTCCACCGCGAGCTCGACGGAGGCGCGGACGGCGGCCACGATCTCGGGCTCGAAACGCTCGGCCTCTTCAATCAGCAGCCCGGCGGGGAACAGGAAGTTGCCCGAATTCCAGAGATAGCCCTCGGTCAGATAATGGGCGGCGGTGTTCTTGTCGGGCTTCTCGACGAAGGCGTCGACGACGCGGCTCCCGGGCTGTCCGGTTTCCTTGCCCGGCCGGATGTAGCCATAGGCGGTGCTCGGCTCGGTCGGGGTGATGCCGAAGGTCACGATCTTGCCGTCGCTCGCGGCAATGGCCGCGGTTCGGCAGGCATCAACAAAAAGCTGGTCGTCGAGAACGATGTGATCGGCGGCAAGCGCGAGAACCAGGCAGCTCTCTCCGGCGACACGCTGGGCAATCATCGCGGCCGCCAGCAGGGCAGGCCCCGAATCGCGGCGAACCGGCTCAAGCGCCACGGTGGCGTCGATTCCAATCTCGCTCGCCTGCCGGCGCGCAAAGAAGCGGAAATCTTCATGAGTCAGAACGATGGGCGGGGCGAAAAGTGTGCGATCCGACACGCGCTTCAAAGTATCCTGATACAGCGTATGGTCGCCGATCAAGGCTTGGAATTGCTTGGGAAGGCTGTCTCGCGAAACCGGCCAAAGCCTCGTTCCGCTGCCGCCAGCAAGGATGACGGGAACGACGGGCGTAGGGCTCAACATGGATTTCGTCTCTCCTTTGTTGCGGCGCAGAATGCCCGAAATGGAGGATTTGTCCATGCAGCCGCGCGTCCGACGCACGCGCGACCGCAAACCGCGATGCCCTCAATCCCGGTATTGCGAACCTCGCCGGAACCGACGGCCAAGGTGGGCGTTCTCCCTCCGGTCGCCAGCACATGCCGCGCGCCGGGAGAGGTATCCAAGCATGAAATTGGACGGGGCGGGCGAGGCAGTCGGGGACGTATCGCCTCCCGGTTCGTTCCAGGCCGCCGCCCGGGGGCGTCAGGGCACGCCGCCGCTTAACGAGCGCAATGAGCGGCTCTGGCTGCGGGTGACGCAGGTCGCGATCATCGCGGTAGCGGTCATACTCATCGCCGCCGCGCTTGTGGTGGCGCGCGCCGTGCTCGTGCCGATCGTCGCGGCCATCATCATGGGCAGCGTGATAGGCCCGGCGATCGAGGCCATGTCGCGACGGGGACTGCCGAGCTGGCTCGGCTCGATCCTGATCGTCGCCCTGATGGTGGCTGCCGTGTATGGCGCGGCGGTCGCGCTCACCACGCCCTTGGGTGACTGGATCTCGCGGGCTCCCGAAATCAGCGCGATTCTTGAGGAACGCTTTGCCGCGTTCAAACCGGCGCTTCACAGCCTGTTCTCGTTCGTCGAATCGATCGAATCCATGGGGCGGGTGGCCGCGCCTCCCATGGAGGTGGCCATTGCCGATTCCCGGATGCTCGAAAGCGTGCTGGGGCTGATCACGCCGGCAATAGGGGAGTTCATCCTCTTCGTCGGGTCGCTGCTGTTCTTTCTGGCGGGACGCATCCAGATCAAGCGGCGCGTGGTCCAGGCGATGACCCCGCGCGCCACGCGCCTGACGGCGCTGCGGGTGTTTCGCGAGATCGAGGAGCGTCTCGGCGCCTATCTGGTGACAGCGACACTGATCAATTTCGGTCTCGGCGTCGCTACAGCCATCATGGCCTATGCCCTCGGGCTTCCCAACGCACTGATGTGGGGCGCGATTGCCGGTGTGCTGAATTACATCCCCTATCTGGGACCAGCGGCGATGACGGCTCTGCTGGCGGTAGCCGGCATCGTCACTTTCCCCAGCCTTTTTCAAGGGTTGCTTCCGGCGGCGGCATTTCTGGCGCTCACCGGTATCGAGGGCCAGTTTCTGACGCCGATGATCGTCGGCCGCCGGGTGGCGCTCAATCCCTTTGCCGTGTTCCTTTCCATGGCGTTGTGGACGTGGCTCTGGGGGCCTGTTGGAACCTTCCTGTCGGTGCCGCTGCTGATCGCCGCCATGGCCCTTATGGACGGCATCCTGACCAAGCGCCGCCCACATCTTCCGGGATGAAGCTGTGGGCTTACTGATGGACGCGCTTGACACCTGTCAGGGGCGGCCTTAAGACCCGCCGCACTCGACGACGAGGTCACCGCTGACCAGTCGTTCGGGGGTGTAGCTCAGTTGGTTAGAGCGCCGGCCTGTCACGCCGGAGGTCGCGGGTTCGAGCCCCGTCACTCCCGCCAGTCCCTGATCGGGACATCTGACAAATATCCTTCCCATTCATCACGGCCCGAACAGTTGCGCTGAGCGCGTACTGGAGCGTTGGCATTGTCCTCGGCCGGCTGCATGTGGGCCTGACCGGCGCGGCCGCTCGATTTCAGGGCAGGGGGCTGCTTCTGCTAGGACCGCGCGTGGCGCGGCTATGCGCGAATGCGAGCGGAAGCCGTCTCGGCTTACCTAAGATCCTGCCCATGGGGCAGCCGACGCGGGCTGTTTGCCGCGATCTGCGTCGGCGGTGCAAAATGCCGGTCGCCGTCATAATCGCGACGTGACACAATGACATGCCGCAATGCGGTGGGGACCTGACAGGGCTCGATCGCAAGCTGTGAATTCTGTATACCACACGGCGGTGAAGGCCCACGGATGCCCTTGCCTCGCCTAGGGCGGTGCGATAAGCCTGCCTCGTGCTTTGAATAATTCGCGACTAGCGGCGATGCCGTCTGGCGCACCTCACCGGGGAGGAGGAAGGTCGATGAGCAGCCTGCTCCAGGACTATCTGCCCGTCGCTATTTTCATTGGCGTTTCGGCTGTCATTGGTCTCGCGCTTCTCGTCGCGCCGTTTCTGGTTGCGTACAGCAACCCCGATCCGGAAAAGATGTCGGCTTACGAATGCGGCTTCAATGCGTTCGACGACGCGCGCATGAAGTTCGACATCCGGTTCTATCTGGTCTCGATCCTCTTCATCATCTTCGATCTGGAGGTCGCATTCCTGTTCCCCTGGGCCATCACCTTCGGGGAGCTGGGAAATTTCGGCTTCTGGTCGATGATCATCTTCCTCGGCGTGCTGACCGTCGGCTTCGTCTATGAATGGAAGAAGGGAGCGCTGGAATGGGATTGAGCGCGAACAGTCCGGTCGTTGCTCCGGCAGCCAAGGGCATCATCGATCCGTCGACCGGCCGTCCCGTCGGGGCCAATGATCCCTTCTTCGTCGAGGTCAATGCCGAGCTGGCCGACAAGGGCTTTCTCGTCACTGCGACGGATGACCTGATCAACTGGGCCCGTACCGGCTCGCTGATGTGGATGACGTTCGGTCTGGCCTGCTGCGCCGTCGAGATGATGCAGACCTCGATGCCGCGCTACGATGTGGAGCGCTTCGGCTTCGCGCCCCGCGCCAGTCCGCGCCAGTCCGACGTGATGATCGTCGCCGGCACGCTGACCAACAAGATGGCTCCCGCGCTCCGCAAGGTCTACGACCAGATGCCGGAGCCGCGCTATGTCATCTCCATGGGCTCCTGCGCCAATGGCGGCGGCTATTACCACTATTCCTATTCGGTGGTTCGTGGCTGCGATCGCATCGTGCCGGTCGACATCTACATTCCGGGCTGCCCGCCGACCGCGGAAGCCCTGCTGTACGGCGTGCTTCTGCTGCAGAGGAAGATCCGCCGGACCGGCACCATCGAACGCTGATCCTCGTCGTCACGGAAGCCTGACGCGGAAAGACAACGCGAGAACGACATGGACGAGACGCTGAAAGAGCTTGGCGCACATGTGAAGGAAGCGCTGCAGGAGGCGGTCGCGGAGGTGAGCGTCGCCTTTGGCGAGCTGACCGTCGTCGCGTCGGCCGGTGACATCATCAAGGTGCTCACATTCCTGCGCGATGACCCTTCCTGCCGCTTTGTCAGCTTTATCGACATCTGTGGCGTCGATTGGCCCAGCCGCGAGAAGCGTTTCGACGTCGTCTACCATCTGCTGTCGCCGACCCATAACGCCCGCATCCGGGTGAAGATCGAGACCGACGAGACGACGCCCGTGCCTTCCGCGACTTCCGTTTTTGCCGGCGCCTTCTGGTTCGAGCGGGAAGCCTACGACATGTACGGGATCCTGTTTTCCGGCAATCCGGAGCTGCGCCGCTTGCTGACCGATTACGGCTTCGACGGCTATCCGCTGCGCAAGGACTTCCCGACAACGGGCTTCGTCGAGGTTCGCTACGATGACGAGCGCAAGCGCGTCGTCTACGAGCCGGTGAAGCTTGCCCAGGAGTTCCGCAACTTCGACTTCCTGTCGCCGTGGGAGGGGCCCGAATACGTGCTCCCCGGCGATGAGAAGGCCAGCGCCCCGAAGGCGGGCTGAGGTGAGGTCAGATAAATGAACGCACCCGCCAAGGTCGATCCGAGCGTCCGCAATTTCCAGATTAACTTCGGCCCGCAACATCCTGCCGCGCATGGTGTTTTGCGTCTCGTGCTGGAGCTGGACGGCGAGATCGTGGAGCGCGTCGATCCGCATATCGGGCTGTTGCATCGCGGCACCGAGAAGCTGATCGAGGCCAAGACCTATACCCAGGCCGTGCCCTATTTCGACCGGCTCGACTATGTCGCGCCGATGAATCAGGAGCATGCCTTCTGCCTCGCCATCGAGCGCCTTCTCGGCGTCGAGGTGCCCAAGCGCGGCCAGCTGATCCGCGTTCTGTATTCAGAGATCGGCCGCATCCTCTCCCACATGCTGAACGTGACCACGCAGGCGCTTGACGTCGGCGCGCTCACGCCGCCGCTCTGGGGCTTCGAGGAGCGCGAGAAGCTCATGGTGTTCTATGAGCGGGCGTCCGGTTCGCGCATGCATGCGGCCTATTTCCGGCCCGGCGGCGTGCATCAGGACCTGCCGCGCGCGTTGGTCGAGGACATTCTGGCCTGGACCCACACCTTCCCGGCCTTCATGGACGACCTCGACGGACTGCTGACCGACAACCGCATCTTCAAGCAGCGGAACGTCGACATCGGCATCGTGAGCCTTGAGGACGCGTTCGCGTGGGGCTTCTCCGGCGTCATGGTCCGTGGTTCGGGCGCGGCGTGGGACCTGCGCAAGTCGCAGCCCTACGAGTGCTATGACGAGCTGGAATTCGACATTCCGATCGGCAAGAACTGCGATAATTACGACCGCTACTGCATCCGCATGGAGGAGATGCGGCAGTCGGCCGACATCATGCGCCAGTGCTGCGAGCGCCTGCTGAAGGAGGCCGGTCCGGTCTCGATGGTCGACAACAAGATCGTCGCGCCCAAGCGCGGCGAGATGAAGCGCTCGATGGAAGCGCTCATCCATCACTTCAAGCACTACACTGAAGGCTTCCACGTTCCGGCTGGCGAGGTCTATGCCGCCGTGGAGGCACCCAAGGGTGAGTTTGGCGTCTATCTCGTCGCCGACGGCACCAACAAGCCCTATCGCTGCAAGATTCGCGCGCCTGGTTTCGCGCATCTTCAGGCAATGGATTTCCTGTGCCGCGGCTACATGCTTGCGGACGTCTCGGCGATCCTCGGATCGCTGGACATTGTGTTCGGAGAAGTGGACCGCTGAGCCCCACGGGGTAGGGCGGTCCGATCGGAAGGGTACGGCATGTCTGTCCGTAGGCTTGCGCCAAAAGAGGTTCAACCCGAGAGCTTCGTGTTCACGGATGAGAACCTTGCATGGGCCGAGAAGACCATCGCGAAATATCCGGCGGGCCGGCAGGCCAGCGCGGTTATTCCGCTGCTCATGCGTGCGCAGGAGCAGGCGGGAGGGTGGGTCTCCGAGCCGGCGATGCGCTATGTCGGCGAGATGCTCGGCATGGCGCCGATCCGTGTCTACGAGGTCGCGACCTTCTACACGCAGTTCCAGCTCCAGCCGGTCGGCAAGAAGGCCCATGTTCAGGTGTGCGGCACCACGCCGTGCATGCTGAGGGGCGCCGAGGACCTGATGAAGGTCTGCAAGAAGCGCATCAACGCCGAGCCGTTCCATCTCTCCGCGGATGGCGACTTCTCCTGGGAAGAAGTCGAGTGCGCGGGAACCTGCACCAACGCGCCGATGATCCAGGTCTTCAAGGACGTCTATGAAGATCTGACGCCGGAGGATCTGGAGAAGATCCTCGACGCCTTCGAGCGTGGCGAGAAGCCCACGCCCGGGCCGCAGAACGGGCGCCGTACATCCGAGCCCGTCACGGGCCTGCGCGTGCTCACCTCGCCGGAACTCTATGACGGTTCGATGGTCGGCACCGGCGCGGGTCTGGCCCTCGCCCGCGAGGCCATCGCCGCAAAGGCCAATGGCGATACGCCGCCTGCCGCCCCGCCTCCGGCCGCGGCCGCCGCCGCTCCTCCGGCTCCGCCCAAGAGCGATCCGGCTCCCGCCGTCGCCCCGGCGGCCAAGGCTGTGGAAGCGGCCGCCGTGGCCGATGCCGAGAAAGTGCCGGACACGTTTCGTCCGAAGGGGCTGACGGCCGCCAATGACGGCAAGGCCGACGATCTGACGCTGATCTGGGGCGTCGGCGAGAAGCTCGCGGCCGTCTTGCACGGTCTGGGCGTCTATCATTTCTCGCAGATCGCGGCCTGGAACGAAGACAACCTCAAATGGGTCGATCAGAACCTCGAAGGGTTCCCCGGTCGGGCCTCGCGCGACAAGTGGATCGAACAGGCGGCCAAGCTGGCGACGGGTTGGCGGCCTTCCGGTCCCGACGGCGACAAGCCGAACTGAGGAGCGAACCATGCTTGCCGACAAGGATCGCATCTTCACCAACATCTACGGTTTCCAGGACTGGGGACTGCAGGGCGCGCTGAAGCGTGGCTCGTGGGATGGCACCAAGACCATCCTCGATGCCGGCCGCGACTGGATCATCGAGCACATGAAGGCCTCGGGCCTGCGCGGGCGCGGTGGCGCCGGCTTCCCGACCGGCCTGAAATGGTCGTTCATGCCCAAGCAGTCGGACGGGCGTCCACATTATCTCGTCGTCAACGCGGACGAATCCGAGCCGGGCACCTGCAAGGACCGCGAGATCCTGCGCCACGACCCGCACCATCTGGTGGAGGGGTGCCTCGTCGCCGGTTTCGCGATGGGCGCGCACGCGGCCTATATCTATGTACGCGGCGAATTCATCGTCGAGCGCGAGAACCTTCAGGCGGCGATCGACCAGGCCTATGAGGCCCGCCTCATCGGCAAGAACAACATTCATGGCTGGGACTTCGACATCTATGTCCACCATGGTGCCGGCGCCTACATCTGCGGCGAGGAAACGGCACTGCTGGAGAGCCTGGAGGGCAAGAAGGGCCAGCCGCGCCTGAAGCCTCCGTTCCCCGCCAATGTCGGCCTTTACGGCTGCCCGACGACGGTCAACAACGTCGAATCGATCGCGGTTGCGCCCACCATCCTGCGGCGTGGCGCGGCCTGGTTCTCGGCGATCGGCCGTCCGAACAATGTCGGGACGAAGCTCTATGGCATCTCCGGCCATGTGAACACGCCCTGCATCGTCGAAGAGGCGATGGGCATTCCGTTCAAGGAACTGATCGAGAAGCATGGCGGCGGCGTGCGCGGCGGCTGGGACAACCTGCTGGCGATCATCCCGGGCGGCGCCTCGTGCCCGATCATTCCGGCCGACCAGTGCGATGACCTGATCATGGACTTCGACGGCTGCCGCGCCGTGAAGTCCAGTCTCGGCACCGCCGGCGTGCTGGTGATGGACAAGTCCACCGACGTCATCAAGGCGATCGCCCGCATCTCGTACTTCTTCCGCCACGAGAGCTGCGGCCAGTGCACGCCGTGCCGCGAGGGCACGGGCTGGATGTGGCGGGTGATGGACCGCATGGTGCAGGGCCGCGCGCAGAAGCGCGAGATCGATCTCCTGCTCCAGGTGACGACGCAGGTCGAGGGTCACACCATCTGCGCGCTGGGCGATGCGGCGGCGTGGCCGATCCAGGGGCTGATCCGGCATTTCCGTCCGGAGATCGAGAAGCGGATCGATCAGTATGCGGCGAATCCGCATTCCGACCCCGTTCCCGTTCCGGTCGCGGCGGAGTGATACCCATGGAACTTCGCAAGACCGTCGAGGTGATTGACGCCAACGATGCCAATCTTTCCGGGTCGGCATTCGTCAACGTCAATCTTGCCGGATCCCGTTTCGACGACGTCAACATGTCCGGCTGGTCGGTGAACAACGTCAATTTCACCGGCCTCTCGCTGGAGTGCGCGAACATGTCGGGCGCGCGCATTTCGCGTGCCGATCTGGTGGGCGTGTCGATCGCCGAATGCCGGATCGACGGTATGCGGATCGATGGAATTCTCGTGACCGATATGCTGGCGGCGTATCGCGCAGAGCATGAGGCGAAGTGATGGCTAAGATCATCGTCGACGACATCGAGCTTGATGTTCCTGCCGAGTTCACGCTGCTTCAGGCGTGCGAGGCTGCGGGCGCGGAGATTCCGCGATTCTGCTTCCACGAGCGGCTGTCGATCGCCGGCAATTGCCGGATGTGCCTTGTCGAGGTGAAGGGCGGGCCGCCCAAGCCGACGGCGAGCTGCGCGATGAACGTGCGCGACCTTCGTCCCGGCCCGAATGGCGAGCCGCCCGTGGTGCTGACCAAGAGCCCCATGGTGAAGAAGGCGCGCGAGGGGGTGATGGAGTTTCTGCTCATCAACCACCCGCTGGACTGCCCGATCTGCGATCAGGGCGGCGAGTGCGACCTCCAGGACCAGGCCATGGCCTATGGCGTCGACACCTCGCGCTACGCGGAGAACAAGCGCGCGGTCGAGGACAAGTATATCGGTCCGCTGATCAAGACCTCCATGACCCGGTGCATCCAGTGCACCCGCTGCGTGCGCTTCACCACCGAGGTGGCGGGCGTCGCCGAGCTCGGCGCCATCGGGCGCGGCGAGGACATGGAGATCACCACCTATCTCGAGGCGGCCATGTCGTCTGAGCTGCAAGGCAATGTCGCCGACCTTTGCCCGGTCGGCGCGCTGACCCAGCGCCCCTACGAGTTTCATGCCCGTCCGTGGGAACTGGTGAAGACCGAATCCATCGATGTGATGGACGCGGTTGGCTCCAATATCCGCGTCGACACCCGTGGCCGTGAGGTCATGCGCGTCCTGCCGCGTCTCAATGAAGACGTGAACGAGGAGTGGATTTCCGACAAGACCCGCTACATCTGGGACGGCCTGAAGACCCAGCGCCTCGACCGCCCCTATGTGCGCGTCAACGGCAAGCTGAAGCAGGCGAGCTGGCCCGAGGCGTTTGCCGCGATTGCCGCGAAGATGAAGGGCGTGCCCGCCAACCGCGTCGGCGCGCTTGTGGGCGATCTCGCCTCGGTCGAGGAAGTGTTCGCGCTCAAGCAGCTCCTCGCCGCGCTCGGATCGACGAATATCGACTGCCGGCAGGACGGGACCAAGATCGACCCGGCGCTCGGCCGCGGCTCCTATCTGTTCAACCCGACCATTGCCGGGATCGAGCAGGCGGACGCGCTGTTGATCATCGGCGCCAACCCGCGCCTTGAGGCGAGCGTGCTCAATGCCCGCATCCGCAAGCGCTGGCTGGCCGGCAATTTCCCGATCGGGCTGGTCGGCGAGCATGTCGATCTGACGTATCCCTACGAATATCTCGGCGCCGGGCCGGACACGCTGACCGATCTCGTCGGCGACGGGACCTTTGCCACCACGCTGAAGGGCGCTGAGCGCCCGCTGGTGCTGATCGGGCAGGGCGCGCTGTCGCGGCCGGACGGCGCGGCGGTGCTGGCGCTTGCCGCGCGGCTCGCCGTCTCTGTCGGGGCGGTGAAGGATGGCTGGAACGGCTTCGGCGTGCTGCACACCGCAGCTTCGCGCGTCGGCGCGCTCGATGTCGGCGCCGTGCCGGGCGAGGGTGGCCTCGACGCCGTGGCAATGACAAATCCGGGTGGTGCGGACGTGCTGTTCGCGCTTGGCGCGGACGAGATCGACATCGCACCGGGCGCCTTCGTGGTCTATCTCGGCACCCATGGCGATCGCGGGGCACACCGCGCCGACGTGATCCTGCCGGGCGCGGCCTACACCGAGAAGTCGGGCACCTATGTGAACACCGAAGGCCGGGCCCAGCTCGCCAACCGTGCGGCGTTCCCGCCCGGTGAGGCGCGTGAGGACTGGGCGGTGCTCCGGGCACTGTCCGACGTGATCGGCGCCCGCCTGCCATTCGACAGCCTGTCCGCGCTGCGGGCCGCGCTCTACGCGTCCTATCCCCATCTTGCGCGTCTCGACCATGTGGTGCCTGCCGATCCGGCGGCAGTGGTCGCGCTGGCGGGGATGGGTGGCACGACCGATCGGGCGCCGTTCCGCGCCGCCATTACCGAATTCTATCTCACCAACCCGATCGCCCGCGCTTCGGCGGTGATGGCCGAGTGTTCCGCGCTCGCCCATGGCCGTCTCGCGGCGGCGGCTGAGTGAGGGGGAGAGCATGACCGATACCAGCTGGCTCGACACTCTCATCCAGGTCGTCATCATCCTCGCACAGAGCCTTGCGCTGCTGGTCGGGCTGCTGATCGTCGTGGCCTATGTGCTGCTTGCCGATCGCAAGATCTGGGCGGCGGTGCAGTTGCGGCGCGGGCCGAACGTGGTGGGCCCCTTCGGTCTGTTCCAGTCCTTCGCCGACCTGATCAAGTTCGTGCTCAAGGAGCCGGTTATTCCGGACGGGTCGAACAAGGGCGTGTTCCTGCTCGCGCCCTTCGTCACCTGCCTCCTGGCGCTGGCGGCCTGGGCCGTGGTGCCGCTGGACGCGGGATGGGTGGTCGCCGATATCAATGTCGGCGTGCTCTACATCTTCGCGATCTCCTCGCTCGGCGTTTACGGCGTCATCATGGGCGGCTGGGCGTCGAACTCGAAGTACCCCTTCCTCTCCGCGCTGCGCGCGGCGGCGCAGATGGTGTCCTACGAGGTCTCGATCGGCTTCGTGATCGTGACCGTGCTGATGTGCGCGGGATCGCTGAACCTGTCGGCGATCGTGGAGGCGCAGAACACGCCTTACGGCATCCTCGGCTGGTACTGGCTGCCGCTGTTCCCGATGTTCGTGATCTTCTTCATCTCGGCGCTGGCCGAGACGAACCGCCCGCCTTTCGATCTCGGTGAGGCGGAATCCGAACTCGTCGCCGGCTTCATGGTGGAATACGGCTCCACCCCGTACATGATGTTCATGCTCGGCGAGTATGTGGCGATCATGACCATGTGCGCGCTGACCGCGATCCTGTTCATGGGTGGCTGGCTGCCGCCGCTGCCGTTCGCGCCCTTCACCTGGGTGCCGGGTATCATCTGGTTCCTGCTGAAGGTGCTGCTGGTCTTCTTCATGTTTGCCATGGTGAAGGCGATGGTTCCTCGCTATCGCTACGATCAGCTTATGCGTCTGGGCTGGAAGGTGTTCCTGCCGATCTCGCTGTTCATGGTCGTGCTGGTGGCGAGCGTGCTGCATTTCACCGGTCTGGCGCCCGGGGGAGGCTGAGATGAGCGACGGTGCGCTGACGATCCTGATGGAAGCGTCTGCCGTGGCCTGGTTCGGGGCACTGGTCGGTGCGCTGTTCGGGGCCGTCGAATGGTTCCTTCTGCCGCGGGTGGTTGAGATCTCGATCCGCGGTTCGCGAGAGGCCCGGAGGCTGAGCCGAGATCAGCTCGAGGGTGTGATTTCCTGGTGGAAGACGGTGATCCGGGTGTTCGCCGTCTCTATGCCGCTGGTGGGCTTCGGCCTCGCCGCGGCCATGGCCGAATGAGGAGAGCGACATGAGATTGGACCTGGCCGCACGCCAGCTGCTGCTCACCGAGTTTGTCTCGGCGTTCTTCCTGGCTATGCGCTATTTCTTCAAGCCCAAGGCGACGCTGAACTATCCGTTCGAGAAGGGGCCGGTCTCGCCGCGCTTTCGCGGGGAGCACGCCCTGCGGCGCTACCCGAACGGCGAGGAGCGCTGCATCGCGTGCAAGCTGTGCGAGGCGATCTGCCCGGCGCAGGCCATCACCATCGAGGCCGGCCCGCGCCGCAACGACGGTACCCGCCGCACAACGCGTTACGACATCGACATGGTGAAGTGCATCTACTGCGGCTTCTGTCAGGAAGCCTGCCCGGTCGATGCCATCGTCGAGGGGCCGAACTTCGAGTTCGCCACCGAGACGCGCGAGGAACTCTACTACGACAAGGCCAAGCTGCTCGCCAATGGCGACCGCTGGGAGCGTGAAATCGCGCGGAACATGGCGCTCGACGCGCCTTACCGCTGAGCGACGCAAGGGATTTAGCGACGTGAAGATCGTGACGAGAGATGCCGTAAAGGCGAGCACTGCCGGCGGACGCGCTGTCCGCGCGGCGGGACGGACCAGAGGGAGCCGGGCATGAGCCTCGCCGCGTTGTTCTTTTATGTCTTCGCCGGCGTGGCGGTCGCGTCGGCGTTCATGGTCATCGCGTCGCGGAACCCCGTGCACTCGGTGCTGTTCCTGATCCTGACCTTCGTGAATGCGGCGGGCCTGTTCATCCTGATCGGGGCCGAATTCCTCGCGATGATGCTTGTCGTGGTCTATGTCGGCGCGGTCGCGGTGCTGTTCCTGTTCGTGGTCATGATGCTCGACGTCGACTTCGTCGAGCTGCGCCAGGGCTTCCTGCAGTATCTGCCGGTCGGGGCGCTTGTCGGCCTCGTCTTCCTCGCCGAGCTGGTGCTGGTGTTCGGGTCCTGGACGTTTGGCGAAGGGGTCACCGGCGCGGTCTTGCCGGCGGCGTCCGACGTGTCGAACACGGTGCAGATCGGCCGGGTGCTCTACACCGACTACGTGTACTTCTTCCAGACGGCCGGTCTGGTGCTGCTGGTGGCTATGATCGGGGCGATCGTGCTGACGCTTCGTCACAGGACGAATGTGAAGCGCCAGAGCATCCCTGTGCAGAACGCGCGCACCAAGGCGACGGCGATCGATATCGTCAAGGTGCCTTCGGGCAAGGGGCTGTGACCATGGTGATTGGACTTCCCCACTATCTGACGGTCGCGGCGATCCTGTTTACGATCGGCACGCTCGGCATCTTCCTGAACCGGAAGAACGTCATCGTCATCCTGATGTCGGTCGAGCTGATCCTGCTGGCGGTGAACATCAACTTCGTCGCCTTCTCGGCCTTTCTGGGAAATATCACCGGACAGATCTTCGCGCTGTTCGTGCTGACCGTGGCTGCCGCCGAGGCGGCCATCGGCCTCGCCATCCTCGTGGTGTTCTACCGCAATCGCGGTTCGATCGCCGTCGAGGACATCAACACGATGAAGGGGTGAGGGGCCTTTCATGTATCAGGTCATTGTCTTCCTCCCCCTGTTGGGATTTCTGATCGCCGGTCTGTTCGGGCGGATGATCGGGGCGCGCGCCTCCGAGCTCGTGACCACGACGCTGCTGTGCATCTCGGCGTTCTTCGCCTGGATCGTGTTCTTCCGCACCACCTTCGGGGGCGTGGATGGCACGGTCGAGCTCTTCACATGGATGAAGACCGGCGGGCTTGATATCACCTGGGCGATCCGCGTCGACACGCTGACCGCGGTGATGCTGATCCTCGTCACCACCGTGTCCTCGCTCGTGCACCTCTATTCGATGGGGTACATGCACGAGGACCCGAGCCGGCCGCGCTTCTTCGCCTATCTCTCGCTGTTCACCTTCGCCATGCTGACGCTGGTGACGAGCGACAATCTGGTTCAGATGTTCTTCGGCTGGGAAGGCGTGGGTCTCGCTTCCTACCTGCTCATCGGCTTCTGGTACGACAAGCCGGCGGCGTGCGCGGCGGCGATGAAGGCCTTCATCGTCAACCGTGTCGGTGACTTCGGCTTCGCGCTGGGCATTTTCGCCATCTACATGATGACGGGCTCCGTTGCCTTCGAGCAGATCTTCGCCACCGCGCCCTCGCTGATGGACAAGAGCATCCTGTTCCTTGGCCATGAATGGCACGCGCCTACCGTCATCTGCCTGCTGCTGTTTGTCGGTGCCATGGGCAAGTCGGCACAGCTCGGCCTGCACACCTGGCTGCCGGACGCTATGGAAGGCCCGACCCCGGTGTCGGCGCTCATCCATGCCGCGACCATGGTGACGGCGGGCGTGTTCATGGTCGCGCGGATGTCGCCGCTGTTCGAGCTGTCGCAGACCGCACTCAATGTGGTTCTGTTCATCGGCGCCTCGACGGCGTTCTTCGCCGCGACGATCGGCTGCGTGCAGAACGATATCAAGCGCGTGATCGCCTACTCCACCTGCTCGCAGCTCGGCTACATGTTCACGGCGCTGGGCACGGGGGCCTATTCGGTCGGCGTGTTCCACCTGCTGACGCATGGCTTCTTCAAGGCGCTGCTGTTCCTGGCGGCCGGCTCCGTGATCACGGCGATGCACCATGAGCAGGACATGCGCCACATGGGCGGCCTGTGGCGGAAGATCCCCTTCACCTACGGCACCATGATGATTGGTGGCCTCGCGCTGACGGGGTTCCCCTTCACCGCCGGCTACTATTCGAAGGACGCGATCATCGAGACCGCCTTCGTCAGCCAGAGCCCGTTCGCGACCTATGCCTGGGTGATGACGGTCGGCGCGGCGGCACTGACCGCCTTCTACACCTGGCGTCAGATGTTCATGACCTTCCACGGCGAGACGAGGGCGGATCATCACACCTTCGATCACGCGCATGAATCGCCGCTGACGATGCTGATCCCGCTGGGAGTGCTCTCCTTCGGAGCCCTCTTCGCCGGCATGATCCTCTACCCCTATTTCGTGGGGCATGACGTTCACAGCTTCTTCCGCGACGCGATCTTCATGGGCGAGGAGAACAAGATCCTCGAGGAGATGCACCACATCCCGTTCTGGGCCAAATGGGCGCCGACGGCGATGATGGTGCTGGGCTTCCTGACCGCCTACTGGATGTACATCTCCAACCCGGCGGTTCCGAAGGCTCTCGCGAAGCAGAACGACGTGCTGTACCGCTTCCTGCTCAACAAGTGGTACTTCGACGAGATCTACGACTTCCTGTTCGTGCGGACCACCAAGTGGGTCGGCAACTTCCTGTGGAAGCAGGGCGACATCCGGGTGATCGACGGCTACGGCCCGAACGGCGTGTCGGCGCGTGTGGTTGACGTGACCAACCGCGTGGTCCGGCTGCAGACCGGCTATCTCTACCACTATGCGTTCGTGATGCTCGTGGGCGTCGCGGCCCTCATTACCTGGTTCATGTTCGGGGGCGCGCACTGATGTACGACTGGCCCATTCTCTCCGTCGTAACCTTCCTTCCCCTGGTCGGCGCCCTTCTCATCGTGCTGATGATCCGTGGCGATGACGAGGTTGCCAAGCGCAACGCCCGTTGGGTGGCGCTGTGGGCAACGCTGGTGACGTTCGTCATCTCGCTGCTGCTGCTCACCGGCTTCGACGCCTCGGGAACCGAATTCCAGTTCGTCGAGATGCGGAGCTGGATCGGCGACGTGGCCGCCTATCGCATGGGCGTGGACGGCATCTCGCTGCCCTTCGTTCTGCTCACCACGCTGCTGATGCCGATGTGCATCCTGGCAAGCTGGGAGTCGGTGCAGCTGCGCGTCAAGGAGTACATGATCTGCTTCCTGGTGCTCGAGACGCTGATGATCGGTACCTTCGCGTCGCTGGACCTGCTGCAGTTCTACATCTTCTTCGAAGGTGGCCTGATCCCGATGTTCCTGATCATCGGCATCTGGGGCGGCAAGCGGCGTATCTATGCGACGTTCAAGTTCTTCCTCTACACGCTGGCCGGCTCGGTGCTCATGATGCTCGCCATCATGGCGATGTACTGGCAGGCCGGCACCACCGACATCACCTCGCTGCTGCACTTCAACTTCCCGTCCGGCATGCAGAAGTGGTTGTGGCTGGCGTTCTTTGCCTCCTTCGCGGTGAAGATGCCGATGTGGCCGGTGCACACTTGGCTCCCCGACGCGCATGTCGAGGCACCAACGGCCGGTTCCGTGATCCTGGCGGGTATCATGCTGAAGATGGGCGGCTATGGCCTGCTGCGCTTCAGCCTGCCGATGTTCCCGGAAGCCTCGGCCTATTTCGCGCCGTTCGTTTTCACGCTCTCGGTGATCGCGATCGTCTATACCTCGCTCGTCGCCCTGATGCAGGAAGACATCAAGAAGCTGATCGCCTACTCCTCCGTCGCCCATATGGGCTATGTGACGATGGGCATCTTCACCCTGACCCAGGAAGGTATCCAGGGCGCGGTGTTCCAGATGGTCAGCCACGGCTTCGTCTCGGGCGCGCTCTTCCTGTGCGTCGGTGTGGTTTATGACCGCATGCACACGCGTGAGATCGCGGCCTATGGCGGGCTGGTGCATCGCATGCCGATCTACGCCACGGTGTTCATGGTGTTCACCATGGCCAATGTGGGCCTGCCCGGCACGTCCGGCTTCATCGGTGAGTTCCTGACGCTGCTCTCGGCCTTTGGCCGGAACACGTGGGTTGCGTTTTTCGCCACCACCGGCGTCATCCTCTCGGCCGCCTACGCGCTGTGGCTCTACCGCCGCGTGATCTTCGGGCCGCTGGAGAAGGAAAGCCTGAAGAGCATCATGGATATCAATCACCGCGAGATGCTCTCTCTGGTGCCCCTGCTGTTCTTCACCATCCTGTTCGGCATCTGGCCGCAGCCGATCCTCGACGCCTGCGATGTCGCCGTGAGCGCCATTGTGGCGCGCGCCGACCTCGCTGTCGGCGCCGTCAAGGCTGCAAGTCTGGTGCTGCCGTGACCCGAACCGAGACCCCCGCGGAGCCCCGTTCATGATGTTTTCCCTGTCTGCGCTCGGCCCCGCGTTGCCTGAATTGCTGCTGGCCGTGTCCGCCGTTGCGCTCATTCTGTTCGGCGCCTTCGTCGGCCCGAAATCGACCGATACCGTCAACGGCCTCGCTCTCGCCGCCATCTTCGCGGCGCTGGTGCTGGTGATCCTCGGTCCCTCGGACGCGACGCTGTTCGGCGGCAGCTTCCAGCTGGACGCCTATGCCCGCTTCCTCAAGGTGCTGGCGCTGCTGGGCGCCGGCGCCACCCTCGCCATGTCGGTCGACTGGCTGAAGGCCGAGAAGCAGAGCCGCTTCGAGTTCGCGATCCTGGTCCTCCTGTCGACGCTCGGCATGATGATCCTGATCTCGGCCGGCGACCTGCTGGCGCTCTATATGGGCCTCGAACTGATGAGCCTGGCGCTTTACGTGATCGCGGCCAACAACCGCGATTCCGTGCGCTCCACGGAAGCCGGCCTGAAGTATTTCGTCCTCGGCGCGCTGTCCTCGGGCATGCTGCTCTACGGCGCGTCGCTGCTTTATGGTTTCACCGGCACGATCAACTTCCTGCAGATCGCCGAGATCGCGCGCGAGCCCTCGCTCGGCCTGATCTTCGGTATCGTATTCGTCTTCGCGGGCCTGTGCTTCAAGGTGTCCGCCGTGCCGTTCCACATGTGGACACCGGACGTCTATGAAGGCGCGCCGACGCCGGTCACCGCCTTTTTCGCCGCCGCGCCGAAGATCGCGGCCATGGCCGTCTTCGTGCGGGTCGCCGTCGAAGCGCTGCCCCACGTCGTGCATCAGTGGCAGCAGATCATCGTTTTTGTGTCTATCGCGTCGATGGCGCTGGGTGCATTCGGGGCGATCGGCCAGCGCAACATCAAGCGCCTCATGGCCTATTCCTCGATCGGCCACATGGGCTTCGCCCTGGTGGGTCTGGCGGCCGGCACCGAGCAGGGCGTGCGCGGCGTGCTGATCTACATGACCATCTATATGGCGATGACGCTCGGCACCTTCGCCTGCATCCTGTCGATGCGCCGCAAGGAAGGCATGGTCGAGAACTATGACGATCTCGCGGGCCTGGCGCGCACCAGCCCGGTGAAGGCGTTCATGCTGGCGACGCTCATGTTCTCGCTGGCCGGTATCCCGCCGCTGGCGGGCTTCCTGGCGAAGTACTACGTGTTCCTCGCCGCCATCGAGGCCGGCCTCTACACGCTGGCGGTGATTGGCGTGCTGGCGAGTGTGGTGGGCGCGTTCTACTATCTGCGCATCGTCAAGGTGATGTACTTCGACGAGCCGGCGGAGGCCTTCGAGCCGATGCCGACGGAGCTGCGCGCGGTGCTGGGCATTTCCGGCCTGTTCACGCTGCTGTTCTTCGTCTACCCGGCGCCGCTGCTTGCGGCGGCCAGCGCGGCGGCGAGGGCGCTCTTCTGAGCACGGCGCGCACGCGGGGCGCGACGCCGGTCGTACGTTATCCCTCCGTCGGCTCGACCAATGCCGAGGCGATGGCGCAGGCGAGGGGACCCGCCCCGCGCTGGTTCGTTGCCGAGCGGCAGACCGGCGGACGGGGGCGGCGGGGGCGACCGTGGACGTCCGAGCCGGGCAATCTTTACGCGTCGCTCCTGCTTGTCGATGCCGGCCCGGCGGCGCGCCTGCCGGAGCTCTGTTTCGTCGCCGCGCTTGGTCTCTACGATGCGGTGCGCGCGGTGACAGGTATCGATCCGCTGCGCATTGGCCTCAAATGGCCGAATGACGTATTGATTGACGGCGCCAAGCTGGCGGGGATCCTGCTGGAGGGGACCGTGCTGCCGGACGGGCGTTCGGCAACGGTGATCGGCTTTGGCGTGAATTGCGCCCATCATCCCCTCGACACACCCTATCCGACGACGGATCTCAGTGCGGCCGGTTACCCGACCCGGCCCTCGGAACTGCTGGACGCGCTCGATGTGGCGCTGCGGGACAGGCTGGACGAGTGGGCGCAGGGCGCGGGCTTTGCGCAGACGCGCGAGGCGTGGGTGCGCCGGGCGCCGGGCCTTGGCCACGAGGTAAGGGTGCGCTTCGGTGAGCGAGAGGCGTATGGAGTGTTCGAGGCACTGGACTTTTCCGGTGCTATGATTCTGCGCCGCGCGGATGGTGCGCGTGAAACGATAAGCGCCGGCGACGTATTTCCGTCGCCAGGTGCGCAGGCTTGAAAGGCAAGTGTAAGTGAGCAAGTCGCCGGATGAGTTGGTATTCGCCGCACTGGGAGGTGTCGGCGAAATCGGCATGAATCTCGGGGTTTATGGCTTCGGGCCCAAGCACCGGCGCAAATGGCTCGCGGTCGATCTCGGCATTTCGTTTGCCGCGCCGGATGTCCCGGGCATCGACATCATCATGCCGGACGTGACGTTCCTGGAACAGGAGCGCGAGCGCGGCAATCTGGTCGGGCTGGTGCTGACTCATGGCCATGAGGACCATGTGGGCGCCCTGGTGGACCTTTGGCCGAAGCTGGGTTGCCCGGTCTATACGACGCCGTTCACCCATGCGCTCGCCGAGGCGCGCCGTCTCAACGAGCCGGGCGCGCCCAAGATTCCGTTCCACGTCGTGCCCTCGGGCGGCCGCGCCAAGATCGGGCCTTTCGAGGTCGAGTTCGTGCCGGTGGCCCATTCCATTCCCGACAGCCACGCGCTGGCGCTGCGGACGGAGCTCGGGCTGTTCGTCCACACCGGCGACTGGAAGATCGACCCCACCCCCGTGGTCGGCAATGTGACCGATCCGGAGCGCTTCACGGCGCTTGGCAATGAGGGCGTTCGCGCGGTCATCTGCGATTCGACCAACGCCATTCGCGAGGGCGTGTCGCCGTCGGAAACCGATGTTCAGGGCGTGCTGGCCGAGCTGATCTCGAAGGCTCCCAACCGCGTCGCCGTCACGACCTTCGCCTCCAATGTCGCGCGCGTCCGCTCCATCGCGGAAGCGGCGATCCGGTGTGGGCGCGAGGTGGTTCTTGTCGGCCGCGCCATGGAGCGGGTGGTTTCCGTGGCGCGCGAGCAGGGCCTGCTGAATGGCCTTCCCGCGTTTCGCCCGGTGGATGCCTATGGCTTCCTGCCGCGCGACAAGGTGGTGGCGATTCTGACCGGCAGCCAGGGCGAGCCGCGCGCGGCGCTGGCGCGCATCGCCGATGACGACCATCCCGACATCGCGCTGTCGCCGGGCGATCAGGTGATCTTCTCCTCGCGCACCATTCCCGGCAATGAGCGGGCCGTGAATCGCATCATCAACGCGCTTGTGCTTCAGGGTGTGAAGGTGCTGACCGACCGCGACGCGCTCGTGCATGTGTCCGGCCATCCCCGCCGGGGCGAGCTCGAACAGATGTATCGGTGGTTGCGTCCGCAGATATCCGTGCCCGTTCACGGCGAGCCGCTCCATCTGTCCGAGCACGCGGATCTGGCGCGGGCCATGGGCGTGCCGGAGATTGTCCGCCTCGTGGACGGCGACATGGTGCGCCTCGCCAGTGCGGACACATCGCTGGCCGCCGAAGTGATCGACGAGGTGCCGGTCGGTCGTCTCTACAAGGACGGCCATGTGCTGGTGTCCTCCGCGGATTCCTCCGTTGCCGAACGCCGGCGCCTGTCCTTCGCCGGCCTCGTCTCGGTCGCGCTGGCGATGACGGCGAAGGGGGAGGTGGTCGGTGATCCGATGATCGATCTCTCCGGCATTCCCGAGCGCGGGTCGGGTGGCAAGATGCTCGATGAGGTGATCGAGGACGCGGTGCTGGACTGCATCGACGGCCTGCCCAAGGCGCGCCGGCGGGACCCGGACGCCGTCGCCGAGTCGCTGACCCGTGCCGTGCGTGGCTCGCTGAACGGGGTGTGGGGCAAGAAGCCGCTCTGCCATGTGCTCGTAATCACGGTATGAGGAGACAGGTCCGGGGCGCGCGCGGCGAAAGTTGAATGCCTTTCGCCGTGAGGGCGTGCTCCAACAGTGCCGTCCGCGTGGGCGGCCGGTGTGCGGGGAGCGCTGTCAGATGATTGGTCGTCTCAACCATGTCGCCATCGCGGTGCCCGACCTTGCCGCGGCGATCGCCACCTATCGCGATACGCTTGGCGCGCGGGTGTCGGACATCGTGCCCCAGCCCGACCACGGTGTGAACACGGTGTTTGTCGAGCTGCCCAACACCAAGATCGAGCTGCTCGGCGCGCTGGGCGCGGGGTCTCCGATCGTGAAGTTCCTGGAGCGCAATCCCGAGGGCGGCATCCACCATCTCTGCTACGAGGTGGAGGATATACTGGTGGCGCGGGACAGGCTGCTGGCGGCCGGCGCCCGCGTGCTGGGCTCGGGCGAGCCGCGCCTCGGGGCTCATGGAAAGCCGGTTCTCTTCCTGCACCCCAAGGACTTTCTTGGAACGCTGGTCGAGCTGGAACAAGCCTGAGGACGTGCCATGGGCCTGACCACCTATATCGCGATCTACTTCATCGTCTGGTGGGTGGTGATCTTCGCCATTCTTCCCTTCGGCGTGCGTTCGCAGCACGAGGACGGGAAAGTGGAGGACGGGACCGAGCCCGGCGCGCCGCAGCGTCCGCTGATGCTTCGCAAGGTGTTGATCACTTCGGTCATCGCCGCGGTACTCGTCGCGCTGCTCGCATGGACCATCGAGTCAGGCAAGGTGACGCTGGACATGTTCCCGATGCCGTTCGACGCCAAGCTTTATGATCTGAAATAATCGAACCCGCACGCGTGGCAGGTTGAATGCATCGCGCGAGATTAGATCGCGCGAAGGCATGGGCTTGAATCGTACAAAGGACGATATGAGCAAAAAAAGAGGCGGGACCAAAGGTCCCGCCTTCTCTTGATCTAGCCGCCCGCACCCGATTCCGTGTCGTTTCGACATCCGCCGGGGGGCTTTCTTGACCGTCATTCCTCCCGAGACCTGGACCGGCATCGCGCATATAGCGGCGAGTGACGGACCTCTTTCTAGAGGCCGGCAACATAGATCAAACGAACCACTCTTGTCATCCTTGCGTCGCAATAGATCTGTTGTGCGTCGCAATAGGGCGATGCTGTGGCCTCGTTGTGCAGGTCTTGTGATCCAACGTCGGCGCTGTCGCGTCGCAAGGGCTTGTCTTTTCGCGACCGATCCGGTTTCACTCGCCCATCCTGCCGCGCGCCCGTCGCTGGTCGAATCGTGAGTCTTCTCTATGCGCCTGTCCCGCTATTTCCTTCCGATCCTCCGTGAAGTCCCGAAGGAAGCGGAAATCGTCTCGCATCGTCTGATGCTGCGCGCCGGCATGATCCGTCAGGAAAGCGCGGGCATCTATGCCTGGCTGCCGCTCGGCAAGCGGGTCCTCGACAAGATCTGCAATGTGATCCGCGAGGAGCAGAATCGCTCCGGCGCGATCGAGATCATGATGCCGACCATCCAGTCGGCCGATCTGTGGCGCGAGAGCGGGCGCTACGAGGACTATGGCAAGGAGATGCTCCGCATCAAGGATCGGCACGAGCGCGAGATGCTCTACGGGCCGACCAATGAGGAGATGCTCACGGAAATCGTGCGCGCCTATGTGAGGTCCTACAAGGACCTGCCGCTGAACCTCTACCATATCCAGTGGAAGTTCCGGGACGAGGTGCGCCCGCGCTTTGGCGTCATGCGGTCGCGCGAATTCCTCATGAAGGACGCCTATTCGATCGACCTCGACTTCGAGAGCGCGGTCGTCGCCTATAACCGCATGTTCGTCGCCTATCTGCGCACCTTCGAGCGGCTGGGGCTGAAGGCGATTCCCATGGTCGCCGACACCGGCCCGATCGGTGGCAACCACAGCCACGAGTTCATCATCCTGGCCTCCACCGGCGAGAGCCAGGTCTTCTGCCACTCGGGCTACCTGGAAATGGACACGCCCGACGTTGGCGTGAACTTCGATGACCCCGAGGAACTGCAATCCATCGTGAACCGCTGGACGAGCCATTATGCGGCCACGGAAGAAAAGCACGATGAAGAGGCTTTCGCGGCGATTCCCGAGGATCAGCGCCTCTCCGCCCGTGGCATCGAGGTTGGTCACATCTTCTATTTCGGCACCAAGTATTCCGAGCCCATGGGCGCCAGGATCGCGGGTCCCGATGGCGTGGAGCGGCCCGTGCACATGGGCTCCTACGGCATCGGCCCCTCGCGTCTGGTGGCGGCCATCATCGAAGCCTCGCATGACGAGAACGGCATCATCTGGCCGGAGGCGATCGCGCCTTTC
Source organism: Ancylobacter pratisalsi (assembly GCF_010669125.1). NCBI lineage: Bacteria > Pseudomonadati > Pseudomonadota > Alphaproteobacteria > Hyphomicrobiales > Xanthobacteraceae > Ancylobacter > Ancylobacter pratisalsi. The sequence goes on from NZ_CP048630.1 coordinate 4,207,192, forward strand.
CAGGTTGGCGTGCTGAATCTCAAAGTGGGCGACGCGGCCACCGACGCGGCCTGCGAATCCCTTTATGCAGAGCTGACGGCCCGCGGCGTCGACGTGCTGTACGACGACACCGAAGAGCGCCCGGGCTCCAAATTCGCGACGGCGGACCTCATCGGCCTGCCGTGGCAGATCATCGTCGGGCCGAAGGGGCTTGCCGCCGGTACTGTCGAGCTGAAGCGCCGGGCCGATGGCTCGCGCGAGACGCTGTCGGTCGACGCGGTACTGGCCCGGATCGCCGGCTGATCACGAAGGGCGGACGGAGAACGCATGGCGGCACACAGCAAGGCACAGCAGGGCGGGGCGACGCAGAGCGCGGAGCCCAACGGTACCCGGCCGTTCAGTGCCTTCGAATGGATGCTCTCGCTGCGCTATCTGCGTGCGCGCCGCAAGGAAGGCTTCATTTCCGTCATCGCCGGCTTCTCCTTCCTCGGCATCATGCTCGGGGTCGCGACGCTCATCATCGTCATGGCGGTGATGAACGGCTTTCGCACCGAGCTCCTGTCGAAGATCCTCGGGCTCAACGGGCACCTGCTGGTGCAACCGCTGGACGGGCCGCTGACCGACTACGATGCCGTTGCAAAGCGCATCGCCGGCGTGCCGGGCATCAAGCTGGCCGTGCCGCTGGTGGAAGGCCAGGCGCTGGCCTCCTCGGCCTTCAATGCCGGCGGTGTGCTGGTGCGGGGCATTTCGGAGGCCAATCTGCGCGCGCTGCCGTCCATCAGCTCGAATATCCGCGAGGGTACGCTGGAAGGCTTCGATCAGGGATCGGGCATCGCCATTGGCAAGCGCCTGGCCGAACAGCTGTCATTGCGGGCGGGCGACAATCTCACCCTGGTGGCGCCGCGCGGGGCGGTCACGCCCATGGGCACGACGCCGCGCATCAAGGTCTACAAGATCGCGGCGGTGTTCGAGATCGGCATGTCGGAATATGACAGCGCCTTCGTCTTCATGCCGCTCGCCGAGTCGCAGGCCTATTTCAACAAGAACGGCGATGTGACCGCGATCGAGGTCTACACCGACAACCCGGACGACATGGACCGGCTGCGCCCGCTGGTTCACGCCGCCGCGGAGCGGCCGGTGTTCATCGTCGACTGGCGCCAGCGAAACTCGACCTTCTTCAACGCTCTTCAGGTCGAGCGGAACGTGATGTTCCTCATCCTCACCCTCATCGTCGTGGTTGCGGCCTTCAACATCGTGTCCGGGCTCAACATGCTGGTGAAGGACAAGGGGCGCGATATCGGGATATTGCGCACCATGGGCGCCTCGCGCGGATCGATCATGCGCATCTTCCTCGTCACCGGCGCGGCGATCGGTGTCGTGGGCACCATTGCGGGCTTCCTGCTTGGGCTGGTGGTCTGCCTGAATGTCGAGGAGATCCGCCAGTTCATCTCCTGGATCACCGCGACCGAGCTGTTTTCGCCGGAGCTCTATTATCTCAGCCGCCTTCCGGCCGAGATGAATGCGGGTGAAACCGCGACCGTGGTTCTGATGTCGCTTGTGCTTTCCTTCCTTGCCCCGCTCTACCCGTCCTGGCGCGCCGCGCGCCTCGATCCGGTGGAAGCGCTGCGTTACGAGTGAGGTTGGAATGGCCGTCGCACTTCAGCTCGAAGGGATCGAGCGCAGCTACACGCAGGGCGAAGGCCAGCTGCACATCCTGCGTGGCGCCAATTTATCGGTACTGGAAGGCCAGTCGGTCGCGCTGGTCGCCCCCTCGGGAACGGGCAAGTCCACGCTGCTGCACATCGCCGGGCTGATGGAGCATCAGGATAAGGGCGAGGTCTATATCGGCGGTGCCGGGACCTCGGGGCTCGCCGACGCGGCGCGTACCCGGATCCGGCGCAACGATGTTGGCTTCGTCTACCAGTTCCATCACCTCCTGCCCGAGTTCTCCGCGCTGGAGAACGTCATGCTGCCGCAGATGATACGGGGGCTCTCCCGCCGCGAGGCACGTACGCGCGCCTCGGACCTTCTGGGGTATCTCGGCCTCGGCAAGCGCCTGGAGCATCGCCCGGCGGAGCTTTCCGGCGGCGAACAGCAGCGCGTCGCCATCGCCCGCGCCGTCGCCAACGCGCCGCGCGTGCTGCTGGCGGATGAGCCTACCGGCAATCTCGACCCCACCACGGCCGATCATGTGTTCCATGCCCTGTCGCAGCTGGTGGAGGCGACCGGCCTCGCCGCGGTGATCGCCACGCACAATCTCGAACTGGCCGACCGGATGCATCGCCGCGTGACGTTGCAGGACGGGATGGTCGTCGAGCTGGGATGAGCTTCGGCGGCCGTCGCGCACGCGTTCTTGGAAGTCTTCACGCAAGTCTTCACGCGCGCCTTTGTCGTCGTGCCGCTCCTCTCGCCAGGTGTCTTTTCACTGATGGGCGGCCCTTGCCTTGATCCGTGCTCTGCGATGCCCCACACGCACGGGCGCCGACGGTTGCGGTGACATTTGACCTAACCTAACGTGCCATTGGCGGGTGTGGAGTCGGGGGTTATGCCGGAGTATCTGTCGCACTATCTGGGTGCGTTCAAACCGATGACGCTGCTCACCTTGGGCGTCGTCGCCGCTGTTGCCATCATCATCCTGCTGCGCTGGACCGGTCAGCGCTATGTCCCGCCGAAAGCGCGCCTGGCGCTGAAGGGAGATGGCAGCTTCGAGTACGGCGTCACGGGTACTGGCGAGCACCAGCCCCTGCTGGCTCGCGTCGCGGGACACAGCCCCCCGTCTTCCGGCCAGGAATGCATCGCCGAGCTGCTCCCGGAACGGGACGGGAGCGGTGAGACGAAGGCGATACGGGTCTGCGTCGAGGGCGCGCCGGTCGGCCAGATCGCGCCCGATGAAATCAGCGTGTTCGAGGCCGTGTTGAAAGGGCGTCCGGCCCGATGCGACGCCATCGTGGTGCGCGGCACACGGTCGAACACCTTGCAGCTCAAGCTCGATCTCATCTGGCCCCCAAGCCTGCGGACCTCTTAAGGTTCGGTGCGAAATGCATCGCATTCGTTTCCGCATCGTAAACCATAAGCGGGAACGAAAGAAGAACGTGGTTTGATTCTGGGGATTGCGAGGATAATGTTCTCCATATGTTCCATGGAGGTCGACATGATCCGTATCTTTCTTCAGGAAGTCGCCACGCTCGCCTCGGTCGGGCTGTTCGTCGCCATGATCGGACTATGGGCCGGCGTCCTCACCGGGATCTGAGGACAGCGGGGACGAGTACCCCCTGTTGGTGGACGCCGCCCGCCGGGGAGCCCACCATTCGATTTTACGATTCGGGGAGGAAGTCATGGCGACGTCAGATGTCGGATTCGTGCACCTGCACGTCCATTCCTCCTTCTCGCTGCTGGAGGGCGCGCTCACCATCGGCAAGCTGGCCGACCTCGCCAAGAAGGACCGCCAGCCCGCGATCGCGCTCACCGATACCGGAAATCTCTTCGGGGCCCTCGAATTTTCCGAGAAACTGGCAGGGGCGGGCATACAGCCGATTCTGGGATGTGCGCTGGCGATCGACTTCCCGGGTTCCCAGCCGCGCGGTCCCGCCAGCGCGCAGCGCCCGCGCATCGTGCTGCTCGCCGCCTCCGAGGAGGGATGGGGCAATCTGATGGCGCTGGTGTCGCGCTCATTTCTCGACACCGCGGCGGACGGCGCGCCGCTGATCAAGATGGAATGGCTTGAGGGGCTCACCGGTGGCCTCATCGCCCTCACTGGCGGTCCCAGCGGTCCCATTGACCGCGCCCTTGTGGCGGGGAGCCCGGATCACGCCGAGCAACGGCTGACCGCGCTCAAGGAGCTGTTCGGCGACCGTCTTTATGTCGAGGTGCAGCGTCACGACGTGGCGGAAGAGCGCCGCGTCGAAGGCGCGCTGATCGAGCTGGCCTATCGTCTGGACCTGCCGCTGGTGGCCGCGAACGAGCCGTTCTTCGCGGCGGAGGCCGACTACGAGGCTCATGACGCGCTGATCTGCATCGCGGAAGGCCGCATCGTCGCCGACCCGGATCGCCGCCAGCTCTCGCCGCAGCACCGTTTCCGCACCCGCGCCGAGATGATGGCGCTGTTCGCGGATCTGCCCGAGGCGCTGGCAAATACCGTCGAAATCGCGCGCCGCTGTGCCTACCGGCCGCGGACCGTCAAGCCGATCCTGCCGCGCTTCACCATGGAGCGCGATGAAGCCGAGGAGCTGAGGGTGCAGGCCGAGGAGGGGCTGCGACAGCGTCTCGCCGTGCATGGCCCGGCGCCGGGCCTGAGCGAAAAGGACTATACGGACCGTCTGGCCTTTGAGCTTGGCATCATCGAGAAGATGAAGTTTCCGGGCTATTTCCTTATCGTGTCTGACTTTATCAAATGGGCGAAGGCGCAGGGGATCCCCGTGGGGCCGGGCCGTGGTTCGGGCGCCGGCTCGCTCGTCGCCTATTCGCTGACCATCACCGACCTTGATCCGCTACGCTTCGGCTTGCTGTTCGAGCGCTTCCTGAACCCCGAGCGCGTGTCGATGCCGGACTTCGATATCGACTTCTGCCAGGAGCGTCGGGACGAGGTGATCCGCTACGTGCAGCAGCGCTACGGGCGGGACCAGGTCGCGCAGATCATCACCTTCGGTACGCTTCAGGCGCGCGGCGTGCTGCGCGACGTCGGCCGCGTGCTGGAAATGCCCTACGGCCAGGTCGACAAGCTGTGCAAGCTGGTGCCGCAGAACCCGGCCAGTCCGGTGACGCTGACGCAGGCCATCGAGGGTGAGCCCCGCCTTCAGGCCGAACGCGACGCCAATCCCGTGGTGAAGCGGGCATTCGACATCGCGACCCGGCTCGAAGGGCTGAACCGGCACGCGTCCACCCACGCCGCCGGCATTGTGATCGGCGACCGGCCATTGTCGCAGCTCGTGCCGCTGTACCGCGATCCGCGCTCCGACATGCCGGTGACGCAGTACAACATGAAGTGGATCGAGCAGGCGGGGCTGGTGAAGTTCGACTTCCTGGGCCTGAAGACGCTCACCGTGCTGCAGACCGCCGTGCGCCTCGTCGCGCAACGGGGCGTCGAGCTCGATCTGTCGACCATCCCGCTCGACGACAAGACAAGCTACGCCATGCTCACGCGTGGTGAGACGGTGGGCGTGTTCCAGGTTGAAAGCGCGGGCATGCGGCGCGCGCTGGTCGACATGAAGCCCGACCGGCTGGAGGACATCATCGCCCTCGTGGCGCTCTATCGTCCGGGCCCGATGGCGAACATTCCGGTCTACTGCGCGGTCAAGAACGGCCAGGAGCAGGCGGTCTATGTTCACCCCGCGCTCGAAGCCAGCCTGAAGGAAACCTACGGCGTCATCATCTACCAGGAACAGGTGATGCAGATCGCGCAGACGCTGTCCGGCTATTCGCTGGGCGAAGCGGACCTGCTGCGTCGCGCCATGGGCAAGAAGATCCGCGCCGAGATGGACAAGCAGCGCGAGCGCTTCGTCGATGGCGCGGTGGAGCGCGGCGTGCCGAAGGCGAAGGCGTCGGAGATCTTCGATCTGCTGGCGAAGTTCGCCGACTACGGCTTCAACAAGAGCCACGCTGCCGCCTATGCGCTGGTCGCCTACCAGACCGCCTATATGAAGGCGAACTACTGCACCGAGTTCCTCGCCGCCTCGATGACGCTCGACATGGGCAACACCGACAAGCTGGCGGAATTCCGCCAGGAGGCGCAAAGGCTGGGCATCGAGGTGCTTCCGCCCTCCGTCAATCATTCCGGCCGCGAATTCGCGGTGAAGGACGGGCGCATTCTTTATGCGCTCGCCGCGATCAAGGGCGTGGGTGGGCACGCGGTCGACGCCATCGTCGAGGCGCGCGGTGACAAGCCCTTCACCAGCCTTTCGGATTTCGCCTCGCGCATCAACGCCAAGGCGTTGAACAAGAGGACCATGGAGAGCCTTGTGAATGCGGGTGCCTTCGACGCGCTGGAGCCGAACCGGGCCCGCGCGGCGGCGGCCGTCGACACCGTGCTGGCACATGCCGCGTCCGTGGGCGCGGAAGCCGCTTCGGGGCAGGTGAACCTGTTCGGCGGTCCGGCGCAGGCGGCCGAGTTGCCGATTCCGGCGGCTGCGCCCTGGCTGCCGGCGGACCGGCTACAGAAGGAATACGACGCCATCGGCTTCTTCCTTACCGGCCATCCGCTCGACGATTACGCCAAGGCGCTCGACAAGCTCCGGGTGCAGCGCTGGACCGATTTCACGCGGTCGGTGCGGGCAGGTTCGATTGCCGGGCGTCTGGCCGCGACGGTGGTGAGCCGGCAGGAACGGCGCACCAAGAGCGGCAGCAAGATGGGCATCATCGGGCTCTCCGATCCGTCCGGCCAGTTCGAGGCAATTCTCTTCTCCGAGGCGCTGGCGCAGTACCGCGAACTGCTGGAACCGGGGAAGGCGCTGCTGCTGCAGGTGTCCGCCGAGCTTCAGGGAGAAGACGTGCGGGCCCGAATCCAGACCGCAGAGCCGCTCGACGCGGCGACGGCCCGCATGCAGAAAGGCATGCGCATATTCCTGCGCTCGTCCGATCCGCTGGACAGTGTTGCCGCACGGCTCGGCTCGCTCGCGGGCGGGCGAGGGGACGGCGAGGTTGCTTTCGTGCTGCTGCTGGGCGAGCGCGGGGCGACGGAGGTCGAGGTGAAGCTGCCGGGCCGTTTCAACCTGTCGCCGCAGATCGCCGGCGCCATCAAGGCGGTGCCGGGCGTCGTCGCGGTCGAGGCGCATTAGGCGGATCCCGGAAGCCTTACACGCGATCCCGTTGTGCCTGCCTTCGTCGGGTATAGGCGCGTCGGCGCCTGAAGCCGCGCCTGTTTCACTCGGCGGCGGTTTGGGACACGGCGAGGGGGTAATCTGGGAGGGGAAACGGGGCGTTGGCGATCGACAGCTTGCGCGCGAGGGCTGGCTCGCGTATATGCCGCGCCATTCCGCACGCGGACTCGCGGCTGAGTACCCTTTGACGTGACTGCACGCATTTGCGTGGCTCGATGAGGGTGCTCTCAGGCCGTTCCGGTGCCGTAAGCCGAAATCCCTCGGCACGGCCATGTCCGCGGAGGCCTAACCGGACGAGTAACGACCATGGCGCTTCCTGATTATTCCATGCGTCAGCTCCTTGAAGCTGGCGTGCACTTTGGGCATCAGTCCCACCGCTGGAACCCGAAGATGGCCCCCTTCATCTTCGGCACCCGCAACAACATCCACATCATCGATCTGGCCCAGACCGTGCCGGCGCTGCATCGCGCCCTGCAGGCGGTGTCGGACACCGTCGCCCGTGGCGGCCGCGTGCTGTTCGTCGGCACCAAGCGTCAGGCCGCGGACGCAGTGGCGGATGCCGCCAAGCGTTCGGCCCAGTATTACGTCAATTCCCGCTGGCTCGGCGGCATGCTGACCAACTGGAAGACCATTTCGCACTCCATCGCGCGCCTGAAGAAGCTCGAGGAACTCCTGAATGCCGGCGAAGGCGTCGGCTACACCAAGAAGGAGCGCCTGACGCTGCAGCGCGAGAAGGAGAAGCTTGATCGCGCTCTCGGCGGCATTCGCGACATGGGCGGCATCCCGGACCTGCTGTTCGTCATCGATACGAACAAGGAAGATCTGGCCGTCGCCGAGGCCCGCCGCCTCGGAATCCCGGTCGCCGCCATCCTCGACACCAACTGCGATCCCGATGGAATTGCTTTCCCGGTGCCGGGCAATGACGACGCCGGCCGCGCCATCAACCTTTATTGCGACCTCATCGCCCGCGCTGCGATCGACGGCATCGGCCGCGCCCAGGGCGATGTCGGCATCGATGTCGGCGCCGCCGAAGTGCCGATGGTCGAGGACCTGCCGGTCGAGACCATCTGGTCGACCTTCGAGCCTCTCTCGGGTCCGCGCGGCATCGCCGACGACCTGAAGAAGCTGACGGGCGTTTCGCCGGAAATCGAGAAGAAGCTCACCGATCTCGGCTTCTTCCACTATTCGCAGATCGCGGGTCTCGACCAGGCGGATGCGCACCGCCTCGGCGAGGAAGTCGGTCTGCCGGGCCGCGTCGACGGCTGGGTTGCTCAGGCGAAGGGCCTCACCGCCGAAGTCGAGTGAGCCTTCGTTTTCGCGACGGCGTCACATAGCGACGCCAAGCATTACATCGCGCGGCCGGCCCGGAACCCTCCGGCCGGCCGTGTCGTCGAATGACACATGAGATTGTGTGAGGAATTGAATATGGCCAACATCACCGCGGGCATGGTGAAGGAACTGCGCGAGAAGACCGGCGCTGGCATGATGGACTGCAAGGCCGCGCTCACCGAAGTCGAGGGCGACATCGAAGCCGCCGTCGACTGGCTGCGCAAGAAGGGCCTCAGCAAGGCTGCCAAGAAGGCTGGCCGCGTCGCCGCCGAAGGACTGATCGGTCTGGCCATCTCGGGCACCGAAGGCGTTGTCGTCGAGGTGAACTCGGAGACCGACTTCGTTGCGCGCAACGAACAGTTCCAGCAGCTGGTCCGCGACATCTCTACCGTTGCGCTCGGCTCGTCCGGCGATGTCGAGGCGATCAAGTCGGCGGCGTATCCCTCGGGCGGTACCGTTGCGGATGCGATCAACACGGCGGTCGCCACCATCGGCGAGCACATGAACCTGCGCCGTGCCGGCAAGCTCTCCGTCACCTCTGGCGTGATCGGCTCCTATGTTCACGGCTCGGTGGGCGAGGGTCTCGGCAAGATCGGCGTGCTGGTCGCGCTGGAATCGACCGGCAAGCAGGATGAGCTCGCGGCCCTTGGTCGCCAGATCGCCATGCATGTCGCTGCGGCGAACCCGCAGGCGCTTGATGCGTCCGCGATCGATTCCGAGATCGTCGCCCGCGAGCGTGGCGTTCTGGCCGAGAAGGCCAAGGCCTCCGGCAAGCCGGACAACGTCGTCGAGAAGATCGTCGAGAGCGGCCTCAAGACCTTCTATAAGGAAGTCACGCTGGTCGAGCAGTCCTTCATCCACGACTCTTCCAAGACCGTCGCCCAGGCGGTGAAGGAGAGCGAGGGCAAGGTCGGCGCGCCGGTGCGCATCGTCGGCTTCATTCGCTTCGCGCTTGGCGAAGGCGTTGAGAAGCAGGAGAGCGATTTCGCCGCCGAGGTCGCCGCCGCTGCCGGCGCGTGATCTCCGACGGTTGATAAGATCACGCCGGGAGCCGACAGGTTGCCCGGCGTGCGTTACTGAGCACGAATAGATTTGTGCCAAGTTTGAGGTGCCCCATGTCGACTCCGTCGGAGCCAAACAGTCCTGCCTATGGGCGAGTGTTGGTGAAGGTTTCCGGGGAGGCGTTGATGGGAAGCGAGGCGTTTGGCCTCCACTGGCCGACCATCGAGCGCATCGCCCGCGATCTGGTCGAGGCGAAGGACTCGGGTGCCGAGATCGCCGTGGTTGTCGGCGGCGGCAATATTCTTCGTGGTGCGAGTGTTGCGGGCGAGGGGCTGGATCGGGCCACTGCCGACCACATGGGCATGCTTGCCACCGTCATGAACGCGCTGGCGCTGGAGAAGGCGGTCGAACACGCCGGAAGCCCGGCACGAACGCTTTCGGCGATTCCCATGCCGACGATCTGCGAACCCTATGCCCGCCAGACCGCGGCGCGCCACCTGTCCCGCGGACGCATCGTTCTTCTCGCCGGCGGCACGGGAAATCCCTATTTCACGACCGATACCGGCGCGGTGCTGCGGGCGGCCGAACTTGAATGCAATGCGGTGATGAAGGCCACCAATGTGGATGGCGTGTACACCGCAGATCCCAAGCTCGATCCATCGGCCACCCGCTATGATCGGCTTAGCCACGACGAGGCTCTGGCCAAGGACCTCAAGGTCATGGATGCTGCGGCATTCGCACTTGCCCGCGAAGCGCGATTGCCGATTGTCGTGTTCTCGATCCGCGAACCGGGCGCCATCGCCGCCGCGGTTCGGGGACAGGGGCGCGCCACGACGGTTGCGCCTTAACCGCTTGCCTCAGGCGGTAAGACATTCGATATAACCGCAACCCGACACGGGCCCGGCCCGAATGACCGACGCGCTTGCCGCGCCGGAAGCATTATGAGACGAGGTTTGCCATGAGCTCTGAGCCGATCGATATCGCTGACATCAAACGCCGCATGCAGGGCGCCATCGGCGTGCTGAAACAGGAGCTTTCGGGCTTGCGCACCGGGCGTGCTTCCGCGAGCCTGCTTGAGCCGATCCAGGTCAACGCTTATGGCAGCCACATGCCGCTGAATCAGGTCGCTTCGGTCAACGTGCCCGAACCTCGCCTGCTTTCGGTGCAGGTGTGGGATCGCGGTATGGTGTCGGCGGTTGAGAAGGCGATCCGTGATTCCAACCTTGGCCTCAATCCGCAGACCGAGGGGCAGGTGCTTCGGGTCCGGATCCCTGAACTCACGCAGGACCGTCGCCAGGAACTGGTGAAGGTCGCCCACAAATATGCCGAGGCTGCGCGTGTTTCGGTTCGCCATGTTCGACGCGACGGGCTGGACACGCTGAAGAAGGCGGAAAAAGACGGCGAGATGAGCTCCGACGACCTCGACCGCATGGCTGATCAGGTCCAGAAAGCGACGGACCAGTCCATTGCTGAGGTCGACCAGGTGCTGGCGGCCAAGGAAAAGGAAATCCTGGCCGTCTAGGTGCTCCAAGCTCCTAGAGGGGGGCCTCTGTGAATATTATGAAGCTAGGGGTGCGAAGGGGCGCCTCGACAGAGTCCGAGACAGTGACGACGGCGGGAAATGCGGGCCCCCGCCATGTCGCCATCATCATGGATGGGAATGGCCGATGGGCCAAAGCCCATGGGCTTCCGCGCGTCGAGGGCCACCGCCGGGGCGTCGAGGCCGTGCGTCGCACGGTTGCGGCGGCGCGAGAGCTCGGAATCGAGGCGGTCACGATCTACAGCTTCTCGAGCGAGAACTGGACCCGGCCTGCCGCCGAGATCAGTGAGCTGATGTCGCTGATGAAGCGCTTCATCCGCTCCGATCTCAAGAAGCTGCACGAGCACAATATACGTGTGCGCGTCATCGGCGAGCGGCATCCCTCGGATGTCGAGATGCAGTCCCTGCTCGAAGAAGCCGAAGGGCTGACCCGGGACAATTCCGGCCTCAAGCTGACGGTGGCGTTCAATTACGGCGCGCGCAACGAAATGCTCCGCGCCACGCGCAAGCTTGCTGCGGAAGTCGCGGCGGGACGGCTGGACGCTGACGCGATTTCCGAAGAGCACGTCGCCGGTGCGCTGGATACGGCAGATCTCCCCCCGCTCGACCTCATGATCCGCACCAGCGGCGAGCAGCGCCTGTCGAATTTCCTGCTGTGGCAGGCCGCCTATGCTGAGCTGGTCTTCCTGCCGGTGCTTTGGCCGGATTTCGATCGCAGCAGCCTGGAACAGGCGCTGAGTGAGTATGCGAGGCGCGACCGCCGTTTTGGTGGCATCTGCCAGACGGAGCTTTGATGTCGGTACGTCTGGGTGCCGATTTTCTGCCGCGTCTAATGTCCGCCCTTGTGCTGGGTCCGGTTGTCATCGTCGCCGCGATACTGGGGGAATGGCCGTTCGAGATCCTGGTCGGCGTCGCGGCGATCCTTGTGCTCTGGGAATGGGTCAGCATGGTCGGCGTGCGTCCGAAGTGGGCGCTGGTCGGAGCTGGCGGGCTGGGGCTGGTCGCCGCGCTGCTGATTCTCCATGTCCGCCCCCCCGCGACAGCTCTGGCGATCGTGATGGTCACCATGATCGCGTGCGCGCTCATGGGGCGGGGCCACCGGCAGCAGCGGCTCTGGTCGCCCTTCGGCGTGCTCTATGCCGCGGCGATGGCGCTTCCCGTGGAAATATTGAGAGACGATGCCACTCTCGGGCTCGCGAGCCTGGTCTGGCTGCTGGCCGTGGTGTGGAGCACCGATATCGCGGCCTATTTCTGCGGCCGGCTTCTCGGCGGCCCGAAGCTCTGGCCGCGGGTCAGCCCCAACAAGACATGGTCCGGGGCGATCGGGGGCACGGCGTTCGGCACCTGTGCGGGAATGCTGGTCGTGTTTCTGTTCGGCATCGACAGCGCTCTCCTCGCCGCGCCCGTCGCGTGCATCGCCAGCATTGCGAGCCAGGGAGGTGATCTGTTCGAATCTTCCATGAAGCGTCGCTTCGGCGTGAAGGATTCTAGCGCGCTCATTCCCGGCCATGGCGGGCTGATGGACCGCCTGGACGGACTTATCGCGGCGGCGGCGCTGGCGCTGCTTATTGGCATGCTGCGCAATCCCGCCGCGCCGGCGCAGGGGCTGCTGCTCTGGTGATGCGGCAATCGGGCCGGCACTCCCGGTCAATTGCTCAGGACTTTTGCCCAAGTTCGCCTTAAACCACCCCTAAGGGTTTAGCGCGGATCATTCGGCGCCGACTTTGGGAACCTCACTATGGAAATTCTCGCCTCGATGGGCGGTACTGCGAGCTGGCTTCTCGGCTACGTCATTCCGTTTCTGTTCGTGCTCACCATCGTGGTGTTTTTCCACGAACTGGGACACTTCTGGGTGGCGCGCCGCGCGGGCGTGAAAGTGGTGGCGTTTTCTCTCGGCTTCGGGCCGGAACTCTTCGGCTTCAATGACAGGCACGGCACGCGCTGGAAGGTCTCCGCGATTCCGCTGGGGGGCTACGTCAAGTTCCTCGGCGACGACAACGCGGCCAGCACCCCGGACCGCGCGAATCTGGAGCAGATGAGCGAGGCGGATCGCCGCGTCAGCTTCTTCCACAAGTCGGTCGGTGCGCGCGCCGCTATCGTCGCGGCCGGGCCGATCGCGAATTTCATTCTCGCCATCGTCATCTTCTCCGTGCTGTTCATGACCGTCGGTCGTCCGGTGATGACCCCGCAGGTCGACACGGTGCAGGAGGGGAGTGCGGCGGAACGGGCCGGCTTCCAGCCGCAGGACATCATCCTGTCGATCGACGGCACGCCGATCGAGACCTTCGGCGACATGCAGCGCATCGTCAGCGCCAGCGCCGAACAGCCCCTGCGAATCGTGGTCGATCGCGGGGGCGAGCATGTGAACCTGACCGCGACGCCGGATCGGCGTGAGATCACCGACAGCTTCGGCAATGTCCACCGTCTGGGCGTGCTTGGCATCTCGCGCGCCACCGGCGGCGCGGTGAAGACCGAGACCTACGGCCCGGTGAAGGCCGTGAGCATGGCGACTCACGAGGTCTGGTTCATCGTGGATCGCACCTTCAGCTATCTTGGAGGCGTGGTGACGGGGCGCGAATCTGCCGACCAGCTGGGTGGGCCGATCCGAATCGCCCAGGTTTCGGGGCAGGTCGCGACATTCGGCATTGCCGCGCTGCTTCAGCTTGCCGCGGTGCTTTCTGTGTCGATCGGTCTTCTTAACCTCTTCCCGGTACCCTTGCTCGACGGTGGGCATCTGCTCTTCTACGCCATCGAAGCGTTGCGCGGACGGCCGCTCAGCGACCGCGCGCAGGAGGTCGGGTTCCGCATCGGGCTGGCGCTGGTGTTGATGTTGATGCTTTTTGCGACCTGGAACGATATCCTCAATATATCAAAATCTTGAGCCGTTCTTAAAACGGCGTGGCGCCCGCGCCACGCCGTTTGGAAAAGGTGTCTGTAGGTGTCTGTAAAAGTCTGGCTTGGTTTGCAGGCCCCCTAAAAGCCTGTACAAGCGGGACGCAAGGTGAAGAATTGTGGCGGCCTGCGCGCGCTTGCGGCCACGATGTGAGAACAACGGTAAGGTTGCGCACCAGATGGCTGCATGTGTCCGGTTTGTGAGTAAGATGGCGTCGGTCGCCGGTGTGGTTGCACTGATGGCTGTTGCCGGTGTTGCCGGAAGTGTCGTGGCGCCCGTCGCCGCAATCGCTCAGAGTTCGAGTTCGATCATTGTCGAAGGCAATCGTCGCGTGGACGCGGATACGATCCGCTCCTATTTCGCGACTCAGCCCGGTCAGTCGCTGACCCCGGCGAAGATCGACGAAGCCCTCAAGTCGCTCTATGCGACCGGCCTGTTTTCCGATGTCACGATCACGCATCGTGGCGGTCGTCTCGTGGTCTCCGTGCAGGAGAACGAGGTGATCAATCGCGTTGCCTTTGAAGGCAACCGCAAGATCAAGGACGACCAGCTCGCCAGCGAAGTTCAGTCGAAGGCGCGCTCTCCCTTCTCGAAGACCACGGTTCAGGCCGACACCCAGCGCATCATCGAGCTGTATCGCCGCTCGGGCCGCTATGACGTGCGCGTGGTTCCCAAGACCATCGATCGCGGCCAGGGTCGCGTGGACCTCGTCTTCGAGATCACCGAGGGCGACAAGCTTGGCGTCGCGGCGATCCGTTTCGTCGGCAACAAGGCGTATTCCGCCTACAAGCTGGAAGACGAGATTACCACGACCGAGAGCAACTGGCTGTCGTGGATCAAGAACACCGACGTCTATGACGTCGACCGTATCAACAACGACCAGGAATTGCTGCGCCGGTTCTATCTGCGCAACGGCTATGCCGATTTCCGCATCGTGTCGGTGACCGCCGACCTCGATCGCGCCAAGGACGGCTTCATCCTGACCTACGTTCTCGACGAGGGCCCGCAGTACCGCGTGGGCACGGTCGATGTCGTCTCCGGCATCAAGGATGTCGACGCGAACCGTATCCGCTCGGCCCTGCGCGTCAGCCCCGGTCAGGTCTACAATGCCGAACTGGTCGAGAAGTCGGTCGAGAACGCGACCATCGAGGTGTCGAAGAGCGGCTACGCCTTCGCCCAGGTCCGTCCCCGCGGCGACCGCGATGTTCAGACCCGCAAGGTCAATCTCGTCTTCGCGGTCGAAGAGGGGCCGCGCGTCTACATCGAGCGCATCGAGATCCGCGGCAACACCCGCACCCGCGACTGGGTTATCCGGCGCGAGTTCGACCTTGCCGAGGGCGACGCCTATAACCGTGTGCTGATCGATCGCGCCGAGCGTCGGCTGCGCAACCTTGGCTACTTCAAGGACGTGAAGATCACCAACGAGCCGGGCACCGCGCCCGACCGTGTGATCCTGGTCGTGCAGGTTGAGGATCAGCCCACGGGCGAGTTCTCGGTCTCGGGTGGTTACTCCACGACGGACGGCTTCATCGGCGAAGTGTCGATCTCGGAGAAGAACTTCCTCGGCCGTGGCCAGTATGTGCGTCTGGCGGGCCAGCTCGGCGAGAATATCGAGGGTGCGGACTTCAGCTTCACGGAGCCCTATTTCCTGGACTACCGCGTCGCGGCCGGTTTCGACCTGTTCTGGAAGAACACCACGGCCACCTCGTACAGCCCGTATGAGACCTCGACCGCGGGTGGCACGCTGCGCGTCTCGCTGCCGCTGACCGATGAGTTGACACTGGGCCTGCGCTACACGCTGTCGACCAAGGAAATCTCGATCACGGAAGAGGACGAGTACTACAACAACATCTCCTGGGCGCTGCTCGAGGTGAACAACGATCCGGCGCTCACCTCACTGGTCGGCTATACGTTGAGCTACAACATGCTCGACAACAATCTTGAGCCGACGAGCGGTTACCTGCTCGAACTGAAGCAGGATTTCGCCGGCCTCGGCGGCGACGTGAACTACATCAAGTCGACCTTCGACTCGCGCTGGTACCTGCCGGTCTATGGCGACTTCGTGCTGATGCTGCGTGGCCAGGCGGGTAACGTTGCCTCCTGGGGCGGCGAGGATCTGCGCATCCTGGACAACTTCTTCAAGGGGCCGGACATCGTGCGCGGCTTCGAGCCGAACGGCATTGGCCCGCGCGACCTTGCGTCCGGCGTCGATGGTTCGGATCCCGATGCGCTGGGTGGTACGCTCTACTGGGGTACGACGGCGGAACTGCAGTTCCCGCTCTCCTTCCTGCCGAAGGAGCTGGGGCTGAAGATGGCGGTGTTCGCGGATGCCGGCTCGCTGTGGGATTACCAGGGCAACACCACGTTCCAGAATATCCCGGACTGGCAGGACAACCTGACCGACTGTAGCGCGATCCAGGGCTCGACCACGAAGGGCATGAACAATGTCTGCGTGGCCGACAGCGATCTGGTGCGGTCCTCGGTCGGTGTCAGCCTGATCTGGAAGTCGCCTTTCGGTCCGCTGCGCTTCGACTACGCCTGGGCGCTGACCAAGGAAGACTACGACCAGACGCAGGCTTTCCGCTTCAGCGGCGGCACGCGCTTCTGATATAGACTGAGCCAGTACGGCAACGCGCGGCGGTCCGGACCATCCGGGCCGCCGGTTCGTTTGAGCAACAGGTCAGCGACCCTTCAGGCATGAACGATCCGGTCTTTCATACGGCGCCGACGCCGCTGTCTGTCCGCGACATCGCCGCGCTCGTCGGCGGTACGCTGGCCGAGGGCAGCGATAGCGAGCGCCGCATTGCTGGCCTGGCGACGCTGGAAGAGGCCGGGCCCGCCGATCTCGCCTTTATGGATGGCACCCGCCACGTGCCGGAACTCCAGCGCTGCCGCGCCGGCGCCTGCCTTGTGTCCGCGCGTTTCGCCAGCTTCGTGCCAACGGGTACCGTCGCCATCATCGTGCCCAAGCCCTATGCCGGCTTCGTCACGCTAGCGCACCATCTCTATGCGGGCGCCTTGCGCCCGGGTTCGGTGTTCGGTCAGCCGGGCGTCACCGCGGGGGCCATGGTTCATCCGCTCGCCCGGCTGGAGACGGACGTCACGGTGGATCCCGGCGCGGTCGTCGGTCCGGAGGCGGAGATCGGTTCGGGTACTGTGATCGGGGCTGGCGCCGTTGTGGGCCCGGGCGTGCGCATCGGGCGCAATTGCTCCATCGGCGCGGGCGCCAGCCTGCTGCACGCGCTGGTGGGCGATCGCGTCATCATACATCCGGGCGCGCGCATCGGGCAGGACGGCTTCGGCTATCTCGGCAGCGCAAAGGGGCACGCCAAGGTCCCGCAGATCCGCCGCGTGATTCTCCAGGACGACGTCGAGATCGGTGCCGGCACTGCGATCGACCGTGGAGGCCTGCGCGACACGGTTATTGGCGAAGGCAGCAAGATCGACAATCTGGTTCAGATCGCGCACAACGTGGTCATTGGCCGGCACTGCATTGTCGTGTCCCAGACGGGAATCGCGGGCAGTGCGACGCTGGGCGATTTCGTCGTGTTGGGAGGCCAGGTCGGCGTCATTGGCCATGTCCGCATCGGCGACGGTGCGCGCATTGCCGCGACCAGCAATGTGAAGGATGACGTCCCACCGGGCGTTGAATGGGGTGGTTCGCCCGCCCGGCCAATGCGCGAATGGTTTCGCGAGGTCATGGCTCTGCAGCGCCTCGGGCGCGGCGAGATGCCAAGGGGCGGACGCGAGGAGGCACGGGAGAGGGAATGAACCTTCAGGCCGACATCAATCTCGGTTCAGCCGATATTCTGCGAATCCTTGCGGCGTTGCCGCATCGCTATCCCTTTCTGATGGTAGACAAGATCGTCGGCATCGAGGGTGAGCAGCGCGCGATCGGTATCAAGAACGTTTCCGCCAACGAGCCGCACTTCCAGGGGCACTTCCCGGACAATCCGGTGATGCCGGGCGTGCTCATTCTCGAAGGCATGGCGCAGACAGCGGGCACGATCTGCCTGCTGAACAGCGCGAGCGACGGACGGCCCTCGCTGGTCTATTTCATGACCGTCGACAAGGCGAAGTTCCGCAAGCCCGTCGTGCCCGGCGACGTTCTGGAATATCACATGACCCAGATGACGAAGCGGCGGAACATGTGGTGGTTCCGAGGAGAGGCGAAGGTGGACGGCCAGCTCGTCGCCGAGGCCGAGGTGGGCGCCATGATCGCCAAAGAAGCTCAGAGATAGGCACGCAACATAATGAGCAGTTCCGCGAAGGTCGATCCCACCGCGCGCGTCGAGGATGGCGCCCAGCTTGCCGACGGGGTCGAGGTCGGACCGTTCTGCACCATCGGGCCGAATGTGGTGCTGGAGGAGGGCGTCAAGCTCATCTCCCATGTCGCCGTGGCCGGCCACACCACGATCGGTGCCGGAAGCTCGGTCTATCCCTTCGCCTCGCTCGGGTTTCCGCCGCAGTCGTTTCACTACAAGGGCGAGCCGAGCCGACTGGTGATCGGGCGTGATTGCATCATCCGCGAGCATGTGACGATGAACACCGGCACGGCCGGCGGGCACATGGAGACGCGCGTCGGTGATGGCGGCCTGTTCATGGTGGGCTGCCATATCGCCCACGACTGCATTATCGGCGAGAAGGCGGTGTTCGCCAACAATGCCACGCTGGGTGGCCATGTCACTGTGGGCGACAACGTGTTCTTCGGAGGGCTCGCCGCCGTCCACCAGTTCGTGCGCATTGGCGACAACTGCATGATTGGCGGCATGTGCGGCGTGCATTTCGACGTCATTCCCTTCGGCCTGTTGATGGAAGGGCATCGGGGTCTGCGCGCGCTCAACTATCGCGGACTGCAGCGGCGCGGCGCGACGCGTCAGCAGATCCGCGACCTGCGTGTCGCCTATCGCGAGCTGTTCTATGGCTCGGGGGCACTGAGCGAGCGGGCCGAGCGTGTGGCCGGGCTCTTCCCCGAAGACCCCAATGTGATGCTGATCGTCGATTTTGTCCGCACGGCGGGCAAGCGACGCCTCACCGTGCCGCCCGATGCGGATAATGCGGTTGAGCCCGAAGCCGCCTGAGGCCGTGGCCTCCGGCGCACCCCTCGCCATCATCTGCGGCGGCGGCGCCTTTCCGCTGGCTGTGGCGGAATCCGCGCGCCGGGCGGGGCGCGAGGTGGTGCTGTTTCCGATTCGCGGCTTTGCCGGGCCGGAGGTCGAGGCCTGGCCGCATGTGTGGATCCACATCGGCCGGTTTGGGCATCTCACGGCCGAGATGCGCCGTCGGGGCTGCCGCGAGGTGGTGATGATCGGCAATGTGCTGCGTCCCCGCGTGCGCGATATTCGTCTGGACTGGACGACGTTCTGGCTGTTGCCGGCCGCGTTCCGCATGCTGCGCGGGGGCGACGACCATCTGCTCACGAGTCTGGCGCGTTTTTTCGAGGAAGCGGGATTCCGGCTTGTGGGCGCCCATGACGTGGCGCCGGAGATCCTGCTGCCCGCCGGCCAGCTGGGACGAATCGGGCCAAGTGTGGAGGAGCTGGAAGACATCGCACTTGGCTGCCGGGTGCTGGATGTCACCGGTCCACTGGATATCGGTCAGGGCCTTGTGGTCATGAACAAGCATGTCGTGGCGATGGAGGCGGCGGAAGGCACCGACCTGATGCTCGCTCGTATTGCAGAGCTTCGTGCGAATGGCCGGATCAAGATGCCTGCGCGCTGCGGCGTGCTGATCAAGAGGCCAAAGGTCGGGCAGGATCGCCGCCTTGATCTGCCTTCGCTCGGTGTTCGCACCGTCGAGGGCGTCGCGCGCGCCGGGCTCGCGGGTATCGCCCTGGAGGCGGGCGGCGTCATAGCAGCTGAGTCCGAAGCGTTGATCCGGGCCGCCGACGCGGCGGGCGTGTTCGTCTATGGCGTCGACCCCTCCGCTGGCGTGGAGAGTGGGCGGTGAGCGGGGACTGTATATCCGCTTCCTCGCTCGATGTCTTCCTCATCGCCGGCGAGGAATCCGGTGATACCCTCGGTGGTGGCCTGATGGCGGAGCTGAAGGCCCTGAGGCCTGAGGCCCGTTTTCGCGGCGTCGGCGGCGCGCGGATGCAGGGCGAGGGGCTTTTGCCGCTGTTCCCGATGGAGGACATCACCGCCATGGGATTCGCGCAGGTCATTGGCGGTCTGCCGCGGATCCTGCGCCGTATGAGTGAGGTGGTGGAAGCGATCGTCGCGCGCCCGCCCGACATCCTGGTCCTGATCGACGCACCGGATTTCACCCATCGCGTCGCACGCAAGGTACGCGCCCGCCTGCCGGATCTGCCGATCGTCAAATATGTCGCACCCACCGTGTGGGTCTGGCGTTCCGGCCGGGCGCGGGCGATGGCGCCTCATGTTGATCAGGTGCTGGCTCTTCTGCCGTTCGAGCCAAAGGTAATGCACGATCTTGGCGGGCCGCCCACCACCTATGTCGGCCACCCCCTGCTTGGCGAGTTGGACAGGCTTCGCCCGCAAGGCGACGAAGCCGAGCGCCGGCGGGCCGGGCCGCCGCTGGTTCTTGTGCTGCCGGGCAGCCGGCGGGCGGAACTGGCCCGGCTGGGCAAGACCTTCGGCGAGGTCCTGGCGCTGGTGCATCGCACCTTGCCGACGGCGGAATTCGTGCTCCCGACCCTGCCGCGCCGGCTCGCCCAGGTCGAGGAAATGATCGAGAACTGGTCGCTCGCGCCGCGTGTCATCACCGACGAGGAGGAAAAGCGCGCGGCGTTCCGCACCGCCCGCGTCGCGTTGGCCGCGTCCGGCACGGTCACGCTGGAGCTGGCGCTTTCCGGCATTCCCACCGTCGCGGCGTACCGCGTGCCGCGGCTGGAGGGCTGGATCGCGCCATATATTCTCAAAGTCACGACCGCGATCCTGCCGAATCTCATCCTCGGCGAGAATGTCGTGCCCGAATTCCTGCAATGGCACATCGATCCGCCGGTGATGGCGGCTGCGCTCACGCGGCTGGCGGAAGGTGGGCCGGAGCGCGAAACCCAGCTCGCGGCCCTCGCGCGGCTTGACGCGATCATGGGGCTGGGCGGTGACCCGCCAAGCCGGCGCGCGGCGCGTGCCGTGCTGGAAACACTGGCCTCTACCCAGAATTGAAAAGCCCTGCCGTCCGTCGGGAGGGCAGGGCTTTCATATCACTCAGCGGCGGTTGCCGGCGCGTGGTCGCCTTTGCGGCGTGGCGCGCCGGCCTCGGCTCACTTGCGGCGGGCGATCGGCACGTAGTCGCGCGAGGTGGCGCCGGTATAGAGCTGGCGAGGGCGGCCGATGCGCTGGCCCGGATCCTCGATCATTTCCTTCCACTGGCCGATCCAGCCCACGGTGCGGGCGAGGGCGAACAGCACGGTGAACATGGAGGTCGGGAAGCCGAGCGCGCGCAGCGTGATGCCCGAATAGAAGTCGATGTTCGGATAGAGCTTGCGGTCGACGAAATACTCGTCCTGCAGCGCGATACGCTCCAGCTCGACCGCGATATCGAGCAGCGGGTCGTCCTTGATGCCGAGCTCGCCGAGCACTTCGTGGCAGGTCTTCTGCATGATCTTGGCGCGCGGATCATAGTTCTTGTAGACGCGGTGTCCGAAGCCCATCAGGCGGAAGGGATCGTTCTTGTCCTTGGCGCGGTTGATGAATTCGGGAATCCGGTCGACCGAGCCGATCTCGCCGAGCATCTTCAGCGCGGCCTCGTTGGCGCCGCCATGGGCCGGCCCCCACAGGCACGCAATGCCGGCGGCGATGCAGGCGAAGGGGTTTGCGCCGGACGAGCCGGCAAGGCGCACCGTCGAGGTCGAGGCGTTCTGTTCGTGATCGGCGTGCAGAATGAAGATGCGGTCGATGGCGCGCGAGAGCACCGGATTGACCTTGTACTCCTCGCAGGGAACCGAGAAGCACATGCGCAGGAAGTTCGAGGCGTAGTCGAGGTCGTTCTGCGGGTACACGAAGGGCTGGCCGACATTGTATTTGTAGGCCATGGCCGCCAGCGTCGGGAGCTTGGCGATCATCCGTACCGAGGCGATCATCCGCTGCTGCGGGTCCGAGATGTCCGTGCTGTCGTGATAGAATGCCGAAAGAGCGCCCACCGAAGCCACCAGCACCGCCATCGGGTGCGCGTCGCGACGGAAGCCGTGGAAGAACCGGCTCATCTGCTCGTGCACCATGGTGTGGCGCGTGACGCGGTAGTCGAAATCGGCCTTCTGCGCGGCAGTCGGCAGCTCGCCGTAAAGCAGGAGATAGCAGGTTTCGAGAAAGTCGCCGTTTTCGGCGAGCTGTTCGATGGGATAGCCGCGATAGAGCAGGACGCCGGCGTCGCCGTCGATATAGGTGATCTGGCTTTCACAGCTCGCGGTCGAGGTGAAGCCGGGATCGTAGGTGAACATGCCGGTCTGGCCATAGAGCTTGCCGATGTCGACGACATCGGGACCGACCGTCCCCTTGAGGATGGGCAGATCCCAGCTCTTATCACCTACGGTCAGAGTCGCGGCATTCGCCGAAGTGCCGTTGATGGCGTCCATGCGGGATCTCCCTGAAAATCTGGAACCGATGACGGTGCGCGTCTTGCGGGTGCCGCGCCGGACCTCTCGGCCTGAAGCGGTGGAAGCGAGGGGGGCGTGCTTCATCGCAACTTGGCAAGGGAAGTCGTAACGGTTTCGGATCGTGCTCGCAAGCGCAGCGTAAATCGCGGGCTGTGGTGCGGCGACACCATCTGTGCCGCCGCTTTGCACCATTCGCACCTGCAGGAGGGGCGCCACGCTCAGGCGTCGGCGATCACGCCTGTCTGGTCGCTGATTCGTGCCAGCGACTCGTCCTTGCCGAGCACTTCCAGCACATCGAAGATTCCGGGCGAGGTGGTTCGTCCGGTCATGGCGGCGCGCAGGGGCTGTGCGATGGCGCCCAGCTTCACGCCGCGCGCCTCGGCCACCTTGCGCACAGCCGCCTCGGTGCCGGCGGCGGTCCACTCGTCGACGGCCGCAAGTCCGGCAGAGGCGTCGGCGAGCAGGCGCCGGGCGTCATCGGTGAGCAGGGCCGCGGCCTTGTCCTCCAGCTGGAACGGGCGCGACTTCCAGATATAGGCGGCGCTGTCGATGAGCTCGACCAGCGTCTTGGCGCGCTCCTTCAGGCCCGGCATGGCCGCCAGCATCTGCGCGCGCCGGGTGGAATCGAGCGCACCGGCGATCTCGGCGCCGTTCGGCAGGTTGGGCAGCAACTGGTCGATCGCGTCCATCAGCTCGGCGTCCGGCGTGGAGCGCATATAGAGGCCGTTGATGCTCTCCAGCTTGGCGAAGTCGAACCGCGCCGCCGAACGGCCGACCTTGTCGAGGTCGAACAGCTGGCTCATTTCCTCGGTGGAGAAGATCTCCTGATCGCCATGGCTCCAGCCAAGGCGGACCAGATAGTTGCGCAGGGCGGCCGGCAGGTAGCCCATGGCGCGATAGGCGTCGACGCCGAGCGCGCCGTGGCGCTTGGAGAGCTTGGCCCCGTCCGGCCCGTGGATGAGCGGGATATGGGCCATGGTCGGCACATCCCATCCCAGCGCGCGGTAGATCTGCGTCTGGCGCGCGGCATTGGTCAGGTGGTCGTCGCCGCGGATGATGTTGGTCACGCCCATGTCGTGGTCGTCGACCACGACCGAGAGCATATAGGTGGGGTTGCCGTCCGAGCGCAGCAGGACCAGATCGTCGAGTTCCTTGTTCTGGAACACGACGCGCCCCTGAACCAGGTCCTCGATCACGGTCTCGCCCTCGTTCGGGGCCCTGAGCCGGATCGCCGGCTTGGCACCGGCCGGTGCCTCGGATGGGTCGCGGTCGCGCCAGCGCCCGTCATAGCGCGGCGCGCGGCCCTCGCGGCGGGCGGTCTCGCGCATCTCCTCAAGCTCGGCGGCGGTCGCGTAGCAAGGGTAGGCATGCCCCGCTGCCAGCATCTGCTCCACAGCCTCGCGATGGCGGGCGGCGCGGGCGAACTGGTAGATGACCTCACCCGACCAGTCGATCCCGAGCCATTTCAGGCCGTCGATAATCGCTTCGATGGCTTCGGGCGTGGAGCGCTGCCGATCGGTGTCCTCGATGCGCAGCAGCATCTTGCCGCCCTTGGCCCGGGCATAGAGCCAGTTGAACAGCGCGGTGCGCGCGCCGCCAATATGCAGGAAGCCGGTGGGCGAGGGGGCGAAGCGGGTGACGATTTTCTCGGACATTTCTCTCGTCTCGCGCGGCGGTGATCGACGACGGGTGTCGGCGATGGACGGGTTGGCATGGCGGGCGCGGACGGTGCGTGTACCATAGGTCCGCGACAGGGGAAAAGCCGCCGCAGCACACGTTTGCGCGCGGTGCGGGCGGCCGGAGCGGGGCGTGGACGCGGCAGGCGAGGGCGACGGGGGCGATCGGCGGGGTGAACGGGCGCGTCAGGGCCGCGCGCGCGCCGTCGCCATTGCGCTCGCTCCGCGATTTCCGACCCTTGCCACAGGCGGGTTCGCGGCGGGATGGAGCGCCCTTTCGCGCGGACTGCGGGCCTGCGCCGTGCGCGAACTGGAAGACCGTCGCGGATTTCTATTCCTGCCGATTGCCTTCGCCGCTGGTGCCGCACTTTATTTCGGCGCCGGTCACGAACCACTGGTCTATGGCGGTCTGGTGCCGACGCTGGTGTTCGGCGCGCTTGCCATCCTCGCCCGCGAGCGGCCTTTCGCCTTCCATTTTTTCGTGCTGCTGGCGGCGATCAGTGCCGGCTTCGCGCTTGCCAGCCTTCAGGTGCAGCGCATCGCGCATCCCGTGCTGGCGAAGCCGCTCCAGGCGGTGGAGGTGGCCGGGTTCGTGGAGGCCGAGGAGCGCCGCCCCCGTGGCAGCCGCATCACCCTGAAAGTAACCGGGCTGGGCCGCAAGCTCGATGCCCCGCCGCAGCGCGTGCGGGTGACACTGGCGTCCTCCGAGCCACCGCCGGTTGGCGCCCATGTCCGGCTGCGAGCCAATCTCGCACCGCCGCCGGGCCCGGCCTATCCGGGCGGGTTCGATTTCGGGCGCGCCATCTGGTTCGATGGCATCGGCGCCACGGGCTACGCGCTGGGAAAGGTGCAGATCGTGCCCGGACCCGAACCGCCGCCGGGCCTCGCCTTCGCCGCGTGGCTGGAGCGCAGCAGGGAGGCCATCGCCGCCCGAATCCTCGCAACGCTGTCGGGCGGGGCGGGGGGCATCGCGGTCGCGCTGGTGACGGGCCTGCGCGACGGCGTGCCGGAGAGCATCGAGGAGAGCATGCGCATCTCCGGCCTGTCGCATGTGCTGTCGATCTCGGGGCTGCACATGGCGCTGGTGGCGATGACGGTGTTTTTCCTGGCCCGGGCGTTGCTGGCGCTCTCGCCCGCTCTCGCCTTGCGCTACCCGATCAAGAGCTGGGCGGCGCTGCCCGCGCTGCTTGCCGCGACCTATTATCTGCTGCTGTCCGGAGCCGAGGTGCCGACCCAGCGTTCCTATGTGATGACCCTGCTGGTGCTGCTCGGGGTTATCGTCGGCCGGCCCGCTCTTACCCTGCGCACCCTGGCGATCGCGGCTCTTTGTGTCATGGCGCTGATGCCATGGGCGATCCTCGATCCGGGCGCGCAGATGTCCTTCGCCGCCACGCTGGCCTTGGTGGCCGCCTATGAGCGGTTCGGGCATTTGCTGGTGCCGTCGTCCGGGGGGCCGCGCGCGCGGCGCTGGTCGCTCTGGCCGGCGCGTTACATAGCAGCGCTGGCGCTCACTTCACTGGTGGCCGGGCTGGCGACCGCGCCCTTCGCCGCCTTTCATTTCCAGCGCCTTGCGCCCCTGAGCCTCCTCGCCAATCTGGCCGCGATGCCGGTGGTCTCGACCATCGTGATGCCGGCGGGGCTGGCGGGGTCTCTTCTGATGCCGTTTGGCTGGGATGGCCCGGCCTGGCGGGTGATGGGCTGGGGCATCGATCGGATGATTGCCATTGCGGCCGCGGTGTCGGCTCTGCCGGGCGCGGATCGCGGCCTAGCAGCCATGCCGATCGCGAGCCTGGTGTTGATGAGCCTCGCCCTGGCGGCTCTTTGCCTGCTGCGCACGCGCCTCGCGCTCGTGGCGCCGCTGTTGGCGGGGTGCGCGGCGTGGATCACGCTCACCGCACCGCGCCCAGACCTCTACGTCGATTCGCGGGCCCGCACGGTGGCGGTTCGCGGACCCGACGGGAACCTTGCGCTGATGGGCACCCGCACGGCACGCCTTGCCGAACGGTTCGAGGTCGGCCAGTGGCTCAGTGCGGAAGGGGCGCGGGGCACGGAGGCATCGGAGCGGCTGACGGCCGTGGCGGCGTGCGATTCCCTCGGCTGCACGCTGCCCGGTCCGAACGCGGCGCGTGTGGCCTATTCGCGGGACCGGGCGTCCCTGTTCGAGGACTGTCGGCGGGCCGATCTGGTCGTGACGCCCTACGAGCCCCCGGAGGATTGCGCGGCGACGGTTCTTTATGTCGACGCGTACCGCCAGCACGGGGGGCTGGCGGCTCAGTATCTGGATACGAAAGAATGGGAATTGATAATGGCGCGACCGGCCGGGGCGCCACGGCCCTGGCAGCCACCTGCACCCGCCGCGGCCGATATCCTTCGCCGGTCCGCATCGGTTCCCGCGACCGATTCTACGATCAACCGTCCATCGATCCCAAGGGCACGGGGCGCGGCGGCGGTTCGGGAGGCGGATCCCGATAACGCTTCCACGCCCGATGTCGACCCTGGGGCCGACGGGCCAGACGATGCCGTGAACGCCTCGGAAAACTGAACCCTGAATACCCGCGTGAACCCAGGGAACCAAACAGACGCCCCGCCACCACTGAAATTACGCCGCGCCTTGCCGGATCACGCCGTCTCCCGTCGTCCCTCCACGGGATGCCGCGCCAGCCGGTCCCTCCAGCATTCGGCGCATCCGCGCGGCGTGGTCATGTCAGTAGCGCCGGAAAAGCCCGACAAGACGCCCCTGGATGCGGACCCGGTCGGGGCCGAAAATGCGTGTTTCATATGCGGGGTTCGCCGCTTCCAGCGCGACGGAGGCGCCCTTACGGCGCAGCCGCTTCAAGGTTGCTTCCTCGTCGTCGATCAGCGCCACGATAATGTCGCCGCTATTGGCGGTGTCGCTCTTGCGGATCAGGGCAAGATCACCGTCAAGAATCCCGGCCTCGATCATCGAATCGCCGCGCACTTCGAGCGCGAAATGCTCGCCACCGGCAATCATTTCCGGGGGCATGGAGATGGTTTGATCGCGGCTCTGGATCGCCGAAATGGGCGTTCCCGCCGCGATGCGGCCCATCACCGGGATCGACACCGAACGCGAGGCACTGTCGTCGACGGGCGCGCGCGACCGGCCGAGGCTGCCCTCAATGACATTTGGCGCGAAATTGCGCGAAGAGCGTGTGGGCTGGGAATCTTCCGGCAGCCGCAGGACCTCCAGCGCCCGCGCCCGGTTGGGCAGGCGGCGGATGAAGCCGCGTTCCTCGAGGGCCGTGATCAACCGGTGGATGCCGGACTTGGATTTGAGATCCAGGGCGTCCTTCATCTCCTCAAACGAGGGAGGCACCCCATCCTGTTTGAGGCGATCATTGATGAAGCGAAGCAGCTCATGCTGTTTGCGAGTGAGCATCGATCCTACTCCGTCCGTGCCGCGCAATGAAAACAAATCACGAACAAACACTATCCGTTCTTTTTGTGTTCCACAATCGGTAATTGGATCGCTAAGCGCCGGCAGTCGAGCCGCAATTCGTTGATCGTGTATGCAATGGCTTCCATTGTGCGCAAGTGTTGTGCATTATCGGGCGGAACAGGAAGGGTGACACATTGATCGGCACGATTTCGGACCTTCTCGCAGCGCATCGCTCGGGCGCTGCGCGTCCGGCGGACACTATTGCGCGCTGCGTCGAGCTCATCGAGCGACACGGTGATCCTGCCATTTTCACGTCGATCAGCCCGCCCAAGGCGATTGCGGCTGCGCTCAAGGCGCTGGAGGGCTTGGACCCGGCGACCCTGCCGCTCTATGGCATTCCCTTCGCCGTGAAGGACAATATCGACGTCGCCGGCCTGCCCACCACCTGCGCCTGCCCGGACTTTGCCTATGACGCGACGCGCGACGCGTCGGTCGTGGTTCGGTTGCGCCGGGCCGGTGCCATCGTCATCGGCAAGACCAATCTCGACCAGTTCGCCACGGGGCTGAACGGCACGCGCTCGCCCTATGGGACGCCGCGCAACGCGGTGCGGCCGGATCTGGTGCCCGGCGGTTCGAGCTCGGGCTCCGCTGTTTCGGTGGCGGCGGGGCTGGTGCCCTTCGCCCTCGGCACCGATACGGCGGGATCGGGCCGCGTGCCGGCTGGGCTGAACAACATTGTCGGGCTGAAGCCCAGTCTGGGGCTGATCTCGACCAATGGCGTCGTGCCGGCCTGCCGCACGCTCGACTGTGTCTCGGTGTTTGCCTTGTCCGTGGAAGATGCGTTTGCGGTGCTGCGCGTCGCCGCGGGTCCCGATGACGCCGATCCGTTCTCACGCCCGCTTCCCGTCGGCCAGCCTGGGGGCTTTCCTGCCAAGCCGCTTCTGGCGGTGCCGCGCCGCGAGGATCTGGTCAGCTTCGGTGATCGGCTGGCCGAGAAGGCCTTTGCCGCCGCCGTCGCCCGTTTCCAGGCTCTTGGCGCCCGGGTCGAGGAAATCGACATGACGTCGTTCTTCGAAACCGCGAAGCTGCTTTACGAGGGGCCGTGGGTCGCCGAGCGTCTGGCTGCGGTCGGCCCCTTCCTGGAATCGCGCCCGGCCTCCTTTCACCCGGTGGTGCGTTCCATCGTCGAGCAAGGGCGCGGCCTGAGCGCCGTCGACGCCTTCCGGGGACAGTACCGCCTGGCGGAGCTGAAGGTGGAAGCGCGGGCGATTCTCGGTCGCTTCGATGCGTTGACGGTGCCGACCATGCCCACCGTCTACACGGTCGAGGAGATGCTGGCGCAGCCGGTGCGCTGCAACAGCAACCTCGGCGTCTACACCAACTTCGTGAACCTGCTGGATATGTGCGGCCTTTCGGTGCCGGCCGAGATCCGGCCGGACGGCGCCCCGGCCGGCGTGACCCTGCTGGCGCCTGCGGGGCGGGACGCGCATCTGGCGGCGCTGGGCGCCCGCTTCCACGCCGATACCGGTCTCACCATGGGCGCGACGGGCGCGCCATTGGTCACCCGCCCGGCGGCGAGCGTGCGCGCGGCGCCGGGATATCTCGAACTCGCCCTGTTCGGCGCGCATCTGTCCGGCCTGCCGCTCAATGGTGATCTGCTTGCCGCGGGCGCCGTGTTCCTGCGCGCGGCGCGCACCAGCGCCGACTATCGGCTTCATCTGCTGCCGGAAGGGCGTGTGCGCCGGCCCGGCCTGCTGCGCGGGCGGCCGGGATCGGGCGCGGCGATCGACTGCGAAGTGTGGGCGCTCCCGGCGGATGCCTTTGGCCGTCTGGTCGCCGGAATTCCTGCCCCGCTCGGGGTGGGAACCGTGCAACTAGACGACGGCACCGAGGTGAAGGGCTTTCTGATGGAGGCGGCCGCCGCGGCAACCGCGCGCGACATCACCGCTTTCGGCGGCTGGCGCGCGTTCCTCGCGGATGAGGAGGCACGGCGCGCAGAAAGCCAGCCCGTCGGCGGCTGAGGTTCTGGAAGAGAGTCCGAAAATCTCGTTAAATTGCTGATATCACACGTTTTGTGCGTATTGCTCATACGCGTCGTGAACGATCGCGATATGGCTGCGCATCGCGGCGTTGGCGCTGTCGCGGTCGCCGCGCAGAATGGCCGTCACGACGCGGTCGTGCTCGGTGTGTGACAGCGCTAGGCGGCCCAGCGCCCGGAACTGCGCCCTGCGGAAGGGAGACAGGCGCCGCCGCGTTCCGAGCGTGATTTCAATCAGATAGCCGTTATGGCTGCCATCATAGATCGAGGTGTGAAACTGCTCGTTCGCCTCGCGATAGGCATTGAAGTCGCCCTGCCGCATCAACGCGCTCATCTCGGCATGCAGCTGCTCCAGCTGGCGCCGTTCGGGCGGCGTCATCTGCAGCGCGGACAACCCCGCGCACAGCCCTTCCAGCTCCGCCATCACATCGAACATGTTCTGCAGGCGCTCGACGCTTGGGCGGGCGACCACCGCGCCGCGATGGGGGCGCGCATCGATCAGGCCGGAGGCCGCCAGTTCGCGCAGGGCCTCGCGTACCGGCGTGCGTGACACACCAAAGCGGGTAGCGAGGGCGGTCTCGTCGAGCGTCGTTCCGGGAAGCAGCAGGCCGCGCGTGATCTCGTCGGCGAGCTGAATGCGCAGGCCCTCGGCGCGGGTTACGCGCGGCCTACCCGCCTGTGCGGCGGGTGTCGATTCGGCGGGAGGCGGGACGGAGACCACGGACATCGGCGATAATGTACCCCGCAACGCGGCGAGTCGCTGCCGAAAAAACACCGCAGCGCCCGATCTTTAGCATGAGAGGAGAACAAGATCCTTAAGCGGGGACCGGCTCGTTGATCACGCTGACATGGGCCGCCACCACCTTCCAGCCCTCGGGCGTGCGCATCCAGGTCTGCATCTGCCGCCCGACCTTTCCGACCATGCCCTCGCGCCGGAACAGCGTCGAGGCGACGCCGAAATCGCGGCCATAAGTGGTGATCTGCGTCCCTTCGAGCGAGCGGTCGAGCCCCACCGGCGAACGGGTGGCGCGAAAGGCGCGAATGGCCTCGATGCCGTAGAGATTTTCGCCCCCGCCATAGCGCGTCGTGGTGGGATGATCGAAGAACAGCGCGTCGAGCGCTTCCACGTCATTGGTCACGAGGGCGCGCTCGTAGCGGTCAAACGCGGCCTGCATCTCGGCGACGATCTCGGGCAGATTGATGTCCATCAGCAGTCTTTCCCGCCGGCCACGAGGCCGCTTGAACTGGTTGAAACACGGCCCAGCACACAGGCTGCGCCAGTCGCGGTCAATCCTCGAGGGCGAGAAACACGCAGGGCTCGCCTTCGGCCGCTGCCGGCGCATTCGGGTGGCGGACAAGCAGGACATCGGCGCGGGCCAGCACGCTCAGCATGGAGCTGTCCTGAACCGGAAGCGGGCGCACGATGGGCACGCCCTCATGGTCGCCGGCGAGGGTGGCGCGGATGAAGTCCATGCGGTGATCATTCGCCTTCACATCCGCGCCGAGCCGGGCAGGCTTCAGAACCGGCTGGGTCGGCACCGTCTCGCCTTGGAGCGCGCGCAGCAGGGGCACGAGGAACACCAGCGCGCACACATGGGCGGACACCGGGTTTCCCGGCAGCCCAAGCACATGGGCGCGCGTGTCATCGGCGCGCGTGTCGCCGCCGGCCGTGTCCCGCTTCGGGGCGAGGCCGAACATCAGCGGCTTGCCCGGCCGCAGCGCGATCTTGTGCACGGCGAGTTCCACGCCCTGCGAGGTGAGCGCCGGGGCCACCAGATCGTGGTCGCCGACCGAGGCACCGCCGGTGGTGACCAGCACGTCAAGACCTCCCGCAAGCGCGTCGTGCACGCCGCGCTGCGTCGCCTCCATGCTGTCGGGCAGCACGCCGAGATCCATCACCTCGGCGCCCGCGCGCCGGGCCAGTGCGCCGAGGGAGTAGATGTTGGACAGGATGACGTTGTGCGAACCCGCGCCGGTGCCGGGGCGCACTAATTCGTCGCCGGTGGAGAGCAGGCCGACGCGCGGGCGCCGGAAAACGGCAAGTTCGGCGATGTCGGCGGAGGCGGCCAGCGCCAGATCCCGCGCGCGCAGCCGATGGCCGGCGGCGATCAGCAGGTCACCCGTGGCGAAGTCGCCGCCGGCGCGGCGAATGTGCCGTCCCGGCGTTGCCGCCTGCGTAAGGGTAATCGTCTCGCCCTCTCGTTGGGTGTCTTCCTGGATCACCACGGCGTCGGCGCCCTCGGGCATCACCGCGCCGGTGAACACGCGCACCGTCGTGCCCGGCTCGACCCGCCCTATGAACGGGCGGCCGGCGGCGGATTCGCCGATCAGCTCAAGCGCCGCCATGGCGCTGGCGTCGCCGGCCCGTACGGCATAGCCGTCCATCGCCGAGACGTCGGCTCCCGGCGTGGTGCGCCGTGCCACGACCGGGGCGGCGAGCACGCGCCCGTCGGCCGCGTCGAGCGCGACATTCTCGATGCCAAGCGGCCGGGCGGCGGAAAGCAGGCGGCGCAGCGCCTCTTCTACGGGCATCAGTGCCTGCATGTTCCCGTCCTCAGCCGGCGCGCCAGTGACCGGAACGGCCGCCGGCTTTCTCGATCAGTTGGATCGCCTCGATGCGCATGCCGCGATCGACCGCCTTGGCCATGTCGTAGATGGTGAGGCAGGCGAGGGAGACGGCGGTCAGCGCTTCCATCTCGACGCCGGTCTGGCCGCTGGTGCGCACCGTGGCGCGGACCCTCAGGCCGGGCAGCGCGGCGTCCGGTTCGATTTCCACCGCGACCTTGGAAAGCAGCAGCGCGTGGCACAGCGGAATCAGCTCATGCGTGCGCTTGGCGGCCATGATGCCGGCGAGGCGGGCCGTGCCGATCACGTCGCCCTTCTTGGCGTTGCCGCTCTCGATCAGCGCCAGTGTGGATGGCTCCATCACCACGCGCCCCTCGGCGACGGCGATGCGGTCGGTGATCGCCTTGTCGGCGACGTCGACCATGTTCGCCGCGCCGCTGGCGTCGATGTGGGACAGTGTGGGCTCGTCGTCGGCGCCCATCGGTTCAGCCCGCCGCGCGCAGCGAGGGGGCGAGAAGGGCGGCGGTGGCGGCCGTCACGTCCTGCTGGCGCATCAGGCTTTCGCCAACGAGGACGGTGCGGATATCCACCTTCGCCAGCCGCGCCACGTCCTCGGGCGTGAAGATGCCGCTCTCGCCGACGATCACCCGGTCGGCCGGAATGCGCGGAGCGAGGTCCTCGGAGGTGTCCAGCGTGACTTCGAAGGTCCGCAGGTTGCGGTTGTTAATGCCGACCAGCCGCGCCGGCAGTGTCAGTGCGCGGTCCAGTTCGGCAGCGTCGTGCACTTCCACCAGCGCATCCATGCCAAGGCCGTGAGCGGTCTCGATCAGATCCCGCGCCAGCGCGTCGTCCACCGAGGCCATGATGACCAGAATGCAGTCCGCGCCCCAGGCCCTCGCTTCGAACACCTGATAGGTGTCGTGCATGAAGTCCTTGCGCAGCGCCGGCAGCGAGCAGGCGGCGCGGGCGGCGGTGAGGAATTCCGGCGCGCCCTGGAAGGACGGGCGATCGGTGAGAACGGAAAGGCAGGTCGCACCGCCCACCTCATAGGCGCGGGCGAGGGCGGGTGGATCGAAATCAGGGCGGATCAGCCCCTTGGAAGGGCTCGCCTTCTTGATTTCGGCGATTAGCGCGGTCCCGCGCGCGGCAATGTCCCGCTCAATGGACTTAAGGAAGCCGCGCGGCGCCTCCACCTGTTCGGCGCGCGCGCGCAGGTCGGCGAGCGGCACGGCCTTCTTGGCCTGCGCGATCTCCTCGCGCTTGTAGGCTTCGATCCGCTGGAGAATATCGCCCATTGCTGCCTCCCTCACACCATCGCGGAAACGGCGACGAGGCGATCCAGCGCCGCCTCGGCGTGGCCGCCGGTGAGGCTGGCGCGGGCGATCTCCAGACCGTCGCCCAGCGTGTCGGCCTTGCCGGCGACGATCAGCGCGGCGGCGGCGTTCATCAGCGACACATCCGCATAGGCGCTCGGCTGGCCGGCCAGCACGGCGCGCAGCGCGGCCGCATTCGCGGTGCCGTCGCCGCCCTTCAGGGAGTCGGGCGTCGCCCGGGCAATACCGAATTCTCCCGGCTCGATCTCGAAGCTGCGGATCTCGCCGTTGGAAAGTTCGGCCACATGGGTCGCCCCGGTGGTGGTGATCTCGTCCAGCCCGTCGGAGCCGTGCACGACCCAGGCGCGGGTCGAGCCGAGCGAGCGCAGCACCTCCGCGATGGGCTCCACCCAGTTGCGCGAGAACACGCCGACCATCTGGCGGGTCACGCCCGCCGGGTTGGACAGCGGGCCAATGAGGTTGAAGATCGTGCGCGTGCCCAGCTCCACGCGGGTGGGGCCGACATGCTTCATCGCCGGGTGGTGGGCCGGCGCGAACATGAAGCCGATGCCCGCCTCCTTGATGCAGCGCGAGATCTGCTCCGGCGTCAGGTCGATCTTGACCCCCAGTGCCATCAGCACGTCGGCGGCGCCGGACTTGGAGGAGAGCGCGCGGTTGCCGTGCTTGGCCACCGGCACGCCGGCACCGGCGACGATGAACGAGGCGCAGGTCGAGATGTTGTAGGAGCCGGAGGCGTCGCCCCCGGTGCCCACCACGTCCACGGAATCGGCGGGGGCCTCCACGCGCAGCATCTTGGCGCGCATGGTGGTGACCGCGCCGGCGATCTCCTCCACGTCCTCGCCACGCACGCGCAGGCCCATGAGGATGGCGCCGATCTGCGAGGGCGTGGCCTCGCCGGACATCATGATGTCGAAGGCGAACGCCGCCTCGGCGCGGGTCAGGGTGGTGCCGGTGGCGATCTTGCCGATGACGGCCTTCAGGTTTTCCATGCTCTCCCCGCGTTGCTTCAGGCGGCCCGCGAGCGGCGCGGACCGGAATTCCACGCCCGCGCCAGGTCGAGGAAGTTCTTCAGGATCGTGTGCCCGTGCTCCGAGGCGATGCTCTCGGGATGGAACTGGACGCCGTGCACCGGCAGTTCCTTGTGAGACAGCCCCATGACCAGCCCGTCATCGGTCTCGGCGGTGATGGCGAGCGCGGGCGGCAGGGTCTCGCGCCGCACGATGAGCGAATGGTAGCGCGTGGCCTTGAACGGCCCATTGATGCCGCGGAACACGCCTTCGCCGCGATGGCGGACGTCGGAAAGCTTGCCGTGCAGCGGCAGCGGCGCGCGGATCACCTCGCCGCCGAAGACCTGGCCGATGGCCTGATGGCCAAGGCACACGCCGAACACCGGCACGCCCTCATTGGCCGCTCGCCCGATCAGGTCCAGGCAGATGCCCGCCTCGTTCGGCGTTGCCGGGCCGGGAGAAATGACGATGGCTTCCGGCTTCAGCGCCAGTGCCTCGTCCACTGTGAGGGTGTCGTTGCGGCGTACATCCACCTCGGCGCCGAGCCCGCCGATATAGTGGACCAGGTTCCAGGTGAAGCTGTCGTAATTGTCGACAAGAAGGATCATCGCGCGTCCATCCGCCGGTCTTGGGCCGGCATCAAAAGCTCTAGGGTGTTGACCGACGCCGGGTCAAGCCGCGCGGTCGTCTCGACCGGGCTCGCCCTGCGCCGGGCGGCGAGGAAACGTGTCGCCGGCTTCACCATCGCTCGTGACGGACGTGCGCCATCCTCATTGCCCCCTGCTGGCGCGGGCGGCGAAACGCACCGCTTCCTCGCCGGCGCGGAACAGCGCCTTGGCCTTGTTCACGCATTCCTGCAGCTCGCTCTCAGGCACCGAGTCGTAGACGATGCCCGCGCCGGCCTGCACATGCATCTGGCCGTCCTTCACCACGGCAGTGCGCAGCACGATGCAGGTGTCCATCTCGTCATCGGCGCCGAAATAGCCGATCGCCCCGGCATAGATTCCGCGTTTGTCACGCTCCAGCTCGTCGATGATCTCCATCGCACGCACCTTTGGCGCGCCTGACACCGTGCCGGCCGGAAAGCCGGCGGCGAGTGCGTCCAGCGCGTCATGGCGGGGGTCGATGTCGCCCTCGACATTGGAGACGATGTGCATCACCTGGCTGTAGCGCTCGATGAAGAAGCTGTCGGTGACATGCACCGACCCGATCTTCGAGACGCGGCCGACATCGTTGCGGCCGAGATCCAGCAGCATGAGATGCTCGGCGCGCTCCTTCGGATCGGCGAGCAGCTCCTCTTCGAGCGCTTTGTCCTCGTGGGGCGTGGCGCCGCGCCGGCGGGTGCCGGCGATGGGACGGATGGTGACGGTCTCGCCACGCAGCCGGACCAGTATTTCGGGACTGGAGCACACCAGCGCGAAGCCGCCGAAGTTGAAATAGACCAGGAACGGCGCCGGATTGATCCGCCGCAGTGCGCGGTAGAGCGAGAACGGCGGCAGGGTGAAGGGCGCGTCGAAGCGCTGGGACAGCACCACCTGGAAGATGTCACCGGCGCGGATGTACTCCTTCGCCCGCTCGACCATGGCGAGATACGTCTCCGGCGCCGTGTTGGACACCGGCTCCACCGCCTGATGGAACGCATCTTCCGCCGCCAGGTTCGGCAATGCGCTGTCCAGCGCGGCAACGACCGCGTCCAGTCGCTCGCGTGCGGCTTCATGCGCCACCGATGCGCTGATGCCGGGTTGCGGGCGCACGGGGGTCACCACGGTGATCTCGTCGCGCACTGCGTCGAACACGACCATCACGGTCGGCCGCACGAAGATCGCGTCCGGCACACCGAAGATGTCCGGCTTGGGCTGCGGCAGGCGCTCCATCTGGCGGACCATGTCGTAGCCCAGATAGCCGAACACGCCCGCCGCCATCGGCGGCGAGCCCACCGGCAGGTGAATGCGCGATTCCGCGACCAGCTTGCGCAGCGAGATCAGCGGCTTGTCGGGGCAGGGCTCGAACCGGTCCGGCGCCCGCGCGGCGTGGCGGTTGATCTCGGCCGCATCGCCGTGGCAGCGCCAGATGATGTCCGGCTCGATGCCGATCATGGAGTAGCGCCCCCGCGTGGCGCCCCCTTCCACCGATTCGAGCAGGAAGCTGTTGGGCTTCTCGCCGGCGATCTTCAGGAAGGCGGAGACCGGGGTCTCCAGGTCGGCGATCAGCGTGGTCGTCAGCACCTGGGCCTCGCCGCGCTCATAGGCGGCGGCGAAGTCCGCGACGTCAGGGTGGGTCTGCATGGTCGCGGTCCCTCAGTTGACCGCGTCCGCGCCGACGATCTGGTCAAGCGCCGTCCGGTTGATCTTGGCACCCAGCTCGGACTGGAGCGCGACGAGATATTCGGTCATCAGGTCGTTTTCCAGGCCCTGCCGGATGTCGGACATCAGGCGCTCGTTGGGAGTCGCGTTGCTGGGCACGTTGACGCTCAGCACATTGAACAGGATCCGGCTGTCGCCGCCCTCCGCAAGCGCGCTGCCGACGCCGCCATTGGGGGTGTCGAACACGGCGTTGAGGATTTCCTGCGGCACGCCATCGGCGGCGCGCCCGCGCTTCAGGCCATTGGCGGCGCGCAGTTCGAGCCCGGCATCGGTCACCGCGATGCCGAAGGAGGTGCCGGCGGCAACCTTGGCCTTGATGTCCTCGGCCATCTTGTCCAGCGCCTCGGAGGCCTTGTCCTGCTTCCAGCGCTCCAGCACCAGCGGCTTGGCCTGCTCGAAGGTGCGGTCGGCCGGCGGAGTGATGGCCTCCACCTCGTACCATACATAGCCGCCCGGCTGGCCCGCGTTCTGCGGAAGCTGCACGGGGTCGTTGTCGACATCGACGTCGGAGGCGAAGGCCCCGCGCAGAACGTCGCTGCGGCCGGGAATGGTGGGGATCGTCGCGTTGTCGGGAGTGCGGCCCTGGATGTCGGTGTCGACGGTCACCAGCGGGAGGCCGACCTTGGTCGCGATCTCGGAGAGCTGGGCGCCGCTGGCGCGTTCATCCTCGATCTCGTCGTACTTCTGGCCGACCATGCGGTTGGCGGCGTCGAGCTGCAGCTTGGCGCGGATCTGCGCGGCGACCTCGCTGAGCGGACGGACATTGGCCGGGGTCACGGCGCCGACATGGACGATCACCGGGCCGAAACGGCCCTCGACCACGCCGCTGGTGCCGTCGGGCGCCAGCGAGAACGCGGCATCGGCGATGCTCGGGTCGATGATGTCCGAACGAGTGATGTTCCCCAGATCGATATCCTTGTCCGCCAGCTTGCGATCGGCCGCGATGTCCGCAAACGACGTGCCGGCGGCGATACGCGCCGCCGCGGCCTTGGCTTCCTCGTCATTGGGGAAGACGATCTGCTGGACAACGCGGCGTTCCGGCGTGCCGTAGGACGAGAGGTTGGCGTCATAGGCCGCCTGAACTTCGGCATCGGTCACGGTCTGCGCGGC
Organism: Ancylobacter pratisalsi; assembly: GCF_010669125.1. Lineage (NCBI taxonomy): Bacteria > Pseudomonadati > Pseudomonadota > Alphaproteobacteria > Hyphomicrobiales > Xanthobacteraceae > Ancylobacter > Ancylobacter pratisalsi. The sequence continues at coordinate 4,244,794 of NZ_CP048630.1, forward strand.
GGCGATGGACTGCGGCGTCAGCGCCAGAACCTCGATCTTGCGGTACTCGGGCGCCTTGAAGGCGACCTTGCGGGCCTCGAAGAAGCTGCGCAGTTCCTCGTCCGTCGGGTCAGCGGCGGCGGGCAGGGCGGCGGTGGTCAGCATGGCGTAGTTGACCGAGCGCTCCTCACTCTCGAATCGGGTCGCGGCGTCCTTGAGAACCTGCGGGATCTCGACCCCGCCGCCGAGCGACTGGATGAGCTGCTGGCGCAGAGCCAGCCCGCGTTCGGCCTGGACGAAGCGGGCCTCGGTGAAGTTGTTGGCGCGCAGCAGCCGGGCGAAATAGGCCGGGTCGAACTGGCCGGACGGGCCGTGGAACGCCGGGTTGTCCTGCACGCGCTGGGCGATCTCGGCGTCGGAGAGGGCGAGGCCCAGCCGGCGGGCCTCGTCATCGAGGGCGGCCTCGGCGAGCCGCTCGTTGAGAACCTGGTCGGGAATGCCGAGCGCACGGGCCTGGTCGGGTGTCAGGCCGCGCTTGAGCTGCTGGCTGATCTGCTGGAGCCGCTGCTGATAAAGCTCGCGGAACTCGGGCACGGTGATCTCGGAATCCCCGATGGTGGCCAGTGTCTGGCTGCCGAATCCACGGAACACATCCGCGATGCCCCATATGCCGAAACTCACGATGAGGAGGGCCATGAGGATCTTGGCGACGATTCCGGAAGCGCTCTTGCGCAGGGTCTGCAGCATCTTGTTTCTCGTTGGCGGGCGCTGGAAAGGGAGCTGGCGCGCGAAAGGCGCGCATCATAGGGACCGCTCCGGCAGGCCGCAATGTCGCATGCGCCGTCATTTGCCGATGTTGGCGGGGTCTGTTACCCGAAGGTCAGCCTGTTCTGAGGTATTGATGGTCATATTCAAGGTGTAGGAGCGTAAATCGGCATGACGAAGCGTCGCCCCCTGGTCGCTGGCAACTGGAAGATGAACGGCCTGAAGGCCTCTGTCCCGGAATTCGGGCGCATCGTCGATGGTTGCGACGCGTCGCTCGTCGCCAAGCTCGACCTGATGGTCTGCCCGCCGGCCACCCTGCTCGCGGCATTGGCGGCCGCCGCGCCCGGTTCGCCGGTCAGCCTGGGCGGACAGGATTGCCACACCGACGCCAGCGGAGCGCATACGGGCGACATATCCGCGGAGATGCTGGCCGATGCCGGCGCGAGCGCGGTGATCGTGGGGCACTCCGAGCGCCGCGCCGATCATGGCGAAAGCGACGCCGAGGTGCGGGCCAAGGCCGAGGCCGCGCGCCGCGCCGGGCTGGTCGCCATCATCTGCGTCGGCGAGAGCCGTGAGGAGCGCGAGGCCGGCAAGGCGCTGGACATCGTGCGGAGCCAGCTCGCCGGCTCGGTGCCCGAGGGCGCCACGGGCGAGGGGGTCGTTATCGCTTATGAGCCGATCTGGGCCATCGGCACCGGTCTCACCCCGACCACGACAGACATCGCGCAGATGCATGGCGCGATGCGCGAGGTGCTGACCGCGCGCTTCGGCAAGGAAGGCGAGCGGATGCGCCTGCTCTATGGCGGCTCGGTGAAGCCGGAGAATGCGCGGGAGATCCTCGCCGTTCCCGATGTCGACGGCGCTCTCGTCGGCGGTGCCAGCCTGAAGGCCGAGTCTTTTCTCGGCATCGCGCGCGCCTATCTATAGAGACAGCGATAAACACCCTCTTTCGATACCTTGTCGCCGGGTGCTGGAAACGCCCGGCGCAATCGTGTAGGAACGCGCCAACGTTCGCGGTGGGCCGGGCCGTCCCGCCGCCTATTCCTTGAAGGCATAAGATGCAGACCGTACTCATCGTCATCCATCTCATGGTGGTGCTCGCCCTTATCGGCGTGGTTCTGATCCAGCGCTCCGAAGGCGGCGGGCTCGGCATCGGTGGGGGGAGCGGCGGCGGTGGTGGCGGCGGCGGCTTCTTCAGCGCACGCGGCACCGCGAATGTGCTGACCCGCGCCACCGCGATCCTTGCGGCGCTGTTCTTCGTCACCAGCCTCTCCCTCACCGTTATGGCGAGCTGGGGCCGGGGTCCGGCGACGATTTTCACGGCACCCGCCACCACGCCCGCCGCCCCTGGCGCGCCGGCTCCGGGTGGTTCCGTGCTCGACCAGCTTCAGGGCGCGCAGCCCGCACCTTCGGCGCCGGCCGTTCCGCAGGTTCCGCAGTCGCAGTGATGATGCGCGGCTTCCGAGCCGCGTAGAGCTTACCCACAGGCGAGAGGTCTCCGTCATGCGCGGAGCTCTCGCCGAATCGTTTTTTTGCAGTTAGAAACCGAATTCCATGGCGCGCTATATTTTCATCACGGGCGGCGTCGTGTCCTCGCTCGGCAAGGGCCTCGCTTCCGCCGCTCTCGGTGCATTGCTGCAGGCCCGTGGTTACAAGACCCGGCTGCGCAAGCTGGACCCCTATCTCAACGTCGATCCGGGCACGATGAGCCCCTATCAGCACGGCGAGGTGTTCGTCACCGATGACGGCGCCGAGACCGATCTGGATCTGGGGCACTACGAGCGGTTCACCGGCCGTCCCGCGACCAAGCAGGACAACATCACCACCGGGCGGATCTACCAGGACATCCTGTCGAAGGAACGGCGCGGCGACTATCTCGGCGCGACCATCCAGGTCATTCCCCACGTTACCAACGCGATCAAGGAATTCGTGCTCGCCGGTAATGAGGGCTACGACTTCGTGCTGGTCGAGATCGGCGGCACGGTCGGCGACATCGAGGCGATGCCGTTCCTGGAGTCGATCCGCCAGATCGGCAACGAGCTGCCGCGCAAGCACTGCATCTATGTGCATCTCACCCTGCTGCCCTTCATTCCCTCCGCGGGCGAGCTCAAGACCAAGCCGACCCAGCATTCGGTGAAGGAGCTGCGCTCCATCGGCATCGCGCCGGACATCCTGCTGTGCCGCACCGACCGCGAGATTCCGCGCGAGGAGCGCCGCAAGCTCGGCCTGTTCTGCAACGTGCGCGAAAGCGCGGTGATCGAGGCCCGCGACGCCGACAACATCTATGCCGTGCCCTCGGCCTATCATGACGCCGGGCTCGACACCGAGGTTCTGGCCGCGTTCGGCATCGAGCCGACGCCCGAGCCGGACCTGACCCGCTGGAAGAATGTCGAAACCGGCATCCGCAACCCGGAAGGGGCGGTGACGATCGCCATCGTCGGCAAGTACACCGGCATGAAGGACGCCTACAAGTCGCTCATCGAGGCGCTGGCCCATGGCGGGCTCGCCAACAATGTGCGCGTCAATCTCGACTGGATCGAGAGCGAGATCTTCGAGCGCGAGGATCCCGCGCCGTTCCTGGAGCATGTCCACGGCATCCTGGTGCCGGGCGGCTTCGGCCAGCGCGGCGCCGAGGGCAAGATCCGCGCGGCGCAGTTTGCCCGCGAGCGGCGCGTGCCTTATCTCGGCATCTGCTTCGGCATGCAGATGGCGGTGATCGAGGCCACCCGGAACCTTGCCGGCGTCTCCGAGGCGAACTCGACCGAATTCGGCCCTACAGGCGAGCCCGTGGTCGGCCTGCTCACCGAGTGGCTGCGCGGCAACGAGCTGGAGAAGCGCGGCATTGGCGGGGATCTCGGCGGCACCATGCGGCTGGGCGCGTATCCCGCCGAACTCGCCGAGGGCAGCCGGATTTCCCAGATCTACGGTTCCACGACGATTTCCGAGCGCCACCGTCATCGCTACGAGGTGAACCTCGCCTATCGTGAACGGCTGGAAGCCTGCGGCATGCGGTTCTCCGGTATGTCGCCGGATGGGCTGCTGCCGGAGATCATCGAGTATCCGGACCATCCGTGGTTCGTGGGCGTGCAGTTCCACCCGGAGCTGAAGTCGCGTCCGTTCGAGCCGCATCCGGTCTTCGCATCCTTCGTGGGGGCTGCCGCCGTGCAGAGCCGGCTGTTCTGATTTCCAAGATCCGCCCAGGGAGGCGCCTGTGATCCGAGGTCTCGACCATGTGGTTCATGTCGTGCGGGATCTCGATGCGGCGGGTGAGCTGTACGACATGCTCGGCTTCACCGTCGGCAGCCGTAACCGCCATCCCTGGGGCACGCATAACCGGCTGATCCAGCTGCCGGGCTTCTTCATCGAGCTGCTCGAAGTCGCCGATCCCGAGGCCATTCCTCCCCACGAGGAAGGGCGCTTTTCCTTCGGCGCCTTCAATCGCGACTTCATTGGTGAGGTCGGCGAGGGTCTTTCTATGCTGGTGCTGGAAGGACGGGACCCGGTCATCGACAAGGAGGAGTTCGACCTCGCCGGCGTCGGTGGGTTCGAGATCTTCGATTTTGCGCGCATGGGCAAGCGGCCCGATGGTTCGGATGTCGAGGTGGCGTTCTCGCTCGCCTATGCACGCGAGATGGCCTCGCCCCATACCGGTTTCTTCACCTGCCTGCAGAGGCGGCCGGAGAACTTCTGGGCTCCGGACCTTCAGCGCCACATGAACGGGGTGACCGACATTATCGGCGTGGTGCTCACCGCCGCCGACCCGGCCGCCCATGTCGACTTCCTCTCGGTCTTTGTCGGCGCCGATCTTCGGCGCGCGGTGGATGGCTGGTACGTCGTGAACACGCCGCGCGGGGCCGTCGACCTGATGAGCCACGACCTGTTTGCCGAGCGCTTCGGCTTCCCCGCGCCTGCCGAGGCCGGGCTGCGGCTTGGGGCGATGCGCTTTGCCGTGGCCGACATGGACAAGACCCAGCGGCGTCTTTCCTCCTCGCGCATGGCGGTGGAGGAAATTGAGGACGTGATGGTGGTGGGTCCGCGCGCCGCGCTCGGTGCGACGCTGGTGTTCGAGCTGGCCGCCCAGCCGGACTGAACGCGTCTATTCAGCCTAATAAAAAAGACAAAGGCCCGGAATCACTTCCGGGCCTTTCTTCATATGCAGCCTCAAGCATGTGCTCAGGGCCGGATCTTCTCCGGCAGGATGGTCTGGCTGGCCGCTAGACGTCCCGGGATCAGCCCCAGCGCACGCTCGCGCATGGCCAGCCAGGGCGCGAAGGCGTTGAGAGCCGAGCCTTCCAGCCAGCCGATCACGGCGGCGGCGAGGAAGGGCAGGCTCTGGATCGCCAGCGCCAGGGCGAACAGGTCGATCTCCACCACCGCGTGCCAGTTGGTCATACGCAGCGCGATGGCCGAGAGCAGCAGCCCGCCGCCGATCACCGCCTCCGGCAGTGCCGGGAAGGCACGCGCGGCGCCGGCGAGCCAGCTGCCCTTGGCGGTGCGGGCGAAGGCGAGGTCCTTGTAGCGGAAGCTGTCATAGACCGCCTTGGCGACGGTGAACTGCACCGCCATCGCCGCAAAGGCCGCGCCCAGCATGCGCACCGGCGTGGTGGCGACACGCAGCCGGTAGAGCGCGATGAAGTGCAGGATGTAGATACCGAAGCAGAACAGGATCGGCAGGGTGAGGATGCGCTGGGGCACGGCGATGCCGAAGCCCAGCACAAACGGCACCCAGGCGAGGCTGAGGATCGCGACCAGCGCGCCCACGCTCTCCGATCCGAGCCAGCTTACCCAGCCGATGCTGAATTCGCGGCGCTGGGCGGCATTGAGGCGGGTGCCGCCGTTCGGCAGCATCCGGCGCCAGTGCTTGCGGATGATCTGCATGCCGCCATAGGCCCAGCGGTGGCGCTGCTTCTTGAACGAGGCGAAGTCGTCCGGCAGCAGGCCCCAGCCGTAGCGGGTGTTGGTGTACAGGCTCTTCCAGCCGCTCTCGACGATGGACAGGCCGAGATCGGTGTCCTCGCAGATCGTGTCGCTGGACCAGTCGCCGGCTTCCACCATGGCGGCGCGGCGCATCAGGCACATGGTGCCGTGCACGACGATGGCGTCGTGCTCGTTGCGCTGGACCATGCCGATGTCGAAGAACCCGGCATATTCGGTGTTCATCGCCTCGTGCATCAGGCTGCGGTTGGCGTCGCGGTGGTCCTGCGGCGCCTGCACGATGCCGACGGTGGGGTCCTCGAAGGCGGGCACGAGATCGTGCAGCCAGTTCGCGTCGACCACATAGTCGGCGTCGATCACGCCGATGACCTCGGCGTCGGGCGCGGTGTGCGTCATGGCCACGCGCAGCGCACCCGCCTTGAAGCCGGCAACCTTGGGCAGGTTGATGAACTTGAAGCGGTCGCCGAGCTCACGGCAATAGGCCTCGATCGGCTCCCAGAAGGCCGGGTCGGGCGTATTGTTGATGATCACCAGGCACTCGAAGTTCGGCCAGTTCAGCCGGGCGACGCTGTCGAGCGTCTGCTTCAGCATCTCCGGCGGCTCCTTGTAGGCCGGAATATGGATCGAGACCTTGGGCGTGCGCGCGGGCAGGGAGGTCGGGGTGGCGCGCAGCAGGCGGCGCGGGGTGCGGCCGAAGGCGATCGTCGCCAGTTCCTCGACGCGGTACAGCATCACCACCACAAGCGGCACCAGCAGCACAAGGCTGGCAATGAAAGTGACCTTGTTGCCGCCGACCACGTAATGCGTCAGCCAGTGGTCGGTGACGGTGGCGATCCACGCGCCGACCAGATTGGCGCCGGCGGCCATGATCACGGCCTGCGTCAGGGTCAGGCGGGCGAAGCGGAACACCGGGATCGAGAAGGCGATGCCCAGCAGCAACGCGATCGCGGCCGTGGCCGAATAGGTCGCGGGAACAATCGGGCCGGCGAGCGGGAATTTAAGCTCGCGGTTGGCGTCCAGAATGCCCCAGTACTGGCCGACGCTGCCTTCGAAGCTCTTCCACGGGGCGTCGAACGCCTCGATGAGATTGTACTCGATGCCGAGCGCGTCGGCGCGGGCGGCGAAGCTGCGGATGATCTTGGCCTGCTCCAGCTCGCCGGGAATGGCGGCGTCGCGGTTGTAGCCCGCGCTCGGCCAGCCGAACTCGGCGATCACGATGCGCTTGCCGGGATAGGCGGCGCGCAGGCGCTCATAGATGTTGATGGAGCGATCCACCACCTGGTCGTCCGGCACGCCCTCCCAGTAGGGCAGGATGTGCGCGGCGATGAAGTCGACCGCCGATACCAGCTCGGGATGATCCAGCCACACATCCCACGTCTCGCCGGTGGTTACCGGCACATTGGTCTGGCTCTTCACCTTGCGGATGATGTCGATCAGCTGCTCGGGCGTGCGCTCGGCGCGCAGGATCGACTCGTTGCCGACCACGATGCCGGTAACGTTCGAATTCTTGCGAGCGGCGTCCAGCGCGTTGGCGATTTCGAGCTTGTTGCGCGTCTCGTCGGTGTCGATCCACGCACCGATCATCGCCTTCAGCCCGTCCTCGGCGGCGAAGTGGGCAACGTTTTCGAGCCCGCCGGTCGAGGCGTAGGTACGCACGGCCCTCGTATAAGGGGCGACGGCGTCGATATCAGCGCGGATCTGTGCGTCGGTGGTCGCCTGGCCCTTGTCGGGATTGGCGTCGCGCCCATACGGCGCGAACGACATGCTGGTGAATCGATCGGGGACGGAAGGAGCGGTTACCTCCTCCCGCATAGCCAGCCAGATAAAGGCATGCACGGACGTGACTACCGCAACCGCAGCGGCAGCGACACGAACAGCGGGACGCATGAGCACAACCCACGGAAATGAGGAGGTAACGGGTGATCTATAATCCAAATTTAACGCAGTTGCAGCACGAACTTGCAGCGTCGATGAGAGAAACGAATCACCTTGGCGAATCGCCCCTCCGACAACGCCGTCGCAGCCTCAACGCATTGAATCCGGTGTTGGTTCCCGAAAAATGACAGCGCTCTGTGGCAGGGACGTGTCTCAACGTTGCCCTGTACATGATCTCATTGCGCTGCGGGAGGGGCAGCCGCAGGCGCCGGAGCCGGCGCGTCGGGATTGACCCAGCAGGCATGCGCGCGCTCGGAAAGGCGCTCGGGCGACTTGGAGTCGATGTTGCCCTGACGGACAAGGCAGCGGAACGCGATCTTGAGGTGCTCGGTGGGGCAGCCGAAGCGCTCGTAAAGGTCCATGTGGCGGCGCGCGGTGTCGATATCGTCGCGCCACAGCAGCATGGTGATGCGGCGCCCGCTCCACACGCATTCGGGCAGGCCGGCATTGCCGGGCAGCTTCGCCGCTTCGGCATATTCCTCGACGGAACGGCGCTGGGCCTCGTCCTTTGCCTGTTCCTCGGGCGTCTTCTGCTCCGCCTGCTTGGGCTCGGAGGAGCTGCCCTGGGCGAAAGCGGTGGCGGCGGGGGCAGCTGCAAGGATGAAGCCGCCGAGAGCGACGACGGCGAATGTACGAAGCGAGCTAAGCATGATGGGAAACGTCACACGCAAGGGGTAAGGCACAGGGTGAAGTTCTTGCCAGGTCACACTAGGTGAACCTGCCGAATTTGTCAGCATGACGGCGCCTGCACACAGGCGAGGCTTCATCGAACCGCACCGGCTTCCTGATAGCCCTTTCCAAGGCTAAAAGGGGTTTCGCGTTGCAGCATGTGACAACATGCCCGTCCGCCTGTCCGGGAGAGTTTCTAGATGCGTTTCCCTCTTGCGCTCGCCGCTGTCGTCTGCGCGGTGATCGTGGCTGTCTGGGCCTGGATGGGCCATCCCGTGCCGGCGCCGGCCTCGCCGCTTGGGGCGGGAGAGAAGCTGCCCTGCGTCTCCTACGCGCCGTTCCGGCCGGGCCAGTCGCCCTTCGTGGCCGGACTGGTGATTCCCCCGGAGCAGATCGACGACGATTTCGAGCGTCTGGCCAAGATCACCGAATGCGTGCGCACCTATTCCACCGAAATGGGGCTCTCGGTGGTGCCGGAGCTGGCCCGCAAGCACGGGCTCAGCGTTCTGCAGGGCATCTGGCTGGGGCGTGATGCGGCAAAGAACCAGGTCGAGATCGACGCGGCGGTGAAGGCGGCGCAGGAGAACCCGGACGTCATCAAGGCGGTGATCGTCGGCAACGAGGTGCTGCTGCGCGGCGAGCTTGCCGCCACCGACATTGCCGGCCTCCTGCGCGAGGTGCGCGCGAAAGTGCCGGAGCAGGTGAAGGTCACCTATGCCGATGTCTGGGAGTTCTGGGAGCGCAATCCCCAGCTCGCCAGCGCGGTGGATTTCGTCACCGTGCACATCCTGCCGTTCTGGGAAGATATTCCGGTCGCCGCCGACAAGGCGGTCAGCCATATCGGCGAGATTCGCGAACATGTCGGCAAGGTGTTCCCCGACAAGGAGATTCTGATCGGCGAAACCGGCTGGCCGAGTGCGGGCCGCATGCGCGAGGGCGCGCTGCCTTCACCCTCGAACCAGGCCAATGTGATTCAGGAACTGCTCGCCCTGGCCAAGGAGCGTGGCTATCGGGTCAACGTCATCGAGGCCTTCGACCAGCCGTGGAAGCGCGCCTCGGAAGGCACGGTGGGCGGGCATTGGGGTTTCCTCGACGCCTATACGCGCGATTTCAAGTTCGTCTGGGGCGAGCCGGTTTCCGACCATCCGCGCTGGATCGGGCAGGCGCTGGTCGGGGTGGTCTTCGCCGCGCTCATCTTTGCCGTCGCCGGCGCCACCAACGCCCGCTCGGGCCGGGGCCGCATGCGACGCCGGCGGTGGTTCGCGGTGGCCGGCATCGCGCTGTCGGCGGGGCTGCTCTATGGCCGGTTACTGGAGACCCTGCCTGTTGAAAGCCTGGGTATCGGGGGCTGGGCCCGTGGCATCGTGATGCTCGTGCTGGCGAGCGTGGTGCCGGTGGCCTGCGCGGTCGCCATCGCCTGGCAGGCGCGTATGCCGACGCTGGCCGTGGCCCTCAACCCGGATATGGCGCCGCCGGCCACGCGGCTCGAAAAGGTGCTCGCCTGGCTGCTGGCGATCGTCATCGTGCTGGCGATCCAGATTGCCTTCGGGCTGGTGTTCGACCCGCGCTACAAGGACTTTCAGTTCGCCGGGCTGACGCCGATCATCATGGCGCTGTTCTTCTTCTCCCGCGTCGCCCCCAAGCTGCGCGGCGGCGAGAGGCGACTGGCGGAGAAGACGGCCGCGGGCATCTTCCTCGGCAGCGGTTTCTACATCGCGCTCAACGAAGGCGTGTCGAACTGGCAGGGGCTGTGGACCGGCGCGCTTATGGTGATCCAGGCGATCACGCTTTGGCGCGTCGCCAAGGCCGGTCCAAGGAAATGAGCAGAATCCCGGCAGCCAGCGCGGCGAGGTTGTTGTTGTACAGCACCACGCCCGCGGCCGACGCCATGGCGCCGATGACGAAGATCGGCACCCTCGGGCGGATGAACTGGATGATCGAGGCCACCAGCGCGGTGATTCCGAAAGCCGAATAACCGAACAGCCAGATCACCAGCGCGCGCGTATGGCAGGTGGCCGTCTCCACGCCGATGCAGGCGAGGCCGACCGATGATTGCTCGACCAGCGCGTAGCGCATGTAGATCGCCCAACCGAGCGCGAATCCGCCCAGCAGAACGATGAAGAGCGTCGTATGGGGGCCGGGATGGAAGCTGCGTCGTGCCACAGTGGTCGTCCTTGCTCGCTGCTCATTGCATGCCACGCCACCGCGTGGTGATCAACGCGCGCTTTCGAGGAGCGGTTGGCTGCGCTAAACAGCGGCGCTTCAGTTTCGGGGAGAGAGAACGCCATGCGCAGCCTTCTGGTCATCGTACTCGCGGCCGGCGAGGGGACACGGATGCGTTCGTCCCGGCCGAAGGTGCTGCACGCACTGGCCGGGCGCTCCATGCTTGCTCATGTGCTCGACACCGCGACGCGCGCGGGCGCCGCGCAGGTGGCGGTGGTGATCGGGCCGGACCACGACGCGGTGGCCGATGAGGCGCGCCGCGCCGCGCCGGAAGCCGAGGTGTTCGTGCAGACGGAGCGTCGCGGCACCGCGGATGCGGTTCTGGCGGCGCGCGAGGCTCTGGCGCGCGGCTTCGACGATGTCGTCGTGATGTATGGCGACACGCCGCTGGTGCGCCCCGAGACGCTGGCGGCGCTGCGCGCCCCTCTGGCGGCGGGCGCGGCCGTCGCGGTGCTTGGCTTCCGCCCCGAGGATCCCGCCGGCTATGGCCGCCTGCTCACGGATGAGGGCGAGCTCGTCGCCATTCGCGAGGACAAGGACGCGAGCCCGGCGGAAAAGGCGATCGGCCTGTGCAATGCCGGGTTGATGGCCTTTGACGGACGGGTTGCGCTCGACCTGCTCGGCCGTATCGGCAATGCCAACGCAAAGGGCGAATTCTACCTCACCGACGCGGTCGAGGTGGCCCGTTCGCTCGGCCGCCGGTCGGGCGTGCACGAGGCGGCGGTGGAGGAGGTGGCGGGCGTCAACAGCCGGGCCCAGCTGGCGGAGGCGGAGGCGTTGATGCAGGCGCGCCTGCGCCGGGCGGCACTTGATGGCGGGGCGACGCTGGTGGCGCCGCAGACCGTGTTCTTCTGCCACGACACCCGAATCGGCCGCGATGTGCTGGTGGAGCCGAATGTGGTGTTCGGTCCGGGCGTGCACATCGAGGACGGCGCCACCATCCGCGCCTTCAGCCATGTGGAAGGCGCCCATGTCGGCGCCGGGGCCATTGTCGGCCCCTTCGCCCGGCTGCGCCCCGGCGCGGAGCTGGGGCAGGGGGTCCATGTCGGCAATTTCGTGGAGATCAAGGCCGCCGACCTCGCGCCCGGGGTCAAGGTCAACCATCTGTCCTATGTCGGCGATTCCAGTGTCGGGGCCAACACCAACATCGGCGCGGGCACCATCACCTGCAATTACGACGGCTTCCGCAAGCACCGCACGCTCATCGGCGCCAACAGCTTCATCGGCACCAACACCCTTCTCGTTGCGCCGGTGTCGGTCGGCGACGGGGCCTATGTCGGCACCGGCTCGGTCATCACCGAGGACGTGCCGGCCGATGCGCTGGCGATCGGGCGGGCGCGCCAGGTCAACAAGCCGGGCTTCGCCGCGCGGCTGCGCGAGCGGCTCTCCGCGGGGCTCGCCCCCAAGAAATAGTGGGGCGGGGCGAAAAGAAGCGACATTCGAATTGATTTCGGTATCGCGGTGACACCCGGTTAAACCGGGCGGTGTAGTTTTGTGCCTTGCACGGAGAGCGGCATTCCATGTGTGGGATTATCGGCATTGTCGGCACGGCCCCGGTGGCCGAGCGTCTGGTTGAATCGCTCAGGCGGCTCGAATATCGCGGATATGACTCGGCCGGCATCGCAACGCTGGAAGAGGGCCGTCTCTCCCGCCGGCGCGCCGAGGGCAAATTGCGCAATCTCGAAGCCGTGCTGCGCGAGGCGCCGCTGGAAGGGCGTATCGGCATCGGCCACACCCGCTGGGCCACCCATGGCCGCCCGAGCGTCGCCAACGCCCATCCCCATGCGACCACGCAGGTCGCGGTGGTCCATAACGGCATCATCGAGAATTTCCGCGAGCTGCGCGACGAACTGCTCAAGGACGGCTCCAATTTCGAGAGCGAGACCGACACCGAGGTCGTCGCCCATCTGGTCAGCCGCGAGCTGCGCGGCGGGCGCAGCCCGCAGGACGCGGTGGCCGCGACGCTGCCCCAGCTCAAGGGCGCCTTCGCGCTCGCCTTCCTGTTCGACGGCGAGGACAATCTGATGATCGGGGCGCGCAAGGGCAGCCCGCTCGCGGTCGGCTATGGCGCGGGCGAGATGTATCTCGGCTCCGATGCCATCGCGCTCGCGCCCTTCACCGACACCATCGCCTATCTGGACGATGGCGACTGGGCGGTGATGACCCGCGACGGCGCGGTGATCCGCGATGCGGCGAACACCGAGGTCACACGGCCGGTACAGAAGACGACGGCGTCCGCCTTCCTGGTCGAGAAGGGCAATTTCCGCCACTTCATGGCCAAGGAGATGCACGAGCAGCCCGAAGTCGTGGCGCACACGCTGGCGCATTACATCGACATGGCAAACGAGACGGTCCAGCTGCCCACCGATCTGCCGTTCGACTTCACGAAGCTGGAGCGCGTTTCGATCGCCGCCTGCGGCACCGCCTATTATGCCGGTCTCATCGCCAAATACTGGATCGAGCGCTATGCGCGGCTCCCGGTGGAGATCGATGTCGCCTCCGAGTTCCGCTATCGCGAGGCGCCGCTGCCCAGGGACGGGTTGATGGTGGTGATCTCCCAGTCCGGCGAGACCGCCGACACGCTGGCTTCGCTGCGCTACGCCCGCGAGCAGGGCCAGCATGTGATGGCGGTGGTCAACGTGCCCACCTCCACCATCGCCCGCGAGGCCGATGTCGTGATGCCGACGCTGGCGGGACCGGAAATCGGCGTCGCCTCGACCAAGGCCTTCACCTGCCAGCTCGCCACGCTCGCCGCGGTCGCCGTAGCGGCGGGGCGGGCGCGGGGCGTGCTCTCGGCGGACGAAGAGCGCCGGCTGGTGCGCGCGCTGGTCGAGGTTCCGCGCCTGATGAACGAGGCGCTGAAGCTGGGCCCGGTCACGGAGACGCTGTCGCGTGCGGTGTCCCGCGTGCGTGACGTGCTCTATCTCGGCCGGGGCACCTCCTTCCCGCTGGCGCTGGAAGGCGCGCTGAAGCTGAAGGAGATCTCCTACATTCACGCCGAAGGCTATGCCGCCGGCGAACTCAAGCACGGCCCGATCGCGCTGATCGACGAGAACATGCCGGTCGTCGTGATCGCGCCTTATGACAACGTGTTCGACAAGACCATGTCGAACATGCAGGAGGTCGCCGCGCGCGGCGGGCGCATCGTGCTCATCACCGACAAGACCGGGGCGGAGCATGCCTCGCTGGAGACCGAGGCGACGCTGATCATGCCGGACATGGACCCCGCGATCACGCCGCTGGTCTATGCGATCCCGGTGCAGCTCCTCGCCTATCATACCGCCGTCCAGATGGGCACCGACGTCGACCAGCCGCGCAATCTGGCGAAATCCGTCACGGTTGAATAGCGTTCTCCGGCGAGAGTCCTTCTGTGCCGCAGCCCCTTGCAGAGATAGGCTTTGCGCGTGACGTGCCCGCCCAGGCCTTCCCTTGGGAGCGGGACTGTGGATGGGCCGTTGTCATGCTGGCACCTCTTTCGCATGTCACACGGGTCGAGTAGAAGCGCCGACGAACTCTGCGTAGGCGAGCGAGGAACTGGGGAAACGTATGACCGCCATTGTCGATATCGTTGGGCGTGAAATTCTGGACAGCCGCGGCAATCCGACCGTCGAGGTCGATGTGGTGCTGGAGGATGGCTCCAAGGGCCGCGCTGCCGTTCCTTCGGGCGCCTCGACCGGCGCGCATGAGGCCGTCGAGCTGCGCGACGGCGACAAGGAGCGCTATCTCGGCAAGGGCGTGCTTCAGGCCGTCGACGCCGTGAATGGCGAGATCTTCGACGCCATCGGCGGCATGGACGCCGAGGACCAGATTGCGATCGACCAGATTCTCATCGAGCTGGACGGCACGCCGAACAAGGCACGTCTCGGTGCCAATGCCATTCTCGGCGTCTCGCTGGCGCTGGCCAAGGCAGCCGCCGCGGCCCGCGATCTGCCGCTCTACCGCTATGTCGGTGGCGTCAACGCCCGCACCCTGCCGGTGCCGATGATGAACATCGTCAATGGCGGCGCCCATGCCGACAACCCGATCGACTTCCAGGAATTCATGATCCTGCCCGTCGGCGCGCCGACCTTCGCCGAAGCGCTGCGCACCGGCGCGGAGATCTTCCACACGCTGAAGAAGGCGCTCAAGGACGCCGGCCACAACACCAATGTCGGCGACGAGGGTGGCTTCGCCCCCAACCTGCCGTCGGCCGACGCCGCGCTCGCCTTCGTGGTGAAGGCCATCGAGACCGCCGGCTACAAGCCGGGCGAGGACGTCTATATCGGCCTCGACTGCGCCTCGACCGAGTTCTTCAAGAACGGCAAGTACGACTATGAAGGCGAAGGCGTCGTCCGCGATATCGAGACCCAGGTGAAGTACCTCGCCGATCTCGTCGCCCGCTATCCGATCTGCACCATCGAGGATGGCATGGCGGAAGACGACTGGGAGGGCTGGAAGCTCCTCACCGACACCATCGGCTCCAAGTGCCAGCTTGTCGGCGACGATCTGTTCGTCACCAACGTCACTCGCCTGTCGGCCGGCATTAAGCAGGGCGTCGCCAACTCGATCCTGGTCAAGGTGAACCAGATCGGTTCGCTCACCGAGACGCTGAACGCGGTCGAGATGGCCCATAAGGCCGGCTACACCGCGGTCATGTCGCACCGCTCGGGCGAGACCGAGGATTCCACCATCGCCGATCTCGCGGTGGCCACCAATTGCGGGCAGATCAAGACCGGCTCGCTGGCGCGCTCCGACCGCACCTCCAAGTACAACCAGCTTCTGCGCATCGAGCAGGAACTCGGCCCGCAGGCCATCTATGCCGGCCTGTCGGCGCTGAAGGGGCTGGGCTGAGGCGGGCAGGGCGCCGTCTGTCGCTCCCCGCGCAACAGCGCACGATCTGCATCCCCGGGGCAGGCCCCGGGGATGTCACGCAAGCCGCGATCGTTGGTTACTTTACAGTGACGGTGATGCAGCCCGAGAGTGTAACGCCCGGTGCCTTCGGTGTGGTGTTCCGGGTACAGAAGCGATCTCTGCCCTTGAAGCCGGCATTGGGCGTGTAGAGAATACCGCGGCCCTTCACCACTTTGATCTTTCCGGACTTCGGCGACTGGGTGACGGATACTTCCGTCGCCGGGATGCGCGTTCCCGCCTGCTCATTGATCACGCCGGGAAAGGAGATGCGGCATTCCTTATCGCCGGTACTCATTTCGAACGCTCCCGCACCTTTGCCGCTCGCCCATCCCCGGCCATTCGAGCCTGAGCAGGCCGCCTGCGCGGCTGTGATAGTGAGACACCCTGTTACAGTCACGATTGCTGCAGTCGAAACAATGCGCATGTGTCGCTCCAGTGTTGAGACAAGACATACTATGTAATGGAGTCTCCGGCGCGGCAACCTTACGTAGCGGTTCCGGCGTTGCAGGAATTATATGACGATGCACGTCATGATCGGCCGTGAAGTGCATGGGTCGCCTCATCTGCCGGGAGATGTCGGGTCCTGAACGGTTGGGGCAGGGCTCGCCCCGGGGCAAATCCCGGCGTTCCGCTTCATTAGCCAGCACAGTTAACGGAGCATCAACCGGGCCGGCGCTAGTGTGGCGCCATGATCATTCGCACCCGCTGGCGCTCCATTCTCCAGACCGTCACCCTGCATCTCGGGGCTGCGGTTCTGATCGGCTATTTCGCCTTCCAGGGCTATAACGGGCAGTATGGCCTGCTTGCCCGGCGTGGGTTCGAGCGTCAGCTCACGGAGCTGACGGCCGAGCGCGACCAGCTGCGGGCGCATCGCGAGGCCATCGAGTCCAAGGTCCGCCTGCTCTCGCCGGAGCGGATCGATGCCGACCTGCTGGACGAGGAAGCGCGCGCGCTTCTGAATCTCGTCCATCCCAAGGATCTCGTTTTGCTGCGCAAGCCCGGAGCGGCACCGCGCGCGCAATAAACTTCAGGTGGCGTTGTGGGGTTTGTTTCTGGCATGCCAGATACGGGCGTGTTGGAAACCTCGATTTTGCAATCGCTTAACTGGAAGTGAGCCAATTCATAGAATTAACTGATATTAAGTTAAAACGCGGAAACTGCTGCGTCTACAGCATGTTGTGCGTTGCAGCATTGCGTTGAGAGCGTAGCGCGGTGCGTAAAGGTGCGTTATTAAGCTCGTCAAATTCTGCAACGAGCTGAGGATGCGCCATGGTAGTTGCCGCGAAGAAATCGGCCGCCAGCAAGACCGTCGCGAAAGCCGCCACGCCGAAGGGAACGTCCCGGCGTTCGGAAAAGGCGCCGTCGGTTCCCGAATTCTCCAAGGCAGACGAGCTCAAGGCGTATCGCAGGATGCTTGAGATCCGCCGCTTCGAGGAGAAGGCGGGCCAGATGTATGGCATGGGCCTCATCGGCGGCTTCTGTCATCTCTATATCGGCCAGGAAGCGGTCGTTATCGGAATGCAGGCGGCGCTGAAGGATGGTGACCAGGTCATCACCGGCTATCGCGACCACGGCCACATGCTGGCCTGCGGCATGGACCCCAAGGGGGTCATGGCCGAGCTTACGGGACGCCGCGGCGGCTATTCCAAGGGCAAGGGCGGCTCGATGCACATGTTCAGCATCGAGAAGGGCTTCTTCGGCGGTCATGGCATCGTCGGCGCCCAGGTCTCGCTCGGCACCGGCCTCGCCTTCGCGAACCGCTATCGCGAGAATGACGGCGTCTGCCTCACCTATTTCGGTGACGGCGCGGCCAATCAGGGCCAGGTCTATGAGAGCTTCAACATGGCGGAGCTGTGGAAGCTCCCGGTGATCTTCATCATCGAGAACAACAAGTACGCCATGGGCACGGCGGTCAACCGCGCGTCGGCGCAGACCGACTTCTCCAAGCGCGGCAGCTCGTTCAACATTCCCGGCGAGCAGGTCGACGGCATGGATGTGCGTGCGGTGCAGGCCGCCGGTGAGCGCGCGGTGGAGTTCGCCCGCTCCGGCAAGGGCCCCTACATTCTTGAAATGCTCACCTATCGCTATCGCGGCCACTCCATGTCCGATCCGGCCAAGTATCGGTCGAAGGAGGAGGTGCAGAAGATGCGTACCGAGCATGACCCGATCGAGCAGGTGCGTGCGCGCCTGCTGGAGAAGAAGTGGGCCACGGAAGAAGAGCTGAAGGCGATCGACGCGGAAATTCGCGACACCATGAACGCGGCCGCCGACTTCGCCTCGCACGATCCGGAGCCGGATCCGTCCGAGCTCTACACCGACATTCTCCGCTGAGCGGCGGGTAGAACGCATGCTCGCCGAAGGGTTCTGGGTCGCGATCGTCGTGGGGGTTTCCGCCGCCGTGGTGATCTGGGTGCTCGCGGTCCGGGCCGCTTACCGGATCGTCTCGCGCACCTCGACGAGCCTTATGACCCGCCTTCTGGCCGTGGTGTGGCCCTTCGGGGTTCGCCAGTCCGCCGATGTGTCGGCCGAAACCGCCGCCAGCTTCAACAAGATGCTGGTGGCTTTCTTTATCGCCATTCTCGTGGCCATCGCTTCGGTGGCCGTCTACAGCAACCTGACATTCGTGCCGCCGGCACGGATGCAGTGACGCGCGATCTTGCCGAGGAACGCCGCCATGCCGACCGAAGTACTGATGCCTGCCCTGTCTCCCACGATGGAGAAGGGCAATATCGCCAAGTGGCTCAAGAAGGAGGGCGACGCGGTCAAGTCCGGCGACGTCATCGCCGAGATTGAGACCGACAAGGCGACCATGGAGGTCGAGGCGATCGACGAGGGCACGCTGGGCAAGATCCTGGTGCCGGAGGGTTCGCAGGACGTCGCGGTCAACACGCCCATCGCGGTGATTCTCGCCGATGGCGAGGATGCCAGCGCGATGTCCGCCGCCCCCGCGCCCAAGCCGGCGGAAACGGCCCCCACCGTCGAGGCCGCGCCCGCGCCGTCCCCGGTCGCCGACTCCGCCCCGGCGGCGCCGGCGAGCGTGACGTCGGCCGTTGCCGCCCCGCCGCAGCCGGAAGCGGTGCCCGAGCCCGAGGTTCCCGAGGGCACGGAGATGGTGAACATCACCATGCGCGAAGCGCTGCGCGATGCCATGGCCGAGGAGATGCGCAAGGACGGCGACGTCTTCGTCATGGGTGAGGAAGTCGCCGAGTATCAGGGCGCCTACAAGATCACGCAGGGGCTGCTGCAGGAATTCGGCGCCCGCCGCGTCATCGACACCCCGATCACCGAGCACGGCTTCGCCGGCGTCGGCGTCGGCGCGGCGATGGCCGGGCTGAAGCCGATCGTGGAGTTCATGACCTTCAACTTCGCCATGCAGGCGATCGACCAGATCATCAACTCGGCGGCCAAGACCCATTACATGTCCGGCGGCCAGATCGGCTGTTCCATCGTGTTCCGTGGCCCGAACGGCGCGGCGGCCCGCGTCGCCGCCCAGCACAGCCAGGACTTCACCTCCTGGTTCAGCCACGTTCCCGGCCTCAAGGTCGTCGCTCCCTATACGGCGGCCGATGCGAAGGGCCTGCTCAAGGCGGCGATCCGCGATCCCAACCCGGTGATCTTCCTTGAGAACGAGATTCTCTACGGCCACTCCTCGCCGGTGCCGAAGCTGGACGACTTCATCGTCCCGATCGGAAAGGCCCGCATCGCGCGTCCGGGCAAGGACGTGACGCTGGTCGCGTGGTCGATCGGCATGAACTACGCGCTGAAGGCGGCCGAGGAGCTGGCCAAGCTCGACATCGACGCCGAGGTCATCGATCTGCGCACGATCCGCCCGATGGACGTCGACACCATTATCGCCTCGGTCCGCAAGACCGGGCGCTGCGTGACGGTGGAAGAAGGCTGGCCCCAGTCCGGCGTCGGCGCGGAGATCGTCGCCCAGCTCATGGAGAAGGCGTTCGACTATCTCGACGCGCCGGTGCTGCGGGTCACGGGCCGGGACGTGCCCATGCCCTACGCCGCCAATCTCGAAAAGCTCGCCCTGCCGTCGGTGCAGGACGTCATCGAGGCCGCCCGGGCGGTCACCTATCGCTGAGGTCGGAGAGCAAGCATGCCCATCGAAATCCTGATGCCGGCCCTGTCTCCGACCATGGAGAAGGGCAATCTCGCCAAATGGCTGAAGAAGGAAGGCGACAAGGTCGCCCCCGGTGACGTGATCGCCGAGATCGAGACCGACAAGGCGACGATGGAGGTCGAGGCGATCGACGAAGGCACGCTCGCCAAGATCCTCGTCGCCGAGGGCACGGCCGACGTGCCGGTGAACCAGCTCATCGCCGTGCTGGCCGCGGATGGTGAGGACGTTGGCGCGGTTGCTTCCGGAAGCGGCGCGGCGCCCAAGGCCGAGGCGCCCAAGGCTGACGCTCCCAAGGCCGAGGCCCCTAAAGCCGAAGCCGCGCCGGCTCCCGCGCCCGTCGCTGCTCCGGCTCCCGCTGCCCCGGCGCCTGCGGCTCCTGCTTCCGCCCCATCCGGCGAGCGCGTCTTCGCCTCGCCGCTGGCGCGTCGTCTGGCCAAGGAAAAGGGCGTCGATCTTTCTGCCGTGAAGGGCTCCGGCCCGCATGGCCGCGTGGTCGCGGCGGATATCGCCTCGGCGACGCCCGGCGCGGCGAAGCCCGCTCCTGCGGCTTCCGCGCCTGCAGCCGCCGCGCCCGCGCCGGCAAGCGCTCCCGCCGCGGTATCCGCCAGCGCGGTTCTGGAGCAGGCCAAGGCCTATTACGAGCCCGGCACCTATGAGGAGGTTCCGCTCGACGGCATGCGCCGCGTCATCGCCCAGCGCATGACGGAGGCACGGCAGACGGTTCCGACCTTCTACCTCACCGTCGACTGCGACATGGACGAGCTGCTCAAGCTCCGCGAGACGCTGAACAAGGCGGCGCCCGAGAAGGATGGCAAGGCGGCCTACAAGCTGTCGGTCAACGACTTCATCATCAAGGCCTACGCGCTCGCGTTCCAGCAGGTGCCGGATGCCAACATGGTGTGGGGCGGGGATCGCTACCTCAAGCTGAAGCACTCCGATATCGGCGTCGCGGTGGCGATCGACGGTGGCAAGGGTCTGCTGACCCCGATCATCCGCAAGGCCGAGACCAAGACGCTCTCCGCGATCTCCAACGAGACCCGCGACCTCGCGCTGCGCGCCCGCAACAAGAAGCTGGCGCCGAATGACTACCAGGGCGGATCGTCGGCGATTTCAAACCTGGGTATGTTTGGAATCAAGGACTTCACGGCGATTATTAATCCTCCGCATGCGACGATCCTCGCGGTCGGCGCCAGCGAACAGCGTGCCGTGGTGCGCAAGGGCGAGCTCACCGTCGCCACCCAGATGACGGTGACCATCTCCTGCGACCACCGGGTAATGGACGGTGCCATGGGGGCCCAGCTCATCGGCGCGTTCAAGCAGATCATCGAAAAGCCGATGTCGATGCTGGTCTGATACCGCTCGTCATGGCCGGGAGGTTTTCCCGGCCATCCACGTCTTTCAGCGGCGCACCGGGCCCTTGAGCCCGTGTCGGGCCCGCGCATGACGGAAGAATCCAGATGGCGAATGCTCCCTACGACGTTCTCTTCATCGGCTCCGGCCCCGGCGGCTATGTCGGCGCCATCCGCGCCGCGCAACTCGGCCTCAAGGTCGGCGTGGTCGAGCGCCAGTACATGGGCGGCATCTGCCCGAACTGGGGCTGCATCCCCGCGAAGGCGCTGCTGCGCTCGGCGGAGATCTTCCACTATATCGAGCACGCCAAGGACTACGGCCTGGTCGCCGAGAAGTACGGCGTCGACATCGCCGGCGTGGTGAAGCGCTCGCGCGGCATCGCCAGCCAGATGAGCAACGGCGTCGCCTTTCTGCTCAAGAAGAACAAGGTGGACGTGATCTGGGGGCAGGGCACCATCACCGCGCCCGGCAAGGTTTCGGTCACCGCCACCGAGGGCGCGCCCAAGGGCGCGCTGGCGGCGGGCGAGTACACCGCCAAGAACCTGGTCATCGCCACCGGCGCCCGCCCGCGCGTGCTGCCGGGCATCGAGCCCGACAAGAAGCTGATCTGGACCTATTTCGAGGCGCTGGCCCCGGCCAGCGTGCCGAAATCGCTGCTGATCATGGGCTCGGGCGCCATCGGCGTCGAATTCGCCTCGTTCTACAAGGCGATGGGCTCGGATGTGACCATCGTCGAGCTTCTGCCGCAGATTCTCCCCGTCGAGGACGAGGAAATCGCCGCCCATGCCCGCAAGCGCTTCGAGAAGCAGGGCATAAAGATCCTCACCGGCGCCAAGGTGTCGAAGGTGGTCAAGGGCGCGGACAACGTCACCGCCACCATCGAGACGGCGGACGGCAAGAGCCAGACCATCACCGCCGACCGGCTGATCGCCGCCGTGGGCGTGGTCGGCAACATCGAGAATCTCGGCCTCGAGAAGCTGGGTGTGAAGATCGATCGCGGCTGCGTCAGTGTCGATGGGCTGTGCCGGACCAATGTTCCCGGCATCTACGCCATCGGCGATGTCGCCGGCCCCCCGATGCTCGCCCACAAGGCCGAGCATGAGGGCGTGATCTGCGTCGAGGGCATTGCCGGCCTTCATGCCCACCCGATGGACAAGCTGATGATTCCCGGCTGCACCTACTGCATGCCGCAGGTCGCCTCCGTCGGCCTCACCGAGAAGAAGGCAAGGGAAGCGGGCTTCGACATCAAGGTCGGCCGCTTTCCCTTCATCGGCAACGGCAAGGCCGTGGCGCTGGGCGAGTCGGAAGGTCTGGCGAAGACCATCTTCGACGCCAAGACCGGCCGGCTGCTGGGCGCCCATCTCGTCGGCGCGGAAGTGACCGAGCTGATCCAGGGCTTCGTGGTGGCGATGAATCTCGAAACCACCGAGGAAGAGCTGATCAATACCGTCTTCCCGCACCCGACGGTTTCTGAGACGATGCACGAGAGCGTGCTCAGCGCATATGGGCGCGTCATTCACGCATGAGGCGGGCCTTGCGGCCCGTCGGCACGCATGTAGGCCATCAGGAGCCTTCCCATGGAAATGGACACCTATTCGGCCCTGAACCAGCCCGGCGTCGGCTGGTTCGCCATGATTGTCATCGGCCTTCTCGCGGGCTGGATCGCGGAAAAGGTGACGGATAGCGATCATGGGCTTTTCGCCAACCTGCTGTTCGGCCTGATCGGTGCCTTCCTCGGCAAATATCTGGCGGAAATGGCGGCGGTCCCGATCTTCGGCTTCTTCCGCACGCTGATCGCGGCCACGGTCGGCGCCATCATCCTCCTGTTCCTGTGGCGCAAGATTCGCGGACGCTAGGGCGTTCCGCGGCGGGCCGCCCGCCTATAGAGCGGGTGCCCACGCGCCGGGGCGCGGGGCCGGTATGCGTCCCGCAGGGGGCGGATGCGAGCGTCAGGCCCTTTCGCTTCGGCGGAACCGGGCTTAACTGTGGGTCATCCGGTCCCGAAAAGGCAACGGAAAGCGAATGGTCGTCGTTCTCAACACCCTGAACCGTGCTCTCGAAAAGCCGCGCCATCCTGAAAAGGCCAAGCGCGCCGAGACGCCGGCGCTGAAGAAGCCGGACTGGATTCGCGTGCGCGCCCCCGGCACGCCCGGTTGGGCGGAGACCGCCTCCATTGTGCGCGCCAACGGCCTCGTCACGGTGTGCGAGGAGGCGAGCTGCCCGAACATCGGCGAGTGCTGGCAGAAGAAGCACGCCACCTTCATGATCATGGGCGACACCTGCACCCGCGCCTGCGCGTTCTGCAACGTGCGCACCGGCATGCCGAACGCACTCGATCAGGATGAACCGCAGAAGGTGGCGGACGCGGTTGCCAAGCTCGGGCTTGAACACGTCGTCATCACCTCGGTGGACCGCGACGACCTTGCCGATGGCGGCGCGGAGCACTTCGCGCGCACCATCCGCGCCATCCGCGCGACCAGCCCGGCGACCACCATCGAAATCCTGACCCCGGATTTCCTGCGCAAGGACGGCGCGCTGGAAGTTGTGGTCGAGGCCCGCCCGGATGTGTTCAACCACAATCTGGAATGCGTGCCCTCGCTCTATCTCACCGTGCGTCCCGGCGCGCGCTACTTCCATTCGCTGCGGCTGCTGCAGCGGGTGAAGGAGCTGGACCCGTCCATCTTCACCAAGTCCGGCATCATGGTCGGGCTGGGCGAGGAGCGGAACGAGGTGCTTCAGCTGATGGACGACCTGCGCTCGGCCGAGATCGATTTCATGACCATCGGCCAGTATCTCCAGCCGACCCGCAAGCATCACCCGGTGATGTCCTTCGTGACACCGGAGGAATTCGCGTCCTTTGAGACCATCGCCTACACCAAGGGCTTCCTGATGGTCTCCTCCAGCCCGCTCACGCGCTCCTCGCATCATGCCGGGGAGGACTTCGCCCGGCTGCGTGCCGCGCGCGAGGCCAAGCTGGGCGTGGCGCGCGGCGGCGCGGCCTCTCCCGCCCCCGCGGCTGCGGCCGCCCCGGCGACCGCCTGAACGATGCCGTCTTTCCGCAACAAGCGGCACGTGCAGCACACCGCGACCGACATGTTCGACCTGGTGGCGGATGTGGAGCGCTATCCGGAATTCGTGCCGCTCTGCGAGAGCCTGCATGTGCGCCGCCGGGTGGCGAGCGGGGAGGGTGTCGACATCCTCGTCGCGGATATGAGCGTCGCCTACAAGATGTTCCGCGAGAGCTTCACCAGCAGGGTTACGCTCGACCGGCCGCGCATGAGCATCACGGTGGAATATCTCGACGGCCCCTTCAGCCGGCTGGAAAATCGCTGGAGCTTCAGGCAGGGCGAGGGGCACAGCTGCGACGTGGAGTTCTTCATCTCCTACGAGTTCCGTTCACGCACGCTTGGCCTGCTCATGGGCGCCATGTTCGACGCCGCATTCCGCCGCTTCGCCGAAGCGTTCGAGAAGCGGGCGGACGAGGTGTATGGCCGTCAGGGCGTCACCGGTTCCTGAGCCGCCAGCTCGCACAGCATGGCCAGGGCCGTCAGCACCGAGAGCCGGCGCACGCCGGCGCGGTCCTGTCCGGCGAAAACCTCCCGGCGCACGATCATCCGTCCCCCCGCCGTCCCCGCGGCAAAATGCACCAGGCCGACCGGCTTGGTCGCCGACCCGCCGCCCGGTCCCGCAATGCCGGTGATCGAAACCCCGAGCGAGGTGTGCGAAACGCGCAGCAGTCCCGCGACCATTTCGCGCGCCGTTTCCTCGCTCACGGCACCGTGGGTGTCGAGCGTGGCGCCGGAGACGCCGAGCATCTCCATCTTGGCCAGGTTCGAATAGGTGACGAAGCCGCGATCCACGACATCGGACGATCCGGCGATGCCGGTCAGCGCGCCGGCGACCAGTCCGCCGGTGCATGATTCGGCCGTGGCGACGGTGAGCCGGCGTGCCCGGCACAGGTCGAGCACCCGCATCGCCTGCAGATCGATCTCATCGGCCCGATCACCCTCACTGGTCATCCCATCGTCCTCATCGGTCAGCGTGGAGCGTCAGTCTACCCAAGGCAGCCGCACCGTGGCGCTCGCCAGCGCGGCGATGCCTTCGCGGCGGCCGGTAAAGCCGAGCTTCTCGCTCGTCGTGGCCTTGACGCTGACCCTCGCCAGCGAAATTTCCGCAATGGCTGCAATACGTTCGCGCATCGCCTCGCGATGTGGGCCGATCTTGGGCGCCTCGCACACCACCGTGGCGTCGAGATGCGCGACCCGCCCCCCGGCCTTGCGCACCAGCGCGACGGCGTGAGCGAGGAACACATCGGAGGCCGCGCCCTTCCATTGCGGATCGGAAGGGGGAAAATGATGGCCGATATCGCCGCTGCCGATGGTTCCCAGCAGCGCATCGGTCAGCGCGTGGAGCACCACATCGGCGTCAGAGTGCCCGCTAAGTCCTTGATCAAAAGGTATTTTTATTCCGCCCAGCATGACATGGTCGCCGGGACCGAAGGCATGAACGTCAAAGCCCGTGGCGGTGCGGACGTCGGTGAGTTCCAGGGCGGCATTGCGTTCGGCAGTCACGAAATCCTCGGGGGTGGTGATCTTGGTATTGGTTGGGTCGCCGGGAAACGCCGCCACCCGATGCCCCGCGGCCTCGGCAACCGCCGCGTCATCCGTCAGGTCGTCCGTGCCGATCCTGGCACGGTGCGCGGAGAGGATCAGGTCATAGCGAAAACTCTGCGGCGTCTGCACGCTGCGCAGGCTGTTGCGGTCCGGTCCGGATCCGACAAAATCGTTATTTGTCAGTGCTTTGATGGTATCGACAAGCGCGAGCGCCGGCACCGCGGCGCCATGCAGCCGCGCCGCCGCGATGGCGTCGGCAACGAGCCGGGCGGAGACGAAGGGGCGGGCGGCGTCGTGGATCAGCACGACATCGGGGGGATCTGCGGCCAGTGCTTCCAGGCCGGCGCGTACCGAAGCCTGCCGGGTGGCGCCGCCGGAAACCGGTGGCAGCACGCCCTCCAGTCCCGCCATGACCTCGGCGCACCAGGCGCCATGGTCAGGATGGATCACCGGCAGCACATGGCGAATGCCAGGCTGGCCGAGAAACGCTTCCAGCGTGCGGCGAAGCACGGCGCGACCGCCCACCGTACGGAACTGCTTGGGTATGCCATCGCCCGCTCTTTGGCCGCTTCCTGCCGCGACCACGATCACGTCCGTCCGCATTTCAGCCCGTTCCGCCTTGGTCCGTTGATCGTCGCTTCATCAAGCGCGACTTGTCCTGTCGGCCCGTTTAGCGCAAAAGCGAGCCATGTTTACAAAAGTTTTGACGTATCGTCGTCACAAGGGTTGATGATGGGCGCGCCGTGGCTATTATGTAGGCAATGCCTTACAGGCCCATTTCGTGTGCATCGAGTGACCACGGCTTGATCTCTTCTGCTTCTGCGATAGCCAATCTGCGCATCGGCTCCGTTCCGGTGCCCAATAATGTTGTGCTTGCTCCCATGGCAGGCATAACCGACGCGCCCTTGCGGCGTATGGCGTTGCGCTATGGGGCGGGACTGGTTGTCTCCGAAATGGTGGCCTCCCAGGCGCTGGAGGATGGCCACGAGGAGACCGTGCTTCGTGCGGAAGGCGAAGGGGTCGCGATCCACGCGATCCAGCTGGCCGGCAACGAGCCAGCCTCGATGGCCCGCGCGGCGCGAATCGCTGAAGCGGCGGGTGCGGCCATCATCGACATCAACATGGGATGCCCGGCCAAGCGCGTCACGACCGGGCTCGCGGGGTCGGCCTTGCTGCGCGACCTAGATCTCGCCCAGAGGATCATCGAGGCGGTTGTCGGCGCGGTGAAAGTTCCCGTGACGCTGAAGACGCGGCTGGGTTGGGACGATGCCGCGACCGTTGCGCCGGAACTGGCTCGTCGTGCCGAGGCGATCGGGGTCCAAATGATCACGATACATGGCCGCACAAGATGCCAGTTCTATAACGGCAAGGCGGATTGGACGGCCATTCGGCAGGCGAGTGAGGCTGTCTCGATTCCCGTGCTCGCCAATGGCGATCTTGTCCGGGCCGATGACGCCCCCGCCATGCTCGCGGTTTCAGGCGCTGCAGGGGTGATGATCGGGCGCGGAGCCCAGGGACGTCCGTGGTTTCCCGGCCAGGTGGCCGCGCGGTTGAGGCATGGGCAGGTGCCGGATGCGCCGCCGCTGGACGAGCAATGCCGCGTGCTGCTGGAACTTTATGACGGATGGCTCAGTCATTACGGACGCGAGCTGGGCGTGCGGTGCGCACGCAAGCATATTGGCTGGGCCCTTGCCGCCGCTGCGGTTTCCGTTGGACTTACGGTGGAATCCGCCAACGCCTGGCGTCAGCGTCTGCTGACGCTCGATGCGCCCGAACGCGTGGTCGGGGGCATTGTCGACGCCTTTGACGACCTCGCTTGTGACGCCCTCGCTTGGAGTGCAGCGGCATGAAGTCGGCTTCTTCGGAACGCCCCGCCCCCCTTGTCCCCACCGCTGAAGCGGTGATGAACGCGCTTCCGCACCCGGTGATCACCGTCGCGGAAGACGATCGCATGGTCGACGCAAACGTCGCCGCGGAAGCCTTCTTCGAGGCCTCGCTGGCGGTTCTCCAGCGCCATCGCCTGCAGGAGTTCGTCCCGTTCGGTAGCCCGATCCTGTCACTGGTCGAGCAGGTGCGCACGCGTGGGGCGGCGGTGAACGAATACCGTGTCGATCTTGGCACGCCGCGCAATGGTGGAGAGCGCATCGTCGACATTCATGTTGCCCCGCTCTCCGAGGTGCCGGGCCATGTGGTGATCATGCTGCAGGAGCGGACCATCGCCGACAAGATGGACAGGCAGCTCACCCATCGCGGCGCGGCGCGCTCGGTAACGGCTCTTGCGGCCATGCTGGCCCACGAAATCAAGAATCCGCTCTCGGGCATACGCGGCGCGGCGCAGCTGCTGGAGATCGCGGCCAGCGACGATGACCGTTCGCTGACGCGTCTCATCACCGAAGAAGCCGACCGTATCGTCAAGCTGGTCGACCGGATGGAAGTGTTCTCGGACGAGCGCCCGATCGAGCGTGAGCCCGTGAACATTCACGCCGTGCTGGAGCACGTGCGTACGCTGGCGTCGTCCGGATTTGCCCGCAACATCCGCTTCGTCGAGGAGTACGATCCCTCGCTGCCTCCAGTGCTGGCCAATCGCGACCAGCTGATCCAGGTTTTCCTGAATCTGGTGAAGAACGCTGCCGAGGCGGTGGGCGACGTGCCCGATGCCGAGATCCAGCTCACTACCGCGTTCCGGCCGGGCGTAAGGCTGATGGTGCCGGGCGCGCCGGCCCGGGTGAGCCTTCCCCTCGAATTCTGCGTCAAGGACAACGGCCCCGGCGTGCCGGAAGACCTGATGCCCCATCTTTTCGATCCCTTCGTGACAACGAAGCCCACGGGAACCGGCCTTGGCCTTGCGCTGGTGGCCAAGATGGTCGGCGATCACGGTGGGATCATCGAGTGTGACAGCCAGCCGCGTCGAACCACGTTCAGGGTCCTCATGCCCATGTATCGCGGTGGCCGTGATAACGAAAAGAGTTGAGAGCGCCATGCCGACAGGAAGTATCCTGGTTGCCGATGACGATGCCGCCATCCGCACCGTGCTCAATCAGGCTCTATCGCGAGCGGGCTACGAGGTGCGCTCCTGCGGCAATGCCGCGACGCTCTGGCGGTGGGTGAGCCAGGGCGACGGCGATCTCGTCATCACCGACGTGGTGATGCCGGACGAGAACGCCTTCGATCTTCTGCCGCGCATCAAGAAGGTGCGGCCGGATCTGCCGGTCATCGTTATGAGCGCGCAGAACACCTTCATGACGGCAATCCGTGCCTCGGAGAAGGGGGCCTACGAGTATCTTCCAAAACCCTTCGATCTGAAGGAACTCATCGCTATCGTCGGGCGCGCTCTGTCCGAGCCGAAAAAGCCCGAGGCGGCGCTGCGGGCGGGTGGCGAGGACGTCGACAATATCCCGCTGGTGGGTCGCTCGCCGGCGATGCAGGACATCTACCGCGTCCTCGCACGGCTGATGCAGACCGATCTCACGGTGATGATTGCGGGAGAGAGCGGCACCGGCAAGGAGCTGGTGGCAAAGGCGCTTCACGACTATGGCAAGCGCCGCAACGGCCCGTTCGTCGCCATCAACATGGCGGCGATCCCGCGCGATCTCATCGAATCCGAACTGTTCGGGCATGAGAAGGGTGCGTTCACCGGCGCCAATGCGCGCTCCGCCGGCCGCTTTGAACAGGCCGAAGGCGGCACGCTGTTCCTCGACGAGATCGGCGACATGCCGATGGAGGCGCAGACGCGCCTGCTGCGCGTGCTTCAGCAGGGCGAATACACCACCGTCGGCGGGCGTACCGCGATCAAGACCGACGTGCGCATCGTTGCGGCCACCAACAAGGACCTGCGCATCCTGATCCAGCAGGGGCTGTTCCGCGAGGATCTGTTCTTCCGCCTCAACGTGGTTCCGCTGCGCCTGCCGCCCTTGCGCGAGCGCACCGAGGACGTGCCGGACCTAGCCCGCCACTTCTTCCTGCAGGCCGAGCGTGAAGGGCTGCCCATCAAGCAGATCGATGCGGCCGCCCTCGATCGGCTCAAACGCTATCGCTGGCCGGGCAATGTGCGCGAGCTGGAAAACCTGATCCGCCGCCTCGCCGCCCTGTATCCGCAGGACATCATCACCGCATCCATCATCGAGGCGGAACTCTCGACGCCGATCTCGACCTCCTCGCCGGAGGAAGGCGGGCAGGACGAGACGCTGTCCTCTTCCGTGGAGCGGCACCTGAACGCCTATTTCGGCGGTTTCGGAGAGAACCTGCCGCCGCCCGGCCTCTATCATCGCATTCTGAAGGACGTGGAGTATCCATTGCTCTCCGCTGCGCTGGCGGCGACACGCGGGAATCAGATCAAGGCGGCGGAGCTTCTCGGGCTCAACCGGAACACGTTGCGGAAAAAAATCCGCGACCTTGATATCCAGATAATCCGCACCAGCAGGTGACTTGGCGCCACCTTCCGGTGAATAAATCCGGGATGTGGCGGCCAATGTCACATTTTTGCACCAGTGTCGTCTCACTGCATCACTCGTGCGGGCCGACTCTGCGGCCCTTCGGGTGATCAATGAGCGATTCGGCCAACCGCGATACCGACCGTCACGACGGTCCCGATTTCGCTGCGCTCGGATTCCGGTTCTCGCTGTGGGGACTGGCGCCTCTTGCCGTTCTTCTTGCGCTGCTTATCGCGCTGGCGAGCTTTATCATCCTCATCGGGCTGACGCCCCTGGTGCCCTCCCAGGACGTGGTCGTCATCGTCCTTGCGATCAACGGGGTGATGTCGCTGGTTCTCGTCGGCATCATCGGCCGCGAGATCTGGCGCATCGTGAAGGCGCGACGACGGGGGAGGGCGGCGGCTCGCCTCCATGTGCGGATCGTCGGGCTTTTTGGCATCGTTGCCGTGGTGCCGGCGCTGCTGGTTGCGCTGCTTGCCAGCATAACGCTCGATCGTGGTCTCGACCGCTGGTTCTCGGTGCGCACGCGGGCGATCGTCGACAACGCGGTGTCGGTTGCTCAGACCTATGTCCGTGAGCATGCCTATTCGATCCGCGGCGATATCATGGGCATGGCGCGCGACCTGCAGCGCATTCGCCCACTGTGGGACCAGGATCGCAGCCGATTCCGCCAGGCGCTGACGGCCCAGGCCGTCGTTCGCGGCCTACCGGCCGCCATGATCATCCAGCGTGACCTGACAATCGTCGATCGGGCGACGATCCGCGTCGGACGTGAATTCGTCGTGCCGCAGAATCTGCAGCTCAAGGACGCGACCGAGGAGCAACCGCTCATCTATCTGCCGAACGACGCGGACTTTGTCGGCGCCGTGATTCCGCTGAAGGATTTCGGCGACCTGTTTCTCTATGTGGCGCGCCCGATCGATCCGCGCGTGATCGAGTATCTGAAAGAAACGCAGGCGGCTGTCGCGGACTACAGCAGTCTGGAGCAGCAGCGTGTTGGCGTGCAGGTGGCGTTCGCTCTGCTCTACGCTGTGATTTCGCTCACCGTGCTGTTGTGCGCGGTCTGGCTCGGCATCCATTTCGCCAATCGTCTCGTGGCACCCATCCGGCGGCTGATCGGGGCCGCCGATCTTGTGGCGGCGGGAAATCTCTATGTCGAAGTGCCTGTACGCCGCGCGGAAGGCGATCTTTCGAGCCTTGCCGAAACCTTCAACAAGATGACCCAGGAACTTCGCACCCAGCGTGACGACCTGGTGCAGGCGCGCGATCAGATCGACACCCGCCGCCGTTTCACCGAAGCGGTGCTCTCAGGCGTCGGAGCGGGCGTTATCGGCGTCGATTCGACCGGGCGCATCTCGATCATCAATCGGCCTGCCGAACGGCTGCTGGGCATAGCTGAAGGTGATGTGCTCGGGACCGAGCTCGGCGCGGTCATTCCCGAGATTTCGGCCTTGCTTGCCGAGGCGATGCAGGCCGATCAGCGCAGCGTTCAGGGCAATGTGACGGTCACCCGCAACGGACGTGACCGGGTTATCGCGGTGCGCGTCACCACGGAGCAGTCGCGGGAAGCGGACCACGGCTGGGTGGTTACGCTCGACGACATCACCGAACTTGTCGTGGCTCAGCGCACGTCGGCCTGGGCGGATGTCGCCCGGCGCATCGCGCATGAAATCAAGAATCCGCTCACGCCGATCCAGCTTTCCGCCGAGCGGCTTCGCCGTCGCTACGGCAAGGTGATCGGGGAAGACCGCGAGGTCTTTGATCAGTGCACGGACACCATCATTCGTCAGGTCGGCGACATTGGGCGGATGGTGGACGAG
Organism: Ancylobacter pratisalsi; assembly: GCF_010669125.1. Taxonomy (NCBI): domain Bacteria; kingdom Pseudomonadati; phylum Pseudomonadota; class Alphaproteobacteria; order Hyphomicrobiales; family Xanthobacteraceae; genus Ancylobacter; species Ancylobacter pratisalsi. The sequence continues at coordinate 4,276,532 of NZ_CP048630.1, forward strand.
TTCTCGTCCTTCGCGCGGATGCCCAAGCCCGTTGTCGAGGCCCAGGACGTTGCCGAGACCACGCGGCAGGTGGTTTTCCTCATGCGGGTCGGCAATCCTGAGATGTCGATCGACTTCGTCGTGCCGGACATGCCGGTGATCGCACGCTTCGACCGCCGTCTGATCTCGCAGGCACTGACGAACATCATAAAAAACGCCACAGAGGCCCTCGCGGCCGTGCCACCCGAGGAACGGGTCGAGCCGGCGCGCATCAAGGTGGACCTGACCGGCGACGAGCGCATGGTGACGATCGATGTCATCGACAATGGCAAAGGCCTGCCCACCGAGAACCGGGCGAGGCTGCTGGAGCCTTATGTCACCACGCGCGAGAAGGGCACGGGTCTCGGCCTCGCCATCGTGGGCAAAATCATGGAAGAACATGGCGGCGGCATTGAACTTCGGGACGCACCGGACGGGAAGGGTGCTTGGATCCGCCTCACCTTCGCCCGGGATGGCGGTCCCGCCACTGCCGGCTCTGCCGCTGGCGGTAACAGCACTTCAACCGGCAGACTGGTTGGCTAGAGGAGAACGGACTCATGGCGACTGACATTCTGATCGTCGACGACGAGGCCGATATTCGTGGGCTGGTGGCCGGCATTCTCGAAGACGAGGGCTATGGCTGCCGCACGGCGAAAGATAGCGATGAAGCGCTGGCCGCGATCGAGGCGCGCCGCCCTCATCTCGTGTTCCTCGATATCTGGATCGAGCGTAGCAAGCTGGACGGGCTGCAGCTTCTTGAACTGATCCGGAAGCATCATCCCGATGTTCCCGTGGTGATGATTTCGGGTCACGGCACCATTGAGACCGCCGTCGCGGCGATCAAACAGGGCGCTTATGATTTCATCGAGAAGCCGTTCAACTCGGATCGGCTCATCCTCGTCGCGGAGCGTGCACTGGAAACGCTTCGGCTGAAGCGCGAAGTGAAGGATCTCAAGCAGCGGGCTCCCATTGCCCAGCAGCTGATCGGGCGCTCTTCGGTGCTGAACCAGTTGCGCCTGGCGATCGAGCGGGTCGCTCCGACCAACAGCCGGATCATGATTGTCGGGCCTTCCGGATCGGGCAAGGAACTGACGGCGCGCATGATCCACGCCGCGTCGGGGCGCGCCAGTGGTCCGTTCGTGGTCATCAACGCCGCCGCCATCACGCCCGAGCGGATGGAGGTCGAACTGTTTGGCGTTGATGAGGCGAGCGGGCAGGGGCGGCAGACCGGGGCGCTTGAAGAGGCGCATGGCGGCACGCTGTTCATCGACGAGATCGCGGACATGCCGCGCGAGACGCAGAACCGCATCCTGCGCGTGCTGGTGGACCAGAATTTCCTGCGCGTCGGCGGGACAACCCGGGTCGGGGTGGACGTCCGGATCATTTCATCCACCGCGCGCAATCTGGAGAAGGAGATCGCCGAGGGTCGCTTCCGCGAGGACCTTTATCACCGGCTCGGCGTGGTACCGATCCGTGTGCCGCCCTTGGCCGAACGGCGTGACGATGTGCCTGAACTGGTTGAGTTTTTTCTCGATCAGATCTCGCAGGGAACGGGTCTGCCGCGTCGCCGGGTCGCGGATGACGCGCTCGCGGTTCTGCAATCGCATGACTGGCCGGGCAATGTTCGGCAGTTGCGCAACAATATCGAGCGGCTGCTGATCCTGGCCTCGGGCGATGCCGACGCGCCGGTGACCGCCGACATGCTCCCTCCCGATGTCGGCTCTCTGGTGCCGAGTCTGCCCAACGGCAATGGCGGCGAGCATTTGATGGGCCTGCCGCTGCGAGACGCGCGCGAGGTGTTCGAGCGTGAATATCTCGTGGCCCAGATCAGCCGTTTCGGCGGCAACATCTCGCGTACCGCGGAATTTGTCGGCATGGAACGCTCGGCGCTCCATCGCAAGCTGAAGGCGCTCGGCATCGGCTGACGATCAGGCGCGTGAGGAGGCCAGTGGGGGGCGTGAGGACGGTGAGTGCGATGTGGCCCGACGTCGCCGGCACGTGAGATCACGGTATCGGCGAGAGGCGTCTGCGGTCGCCGGCGAAACTGCTATAGAGTGACTCGAACTAGGCAGGCCGATGGTGGCCGGGCGGGACGTGCCGCCGGGCGTGCGTTCGAACGAGGCGATGCATGAAGGTCGTGATTTGCGGTGCCGGGCAGGTGGGGTTCGGCATTGCCGAACGTCTGGCCGCCGAGCAGAACGACGTGTCGATCATCGATACGTCGCCGCGACTGATACAGGCGATCACCGATTCGCTGGATGTGCGCGGCTTCGTTGGCCATGGCTCTCACCCGGATGTGCTGGCGCGGGCGGGAATCGAGGCCGCCGACATGCTGATCGCGGTGACGCTGCATGACGAGGTGAACATGGTGGCCTGCCAGGTCGGCCATGCCCTGTTCGACGTGCCGACCAAGATCGCCCGCGTGCGGGCACAGAGCTATTTGCAGGGGCACTGGCGCGACCTGTTTTCGCGCGATCACCTGCCGATCGACGTCGTCATCTCCCCCGAGGTCGAGGTCGGCGAGACGGTGCTGCGCCGCCTTTCGCTGCCGGGGGCGATCGACACGGTGAGCTTCGCCGATGGCGAGGTCGTGGTCGCGGGCGTGCTCTGCGAGGAAGACTGCCCGGTACTGGACACGCCGCTGCGCCAGCTTACCGACCTGTTCCCCGACCTTCAGGCCGTGGTGGTCGCGGTGAGCCGCAAGGGGCGGATGTTCGTGCCCCACAGCGCGGACCAGCTGACCGCCGGCGACGTGGCCTATTTCGTCGCCCAGAGCGACCAGGTGACGCGCACGCTTTCCATTTTCGGCCATGACGAACCGCCGGCCCAGCGGATCGTGATCTGCGGCGGCGGGAACATTGGTTACTACGTCGCCCGCGAGCTTGAGGCGCGTAACCCGCGTGCGCGGGTGAAAATCATCGAATCGGACCTCAATCGGTCCGAGGAAATCGCCCAGGGGCTTTCCAAAACCGTGGTGCTGCGCGGCAGCGCGCTGGACCGGACGATCCTGGAGGAGGCGACGGTCGACGCCGCCGACACGGTGATCGCCGTTACCAATGACGACCGGGTCAACATCCTGTCCTGCCTGCTGTCGCGGGAGCTGGGCGCCAAGCGGATGCTCTCTCTGCTCAACGATCCCGCCTATCCCGCCTTCGCCCGCGGGCTGGGCATCGACGCCTACGTCAATCCGCGCCAGATCACCGTTTCCAAGATCCTCCAGCACGTGCGCAAGGGGCGCATCCGGGGGGTGCATTCGCTGGTGAACGGGCAGGGCGAGGTGATTGAGGCCGAGGCACTGGAAACCTCGCCTCTGGTCGGCAAACCGCTGAGGCAGCTCGATCTGTTCGACGGCATGCGGATTGGCGCGGTGATCCGGGGTCAGCGCGTGCTGCTGCCGCGCGGCGACATGGTGATTCAGGCGCGCGACCGGGTGGTGATCTTCGCTCTCGCGGGTAAGGTGAAGAGAGTCGAGCAGCTGTTCCGCGTCAGCCTCGAATTCTTCTGAGAGCCCGCCGATGATCGCGGTCGCCCGCCACAGCGCCATTGCCGCCGGGGTCATGGCCTTCTTCCTGGTCATCGTCTCGCTGGTCTCGCTGTTTCGCAACGAGGCCGGGGCCGATGCCTTCATCATGACCGCGCTGCTGACGGTGTTCGGCGCGGGAGCGGTGCATCTTGCCGTGCGCAATCGCGGCGGCCGGATGGACCGGCGCGCGGCCTATGGCTTTCTGGTGCTGATGTGGGTGGGGGTGCCGGTGGTGGCCGCGCTCCCGGTGGCCGCGACCACGTCGCTCACCCCGGTGCAGGCCTGGCTGGAGACGGTGTCGGCCTTCACCACGACGGGCGCGGTACAGATCCATGAACTCGAAAACGTGCCGCGCGCGACGCTGGCATGGCTGCTGACGCTTCAATGGGGTGGGGGGCTGTTGACGCTGGTCGGGTTCGTGGCGGTGCTCGGGCCTGCCGGCATTGGCGGGCTGCCCGACCGAAGCTCCCGCGCCGAACGGTTCGGCGGCACGGAGGCGCACGATATCGACGACACGCTGCGGCAGGTGCTGCCGATCTATCTCGGCGCGACGATTGCCTGCGCGCTGACGCTGTTCGCGGTCGGCGTGCGTGGGTTCGATGCGCTGGGCCTCGCGGGGGCGGCGCTCTCCACCGGCGGGCTGCTGCCGGATGCCGACGGCATACCCGCCTATGGGCATTTCTCGGTCAAGGTCGTGATGATGGTGTTCATGCTGGTGGGCGGCACCAGCGTGCTGTGGCATCGGCTTCTGCTGACACGGCGTTTCCGGCTCGCCATGGGGCAGCAGGAGAACATCGCCTTGATCGCGGTGTGCCTGATCGTCGGCATTCTGACGGCGGCCATTCATTACAACACGCCGATCGGCCAGCTTTCCCTGCCTCTCGCGGTGACGGACGGGCTGTTCACCGCCGTGTCGCTGGTGACCACGACGGGCGCGCAGCCCTATGGCAACGCCTTCGCCACCTTGCCACTCGCCATGGTGCTGTCGCTGGTGTTTATCGGCGGCGCCGCGTTCTCGACCGCCGGCGGGATCAAGATGTACCGGGCCGGCATCATGATGCTTCAGAGCTATCTGGAGCTTGAGCGGCTGGTGCATCCCCATGCGGTGCGCATGCGCCGGCTTGGCCAGCAGAGCGTGTCGCTTCAGATGATGAAGGCGATCTGGATCATGTTCGGCATCGCGTGCTCGACGGTGGCCGCGATGGCGGCCGCGCTATCACCGGCGATGCCAAGTTTTTCGGCGGCCTTCGTGGCGGTGCTGACCGCGTTGTGCAATATCGCCCCGGTCTACGCCACCGCGTGGCCGGATGCGATCGGCTGGCCGGAATGGGGAACGCTGCCGGCCTATGCGCAGATACTCTTGGCCGTCACGATGATTCTCGGCCGGCTGGAGATTCTCGTCGTGCTCGGGTTGGCCAATTTCACGCTTTGGCGCCGTTAAGCTGGGGAAAAACATGTCGCGCATCGCCTATGTGAACGGGCAATACGTGCCGCACGAACAGGCGGCGGTACATATCGAGGACCGGGGCTACCAGTTCGCCGACGGCGTCTATGAGGTCTGCGAGGTCAGCGGCGGGCGCATGGTGGACCAGCGCCGCCACATGGAGCGCCTCGTCCGTTCGCTCGGCGAGATCCGGATCGCGATGCCGATGCCGATGGCGGCGCTGGACGTGGTGATACGCGAGACCGTCCGGCGCAACCGGGTGCGCGACGGCTTCGTCTATGTGCAGGTCACGCGCGGCGTGGCCCGGCGCGACCATTTCTTCCCGGATCCCTCGACCCCCCCCTCCATCGTCGTCACGGCGCGATCGGTCGATCCGCGCAAGGCCGATGCGCTGGCGCTTAAGGGAATCGCCGTCATCACGGCGCCGGACAACCGCTGGGAGCGGGTGGACATCAAGACCATCGGGCTGCTGCCCAACGTGCTGGCCAAGGAAGCCGCCAAGGCGGCGGGGGCGCGCGAGGCCTGGTTCGTCGACGGGCAGGGCCGGGTAACGGAAGGCGGCTCGACCAATGCCTGGATCGTGACGGCGGAGGGCAAGCTGGTGACGCGTCAGGCCGACACCGCGATTCTGCGCGGCATCACCCGCACGGTGATGATGGAGGTGGCGGAAAAGCTGCAGCTGCGGGTAGAGGAACGGGCGTTCACCGTGGCCGAGGCGCTGGCCGCACGGGAGGCCTTCGTGACCTCCGCCACCAACTTCGCCATGCCGGTGGTGCGAATCGACGGGCATCCAGTGGGCGAGGGCCGGCCCGGACGCGTGGCACGCGCCCTGCGCGAGCACTTCCACGAGAGCGCTGAAATCACCTAGTGATGCGGGCCGGCGGGCCTTCTGCGAAAGCATCTTGCGCGATAGTCACGGTGTGCGATGCTTGCAACGCACGTGTTCATCGCTGGTGGGCCCCGGACGGGCCGCGCCACGGTGAAGACGGCCGCGCCGACCTACGAGCAACAACAAACAAACGGATCAAAAAAACATGGCCGCGGAACGTTCCCAGAATCTGCAGGACACCTTCCTCAACCACGTCCGCAAGAACAAGACGCCGCTCACGATCTTCCTCGTCAACGGTGTCAAACTCCAGGGTGTCGTAACCTGGTTCGACAATTTCTGCGTCCTGCTGCGTCGCGACGGGCATTCCCAGCTCGTCTACAAGCATGCGATCTCGACCATCATGCCCGGCCATCCCGTGCAGCTCTTCGAGCCGGACGAGACGGCGGAGAAGGCCTGACTTGGAACTCAAGGGATCCCGGCGCTCACCCGCCGGTCGTACCGCCGGGCTTCCGGCTGAGCATGCTACCGAGGGCGACGCGACCCGCGTCGTGGTCATCGTCCCCCACCATGCCCGGCGCGGCGCCGAGGAGGACGCGACCCGGCGTACGCCGGAGGCGCGGCTTGACGAGGCGGTCGGGCTGGCGCTCGCCATCGATCTCGATGTCGTCGCCGCCCTGACCGTCAGCCTTTCCCAGGTCCGGCCGGCGACCTATCTGGGCACGGGCAAGGTCGAGGAAGTCGGTGAACAGGTGAGCGCCAACGAGGCCGGTCTGGTCTTCGTGGACGCTCCCCTGAGCCCGGTGCAGCAGCGCAATCTTGAAAAAGCGTGGTCGGCCAAGGTGATCGACCGCACCGCGCTGATTCTCGAAATCTTCGGCCAGCGGGCACGCACCAAGGAAGGCGTGCTGCAGGTGGAGCTTGCCCATCTCAATTATCAGCGCAGCCGGCTGGTGCGTTCCTGGACCCATCTGGAACGTCAGCGCGGTGGCTTCGGCTTCCTTGGCGGGCCCGGCGAGACCCAGATCGAGGCCGACCGCCGCCTGATCGGGGAGCGGATCGTCAAGATCGAGCGCGAGCTGGAGCAGGTGAAACGCACCCGTGCGCTGCACCGGGCCAGCCGCAAGAAGGTGCCGTATCCGATCGTCGCGCTGGTGGGCTACACCAATGCCGGCAAGTCGACGCTGTTCAACCGGCTGACACGGGCCGAGGTGAGGGCGCAGGACCTGCTCTTCGCCACGCTGGACCCCACGCTGCGCGCGGTGCAGCTATCGGGTGGCGAGCGTGTGATCCTGTCCGACACGGTGGGCTTTATCTCCGACCTGCCGACCCAGCTCGTCGCCGCGTTCCGCGCCACGCTGGAAGAGGTGATCGAGGCCGATCTCATCCTGCATGTGCGCGATGTTTCCCACGAGGATGCCGAGGCGCAGGCCCATGATGTCGAACAGGTGCTGTCCGATCTCGATATCGATCCGGCCGACCATCACCGGCTCATCGAGGTCTGGAACAAGATCGACCAGCTCGACGAGGACGGGCGCACGCGCCTGTTCAACACGGTTTCCCGCCGCGAGGGCGAGGCGCGGCCCATACCGGTCTCGGCGCTGACCGGGGAGGGGATGGACACCCTCCTCGCCACGATCAGCACGCGGCTCGGCCGCGACCGGGTGATGCTGAGCGTCGAATTGGAGGCGCCCGATGGCGAGGGCCTGAGCTGGCTCTACCGCCATTCCGAGGTGATGGACCGGCGCGAGGGCGAAGACGGGCGGCTGCATCTCGTCGTCCGCGTTCCCGAAGACCGCGCGGAGCATATCGAGCGCCGCTTCGGCGCCCGCCGCATGAAGGCGCGCGGGGCGGCCTGAGACTAGTCGCCGTCGCCGGAGGGGGCAGGGGCGGCGGATTTGGCGGCCTGCCAGTGTGCCTCCATTTCCTCCAGGCTGGCCTCGCCCGGTGAGCGCCCCTGCTCTGCCAGCCGGTCCTCGATATAGCCGAAGCGGCGCATGAACTTTTCGTTCGTGCCCCGCAGCGCGGCCTCGGGATCGACGTCCAGATGGCGGGCCAGATTGGCGAGCGCGAAAAGCAGGTCTCCCACTTCGCCCGCCGCCGCCTGCCGGTCGCCGCTGACGATCTCGGCCTCGACCTCGTCGATTTCCTCGCGGATCTTGTCGAGAACCTGCCGGGTATCGGGCCAGTCGAAGCCGACAGTGGCCGCCTTGGCCTGAAGCTTCACCGCGCGGGCGAGGGCAGGCGCGCCCGCCGCCACGCTGTCCAGGGTGCGGCCTGCAGGCGGCTCCGGAGGCAATCCGCGCTGGACCCGGCGCTGTGCGCGCAGAGCCTTCTCCTCGGCCTTTATCGCCGCCCAGGCCGCATTCACCGCCGACACATCGCGCCCACGGGCGTCGCCGAAGACGTGGGGATGGCGCCGGATCATCTTGGATGTGATCGCGGTGACGACATCGCCGAAATCGAAAGCGCCGCGCTCCTGCGCCATGCGGGCGTGGAATGCGACCTGCAGCAGAAGATCGCCAAGCTCGTCGCACAGATCCTCAAGGTCGTCGCGCGCGATGGCGTCCGCGACCTCATAGGCCTCCTCGATGGTGTAGGGCGCGACAGAGGCGAAGTCCTGCTCCAGATCCCAAGGGCAGCCGGAACCGGGCGTGCGCAGCGCGGCCATGATCTCGAGGAGGCGGGATATGTCCCGTGATGGCGTCATGCCCGCATCTCCAAATTCACCCATATACGAGTCGCAGAAGACATATTATGGAAAACAAAGATATTGTTGGCGCCACGCTTTGGATCAGAGATACCGTCCAACTACCTGTCACAGCGTGATTTTCAGGCCGTCATAGGCGGCGGTGACCGATTGCGGCAGATCACGCGACACCGCAGCGTAGTCCAGGTCGGTGTGCATGTTGGTGAGCACGGCCTGTCTGGGCTGCATGCGTCCGATCCACTCCAGTGCCTCGCTCAGCGAGAAATGGGTCGGATGCGGCGTGTGCCTGAGCGCGTCGATGATCCACACATGAAGGCCTTCCAGATGCCGCAGGCTGCGTGCCGGCAGATCATGAAGGTCGCTCGAATACGCCAGCCCGTCGATGCGGAAGCCGTAAGAGATGATGCTGCCGTGATACTGCTGGAACGCCGTCGCCTCGATCGGGCCGCCCGGACCCTCAACGCGGATGGTGTCACCGTCCTTGAAGCGGTGCTCGGCGAGGATCGGCGGATAGTCGCTTCCCGGCGGCGTCTCGAAGCAGTAGCCGAACCGCTGGTGCAGCACGGCCGAGGTCTCGGCGTCGACATGCACGTTGACGCGCCGGCGATGCATAATCGTCAGCGGCCGCAGATCGTCGATGCCGTGGGTGTGGTCGGCGTGCTCATGGGTGAACAGCACGCCGTCAAGCCGGTCGACACCGGCATCCAGGAGCTGCTCGCGCAGGTCCGGCGAGGTATCGATCAGTACGCGCGTGGGCTGTGCATCCGTCTCACCGAAACGCTCAACGAGCAGCGAACAGCGCCGGCGCCGGTTGCGGGGTTCCGTCGGATCGCAGGCTCCCCACCCCTGCCCGACACGCGGCACCCCGCCAGAGGAACCGCAGCCGAGAATGGTGAAGACGTAAGCCATGCGCCAATGGTGCCCTAGTTCAGTGCGCCCGCGAGAACAGGCGGAAAAAATTCCCAGTGGTCAGCGCCGCCATCTCTTCCGGTGAAACACCGCGCGCCTCGGCCAATATACGGGCTGTCTCGACCACATAGGAAGGCTCGTTGCGCTTGCCGCGCCACGGATTGGGGGCGAGGTAGGGCGCATCGGTTTCCACCAGCAGGCGCTCGGCCGGAAGGCTGGCCGCGATGTCGCGTAGCGGCGCGCCGGACTTGAAGGTCAGGATCCCTGAAAAGGAAACATAACCGCCGAGCGCGACCGCACGGCGGGCGAGCGCCTCGCTGGCTGTGAAGCAGTGCAGGACGAAGGAAAAGGCGCCCTTCGCGCTCTCCTCTTCCAGGATCGCGGCCACGTCCTCGTCGGCGTCGCGGGCATGGATGACCAGGGGAAGCCCGGTCTGCCGTGCCGCCGCGATATGAAGCCGGAAGCTCGCCGCCTGCGCGTCGCGCGGGGCGGTGTCGTAATGGTAGTCGAGCCCCGCCTCGCCGATGGCGACCACCTTGGCGTGATCGGCCTCGGCAAGCAGCTCTTCGAGTGTGACGTCGGCTTCCTCTCCCGCATTATGGGGGTGGGTGCCGACGGAGCAGAACACGTCGTCGAAGCGCTCCGCGATCGCCCTCACCTGCGCCGAGCGGCGCACGCGCGTGCCGATGGTCACCAGACGGCCGACACCGGCCGCGCGGGCACGGGCGACGACGGCGTCGAGTTCCGCCGCGAAATCGGGGAAGTCCAGATGGCAGTGGCTGTCAACGATCATGCCGGGCTCGACGTCTCAGGCTCGATATAGCGCGGGAAGACCCCGGCCGGGGCCGGCAGAGCTGTGCCTCCCGCGAGGCGGCCCGCCGCACCGAGGCTGTCGAACGCGCGCGCGGTCTCGGGAACGGCGAGCAGGTCCAGCAGCTTGGCGGCGCCCGTGGGCACGAAGGGCTGGGCGAGGAGGGCGACCTGGCGGATCAGCTCCGCCGTGGTCCACAGCACGGTGCCGAAGCGCTCGGGATCGGTCTTGCGAAGCTCCCACGGCGCGGCGCCGGCGAAGTAGCGGTTGGCCTCGGCAACGACCGCCCAGATCTCCCCGAGCGCCTGATGGAGCTGCTGCTGCTCCATCGCCGCCCTCACCTTCTCCCCGAGCGCGTCAACGGCGGCGAGCATCGCCGCGTCGTCCGGCGTCGGGCTGCCGGGGGCGGGCAGCGCGCCGCCCAGGTTCTTGGCGATCATGGACAGCGAGCGCTGGGCCAGATTGCCGAGATCGTTGGCAAGGTCGGCATTGGTGCGCGCGACGATGGCTTCGTGGCTGTAGGAGCCGTCCTGGCCGAAGGGAATCTCGCGCAGCAGGAAGTACCGCAGCGCGTCGACGCCATAGGCCCTGGCGAGGTCGAAGGGGTCGATGACGTTGCCGACTGACTTCGACATCTTCTCCCCGCGATTGTGGATGAAGCCGTGCGCGAAGACCGTCTTCGGCGGTGCCACCCCGGCCGACATCAGGAAGGCCGGCCAATAGACCGCGTGGAAGCGGATGATGTCCTTGCCGATGACGTGGAGGTCCGCCGGCCAGTAGCGCTTGAAGCTGTCGCTGTCGGTTTCCGGGTAGCCGACGCCGGTGATGTAGTTGGTCAGCGCGTCGACCCAGACATACATCACATGGTCCGGCGCGTCCGGCACCGGGATGCCCCAGGTGAAGGTGGTGCGGCTGATGGAAAGGTCCTGCAGCCCGCCCTTCACGAAGCTCAGAACCTCGTTGCGCCTCACCTCGGGGCGAATGAAGTCCGGATGCGCGGCGTAGTAGTCGAGCAGCTTCTGCTGATAGGCCGAGAGGCGGAAGAAATAGCTCTTCTCCTCGGTCCATTCGACCGGGGTGCCCTGCGGCCCGAGCCGTACGCCGTCCGGGCCGACGGTGGTCTCGTCCTCGGCGTAATAGGCTTCGTCGCGGACCGAATACCAGCCGGAATAGGCGCCGAGATAGATGTCGCCAGCCTCCACCATGCGGCGCCAGATCGCCTGGGTCGAGGCGATGTGGTCGTCGTCGGTGGTGCGGATGAACCGATCATAATTCACACCAAGAAGCGCATCCATCTCCTTGAAACGGTTCGCATTCCTGGTAGCCCACTCGATCGGCTGAAGGCCCTGCTTCTCGGCGGTCTGGGCCATTTTCAGGCCGTGCTCGTCGGTGCCGGTCAGGAAGAACACGTCGTAGCCGTCGAGCTTCTTGAAGCGGGCGAGCGCGTCCGTGGCGATCTTCTCATAGGCATGGCCGATATGAGGAGAGCCGTTCGGGTAATCGATGGCGGTGGTGATGTAGTAGGCGGGTTTCACGCGGGTGTTCCTGCGGCACGGCCGGACCCCGGAGCTGTCACGGGCGGACGGCCTCGTTGAGCGTCGCGAAGATCCTGAAAACGAGGGTCTTGCGGTCGAGATTATAGGTATCAGCGTCGACCGCAGCGCGGCGAACCTTGTCCCACACCTCCGGCAGGCGTGCAAGGCGCAGCGCGGGGCTCTGGCGGCGTCCGGTGGCATGATCGGAGATCCAGAGTTCCACCGTGGCCACAAAACTCTCCAGCGCCCCTCCCCGGTCGCCCTGTAGGCTGTCGCCGAGCGCGTGCAACGCCTTCGGGTCAGTGCCCGGCAGCGTGTCCAGGAGAGCGGTCGTCGCGCGGCGGACGGCCAGGCCATCGCCCGAGAGCAAGGCCAGCGCAGCACGCACGCTGCCTTCACTGGCCTCGGCGGCCTCCTCGAAGCGGGCGCGGTCGAGATCGGGCATGGAAGCCGCGAGATCGTCGAGCGCGGCGACCACCTGCCCAGGTGCCAGTCCCCGCAGCGGCACCATGCGGCAGCGCGAGCGTATGGTCGGCAGCAGCCGGCCCGGCGCGTGGCTGACGAGCAGGAAGAGCGAGCGCTCGGGCGGCTCCTCCAGGGTCTTCAGGAGGGCGTTCGCGCCCTGGGCGTTCATTTCGTCGAGCGTGTCGACGACACAGACGCGCCAGCCGCCCAGCGCCGCCGTGGAGCCGAAAAAGCTGCGCACGCGGCGCACCGTCTCGGCCGGGATCATGGACGGTAGCTTGCCGCTGTCGTTGGGCGTTCGGCGCAGCACCAGAAGATCGGGATGCGACAGCGCGGCCACCTGGCGCGCGGCCGGATTGGAGGCGTCGACATCAAGGCTGTGCGCCGGCGCCGCGCCGTTCGCGAGCACGAAGCGCGCGACATGATAGGCGAAGGTCGCCTTGCCGACGCCCTCCGGCCCCCCGATCAGCAGCGCATGCGGCAGGCGGCCGGCATCCCAGGCCTCGCGGACCATGGCGATGGCCTCTTCATGCCCAATCAGGCGTTGACGCTCGCGCGGAGCGGGCGCGCCGGGCAGGCGGTCGGCTTCGGGAAGTTCGCTCATACCGGCGTTCCCTGCTTGATGTCGTCGAGCGGGAGGCGGGCGCGGACCGCCTGCCAGACCGCCTCGGTGACAGCGTCCGCATCCTGGCGGCCATCCACCAGCACGCAGCGTTCGGGTTCGCGCTCGGCAAGCTCCAGAAAGGCCTCGCGCAGATGGCGATGGAAGCTCAATCCCTCGCTCTCGAAGCGGTCCGCCGAGGCGCCGGAGCGGGCGACGGCGCGGCCGAGGCCCTGCTCGGCGGGAACGTCGAGGATGATGGTCAGGTCGGGCCGCGTGGGCCCGACGGTGATGGCTTCCAGCGTGGCGATAAGCTTTGGGTCCACATCGCCGACCGCGCCCTGATAGACCCGCGTGGAATCGGCGAAACGGTCGGAGATGACCCAGGCGCCGCGATTGAGTGCGGGGCGGATGGTGACATCGAGATGATCGGCCCGGGCCGCGGCGAACAGGGCGGCCTCGGCCAGCGGTCCGAGCGGCTTGGCGGCGCCCGACAGCAGCAGGTGGCGAACGATTTCCGCACCGGGCGAGCCGCCCGGCTCGCGGGTGGTGACGACCTCCAGGCCGAGCGCGGCCAGCCGCTCACCAAGGCGGCGGACCTGCGTGGACTTGCCGGCCCCCTCGCCTCCCTCAAAGGTGATGAAGCGGCCCGGCATTCGCGAACGCTCCAGGGGGGCTCGAAGCCCGGTGGTGCCGGCTTTGCGGGTGGCCATGTTCAACTTGTGAGTTTCGCGTAGCCCTGGCGGAACAGGTTGACCATCAGTTCATAGGCGCCATCCATCGCCCGGCGCCAGAGCGGGCCGCGCTCCACCGCCTCGGCCGCGACGAGAGGCACCTGAAGCGCGAGCTGGTCGCCACGATAGACATCGAGCCGGGCGATCTGCGCGCCCTCCTCGACCGGCGCGGCAATGGGCCCCTCAAAGCGGATGCGCGCGGTTAAGCGCTCGTCGCCCGAGCGCGGCACGACGACACGGATCGGGCCGGTTCCGGTCAGGGGCGCACCGCCACGCGCGCCGCCGTAGAGCGTCGCCTCGCCGACGATCTGGCCGCTCTCGAACAGGAGACGCGATTCGAAGGAACGAAAGCCCCATTCGAGCAGCTTGCGGGCATCCTCGGCTCGATCCTTCGCGCTGTTGGCACCCATGATGACCACGATCAGGCGCTGGCCGTTCTGAACCGCCGACCCGACAAGATTGTACCCGGCCTCCTTGAGGTAGCCGGTCTTCAGGCCGTCCGCGCCGAGACTCATACCAAGCAGCGGGTTGCGGTTGTTCTGGCGGATCTTGTTCCAGGTGAAGCTGGTCTCGCCATAGATCGAATAGAAGTCGGGATAGGTGCGGATGATGTGGGCCGCGAGCTTCGACATGTCACGCGCGGTGGTGTTCTGCTCGGGGCTCGGCAGGCCGTTCGAATTGACGAACAAGGAGTTCGTCATGCCGATCCGCTTGGCTTCCTCGTTCATCTTGGTGGAGAAGGCGAGTTCGTTGCCGGCGATGCCTTCGGCGAGAACGATCGCCGCGTCGTTGCCCGACTGGATGATCACGCCGCGCATCAGGTCGCTGACCTTGATCGAGCTATTGAGCGCCGCGAACATGGTGGAACCGCCCGCCGGGGCGCCGCCACGCCGCCACGCATATTCGCTGACCGTGAATTCGGTGTCGGGCGTCAGGCGGCCATCCGCGATCTCGCGGAACACCACAGCCATGGTCATGAGCTTGGCAAGGCTGGCGGGGGGGCTCGGCGTGTCGGCGGCGCGCTCGAAGAGGACGCTGCCGCTTTCATAGTCGATCAGAATCGCCTGCGGTGCGGAAATGGCCGGCGGCTGGGACTGGGCAAGGGCTGCCGACGACAGCGGCACCATCAGCAACGCGAGCAACGTCAACGCATACGCGCGCAGAACTCCCGGACGGAAGGCTGGACTACCGCTCGTTGCGCCTGTCGTGCTCATCGGCCCTCCCTGCCACTGTGCAGAGTTACCAGCCGACAGATGCTCCGGCAATGCAACTCCCGCCTGGGATCAATAGAGACCGCGTCCGCTGCCTACCGGCGTCACCACGGCTTCGGATGCGTAGCCCATTGCCGGGGCGGGGCCGACCATCCAGCCCGTCGGCGCGGACGCCGGCTCGTCGGCGAGCGGCGCGCTCGGAACGCTGCTGGCCACGCGGACCGGGCGCGGCTTGGCCGCCGGCTCCGGCGCTGCCACGGCAACGGTACGCGGCTTGCTGACGGCGCGGACCGGCGCGGCCTCGGCCACCATCGGGCCCGACGGCTCGCCGAGATCAAACGGACGGGCGGGCGGAAGCGGAACATTCTGCGGCGCGGCGGCGACACGGGTCGGCATGGGACCGGCAGAGGCGAGCATCACGGTCGGCGCCGGTGCCGCGCCGTTCATGCGCAGCGTGGAGGCGAGCTGAATGTCGTCCGAGCCTTCCAGCGGTGCCGGGCCGATATATTCCATCTGAACCCGGGCCGTGCCCTTGTTCTTGAAACCAAGCATATCGGCGGCGCGGTTCGACACATCAAGCATGCGGTTGCCGTGGAACGGGCCGCGGTCATTGACGCGAACCATCATCGACCGACCGTTGCTGAGATTGGTCACGCGGACATAAGACGGAAGCGGCAGCGTGGGATGGGCCGCCGCGATCGCGTTCATGTCGAAGATTTCGCCGTTGGCGGTCAGGCGGCCATGGAAATCGTCGCCATACCAGGAGGCGAGACCCTCGGACTTGTAGCCCTTCTTCGGAGTGGTCGGCGTGTAGGTCTTGCCGCCAACGACATAGGGCTTGCCGACGCGATAGGTGCCGCCGCCCTTCGGTACCGGTTCGCCGGCCTTGACGACGCGTGGGCTGGCGGAAACGCCGTATTTGGGGTCGATCTTGCTGGAAAGCTTGGAAGAGCCGCTGCAATTGGCAACCACCAGGCCGACACCGCACAGAAGCGCGACCCGACCGATGCCAGTGAGGACTTTATTCGCCGGCATCATACCGGCGGCTCGAGCAAGAGCTTGTTTCGTCCCCATGCACCCCGACCACTTCGCGTGCACCCTGCCCTCCGTGATCATCCCACACGGCCGGTAAAGGCGCGCCTCAATTCAAACCGCAGGATGGATCCCCACGACCCCACTGCATGTTGCACAAGAGGCTGTCCGAGTGGGGCAAAAATGCGGCGCACATTACATTATGGTAAAGGAAGGGTAAGTTTCGGTCGCCGCAGGGGAATTCGCGCCTTACGGGTGCTGGATCCGCGCCCGGCGGCGTTTTCCGGCGCGTTCACGCCCTGAGCGCCCCGGCGGGCGACTGACGATAGGCCAGCACCGCCGGCAGGCTGGCGATGAGCGCGGTGACCGCCAGCAGCGAGGCCAGCCGAACCAGATCGCCGGCTTCGAACACGACCGGCAGGGCGATGCCGCTGGCGGCGGTGAAGACGGTGGACAGGGCGCGCGCCGCACCGTAGCCGACCGCGAAACCAAGGCACAGTCCGGCGCCGATGATGAGGAAGGCCTCCGACCACACAATGGCGAAGATCGCGCCGCGGGGGGCGCCCAGCGCCCGCAGGGCGCCGATCTGGCGGCGGCGCTGCAGGATGTGGACGGTGACGACCAGAAGGATCGCCGCCCCCACCAGTGCCTGCGCGCCGGCGGCCACCATGGTGAGCACGTAGCGCACATCGCCGAGCGTGCCGTAGAGCCGGGTCAGCACCTCGCCGGGGAACACGGCGATGGTGTGATCGTTGCGGTAGCTTTGCCGGAGCTTGTAGGCGTCGGCGATCGATTTCGGCTTCACGACAATGGCCGGCAGGCCCGGCGCGTCCGGCGCGGCCACGGCGTCGGGCCGGATCGGAGCGGCGAAACCGAGGCCGTCGGGATGGTCGCCGTCCGGCTCATGGGGAGGCTGGAAGAAGGGTTCCGGCACCGCGCCGGCGGTGGGCTTTGCGGGTGCCTCGTGCTGGTGGAGATGCCAGACCGCTTCGATCGGCACCAGCACGGCGCGGTCCCAGGCCGTGCCGGTCGGCCTGAGCCGGCCGACGACATGATAGCTGGCCTCGGTATGAACCCCGGCCGGCTCGCCTACCCGGCCATGCTGGGGATGGAACGTGTCGGCGATGCGCATGCCGACCGAAGCGCCGATGATCGCATCGCCGACATGCTCGAACGCCCTGCCCTGCGACACGCCGCCGACGCCCTCGACCAGCGCGGAGGTGGTGCCGACGATCGGGCTGCCCTCGACGAAATCGCCGAATCCGACCGGAGCCGCCCAGGCGACGCGGGGATCGGCGAGGAGGCCGGCGAGCACGCTGCCAGGCATGAGCGGCAAGGGCGCGGCCTGCAGGAAGACCGAGGACAGCACGAGCTGGGTCTCGCTTCCCGGCGCGCCGATGACGAGGTCGAACGCCTCCGCCGCGCGGGCGCTGCCGAGCCGTAGCGCGCGCTCCTGCAGCGTCACCACCACGCCGAGCGCGGTGGCAAGGGCGACGATGAGGGTGACGGCGACGACGCCGGCCCAGTGGCGCCTGAGGTCGGCCTGAATGAAGCGGAACATGGCTCAGCTCTCCAGTCGGCCGCCGTCGAGGCGCAGGGTGTGCCCGAGGCGTTCCACCAGCCGGGGGTCGTGGCTGGCCACGATCAGCGTGGCGCCGGCCTCCCCGGCCAGTCCGGTGAGGAGTTCGGCGACCGCCGCGCCGGAAGCACCGTCGAGGCTGGCGGTCGGCTCGTCGGCGACGATGATGCCCGGTCGGGCGACCAGCGCCCGGGCCACGGCCACCCGCTGCATCTGGCCACGCGACATGGTCTCAATTGGCTGTTCCAGCCGGGTGATGCCGACGCGCCCGAGCAGGCGCACCGCTTCGTCCCTCACCCCGGCCGGAAGGCGGAACCGAGCCAGACGCTGCGGGAGCAGCACGTTCTCCAGCGCGGAAAGACCGGGGAACAGGTGGAAGTCCTGCATGACGAGGCCGACATTGGCGGCGCGCCAGCGGTCGCGCTCGCCCTCGCCCAATGTTGCGAGATCCGTGCCGTTCCACGCGACGCGGCCGTGGCTGACGCGCTCCAGGCCTGTCAACACATTGATCAGCGTGGTCTTTCCGCATCCCGAGGGGCCGGTGAGCGCGACCTGTGCGCCGGCGGGAAGGTCCAGCGCGGGAATGGCGAGCGCGGGGCTTTCCAGCCCGGGAAAGCGCACCACGACGTCGCGCAGCAGAAGGTCGGACATGATCAGGCCGCGCGAAAGCTGGCGCCGACGATGCGCAGGAGACTGACGAAGCCGGTCGCGGGATCGGTCCAGGAACCGACCTCCAGCGTGCCCTCAACTTCGATCAGCGCATTGGCCTGCTCGAAGGTCTGGGCCCGGTTCAGGCGAATGACGACGATGTTGTCCGGCCAGTCCGCATCGGAGGAGCAGAACGGGCAGAGCGACATCGGAATTTCGGTGAGCACGAAGAAGTCGGCCTCCGCCTTGAGCGGCGGCGCCATGAAGCCGCGCATCGCGACCTCGTGGCCGTTCAGCGCCTTCACCTTGTCGGAAAAGGTCAGGCCGAGCACGCCGACCGTGCCGTAAAGCTCGTCGAAATCGAGCAGGGTCGCGGCATAGGCCGCGCGGGACGTCATGAGGCAGGAGCCGGCGCACAGGCCGGCGGCGGCCTGTAGCAGGTGCCGCCGCGAAAGCGCGTGTCGTGCCCTCTTCTGCGCCATGTGCCGTACTCCCCCGAATGGGCCCGGCCCGGGCGCTGCCGCCCGGGCCGGGAAGGTCGCTGTGGATCACGCGTGTCAGTTCTGCTTGGGGGCGAGGGCCATCGCATCGACCAGCGCGCGGTAGACGTCGCTCTGCTCCATGTAGCCGCGGAAGCCGTCCCCACCCGGGCCGGTAACCTGCAGCACCACGTCGTCGACCGCGTGGACCGCCGTGTCGCCGTCGCGGGGGATATTGCCGATGCGCAGCACGGCGCCGGGCACGTCCTTGTACTGCTCGTTCGCCACGTACTCGCCCTTCTCGTTCTTCACCGCCGGCTCGAACGGACCGTCAAGCTTGGGACGGAAGGTTTCGTAATAGTCGGGGAAGTTGTTGGAGAAGAGCATCAGCCGACGGGAGACATCGATGCGGTCGGGGTAGCCGTCGCCGTCCTTGTCCTCATAGTTCGGGAAGCCGGCATCGGCGTAGGTACCGACTTTCTCGCGCATCTCGGTGCCCGGCTTGTCGTCATCGACCGTGCCGATGATCGACACGCCGTGGGTGTGGTCGCCGGTGACGACGATCAGCGTGTCGGGATGGGTCTTGGCGAAGTCGACGGCGATGCCGATGGCCTGGTCGAACTCGATGGTGTCCACCAGCGCGCGGTCCCAGTCCATCGGGTGGGACATCTTGTCGATGGAGGAGCCTTCGACCATCAGGAAGAAGCCCTCCGGGTTCTTGGCCAGTTCGTCGATCGCCACCTTGGTCATATCGACCAGGCCCGGCTGGTTCGGGAACTTCGACACCGTGCCCTTCTTCAGGAACTGGCGGTCGAGTTCCGCGTCCATGTTGCCGGTGTGGAACAGGCCGAGAATCTTGCCCGAATTGGTACCCGCTGCCGTGGCCAGCTCGTCCTTGCTGGTGGCCAGCGTGTAGCCGGCATCGCGGAACATCTGGACGTAGTCCTTCTCGTCCTTGCGCTTCGAGCCCGGCGTCGCCTTGGGCAGGAAGTAGGCCGAGCCGCCGCCCAGGAGGACCTCGGGCTTGATGTCGAACAGGTCGCCGACGATCTCCGCCTTGCGGGCCCGCAGGCGGGTGTGGGCGACGACGGCGGCCGGGGTGGCGTCCTCGACCTCGGACTTCGCCACGATGCCGATCGACTTCTTGGTGGTACGGCGCAGGGCCTCGGCGATGTTCTCCACGCGCGGATCGTCGAAGGGATCCTTGGTGCGGTCGGCATAGACGCCGATAGCGTTCACGGCAGTCTTGTGGCCGGTCATGTAGGCCGACATTGTGTTGGCGCTGTCGGTGGCGATGGCGTTCGTCGCCGAGGTACCGATGAAGGCGGCCGGCGGGATGTCGTCCATGTTCAGGCGGCCGTCGGCCTTGCCCTCATGCATGCCCTTGGACATGAGACGGGCGCCGGTGCGGTGCGCCACCGAGAGGCCGTCGCCTAGGAAGAAGATGACGTTCTTCGCCTTGGGCGTCGCGGGCGTCGCGTAGACATCCCAGACTACGGTGCGGGTCTCGGCGCCGGCCTTGGCTTCCACGGTGTAGGAGCCCGGGCTGGCGATGCGGACGGCGCGCACGAGCACGGCGGAGGCGTCGGCGCCCTCCTCCTTCTCGACGAACTCGACGCTCTTGCCGAGAACCTTCTCGGCCGGCTCGCCATTGATGGTGACGGTGACGTCGGCCGGCGCGACGACGGTGTCGAACTCCACCTTCAGGTCGAAGGGCGAGCCTGCGAGTATGGTGGCGCGGTCAAGAGGATAAACGGTCGCCGCATTGGCAACCGAGACAAGACAGGTGGTGGCCGCAAGGGCCACGAGCAGGCTTCGCATCCGCGTTTCTCCCGAGGAATTTGGGCGTGCCTCCGGTTAGTCCCGCTGGATGTCAGGGCGATGACTGTCGCCCTGCGCAAAAGGGCGAAGTACCCGTCGGCAGGGCGATGCCCCGCGGCTCCCATGGCGCCGCCTTTTTTCCTGCTACAGTTGGCCGACACAGGCGATGGACGCGCCGCGCGAACGACCCCGCGATGATGGATATCAAGGGGTGGGCGTGGCGGGCGTGTAGTGTGCTCCACGAGGAGAATTCTGCGATGGAGACGAACGGAAATGTCGTGGCCGTCCGGGGAGCGGTGGTGGACATCGACTTCGGCGAGGGGGCGATGCCGGAGATCAACGAATCCGTGTCGATCGGCGACGACCGCAGCGGCACCATCATTGCCGAGGTGCAGGCCCATCTCGACCGCAGCACGGTGCGGGCCATCGCCCTGCAGGCCACCACCGGGCTGAGGCGCGGCGACGTCGTCAGACGCTCCGGCGGGCCGATCGAGGTGCCGGTGGGCGATGCGGTGCTGGGCCGCCTGCTCGACGTGGTCGGAACGGTGGGTGATCGTCTGGGTCCCCTGCCCGGCGATGTGCCGAAGCGACCGATCCATCGCGCCGCGCCCGCGCTCGACAGGCAGACCGGCACATCCGACCTCTTCGCAACCGGTATCAAGGTGCTGGACCTGCTCACGCCGCTGGCGCAGGGCGGCAAGGCGGCGATGTTCGGCGGGGCGGGTGTCGGCAAGACCGTGCTGGTGATGGAGCTGATCCACGCCATGGTGGCCAGCTATCAGGGCATCTCGGTCTTTGCCGGTGTCGGCGAGCGCTCCCGCGAGGGGCACGAAATGCTTCAGGACATGACCGCCTCCAAGGTACTGGACCGCACCGTGCTGGTTTACGGCCAGATGAACGAGCCGCCGGGCGCGCGCTGGCGGGTGCCGATGACCGCGATCACCATCGCCGAGTATTTCCGCGACGAGCTGCACCGCAACGTGCTGCTGCTGATGGATAACGTGTTCCGCTTCGTGCAGGCGGGGGCGGAGGTTTCGGGGCTGCTCGGGCGCATTCCCTCGCGCGTCGGCTACCAGCCCACGCTGGCGAGCGAGGTGGCCGCGCTTCAGGAGCGCATCGCGTCCGTCGGCGGCGCGTCGGTGACGGCGATTGAGGCGGTCTATGTGCCGGCCGACGACTTCACCGACCCGGCGGTGACCACCATCGCCAGCCATGTCGACAGCATGGTCGTGCTCTCGCGCTCCATGGCAGCGGAGGGGATGTATCCGGCGATCGATCCGATCACCTCATCTTCGGTGCTGCTCGATCCGCTGATTGTCGGGCAGGAGCACGTGGATGTTGCGAATGCGGTGCGCCAGACCATCGAGCATTACCGCGAGCTTCAGGACGTGATCTCGCTGCTGGGCATGGAGGAACTGGGAACCGAGGACCGGCGCATCGTGCAACGCGCGCGGCGGTTGCAGCGCTTCTTCACCCAGCCCTTCACCGTGACCGAGGCGTTCACCGGGGTGCCGGGACGTTCGGTGGCGGTGGCGGACACCATCGCCGGGTGCAAGGCGATCCTCGCCGGCGCGTGCGACGACTGGCAGGAGAGCTCGCTCTACATGATCGGCACGCTGGACGAGGCACGGGAGAAGGAGAAGGCGGCGCAGGGAGGCGGCAAGGCCGCGCCCGCCCAAGCCCCGCAGGCCAAGGAGAAGGCGGCATGAGCCGGACCCTTCGCCTCACCATCACCACCCCCGCGAGCGTGCTTGTCGATCGCGCGGATGTTGCGTCGATGCGGGCGGAGGACGAGAGCGGCGGCTTCGGGATCCTGCCCGGCCATGCCGATTTCCTGACTGTGCTGCCCGCCTCGGTGGTGCGCTGGCGCGGTGCCGGGGGACAAGAACACTTCTGCGTGGTCGAGGGCGGCGTGCTGACGGCGACGGGTGGCGCGCGCGTCGCCATCGCCTGCCGGCAGGGAACCCTCGGCGACGATCTCGGCACGCTTGAGGCGAAAGTCGCCGCCATGCGTCTCGCCGACACCGACGCGGATCGCAAGGCCCGCACCGAGCAGCTACGTCTTCATGCGCATGCCGTGCGCCAGCTCATGCGCTATCTGCGTCCCGGACAGACAGCGACCGCCGAGGCGGTGCTGGGCCAGATACAGGGCGAGGAGGCAGGATGAGCGCCGTACCGCCGCCAGACCGAATGAGCGAGGCCGCACGTGCGGCCGCCGATCGGGCGGCACGCGGCGTGCAGACGCCCGAACCCTCGCTCGGCGCGCGGCTCGGGCAGATCGGCATTCTGGGATGGACCATCGTGGTCCCCACCCTGCTCGGTGTGTTTCTGGGCCGCTGGCTGGACCACGCCTTCGCCAGCGGGGTCTTCTTTTCGGCGCCGCTGATTATGATCGGGGCCGCGCTGGGTTTCTGGTCAGCCTGGAAGTGGATGCATCGCCCGTGATCGAGACCTTGTCGCAGAGCCTGACGGCGCAGAACGTGCTCCATATCGCGGTGGGGCTGGCGGTCGGCGCCGTGGTCGGGTTCATCCACTTCGCCACGTTGAAGCGGAACACCGATCTCTATCTCGGCGGCGGGTTCGCGCTTGCCTTCGGGCTGCAATTGCTTCGCTTCGCCATTCTCGGCGCCGTGTTCTACGCGCTGGCGCGGCTTGGTGCGGGGGCGCTGCTCGCGGGGGCGATCGGGCTTTTGGTCACGCGCCGCGTCTTCCTGCGTCGGGTGGGAGGCCTGTGATGAATTCGCCGCTGACGCTCGACGCCCAGTTCTATCTCGGCCCGGTGCCGATCACCTCGCCGGTGCTGGTGACCTGGGCGATCATGCTGGTGCTGACTGTGGTGCTTCACCTCGCGACCCGCCGGCTGGCGCTGCAACCTTCGCGCCTGCAGGCGATGCTGGAGGCGCTGGTGAGCATGATCGACGGACTGGTCATCGACACGATGCAGGCCGAGCCGGCACGGTATCGCGCGCTGATCGGCACCATCCTGATCTATGTGCTGGTTGCCAACTGGTCCTCGCTCGTGCCGGGAATCGAGCCGCCGACGGCGCATCTGGAAACCGACGCCGCGCTGGCGCTGATCGTGTTCTTCGCGACCATCTATTACGGCGTGCACACGCGCGGGCTCTGGGGCTATCTGAAGACCTTCGCCGAGCCGAGCTGGGTCATGATCCCGCTCAACCTGATCGAGCAGATCACGCGAACCTTCTCGCTGATCGTCCGCCTGTTCGGCAATATCATGAGCGGTGTGTTCGTGATCGGCATCATCCTCTCGCTCGCCGGCTTCCTGGTGCCGATCCCGCTCATGGCGCTGGATCTGCTGACCGGCGCCGTGCAGGCCTACATCTTCACCGTCCTCGCCTGCGTCTTCATTGGCGCCGCCATCAGCGAGGGACAGCCGCCCCGCAAGACCGCCCCGGAGGAGCAGACACGCCCATGAACATGTCGATCGAAATGGTGAGCATTCTCGCGGCGGCGCTCGCGGTGTCCTTCGGGGCGATCGGGCCCGCGCTCGCGGAGGGGCGCGCGGTGGCGGCGGCGATGGACGCGATCGCGCGCCAGCCGGAAGCGGCGGGCACGTTGTCGCGCACGCTTTTCGTCGGCCTCGCGATGATCGAGACCATGGCGATTTACTGCCTGGTGATCGCGCTGCTGGTGCTTTTCGCCAATCCCTTCATCAAGTGAGCATCAGCGCACGATGAAGATCGACTGGTGGACCCTCGGCCTGCAGACGGCCAATGTGCTCGTCCTCATCTGGATTCTGAGCCGGTTCCTGTTCCGGCCCGTGGCCGCGATGATCGAGGAACGGCGCGCCCTGGCGACCAAGTCGCTGGATGACGCCAAAGCCGATCGCGCTGCAGCGGAGGCGGAGCGGCACAAGGCCGAGGAGGCGACGGCAGGGCTGGCGCAGGCGCGCGTGGCGGCCCTGAAGAGCGCCGCCGAGGAGGCCGAGGCGGAGAAGCAGGGCATTCTCGCCAGCGCGCGGGCGGAGGCGGAGCGGCTGCGCAAGGCGGCCGAAGCCGACATCGCGCGCGCCCGCCAGGACGATGCCGCCGCGATTGAGGGGCGGGCAAGCACGCTGGCGCTCGACATCGCCGACAAGCTGCTGTCCCGCCTGCCGGAAGAGGCGCGCGTGGCGGGCTTCATCGACGGGCTGGTCGAGGCGCTGGCCGCCCTGCCCGCGCCGGTTCGGGCCAGTCTTGGCACCGGCGGCGCGGCCCTTCCTATCCGCTCGGCGCGCATGCCGACGCAGAGCGAGGCGAAACTGTGCACGGAACGCCTGTCTCAGGCACTCGGCCGCCCGCTCGAACTCGCCTGGACGGCGGATCCCGCGCTGATCGCCGGGCTTGAACTCGACCTGCCCCATGCCAGCGTGCGCAACAGCCTGAGGGCGGATCTCGACCGGGTCGCGGCAGCACTCGCCACGTCGGGAGGGCCGACGCCATGACGGGGGAAACGCCGCAAGACACGCCCCTACCCGCACCCCTTCCCGCTTCCCCTGCCCCGCCCGCTGGCGATGACGCCGCCAGCCAGTGGCTGGCGCGCAGCCGCGCGGAGCTTTCCGGCACGGCGCTGGGGCCGGAGGCGGTGTCGATCGGGCGGGTCGAACGCATCGCCGATGCAATCGCTCAGGTGTCCGGCCTGCCGGAGGTGCGGCTCAACGAACTGCTGCATTTCGAGGGCGGCCAGACCGGGTTTGCGTTGACCCTCGACAGGGACACGATCAGCACGGTCATCCTGGACGCGGCGAGCGCCATCGAGGCCGGGATGAAGGTGTCGCGCACCGGCGCCGTGGTGCAGGTGCCCATCGGGCCCGGGCTGCTCGGGCGGATCGTCGATCCGCTAGGCCGCCCGCTGGATGGAGGCGATCCGGTGGTGGCGGAGGCGTATCACCCGGTAGAGCGCCCGGCGCCCTCGATCATCGAGCGCGATCTGGTGACCGAGCAGGTCAATACCGGCATTCTCGTCGTCGATGCGCTGTTCACGTTGGGGCGCGGGCAGCGCGAGCTGATCATCGGCGACCGGGCGACCGGCAAGACGGCGATCGCGGTCGACACCATCATCAGCCAGAAGGACTCGGACATCGTCTGTGTCTATGTCGCGGTCGGGCAGCGTGCGACGGCGGTCGAGCGGGTGATCGAGGCGGTGCGCCAGCATGGCGCGCCGGAGAAGTGCATCTTTGTCGTTGCCTCCGCCGCCTCCGCGCCGGGCCTGCAATGGATCGCGCCCTTCGCGGGCATGACCATCGCGGAGTATTTCCGCGACAAGGGACAGCATGCGCTGATCGTCATCGATGATCTGAGCAAGCACGCCGTCACCCACCGCGAACTCGCCCTGTTGACCCGCGAGCCGGTGGGGCGCGAGGCCTATCCGGGCGATATCTTCTATCTCCACGCGCGCCTGCTGGAGCGGGCGTCGAAGCTCTCCAAGGAGCTTGGCGGCGGCTCGCTCACCGCGTTGCCGGTCGCGGAGACCGACGCGGGCAATCTTTCCGCCTATATCCCGACCAACCTGATCTCGATCACCGATGGGCAGATCGTGCTTGGCTCGCAGCTGTTCGCCGCGAACCATCGGCCGGCAGTCGATGTGGGGCTGAGCGTCAGCCGCGTGGGTGGCAAGGCGCAGCATCCGGCGCTTCGCCAGGTGTCCGGGCGCATCCGGCTCGACTATTCGCAGTTCCTTGAACTGGAGATGTTCTCCCGCTTCGGTGGCATCGCCGACACGCGGGTGAAGGCGCAGCTGACCCGTGGCGAGCGCATCCGCGCCCTGCTGTCCCAGCCGCGCTTCGCCACGCTGCGGCCGGTGGATGAGATCGCGCTGCTTGCCGCGCTCGCCGCCGGTGTGCTGGACGAGGTGCCGGTCGCGGCCATGCCGGAGCTGCGCGCCCGCATTCCCGGCCATATCGACGCCTCCGTGCCGGACGCGGGCAAGGCGCTGGCGGGAGATGCCAAGCTCGACGATGGGATGCGCGACAGGCTTGTCGAGACCGTGCGGTCTCTGGCGGCGGGGCTCAGGGAACCGGGTTCGTGAGGGCGCGGCGATGAGCGAGCGGCTGAGCGATGTTCTGGTCCGCATCCAGTCGGTGCAGCAGCTCTCCTCCGTCATCGCGGCCATGCGGGGCATCGCGGCAGCGCGCTCGCGGGAGGCACGCGGGCAGCTCGACGGCATACATGCCTATGCCGACACCATCGCGGCGGCCATTGGCGACGCGCTAGCCCATCTGCCGTCAGGCCTCGCCCCGGTCTCATCCGTCCTGCCCGAGGACCGCCACGCCATCGTCGCGCTGTGCGCCGAACAGGGCTTTGCGGGAACGTTCAACGAACGGGTGCTGGACGCGGTTGATCGCCGGATGGAACAGGTGCCGCAGGGGGCGCGGCTGATGATCGTCGGGGACCGGGGGCTGATGGCCGCCGCCGAGCGTGGCCTGGAGGTGAGCTGGTCCGCGTCCATGGTCGCCCATGTCGGGCAGGCAAGCGCGCTGGCGAACCGGATCGTCGACGAACTTTATCGCGCGCTCGGACGGGACGAGGTGCGCAGCGTGTCGATCATCCATGCGCTGCCCGGTTCTTCCGCGACGCTGGAGGTGCTCGACAGGGTGCTGGTTCCCTTCGATTTCGCGCGGTTCCCGCGAATGGAGCGCGCCGAACCCCCGATGGTGACACTGGCACCCGACATCCTGCTCGCCCGCCTGGCCGAGGAGTACATCTTCGCAGAGCTGTGCGAGGCGGTGATCCAGTCCTTCGCCGCCGAGAACGAGGCGCGCATGCGGGCGATGATCGCGGCGAAGACCAATGTCGAGGACACGCTCGGCGAGCTTGTCGGCCGCTCCCGTCGGTTGCGGCAGGAGGAGATCACCAGCGAGATCCTGGAACTTTCGAGCGCCCAAAGCGAGGCGCCCTGAGCCCTCACTGCGCTAGCGCCCGTCGGGCAGCGCGAACACCGTGAGCTGACCGCCGAGCGCGGTGTAGCTGTTCAGCGCCGAATAGGCATCCTTGGCGCCCGAGCCGGCATTGGGGTCGGTAAGGCCCGCGGCGAGGCCGATGCCGGCCCAGCCGCCGATGCCCGACAGCACGGCGACATATTGCCGGCCCTTGTGCTGATACGTCATGACATTGCCGACGATGCCGGACGGGGTCTTGAAGCGGTAGAGTTCCTTGCCGGTGCGGGCGTCGAGTGCCTTCAGGTAGCCTTCCAGCGTGCCGTAGAACACCACGCCGCCGGCGGTTGCCAGCGCGCCGGACCAGACCGAGAAACGCTCGGGCACGGTCCACACGATGCGGCCCTTCACATTGTCCCAGGCGATGAAGTTGCCGGTGCGCCCGTCCGGGTTGTCGTCGGGGGCGGGATACATGTTGAGCGTGGCGCCGACATAGGGCTGGCCGACCGCGTAGTCGACGAAGAACGGCTCGTAATCCATGCACATGTGGCTTGTGGGCACGTAGAACAGGTGGGTCTGCGGCGAATAGGCCGCCGGCTGCTGGTTCTTGGTGCCGAGCGCCGCCGGACAGATGCCGGAATAGGTGACGTCCTCGCCTTCCGCCTCGGTGCCATGGGCGGGATCAAGGATCGGGCGGCCATAGGTCGGGCTGGCCTTGTCCATATCGATCCCGCTCGCCCAGTTCACGCTGGGGTCGAACTTCTCGGCCACCAGCAGTTCCCCGCTCGCGCGGTCGAGCGTGTAGGCAAAGCCGTTGCGGTCGAAATGGGTGAGCAGCGGCCGGGATCGTCCGGCGATGACCTGATCGGTCAGGATCATCTCGTTGACGCCGTCATAGTCCCACTGGTCGTGTGGCGTCATCTGGTAGACCCAGCGGGCAACCCCGGTGTCGGCGTCGCGGGCGAAGATGGTCATCGCCCATTTGTTGTCGCCGGGGCGCTGGGAAGGATTCCACGTGCCCGGATTGGCGCTGCCGTAATAGACGAGGTTCAGCGTGGGATCATAGGCGAACCAGCCCCACGGGGCGCCGCCGCCGATCTTCCACTGCTCGCCTTCCCAACTCTTGAGCGAGGAGTCCCGACCGACCGGCCTGCCCAGCTCGGTGGTCGTTTCCGGGTCGAACAGCATGTCGACGTCCGGGCCGGTCGAGTAGGCGCGCCAGGCCAGGGTGCCGTCCTTGAGGTTGTAGGCGCTGATATGGCCGCGCGCGCCGAACTCAGCGCCGGCGATGCCGACAATGAGCTTGTCCTTCACCGGCATGACGGTGGCGGTGTTGGATTCGCCCTTCTTCGGGTCGCCGTTCCTGGCGGTCCAGCGCACCGCGCCGGTCTTCGCGTCGAGCGCGACGATGGTGGTGTCGGCCTGGTGCAGGAAGATCATGCCCTCGGCATAGGCAAGGCCGCGATAGACCAGATCGCAGCACATGATGGCCGCGACATCCTGATCCTGCTTCGGCTCATATTTCCACAGGATACGCCCGTCATGGTCGAGATCGAGCGCGTAGACGATGTTGGGAAACGGGGTGTGGACATACATCACCCCGTCGACGACGAGGGGGCTGCCCTCATGGCCCCGGAGGACGCCGGTGGAGAAGGTCCAGGCGACCTGGAGCTTGCCGACATTGGCGGCGGTGATCTGGTCGAGCCGGGAATAGCGGGTGTTGGCGTAATCCAGCGTCTGGATGACCTGAACGGCCGGGTTCTTGATGTGGTCCAGCACATCGTCATTGGCCTGCGCCGCGCCTGCCGCGACCAAAAGCGCCGCGCCCGCGATGGCCGCCCGTGCGATCGCCCTCATGTCCCTCTCCCGTCCTTCGGGTCGCGCCGGATTCTCCGCGCCGTTTCCTCGGGCGTCTGGATATCACGCCACCGCAGCGTAAGCGCAACCAAGGGG
Source organism: Ancylobacter pratisalsi (assembly GCF_010669125.1). Lineage (NCBI taxonomy): Bacteria > Pseudomonadati > Pseudomonadota > Alphaproteobacteria > Hyphomicrobiales > Xanthobacteraceae > Ancylobacter > Ancylobacter pratisalsi. The sequence goes on from NZ_CP048630.1 coordinate 4,305,705, forward strand.
AATGGAGGAAACAAAGGTATGGTCGGGGCAACCGAACATCCGATTTCGGCGCCCTCCTCCGCTTCGTAGCATCACCATCGACAAGGCGCGGCTGGCGCGCCGGCTGGTCGAACCATGCGGAGACAGATCATGGATGGGATGCATTCGGAAACGGTGCTGAAGCCGGGCGAGAAGGCACCGGACTTCACGCTTCCCGCAACGCCCGACCAGGAGCTTTCGCTGTCGGACCTCAAGGGCGGGCCGGTGATCCTGGCCTTCTACCCGGCGGACTGGAGCCCGGTGTGCGGCGACCAGATGGTGCTCTACAACCAGATTCTGCCGGAATTTCATCGTCTTGGCGCGCAGCTGGTCGGTCTTTCGACCGATGGCGTGTGGTGCCATGCCGCCTTTGCGCAGGCGCGCGGGCTGCATTTTCCCCTGCTCTCGGATTTCGAGCCGAAGGGGGCCGTGGCGCGCAGCTTCGGCGTCTATCGCCCGGCCGAGGGAACCTCCGAGCGGGCGCTGTTCGTGATCGACGCGGACGGCATCATCCGCTGGAGCTACGTCTCGCCGCTTGGCCTCAATCCGGGCGCCGACGGCATTCTCGCCGCGCTGGAAGGGCTGGGCGCGCCGGCGCACCATGAAGGAGCTGTGTCATGAGCCACCTTACCCCCGAAGTCGGCCCCGGCGACCATGTCCTGGGCCCTGCCGACGCACCGGTCACGCTGGTGGAATATGGCGACTACGAATGCCCCTATTGCGGTCAGGAATACCCCATACTGAAGGAAGTGCTGCGGCGCCTCGGCGGGCAGGTGCGCCTTGTATTCCGCAACTTTCCGATCACTGAATCGCATCCCCACGCAGCCCATGCTGCCGCGTTCGCGGAAGCGGTGGCGGCCATCGGCCGGTTCTGGGAGGCGCATGATCTGCTCTATGAGCATCAGGCGACGCTCGACGACGCCAGTCTCGCCGGTTTCGCCCGTGTCATCGGTCTTCCCCGGGCGGATCTCGACGATGCGCTGAATGGCCGGCATGACGCGAAGATCCGGCAGGACTTCATCGGCGGTATTCGCAGCGGGGTGAACGGGACACCGACGCTGTTCATCAACGGCCTGCGCTATGACGGGCCACGCGACCTTGCGAGCCTGCTCGATGTGGTCCAGCAGGTGGCGCTGAGGGCGGCTTGAGGCGTTCTGCGAGCGTCTCGATGAAGAACCGGACCTTGGCCGGCATCAGCCGCCGGCTGGCATAGACGGCCCAGATGTCCAGCCGCTCCGAGGTGGCGTCCTCCAGGACGATCTCCCTCAGCACACCGCGTTGGAGGTCCTCGGCGATGTCCCAGTCGGACAGATTGGCGATGCCGAGACCACCGAGGCAAGCCTCGTGGATGGCGTCGACGGAATTGGCGGTGAAGCGCCCCGCCGCCCGGATGGTGCGGGCCTCCTTCGCCGTTCGGAAGGTCCAGTGCGGGCGTGTCGCGCTGTTGAGGCACTCATGCTGCTTGAGCTCGTCCAGCCGCGCCGGCGCGCCGAAGCGCTCGATATAGGCCGGAGACGCGACCAGGCGGCGGGGATTCTCGGCCAGGCGACGGGCAATCAGGTTGCTGTCGGTCAACTCCGCGATGCGGATGGCGAGATCGATGCCCTCGGTCACCAGATCGACCACGCTGTCCGACAGCAGAAGGTCCACCTGCACCTGCGGATGGGCCTGCATGAAATCAACCACCATCGGCGCCACGACCTTGCGCCCGAAGGCCAGCGAGGCACTGACGCGCAGGAGGCCGGTGGGACCGGCCATCGCGCCCTGCACGCTTGAGAGTGCCGCCGCGCGCTCTTCCACCAATGTCCGGGCGTGGGGAAGGAACACCATTCCCTCATCGGTGAGCGAGAGCGCGCGCGTGGTGCGGTGAAGCAGGCGAACGCCGAGTTCGTCCTCCAGCGCCGCGATCAGGCGGGTGGCCTTCATTGGCGGCAGGCGCAGGCGGCGCGCGGCCTCGGCGAAGCTGCCGGCGGACGAGGTTTCGATCAGCAGCGCGAGTGCGGTGAAGTCCATTGTAACAAAACCTGAGATGATCGTGCATCAGAATAAGACACTATATCGTTTCTGATGATGGTCTATCTCTCACCCAACAGAATTCATGCGGCCCTGCCTCGCTGGCGGGGCGGGAGATAGGCACATGTCTGTACAGGAAACGATTGCTGACGCCCCGGCGTCGCAGGCGGCTCTCGGGCCGGTCTCGACCTTCGCCATGGCGGTGGGGGCGGGCGTCGCGGTCGCCAACATCTACTACAACCAGCCCATGCTCGCGATCATCGAGCAGGATCTGCCGGGAAGGGTCGCCGCCGCCATACCGACCGCGACCCAGCTCGGCTATGCGTTCGGTCTGTTTCTGCTGGTGCCGCTCGGCGATCTGGTGGAGCGGCGGAGGCTTATCATCCTCCAGTTCACCCTGCTTGCCGCCGCGCTTGCGTTTGCTGCGGTGTCGCCGAGCGCGGCGATGATCGTCATTGCCTCGCTGCTGATCGGGCTGCTGGCCACGGTGGCCCAGCAGATCGTGCCGCTCGCCGCCCATCTTGCTGCGCCTGAGCGGCGGGGAGCGACGGTCGGCACGGTGATGGCCGGGCTGCTGACCGGCATCTTGCTCAGCCGCACGCTGGCTGGCTTCGTGGCGACCCATGGCGGATGGCGCGAGATGTTCTGGCTCGCCGTGCCGATGGCACTGGGCGCCGCCGGGATGATGGCGCTGGTGCTTCCGCGCAGCGCGCCGGACGAGAAGCTGAGCTATGGACGGCTGCTGCGCACCATCGGCCATCTGTGGGTGGAGTTCCCGGCGCTGCGCCTTGCCGCGCTGACGCAAGCGGCCCTATTCGCGGCCTTCACCGTGTTCTGGACCATCCTCGCCTTCCGTCTGGAACAGCCGGAATTCGGCTTCGGTGCCGAGGTGGCGGGCCTGTTCGGCCTGGTCGGGGCGGTCGGCATTCTTGCAGCGCCGCTCGCCGGGCGCTTCGCCGACCGGCACGGCGCGACGCAGGCGGTGATCATGGGCGCGGTGGTGACGCTGGCGTCGTGGCTCGTGTTCGGCCTGTGGGGCTCGCTCGCCGGGCTGGTGGCGGGCGTGATCCTGCTCGATTTCGGGGTGCAGAGCGCCCTCATCTCCAACCAGCATATCGTCTTCGCCCTGCGTCCCGCGGCACGGGCCCGGCTCAACACGGTGTTGATGGGCGGAATGTTCCTTGGCGGCGCGCTGGGTTCGGCACTGGTGATGCCGGTCTGGGACGCGGCGGGTTGGACCGGAGTGAGCCTGCTCGGGGGCGGCTTCGCGGCCATCGGCGCCGGCCTCCAGCTCCACGCGGCCCTTCGCCGGAGAGGCTGACCACGGGCGGCCCGAAGTCGGGCCGCTCCTCCACGCCATGCGCCCGCCGGCACGGGCGGGCGCCGATATGCCCAGCAAATGGAAGACATCGCCATGAAGGCCAAGCGCATCGTCATTGTCGGAGGTTCCATCGGCGGGCTTTTCGCCGCCGTGCTTCTGCATCGGGCCGGCTTCGACGTGCAGGTTTATGAGCGCTCGGTGCATGGGCTTGAAGGGCGCGGCGCCGGCCTGGTGGCGCAGCGCGAGGTGTTCGAGATCATGCGAGAGGTCGGGATCGAGCATATCGCCCGGATCGGGGTGGTTGCCCGGCAGCGCATCTATCTCGACCGCGAGGGCGAGGTGATCCACAGCCAGGAGACGCCGCAGGAGCAGCTCTCATGGGACGTTCTGTTCCGCAGCTTCCGGGAACGGCTGCCGCCGGAACGCTATTTCGGCGGCCGCGCGATCACTGGGGTGACGCAGGACGGGGAAGAGGCGGTGGTGCATTTCGCCGATGGCGGCACGGTGCGGGCGGACATGGTCATCGGCGCCGACGGCATCGGGTCGGTGGTGAGGCGCGCGGTCGCGGGGGTGGATTCGCGTCCTTCCTATGTCGGCTATGCAACCTGGCGCGGGCTGGTGGCGGAGGGCGATGTCCCCGCCCCCGCCGCCCGGCAGCTTTTCGAGCGGTTCGCCTTCTATGAAATGCCGGGCTCGCACATACTCGGCTATCTCGTCGCCGGTCCGGATGGCGCGATCGCGAAGGGACGGCGGCGCTACAACTGGGTCTGGTACCGGCGCTACGACGATACGGCTCTCAATGACGTGCTGACGGGAGCCGACGGTGTCCGGCGTCCGTTCTCGCTGGCGCCGGGGCAGGTGCGGCCCGAGATCGTCGCCGGGCTGCGCGAGGATGCCGCGCGGCTGCTTCCGCCCTCGTTCCGCGCGGCTGTCGAGGCTGAAACACGCCCGTTCGTGCACGCCATCTTCGACTATGCGACGCCGCGCATGACCTCGGGCCGGATCGCGCTGATGGGGGATGCGGCTTTCGTCGCCCGGCCGCACACGGCCATGGGTGTCGCCAAGGCGGCAGGGGATGCCTTCGCGCTGCGCAAGGCATTGGTCGAGCACGAGGATCTCGCCGTCGCGCTCGCGGCCTATGCGGCCGACCGCGCGCCGAGGGATGAGGCCATCGTCGCTTATGGCAGGAGGCTCGGCCGCTCGCTCGTGGCCTGAGGCGGGTCGCGCCCGCCTCATCTTCCGCCATTGATCAGACGATGAACTCGACCACCCCACCATCGACGCGCAGCGCCGCGCCGGTGGTGGCGGAAGAGAGCGGCGAGGCGATGTAGACCGCCATGTTGGCGACCTCCTCCACCGTCGCCGGCCGGCCGATGATGGAGCTGGGACGGTGGGCCTTGACGAAATCGATGCCGGCCTGTTCCAGCGTCTTGCCGCCGGCGATCTCGTCCTTGAGCATCTCCTTTACGCCTTCCGAAAGCGTGGGGCCGGGCAGGATGGAATTTACCGTCACGCCGGTGCCGGCCATGCGCTTGGCGAGGCCGCGGGCCAGCGCCACATCGGCGGTCTTGCTGACGCCATAGTGGATCATGTCGGCCGGGATGTTGTAGCCGGATTCCGAACCGAGGAAGAGGAAGCGACCCCACCCCCTGTCCTTCATGGGCGGCAGATAGGCCCGGGCGAGGCGGACGCCCGCCATGACGTTGATCTGCCAGTGGCGTTCCCACAGCGCGTCGTCGGCCTCGAAGAAGTCGGCGGGCTGGAAGATACCGAGGTTGCTCACCACGATGTCGAAGGCCGGCTCGGCCGCGACAAGTTCGGCGACGCCTTCCGGCGTCGACAGGTCAATGTCGCGTCCGCTGGCGCTGCCTCCCAGCCGGGACACGGCGGTGGCGACCGAGTCCGCCGTGCGGCCGTTCACCACAACCCGCGCACCCGCTTCATGCAGCCCCTTGGCAATGGCGAATCCGATGCCCGCCGCCGAGCCCGTGACGAGAGCACTTTTCCCCGAAAGATCGATTTTCATGACCTGCTCCTGAGTTCTCTATCGGTAACGGGACCGACGCCGCGCCGGCGACGCGAGGCGGGTTGCCGTGCAGTCTGAGAGATAGGACCAATCTGGTGGATGTCCTTGCAATTTGCACCTGCGGATTGCTCAGCGGCGGGCTTCTGGGGCCGGGGCCTGGGAAGGCGGCAGTTTGGGAAGGTGGTGCCGGAAATCGGGCCGTGCGTGGGTTGCCACCGGGATAGGGAACACTAGACTTCCTTAGCCATGACACATCGACATCCCTGGTGGCACGGCGCGGTCATCTATCAGATCTATCCTCGCTCCTTCAAAGACACGTCGGCCGACGGTGTCGGCGACCTCAAGGGCATCACCGAAGAACTCGACTATGTCGCGCAGCTCGGTGTGGACGCCATCTGGATATCGCCGTTCCAGAAGTCGCCGATGAAGGACTACGGTTACGATGTCGAAGACTATGTGGCCGTCGATCCGCTGTTCGGCACGCTGGACGATGTCGTCCGCCTGATCGGGGAAGCGCACCGGCGCGGCCTGAAGGTGCTGATGGACCAGGTACTGAGCCACACCTCGGACCAGCACGCCTGGTTCAGGGAAAGCCGGGCCTCGCGTACCAATGCCAGAGCCGACTGGTATGTCTGGGCAGATCCGCGCCCCGATGGAACGCCGCCCAACAACTGGCTGTCGGTTTTCGGCGGCCCGTCCTGGCAGTGGGAGCCACGCCGGAACCAGTATTACCTGCACAATTTCCTGACCACGCAGCCGGACCTGAACTACCACAATCGCGCGGTTCAGGATGCGGTGCTCGAAGCCTGCCGGTTCTGGCTGGACCTCGGGGTCGACGGTTTCCGGCTCGACGTGTGCGCGTTCTATTTTCATGACGCGCAGCTGCGCGACAACCCGCCGGCCGACACCGCGCCGCGCGGCAGTGCCTTCAACTTCAACCCCTACTCCTTCCAGAAACACGTTCGCGACATTGGACAGCCGGAAAATCTGGGGTTTCTGGAGCGCCTGCGTGCGCTGGCCGATGCCTATGGCGACCGCGTCCTGCTCGGCGAACTCAATGAGAGTGAGGGCGTGCAGCTGCACAAGCAGTACACCGCCCCTGCCCGTCTGCACCTTGCCTATGGCTACTGGCTGCTGGGCGCCGAACAGGTGAACGGGACCATGATCCGCGAGCTGGTGGAACAACTGGGATGCCGGCCCACGGACGGCCTGCCCTGCTGGGCGCTCGACAATCACGACTTCATGCGCGCGCCGACACGCCTGAGGCAAGGGCGCGACCATCCCGATTTCACGCTCACCGTGCTGGCGGCGCTGTCCTGCCTGAGGGGCGCGCTCTGCCTCTATCAGGGAAGCGAACTGGGGTTGCCGGAGGCCGACATTCCCTTCGAGCAGCTTCTCGATCCCTATGGGCGCGAGTTCTATCCCTCGTTCAAGGGGCGCGATGGCGCGCGTACGCCCATGCCCTGGCGCGAAGACGAGGACCATTGCGGATTCAGCACGGTCGAGCCCTGGTTGCCGATTCCGCCCGAGCATCACCACCGGTCCGTCGACACGCAGAAGCGCGAGCCCGGATCCGCGCTCAACCGGATGCGGCGCTTTCTGAACTGGCGCCGCCAGCAGCCCACCCTTCTGGGCAACGACATCACCTTTCATCCGGCGCCGGACGATCTACTGGTTTTTCAACGCGGCGGAGACGCGGACGGGGTCGTGTGCGTGTTCAACCTGAGCGATGCGGTATGCGAGGTGGCACTGTCCGCGATACCGCTCGGCGACGACCTGACCGGCCATGGTTTCGGGGCGACGCGGCGCGGCGACGCGCTGCGCCTTGAGCCATGGGCCGCGCATTTCGGCAGGGTCAGCGTGCGCCATTGACGAACAGGCTGATGCACTGGCGGACATGGCCGCGGCGACGCCATCGCTGACCGCGAATGGGTGGCGGCGGGACAACCTTCCCGTGTTTCAGGCGGACCATCGACGGACCCTGCACCAAGCAGTCTTCCGGCATCGGCCTGTGTTCTTGCCGGATCGCGGCCGTACTCGCGCGCGCGCGCGTTCTGCTAGTCCGGCTCCAGCGCCTTCCTCGACGTGCTCGATGCCGAGCGCGCGTTTTTTCTTCCTCGCATGAGATCTGGAAGGCTGGCGTTCGCCCGGATCTTCATGTATTTAATAATTCAATGAAGCTTGATATATTGAGATGATTGATGAAGCGCAGGCGCTTGGCGCCTTTGCCGCCCTTTCGCAGGAAACCCGGCTGCGGATCGTGCGTCTTCTGGTGACCGCCGGCCCCGAGGGGTTGGCGGCCGGGATGATCGGCGAGGCGATGGACGGAGCGTCATCCTCGCGCATGTCGTTCCATCTGAACCAGCTGGAACAGGCGGGGCTCGTGGCGTCCCGCCGCGAGGGGCGCTCCATCATCTACAGCGCGGCCTATCCGGCGCTGTCCAGCCTGGTCGAATTCCTGATGCGCGATTGCTGCCAGGGCCATCCGGAGGTGTGCACGCCGGCGCTGGAAGCGCTGTCCTGCAACTGTCCGCCCACCGAGGAGAAAACCCATGCCTGAGACGCTTCAAACCGGACGTGTCTTCAACGTCCTGTTCCTCTGCACCGGCAATTCGGCCCGCTCGATTCTGGCCGAGAGTATTCTCGCCAAGGACGGCGCCGGCCGCTTCCGGGCGTTCTCGGCCGGCAGCCAGCCGAAGGGTACGGTCAATCCCTTCGCGCTGAAGATCCTGCGCAGCTTCGACTATCCCGTCGATGGCCTGCGCTCCAAGAGCTGGGCCGAGTTCACGGGGCCCGACGCCCCGGTCATGGATTTCGTCTTCACCGTCTGCGACAACGCCGCGGGTGAGGTCTGCCCGGTCTGGCCGGGCCAGCCGATGACCGCGCATTGGGGCATCGAGGATCCCGCCGCGGTCGAAGGTCTGGACATCCATAAGGAAGCCGCCTTCGTCGCCGCGCTCCGCTATCTGAAGAACCGCATAGCGGCCTTCACCGCGCTGCCCGTGACGAGCCTCGACAGGGTGTCGCTCCGCGCCAGGCTGGCGGAAATCGGCCAGGGGGAAGGCTCCTCCGCCCCTCGAAACAGCGCGGCGTGAGACAAGCCATGGATGTCATCATCTACCACAACCCGGATTGCGGCACCTCGCGCAACACGCTGGCGATGATCCGCAATGCGGGCATCGAGCCGCATGTGATTGAGTATCTGAAGACGCCGCCCACGCGGGCGATGCTGGTGCAGCTCATAGATCGCATGGGCGTCAGCGTACGTGCCGTGCTGCGGGAAAAGGGTACGCCCTATGCCGCGCTCGGCCTCGACGATCCCGGCCTGACCGACGATCAGCTCATCGACGCCATGATGGCCCATCCGATCCTCATCAACCGGCCGATCGTGGTCAGCCCCATGGGAGTAAAACTCTGTCGCCCTTCGGAAGCGGTGCTGGACCTGCTGCCGCCACCGCGCGGGGCCTTCGTCAAGGAAGATGGCGAGCGTGTGCTGGACGCGTCCGGCCAGCGTGTAGCCAAGGCGTGAGGGGCATCCATGTCGACCTTTGAACGTTACCTCACCCTTTGGGTCGCTCTCTGCATCGCGGTCGGCGTCGGCCTCGGCCATCTGTTGCCGGGCGTCTTCCAGGCGATTGGCGGGGCGGAGATCGCGCGGGTGAACCTGCCCGTCGCGGTGCTGATCTGGCTCATGGTCATTCCCATGCTGCTGAAGATCGATTTCGCGGCGCTGGGCGAAGTCGGCCGGCACTGGCGCGGCATCGGTGTCACGCTGTTCGTGAACTGGGCGATCAAACCGTTCTCGATGGCGCTGCTGGGGTGGCTGTTCATCGGCTGGCTGTTCCGGCCGTTTCTGCCGGAAGACCAGATCGACAGCTATATCGCCGGGCTCATCATCCTTGCCGCCGCGCCCTGCACCGCCATGGTGTTTGTATGGTCGAACCTGACCAAGGGGGAACCGCATTTCACGCTGAGCCAGGTCGCGCTGAATGATGCGATCATGGTGGTGGCCTTCGCGCCGATCGTCGGCCTGCTGCTCGGCCTCTCCGCCATCACCGTGCCGTGGAACACGCTGGTCCTCTCCGTCGTGCTCTACATCGTCGTGCCGTTCGTCGTCGCGCAGTTTCTCCGTCGCCGGGTGCTGGCGGCGGGTGGGCAGGCGGCGCTCGACAGGCTGCTCGCCCGGCTGGGGCCGGTGTCGCTGACCGCGCTGCTGGCGACGCTGGTGCTGCTGTTCGGGTTTCAGGGCGAACAGATCATCGCCCAGCCGATGGTGATCGGGCTCCTGGCGGTGCCGATACTCATCCAGGTGTATTTCAACTCCGGCCTCGCCTACCTGCTCAACCGGTTCGCGGGCGAGCCGCATTGCGTGGCGGGTCCGTCGGCTCTGATCGGGGCCTCCAACTTCTTCGAGCTGGCGGTCGCGGCCGCCATCAGCCTGTTCGGCTTCCATTCCGGCGCCGCGCTGGCCACCGTTGTCGGTGTGTTGATCGAGGTGCCGGTGATGCTCTCCGTGGTGTGGATCGTGAACCGCTCCAAGGGCTGGTACGAGCGCGGAGAAAAACGCGCCATAGCGGCGCAGGCGCCGCGCTGATGCCGCAGGACCTGCCGAATGTCGCCGCCGGTTGCCTCGACGTGCCAAGCACCGACCGCCTGCACGTCGCGCCCTCGGCGCATCCACCGCGTATCCTGCTGCTCTACGGCTCGCTGCGCGAGCGTTCCTACAGCCGCTTTCTGACGCTGGAAGCCGAACGCCTGCTGCGGCATTTCGGGGCGGAGACACGGATCTTCGACCCGCACGGCCTGCCCCTTCCGGACGGTGCCGACATCGACCACCCCAAGGTCCGCGAACTACGTGAGTTGTCGCTCTGGTCCGAGGGTCAGGTGTGGACCAGCCCGGAGCGGCATGGCGCGATGAGCGCGGTGATGAAGGCGCAGATCGACTGGATTCCGCTCTCGGTCGGCGCGCTCCGCCCGACGCAGGGGCGCACATTGGCGGTGATGCAGGTTTCCGGCGGCTCGCAGAGCTTCAACGCCGTCAACCAGATGCGCGTGCTCGGCCGCTGGATGCGGATGGTGACCATTCCCAACCAGTCGTCGGTGGCTAAGGCCTATCAGGAATTCGACGAGGCCGGCCGGATGAAGCCCTCCTCCTATTATGACCGTGTGGTCGACGTGATGGAGGAACTGGTCAAGTTCACGCGGCTGACGCGTGATGTCTCGACCTACCTCACGGACCGCTATAGCGAACGCAAGGAAGCCGCCGAGGCGCTGGCGGCGCGTGTCGGGCTCGAGTCCATCTGAACGGGCGCGCCCTCACTGCCGGCCGGTTCGTCCCGTCGGGGCCGTGGCGACGTACTGGATCGCGCGGCGTACCAGCTCGGGCAGCGTGCTCGCGCCGAGCTTCGTTCTCAGCTGCGAGCAGGTGTTGGCGACGGTCTTGTAGCTGATGCCGAGTTCCGCGGCGATCTGGGTGTAGTCGCGCCCATCCGCCAGCAGGGACAGCGTCTGCAATTCACGCAGCGTGATGTCGGCGAGTGGCGCGGTCTTCGACGTCCCGAGCATGGCGACCTGCATGGCGAGGTCGTGGCTCATATAGGGCTGGCCGCGACGCACCCGCTCGAAGGCCTCGATCAGTGCGCCCGAGGTTGTATCTTTCAGCACATAGCCATTGGCGCCGGCTTCCAGCGCGCGGCTGGCGATGATCGGATCACCGTGCATAGAAAAGACGAGGATCGGCGTGCGTGCGCTCTGTCGCCTCAGCCGGCGCACCAGAGGCAGGCCGCTCAGTCCGTTGCCCTGAAGCGCAAGGTCGACGATGACAACATCGGGCTTCTCGCGTCGGAACAGGCGGTAGCCTGAAAGCGCGGTGCCCGCCTCAAGGATGCGCTCAACGCCCGCGTCCTCCAGCAGCCGCCGGCACCCCTGCAGGACGATGGGATGATCATCGATCACCAGAACGCTGGTCATTGGCTCACCGTTGTCTCGGCCGTGACGATGTTGTGCATCGCCGGATGAAGCGGGATGGTGATCTCGATCCGCGTCCCGTGCGGCTCGCCTGGGACGATACGCCAGCACCCGCCCAGCGCCCCGATGCGCTCCTCGATACCGATCAGCCCGAATCCGGGCGAGGTATCGGCGCGCATGCCGGTGCCGTCATCCTCCACCACCAATTCGAGCAGGCCCTCGCGGCTGTCGTGGCGCAGCGTGATGCCGATCTGCATGGCGTCGCCGTGGCGCAGCGCGTTGGTGACGGCTTCCTGGAGGCAGCGGAACACGGTGATGTCGATACTGTCGCCATAGCGGTCGGCGAGGCCGGTGCTGACGAGCCGGAAGGTGCGATCGGGCGCGTGCCCCCGGAAGTCGGCGACCAGATCGGCGATCACCGCCGACAACGGGACGTGGCCGAGAGCCATGGGACGAATGCGGCGCAGGAGCTGGCGGTTCAGCCCCTGTATCCGGTCGAGGATCTCGACCATCGTCTCCACCCGCTCGGCCATCCGGCCGGCAAGATCGGTCTCGGTGCGCGCGGAAAGCCGTGCGAGCGACTCGAGATTGGCGCGCAGGCCGAACAGGCAGGGGCCAAGCTCGTCATGCAGGTCCGAAGCGATCTGGCGTCGCTCGTCGTCCTGTACCTGGATCAGGCGCTCGTTGAGGCGGGAATTGTCATCGCGGGCACGGCGCAGCGCCAGACCGAGCGCATTGAAGCGATCGGCGATGACGGCGAGTTCGCTGACCGAGGGAGGTGGCAGGCGATGCTCGAAATGCCCCTCCTCAAGCTCCTGCAGGCCGGCCGACAGCGTGTTGAGCGGCTTGAGCAACCGGCCAAGCGCGAGATAGAGCGCGGCGAGGATGGCCACATTGACGACGATCGCGAGCCAGGCGAGCGACGACATGTCTTCCCACACCTCGGCGATTTCGTCCGAGGCCTCGCCCGTGACCCTTACATGGCCGACAAGCGCGCCGTTCTCAAACACCGACACATCACGCTCCGCCGGGGGCACGCTTATCAGCGCGGTGAACCAGCCCGGCACTTCCTCCTTCTCGTCATCCTCGACGTCACGCGTCGGTGGCGCCACGTCGACGCCGTTTCCCTGGGCGTCTTCGATCCGGATCCGCACATGGCGCAACCCGTTGATATGTAGCGGAAGCTGGGCGAGAGACCCGGTGCTGTCAGGCGCGTCGGCGAGGCGCAGGGCGGTTTCCTCGACGAACCGCACGGCGACCGCGAGAGACGACAATATCTCCGTCTCGGTCGCGCGCCGGGCGTTGGCGATAACCACCACCATGGCCGCCAGCGCGGCGCATAGATTGATGGCGATCACGGCGGCCATCACCTGACGGCGCAGGGAGCGTGGCTTTAGGACAGCCTGAGAGGACTGCGGCGCAAACGCGCTCATTCAGCGTCTCCCCGGTGGGTAGGCTCAGCGTGCAGCGCGGCTAGCGCGTCGCGGCGCGACATGCCTTGCGAGCGCAGATTGAAATAATGCTGGCAGATGTCGCTGAAGCCGCTGCGCGAGCCTTTCGCCGCCAGCGACGCAAAGTCCGTCAGCAGTTGCCGTGCGGTCTCGCGAACATTGATCTCGGCCAGCATCGCTTCCAGCTGCGCAGCCCGGTTGGCGATCATCCGGTCGGTCTCGCCAAAGCGCTGGTCGGCGTCATCCAGTAACTCGCGCCAGCCGGCAACCGCGGGCGCGTCGGCGGCAAGATCGGCGCCCGCCTCCCGGCTGGCCAGCCAGCGCGCGGGCGGCGTGGCGTCCGTGGGTTGAAGCCAGCTTTTGCGCACCAGCGCGTCCCCGGCCGCCTCCGTCACGCGCTCGCCCCGCTCAGGCTCGCCCGCATCGGGGCAACCGGCCAGCACCAGGGCGGTGGTGACCAGAGACAGGTGGCGAACGATGGGCGGAGCGAGCTTCATGAATACTTATGATAATCTTATCAGTAAATCGTTGCAGCGTGCCTTGTGGGGCGATTTGATTCGAGGCCGGCCCGTGACATTAGCCGGCTCATGTCATGGGTCGCTTCGGCCGTAGGATCGCAAGCCACTGTCATGGAAGCGACTTTTTCGCAGTAAGGCAAGCCCGAACGCCGCGACGGGAACTTTTCCCTGTCCGAGGAAGGAAAAATACCCTGCCAGAACTTCCTAACGTCCTACAGACAAGGAAGCTGCATCTGGAGAACACTCCAAGTGAAGAACAGCGAATTCCAATAGAAACATAAGAACGCGTCTTCATCTCGGACAATGTCTCTGCGGTACCGCCAAGTTCCGCAGTCCGGTTTCCCGGCAGGTCTCAGATGAGGAAGCAAATAAATCCGCAGTATCGGGCCCGAGGCCACAGGTGCATGCGGAGCGGTCTGGGAATAGGAAACGCGAGGGAAAGTCCCATGAGTCGACTGCACTCTTCGGTGTCAGCACTCACCGTCGCCACCGCACTGGTGGCTACGGTCGGCTTGGCAGGCATGGTGCCGGCGGTGGCCAACGACAAGCTGGTCGAGCTGTCGGAAGGCACCGACAACTGGCCGATGACCGGCAAGAATTACAGCGCCAACAACTACAGCGAGGCGAAGGAGATCAACAAGGACAACGTCAAGCAGCTCAAGGCTGCCTGGTCGTTCTCCACCGGCGTCCTGAGCGGCCATGAGGGCACGCCCCTGGTTGTGGACGGCGTGATGTTCATCCATTCGCCCTTCCCCAACACCACCTTCGCCGTCTCGCTCGACGAGCCCGGCAGGATCTTGTGGCAGCACAAGCCCAAACAGAACCCGACAGCCCGCGCGGTGGCCTGCTGCGACGTCGTCAATCGCGGCCTCGCCTACTGGCCCGGCAATGGCGATGTCGCCCCGCTCATCATCAAGACTCAGCTCGACGGCCATGTCGTCGCCCTCAACGCCAAGACCGGCGAAGAGTACTGGAAGCTTGAGAACTCCGACATCAAGGTCGGCTCCACGCTGACCATCGCGCCCTATGTCATCAAGGATACCGTGCTGGTCGGCTCCTCCGGTGCGGAACTGGGCGTGCGCGGCTATGTGACCGCCTACGACATCCCCACCGGCGTGCAGAAGTGGCGGGCCTATGCGACCGGCCCGGATTCCGAGGTGATGCTCGGCGACGACTTCAACGACGCCAACCCGCATTACGGCCAGAAGGGCCTCGGTCAGGCGACGTGGGAAGGCGAGGCCTGGAAGATCGGCGGTGGCACCAACTGGGGCTGGTACGCCTTCGATCCGGACACCAACCTGTTCTATTACGGCTCGGGAAATCCCGCGCCCTGGAACGAGACCATGCGTCCGGGCGACAACAAGTGGACCATGACCATCTGGGGCCGGGACATCGACACCGGCGAGGCCAAGTTCGGCTACCAGAAGACCCCGCATGACGAATGGGACTATGCCGGCGTCAACGTGATGATGCTCTCCGAGCAGCAGGACAAGGAGGGCAAGATGCGCAAGCTTCTCACCCATCCGGACCGCAACGGCATCGTCTACACGCTGGACCGCACCAATGGCGACCTGATCTCCGCCGACAAGATCGACGACACCGTCAACTGGGTGAAGCAGGTCGACCTCAAGACCGGCCTGCCCCAGCGCGATCCCGAATATGCCACGCGCATGGACCACAAGGGCCGCGACATCTGCCCCTCCGCCATGGGCTACCACAATCAGGGACACGACTCCTACGATCCGGAGCGCAAGTCCTTCTTCATGGGCATCAACCACATCTGCATGGATTGGGAGCCCTTCATGCTGCCCTATCGTGCCGGCCAGTTCTTCGTCGGCGCGACGCTGAACATGTATCCGGGCCCGAAGGGCGATCGGCAGAAGTATGAGGGTCTGGGCCAGGTGAAGGCCTATGACGCCATCAACAACACCTACAAGTGGGAAGTGATGGAGCGTTTCGCGGCCTGGGGCGGCACGCTCGCCACGGCTGGCGGCGTGATGTTCTACGGAACGCTGGACGGCTTCATCAAGGCCCGTGACAGCGATACCGGCGAGCTGCTGTGGAAGTTCAAGCTGCCGTCCGGCGTCATCGGCCACCCCATGACCTACACCCATAACGGCACGCAGTATGTCGCCATCTATTACGGCGTCGGCGGCTGGCCGGGCGTGGGCCTGGTGTTCGACCTGAACGACCCGACCGCCGGTCTCGGCTCGGTGGGCGCGTTCAAGCAGCTCCAGCACTACACCCAGATGGGCGGCGGCGTGATGGTGTTCTCGCTCGACGGCAAGAACCCCTACGACGACCCGAACCTCGGCGAGTACTCCACCGAGATCATCCGTACCGGCGGCTGACGACGCCCCGAGGAATGGCCGCCCGGCGCCTTGCTTTGCGGGTGCCAATTCGCCCCAGGCACGTCACAGCGTGCGCACCGGGCGGCCGCCTTTCGAACATTCCCAGCAAACCGGACCGCGAGGCCGGTGCGTGCCAGGAGATCCCCGATGTTCCGAACACCGATGTCCCTCAGCAAAGCTGTAAGTCCGCTCGCTCTCATCGCCGCCGGCATCGTCACCGCCGGTGTCTCGTTCTCCGGGTTGGCCGGCGCCGCGACCGACGCCGTGGATAAGGAGGGCGCCGCCAAGGAGCTGCGCATCTGCGCTTCCAATGCCGAGGCGCCGTTCTCCGAGAAGGATTCCACCGGCTTCGAGGACCGCATCGCCACCGTGCTGGCGGACGCCATGGGACGCAAGCCCGTGTTCGTGCGCACCGATCGGCCCGGCATCTATCTGGTGCGCGACCAGCTCGACAAGAAGAACTGCGACGTGGTCATGGGGGTGGATGCCGGAGACGAGCGGGTGCTCACCTCCCGGCCCTATTACCGCACGGGCTACGTGCTGGTGACCAAGCAGGACCGCGGCATCACCGCGAGCCGGTGGGACGACGAGCAGGTGAAGGACCAGAGCCGTTTCGCGGTGCGCTTCTACTCGCCGGCCGAGACGCTGCTGAAGCGCATCGGCCGCTTCGAGGACAACGCCGCGTATATGTACTCGCTGGTCGACTTCAAATCCCGGCGCAACCAGTGGATCCAGGTACCCGGTGACCGGCTGGTGGGCGAGGTCGCCCGCGGCGATGCCGATGTCGCGGTGGCCTTCGCTCCCGAGGTCGCACGCTATGTGAAGGAATCGCGCACCCCGCTTCGCATGACGCTGATCAGCAACGACATCGATCAGCCGGACGGTACGCCAATTCCGATGCAGTACGACCAGGCCATCGGTGTGCGCCGGGAAGATGCCGCGCTGCGCGCCGAACTCGACCGGGCGCTGGAGACGTCGCGGACGGAGATCGAGAAGATCCTGACCGAGGAAGGCATTCCGCTGCTCAAGCCGAACAGTTGAGCTTCCCCTCTGCCCGGCGCGAGCGCCGCCGGGCCTCCTTCCCGCGATGCGAAAAGGTCCGATGCGTACAAGAACCCTTGTGAAGACGGCTGCGGCGATTGCTACCGTCGGTTCCCTGGTCTGGGGAGCCCACGCCGCCATCATGCTGACCCACACGGTCACCGGGCAGCCTCTCGACCTGTCTGAGGCGCCCGAGGAGGGGCGCGACACCGAGGCGGTGAAGACCTTCCTGCAGACCGGGGTGAACATCTACGTCGAGGACCCGATCTGTCTGCCCAAGGCACACGAGCTGTACCTGTCCATGTGCTCGGGCTGTCATGGCCACTACGCCGAGGGGAAGATCGGGCCAGGGCTTAACGACTCCTACTGGACCTATCCCAAGAACGAGACCGACCAGGGACTGTTCGAAACCGTCTTCGGCGGCGCGCAGGGACAGATGGGCCCGATGTATGGCGCCCTCAACCTGAACGAGATGCTGCTCGTCATGGCCTGGGTACGCCACCTCTACAAGGAAGACCCCAAGGGGGCGGTGTGGCTGACGCCCGAACAGCGCAGCACATTCAGGCCCTTCGACGAGAACGCCAAGCACATTGAACCATCTGAGGACCTGCTTCCTCAGTGCGGTGGACCGGCGGGCTGAACCGGCGGCCAATCATCAGGTGGAAACGACGAGGAGACTGAGCATGAGCATCATCGACCGCAGCGTGAGACTTAGCTTCATTGTGGCCGGCGCCTCCGCGCTCGGACTCGCCATGGTGGTCGGCGCGAGCGCCTATGACGGCACCAACTGCAAGGCACCGGGCAATTGCTGGGAGCCCAAGCCCGGCTATCCGGAGCAGGTCGCGGGCTCGAAATACGACCCCAAGCACAACCCGAAGGAACTGAACAAGCAGCAGGAATCCATCAAGGGCATGGAAGAGCGCAACGCCCAGCGCGTGCAGTATTTCAAGCAGAGCGGGCAGTTCGTCTACGACACCAAGAAGATCCCCAGCGCGAACTGACAGTGCCCGTCACACGGCTTTCGAGAACCCACTTGCGGGCGGACATCAATCTCCAGTCCGCCCCGCGATCCTCCGGGCAAACCCGTCCGGCATGTGGGCGACTGGCGCGGTCGGCGCGGAGCGGATCAAACCGTTCGGCGTCGACCGCGCCTCTTTCCGGCGCGGCATGAGACATCCGCCGCCCGCTCCCCAGAAAGGCTTCGCGATGGGGCTCGTTCGCGAGATGGACACCCTTCTTTCCGACTGGCGCGGGCGTGCGTTGCGCTTCGAGAGCGAGATCGCCCGCGCGGTGCTCGGGCAGGAACGCATTATCAGGCTGCTGACCATCGCGACCTTCGCGCGCGGACATGTGCTGCTTGAGGGCGATGTCGGCGTCGGCAAGACCACGCTGCTTCGCGCCATGGCGCGCGCCATTGGCGGGGCCTTCGAGCGCATCGAGGGCACGATCGACCTGATGCCGACCGATCTCATCTATCACGCCCATCTGGGCGAGGACGGCAAGCCGCGCATCGAGGCCGGACCTCTGCTGAAACAGGGTGAGGATCTTTCCGTCTTCTTCTTCAACGAAATCAACCGCGCCCGTCCGCAGGTGCATTCGCTGCTGCTGCGACTGATGGCGGAGCGCTCCGTTACCGCCTTCAATCGTGACTTTCACTTCCCCCACGTCCAGGTTTTCGCCGACCGCAACCGTGTGGAGCGGGAGGAGACCTTCGAGCTTCCCGCCGCCGCCCGCGACCGCTTCCTGATGGAAGTGCAGGTCGCGATGCCGACCGACCCGCAGGTGCGGCGCCAACTCGTCTTCGACCCGCGCTTTCACGACGTCGACACCCTTGTGATGAGCGTTGAGAGCGGCGTGCTCGATCCCGATGCGCTGGAGACCGTCGCCCGCGCCATTCAGCTGGGCGTGAGCGCGAGCCCGACGCTTGAAGCCTATGTGCTGTCCCTGTGGGCGGCGATACGCGATCCGTCCGACTATGGCATCGAGGTGGCGGGTGTGGACATGGAGCGCCTCGTGCTCGGCGGCGCCAGCCCGCGCGGCATGTCCTATCTCATTCGTGCGGCGCGGGTGCGGGCCTGGCTCGCCGAGCGCAGCATGGTCGTGCCGGAAGATGTGCGCGCGGTGTTCCACGAGGTCATGGCGCACCGTATCTTCGTCGATCCAGCCTATGAGATCGATCGCGAGCGCATCGTCGCGGCGCTCATCTCCGGCCTGTTCGCGCGGGTGGCCGCGCCATGATGTCGGCTCAGCCCGCACGAAAGACGCGCCTGCAGCCGATCCCCTATCGGTTGCGCTGGAGACCGGAGGGCCTTCTGCCCGGCGCGCATCCCGGTCATGGCGAGGGGGTGGAGGGGGAGTTTCGGCGCCATGTCTCGCTGCTGCGTCGGCCCGACCCCCGCCGGATCGATCTGCGGGCCTCGCTGCGCGACCCCTTCGGGGACCTGAAGATCCGCGAATTCGCGCCGCGTCGATCCGTGCCGGTGGCGATGTTGGTCGACCTGTCAGCATCGATGGCGTTCGGCGGCGCGTTGCAGCGACAGGTCGCGGAACTCGGTGCCCTGCTTGCCCTGTCCGCGCGGCGCAGCGGCGACAGTTTCGCGCTGCTGGGCTGCGATGCGCGTCTGCGCGCGGATGTATTCCTGCCCTTTACCCGGCGCACCGGCGTGGAGGATGAGGTGCGTGGGCTCCTGGAGCACGCGGTCGCCGAGGGAGCCGGAACGGAGGGACTGCTCGAGGCCGCGAACCGGCTGCCGAACCGCCGCGCGCTGGTGTTCCTGGTGTCGGATTATCTCATCCCCGAACAGCGTCTGGCGGCATTGCTCGACCGTCTGTGGCGGCACGATGTGATCCCGGTCGTCATGCGCGACACGTCGCTTGAGACCAGCCTGCCGCATTGGGGGCTGATCGAGCTGAGCGACCCGGAAACCGGCACGCGGCGGCTGGTGTTCATGCGCCCGTCGCTGCGCCAGCGCTGGCTGGACGCGGCGCGCACGCGCCGGCAGTCCATTGAGACCTTGTTCGCCCGGCGCGGCCTGCGCGCGTTTGATCTCGTTGACGAACTTGACCACGAGGCGCTCGCGCGCCGGCTGATGGCGGGCTGAAGCGATGGCGGCGCGGGCAAGATGGGTGCTCATCGGCGTCGGCCTTCTCGCCGCCATGGGCGCGGCGCGTGCCGATGATGTGACGCTCTATGCCCCCCGCCCCTTCGGCTACGTCATCGGCGACACCATCACGCTGAGCGCCGATGTGGCGCTCGATCCCTCCCTGAAGATCGACCCGGCCTCCCTGCCCCAGCCGCGCCCGGTCGACTACTGGCTCGACCTGAAGGCCGTCCGGCTGACCGATCGTGGAACGCGCGAGGGGGCCCGGCGCTACAGGCTCGATCTCGTCTACCAGACCTTTTACGCCCCGCTCGAACCCAAGCGGCTGGTCATTCCCGCCCTCGCTCTCGCGGCCGTCAGCGACGATCGGCGGGTGGAACTTGCGATCCCGCCGTGGAGCTTCGTGATGTCCCCGCTGCGGGAGATCGCAGGAGGCTCCGGCGAGGCGATGACGCCGCGTCCCGACATCATGCCCCGCCCCATAGCGACGCGCCGCGCGCTCATGCTGTCCTTCATCGGCTTGGCGCTCGCGGCACTCGGCGCGGCGCTGATCGGCTGGCAGCGGGGGTGGTGGCCGTTCCATCGCCGCCGCGACCGTCCTTTCTTGAGGGCGGCGCGCTCCGTGCGCGCCGCCGTGGGATTGTCGCCGCCGGATTACGATACCGCCCTGCTGGCGCTGCACCGCGCCTTCGACGCCACGGCCGGCGAACGGGTGTTTGCCGAGGATCTGGACGCCTTTCTCGCCGCGCATCCCGGCTTCGAGCCGGCCCGACACGACATCGCCCGGCTGTTCACCGCCTCTCGAGACGTTTTCTTTGCGGCCGAAGCGGGCGCAGCGCAGCAGGAGCTACCGGCGGAGCGCCTCGCCGAACTGGCGGCTCGTCTGCGCGCCATCGAGCGGATGGCGGCATGACGGCGCTTGGCTTCGACCTTCCGGGCGGCTTCGGTGTCGATCACCCGCTCGTTCTTCTGGCGCTGCCGCTGGCGCTCTTGCCGCTTCTGGTGGGCTTGCTGACAGGTGGGGTCGTGCCATCAATGGCGCTGGTGCCGGTGGACCTGCCGTCCCGGCTGGTCTCCGCGAGCCTGCGGCTGGCTGGCGCGCTCGCTATTGCCGCCATCGTGCTCGGCATCGCCGGGCTGCACCGGAGCGAGCAGTTCGTGACGAGAGAGGGCACGGGCGCGCATCTGGTGCTTCTGCTCGACCGATCCTCCAGCATGGACAACAGCTTCGCCGATCAGGCGCCCAGCGGGGACCAGGAATCAAAATCGGCGGCGGCCAAGCGGCTGCTCACCGGCTTCGTCCAGCGTCGCCCCCACGACCGAATCGGCGTCGCCGCCTTCTCCACCTCGCCGATGCCGGTGCTACCGCTGACCGATCATCATGAATCCGTCGAAGCGGCCATCGCCGCCATCGACCGGCCCGGCCTCGCCTTCACCGATGTCGGGCGCGGGCTGGCACTAGCGCTCTCGTCCTTCGCCGATGACACCAGCGAACCCTCCCGTGCCATCGTGCTGGTATCGGACGGCGCGGCATTGATTGACCGGCGCGTGCAGGAGACGCTGCGCGACGCGGTGGTGCGCACGCCGGTGCATCTGTACTGGCTCTTCCTGCGCTCGCGCGGTTCCGCCGGCATCTTCGAGACGCCGCCGCCCGGCGAGGACACTCCGCAGGCCAATCCGGAGCGCCACCTTCATCTCTTCCTTCAGAGCCTGGGGGTGCCCTATCGGGCCTTCGAGGCCGGCAATCCGCAGGCCGTCGAACAGGCCATCAGCGAGATCGACCGGCAGGAGACGCGGCCCATCCGCTACCGCGAGGCCGTGCCACGGCGGGATCTGGGCCGTACAGCCTTCGCCCTGGCCGGTGCGTGTGCGGCCTGCCTGCTCGCCGCCAAGCTGGCGGAACGTCGCCTTGGCCGGTCGGTCCCGCTCGCGCGGGCGCAGCACCGCGCCACCGGCAGCAGGGGGACAATATGAGCGGCTTCCGCCAGTGGCTCCGTCAGATTTTCCCGGCAGCCTGCCTGACGGCGCTGGTGGTGGCGCTTCTCCTCGCCGGCTGGCAAGGCACGCGGGCCGCGCTCGACCACCGCACCAACGCCGCGATCGCCCAGCTGGTCGCCGGGCGCGACGTCCCTGTTAATGACAATGCACCCGGCGCGCTCCAGCTGGCCCGCCTGCACTTCCTGACCATCCGCGACCGCCTGGACGAGGCGCAGCCCATCGCCAACCGGCTCGCGATAGGCGATGACGCCCAGCTTGCCGTCGCCGCGCTCATCGACCTCGCCAATGCAAGGCTGCGCGCCGCGCTGGACGAGCTGGCATCCAACAATATCGACCCAGCGATACCGTTGGTGCGGCTCGCCAAGGAGGGGTATCGCCGGGCGCTCGCGATCGATCCCGGTCTGTGGGATGCGAAGTACAACCTCGACATCACCATGCGTCTGGTGCGGGATTTCCCGCAGATCGAGGTCTCGGGTGAAGAGCTTCCGCCCGAGGTCACCAAGCGGCTTTGGACCGACCTTCCCGGCCTGCCGAGGGGGTTGCCATGAGCGGGGCAATCATCTCTGCGATGCGCGAGCGGGGCGCGCGTCACTGGCGCGTGCTGCTGATCGGGTTTGCGCTGGCGGCGCTGGTCGTGGCGCTCGTGGCGCCGCGTATCGAACGGCTGCGTCCCGCGCGCGACATCCTCACCGTCATCGACGTGACCGGCAGCATGAATGTGCGGGACGGCGTGCTGGAAGGACGTCCGGCATCGCGGTTGGACGTCAGCAAGCGCAGCGTGCGCGCGCTGCTGGCGGCGCTGCCCTGCGGCTCGCGGTTCGGCCTTGGCATCTTCACCGAACGGCGCAGCTTCCTGCTGTTCGAGCCCACGGAGGTCTGCGCGAATTTCGCCGCGCTGGACGGGGCGGTGTCCGCTCTCGACTGGCGCATGGCGTGGGAGGGCGACAGCTATGTCGCGCGGGGCGTGCATGCGGGAATCGCGCTGGCGGAAGGGGTCGGTGCCGATCTGGTGTTCCTCACCGACGGGCATGAGGCGCCCCCGCTGGCCGGCGGCGCCCTGCCCGCCTTTGACGGGCGGCCGGGCGAGGTGCGCGGGCTGATTGTCGGGGTCGGCGGTTCCGATCCGGTTCCCATCCCGAAATACAACGAGGATGGTCGCGAGGTCGGCTTCTACGGCGAATTGGACGTGCCGCAGGAGAACCGCAGCGGTCCGCCGCCGGCGGACGCGCATCTGCGTGAGGGCTGGAACCCCCGGAACGCTCCCTGGGGCGGCGAGGCTGCCCGTGGCACGGAGCATCTGAGCGCGCTGCGCGAGGACCATTTGCGGGCGTTGGCCGCCCAGACAGGGCTCGCCTATGCCCGGCTCGAAGCCCCCGGCTCGCTGGCAGGCGACGTTATCGCGGCCACACGCGCGCGCGCCGTCACCACAAGGGTCGACACCGCGCCCATCGCCGGAGCGCTTGCTCTGGTGGCCCTCTTGGCGCTTTACAGCGCGTCGCTCTTCCTCCGGCTGGCGCGCGGACGGCGCCGGCGCCTCACCGCCCTTCACAATGGAAGCCTGCCATGAACTCTCGCGGATACCCGACCTCGCGCCGATCCCTGCTCGCCGCCGCGCTGCTGCTGGCGAGCGCCGTCCCCCTCGCGGCGCACGGCCCCACGCCGCAGAAAGCGGATGAGACCATCATCATCGCCGCCCCGCCCGACAAGGTGTGGGCGTTGGTGAGCGCCTTTGGCCGCATCGGCGACTGGCATCCGATGGTGAAGAAGGTGGAGGCCACAGGCGGTGACGAGGCGGGAGCCGAACGCACGCTGGTGCTTGAAGGCGGTCGCGTCACCGAGGGGCTCGATGAAAGTGACGCCGCCGGGCGGCGGCTTTCCTGGCGCCTGCTCGCCGAGAATGTCGAGGCGATACCCGTCAGCTTCTACACGGCCACCATCGAGGTCACTCCCTCCGGCGAAGGGAGCCAGGTGGCATGGAGCGCCCGGTTCTATCGCGGGGATACCGGCAACTATCCTCCGGAGGAGCTGAACGACGACGCAGCCATTGCTGCGATGGCCGCCTTCGTCACCCAAGGGCTCGGGGGATTGAAGGCGAAGCTCGAAACGCCATGATCGGCTCCGCCCGGCGCGCCGGCATCACGGTGCTGGCCTTGAGCCTCCTGGGTACCCTTGCGCCAGCCGGAGCGGAAGACGCGTCCGCCCACACGCGGCGATCCGGTCTGGCGGCCGTGGTCTCGCAACAGGCGGGTGTCGTCTCATTGGTCGATGTCGGGCAAGGACGGGTGGTCCGCACCCTCCCCGTCCCCCGTGTGCCCGCGTCGCTGGCCGCGAGCCCGGACGGCCGAGGCCTGTACGTGTCCCATCCCGACCTCGGGCTGGTGTCGCATGTCGATCTCGGCACGGGTCGGGTGAAGAGCTTCGGCGTCGGGCGCGAACCGTTCGGCCTCGCCGTTGCCCAGGGCGGGGCGGCGGTACTGGTGACCGACTGGGACGGACAGGTGCTGATCCGCGTCGATACGGCGAGCGGCCGCGAGACCGGACGCGTGGACGTCGGGCGCGCGCCGGCGCATGTCGTCGTCGACGAGGCGCGCGGGCTCGCCTATGTCGCGGCCCGCGAGAGCAACGCGGTCAGCATTGTCGATATCGCGGCCATGACACGGACCGCCTCGGTACCCGTCGGCACCGCGCCCTTCGCGCTGGCGCTGTCGCCGGACGGCAGACGGCTCTATGTCGCGAATGTACGCAGCAACGATCTCTCGGTGGTGGACACGGTCACTCACCGCGAAACCGCCCGTGTGAAGGTGGGGCTCATGCCCTATGGCGTCGCCGTCACGCCGGATGGTGCGCGCATCCTTGTCACCAGCCAGCAGAGCGGCACGCTGATCGTGGTGGATGCCGCCTCGCTGGAGGTTGCCGACCGCATTCGCATTGGCTCGTTCCCCGAAGGACTGGCGGTTCGCATGGCCAGTTCCGTGCTTGCGGTCGACTGGGCAGGCGACGAGGTGTCCGAGGTCGATCTTGAGACGGGGACCGTCAAGGCGCGGATCAAGGTCGGCGCCGGGCCGCGTACCGTCATCCTCCTGCCGGATGTGAGGGGGCGGGACACGTCGCCCCTGCCCACCGTTGCGAGGCCGGGTGGCTGATTGATCCGGTTGACGTTGAGCGCACTTAGATGGATCAGGAAGGGCCGCGACCGAGGTCGTCGGCTGACGGCTTCCCGCCAGACTAGGAGCAGATCATGGCCGAGCGATTTGAACGGCACCGCCAGCCCTGGACCCATGACGAGCTCGAAAAGCTCAAAGTGCTCGCCAAGAAGGGCATGGCACTCAAGGCGATTTCGAAAGCCATGACGCGGAGCGAAGAGTCCATCAAAGACCGCGCCAAATTGGACGGCATCGGCATCGCCAGGCTCCGTTAGGGCGGGCCGCCCTCCTCACACCATCTCAATTTACCTGAGACCCGCTTTTCGACGGCTCGCGCGGGAAATGGCCCGGCAGCGGAAGGACTTGGTTCCTCTCCGCAAACGGCGGCTTAAGTGGAGATCGGCGCCCGCGGAGGCGCCGATCGCCGGTGTCATGCGCTGCCAGGCCGAGCAGGCCGGGCGCGCGGTTTGCCTCGTTCAGGCGACGAGGAACCCGGCGCCAACCGGGTCCTTGCGATCGATCATCCACCGCGCCGTGCCGAGCAGACCCGCCGTTCCCTTCACCGTCGGACGCACCGCACGCACGTCGTTCAGCTTCGTCTCGCCGATCAGGCAGCCCTCGAATGTGCCGGTGCCGAGCAGACCTTCGGACTTGATCGGCTGATTGAGGCCCATCACGCCGCGCGCTTCGAACATCGCCATCATGGCACTGGTGCCCGTGCCGCCGGGCGAGCGATCGAGCTGGCCGGCGCTGAAGACATGCACGTTCTTGTAGAGCGCCCCTTCGATCGTCGGCTCGTGCCAGAAGGTGACGTAGTTGAAGTTGTTGATGTGCCCCGCCGTCGGATGCTGGATCTTCACCTTTTCGCGGATCGCCTCACGGGCCATGATGCCGAGGCGCGAGAGCTCGGAGCCGTTCTCCGGACTGATGCGGAGCGCGGTGCCGCGCAGGTCGATGATGCCGAAATAGTTGCCGCCCCACACGATATCGGCCTTCAGCGCGCCAACGCCGGGAAGGTCGAACGCGATGTCCTGCGCCGCCACATAGGCCGGCACGTTCTCGAAGCGCGTCCACAGCACCTCGTCGCCCTCGGTGGCGACTTCGGCCTGCACGAGGCCTGCCGTGGTCTCGAAACGGATCCTGGTGATGCCGTCATCCGAGCGCCGCACGAACCCTTGGGCCACCATCGCCATCGCAACCGCGATCGTGCCGTGGCCGCACATGTGGGAATACTGCGTGCCGTCGATATAGATCAGGCCGGCATCGTAGTCGGGCGAGGAAGGCGGGGTCAGGAACACGCCGAACATGTCGCGATGCCCGCGCGGCTCGCGCATGAGCGAGGTGCGCACCCAGTCGTAATTGGCTTCGAGGAAGGCACGCTTCTCGATGATCGAGGAGCCCGCCGGATAGGGAATGCCACTGTGGATGATGCAGAGCGGCTCGCCCTCGGTATGCGTGTAAATGACGTCGAAACTATCCAGCTTGCGCATGGCGAAGGCTCCGTTGGTATTACCGATGACGCTCGGACAACATGTCGAGCCCCATCAGCAGATCGAGAAGGATGATGACCAGCGCAGCCGCGACGATGGTGATCGCGGAAACGGCCGCGATCGTCGGATCGATCGTGTACTGCACGTAGTTGAACATCTTCACCGGGATGGTGTTGAGCGCGGCGGTCGTGTTGAAGATCGACAGCTCGACGTTGATCCAGGAGGAGATGAAGGCGAGAAGGCCGCCCGAGACGATGCCGCCGCGGATCTGCGGCAGGACGACCAGAAAGAAGGTGGCCAGGGGCGTGGCGCCGAGGTCCATGGAGGCCTCTTCCAGCGCGCGCTGCTCCGGGGTGAGCAGCGGGAGCACCGAGCGCAGCACGAAGGGCGTGACAATGATCACATGGCCGACGAGCAGCGCCTCGAAGGAGCGCACCAGCCCGATGGTCGTGCCGAACTGCATCAGCGCAGCGCCAAGCACGACATAGGGAAGCAGAAGCGGCGACATCAGCAGCGAGGAAACCGCCGCACGCCCGGCAAAGACGTAACGCGCCAGCGCGAGGCTCGCCGGGACCGCGAGCAGGACCGCGACGATTGTCGCGGCCAGCGCCAGCAAGGTCGACGTAATGAAGGCCGACACATAGGACGGATCGTTGAACAGCACGCCGAACCATTTCAGCGTGAACCCCTGCGGCGGGAACGCCAGATAGCTGGTTTCGGTCAGCGAGGTGCCGATGATCACGACGAGGGGCAGCACCAGATAGACGAGTGCGGCAAGCGCAATGAGGCGGACGAGCAGGCGCGCGATCATGCCGCTTTCCTCCCCCCGTCACCGATACGTCCGGCGATGGTGACCAGGATCAGGGTGAGCACCAGCAACGTGACGCTGAGGGCGGCTCCGTAGTGGAAGTCGAACACCGAGGAGTATTGCTGGAAGATCAGCATGGAAAAGACGGTGATCTGTCCGCCGGAAAGCAGGGCCGGCGTCACATAGGCGCTCACCGCCAGCGCGAACACGATGATGGCGCCGGAAACCGCGCCCGGAAGGCAAAGCGGCAGGGTGACGAACCAGAAGGTGCGCGCCGGCCCGACGCCGAGATCGGCGGAGGCCTCTTCATACGCCGTGTCGATCTTGGCCAGCGCGTTGCCGACCGAGAGCACGACGAAGGGCATCAGAATATAGACCATGCCGATGAGAATGCCGGTCTCCGTACCCAGCAGGCGGATCGGGCGTTCCGTGAGGCCGAGGCCCAGCAGCCCCTGATTGATCAGGCCCGTCCGCCCCAAAAGCACCATCCAGCCGAAGGAGCGCACGATGTTCGAGGTGAACAACGGCACGATGATGAGGATGACGCAGGTACGGCGCCAGGCCCGCCAGCGCACGATGCGCACCAGATACCAGGCGAGCGGAAAGCCGATCAGCATGCAGATCGCCGTGGTCGCCAGCGCAATGCGGAACGTCACCCACAGCACGTCCCAATGATACTGGTCGAGCAGGATTCGCGCGTAATGGGCCGCGGTAAGGCTGCCATCGTCAGCGGTGACGCTGGAGACCGCGACCACCACCATCGGCGTCAGGAAGAACGCGACAAAAAAGGCGAGCGGCGCGAACAGCAGCAGGGCCAATCGGGTGCGGGGGGCGATCACCGTCCTCACTCCGCGATCAGATGCAGCGCGGCCGGGCGCAGGCCGAGGGTAACGGGGCTGCCGGCGGGAAATTCGGTTCCCGACATGCCCAGACGCGCCACTTTCAGCTGAAGATCACCGCAGCGCACGAGCAGCGTCGTCATCGGGCCAATGGCAAGCACCTCCTCCACCACGCCCGGAGCCGTGGCGATGCCATCCGGCGCCGTGCCCTCGATGAGGGAAATGTCCTCCGGGCGGACCATCGCGCACCGCATGCCATCGGCCGCCGGCAGTTCCAGCCCGGCAATGGCCAGGCGCACCCGCCCCGGCCCTGCCTGCTGCACGGGGATAAGGTTCGGCTCGCCGACGAACTCGGCCACGAAGCGGGAGACGGGCGCCCGGTAGATCTGCGATGGCGTGCCGATCTGTTCCACGCGGCCGGCATTCATCACCACGATCCGGTCGGCCATGGCCATGGCCTCCTCCTGATCGTGAGTGACGAAGATGAAGGCAATGCCCAGCTTTTCCTGGATATGCTTGAGCTCGACCTGCATGCGGCGGCGCAGCTTGAGATCAAGCGCGCTCAGCGGCTCGTCCAGCAACAGCAATTTGGGTCGGTTCACGATGGCGCGCGCCAGCGCCACACGCTGCTGCTGGCCACCTGACAGTTCACGCGGCAGGCGCGGGCCCATTTCGCCAAGGCCCACCAGATCCAGCGCGTCGCAGGCACGGGCATGGGCTTCAGCCCTGCCGACGCCGGCGCGGCGGGGGCCATAGGCGACATTGTCCAGCACGCTCATATGGGGAAACAGAGCATAGCTCTGGAAAACGGTGTTCAGCGGCCGGCGATGGGGCGGTGCGCTGGTGATGTTCTCGCCGTCGATCACGATGCGGCCGCTGTCGGGCATCAGGAAGCCGGCGATGCAGCGCAGCAGCGTGGTCTTTCCGCAGCCGCTGGGTCCAAGCAGGGCGATGAACTCGCCCGCATCGACGCTCAGGTCGATGTCCCGCAACGCCTGATGCGCCGCGAAGCGCTTCGAAACGGATTCGATGGAGAGAAGTGGCTGCACGAGTCATGTCCTGGCGGGAGAGGCGGACGGTCGCCTGAAAGGAGGCCGTCCCGTATCAGCGAAGCCAGATTACGCCAGAGAGCCTGCGCGGATGGCTCGCAATGCCGGATTCAAACAGGCGTCTCTGGGGCCAATAAAGTCGCGTGCGGCGCTCCTGCCGGGCCTTCCCGGCCCGGAAGGAGCGTGCACGGGGCCTATTTGCGGGCGATCTCGCGGTTCCAGGTGTCAACGAGTTCGGCGCGTTTGGCGTTCACTTCGGTCCAGTTCAGCAGGTAGAGGTTCGCCACCGAACCATTCTCGCCCCATGGCAGCTTGCGTGCCGTCTCGGGAGAAACGGTGACGCCCTTCACCGAGGGGCCGAGGAACAGCTTCTCGGCGAGGCACTGCGAGGCACTGGGCGTCAGGGCGGTGTTGATGAACGCCTGCGCCATTTCCTTGTGCGGGGCGTTCTTCACCAGATGGAGGCGCGCATCGGTCGCCCATACGCCTTCCTTGGGTACGGCGAAGCCGATCGGCAGGCCCTTGGCGATGAGATCAAAGGCACCGACATTGAAATGCGCGCCGATGATCGCCTCGCCGCTCTGGAACGCGTTGGAGGCCGCGCCCGAGCTGTCGAAGAACAGCGCCGGCTTCAATTCCTTGATCTTGGCGAAGACCGGAGCGAAATCGCCGGCGGGCGCATTCCAGATCTTGTGCAGGAAAAACAGGAACGGTACGCCCGAGGAGTTGGCCGGAGAGGGTATCGTCACCGCGTCGGCATATTCGGGCTTCCACAGATCGTTCCAGGACGTCGGCGCCTGCTTGATTTCCTTGGTGTTGTAGGTGAGGCCCAGCGAATAATAGCCTGTACCGACACTATAAATTCCGCTGTCGTTCTTATAGACGGCCTCCGGCAGAGTGCCGGCGAGGTTCGGCACGCCCGCCTCGGTGATCGGCTCCAGCACGCCCGCGGCTTCCGCCAGCTCGCTTACGCCGCCGTCCATCCACGCGACGTCGATGGTGGGAGCCTCCTTCTGCTGCTGGAGCTTGGCAAGCGTGACGGTGGAGGTGCCGACCTCCGGAATGACGGTGACACCGGTCGCCTTGGTGAAAGGATCGGCGACGCAGGCTTTGAAGGCGTCGCCCCAGTTGCCGCCGTACCAGGCGACATGCAGAGCGTCCTGCGCCGATGCCGGCGCAATGGCGGCGGCCAGCGCGAACGCCGATGCCGTAACAAGACCATGGAAGCGTGCCATGTTGTTTTCTCCCCTCATGTGCAGGCGGCGTCATAATCGCCATCTGACGCAGCGACGGCTTGCAGGATCGGGCCAGAAACTTTGATATGGGCGACATGCTGCATACGCCATCCTCACCTGCCGATCGTGCGGAAACGGGAGGCACTCCCGCCGCGTCGGCCCGTACCTCGCCGCTACGCATCGGCTTCGTGCTGCTCGACCAGTTCACTCTCGCGGCCTTCGGCGGGCTCATCGACGCCCTGCGCCTCGCGGCGGACCATGGCGGACGGAGCCGGCAGATTCATGCGTCATGGGTGGTGATGAGCCTGGATGGCACGCCCCGCCGCGCGAGCTGCGGTGTGGTCATTTCCGACAGCTCCCCGCTGCTCGACCCGGCGCAGTTTGACTACATCGCCGTGTGCGGCGGGAACGACTATCTCAACGAACATCACCCCCCGGCCCTGCTGGACTATCTTCGCCGGGCGGCCGAGGGGCGTGTGCGGCTTATCGGCGTGTGCACCGGCACCTTCGCCATCGCGCAGGCGGGGCTCGGGGAAAGTCGGACCGTCTGCATCCACTGGAACGTGCTGGAAGCGTTCCAGTCGCAGTTCCCGACACTGAAGGCGGTAACCGACAAGCTGTTCGTGGATGAGGGCGACCTGCTCTCCTGCGCGGGTTCCACCGCCGCCATCGACCTCGGCCTCTATCTGGTCACCCGTCATTGCGGAGCAGCCAAGGCGAACCAGGCCGTGCGTCACATGATGTTGCAGGGCATGCGTCCGTCTTCGCTGCCGCAGCCGCACTTCTTCGCCGATCTCGCAAAGGTCGCCGATGCGCGCGTGCATCAGGCGGTTCATTTCATGGAGCAGCGGCTGGACGATCCGCCCTCGATAGACGCCATCGCCCGCTATGTCGGCTGTTCGAGCCGCCAGCTGGAGCGGGCCTTCAGTTCGGCGCTCGGCATCGCGCCCGCCGCCTTCCAGCGACAGCTGCGCAAGGATTACGCCTGCTGGATGCTGGAAAACAGCCCGCGCTCGATCACCGAGATCGCCTTTGACTGCGGTTTCTCGGACGCGGCCCATTTCTCGCGCGAGTTCCGCAATGCCTACGGTGTCTCGCCCCGGCAGTATCGTGCGGATCGCCTCACATCGCGCAAAGCCACGGCAGTCGTGTCAGGCAGTGCGTAGCGCGCCGGGTGGCGAAGCCGGCTCCGACAACAAGGGGGCGGCACCGTTGCCGTGCAGGACACCGGTGGATCACTTCCGGCCGGATCCTTTCGGGCGCTTCCTGCCGGCCATACGATCCGCTCGAATGGCGGCCTGCTCGGCGTCGAAAGCCCGACCCTAGACGCGCGCACTTTGGAACTGGAATGGCGGCCACGCCTGACCAAGATGAGCACCGTGTCGACGCTGTCGCCCTCTAGCGCCGCCGACGGCGGATGGACAAATTGGGCGAGACGGATAAACATATTCCTGCTGGAAATTATTTCGGACCGTCCAAATTGGATCCTCTGAGCGATATTATAGCCCTGCTGCGGCCGAACACCGCCATCTCCAAGCCCATCACCGGGCGGGGCGAATGGGGTGTTCGCTACGCGCCCCACGATGCCCCCGGCTTCACGATCATTCTGAGGGGTTCGTGCTGGATCGCGTTTGAAGGAGAGGAACCCTGGAAGTTGGAAAAGGGTAGCTTTCTTCTCCTTCCATCCACGCCGTCCTTCACCTTGAGCAGTCATCCGGGCATCGCCTGCGAGCAGCGCGATCCGATGGATGTGCCGGTCCGCCATGGTGAACAGCATGGCGCGCCCGAGTTCGAGGCGCTCGGCGGGACATTCCGCATTGAGGCGATCAATGCCCCGCTCGTGCTCGCGCTGCTGCCGCGTATGATCCACATCCCGCACTCGGCCGGGCGATCGGTGCGGCTTGGCCGGGTGATCGACCTCATCATGGAGGAATGCAGCGGCGATGAGCCGGGCAAGGATATGATCCTCCAGCGCATGCTCGAGGTGCTGCTCGTCGAAGCGCTACGCTGGCCGGGTGTCACGCCCGATGACGCGCGCGTCGGCCTTCTCACCGGTCTGCGCGATCCAGCCCTGGCGCGTGTCCTGCGTGCCATTCACGCCGACGTGCGCGCTGATTGGACGGTCGCAGGCCTCGCTCAAATCGCCGCGCAGTCTCGCTCGACCTTCGCCGCGCGCTTTGGCGCCGTCCTTGGTTGCGGGCCGATCGAATATCTCACCCGGTGGCGGATGGCGCTGGCGAAAGACGCCTTGCTGCGCGGCGCAAAGACGCTCGACCGGATTGCCGAGGACATCGGCTATGAATCCGCGAGCGCCTTCAGCACGGCGTTTCGCAAGCGGCTGGGTTGTCCGCCGGGACGGTTCGCCCGAACCAGCGGGCTCGAGGATACCGCATAGGGTCGATCAGACGGAATTGCGTCGGCATCCACCGCCAGCCTCGATCTGGACGACAGCGAACAATAACTGGATTATAAATTATATATCGTCTTGCCATGTGAGCCTATCAGGGGGCCATTCGAAAGCGAATGGAGAGGCCCATGCAGACGATCATGATCACCGGCACATCCTCGGGCTACGGCCTGGAGATGGCGCGTCATTTCCTCGACAAGGGCTGGAATGTCGTCGCGACCATGCGCCGCCCCGACGACACGATTCTACCGGCATCGCGCGACCTGCGTATCCTGCCGCTGGACGTGACGAAGGAGGACAGTATCGCCGCAGCCGTCGCGGCTGCGGGACCGATTGACGTGCTTGTCAACAATGCCGGCATTGGCGTGGTCGGAGCGTTTGAAGCGACGCCGATGGCACAGATCCGCAGAGTGTTCGACACCAACACTTTCGGAGTCATGGCAATGTGCCAAGCCGTCATTCCGCAGATGCGCGAACGCCGCTCCGGCATCATCGTCAATGTAACATCGAGCGTCACGCTCGCCGCCATGCCGCTTGCGGCGGCATATACCGCCAGCAAGCAGGCTATTGAGGGCTTCACCGGCTCGCTCGACCACGAACTCGCCCATTTCGATGTCCGCGCCAGGCTGGTGGAGCCGGGATACGCCCCAACGACGCGCTTCGCGCAAAACGCGGATTTGAACGTCGAAGATCTTATCCCTCCGGCCTATGCCGGTTTCGCGGCACCGATTTTCGAAGGCTTTGCAAAGCCGGCGCTGACGACGAAGGAGACGGATGTCGCAGAGGCGGTCTGGGCCGCCGTTCACGACACGTCCGGCCGGCTGCAATTTCCGGCTGGGGCCGATGCTGTGTCTCTCTTTGCAGCACGCCGTTGCTGAGATCGGATCAGGTTCGATTTCACAGTTTGGAATGAACAACCGGCGGCGCCTCGTCCAGTCAGCGTCGCCGGAAACCCATATGTCCGAGAGGAAAAACGGCAGCATTTTGTAGGAAAATGTTCGCCAAGTGCTTCATCTGAGGGAGTTGCCGGGCCGCGAGCGACCAAGATGAGAACTGCGTCTACGCTATAGCGCTATGATGCTTGCTGGTACGGGTCATCTCTTGGGATAGCCGAGAACTTTTTGAAAGCTTGCGGTCAGGGCAACTGTCCCAGCTTCGGCAACTTCTCCTAGTGCCTCTGGAGCAGCGACCCAAAGCTCCTTCGCGTCCAGCGGTCGAGATCGTCCATGACGGTAAAGACCGCAGGAACATAGATGAGGCTCAGTGCGGTCGAGCTAAGCAGTCCACCGATGACGGAGATTGCCATCGACGACCGGAACTCGGCGTCGGCGCCGATGCCGAGAGCGAGGGGCAGCATGCCTGCCCCCATTGCGACCGTGGTCATGACGATGGGCCGAGCACGCTTGCGTGCTGCGTCGACGAGCGCCGCATGTCGGTCGAGCCTGTGCTCGGACCGTGCGGCGATGGCGTATTCGACGAGCAGGATCGAGTTCTTGGCGGCGATGCCCATCAGCATAAGAATGCCGATGAGGGCCGGCATGGAGAGGGAGGTGCCCGTTACGGCCATCAGCCCGAAGGCACCGCCGAGCGAGAGCGGAAGCGCGGTCAGGATCGTCACCGGCTGCAGGAAATTGTTGAACAGAAGAGCGATGACGAACAGCAGCAGCACGATCCCCGAGCCTATGGCGAGCACGAAGCCGCTGAACAACTGCTCCATGTGCTCCCCATCGCCCGCGGCCTCGCGAGTGACTCCAGCGGCGAGATGCCGGATCGACGGCAGATCGGCGACGAGCGCCTCGGCCTGGCCCGTGGTCACACCCACGAGCTCGGCCTCGATGGTCGCGCTGCGGCTGCGGTTGAGGCGGTCGATCTGGTTGGGGCCGGCGCCGAGCGCGATGTCGGCGACCGAGGACAGTGGGACGGTCCCGGTCAGCGTGGGCACCCGCAAGCTGAGGATCCGCGAGAGGTCGGCCCTCGCATCCTCGTCGAGCATGACGCGGATCGGTATCTGGCGGTCCTCAAGGTTGAATTTCGGCAGGTTCTGATCGGCCTCGCCGACGGTCGCGATGTTGACCGTTCGAGCGATCGTCTCGGTTGAGACGCCAAGCGTCGCCGCCTTGTCGGGGTGAGGTATGAGCTGCAATTCGGGACGCGCCAGGCTGGCCGTCGAGCCGGCGTTCTGGAACCCCGGCGTCGCCTGCATCTCGCGTGTAACCGAGGCCACCGTGCGCGACAGCATATCGGCATCGTCGCTTCTGAGCGTGACCTGAACCTTGGCGCCCGACTCGCCATCGGCACCGAAGCGCACCCGCGCGCCCGGCAACTCGGCAAGCCGGGGGGCTACCGATGCTTCAAACTGCTGTTGCGTGAGCGCCCGGTCGCCGCGCGGCTGGAGATTCACGGTCAGGATTGCCTTGCGCACTTCGCCCGAGGAACTCTCGCCGTCGAAAGTTCCCGCCGAGGTTTGCGTTCCCAAGGCCGCGTAGACGGACAGGACCTCCGACCGCTCCGTCAGGATATCGATGGCCCTCCTCACAGCGGCATCGGTGTCCGCAAGACTGGCACCGGGCGCAAGCTCGATAGCGAGAGACGAGCGTCCCCGGTCGGAAGCGGGAATGAAATCAGTCGGCAGCTGCTGGGCCAGGGTCATGGATCCGGCGAAGAAGACGATGCCGGCAAAGACGGTGAGCCACCGCCATCGCAGCGTCCAGCCGAGAAAGCGAAGATAGGCCGGAATCCAGAACGCTTCGTCTTCCTGCGCGTCGTGCGGCTTCATCAGATAAGCGCACATCAGCGGCGTCAGCATGCGCGCGACGACGAGCGAGAAGAAGACGGACGTGCAGACGGCGATGGCGAATGCCTTGAAGATCTCGCCCGCCATGCCCGGCATGAAGCCGACCGGCATGAACACGGCGATGATCGAAAATGTCGTGGCCACCACGGCAAGTCCGATCTCGTCCGCGGCCTCAAGCGCCGCCTCATAGGCATTCTTGCCCGATTGGCGCATGTGGCGGACGATGTTCTCGATCTCGACGATGGCATCGTCGACCAGAATGCCGACCACGAGCGCGATGCCGAGCAGGGTGATGTTGTTGAGCGACTGGTTCAGCAGGTACATCACGCCAAAGGTGGGCAGTAGCGAAAGCGGCAGGGCGACGCTGCTGATCAGGGTGGCCCGTATGTCGCGCAGGAAGAACCAGACCACGATGACGGCGAGGGCCGCGCCGATGGCGAGAGCCTCGATGGCGGCGGCATATCCTTCCAGGACGTCATCAGTCGAGGAGGTCACCTCGCGGGTCGTCACTTCCGGGTGCTCGGCGGCAAACGCCGCCACTTTCTCTCTCACCGCCCTGGCCACGCCGACCTCGCCGGTGCCTAGCGAGCGATAGACGCTGAAGCCGATCACCTCCCGGTCGTCAAGGCGGGCACGTTGGCGGGGCTCCGCCCACGATCTCTCGATCGCGCCCAACTCCGACAGCAGCGCCGTGCGTCCGCCTCTCAGGATCAGGCGCCGTTGCGCGAGCGTCTCGAGGTCCACAGCACTGCCCAGCGTCCGGATCGTCTGCTCGCCGTCGCCGAGCGTCATGCGTCCGGCGGGCTGGTTGACGTTCTGCGTCTTCAATTGTTCGGAGACTTCGGAGGCCGTGATGCCGAGGGCCATCAGCCGATCCGGATCGAGCCGCACGCGGATTTCCTGATCGACGCCGCCGGCCCGCTCGATCCTGGAGACACTCCCGGCTGACAGAATGGCCTTGGCCACATCGTTGTCGACGAACCAGCTCAACTCATCGGGCGTCATCTGCGGCGCGTCGACGACGAACGTCAGAATGGGCTGGCCGGTATCTTCGATCCGCTGCACCGTGGGCTCCAGAATGTCCGCAGGCAGGTTCGGGCGGATGGAGGCCACGGCATTGCGAACGTCGTCGGTCGCGCGGTCGACATCAGTCCCGAGGGCAAATTCGATCGTGGTCGCGGAAAGGCTTTCGTTAATCGTGGAGCGAATGTGCTCCACGTTGCCGAGGCCGGCGACGCTGTCCTCGACAAGGCGCGTGACCTGCGTCTCCAGTTCGGTGGGCGCGGCGCCGCTCCGGCTGACACTGACGGTGATGGTCGGAATATCGATGTCGGGCATGTCGTTGATGCGCAGCTTCGAAAAGCCAACGAAGCCCGAGAGCGAGAGGATCAGAAACAGAACGATGGTGGGCACCGGATGGCGGATGGCCCAGGCGGAGATCTGGTTCACGGCATCCTCACGAGCGGCCGGACGGACGCGACCTCGGCGCGGACCCTCTCGCCATCGTTCAGGAGCCCCGCGCCCTCCACCACGATGCGCTCGCCCGTCTCCAGGCCTTGCACGACCTCGACGGAGGAACCGGTCTGGCGACCGGCCGTGACAGCCTTGAGGACCGCGGTTCCCTCGTCGCTCACCGTGAACACTGCGGCTCGTCCCTCGCGCCAGACGAGGGCCCTTAGCGGGATCGTCAGCGCCGGCGCGCTGCCGGCGTCGATCTCGACGCGGACGAACATGCCGGGCTTCAATTGCGTCTTCGCCGGCAGCGCCACGCGCACCGTGCCGAGGCGGGTCTGCTCATCGACCACGGGCGCCACGAGCCGCACGGCGGCGTGCGTGACGTGGCCCGTCGGATCGATGATGCGGGCGGACTGCTGCGGGAGAACTTTGAACACGTCTGCTTCGGCTACCAGCGCATTCACCTCGATGCGCTCGTCCTGGATCAGGCGGAACAGCTCGGTTCCCATCTGCACCACCTGCCCAAGGACGGCACTGCGGCTCGCCACGATGGCGTTTTCGGGTGCCACGATTTCCGTCTGGGCCAATCTGGCCTTCGTCTCCTCCAGTATCGCCCGCGCGGAGGCAAGCTTCGCCGTGCTCGTCTTGACCAGCGTGTCACGAAGCTCGATCGTTTGCTGGCTTATGACGCCGCTGGTAACGGCGTGAGCGCGCTGCTGGTCGGACAGCGCATTGGCAAGCTGCGCCTCGGCCTCGGTGACGGCCGCCCTGTTCTGGTCGAGCTGCGCGGCGAGCAGACTCTGATTGAGGCGCGCAAGGATCTGGCCCTTCCTGACCCTGTCTCCCTCGTCGGCGCGGATCTCGACGATCGCGAGACCGTTGGCTTCGGAGCTGATCGGCATTTCGCGCCATGCGGCGACCGTGCCCATGCCGACAACCGTGCTGGCGATCCGAGTCTCTCGCACGGTGTCGACGGTAACGGTGAATAGAAGCCGGTGCCCAACGCCGCCATCCGCCGGGAAGGCGGTGGGGGACCAGACCATGATCAGCGGGAGGGAGCACGACAGAAATGTCGCGACGCGTGCAAGTGCCAGCATGGCGAAGCACTCAATCCTGCGTCGGAATTGCAAGGTGAGACAGATCTGACCGCATGTTTAGGTTCTCCTGAATGTGGAGACCTCAACCTGCGGGTCGATCTTCACGCTTTTGCGTTCAACTGTGTCCGAATATGACTAGCCGACAGGATTTCATGTTGAATTATTGCCTTGATCGGCGGCGTCGCCATTGCCTGTTCATCGGTCAGTGTATGCCGGTGCCGGGAGCGACGGCGGGTAGCTCGACGACCTGAACCAGGCCGCCGCCCGGCCGGTTGGCTATCGCGATCTCTCCGTCGGCCTTGCGGATGATTTCGCGGGAGATCGTCAGGCCCAACCCGGCACCGGGGATTTTCTGGCTGCGCGCCCTGTCGGCACGGAAGAACGGCTCGAACACCTGATCCAGTATATCCGCCGCGATGCCCGGCCCCTGATCGGAAATCGTGACCTGCGCCATCGCACCACCCGTTACAGTTACGGTGCCACGCACGCCGTGAGTTGCCGCGTTTATGAAGAGATTGCGCAGTGCGCGGCTCAAGGTCAGGCGACTGGCCTTGACATGGACCTCGCAGCTGCTGGCCACCTCGATCTCGAAATCCTGTTCCTGCAACTCCGCAGCGACGCTCCTGACCAGTTCATCCAGCTGAATGATCTCGGGCGGCGTCTTCGTGGTTTCTTCGTGGACAAGCTGGATGGCGCTGTGGGCAATCCGCTGCAGCTCATCGATATCCTTGAGCCATAGCGCCCGCTCCTCGTCATCGGAGACGAACTCGGCACGCAGCCTCATGCGGGTCAGGGGAGTGCGCAGGTCATGACCGGCTGCCGCGACAAGCCGCATCCGGCTTTCGATGGCATGCTTCAAGCGAGCGGAAAGAGAATTGATGGCGGCCGCGGTCGCGCGCACCTCAGCCGGCCCTCGTTCGGCAAGCGCCGGGAGAATCCCGTCCGGGCTGACCTGCTCCACCGCGCTTTCAAGCAGCGCCAGTGGCTTGCTCATGCGATTGGCCGCAAACACCGCGATCGACCCAACGCCGAGCGTGATAAGTGCCAACCATACCCACAATTCGGGGTCCGAAGGTGGATCGATATCCACCAGAATCCAGCTGCTGGGCCCGACGCGCAGCGAGACAGTGCGGAAACGGTCATCGTCCGTCTTATGTGTCACGGTCAGGTCGAGGGGAACCCCAAGCGCCTCGGTTGCGGCGCGCATCAGTTCCGTCTGTTCTGCGTCAGGTGCGCCTTCAGCAGGCTGTCGCGACAGAACTTCTGTCTCGGGGTTTTGCTTCGCGAGCCGCTCCATCGTTATAAACTGCCTGGCGAGCAGATAGACTTCGGTATCCTTAGGCGTCGCAAAGACATACATCACCGCGAGCGTGATCAACGCGACCACGGCGACGATCGAGGCCACGAGCAGCAAGGCGAATTTGGCGCGAAGCGTTTGCATTTCTACTTGTCCAAGGCGCTGACCCTGGCGGCGAGTTGGTACCCGCCGTTGCGAATCGCCTTAAAGATCTGGGCAGCACCATCAGGCGACAACTTGCGCCGCAAACGGCTGACCAGAACGTCAATCGACCGGTCCAGCACACCGCCATCTCCTCGACGCGTGAGATCGAGGAGTTGCTCGCGCGAGAGCACGCGGCCCGGCCGGTCCAGAAATATGATCAGGAGGTCGAATTCGGCGCCGGTAAGCGGAACGATTCCACCATTGGCGTCCGTCACCGTACGGACGGACGGATCGACGACAAAGCCTTCGAACCGGTAGCCTCCCGTTCCGTCGGGTTCAGGGCGTGAATTCACCCCCCGACGGAGGACGGCGCGAATTCGCGCCGCAAGCTCGCGCGGATTGAAGGGCTTGCCGAGATAGTCGTCGGCCCCGATTTCAAGGCCGATGATCCGATCGACATCCTCCTGCAGCGCGGTGAGCAGTATGATCGGGATGTTCGATCGCGCCGCTCGCAGATCGCGGCAAAGGTCGAGCCCCGACCCGTCGGGCAGCATTACGTCAAGAACGATGAGATCGACCTGATGGGTCGCGATCCTCTCGCCGACTTCTGCGCAGCTTGACGCGAGCAGGACCTGGAAACCCTGCTCCCGCATGTAGCGGGCGAGGAGTTTTCGGATTTCGCCGTCGTCATCGGCAACGAGAATCTGGTGCGCTTGCGTGCTCATGATCAGCCGTGAACGACGTGTGTTTCCCAAGGCTAGGTGAAGCGCCGCCGTAGCGGGCGGTGGCAGCTTTTGTGTGTCGAACGTTGTCCGGAACGCTGCGAGACATCTTTCGACATCAAAATAAGTCGGGCAGACGCATTCAGACATTTAAGGCCAGATTTTACTCCACAACGCTCTCTACTGGTATCGAAGTGCAATACAAATCCGCACGGGTCAATACCGGGAGGCGCCGGATGAGCGTTGTTTCTAATTCAAATTCTGCCAATTCGCGTCCTGGGAGACGAGTTAACTGGCTGGATGCTCATTCGAACTACGTTTCGATGAGAGTTATTTCTATCCATGCAAGCCTCTCGTCATGGTGGTGGAAATATTCGGGCGATGGGACCGGCTTCATTGCTGCCGCGGCGGTCCTGACGTCAACCGCCGCTTGTGGCGTCGCCGGATTACTTTTGAAGAGCGACGCGCACTCATATGCGCCGCTCTGTCGGAGGTCCCGGCGGGCGGTCAACCGGGCCGGCTCAAGCGTGCAAGGGGCGTCCGATGCGACCGCTTCGTAGCGCCGGATACGCTGGCCTGCTGGCCATGGCCGGCTCCATGTGCGGCTGCGCGCCGGCGCCGCTGGTGCAGGGCGTCGGACTTTCGTCCTACGACGCAATGGTGCCCTCCAACGGCGTTCTCACAAAATCGCGCATCAACGTGAACAAGGAGCATGTTCTAGCCGCCAGGACGGTCAAGATCTTTCCGACCACCTTCCCCTCCAATATCGCGCCGAAGCTGACCAACCCGCAGAGGGAGCTTGTCGCGAACAGCGTCGATCGCGGGCTGTGCGTCAGCCTCAGCGATCGCTTCAAGGTGGTGGCGCCTGACGAGCCCGCGGACCTGATCGTGCGGGCATCCGTCACCCAGGCGACGGAAACCGACGAACTCGCGGCAGGCATTTCGGCGGCAACGTCGATCGGCATGAACTTCGTGGACATGGCCATCCCGGTTCCGACCCCGCGCATTCCGATCGGGATGGGCAATCTCTCCATGGAGGCCGAGGCCGTCGACCCCATGGGTCAGCAGCAGGCGTCGATGCTCTGGGCCAGGGGCGCGAACGCGTTCTTCAGCTCGCCGAGAGTATCGAAGGCGAGCGACGCCTATGAGCTCGCGGATGCCTTCGGCGAGGATTTCGGCTATCTGCTGGTCAAGGGCGAGAGCCCCTTCAGTAGTTCGGGTATCGACCTCCCGTCCGCGCAGAAGATCAATTCGGCGATGGGCCTCTCTCCCAAATACGCGACGTGCGAACGCTACGGCCGCTATCCGGGCCTTGCCGGCGTGGTCGGGAGCCAGCTTGGATTGCCGCCCGAATGGACCGATAGCGGCGCCAAGCAGGCGGCACGGTAGAGCCGGCACATATCCTTCGGCAGCTCTGCGCTGCGTGGTGGTCGCGCAATCTTCATGGGCGCCTGCGCCTCCCCATCAAACGAGAATCCAACTTCACGAACTGCGTGGTCCGCATGCGGACACGCGGTGAGTCGGCCGGCCTGCAACCGCCCCCCGCAGGTCGGCCGACTTTCATGAACGCGATATCAAACTGCCCCACTCCCGGTGTGAAGCGAGCCTGACCATGATCCAAGCGCCTGAACCGAGTGGAATAGCCTTGGCCGAGCTGGCGAAAGAGGTGGGATCGTCGCTTCCGGCATCCGCCGATCCCAGCGCCCGCCTGCGTGGTGGAGCAAGCCTGGAGACGGCCGAGCCCTGGCACCTAGCTTACATGGATCATGCGCGCTACGCGGAATCCTTGCGCGCCACGCTGGCCGGCGCCTGCATCGTCACTGAGCGCTTCGCCCACATGGTCCCGTCCGGCACGGTCGCCATCGTTGTCAGGAATCCTCACTTGGCTTACGCAAAGCTGCTCACCCGGCTGCACCCCGAGGCACTGCGGCCCGAGCCTGTCCTGGGCCAGGCCGGCAGCACTTCCGGATGTTTCGTGCATCCCACAGCTCAGATCGGCGCCGGCGTCGTGCTCGACCCCGGCGTCGTCATCGGAGAGCGGGTCCTCATCGGAGCCGGCACGACGCTCGGTGCCTATGTGGTGCTGGGCTCGGACGTTGTGATCGGCCGGAATTGCTCGATCGGCGCCAGCGTCACCATCATGCAATGCAACATGGGCGATCGGACGATCGTCCATCCGGGGGTTCGCATCGGCCAGGATGGCTTCGGGTTCGCGATGAGCGCATCAGGCCATGTGAAGGTGCCACAGCTTGGCCGTGTCGTGATCGGAAACGATGTGGAGATCGGCGCGAACACCACGGTCGATCGCGGCAGCGGGCGCGATACCGTCATCGGAGACGGGACGAAGGTCGATAACCTCGTTCAGGTTGCCCACAATGTGCGGATTGGACGCCATTGCGTGATCACCGCCCAGGTCGGGATTGCAGGTTCGACAGTCCTGGAGGATGGCGTGGCGGTGGGAGGCCAGAGCGCCATTGCGGGGCATCTGCGCATCGGCCGGGGTGCTCAGCTTGCCGCAGCCTCCCGGCTCATGAGGGACGTTCCGGCAGGCGAACGCTGGGGTGGAATGCCGGCTAAGCCGCTACGCGAGTGGTTCCGCGAACAGACGACCCTCAAGAAATTGGCGAAGCACCGTACCGACGCTTGAGCTGCGTTGGCACAGCGGCAACCCTGATGAGGAGAACTCCACTTTCCGACATCGCGCGAATTAAAGCCCGGACGAACGGCGACGAATGCTTGCCGCCTTCGCGCAAACTGGTCGGCGGCCGTTTCATGGACACCGAGATAAGGTGCGACGGGACTGGAAAGCGGAAATACAACGACGGAAATAAACCCTGTAGGTACTTTGCCGTACTCGGTAACGAATAGCACCCTGCCTCGCAGAATATCGGGAAATCGGTGGGTTTGGCGGGCCGCGAGCGACCAAGAAGAGAACTATGTGTTCGCTATAGCCCTATGACGTGTGTTGACCACAGCGACCACTTCACGCCGCCAAGTCGGTCTTATGCGCCTGGGTCGGTAATCCCGAAAACCGCCATTCACTCATCCTGCTTGGCGAGTTCCACGAATTTCCTTCAGGCGGCCTCGAAGCTGTTGCTTTTATTCTATTTCATCGCGGCACCCGTCCATGCGGCAAGACGCTCGTACGCTAGACTGGGAATTTCAGGATGACGTTATCGACGAGGTCCTCGATAAAATCGATCACCTTCGACTTGTTGACGGTAACACCGGAAGGGTGCGCGCACGAGTTCCGCGTGCCCAGTTTCTGATCGAGAATCTTTCGCACGTCATTTGAGACGATGCCCGCCGCTCGGCACAGCTCGATGAACTTGGTTTCCTTGATTTCGGTGAAATCGTCGCGCTGCGACACCGATGTGATCTTTACGCCCTTGTCTTTGGATAAGGCTGCGTTGAAGTCCGTTAGCTTGTGTACGAGGATGTAGGCGAACAGGTGGTCCATCGCCAGTATCCAGGTCATGATGATCGCTGCGCGATTTGCACCGATCTCGAAGCAGTCGATTGCCTCCTTCAAGAATTCTTTGTCAGCGCCGGCTGGCAGCTTGTGTTCGAGACCCCGAAGCGTGGCACTGGTCTGAGCCGTCACGGTCTCGGCACCGAGCTTCTTCGACAATGCTTCTCGCATATGGCGTTGGAGCTTATATGCGCCCTTGGTCTTGATGTACTTGGGTGGTTTAATTTTGAGCCCCTCGGCTAGCCGTGCACTGACGTTCGCGGGCACCGCCAGGTCACACGCCTCAAAGCAGCCGGTGATTTGCTTGGGCGTGGCAGCTTCCTGCCCTAGCTCCACCGTCAAGAAATAGACGAAAAGCTCGACCAAGCCGCTCTGGCTCTGGCCGGCCGCACCTTCGATGGAATTGTAGAAGCGATTGACTGCGTCGTTCACTCAGCAGCTTTCCGCTTCATGGTGTGGTTAAAGTGATTGTCACCCGCGATGGTGATTGGGAGGTCGGTGGACGACCTAAAATCGATGTACCCGAGTTTGCTGCTGGTATCGTAGAACGCCTGTGCGAACGCCTTCGGTATCTTGTCGCCGGTGGCCTTGAAGCAGGTATAGACCTGATCCGTATTTGGGCTTTCGATATGCAGCGACTCGGTCATAAACTTTAGGAAGATAAGAATCTTCTCGGCGTTATTCTTCGGCGCGAACCTCCCATAGAAGGTGCCGAGGCCAGACGTGTTCAAATTCTTGTCGAGCTTGGGTGAGTCTGCGACC
Source organism: Ancylobacter pratisalsi (assembly GCF_010669125.1). NCBI lineage: Bacteria > Pseudomonadati > Pseudomonadota > Alphaproteobacteria > Hyphomicrobiales > Xanthobacteraceae > Ancylobacter > Ancylobacter pratisalsi. The sequence continues at coordinate 4,350,224 of NZ_CP048630.1, forward strand.
ACACCGCTGCTGCTCTCGTCGCCGTTGGTCTTCTTCTTCGCAGCGAGACGACGCTTCGCTTTCGACTTAGGTGCGGGCGGGGTCTGTTCGTCGGTGTCAGCCCCGACAGCCGCGACCGGCGGGGCAGGAGGCGCGGGCTGAGCGAGCCTCACTCCTGACAAGAGGTGGGTCTTGAAGTCGGCATATATTTCGCGGACCAGTTCGGCGTCGCCCTCAATGTCGATAAGACCTTGGGAAACGTCGATGCGCAACTTCGTGGTCGTCATAGGTTCTTCCCCCGCTGGACGATCGTGCCGCTTGCCCCGGTCAGCGCCTCTTCAAGCCAAGATATCAACCCAAGCGGGATCTTCAAGGAAAGCGCCCAAAAATGGTTACGATGGGCCATATAGAATTCGCTACATGACCCCCGGTGCTATCGTGCTTCCCGAGCCTTAAATCATATGATGTTGAAACACCATTTCGTGTCGCCGGTTTCGACGGTTTCACGGTAACGGAATGGGGCGATTGACCTTGTCGGACGTGCCGGCATGGCCTTCCGGCTCCGACGGAAATCTAAGGTGCATAAAAGTGCTTAACCTCCGAATGTGTCTGCAGATTTGAGGGGCGATACGGCTTCACCTCTCCCATTTGGGGCACGTGGTCAGCCGCACACCTCGTGATCACAGACCGATGCAGCTGTGCGTCATCTGGAATGTCGCGAACCTTGTGCGTCCAGGTCAGTTTGCTGCCAGTCAGGCGGCGCAACCACGCAGGCTGACCGTTCAAAGCCTCCTCGCACTCGTCATGTTGAAGGCCGAGGGGATCTGGGGAGGTAATGATAACATCCTGCCTAATCCGAACTTCTGGAACAGCCTGCTGGAACTCAGTTAACATCCAATCCAGGGCAATATCCGAAAGGCGAGATTCTTCTTCAGCGTAGCTGCCGCCGATATCGGAATGGTTCCCGGCAAACCAGATCTGCCGAAGCCAATCGGGATTGCCACGTTCGTTGTTCCACTTAACGTCGATTGCTCTTCCCCAAAGTACGCGCGGGAATTTAGCGCGCGCCTCATCAATCGCGAGCGCGTGGCGCAGATATGGAACTTCGCGGTCGATATAACGGTCGTAGTGCTTGCCCGACCACCAAGCGATATGGCCATGACGTACGAGCGCAAACCAATCCAACGGGTTCCAGAAGCGAATCTTTCGGTCGGGGTCTTTGAGAAAGTACTTTACTTGCCCCGAGATGATATCGACCATCCAGTACGCCGCCGCCGCCGGTAGGGCTGCAATAAGGGTGGTGAGCCACCAAGGTGCATAGGCCGCAATCCAGCAGGTCGCCGCCACCAATGCCGCAAATCCGCCAACGGCAAGGAGCGTGGCCTGACGACTGCCCAATGCCGCAACTGTATCGAACACCCCGACAAAGGTCGGTTGAATATTACCCTGCCCCTCGCTGTCGGCGCCGACTCCTTCGGAACCATATTTTACGCGAAAACGGCTGGCTTTCGCCTCCCGTTCATCCTCATAACGGTCGCGCTGTGATCCCGCCCCGTGATTGTAGACGTATCTGACGGCGTCAGTCGCAATCGCACGCAGTTTTGGACCATAACGTGGCACCGGACCACCGTCCGCTGCCTTCGTCGGTACGCCGCAGAGATTAAGCACATTGGCCAGAGAGCGGACTGTGTAGGCTCCTCGACTAAAGCCAAACAGACAGATCCGATCACCAGGCTGCCAGTTGGCAATTATCGCCGAATAACAGTCGATAACATTCTCATCGATGCCGGTGCCAACAGCCGCCGAAAGGATATTTCGGAGCCGGCGGAACGTGAAACCGCCGGTCTCGCCAGCGCCCAGACCCGCATCGTAGAACGCCACCTGATCCTGTGGTCGGATCGGCGAATCCGGGCCGGGCCGCATCGCGCGATACATCTTGTAGACGTTTGAGAGTCTCTGATCCGGCCTTATTCCGCCAACCTGGCCGGTGCCATCCGAGAAAATCAGAATGAGCTTAGCCAAATTTCTCTCCACGTAGGCAAGGGCGAATCGTTTCTGCCGGCGCGAGGCTGAAGGGATTACCTTACGGTATATTCGCAAGTGAGGCGTCATGATTCTGAGTTTCGGCCGGAACAGATGGGAGCGGATGGTGACCATAATCAGATTGGCTTATTCGAGGGCCAGGCCGATCCGCTGTGCTTAGGCTATAGCTTTTCCGACGTGAGCGGACGCGTCGTCCGCCCGTAACGGGCGCTCGAGTGTCCGCATCCGCACTTCCTGCGCTGGCATCGCAAGCACTGCTTCAAATAGTGAGGCCGAAAGCATCGTGACGCTGCAACTGAACCAAGCGCGCGACGTCCCTGCGGATGCGCCGCAGCTCAGGCCACGGGAAATGCCGCCCCTCGGCGCCATCGGCTCCGATAGCAATCAGCACGTCGAGCTTCGCGGAGAGGCCACGCAGAGACGTGGTGTCGGCCGCAAAGAGCCTCGCAATCAGTCGCTCTTCATAGGCGGATGCCGCCGCCTCTTCCTGCCGGGTGACGGAGTAGCCGATAGCGCAATCCGCGTCGTCCCAGCGCTGCTGATGAGCGCGCAACGCTGCAGTGACCTCGTCACGGCGGGTGAAAAGCGAGGGCACATCCGCCGCAAGCTCATCGAACTCTCGCAGTGAGCTGATCCGCCTCGCAGACTGCAGCTCGGCTGCAACAAGGACTGCCTGTGGAAATCCGATCGTCCGCGCGAGTTCGGCTTCCAGACGCTGCTGCTTCCGACACAGGGCGAGCGTGCGCCGATGAGCGGCGCGCCACGCTTTCCATGCAAGGAAAGCAGCGTCCGCTGCGCCATGATCCTGCGATTCGGCCGCAGCCGAACTGAAGGAAGTGCCGCCGATCGTCATCAGGGCGGCGGAGAGAACGTCCCTCCGGGATGGCCGGGACAGACTCGTGGTAATCTCAGAATCAGCCATGATCCGAGCTCCAAGCAGCTAGGGTTGTGGTCAGGCTGGGTGAGTGTGACAGCACTCGCTCAGCCGCTTCTCATTATGGGCATATCTGCGCATTTTGCGCAAACGAGACATATCAACTGATGAAGGTTACGCCAGCTCAAATCCGTGCCGCGCGTGCATTGCTTGATATTTCGCAGCAGGAGTTGGCTGACTTATCGAAGGTCGGATTGCGCACGATTGTGCAGTTTGAGCGCGGCTCAACATCGATATCTGCATCGATCATCCAGGCGCTCGTACTGTCGCTCGAAGCCACTGGAATCGAGTTCATTCCCGAGAACGGAGGCGGTGCTGGGCTGCGCTTCCGCAAGCCCGCAGCATCCGATTAAGGCCGCGATGGTTGCAGACGACTCGCCAACGAATTTTGAGCTCGGTGCAACTCGACGGCAGTTTCGTTGCAAGGTTTCTGCGCGAGAGCGGACACCCATTCGCATCCTAAATGTAAGTTCGAAGGCAGCCCGGCTGCGGCCCAAGCGGCTTTTGACCGCGAACCCGCGACATAGACGATTGCAGCTCTCCAGCCGGCTGTAGCGGATGCGGCGGCTATAGCGCGTTGTCGGCTGCCCTAGGTAGCAGGTGACATTGTTTAATTGCTGCTGCGTAGTATATTCGGCATCTCTGATCAGCTTAAGTGCTTCGGTGGAGAAGAAGTAGAAATTGATGGCAGGATAAAAGCGCGCACATTGCGCGGCGGTCGGGTCGTTGATTTCGTAGAATATTTTCTAGATCTCGGCACATTTCGCCGCTCGACAGCAATGTGCGGGCTTCACGAGAATCTTGTTGTTCAAACGCTTAGCCGCACGTTGTTGCCGTCTGATGCCAGCCTGAGGGCCATCACCCCTCGGTTTTGGATCGCGCGGCCTACCACTTCTGGATCGTGGCCGAGAGGAGGGCTTCTCGGCAGAAACGCCGCCCCTGATCGAGGCGAGTCGCCTCTCCATAACGTGCCTGCACTGACCGCCGATGCCCCGTACGAGCTTCGCGCGCATGTTGGTGAAGTTCTGCCAGCAGCGTGCACCGACCGTCCTGTTGCCCCGCGACGCCGACCTGTTCCAGAACTGGCTGCTCGATCTCCTCGCCGCGCGCGTGCCACCGCCCCTGACGGAGCGCGATTATGACTGGCACGCGATTGCTCACGCCTGTGATGTGGATCACGCCGATCTGACACGTGCCGGCCCCGTTCTTGCGCCCGGCCTTGATGCACTGCGCCGTGAACTGGCGCGCCGCGGCCACGTCACGGTGAAGCGTGCCGCGGCGCGCCGGGCACCGCCGAGCTCGGAGCGGGGCACACCCCATCGTGGCGCTGACCAGCCGGAAGCTATACCGCGCCGACGCGGTCCACGGGCGAAGCCCATTATCGAGTTCCCCGAGAGCGACGGCCGGCCTTGGACCGACCCGCCATCATTCGCCGATGCGCTCGATCTTCACATGCGCCGGCATGGCGACACCGCGAAGCATCTCGCCCGTGTCCTTGAGGCGAGCGCGACCCAGGTCGATGCTACGGCACTCAACCTGTGGCGCCGCGGCGTGAAGGTGCCGCGCGCCTCCCGAAGTCTCGCGGCGCTGGAGCTCATCGAGCGGCGCTACCGCCTGCCGCCGGGCTACTTCCGCTCGAAGCTGCCGAACGGAGACCGCTGCACATCAGCGGGGACCATTGCCGGCATCAGCCGTGCGGAGAGACGACGCCTCGCCTGGCACCTGCCGCATGATTTTGATCGGCGCCCGTTGAGGGAGAGGGAGGAGATCCTTGAGTGGGTAAAGCGCGTGGTGATCACGGGGACGACCGACTATCGGCGCTTCCAGGCTGCCGCCATGAAGCAGCGCTACTCGATCCGCTTTCCCGGCCTGCTCGACCAGTCCTCCCAGCCGCGCGGGCTTTACAGGTTTTGCCGGGAAGAGGATGGATCGCTGCCGGATCCGGACCTCGCGAGCGCGGCGCTCGATGCGCCGCCCCAGCTGGCCGAGGAGATGGCCGATCTCGTCCAGTTCAAGACGGCGACGCTGACGGCCTTCGGTTATCAGCGCAGCGGCGTCTGGGGCGAGGAGACGGCATCCCAGAAGGTCGAGCATCTCGGTCTGATGTTCGGTGCGCTGGCAGCGTCACCCAGTGGCGCGGTCCACGGCTTCGGCGTGCCGCTGGAGAATCTGAGCTTCGGCCTTCTGGTCTTCCCGATCGTGTGGGACTGGTACATTCAATGGCGGGAGCGTCGGCGCGGCTTCTACACCGCGTGGGAAGTCGACATGCTGCGGATCGCTGCCGCGCTCACCCGTGCCGAGACAGGCTGGCTGCGGCAGAACCCGCAACTGGCGGAACGCATCCGCCCCATTCCCAATCTGATCACCGAGCGCGACGTTGCCGCTGCCCGCGCTGACTGGGACGCGGCCTGCGAGCAGATGCATCGCCATGGCCTCGCCCGCGCGCGGGAGGTCCAGCGCGTGGCCCGTATCCATCGTGATCCCTTCGAGCCGATCATGGTGGTGCTGGAGGCGGACAGCCCGGTCGCCGAGTATCGCAAGATCACCGAGGAGATCCTCCGGCTGATGCCGGACGAAAAGCGCTACCCGCGTGCGGCGGCTGAGGCAGTGCGGGCCTTCCTGATGCTACGGCTCGGCCTGCATCTCGGCGTTCGGCAGAAGAACCTGCGTCAGCTCCTCGTCTGTCCGCGTGGCCGGCTGCCGACCTCGGAGCGCCGCCTCGCGGAGATGAAGCGCGGCGAGTTGCGCTGGAGCGAGCGCGATCAGGGATGGGAGGTGCTCATCCCCTCTGTCGCCTTCAAGAACGCGAACTCGTCCTTCTTTGGCAGCAAGCCGTTCCGGCTGATCCTGCCGGACCTCGGCGGCCTCTATCACTATCTCGAGGCCTATATCGACCGGCACCGCCGGGTGCTGCTCAAACATGCCGCCGATCCGGGCACGCTGTTCGTGAAGACGGTGAAGCTCACCAGCAAGGATTCCGCGTACTGCCAGAACACCTTCTACGAGGCCTGGCGTCTGGCGATCCAGCGCTATGGCATCCACAATCCCTACACTGGCCGCGGCGCCATCAAGGGCCTGCTGCCTCACGGGCCGCACAATGTCCGCGACGTGCTCGCGACCCACATCCTGAAGAAGACTGGCTCCTATGAGCAGGCGAGCTACGCCATCCAGGACACCCCCGAGATGGTCGCCAAGCACTATGGGCGCTTCCTGCCCCAGGACAAAGCCGCCCTTGCGGCGCAGATTCTCAACAAGGTGTGGGAAGCGGCGTGAAGGTAGAACGCCTGATGCGGAATCCCCCACCGCCACCGCTAGGCGATGGCGTGTTCCCAAGTTGGCAATCCGCTTCAGCGGCAGGGCTGGGCCCGCCGTAGGGCCAGATTGACGAACCGTTCACCCAGCAGAGGAACAGGGCCGGTAGCGGACTGGCCGCTATTGGAGACTTCGAGCGAACAGCGGACATGTCGCCGATGAGAGTCATTGGCAGGAACGACCCATTCCCGCCCTTGAAAAGGGCCGCTCCGGGGAATCCTGCAGCTGGAGCGCGCCCGGCGAGTGTCCAAGAAACGCCTCTCAGCCGCGACGGGGCGGAGCTTGCCTAAAAGAGCTATTTCGCCTGAAATGGCTCCGAATCAATCATTGAGCTCCAACAAATGAAAACCATGTCTGCGCGCGAGGCGAAGAACGGCTTCGGTCTGATGATCGACACCGCGCGCGCGGAGCCGGTGCTGATCGAGAAGCACGGACGCGGTGTGGTGGTGGTGGTCTCGGTGGAGGAATACGAGCGGCTGAACGGTGACGAAAGCCCAGTGCGTTCGGACGCCGGGCCGGCGCACCGCACCGTGCGCCGTGGAGGTAAGGAACACGCATGAGTAATGGTGACCTGAACTGGATCACGAATTTCATTTGGGGTATCGCCGATGACGTGCTTCGGGATCTCTACACGCGCGGAAAATACCGCGACGTGATCCTGCCAATGACGGTACTTCGCCGTCTCGACACCGTGCTCGAACCCACCAAGCAAGCCGTCATGTCGATGAAAGCGAACCTCGACAAGGCAGGCATCGCCAACCAGGACGCCGCCCTTCGACAGGCCGCAGGACAGGCGTTCTACAACACTTCGCCATTCACACTACGCGACCTGCGCAACCGCGCGAGCCAAGCGCAACTGAAGGCGGATTTCGAGGCCTATCTCGACGGCTTTTCGCCCAACGTGCAGGATATTCTGGACAATTTCGAGTTCCGCAATCAGATCCCCAAACTGTCCAAGGCTGACGTGCTCGGCACCCTGATTGAGAAGTTCCTCGACAGCTCGATCAATCTCGGCCCGAACCCGGTGCTCAACGGTAGCGGTTCGGTGAAACATCCCGGCCTCGACAACCACGCGATGGGGACAATCTTCGAAGAACTGGTCCGCCGCTTCAACGAAGCCAATAACGAGGAGGCCGGCGAGCACTGGACGCCGCGCGACGCCGTGAAGCTCATGGCGAAGCTGATGTTCGTGCCGATTGCCGATCAGATCCAATCTGGTACCTACCTGCTGTATGACGGCGCCTGCGGTACTGGCGGCATGCTGACGGTCGCTGAGGAAGCGCTGAACGAACTCGCGCAGCAGCACGGCAAACAAGTTTCCACGCACCTTTTTGGGCAGGAGATCAACGCCGAGACTTACGCCATCGCCAAGGCCGATCTGCTCCTCAAGGGCGAAGGCGAAGAGGCCGATAACATCGTCGGCGGGCCGCAATGGTCAACGCTGGCCAACGACGCATTCCCGTCCAAGGAATTCGACTTCATGCTGTCGAATCCGCCCTACGGCAAGAGCTGGAAATCCGATCAGGAGCGCATGGGCGGCAAGGTCGGTATCCGCGATCCGCGCTTCGTGATCGAGCACGCGGGCGATCCGGAATACAGCCTCGTCACACGCTCCAGCGACGGGCAGATGCTGTTCCTGGCGAACATGCTGTCCAAGATGAAGCACAACACGCCGCTTGGGAGCCGCATTGCCGAGGTTCACAACGGCTCGTCGCTGTTCACCGGCGATGCGGGCTCCGGCGAAAGCAATGTTCGGCGGTGGGTCATTGAGAACGACTGGCTGGAAGCCATCGTCGCTCTGCCGCTCAATATGTTCTACAACACCGGCATCGCCACCTATGTCTGGGTGCTGTCGAACCGCAAAGCGGGCCACCGGCGCGGCAAAGTGCAATTAATCGACGCGACCGCCTGGTCCCGGCCCCTGCGCAAGAACCTCGGCAAGAAAAATTGCGAGCTCTCCGACACGGATATCGAACGCATTCTGCGAACCTTCATGGGGTTCGAGGAGACAGAGCAATCCCGCATCTTCGACAATGCTGAATTCGGTTATTGGAAGGTCACGGTCGAGCGGCCTTTGCGCGCGCGCGGCATCGACGCCACCCGCGCCTATGCGCCGAAGGAGATCAAGGCGCTAAAGGATGAAGGCCGGATCGCCGAGGATGGTGCGCCGGTCATTCGCCGCATTCACAAGCCGGGCAAGGTTAAGGCTGATCCCCTGCGCGGGCTGTTCCCGCTGACAATCGAAGGCAAGCGCTGCGTGGTCGAATACGAGCCCGACAGCGCGTTGCGCGACACCGAGACGGTGCCGTTGAAGGAGCCGGGCGGCATCGAGGCCTTCATCCGCCGCGAGGTGCTGCCGCACGCGCCCGACGCCTGGATCGACGAAGCCAAGACCACGATGGGCTACGAGATCAGCTTCACCCGTTATTTCTACAAGCCGCAGCCGCTGCGCCCATTGGAGGAGATCCGCGCCGACATTCTTGCGCTGGAATGGGAGACGGAAGGCCTGATGGCTGAGATCATCGGGGCGGCGCGATGATCGACGGCTTGCGCCCATATGTCGAAATGAGGCCGAGCGGCCTGCCATGGCTCGGTGATGTGCCCGCCCATTGGGATATTCTGCGCGCCAAGCGGCTTCTGATCCCAACGCAGGAGCCCGCTCGCTCCGACGACGAAATCGTCACCTGTTTCCGCGATGGACAAGTCACGCTCCGCAAGAACCGGCGTTCTAGCGGGTTCATGATCGCCCTTCTTGAGCAGGGCTATCAAGGAGTTCGAGTAGGACAACTTGTCGTTCACTCGATGGATGCATTTGCAGGCGCCATCGGAGTATCAGATAGCGACGGAAAATGTACACCAGAGTATATCGTTTGTGCGCCTCGGGCAGACCGAGCCATACCTGAATATTATTCTTGGGTGCTGAGGCAGGCGGCGCGAACAGGTTACATTTTGGCGTCATGCCCGGCAGTGCGCGAACGAGCACCGCGTCTACGATATCCCGACCTCGGGGAGTTGCGGGTCCCTGTCCCGCCTCCCGATGAGCAGCGGCTGATCGTGCGGTTTCTGGATTGGCACGGAGCGCAAACGGCGAAGCTGATTCGCGCGAGGAAGAAGATCATCGCGCTACTGAAAGAGCAGAAACAGGCGATCATTCACCGCGCCGTCACCCGCGGCCTCGATCCCAACGTCCGCTTCAAACCCTCCGGCATCCCCTGGCTCGGCGATGTGCCGGAGAGGTGGGAGGTGAAGCGGCTTCGGCGCCTAGCGACCAAGTTTGGCAGCGGAGTGACCCCCAAGGGCGGCGCGACCAGCTATACGGCCGATGGTGTCATATTCCTGAGAAGTCAGAACGTCCACTTTGATGGCCTGCGGTTACAAGATGTTGCCCGAATTCCACCTTCTACGCATGACGCCATGAAGGGAACTCACGTCCGAGCGTGCGACGTGCTTCTCAACATAACTGGTGCCTCCATCGGCAGAGCGTGCGCTGTCCCGTACGCCTTTGTGGACGACGCAAACGTCAATCAACACGTTTGCATCATCCGTGTGAAGAGTGACGAGTTGGTTCCAGAGTTTCTGGCAGCCGTTATCTCCACCCCAATCATGCAGAGGGAAATACGATTCGAGCAGAACGGCGCGTCGCGCGAAGGTTTGACGCTTGATGCGATCAAGTCTTTTGCGATTCCCCTACCTCCGCTCGCTGAGCAGCGGCGGATTTTGGAGTCGATCAAACTGGACGGACTGGAATGGGATAGGGCTGCCTTGCGGTACGAACGCGAAATAGCCCTCATCCAGGAATTCCGCACACGTCTGATTGCCGATGTCGTCACCGGTAAGCTCGATGTCCGCGCCGCTGCCGCCAGTCTGCCCGAAACCGTTGAGATCGAGGCCACCGATGAGATGGTCGAGGATGATGACCTCGACGAAGCAATTGATAATGCAGAGAACGAGGAGGTTGCCGCCTGACCATGCCCGTTCCCGCCCAGCCTAAAATCTACCACATCGTCCATGTCGACCGCCTCGCATCGATCATCGCGGACCGCTTCCTGTGGTCGGATGCGGAAATGGTTCAGCGTCAGGGCGTCGGCACGACAATCGGGATGAGCAACATCAAGGCGCGCAGGTTGAACGAGCTCAGCCTGAGCTGCCACCCGGGTCTGCGCGTTGGTCATTGCGCTCCGTTCTATTTTTGTTCTAGATCGGTGATGTTGTACCTGATCTATCGAAGGAATGAGGAGCTCACCTACAAGGGCGGGCAGGAGCCGATTATCCACCTAGAAGCCGATCTTCACGCCTCGATTGCCTGGGCGAAGCAGAACAACCGGCGCTGGGCGTTTACCTTGTCGAATGCCGGCGCATATTACTTTGAGGACCGGTCGGACATCGCCCAACTCGGCGATATCAACTGGGACGCCGTTCAAACGCGACAATGGTCGGGGAACGGCATTTCACGGTCGGTGAAGGAAGGCAAGCAGGCGGAGTTCCTGATCGAACAGGCGTTTCCCTGGCACCTTGTCGAGCGGATCGGCGTCTATTCGCAGGGATACGTGCAACCCGTATCGCAGGCGATGCAAGGCGCAGCCCACCGGCCGGGGATCGAAATAAGAAGAGATTGGTACTATTGAGGGAGGATGGCGATGATCGAATTCAAGACAGGGGACATCCTCCGGGCGGACGTGGAAGCGCTCGTTAACACGGTCAACTGCGTCGGCATTATGGGACGCGGCATCGCCCTTCAGTTCAAGAACGCCTTCCCGGAGAATTTCAAGGCTTACGAAGCCGCCTGCGAGCGCGAAGAGGTGCAGCCGGGCAAGATGTTCGTGTTCGAGACGCGGACGCTGACCAACCCGAAGTTCATCATCAACTTCCCGACCAAGCGCCATTGGAAGGGCAAGAGCCGAATGGAGGACATCGACTCGGGGCTGAAGGCTCTGGTCGATGAGATCCGCACCCGCAGCATTCGATCCATCGCCATCCCGCCGCTGGGCAGCGGCCTCGGCGGCCTCAACTGGGCCGACGTACGCCCGCGCATCGTCGAGGCCCTGCGCGGCCTCAACGACCTTCAGGTGATCGTGTTCGAGCCGAACAGCGCGCCCGTGGCCACGAAGTCGCGCGAAGTTCCGAACATGACGGCGGGCCGCGCCGCGTTGGTCGTGCTGATGCACCGGTATCTCGGCGGGCTGATGGACCCGTTCGTGACGCTGATCGAGATTCAGAAGCTGATGTACTTCATGCAGGAAGCAGGCGAGCCGCTGCGCCTGAATTACATCAAGCATCACTACGGCCCCTATGCCGACAACCTGCGGCATGTCCTGACCAAGATCGAAGGCCATCTCGTGTCCGGCTATCACGATGGCGGCGACGCCCCCGAGAAGCAGCTGGAACTCGTGCCCGGTGCAGTGAAGGATGCGGAGAGCTTCCTCGCGGCGGACGGAGACACGCGCGGCCGCTTCGATCGTGTCGGGAAGCTGGTCGAAGGCTTCGAAACCCCGTTCGGGCTTGAGCTGCTGGCGACCGTTCATTGGGTGGTCCGCCACGAGAACGCAACGAGCGCCGAGGATGCCGTTTCCAAGGTCTATGCCTGGAACGACCGCAAGAAGCGCTTCTCGCCGCGCCAGATTGGCATCGCGTACGAGACCCTTCATGCGAAAGGGTGGCTGGCGGCCGCATGAAGACCGACACCTCGGAAAAGGGCCTTGAGGCCCTCATCGTCACCGGAATGACGGGCCACACTTCGGCGCCGACCGGCGGCGGATTTTCCGAGGACCCCGAACCTTTCGTCGGCCTGCACAACTGGCTGCTCGGTGATCCGAAGGCATATGACCGGGCATGGACGGTCGACCTTGTGCAATTGCGTGCCTTCATCGGCGCGACGCAACCAACACTGGTGGAAGCATTCGATCTCGACAACGACAGCCCAACCCGCCAGAAATTTCTCGCCCGCCTTCAAGGCGAGATCGGCAAACGCGGCGTCATCGAAGTTCTGCGCAACGGCCTCAAGCATGGGCCGCACCATATTGACCTGTTCTATGGCACGCCGTCGCCGGGCAATGCCAAGGCGGCCGAGCGCTTTGCCATGAACCGGTTCTCGGTCACACGCCAGCTTCGCTATAGCCGCGACGAGACCGCCCACGCGCTCGATCTCGCGCTGTTCATCAACGGCTTGCCGATCGCCACCTTTGAACTGAAGAACAGCTTAACGAAGCAGACCGTCGAGGACGCCGTCGAGCAATACAAGCGCGACCGCGATCCACGCGAGAGGCTGTTCGAGTTCGGCCGCTGCATCGTCCATCTTGCCGTGGACGATGCGCAGGTGAAGTTCTGCACTCATCTGAAGGGCAAGGGATCGTGGTTCCTTCCCTTCAACAAGGGCTGGAATGACGGCGCCGGCAACCCGCCGAACCCCGCCGGCATCAAAACTGACTATCTGTGGAAGGATATCCTCACGCCGCTAGGCTTGACGGACATCATCGAGAACTACGCCCAGATCGTCGAACGCAAGGACCCGAAGACCAATCGATTAAGGCGGGATCAGCTTTTCCCGCGCTTCCATCAGCTCGACGTGGTACGCAAGCTTCTTGCCGATGCCAAGGCGAAGGGCGCGGGCCGTCGCGTGCTGATCCAGCATTCGGCCGGATCGGGGAAATCGAATTCAATCGCCTGGCTGGCGCACCAACTCGTCCGATTGGCGAACGATTCCCGTCAGGTCTTCGATTCCGTGATTGTGGTCACCGACCGTCGCATCCTCGATCAACAAATCCGCGACACCATCAAGCAATTCGCCCAGGTTGGTGCGACGGTCGGCCATGCCGAGCATTCAGGCGACCTTCGCCGCTTCATCGCCGACGGCAAGAAGATAATCATCACGACGGTTCAGAAATTCCCGTTCATCCTCGACGATATCGGCTCGCAGCACAAAGACCGTCGCTTTGCGATCATCATCGACGAGGCGCATTCGAGCCAGGGCGGCAAGGCCGCTGCGGCGCTCAATGTCGCGCTGACCGGCGCCGAAGACGGCGACGAAGAGGAAAGCGTCGAAGACAAGATCAATGCCATCATGGAGCAGCGGAAGATGCTCCCGAACGCAAGCTATTTCGCGTTCACAGCGACGCCCAAGAACAAGACGCTCGAGAACTTCGGCGAACCCTATCCCGAGGGCGACAAGATCAAGCGTCGCCCCTTTCATAGCTACACGATGAAGCAGGCCATCCAGGAAGGCTTCATTCTGGATGTGCTTCGCTATTACACGCCGGTCAACAGCTACTATCGGCTGGTCAAGACGGTCGATGCCGATCCGGAGTTCGATACGAAGCGCGCAACGAAGAAGCTTCGCCGCTATGTCGAGAGCAACGATCACGCGATCAAGCTCAAGGCCGAAATCATGGTCGATCACTTCCACGAGCAGGTGCTCGCGTTGAACAAGATCGGAGGCCAGGCGCGGGCGATGGTGGTGACTTCCGGCATCGAGCGCGCGATCCAGTACTACCAGGCGGTGAGCGCCTATTTGGTTGAACGCAAGAGTCCCTATCGCGCGATCGTCGCCTTCTCAGGCGAGCATGAATTCCGCGGCGTGAAGGTCACCGAGGCGAGCCTCAATGGGTTCCCGTCGAAGGATATCGCCGATCAGATTGAGAGCGACCCTTACCGCTTCCTGATTTGCGCCGATAAGTTCCAGACCGGCTACGATCAGCCGCTCCTGCATTCGATGTACGTGGACAAGGCCCTATCCGGCATAAAAGCCGTTCAGACCTTGTCGCGGCTCAATCGGGCGCACCCGCAGAAGCACGACGCCTTCGTTCTCGATTTCATGAACGATACCGCGACCATCCGCGCATCGTTCGATACTTTCTATCGCACCACAATCCTGAGTGACGAAACCGACCCGAACCGGCTCCACGATCTCAAGGCCACGCTGGACGGGTATCAGATCTACAATCCGGCCCAGATTGACCAACTCGTTGGTTTGTATCTGTCGGGCGCTGATCGCGATCAGCTCGACCCGATCCTTGATGCTTGCGTCGCTGCTTACAACGACAGCCTCGACGAGGATGGCCAGGTTGATTTCAAAGGCAAGGCTAAGGCGTTAGCGCGGACCTACGCCTTCATTGCGTCTATTCTTCCATACACCAACGCAGAATGGGAGAAGCTGTCGATCTTCCTGAACTTCCTGCTACCGAAGCTGCCGGCGCCGCGTGAGGAAGACCTGTCCAAAGGGATTCTCGAAGCAATCGACATGGACAGCTACCGGGTCGAAAAGCAGGCAGTGCAGCATATCCAGCTGGTAGACCAGAATGCCGAAGTGGACCCGGTCCCCACCGATGGTGGTGGGCGCACGCTGGAGCCAGAGCTCGACCGGCTGTCCAATATCATTCGCAGCTTCAACGACCTGTTCGGAAATATCACCTGGGAGGACGCCGACCGCATTCGGCGTCTGATCGGCACCGAAATCCCGAACAAGGTCGCTGCCAACATGGCATATCAGAATGCGAGGCAGAATTCAGACAAGCAGAACGCAAAAATAGAACATGACAAGGCGCTCACGAATGTAATTGTGGGCCTGATGAAGGACGACACAGAGCTATTCAAGCAATTCAGCGACAACTCTGAATTCAAGCGTTGGCTTGCCGATACCATTTTCTCTGCGACTTATGATCGGCCATTTTCGCCCCCTTCTTGACGGTGGCGGCTCGCGACGGAGGCCTTGGCTTTCGGGGAGGATGCCAATGTACGCAATTGGCGCAACCAGACCCTTCGGAACTGTAAGGCGCAACGTCTGCTTTCAGGAAATAGCTAGCACGATCTCTACGACCGAATTCAGGGCGTAAAGCCGCCATCCGCGCGGGCGTGTCGAGATGGCTTCTGGTCAAGGAAGTATTGCGTATTGCAGGTCATAGATCGGCTGTTGGGCATCCGTCGCCGTCGCGTCAGTCTTGGGAATGACCAGACGCTCACATTCACCCACTCGATACCCCGCATATCGATTTGTGCCGGGCCGGTTGCCCGACGACCTCTACACCTACGCCGAAACGCGGCCGCCCCGTCGCAGGCAGCGTCCGTCCCCAACTCCCGCCCCGATGACCGTCACTGACGACTGGCCAGAATACATTCCGGTGATGGAGGCGGAGATTGCTGTCTTCGAGGCATGGTTCGGGGATATTCTGGAGGAGCTGATCCAAGGGGGATGACTGCCTGACACGAAAGGCTCTGCCATGACCGCTTCGCTGCGTGCCGCTTTGTACCTGCGCGTCTCCACAGCCCGGCAAGCCGAGCACGATGTCTCGATCCCCGACCAGCGCCGGCAGGGCGAGGCGTACTGCCAGTCCCGCGGCTACCAGCTGGTCGAGACCTATGTCGAACCGGGGGCCTCAGCGACCAATGACCGCCGGCCCGAGTTTCAGCGGATGATCGAAGCGGGCACGCTGAAGCCGGCGCCGTTTGATGTCGTGGTGGTGCACAGCTTCTCACGCTTCTTCCGCGATCACTTCGAGCTGGAGTTCTATGTCAGGAAGCTCGCCCGCAACGGCGTGCGGCTGGTGTCGATCACCCAGGAGATGGGCGACGACCCGATGCACGTCATGATGCGGCAGATCATGGCGCTGTTCGACGAGTACCAGTCCAAAGAGAACGCCAAGCACGTCCTGCGGGCCCAGAAGGAGAATGCCCGGCAGGGCTTCTGGAACGGTGCTCGCCCGCCGATCGGCTATCGCGTGGTCGAGGCCGAGCAGCGGGGCGCCAAGGTGAAGAAGAAGCTGGAGATCGATCCGCTCCACGCCGACACGGTGCGGCTGATCTTCGACCTCGCTCTCAATGGCGATGGCCGCTCCGGCCCTATGGGCGTGAAGGCCATCGTCAGCCATCTCAACCGCAACCGGATCTACACCCGCGAGGGCGGGCGTTGGGGCATCGGTCAGCTTCACCGGGTGCTGACTCGCCGCACCTATGTCGGCGAGCACCAGTTCAACAGCCGCTCCAAGAGCAAGCAGAAGAAGCCCGAGAGCGAGGTGGTGGTGGTCGCCGTGCCGCCGCTGATCGACACCAAGGTCTTCGACGCTGTGCAGGAGCAGCTTCAGGCGCGCAATCCCAAGATCGTCCCGCCGCGCGTGGTGAGCGGTCCGACGCTTCTCACCGGCATCTGCTATTGCGCGCAGTGCGGCGGGGCCATGACCATCCGCACCGGCAAGAGCGGGCGCTATCGCTACTATGCCTGCTCGATCAAAGCGCGGCAGGGCGAAACCGGCTGCTCGGGGCGCGCCATTCCGATGGAGACGCTCGACACCCTTGTGGCGACCCATATCGAGCAGCGCCTTCTCCAGCCCGAGCGGCTGCAGGAAATCCTCGCTTCCATGCTCGACCACCGCCAGGAGCGGCTTGAACGCCGCCGCGAGCACATCGCAGAGCTCAACAAGCGCGCCACAGAGGCGGATCAGCGGCTACGTCGGCTCTATGACGCCATCGAATCGGGTGTCGCCGACATCACCGATCCGGCTTTGAAGGAACGAATCGACGGGCTGAAGGCGATTCGTGACCAAGCGCAGGCTGATATTGTCCGCGCGCAATCGTCGCTCGCAACGTCGGGCGAGGACGTTGTCACGCCCGCCATGGTCACGCGTTTCGCCGACATTGCCCGCAAACGCATGCGCATTGAAGGCGGCGGCTATCGGCGTGATCATTTGCGCGCCTTGGCTCAGCGTGTGGAAGTTGGAGCCAAGGAAATTCGCATCATCGGATCGAAGGGAGACCTGCTCCGAACGCTGGCTGCCGCATCGGGAGGGAAAACGGCTGCGCTAGGCGTGCCCAGTTTGGGACTGAAATGGCGGAAGAGGTGTCCGCCAGAAGATCGCCCTAACATGCTGCATCGATTGACGAGTTTATCACGCTGATACTCACGGCCCTACTTCTGGCCCTAGCCGATTTCAGCGGGTCCAGTTACGGCTCTGACTCACATTTGCTGCTGTTGGAAGGCATGCTTTTGCTGATTCACCGGAGGATCAGCTTATGCAGCATCGATTTCCTCGCGCGAGCCTCGCGCCTGACGGCTTTTCAGTAGATGAAGTAAAGGTTGTAGCGGATAGCGTTCAAATACAGTTGCGGTCGCGCCACCCCGTAGGAAGATGTCCGGACTGTGGGCGACTGAGCCGCAGAGTTCAAAGCCGATATGTGCGCCGACCTGCTGACCTTCCTCTTTCTGGTCGACCCGTCCAGCTAATGATAGTCGCGCGTCGATTCTGGTGCGATGCCGTACTGTGCGGTCGGCGCATCTTCTGCGAGCAGTTCGATGGCAGTGTATTAGCTCGCTATGGTCGGCGTACCCAACGGTTGGAAACAATCGTCCACCATCTCGGCCTGGCACTCGGCGGCAGACCGGCGGCGGCCTTTGCCAATCGCCTCATGATGCCGGTGAGCAACGACACACTGCTGCGGGTGGTTCGCCGGCGTATAGCCGATCAGAGTGATGAACTCACTGTCATAGGCATTGATGACTTTGCCTTTCGACGCGGCCAGACCTACGGAACAATCGTTTGCGACCTGGAACGGCGGAGGCCTGTCACCCTCTTGCCGGATCGTGCACTGGATACGTCACGATCATGGCTGGCCAAACATCAGTCGATATCGATCGTCGCTCGCGACCGGGGCGGCGGCTACGGCGAGGCCATCGCGAAGGCCCTGCCTGATGCAGAGCAGGTCGCCGACCGTTGGCATCTCATGGAGAATTCCAGCCGGGCGTTTCTCGATGCTGTCGGCAGGTCGATGCACCAGATCAGGCAGACGGTCGGCAGCAATGTCGTTGACCCCAAGCTTTTGACGTATGCAGAAAAGTTGCAATACGAAGGTTATCTGCGCCGTCAGGAAACGAATGAAGCGATCCGGGAGCTGTCGAAAAAGGGAACCCCAATTCGTCAGATTGTGCGGCAAACCGGTCATAGCCGGAAGCTTGTCCGCGACGTGTTACGTGGCCAGCGCCTCGATGTCTTTCGAACTCGGCGCAGTTCGCTCGATAACTGGCTGCCCTGGCGTGACAGCCGCTGGGACGAAGGGGCTCGAAACGCCTTGGCACTCTGGCGCGAGATGCGAGAAAAGGGTTTTCCAGGGCAAAGCGGCGTCGTCTCGCAATGGGCACAGCGTCGACGTCTGGCAGAGAAAGCTAACCAGAGTGGGCTCGCCCGAACACCATCGGCAAGGATTATCGCTCGATTGATGACTGCCGCACGCGATGATCTGACGAAGTCCGAAGCAATCTTGGTGGCAGCGATCGAAATGGGCGTTCCGGAACTGGTTGCCGCGCGCACGGTCATCGGCGACTTCCAGTCCATGATCCGCTCGAAAACGGCGAACAAGCTCGATGGTTGGCTTGAAACAGCCAAGAACAGCTTGGTCGGATCCTTCGCAAACGGCGTTGAAAAGGATATCGACGCCGTTCGAAACGCTATCATCTCTCCTTGGTCGAACGGGCAAACGGAAGGACAGATCACTCGCCTGAAGCTCATCAAACGCCAAATGTATGGGCGAGCAAAACTCGATCTGCTGCAGGCGCGATTGATCGGTGCATAAGCTGATTCTGCGGAGAAACAGCAAAAACGTGCCTTCCAAGAGCAGAAAATGTGAGTCAGAACTTGGAATTGTTCCGGCTTTTCTGAGCAACTGCCGATTGTTCAGAAAAGAGCAGGCATTTGGGCTTATGCATGACCAGCGAACCAAGGAGAACGCCATGAACGGAACGGAAAACAGCGAGATAACAGGACCTTCCCGGTCGGGTGGCACCCGCCGGACAGCGCGCGACCGCGGCGGATGGCTGAAGCCGCTTTCAACGTTCCGAGCTCTTGGTCTCGTCCTGCTCGCCGTGATGAGTGCCCTGAGTTCTGGTGCTGCCGGTGCGCTTGCTGCCGATTATGCCGTTTACGAAGAGCACTCGCCGGAAACGAAACCGATGCAGCCGGGGGCAAATCTCCGGGCGTTGAACCGGGTGATCACCCAGATGGGCGATGCGATCCATCTTGATACCGAAACCGGGATTGTCTCCCTGAAGGCGGGAACCTACCGGATCTCCGGCGTTTCGGTGCTGACCTATTTCGACGCGCAGGCGGATACGGATGGACGGGTTTCGGCCCAGGCCCGTCCCAACGCCAGCTACGCCATGCTGCTCCATCCGGGCTCGGCCAGCCGCGATGTTGAGCCTCTGGCGCTCGGGACAGTCTCGACGGCGAACATGGACCCGAGCTTGCTCGACGCGATTCTGACCTTCGACGCGGATACGCAGATCGTGCTGATGCATCAGGCGGGACGCGACGTGGGGGGCATTTATCTTCAGGTCTATGTCGACGGCTCCGACAAGCACGTCATGGCCCGGCTGGTCATCCAGAAGCTGGATTAGCATTACAGTCGCGTTTTCTAACGACGTCTGAATCCACATGTCTCCATGGTTCGAAGGTCGTGGATGAGTCCGTACCCCAGGTGCTGCACGTCAGCAAAAGTGCGTCAGAGCCCAGTTACCGCGTAGACTTCTCCACCTTCGCGCGCACCTCGCTGGCGAAGCGGTGCCACGGCGCCAGGATTGCCCGGCCAGCTTGACGCATCAGCAGGATGGAGCCGGCCGGCTTCACCCTTCGCTCTTCACCTGAGCTATGTCGATCTCGTGCACGTCTGAGCCGACCACGACGCGAATGCGATAAAATTTGCCGTCCGGATCATTGACGGGTGGAGCGATATGCACCTGCCCCCCCACCCACTCGCCGGGCATGACCGTGTTGTCTTTCAGAACCTGCTGCTCAAGGGTGGCCATGTTCCGTTGCCCCGTCTCGACCGCATCACGGATCATCGCCGAGTTCGTGGCGGACGCGTTTGCCTGAGCCAGGGCAGCCGCAGCAGGGTCATAACCGGACACTGTGTAACGGACAGGCCCTCGCGGGGTGTAGACGGTGCCCCGTCCTTGATAATACCCCGCCTGGGAGGCTGAGTAGGAATTCGCTGCCGAGCTAACGCCAACAGCGACGGCTCGCATAATCTGACGATTCTTTTCTTCACGAACCAAATCGTCGTAGCTGAGCACCTTGAGATCGGTGATCACCTCGCCATTTCGAGTCTGCTCGACGGCGATGTCGTTGGTCGACATGAGGACCGGCGTTGCGCCAGTGTTCATTACTGCGACGATATAGATCGGACGCGCACCCTGCTCTATGTGCCGACTTGCCGGTCGGATCAGCACGATCGATCTCGATTTCGTCGACACCAATGCCGGTTGCCCGTCGCGAACAAGGGTTTCTTGCCCGACCGAAGGCTTGAACTGAGCAGACTCGGTAACACAACCGGCCAGCATCACGCTGGCACAGGCCGCAACGATTATCTTCATTGAGCGCTTCCCCCACCCTATCGCTTAGGTTGCGCACAGCACTCGCCAGAGTCGAGTGAATTTTGAATCATCTGGGTGAGGGATTACCGGGGCCGCAGCGCGTAGCTGAAGCTCCACAGACCCCTTCCGCAATCTGGCCACTCGCGCCCGTTCTCTGTAATGAATGGCCCTGGCGACGTCACGAGCGCCGGGCCCGAATTATTGCGCTGATCGCGAGCAGCACCGCTGAAGTAGCAATCCCGACCGCGAGAATACCGGCCGGTGTCACGCGGGCGCGGCTCTGCAGGGTTATGCTCTTGCCAATCCTCATTTCCCACACCGCGTTCATTTCCTCCGGGTGGCAGCGATAGGCAGGCGTCTGATCCTCCGTTCCGTCCATCCCAAATCCCCGTTCGATCTACTGCTCTCGCTCCCGCAATCGTACACCCGGACCGTTGCCGTTCTGATCGATGAAGATCACGCCGGCGGATTCGAGGGTAGCCCGCATTTTCTCGACGCTGCTCATTCGGGCGTCCTGCCCTGTCTCAAAACGATTGACGGTGTTCACCCCGACCCCCGCTCTGGTAGCGAGTTCTTGAGTGCTCCAGTTGAGCGCGGCTCGGGCCATACGGCATTGAACTGACTTCATTTGGTGTTTTTATCACCACATAGGGTTGACATCAAACCTGTGACGCCTTCATGGTTAATGGTGTGTTTATCACCACTTCCTATCCGGAGAGCAGCGAGAAGCCGCCGTATGCCCCTCCGATCTAACCGGTAGCGAGCCGGCGGAACGATCCATTTTCCTGACCATATGAACAGGCCGGCGCGGCACGCGTGACCGGCGAAGGAGGAGCCATGTCCAAAGAATTTCCTGTCGATTTCCCCGTCGGTCAGTCGGCCTATGACGATCTCAAACAGGGCCTCGCCCAGGTCCGCACCGTACGGGCTGCACTCTTTGCGAATGAGGGCGGCGATTTGTCGGCCGACGACATCGACGCAGCCCGCGATGTGCTTGGCGAGGCCATCGGCTATCTGGAGGCCGCTGCGCGCTGGGCCTCGCATGCTCACAGCGAGGAGTGCCGCCGGGACGCCGAACAGGCTATCGGCGCCCCCGGCACGCCTCCTACCACCTTGCTCGGCCGTCCCCAGAACTGACGCCAAGGAGGTTATCATGGCCAGAACCCCGCGCGACCTGCTAATGGCGCGCCCATTCCTGTCACCGGAAGAGGTCATCACCCTCGCGGCGCAGCTACAGACAACGGACGAGGCGCACCCCGACGCCGCGCTGATCCGGCTGCAGGCGGAACTACGCATCCGGCATATTACCTGGATGGTGACTATGTTCGACGACGGCGAGGGCGCGAGCCCTCCATATACCGATGGCGACGCCCTTGAGGCTGCCAACACCGTCGCCAATGCCATCCGGGCCATTCCCGCCAAGACAGCCCGCGGGCTCGCTGCCCATGCGATGGCTCTCATCTGGGATAGCGGCGAACTCGTGGACCTCGCCCCCAATCCGTCCGATGACCTCGACTGGATGCCGAAATGCTTCATCGCGCTGATGCGAGAGGTGGAGCGCTTGGCTGATGTTTCCTGTGAACCGGTGGTCACCCTCATGCCACAGGCATGACTTCTCGTCGTCGTTTTGGTCTGGTTCAAGATCCCTCCGTCATCAACGGTGGAGATCACTATGCCCCGCCCGCTGAAGGAACTCCCCTTATTCCCGACCGAGTCGGAGATCGCGCGCGAGCTTTTCGGTGCCGAGCGGATCAACGGTTGGCCTGCGATCGTCAAATCGCTTGAACTTCAGGGTTTCCCGCGCATCGATCCGGTGTTTGGCCGCCGCTACTGGCCGGCCGTGCGCCAGTGGCTCGATCATCGCTATGGTGTCGGCACTCTTGGTGCCCCCTCCGCGGTGGATGGCGAGGAGAACTGGTCATGTCTGAAAAAAGGCCGAAGCCGCCAGGCTTGAAATGGCGGTCACGGAAAAGCGGCGAGAGGGTCGCGTATTGGGTCGCCAGGCCCGATGCCGTGAAGCAGGGTTTCCGGCCCGCCACGCAACGCCTGCCCTACGATCCTGACGACCCGGGGCACCTGGACAAGATCTCTTTCGAATGCGGGCGCCTGCAGGCTCAGATGATGGCCTTCCAGCATGGCGGCTGGGAAAGGATGAAGCGGCCCGAGGACGGCACGGTGAGGTCGATCATCAACCTCTACCTGCATGATGAAGAGAGCCCGTTCCACCGCCTCAAGCACACGACCCGCCGCCCCTATGAATGCTACGCGGTAGTGGTCATCGACACCGTCGGATCGCGGGAACTCGGATCGATAGACGGACGGGACGTGCGGCGCTGGTTCAATGGTTGGGCCGGAGCCGAGGAGACGCCCAAGCTGGCAAGGGCGCAGACCTGCCTCGCCGTGCTGAAATCCGCGCTGTCCTTCGGCGTCATGTGCAGGCGCAAGCACTGCGCCGAGCTGCGCGAGATCATCAGCGTCATGCGGTTCCCTCACCCGGCCCCCCGGAAGATGGCCCCGAGCCGGGCGCAGATCGTTGGAATCCGCAAGGCCGCGCACGAGAACGGCCACCCAGGCATTGCCCTTGCCGCCGCGCTTCAGTTCGAGACGATGCAACGGCTATGGGATGTGGTCGGGCAGTGGGTGCCGCTCGCGGATCCGACGCCCTCCGCCCGCATCGCCGGCCGGCACAAATGGGTCGGTCCTCAATGGTCGGACATCGACCAGAACATGATCCTGAGATGGAAGCCGACCAAGACCAGCAACACCACCGGCGTCGAGATCGAGGTCGATCTGTCCGTCTGCAGGATGGTGGCGGAGGAAATGGCGCTGGTGCCGCAGGAGCAGCGGGTCGGCCCGCTTATCGTCGACCCGAAGGGAAGGCCATACGACGCCAAGCGATATCAGCGGGCCTTCCGCGAGATCGCCCGTGCCGCCGGCATCCCGGATGCACTGTGGAGCCGCGACATCCGTGCCGGCGGGATCACGGACGCAAGGATGAACGGTGCGCTCATTGACGATATCGCGAAGGCCGCCGGCCATACCGACCAACGGACTACGTCCAATATATACAACCGCGATGCCCTAGGAGCTCATAGGCGAATTGCTGAGTTGCGGCGATCAACCATGCAGTGCGAATCCCACACAGATGACCGGGTGGCTCGGGGTAACGAACTCAATGAAGATCCTGCCGGACCGCCGCATCATTGAGACTTCATGGAATTATACACCACCGTCTCAGCGCGAACTTCGCGGCTTCAGTCACCCGTCGCTTGTCGCGCGCGCCTGTTCGCGGCGGCTTTCAGTCCGCCGAGGCGGCCGTATTTCTGCAGGATCGCACGATCCCGCGCGCCGACCGTCGGGTTACTGGGTGGCTTGAGCTTCTGCGCGCGACTACCGTCGTTGGGCTTGATGATGATGGTGTAGCCATCGGGAAAGATCGCCGCCATGAGGAGATCCAGCGTCTCCCAGCGCGATTGCCGGCCGCTTGGCGTATCCGGATGCAGCAGTTTCGCCGTGTACCCATCCTGCAGACCGGATAGATCGTCGCACTGCCACATGGGCAGCCCCAGGCGACGAATGCGCGCGTGGATCTGCGCCACAAGCGCGCGATAGGTGTCCGAAACACTCGCGCGCCTTGGATCGGCGATCGTGCCGCCGCTGGCCTCGTCCTGCATCTCGGGCGGGGTGCGATCAAGCACTGGGCAGAATGTCCTCTGAACGGAACGGGGACACCTTTGTGGGATCACCACATCGATCACAACGCACCACCTCGCTGAGCCGGTCGAGGGGGAGCTGCATCGCCTCCGGCGCAACGGTTCCGAGGTCGCGGTGCTGCGCGATCCTGCAGGCCGGGCACCACACCGAAAGCGCATTGATGCCGTGAGGTACCAGCCGGGCCAGCGTCATCGGGCCGGTGGCGGCCACCGGTGTCGACGTTTGGGGTTTGCGCTGCACACGGCTGCGGAGCAGCTCCATCTCGCTCCACGGACGATATGGGCTATCCTCGACATAGGTCCGGCCCGGACGGCGGAGGCGATCCCAATTCATGCGCGTCATCGCGCGCCTCGCGGGATGACATCCCCCGGCGCCCACCAGAATGACTGCTCGTAATCGCGCCGCGCGGCCCGCTCCTGCCGGCGGAAGCTGACTCGGTAGTCCGGATCGACAAGGGTTTGCAACTGATCGAACAGCACCCGGTCCACGGCAAGCCGCGTGTACCAGGTGCCCGGATCGTAGCGCCGCAGCGTGCGCACGACCTCGGCGCCGAAGGTCGTATCGGCGCCCTCCATCAGGCGCCGCAGCTGCACCGAAGACAGCCGGGCCACATCCTCGGCGACGCCGATCACCGGGCCTGCCAAATCCGAGACGAAGCTGCGGCCGGTGCGAGAACTGCTGGCGTTGATGAGATCGCCATACACACCCAGAGAGCCCGACTGGAGGCCCGAGCGCGCCCAGAAGGCTGCGGAGCCCATGCTCTCCGGCTCCCTGCCGGCCAGCAGGCTCTTGGCCTGGATGGCCGCAGCGCCGGCGAAGAGGTTGAACAGGACGAATGCGGCGCCGTTCCAAAAGCGCGTTTCGATCGGCCCCTGCGTTGCGATGCGCATGAGGTGGGTCGCGATCATCGTCACCGAGAAGCTTTTGAACATGGTCGCGCTGCGGACCATTTCGCCCCAGAATGTCCCCGCCGTCGTGCCGCCGGTCATCACCGCCCTGATGCGGGCGTCCGGCTCCAGCACGGCAAAGGCCCGTTCTTCGATGATCGCGCCGAGAAGCTTCTCCGCGAGCGCCCGGTCGGCGATGGCCTCGATGTCGAGGAAGGTGGCGCCCTCGACCACTAGCCCCTTGCCTGCGCGCATCGCGTCCCATTCAGCGGCGCTGATCTGGTGCCGATCGAGGAAGTTGGCGAGCGGTCGGTTGACCTCTGCGAGCTCGTCCAGCGAATGGCCGGCGTGGTCGGCAAGATGGCCGAGGAACTCCATGCTGAAAGTGCGCTTCATCAGGTCGGTCCAATAGGCGAGGCCTTGCGCCCGGATCACGACATTCGCCATGGCGCGCAGCACCTGCGGCCCGGCAACCTCATCGGTGAAGCGGGTGAAGCCGTGGGCGAAGTCAATCGCCGCGTGCGCCGTCAGATTGAGCCGCGCCGCGAGCACCTCGCTATCCGCGCCACCGGCAATCTCGCGCAGCGCGCCGCTGAGGATCCGGCCCGGCGCCATGCCGACGTGAGAGGCGGCGAGCGCCGCAGTGACGCTGTCGCCCGGCACGGCGGAAATGACCGCCCCGCCGAGCTTCGCCGCCACGTTGATGCTGCGCAGCCCGCCAAAAAGTCCCTGCATCAGCGGCCCGTCGACCGCGTTCGCGCGTCCGGTGAGCACGTCATAGGTCCGCTCGGCGACGGCACGGCTTTCGAGCATCCGAACCGGATTCATCCGCTGAAGTCGCGAGAGGCCTGCCTCCTCTTCGCGAAGCAGAGGCAGGGCGGCGCGCATGATCGCCCCATGGTTCGGCCCGACGACCTCAGCAAGGGCGATCTCGGTCGACATCCGCTGAAGGTGGCTGGTCAGCATTCCGAGGATGTTCTCGCCGCTGCCGAACTGATCGCTAAGCCGCAGCCACGCCTCGGCACCGGCCTCGCCATCGGTGAACTGAAAAGTGCGCTGCTCCGGCGCGAAAGCTTTCGAGCTGCTGTCGCCGATGGTGATGTCCCGATAGGCTCGCTCCAGTACGAAGTCGGTGCGGCCCGCCGCTGCCGGTCTGCCGGTGTCGCGATCCCAAAGGGTGAGGCCGCCGCGCTCAACCTCGGCCTTGAACGCCCGGGCGAACTCCTCCTGGCTGAACCGGCGGACACGCAGGCTGTCCCATAGTTGAGGAAGCCTCCAGTTCTCATTCACGGGCATGTTCCGCCCCGCGGCGGTCACACGGTCGACGGCCTCCTTCGTCGCCACCGTCCAGCCGCGGGCGGCCGCCTTGGCGACCTGATCGGCGGTGTCGACGCCGAACACCTCGCGCACCATGTTCCGGACGCTGGCGATCTGCTGCCCGGACTGTCCGAGGATGCCGGGAGCCAGCTTGCGCAGCGCGTCGTCGAAGCGTCGGAACAATTGGGCGCTGACCACTTCGGCCTTGGTGGCGACATTCTCGCCGCCGGTCTCCCAAAGGTCGCGGGTCAGCATAGCCATCAGGCCAGCGGCCCGGCCCTTCGGGTGCTCCAGCACGCGCCGCTCGGCATTCGCCCAGGCTATGGCCTGCTTAGCGGTGTCGTTCCGCAGCTTCCGGGCGCCGGCCTCAACGGCCTTGGCGGTGGCAAGAGCAGCCGCGGCATCGGCCTGCGCCGGGCCCATCGTTCGGCCGAACTCTCCGCGCGAGCGCTCATAGAGCCCCATCGCCTCCTCGCCGATATCCTTGGAGACGATGCCGGTCGCGACCAGCTTGGCGACGCAATCCGCAATGCTCATCAGGGCATCTCCGGCTTGGGCATGGCGCACGCCGAGATCTCGCGCGCGGCGGCGAGGCGGGCCTCGGCTTCGTCGAGGAGATCGTCGACCGAACGCATGACCGGCTCGAGCTCGCCCCGCTCATTCAGCCGCTCGCCGACAGGCACCTGCCGGTCACCCATCATTCGAAGCTTGTCGAAGTCATTCGCCACCACGTCATCGGTTGTGGACGCGGCGCGAGCGGCGGCGATCTTCGCAGGCGTCAACTCATCAGAAAGAGCCGCAATCTGTTCGTGGCGCGGCTCGCCGGCTACAGTGCTGCCGGCCTGCGAGGCGGGGGAGCTGTGTGAGCCCGCTTGGAGACCGCCGGGGCTCTCAGTCCTACCTCCGGCGCGCAGGCTGCCTTCCAGCCGCGCGGCTTCCGTTCCCGGCAGCGTTGCGGCCATCGTGCGCGGGCGCAGCAGCAATTCATCGAGGATCGCGCCGGCTTCGTCATCGGTCGAGGCGCGCACGATGGCCGCGGCGATGGCGGCGGCATCGTCCTTCGGCATCTCGTACCCGACCTCGCGGGCAAGGCTCTGCACACGCTTCCGGGTTTCCTCGACATGATACGCAACGCGGGCACGCTGCTCGCCAACCGGGTTCGCTCGGCCGGGCGACGGTTCGGCGATAGGCTGCGCGCGCTGCGCCTCCAGCCGGCGATCCACCAGCAATTCCGTCAGCTCGCGCAGGCGAGCGTCCACCTCGTCCGGCGCCGCGGTCATAATCCGATCCGCGATCGCCTGGGCATCATCGCGAGCGAGACGGATGCCATAGCCTTCCTGCGCCAAGCGGGACACGGCGCGGCGCAGCTCGGTCCCGGCGCTGGCTTCCCGGCTCGCGGCGCGGGTCTCTGCGGCGGTGCGACGGGCCGGCAGTTCTGCGTCGGCGCGGTCCAGTTTCGCGCGCTCTCGGGACAGGCGGCGGCCGGCGGTGTCGAGCGCGTTCTCGCGCGAGCGCAGCGCCCGTTCCAGTGCTTTGATCTCCTGCCGCAGTGAGCCGGCAAGACGGGCATCGACGGGCGCGGTGGCGGCGATCGTGTCGAGGATGGTAAGGCGCTCGCTCTCCAGCGCCACGCGCCGCTCGGCGGGCAAGCTGGCGGCGGTAAGGTCGCCCTCAATGGCATCGAGACGAGCCTGCGTCTCCGGATCGGTCGGCGGCCGCGCCTCAGCGAGGCGGGCGCGGGACCGCTCCAGATCAGCGCGCAGGCCGTCCACCTCTTCGCGCAGCGCCTGCACTTCGGTGTCGCGGCCAGTGAGAGCCGCGCGGCGCGCCGTCAGGCTGGTGGCGTCGGTGTCGAGGGACTGACGGGTCGCGCCGAGTTCGTCCCGCGCCGCCTGGGCGGTCGCTCGGATATCGGCAAGCTGAACCTCGCTCAGGCGCTCGACAGTGCCCGGCAGGCGGGCGCCCTCGCGCTCGATTGCCGCAACCGATTCCTGCGCCCCACGGGCGGCCGCGCGGGCTTCCATGACGGGTGCAAGGCGCGCTTCATAGCCGCGCAGCAGGTTCGGCGTGACCGTCTCGCTGACGTCCACCGGACGGCCCGTAACCAGCGCGTCGATGGCCGTCTGCAGCGCCGTGCGGTGCGCGACTTCGCCCTCGATGCCGGGCAACACATTGGTGTCTCCGACCTGGCCTTCGGACGCGACCACGTTGCCGGCGTCGCGGATCGAGCGCGGCCAGGCGCCCGTCTGCACGCGCGTCCAAACTGCCCCGAGCGCCTTTGCACCTCCGCCGAGCACGCCGCCGGCAAGGGCGGCGTGCCCTATATTCTTCAGTGGCTCGCCGGACGCACCGTAGCCTGGGGCAACCCGCTCCTTGTACGCCGAAGTGATCGCCTCAATGCCAAGCTGCGTGCCGCCGGTGATCCCTGCGGTTGCGAGCGCGGTGCCGAGGATTCCTAGCGACATCGGCGCGGCAAGCGGCACCGTGATGAGGTTGACAGGATCCAGCGCGCCAGCGGCTACGCTGCCCAGTACATTGCCAGCAGTCGAGCCCCAGGTCTGCTCGCGGCCGGCCATGCGCTGCTGCGCTTCCCGCGCCGCGCGGCTGCGGGCAAGCCCCATTTCGTCGAGATCAGCGTCGGTGAGGGGCTTCAGCCCCAGGTCCGGAAACTTCGGGGCGAGTTGGGCAATCTGGGCGTTCATCTGCTCCAGCGCCGCAGCACCGCCGTTGAGGGCCGGATTCACCAGCGTCACCCCGCTGCGCTGGCGGATACGGTCCACGAACTCTTGCACCCCCTCCATCCGTGCCCGGCTCTGAGCATCCGAGTTGCCGAACTCGATCCCGGCGCGCCATGCAGCCTCGAAGCTTTCCGAGAACGTCGCCGGAAGGTCCTGAGCGAGATGCTGGCGGGCGAAGGCGATATCGGCGGCGGTGCTGCCGGCGAAGACGTCGAGCGTCATCGGGCGCCCCCCGTCCAGAAGTCGCCAAAGCGCTGGCCCCCATAGACGCCGCGAGGCGCGACGACAGGCGCAGGCTGGCGGTCGCGCAGGTCGAGCATGAAGGGCTGACCGTCACGGACCGCGTAGGACGGCCGGGCCGGATCCCGATTGAGCCGGACGAAATAGCGCCCCTGGCCGATCGTCTCCAGCGAAGCCGAGTTTCGGAGGTACTCCGGCGTCACCGCCGAACCCGACAGCGTGGAGACGCCGGCGAGATCGGCCTCGGTGATGCCAGACAGGATGCCGTCGAAGT
This sequence comes from Ancylobacter pratisalsi, assembly GCF_010669125.1. Lineage (NCBI taxonomy): Bacteria > Pseudomonadati > Pseudomonadota > Alphaproteobacteria > Hyphomicrobiales > Xanthobacteraceae > Ancylobacter > Ancylobacter pratisalsi. Next base: position 4,380,006 of record NZ_CP048630.1, read on the forward strand.
CGCGTTGCGACATGCCCCGCTCGGGCGCGATCAGTGGGCTACCGCTGTGTGAAAGAACGCCGCCGCTGATGTCTTCGACGGCGCGCTGCAGCCGGTTCTCGTCGAGCCGGCCTGTCGTGTCGCCCACCGTCGCGGACAGGTCGGCGTAGCGGGCGCGAACTGCCTCGCGCAGCACGGCGTAAGGTCCCGTCTCGCCGGTGCGGCTGTTCGAGCCGAAGGCCGTGGCCGGCAGCGCTTTGTCGAGACCCTCGCGGAATGCCTCGCCCTCGGTGCCCGCTTTTGGCGCATAGCGTGGCTCGGCGGCAACGTCCGGGTCGGCAGGCATCAGCCCGCCGGCAAAGCTGGTCAGCGCGGCGGCCGGCCCCTTCTGCCCCAGCGCCGCCCATGTCGACATGCGCACGCCTTCGGGCAGCGCCTGCGTCAAGTCGGCGGCAAGCCGGACCTTTGCAGTCGGATCAGGCCCATCGAGCACGGACTGCACCGCGGCGAGGTCACCCGGCCCAAGGACGGACAGTGGCCGCGTGCCGTACAACTGAGCCCCGAACTGCACCATCGCGGCGCGTTGGCGCAGGGCGTCCTGGAACTTCGCGCGGTCCGTTATATCCAGTGGCGCGGGCGCCTTGAACCGTTCGGGAAACCGCTGGGCCACAAGCGCGACGGGATCACGCTCGAGCCCGGAGATCGTCGAGTCGCGGACCTCCGTCGCGTCCTTGATCCATGCCGACTGGCCAGGCGAGAGCAAGCCCGCGCTACCGGCCTGCTGCAGGGTCGAGACCGCTGCATCCTGCTCGGTCAGGCTGGACTGGCCGAGCTCGCGGCTTAGGTCGTGTCGAGCCAGCCGATCACCGAGGTCTTCGAGCACGTTCTCATCACCGGCCAACCGCGCCGCGCCGATAAGATCGGACAGCGCCGAGGGGTCCGGACGAATGCCGGCGTCGAGGTCGCTACGAATTCTTGTCCATTAACGATCGACGGATTTGCCCAGCTCGTCCTGCATCCCGCGCGCGAGCGGCAGATCGGGCGCGCCGGCAACGGCTTGCGCCTGCTTAAGGCGGTTTTCCCAGCCGTGCGCGCCGCGCGGATTGGCGGCGGACCATCCCTGTGGCCGCTCGTAGCCGGCGAAGGCAGCGGTCGCCTCTTCGACCGTCTTCGAGCTCCTCAGTGCCGCGAGCGCGCCGGCTTCGTTCGTCTTCAACTCCTCGACCACGAAACCGAGCTGCGTCCGCAGGTCACTGGCGTTGCCGCCAGTCCGGTTCGCATAGGCCACGAGCGCCCGCGCGCGATCGCCGTTCCATTGGGCGATCCCGATGCTATCGGAGCCATCCCGCCCGTCATTCCGATTGCGGGCCCGCGTGTTCAGCCGGGATTCGTGAACGAGATTGCCGATGATGCCGGCGACCTGCTCGGGGGTGAGGCCAAGATCGGATTCGCGCAGGAAAACTGTCGCGGTCTGTACTGCGGCACTTCCCAGCGTTTCCTGAAGAGCGGCCGCCTGCTCACCGATTGGCAACCGGCCGAAATCGCGTAGCCGGTCCGCACGCAGCGCCGCCGCGTTCAGCCGCGCTGCGCCGGCCTGGTCGCCTGCTGCCCGGAGCTGGTCCGTCAGGCTGTCGATGGTGTCGGGTGCTACCCTGACGCCGCCGACCATCGCGTTCTGCGCCTCGCGCGCGGCTTGCCGGGCAAGGGCAAGGTCCTGCCGGCGGGCGGCCTCCTCGGCCGAGAGTTCCGATTTGATCTTGCTGGCATAGGCTCGCCGCTCTGCTGCCGAGAGGGGGATGTCGGGATTATTGATGATGTCGCGATCGACCACCTCGAGCGCCGCCCCGAGCGCGTCGCCCCCCTCTGCACGGTGAGCCGCATAGGCCTTCTGCGCAACGAAAAGCGTCGCCTCGGCCTGCGCATCACCCAGCGCGGCATTGTATCGGTAATCGGCCTTCTCGCGGGTCATAAGCCCGCCTGACACTGCGCTGTCGAGCACGGCACGCAGCTTCGCAAACCCCTGCTTGCCCGCCTCGCTCCCGAGTTCACCGCGCATGCCCAGCGCCGACAGGTCCGCGGTCGAACTGGCAATGGTGACGTCGATTGTCTCGGCCGTCGAGGCCCGATCGAGGCTGAAGCGGTGGTTGAGCGCGCGGCCGAACTCCGCGTCGCCGAACGAGCCCAGCGCCCTCTTTGCCGTATACACCAGATCGCGCGGTGCGCTGCCGAGCACGCCGTCGGAATATCCCTTCCACGCGGCCTGAAAGCCAACGGGGTCGTCCCGGAATTTTGCGCCGAGTTCCGTCGCTTTGGCGCGGATGGCGTTCTCCTGATCCGCCAGCGCGCCGGCCTTGCGAAGCTGCGCCTCGCGCTCGTGCATGTCCGCCCCAATGGCGGCCAGCCGCTCACCGGCCCGCGCCATCTGCAGCCACGACCCGGCCGCCGAGAAGCGGTCGCCATCGATCACGCCCGGCGACTGCGCCAGAACGCCGGTCTGGGGGATCGGAAGCCCGGTGCCCGCCATCTCAGCCGCGCCCCTCAGGCTCAACGTCCGCAAGCAAAGCGGCTTCCTGTCGAGCGATGTGGTCACGAAGCGTCATGCGGACGAAAGCCTCCACTGGCAAGTCGTTCGTCACAAGATCGAGCACCTGCCAGAGAGCGAGCGCCAGTTGGTCCGACGGATGGGCCGGGGAAATGGCGACCTCAAGAAGGAAGTCGAGGAGCCTCGCGTTCTCGCGCATGATAGCGACGGCCCGCTCGTCCACCGGTGGTGGCGCCAGTTTGGCGTCCCGCGCTGCGCGTCGGGCATCGAGCGTCGCAAGATCATCGCGGAACTTCTCGCGCACCGCCTGGACGCGAGGATCGAGCGATGCGGCGCAGGGGCTCGGGATATTTTCAGAATTGTCGAGGGGCGAAGGCCCACCCAGGGCGTCGATGCCCATTTTTACCCCCCCCGGGCTCGGCTGGGGTCTCGCTCGAAACAAGGGGTGCCCCGGGGGGTGCGCGGCCGAGCGATTGGCAGCCTGGGGCGGCATGGCGCGATCGGACTTGCGGGCCGGGTTGTCGATCATTGAAGGGCTCCTTCGACGGTCCGGCCTGCCAGGCCCGACGCGATAACGGGGATCGAATGAGACGATCGCCGGAACGCCGAAGGAGATCGGGTGCCGAGATCGCGTGCCGCCTGGCAGGCGACGTGAAGCTGATAGCGGGAGGATGTGCCACCTTCGCGAGAGGCGGCAACGCACTGGTCGTGCTGTACAGAAAACGCCGCCGAAAACGTCACATGGGGTTCGTGTGTTTCCAACGGCTTGCGGTTCGACATATCACCGTACAGAAAACAGTCTTATTCTGTACGGTCCGACGCTATGGTGACGACGTCAACGGGAGGACTTCACCATGCGCCGCGCTGCGATCTACGTCCGCGTGTCCACCGACGAACAGACCGTCGCGAACCAAGAGCGCGAGCTGCGCGATGTGGCAGCGCGCGCCGGCTGGGACATCGTGGAGGTCTACGCCGACCACGGCATCAGCGGCGCCAAAGGTCGCGACAAGCGGCCGGCTTTCGACAAGCTGTGCAAGGACGCGGCCCGCCGGCGCTTCGATGTGGTTATGTCCTGGTCGGTCGACCGCCTGGGTCGTTCGCTTCAGGATCTTGTCGGGTTCCTCGCCGACCTGCACGCGCTCAAGGTCGACCTTTTCCTGCAACAGCAGGGGATCGACACCACCACGCCGGCGGGTAAGGCGCTGTTCCAGTTGCTCGGCGTGTTCGCGGAGTTCGAACGGTCGATGATCCGGGATCGCACCAAGGCCGGGCTGGCGCGCGCCGTCGCCCAGGGAAAGTCGCTCGGCAGGCCGAAGACCGACGCGAAGACCGAACGCGCGATCCGCGATGCGCTCGCCGTCGGCGGTGAGGGCATGCACAAGATCGCACGCCGGCTCGGCGTCGGAACCGGCACCGTCCAGCGCATCCGGGCGGAGATGGCCGCCGCGGCCTGACGCTGCGCCCGCCATCACTCGTCGCCCCCGTCGCCGCCGTCTTGCCGCTGATCGTCGGCTGGCTGCACCAGCTCGCCGTCGATGACGCGCGCCCGGCTGCCATCGCCACCGCATCCGGACAGGTCGATCACGTAGCCAGGCGCATTCAGCGACACGCTGACAGCGGCGGTGTCCTGCGACACGATGCCGAACTGCCGAAGCACGGTGAGAGCGCCCTGGAGCTGCGCCGCCCGGTTGTCGCCGCCGAGCACTTGGACCAGCGCCTGGAACGCCTTAGGCAGCAGTGTAGAAAACATTTCGCCGGTCCGCTGGATGACTAAGGCCCGCAAGTGAGGCTTTTGCATCTCGCGATTGAAATGCTCGCGGGACAGCCCGGCCAATTCTGCCGCCGCTTTCTGCGTCGGAGCTTCGCCGGAGATGAGCGCATCAACGGCGCGACGCATACGGGCTGAGATGCGGGGCTTCTTCGCCGGTGGACGACGTCCTTTCGGCACGGTGATGTCGCTCTGATGTTCGCTCATGACGACCTCCTGCGCGTAACGCTGAGGTCGCCAGCAGGAGGGTTATCGCCGTCTACGCATATTCCTCCCCGCCCCAAAAGAGGGGGGGGATATATATACATAGTATATATAGCGACTTCCCGCCCGCAGACTTCCCGCAGCAATAACAATAACTTAGCGGTCGAGTTCCCGCAGTTTCCGCGACATCCCGCCCGCAACGATTTCAAGGACTTAGCGGAGAACTTCCCGCAACTTCCCGCACTCATTTTGCCCCCCGGATGATGGCCTTCACGTCGTGCCTATCGGGGCCCTTGACCTTGCCAACGACCACGGCGCCGGAGGCGAACAGGCGCTCCATGGCGGCTCTTAGCTCCTTCTCACGGACCCCCCTCGCAGGCGGCAGAGAGCGGAAGAACCGGGGCGCGAACCGCGGCGACTGCGGAGCGTCGCTGGCCGGACGGCCCTGTGCCAGCGCCATATCGATGCACGCCAGGAACGCGGCGTCGGCAGCGGTTGCGCGGGCATTCTTGGACAGGGGCGATTCGGGTAGTTCGCGGACGAACACACCATTGCGCCAGCGCAGGATCATCTCGTTGCCGCCAGGGCCATAATTCGACTTCTTGGAGGAAAGCGCGCGGAGGTCGCGATCCGCCTCCCCGCCATCCTCGCCGGCGGCCTCGGGCCGACTGAGGTAGAGCCGGCTGCGCACCGCATTGTTCCATGCCGTCGAACCCGAGGTGCCGCTGCCCGACGCTAGGCCCGCCTGCGACGGATGCCCGGCAAGGATGACGGCGCCGTTCATGCGTACCGCGAGGCCGCGGAACATGCTGACGAATTGCTGGACTTGCGGGCGCGAGTTCTCGTTGCCGGTGAATATGTTGTGTACGCTGTCGAACACCGCCAGCCGGGCACCGCTGTCGAGCACCGCCTCCTCTGTCGCCCGGAAAAGCGGCGTCGCTTCGCCTTTGTCCGTGACCCGGTTGAAGGACATCAGAGCATTGTCTTCTTCCTCCGCGCGGCTCACCAGCGTCACGCCACCGATCTCATCGAGTCCGCATTGCATCTCGGCGGCGATGTCGGTCCAGCGGCGCTGCAGTTCGTCGGCGTCGTCCTCACACAGAAACCCGAAGGCTCGACAGGGCTCAACGTCGGCCCCGACCCAACGCTCGCCGCGCGACACAGCGGCCATGAGCTGCAGCATGAGCAGGGTCTTGCCGAGGGCGCCGTCGCCGGAGAGCAGCGTGACGTTGCGCAGAGGCACCAGCTCCGGGACGATCCATTTGCGCTCCGGGACCGGCTTGTCGGCCCAGCTACGCGGATCGATCAAGCGGAGCGAGGAGCGAGGTCCTGCCGGCGGGCGAGCCCGCAAGTGGTCGTCCTCGAGTATTTGGGCCGCTGTGATGTAGTCGCCCCGCACGTCCATTCAGGCAGCCCTCTCAGCGGCCCGGGGCGCGAGGATGCGCTCGACGGCGACATGGGGAGAAAGCCGTGCGGCAAGTTCACGGGCATGCGCCGGATTCTCAGCCAGGATGCGCGGAGCGTCGGCAAGCCTGAGCGCGGCGCCGACCGGATCGACGATAACCAGCCCGTTGCGATCGTGTCGCAACCAGCTGAGGGCGTCGCGGAACACGCGCACGGGCCGGCCGGAGGCGAAGGTGGCCCGGTTCGCGATCATCCCCTCACCCAGCGTGGCGGCCGCACCGTCTCGTCGCGCAATGCGGCACGGCTCTCGGGTGGACCACGCCACAAGGTCGATGCCGACTTCCCAAACGTCGCGAACGAGCGTCACAAAGGCCGGTTCACCCTCGCCGTCGTGACGGGCCAGGCGGAAAAATCCCGTCGGCGAGAACACCACCGGCCAAGCCTTCACCTCGCGCAGCGCCCATTCCGTCGCGCCGTTCGAGCGCAGCATTTCGAGCTCCTCGCGGCTGGGCAGGGGCAGCGGGAGCCAGGAAAGCTCAGGATCCGGTGGTCGCCGATCCAGCGCGGCCAGCGCCTTCGTCATCTCGACTGTCAAATTCGTGAGGTCGGGCATCATCGCGCCATCTCCGCGGTCAGCACCGCCGCAAGCCATGCGTCACGGGCGCGTTCGGTCATCGGTGAAAGGTACGCAACCAGAGCGTTCTCGACGGCGCGCAGATAGCCCGCCAGCTCGTGTTCGAGCGGCGCGCCGTCCTCGACGCTCACGGTCAGCAGTGCCCTCGCGTGGGGATGTGGGATCAAGAGAACCGGCCCGGTGTCAGTGTCGACCGAAACCGTATGCACCTCCGGCTCCCCAGCGATGGCACGAACGTAACCGGCGAAGGTCGCCGGGCGAGGGCTAATGATCCCGATCACGTCGGCGGCAGCGACGTAGGGGAAAGCGCCCGCGACATCGTTGGGAGGAGCGAAGAACCGGAGGGGGCGACCTTTGCCCATGCTGTCGACCCACAACGGTTCGGTGAGCGGCGCTGTCATCGGGCGCCCTCCCCGTCGAGCAGGCCAAGCTCGCGCGCTCGCTCCTGCGCCGCTTGAAGTGCGGCAATCAGGTCGCCGATGAGGGAGGGACGGAGCGTAACGCCTCGCTTCGTGAATTGCGGGCGGGGACCGGATGCCGCGTCGATCAGGCGAAGATCTAAGTATGGGCGTCCTTCGTACTCGCACAGGCGCACGGCGAGGCATTCGCGAGCGTTCTTGCGGATCGTCGCCACGTCGGCGGGGAGCGCGGGGGCGGTCATCTGCGCCACCCCTCACGCGACCTTGCCGTTGCGGGCCGGCAGGCTTTCGAGCCACGCGGTTTCCGCCTCGACGGTGATGAGTGTGGCGCGGCCCAACTTCACCGCCTGCAGCGCGCCGGCGGCGATCAGGCTATAAACTGTTCTCTCGCTAATGCCGTTTCGTTGCGCGACTTCCGCGGGGCGAAAGCTGCGTTTCTCGGAGATCGCGTTCGGCTCCATGTCGGTGTCTCCAATCATGAGCGGGGGCGCTCGAATGATTTGAAAACTGCCGGCGCAATCCACTTAAGTCATTGTACTTATTGCGACATTTTACGACATATTGCGACATCCGCCCCTTCAGTCGCGGCCCTCCTCGATTTTCCTCATTTCACGAAGCAGCCGCCGGACGGCTGCATCCTCGGAAGCGCCCCCCGCTTTTTGAGCTTGTTGTCGGGCTGCCTGATGTTTGTTCGAAACGGTGCCGTTGCGCACCATCTCCAGCCCTTCGATGGCAAGGGCGTGGTCATTCGCATAGCTCTTGCCTCGGGTGCGGAGGGCCGAGACGGCAACCGGCGCGACGGCCGACGACGCCGGCCACAGCCAATCTATCGAGGCTTGGAGGATGACGAATTCCAGCGGCTTCGCGCGCGCATGGGTGCTGAAGCTCTCCCACCCGTGATTGAGATGCGGATATGCCAGAAGGGTGGAGCGCTCCCAGTCGATGACCGGACCAGCCGCCCAACTGCCCCAACGGTCGGATCGAACGGGAACCGCGAAGCGGATGATGAAATCCGGGCGCCTGCCGCCTGAAGGCCGGGAGCTGAACTTCAGGGCCCGAATGATGTCCTGCCGTGCCTGCTCCTCTGACATGCCGCGTTCATTCGCAACCCGGATCGCCTCGCTGGCCGTGAAGTAGGCGCTCATGTGCCTGCGGCCTCCGTCTGTTTGGGAGTTTCATTGCCAGACCGCGCCGGGGGCGCGGTGACGAACTTCGCCCACGCCGCCATCATCTCGCGCCGCTTCTCCAGCGCATCGCCGCGGCGGTACGCGCGCTCTACGGCGTCCCCGGAGAGATGCGCGAGCGCAGCCTCGGCGACCTCGCGAGGAAAGGCGGTGGCATCGCCAACCCAATCGCGGAAGCTGGAGCGGAAGCCGTGTGCCGTGAATTCTCCGCCTGCATGCCGGCGCAGCACCGCGGTCAACGTCATGTCGCTCAGCGGGCGGGAGTGCTTGGACGACGGGAAAACCAGCGCGTCGCCGTTGTCCCCCGCCGGTCGCAGTTGCGCGACTATATGCAGGATCTCTACCGCCCGGCTGGTGAGCGGCACGCGATGCTCGCGGCCCGCCTTCATTCGTTCGGCCGGGACCGTCCATAGCTCCCGCGCGAGGTCAATCTCCCGCCAACGCGCCTCCCGCACCTCGCCGGAGCGCGCGGCGGTCAATACGAGGAATTCGAGCGCCAGCGCGCCCATGCCGCGCACCAGCCGGAGCTTGCCGACGAATGCCGGCAACTGCGCCCATGGCATCGCCGGATGATGCCCACGCGCCAACTTCTTCGGCTTGGGCAGTATGACGGAAAGGTGGCCTTTCCACCTTGCGGGATTCGGCCCGGCGCGGTGCCCTGCCGCTGTCGCCGCGTCTAGCACAGCCTCGATGCGCCCGCGCAGGCGGGCCGCCGTCTCTGGTTTGTCGTTCCAGATAGCGGATAACACCGCCAACACGGCGGCGGTGTCTATATGATCGACGGGCTTATCGCGCAGCGAGGTGGAATACCCGTCCGCAGTCAGCCTCCCATCGCCGTCGCGCACGCGGGAGAGCGTCATGCGCCACTGTGCTTCGTGTTTGCTGTTGCGCCAGCTCGGCGCCATCGCGGCGATATGCGCGTCGGCGGCGTCGCCGAAGGTCGGCACCGACGACGGCTTTTCCGCCGCACGCTTTGCCTCCAGCGGGTCAATCCCATCGGCAAGCAGGCGGCGAGCCGCATCAGCCTTCCGCCGCGCTTCCGCGAGCGAAACGGACGAGGCCGGGCCCAAGCCCATCTCCCTCTGTTTCCCGGCGCGCTTGTAGAAAAATGTCCACCGCTTGCGCGATCCATTCGGGGCGATGGCGAGATAGAGCCCGCCGCCGTCCGCGTGCCGGCCAGGTTTGGTGCATGTCGCGACGAAGCGAGCGGACAGCCGATCTAGGGCCCGTGCCATGGCGAATCCCCGGCCCTAATGCGGGCCCTACCGAACCTCGCTTCATTGTAATGCAGAATGGCGCGCTTGGCTGCACCTCAGTGCAGAGAAGGCCCCAGCAATCCCAACGATTATCTTCGCTTTGATGCAGGCCGGTGCGCTTCAGTGCGGTGAGAATTGGCGGAAGAGGTGGGATTCGAACCCACGGACGGCTTGCACCGTCGCTGGTTTTCAAGACCAGTTCCTTAAACCACTCGGACACTCTTCCTTGCCGAAGCCGGGATCGCAGCTTGCCGGCGGCCTTTGGGTGATCCCGGGCCAAATTCCGGCTGCCGATCTTCGGCTCTTACGTTTCTCCATTCCCGCACGGGCGGCAAGCACATGCGGCCCCCCTTCCCTGCCGGACGTTCGGCAGGTGCGCCCTTGTTTCCAAACTCGGCGCGTTTGGCAAGTCGGTTCTGTCGCGCGGGTTCCGTCGGGGTCGTTTAGACGTGCGGTTCGAAGGCGTGAATGGCTGACGGGCGGGCGCTAGCCGTCATCCGGCTCACGGCCGGGGATGTTCCAGTTCGGGGATGTCCAGCTGGGCAGCTTCCAAGCCGGCTTCTGCCAGCCGCTCGGGGCCGTCGCGGCCGCGGGAGGCGATGCGGGCGGCGGTGCCGGGCGCGCTGGCGCGGGTGCCGACGCCGCGGCAGCCGGCTCTTCCGCTGACGGCGGCGGCGCGAGGCGCTCGGCTCGTTTTTTCAGATAGGCCGATGTCTGATCGAGGATGATCGATTCGACCACGGGATTGGTCGGCAGCTGGGCATGGGTGACGAACTTGGCACCCGACGCCCAGGCATCGATGTTGAGCGCGCCGCGCACATTGGCAAAGCCCGGGCCGTGGATGTTGATGCAGTTCGGCACCGGGCAGGCCGGCGGCGCCGGGGCCGCGTCGATGGTGATGATGAACGGCGCGGGCTGCCCGGCGGCGACAAGCTTGCGCGCGTAGCGCAGCGCCATATCGCCCCCCATCGAATGACCGATGATGACGTCCGGCACCAGCCCCTGCGTCTTCGTCATCAGGTGAGAATCGGTGCGGGTGCGGAAACCCTGCTGGCGCAGCGGCCGCGCCAGGGCCGAAAGCCCGATGTAGTCGCTTTCGACATAGACGCCGAGCCCGTCCAGCAGCAGCACCAGCGGCGGAGGCGGCGCTGGTGGAACGATCGCCGGGGCCGGTGAACTGCCGTTCTGGGTGATTCTGGCTTGAGCCGTCGCGCCGCCGGTCGGAAGCGTGACTGAAAGCCCGGTCAGAATCAGCGCTGCCAGCACGGGCCGAGCCCCGAAAGGTCTGGTCAGCGGAAAAGAAGTACGTCTCTGTCGTGTCACCGTGTCGCCAACGCCTCGAACCCTGCCCCACGGGGCAACTGGCGCGGAGCTAAGTCCGTCGCCAAGGCATTCTCAAGGCGCAGTCGAAAGTCGTTGTCAAACTTCATCCTGCCGCGCGCCGGGTGTGGGGTTACCCCCTGCCCGGCTGTGCGTTCAGAAAACGGCTCAGGCCGCGTGGCGCCAGCCCGGATTATGAGGCTGCAGGCCGCACGCCGCCGACCAGGTCTTGAACGCAACCCAGGCCTCGGCCTTCTGCGGGGTCGTGCGCGCAGATTCCATCTGCGTGAGCAGCATCTCGGCATAACGACCGAGATGGTCGTGGCGCAGCGACCGGATCAGGTCGACAGCACCGTCGAGCGATGTGATCTCAATATCCTCGCTGCCGATGCGCAGCACGAGAGGGGATGTGAACGTCTCGGTGAGTGTCGTGGTCATGGCGCGGAATCTCCTGTTGGCACTGGCCCTGCCGATGTTCCGTTTCTGCGGTTCGCCGCTTCTGGCGCCGAAATGACACTGTCAATGCGAATTCTGCTTTGACATGAATCACCTTACACCACGCCGATGACGCTTTGGACACACCTTTCAGTGAAATGCACTGGAAGATTGCCATGAAGAATATGGCACATCGGATATGGAATTTGGCATTCCAACGACTTGGCCAAAGCCCCGCGCGGCAATTCCACTATTCTCGGTGGCATGCCACCACTGTACATGCCATGCGTCAGTTATTTTGGCGATGACGACACCACCCGCCCCGCTGTCCCGGTTCATGTTCTGGAATACATTAGGGATGCGGAGCGCATAAATGACTGTAAACATAATCAATACATGATCATTTAAAAATATTTCGCATATGCGAAGCGTTATCCACCTTCCATGCTGCTTTGCAGCGCATAATACCTATTGCCTATTAGTTGATACTTCATGTTACGTTGCGCTCGGACGGCGAAAAGACCGTCCTGAGGAGGAAACGCCATGAACATCCGTACCCAGATCGCCGCGGTCGCCGCGGCGATGACGCTGGTGAGTGTCGCACCGAGTTTCGCGCAGGACGAGGCACCCCACGTCAAGCCGGTGACCGCCTATGTGCAGAAGAACGTCGAGCCCTGGCTCAACAATCCGGTGATCATCGCGGCCATCATCGAGTCGAACAAGAAGCATGCCCGCCTCATGCAGACCGACATCAACGACCTCGACGCCAAGTGGAAGGCGAAGGATCAGGCGTTGCGCGACAGCACCATGAAGAACGACGCGGCAGCGTTCCTCGTGGAGAAGAAGGACGCGTCGGGCGGCGTCATCACCGAGGCTTTCGTCATGGATAATCGCGGCCTCAACGTCGCGCAGACCGACGGAACCTCCGACATGTGGCAGGCCGACGAGGCCAAGTGGCAGAAGACCTACGGCGTCGGCCCGGGCACCATCTTCGTCGACAAGGTCGAGGAAGACGGCGGCAAGCAGATCGCCCAGGTCAGCGTCACCATTTCCGACAAGGACAAGGCGGTCGGTGCCATCACCATCGGCATCGATGTCGACAAGCTGAAGTAGGCCGGCACTCACGGTTAAGCCGACATTCGACGGTCTCTCCCGGATATCGGCGGGGCGGCATCAGCCGCCCCTTTTTTTTGCCCGCGCGGGCCATCGACCGCAGCGAGCGCTTCGGTTAAATCTGCCGCGCCGGGCCAAGCTGAGGAGATGACGCGATGTTTCTCGCCATGAACCGTTTCAAGGTCAAAAAGGGCTCGGAGGCGGATTTCGAAACCGTCTGGCGCGAGCGCGACAGCCAGCTCACCAGCGTGCCGGGCTTCGTCACCTTCAGCCTTCTTCGCGGGCCGGACCGCGAGGACCACACGCTCTATGCCTCGCACACCATCTGGAATTCCAAGGCCGATTTCGAGGCGTGGACCCGCTCCGAGGCATTCCGCGCCGCTCACCGCAATGCCGGCACCAACAAGCCGCTTTATCTCGGCCATCCCGAGGTCGAACTGTTCGAGAGCGTGATCGAGCTGTCGATGGACGACAAGGCGGCCTGACACGCCGTCGTCAGGGTCTGGCCGGCCTGCCCCGCCGCACCGCGCGGGTCAGGCGCGCGCGGCAGGATTGCGGTGGCCGTAGTTGACGGAACCGGCGCGCTCCAGTAACGCCTCGCGATCCTGAAAAAGCCGGGCTCCGACCGCACATGGCGACTTTCGCGTCCTCCGACGCCTTCAACGACGCACGCAACGGCGCGCCGCGCATTTCCTTTGTCTCGCTCGGGTGCCCGAAGGCTCTGGTCGACAGCGAACGCATCGTCACCAGCCTGCGCTCGGAGGGCTATGAGCTCTCGCGCCGCCATGAGGGCGCCGACCTCGTCATCGTCAACACTTGCGGCTTTCTCGACAGCGCCAAGGCCGAAAGCCTCGCCGCCATCGGCGATGCGCTCAAGGAAAACGGCAAGGTGATCGTCACCGGCTGCATGGGCGCGGAGCCGGAGCAGATCCGCGCCGTGCATCCCGGCGTGCTCGCCGTCACCGGCCCGCAGCAATATGAAAGCGTTCTTGCCGCCGTTCATCAGGCGGTCCCGCCGCAGCACGATCCGTTTGTGGATCTGGTGCCCCCGCAGGGCATCAAGCTCACGCCGCGACACTACGCTTACCTCAAGATTTCAGAGGGTTGCAACAATCGGTGCACCTTCTGCATCATCCCCAAGCTGCGCGGCGACCTGGTCAGTCGCCCGGCGGCGGATGTGCTGCGCGAGGCAGAGAAGCTGGTCGCGGCCGGGGTCAAGGAGCTGCTCGTCATCTCCCAGGACACCTCGGCCTATGGCGTCGACACGAAATACGCGCCGAGCCTGTGGAAGGACGGCCAGGGCCATGAGCGGGAGGTGCGCACGCGCTTTCTCGACCTCGCCCGCGAACTGGGCACCCTCGGCGCCTGGGTTCGCCTGCACTATGTCTACCCCTATCCCCATGTCGACGAGGTCATCGGGCTGATGTCGGACGGGGTGGTGCTGCCCTATCTCGACATTCCGTTCCAGCACGCCTCACCCAGCGTCCTGAAGCGCATGAAGCGCCCGGCGGCGCAGGAGAAGACCCTCGCCCGCATCCAGGCGTGGCGGGCCGCCTGCCCGGATCTCACCCTGCGTTCCACCTTCATCGTCGGCTTCCCCGGCGAGACCGAGGCGGAATTCCAGGAACTGATCGACTTCCTCGACGAGGCTGAACTCGATCGCGTGGGCTGCTTCAAATATGAGCCGGTCGCCGGCGCCCCCGCCAATGAGCTGGGCGCCGCGATTGCGGAAGAGGTGAAGCAGGAGCGCTGGGAACGCTTCATGGCCGTGCAGCAGCGCGTCAGCGCCCGCCGGCTCAAGCGCAAGGTCGGCACCCGCCAGCAGGTGATCATCGATTCCGTCGGCCCGACCGTCGCCGTGGGGCGCACCAAGGCCGATGCTCCGGAAATCGACGGCGTGGTCCATGTCGCCTCGCGCCGGCCGCTGCGGGTTGGCGAGATCGCCACCGTCAAGATCGAGCGTGCCGACGCGTACGATCTTCACGGCATGGCGGTGGGCTTCTGAACCGCTGGCCCCAAGTCGCGCACTGGCTCCGTGTCGCGCAATGGTGCTTCCGGTAGGCTCAGAATACGCTGCAGCTCCTCGGCGGGGATAATGCTCTCATCCACCGTCGGCCAGGCGAGCGTGGCCGTGTAGGCCAGCGTCACCGAGAACGCCAGGGAGAAGGTCAGAAGGCTCACGATGAGCTGTTGCCGTCTGCCGATATGGAGAGCCGCCAGCCCGATCTGCGACAGGATACCGAGCAGCACGACCACGAAGCCGCGGTGCGGGGCAAGATCGGCGTGGAGAATGAAGTAGCGGTCGGTGCGCAGCCGCCGCAGCTCCGCCTTTCCGGCCATCAGGGCCGATCGGATGTGCGGGGCGGCGGCGCCCTGCGCCTCGGCCTGTGCGATGGCGACGACCACGCTGTCCATCGCGGCGACCACGACGGGCGCCGGTTCGACCCAGCCCTGGTTCCATTCATTGGCCGACAGGTTCCGGGCATAGGTGCGCAGCGCATCGTCGACGCCCTGGCAGGGCTGCCCGCACACGCCCGTCAGATCGAGCATGGCGTCGATGCTCTGGGCCTCTTCCAGAACGGTCTGGGCGTAATGGGTTTCCCGGTTCCAGATGTCGCCGATCATGAAGGCGAGAAACAGCGAGAACGGCAGTGTCAGCGCACCGAGATAGGTGGGCGAGAATAACTTCGGATCCAGCCAGGCAATCATGGACGGGCGCATCGCCACGTAATAGGCGATGCCGCCCGTCAGCAGCGGGCCAAGGAAGACGAGGCTGACGAACAGCCAGAACTCGTCGACAACCAGCTGCGTCCAGGTCATGGCTCCCGTGCTTCCTCAGGGCGTGAGAAGGTCGCGCAGCGTGGCTTCGATCACCTTGGTGGCGGCCTGCAGGTCCGAGATGCGCACATGCTCGTCGGCGGCATGGGCATTGGCTTCAAGGATCGAGCGCGGCCCCGCGCCGTACAGAATGGTCGGCACACCGGCCGCCGTGTAGTGCCGAGCATCGGTGTAGAGCGGCACCGCGGTCGCGGGCGGCACTTCGCCCAGCACGTCCGCGGCATGCTTCTGCACGATCTCCACCAGCTTCTCGGTGCCGGGAAGCGTGCGCAGCGGCTCGGCGAGGATGATCCGGCGGCATTCGATCTCGATGCCGGGCCGGCCCTCGACCGAGGCCTCGATCAGCTTCGTCAGCTCCTGCTCGACGGTGACGCCGTCTTCCTCCGGCGTCAGCCGGCGGTCGATGCGCATGGCGATGCGGTCGGGCACGACGTTGGTGTTGATGCCGCCCGAGATCAGCCCCACCGTGATCTTCGGCGAGCCGATGCCCGGCGTTGCGCTGGTGATGCCGTAGAGCCGGCGACGCTCGGCATAGATCGCGTCGAGAATGTGCGAGGCCGCTTCCAGCGCGTCGGCGCCGGTTTCGGGCATGGCGGCGTGGGCCTGCTTGCCGCGCACCAGCACCTCCAGGTGTAGGCAGCCATTATGCGCGATGACGACGGCATAGGAGAAGCCGGCGGAAATCGCGTAGTCCGGCTTGGTGAACTCGTGCTCGATCAGCCATTTCGGGCCCAGGAAGCCGCCGGCCTCCTCGTCATAGGTGAAATGCAGCTCCACCGTGCCATTGAGCCCCTCAGGGCGCGCCTTCAGCGCAAGCAGGGCAAAGGCGTAGGTGGCGAAGTCCGACTTGGAGACGGCTGCGCCGCGCCCGTAGATCGCCCCGCCCTTTTCCTCGGCCCCATAAGGATCGAACGTCCAGCCCTGGCCGGGCGGCACCACGTCGCCATGGGCGTTGAGCGCGATGGTGGGGCCCTCGCCGCTGCCGAAGCGCTCCCGGATGACGAGATTGACCACCGACTTCATGCCGTAGGCCTTCACGAAGGGCTCGGGCACCGCGTGATGCTCGACCTTGAAACCGAGTTCCTCCAGCAGGCGACCGGCGATTTCCGCGTGGGGGGCGCAGTCGCCGGGCGGGTTGTCGCTCGGCACCCGCACAAGTGCCTTGAGGAATTCGACCTCGCGGGCCAGAAGCTGCGCGCTGTCGTCGTCGGGGAGGGTCACGTCTCTGCTCCGGTGGTATTATTTTCCAGATGCGGAAGGTTGAAGCGTTCGATGAACCGCACGAGCGCCGCCGCCGCAAGCCCCATGTCCAGGGGTGCGGCGAATTCCGCGGGATTATGGCTGATGCCGCCCCGGCAGCGCACGAAAAGCATGCCGATCGGACACAGCTTGGACATCGCCTGCCCATCATGACCCGCCCCCGAGGGCATCGCCACCGCGCGCCGGTCGACGTCGGTAATCGAGCGGCGCAGCCGAAGCTGCAGGTCCGGGTAGCAGGGAACGGTCGCCACCTCGTGGAAGGCGGAGATCACGACGCTGAGCTGGCGCTGGGCGGCGATGCGGTGCGCCTCGCGCTCGAAACGGGTCAGCGCGTCGCGTCGCGAGGTGTCGGAACCCGAGCGCAGGTCCACGGTGAACACCACGCGCGAAGGGATGACGTTGACCGAGCCGGGATCGATGTGCATCCGTCCGACGGTCGCGACCATGCCGTGGCGGTCCGCCTTGGCGATGCGCTCCACCGCCAGCGCCATTTCGGCCGCGCCCAGCAGCGCGTCGTGGCGCATGCGCATCGGCACGGTGCCGGCATGGCCGGCCTCGCCGGTCACGGTCACCGAGAGCCGCGACGCGCCGGCGATCGCGGTCACCACGCCCAGCGGCTCGTTTTCCGCCTCCAGCACCGGCCCCTGCTCGATATGGGCCTCGACATAGGCGATCACCTTGTCGGGGTCGTAGGCGGCGGCGGGAATGTCGTCGGGATTCTTGCCATAGGCGATCAGCGCGTCGCGGTAGCTGATGCCGTCGGCGTCGCGCATTGTCAGGTTGGCGGGCGAAAAGATGCCGGCCACGGCGGCCGATGCCGACAGCGTGGTGGGAAAGCGCGTGCCTTCCTCATCGCCGAAGGCCAGCACGTCGATGCCATAAGGACGGCTGAGGCCGACGCGTGTCACCGCCTCCAGCGCCAGTATGGCGAGGATCACGCCCATGCAGCCGTCATATTTGCCAGCTTCGGCGACGGTGTCGATGTGGGAGCCGATGAGCAGGCGCGGCGCTTCCTCGCCGGCGGGGTGCCAGTGGCCCCGCACCGTCCCGAGCGCGTCCTCGGTCACGTCGAGCCCGGCCTCGCGCATCCAGCGGCCGACGAGGTCGGCGGCGCGGCGATGTTCCGGCGTCAGGAAGAAGCGGGTAAGCGTGTCGGGCGACTGTGAGATCGCACCGAGTTCCTCGATCATCGCCGCCGCGCGCTCACCCAGCGCGGCAATGTCCAGCGGAATGCTCATGGTGTCGATGCCGCGCCTCCGGGCAGGGCCAGCGGTCGATCCGCGCAGCTCCGCCCTGTTGCGCAATCGCATATGAACGGCATTTTGGCAACGCGGCCGGTCGCGCCGCGGACGCGAGCCGTGCGCCTGAAGAGGTCGGCGGGCCGCCGCACGTGGCGCCCCGCCCTACCCTGAGACGTGGGCGCCTACTTGCCCGGCACCGCGTCGTCGATGCCCTTCACGTACCAGTTCATCGAGAGGATATCCTTGTCCGGGAGCACCTCGCCTTCCTTGACCACAAGTTCGCTGGCCTGGTTGTAGATCGGGCCCTTGAAGGGGTTGAGCGCGCCGGACTTGATCTGGGCTTCGGTCGCTTCGGCCATCGCCTTCACATCGTCGGGCATGTTGGTGTAGGGCGCCATCACGACCTCGCCGTCGCCCATGCCGGACCAGGTGTCGGTCGACTTCCAGGTGCCGTCCATCACTTCCTTGACGCGCTCGATGTAGTAGGGCGCCCAGTTGTCGACGATGGAGGTGAGCTGCGCGTGCGGGCCGAACTGGATCATGTCGGAGGCCTGGCCGAACGCCTTCATGCCGCGCTGTTCGGCGGCCTGCATGGCGGCCGGGCTGTCGGTGTGCTGGGTGATGATGTCGGCGCCCTGGTCGATCAGCGCCTTGGCGGCGTCGGCTTCCTTGGCGGGGTCGAACCAGGAGTTCACCCACACGATCTTGATCTTCATGTCCGGGTTCACGGACTGCGCGCCGAGCATCACCGAGTTGATGCCGGAGATCACTTCCGGGATCGGGAACGACGCGATGTAGCCGATGGTGCCGGTCTTCGACATCTTGGCGGCGATCTGGCCCAGGATATAGCGGCCCTCGTGGAACTTCGAGTTGTAGGTCGCCACGTTCTTGGCCTGCTTGAAGCCGGTGGCGTGCTCGAAGAAGACCTTGGGATGGCGCTTTGCCACCTTCAGCGTCGGTTCCATGTAGCCGAAGGAGGTGGTGAAGATGATGTTGTTGCCGGCACGGGCGAGCTGCTCGATCACGCGCTCGGCGTCGGGGCCTTCGGGCACGCTCTCGACATAGGTGGTCTCGACCTTGTCGCCGAATTCCTTCTCCACCGCCTTGCGGCCCTGGTCGTGCTGGTAGGTCCAGCCGAAATCGCCCACCGGACCAATATAGACCCAGGCCGCCTTCACCTTGTCGGCGGCATGGGCCGGCACGCCACCCAGTCCGGCGAGGGTGACCCCCGCGGCAAGGGCCAGCACCGTTGACAACATCTTCCGCATGAACGTCTCCGCTCTCGTCCTTCGCGGCCACGTGATGACCGCCCCTACCTGGCCGCGGTCGTAGGGGCTGGGGCCGCGCGTGGCGGCCGGGATGCAGTGGGCCAGGCCCGCCTGGGTCAGCGGTCCGGCACGAAAGGTACGCCAAGCGAGGCTGGCGCGCCCTGCCCGCGCTTGAGCGCGGATATGGCCACCAGCGCCGCGATTGTCGCCAGATAGGGCAAGGCGGACAGGACCTGGGAGGGGATGCCGAGGCCGAAGCCCTGCACATGCAGCTGCAGGATAGAGACCGCGCCGAACAGATAGGCGCCGGCCAGCAGCCACAGCGGCTTCCAGGCCGAGAACACCACCAGCGCCAGCGCGATCCAGCCGCGCCCGGCGGTCATGTCGCTGGCCCAGAACGGTGTGTAGGCGAGCGAAAGCTGGGCGCCCGCCAGGCCGGCACAGGCGCCGCCGAACATGACCGCGAGGGTGCGGATCTTGCGCACTGGATGGCCGAGCGCATGGGCGGCGACATGGCTCTCGCCCACCGCACGCAGCACCAGCCCGATCCGGGTGCGGGACAGCGTATAGGCCACCAGCGCCAGCAGGACGAAGGAGGCGTAGGCGAACGCGTCTTGCCCGAACACCACGCGGCCGATCAGCGGCAGGTCGCTCAGATAGGGAATGTTGAGCGCCGGCGCGGCTTCCAGCGTGGTGCCCACGAAGGGCGCCCCGATGAGGCCGGCGAGGCCTAGCCCGAGGATGGTGGTGGCAAGCCCCGCGGCCACCTGGTTCGCGGCCAGCCAGATCGCGAGGCCGGCGAACACCAGTGACAGCAGCGTCCCCGCCAGCACCGCCGCCAGCGTGCCCACGATCAGGCTGCCCGTGCCATACGCAGCCGCATAGCCGACGGCGGCCCCGATGATCATCATGCCCTCGACACTGAGATTGAGCGTTCCCGCGCGCTCGGCCACCAGTTCGCCGAGTGCTGCCAGCAGCAGCGTTGTGGCGGCCGCGACGATGCTGGCGAGCACCGCGCCGAGAATGGCGGCATCAAGCATGGCTGGTTCCTTCAACCCGTCGAATGCGGTAGCGCACCAGAACGTCGGCGGCGAGAATGGCGATGAGCAGCGTGCCCTGGAACACGCGCGTGACGTCGAACGGCATGCGCATGGTGATCTGCGCCGCCTCGCCGCCAATATAGGTCAGCGCCAGCACGAGGCTGGAAATGAGGATGCCGACCGGGTGCAGCCGCCCGAGCATCGCCGCGATGATGGCGGTGAAGCCGTAGCCGGGCGAGATCGAGGGCTGGATCTGGCCGATGGTTCCCGCCACCTCGACGATGCCGGCAAGGCCCGCGAGACCGCCAGAGACCGCGAACACGCCATAGGTCACGCGGCGCTCGTCGAAGCCGGCGAAGGCGGCCGCACGCGGCGCCGAGCCGCCGAGTTCGATCGAAAACCCGACAAGGGTGCGCCCGAGCACGAAGGTCGCGCCCGCCACCACGACCAGCGCGATCAGGATGCCCGCATGCATGCGCCCTTCCTCCATCAGAAGCGGCATGATGGCGACATCGTCGAACGTCACGCTCTGCGGGAAGTTGAAGCCCTGCGGGTCTTTCCAGGGGCCGCGTACCAGATAGTCCAGCCCGAGTTGGGCGACATAGACCAGCATCAGGCTGGTGAGGATCTCGCTGGAGCCGAAGCGCACGCGCAGAAAGGCGGGGATCAGCCCCCACAGGGCGCCGCCGATCACCCCCAGCACCAGCATCGCCGGCAGCACCCAGGGGCCGGCGTCGGTGCCGTTGGTTGCCAGCGCCAGCCACGAGCCGAACACCGCGCCGGCGACATACTGCCCTTCGGCGCCGATGTTCCAGCGATTGGCGCGGTAGCAGAAGGCGAGGCCGATGCCGATCAGCATCAGCGGGCAGGCCTTCACCACGAGTTCCTGCAGCGTCCACGGGTCGAGCAGCGGGTCGATGAAATAGATTCCGAAGGCGCGCAGCGGGTCCTGCCCGAGCGCGACGAACATCACCGCCCCGACGATGAGCGTGAACACCAACGCAACCACCGGGGCCGCGATCAGTCCGATGAGCGGAACGTTCTCCTGCCGTTCGATCCTAAGCGCCATGGGTGGCCTCCCCGTCATCGTGCGAGCCGCCCATGGCAAGGCCGATCGCTTCGCGCGACGTCTCGGCGACGGGCACCGGCGCGGTAAGGCGCCCCTCGCACATCACCGCGATGCGGTCGGTGAATTCCAGCAATTCGTCGAGGTCCTGGCTGATCACCAGCACCGCGCAGCCTTCCGCCGCCTTGGTGCGCAGCGTGGTGCGGATGAAGCCGGCCGCCGCCGCATCCACGCCCCAGGTCGGCTGGTCCACGACGATGAGCACCGGCTCGCGCAGCACTTCGCGCCCGATGACGAATTTCTGCAGGTTGCCGCCGGACAGGCGCCTGGCCTTCGGGTCCCTGCCGCCGAAGCGCACGTCGAAGCGCTTCACGATCTCCTGGAACCGCGCATAGAGCGCCGAATGGCTGACCACGCCCATTTTCACGATGGCCCCGTCGCCATGCGTGGTCAGCAATACGTTGTCGGAAAGCCGCATGTCGGGGGCGGCGGCGTGGCCGAGCCGCTCCTCGGGCACGAAGCCGGCCCTGAGCGCGCGCCGGGCGGTCGGTCCCAGCCCGCCGGCCGGCGTGCGGTCGATGACGATGGATTCGGGATCCTCCGCCAGCTTCTCACCGGAAAGTGCCTCGAACAGCGTGGTCTGCCCGTTTCCCGCGACCCCCGCGACGCCGACGATCTCGCCGGCACGGATCTCCAGATTGATGGCGTGAAGCGCCGAACCGCGCGAGCCGTCCCCCTTCACCGAAAGATTGCGCACCAGCAGGCGCGGCTCGCCAAGATCATGGGTGAGCGTGCGCGCGGTGCGCGGCACCTCGGCCCCGACCATCAGCCGGGCGAGGCTGCCCGCGGTCTCCGTGCGGGGATCGACCTCGGCGATGAACTTGCCGCCTCGCAGTACTGTCGCGCGGTGGCACAGGCGCCGCACCTCGTCGAGCTTGTGGCTGATGAACAGCACCGCCCGCCCTTCATCGGTGAGCAGGTCCACGGTACGGAACAGGCTTTCCGATTCGTCCGGCGTCAGCACCGAGGTCGGCTCATCGAGAATCAGCACGCGCGGATTGCCGAGCAGGCAGCGCACGATCTCCACCCGCTGGCGCTCGCCGACGGAGAGTTCGCCCACGCGGCGGTACGGCTCGACCGCGAGCCCGTAGCGGGCCACGCATTCGTCGATGCGTGCCGCGAGCGCAGGCAGGGGCTCGTGACCGGGCAGGCCGAGCGCGACATTCTCCACCACGGTCATGGCGTCGAACAGGGCGAAATGCTGGAACACCACGCCCACGCCCTTGGCGCGGGAAGAGGCGGGATCGGGAAAGAAGATGGGGCTGCCTTCATACAGCAGCTCCCCGGAATCGGGCTGCAGCAGCCCGCACATCATCTTCACCAGCGTCGACTTGCCGGCCCCGTTCTCGCCCAGAAGCGCGTGGGTTTCGCCGGCGCGGATGGCGAGGCTGACATGGTCATTGGCCACGAGCGCACCGAAGCGCTTGGTCAATGCAACGGCTTCGAGCAGCGAGGCGGGCAGTGCCCCCGCCTCGGCGGAATCGTCCGCGCTCCGGGTCTGGATCGGCTCAGCCATGCCGGTCTCCCGCGGGTGTGGGCCCATACGTGCAGGAGCGGCAGCGCCCTGCGGATGGCCGGCCTCGTCGATGGCTAAGTTCGGGCGGGGTCTCGCGTTTCATACGCTCTCTAACGTGGCGTGCGATGCTAACGTCAGCATCGCACGCCACCTTTCGGGAGCAAGCCTAAAGTCTGGCCCGTTTAGTCCGAAATCTGACGCGTTTTGCGTCAATTCGCACTCACGGCAGAAGGATGGTCGAGCCCGTGGTCTGGCGCGCTTCGAGGTCGCGATGGGCCTCGGCGGCATCCACCAGCCGGTAGCGCTGGTTGACCGGAATCTTCACCACGTCGGATCCCACCACCTTGAACAGGTCCGCCGCATTGGCTTCCAGCGACTCGCGTGTGGCGACATACGAGAACAGGGTCGGCCGGGTGGCGTAGAGCGAGCCCTTCTGCGACAGCGCGAGCAGCGAGAAATTCTGGATCGGCCCCGACGCGTTGCCGAAGCTGACGAACAGCCCGCGCGGGCGCAGGCAGTCGAGAGAACCGGGATAGGTGGCCTGCCCGACGCCGTCATACACCACATCGCACAGCGCGCCGTCGGTGATGTCCTTCACCCGCGCGACGAAGTCCTCGTCGCTGTAGTTGATGACATAGGCCGCGCCCGCCTGGCGGGCGAGTTCGCATTTCTCGCGCGAACCGGCGGTGGCGATCACCGTGGCGCCCAGATGATGGCCCCACTGGCACAGGATCTGGCCGACGCCGCCGGCCGCCGCATGCACCAGCAGCGTATCGCCGGCCTTCACCGGAAACGTCTCGCGCAGCAGGTAGCGCGCGGTCATGCCCTTCAGCATCATCGCCGCCGCGGTTTCGTCCGACACCGTGTCGGGAAGCTTCACCAGCGTCGCGGCCGACATGACGCGCTCGGTGCAATAGGCGCCCAGAGAGGAGCCATAGGCCACGCGGTCGCCGCGCCGGAAGCCGGTGACGCCCTCACCCACCGCCTCGATGACGCCGGCCGCCTCGCTGCCGGGAATCATCGGATAGCCGTTGGGAGCGGGATAGAGACCACTGCGGAAATAGGTGTCGAGGAAATTGAGGCCGATCGCGGTATGGCGCAGTCTCACCTCGCCCGGTCCCGGCGCGCCGACACTTATGTCCTCATACTTCAGGACTTCCGGGCCACCGGGCTGATGGATGCGTATGGCTGACGACATGATGTGCGCGCTCCGAGGAAATCAGGCCTCGCGACCCGTCCGCAGACGGCGCCAGGGAATGAGGCCGAAGAGAAGGAAATAAAGGGCGCAGGCGCACAGGCCGAGAACAATCCAGCCGGGCGGATGCAGCCCGTCGATCACCGCGACCACGGCGAGCACTGCCCACAGCGCGAGCAGCCCGATGGTCAGCAGCCGCAGCCGCACCACGCGGAACGGATGCACGAACTTGATCGGCAGGAAGGTCGCCACCGAGAGCAGCGCGATGATGCCGGCGATCACCCAGGCATTCAGCGGGACCAGGAAGAAATAGAACACGACCAGATTCCAGACCGCCGGGAAGCCCTGGAAATACAGGTCGTCGGTCTTCATCGTGGTGTCGGCGAAATAGAGCGCGCTGGTGAGCAGGATCGCGGCGCTTGCCGCCACCCCCATCCAGAACGGCATCAGCCCGCTGGTCGCCACCGCGAAGGCCGGCACCAGCACATAGGTGAGATAGTCGACCACGAGATCCAGCGTCTCGCCGGACCAGCGCGGCAGCACTTCGACGACGCGGGCGCGGCGGGCCATGGTGCCATCGATGCCGTCGACGAACAGCGCCGCGCCGAGCCAGGCGAACATCAGAGCCCAGTTCCCCTCGACGGCCGCCATCAGCGCCATCAGGCCGCACACAGCCCCCGAGGCCGTGAACAGATGAACGGCGAAGGCCAGCGCATGTCGACGCGTTGGACGCTCCCCCAGCGTCTTGGTCGTTACTGCCACCGACTTCCCTCCTGTAGCCGCGCGCATGTCGCGGCCACCGTCCTTTTCGTCGTCACGCATATAGCATGTGTCCGTTCTGGTCCGCATTGCCAGAGCGACCCAGTCCGCTTATCCCACACTCCGGCGCACGCTTACAGTCCCGCCGGCTCGCAGGGGGATCGGTATGACCTCGCACGATGATATCAAGCAGACGGTTGCCGTCGTTGGCGGCGGTGCCAGCGGCCTCATCGCCGCGCTCGCCCTTGCCTCGGCCGGGCTCCGCGTTCGGCATGTCGCGCCCGCCCGTGCGCCGGATCCCCGTGCGACGGCGCTCATGGACGGTTCGGTGCAGGCGCTGCGGGCGCTGGGCCTGTGGGACGCCCTTGCCCCCTCCGCCTCCCCGCTTCGGGTGATGCGGCTGATCGACGGCACCAAGCGCCTGCTGCGCGCCCCGCAGGTGGATTTCCGCTCGGACGAGCTGGGTCTGGAAGCCTTCGCCTGGAATGTCGAGAACGAGCCTCTGCTCGCGGTGCTGGAGGACGCGGCCGCGCGGCATCCCGCCATCGAGCGGCTCGGCGCGCGCGTGGCGCACTTCGAGACCGGCGCGCAAAGCGTGAGCCTGCATCTGGAAGATGGCCGCCGGGTCGAGGCCGCGCTGGTGGCGGCGGCGGACGGGCGCAACTCGCCAAGCCGGGTCGCCGCCGGCATCGAGGTGACGGTCCGCGACTATCCCCAGGTGGCGGTCACGGCGACCCTCGCCCATGAACGCCCGCACCGCGACGTCTCGACCGAGTTCCATACCGAGACCGGCCCCTGCACGCTGGTGCCGCTGCCCGGCATGCGTTCCAGCGTGGTCTGCGTCGTCACCCGGCGCGAGGCGGAGGCGCTGATCGCGATGAACGCGGACGACTTCGCCCGCGAAATCGAGCGCCGCGCGCGCTCGGTGCTTGGCGCGATGCGGCTCGATTCGCCGCGCGGGAGCTTTCCGCTGAGCGTGCGCACCGCCGGCCGCTTCGCACGGGGGCGGATCGCGCTCATCGGCGAGGCCGCGCATATCATTCCCCCCATCGGGGCGCAGGGGCTCAATCTCGGGGTACGCGATGCCGCGACCCTGGCGGAACTCGCGGTCAACGCGCACCGGGCGGGCGAGGACATCGGCGGCACGGCGGTGATGGATGCCTATGAGAGCCGCCGCCGCCTCGACGTGGAAAGCCGCAGCGTCGCCGTGGACCTGCTCAACCGCTCGCTGCTCAGCGAGTTCCTGCCCGTGGCCGGGCTGCGCGGCATGGGCATGTGGATGCTGGGCCGTTCGGGAACCATCCGCCGCGCGGTGATGCGCCAGGGGGTGGGGCCGACGCGCGACGTCCCGCGCCTCGTCGCCGGCGAGCCGCTCTAAGCCGGGCCGCCCTGCCCTTCGCCGGCCCGATTGCCGGCCGACGGGTCCGCCTCGGCGTGGACGCCGCTTGCCCAAGGTGGTTTTTTGTTTCATGCCAAGGCGAGCGCGACGGGTGCTGCTGCACACGTCGGAGAATGCGGCGAGACGCCGCCTTTGAGGTCAACCGGACTGACAGATGCGGATTGGTTCAGCAGGCGCCGTCGTCGCCGACGGAGAGCGCGAATTTCGCGGGCAGGACGACCTGCCGCTCGCGGTTGACCTCGACGGTACGCTGACGCCATCGGACACGCTGCATGAAGGCCTGATAACCTACGTCAAGAATTCGCCGAACAACCTGCACCATCTGTGGCCCCACCTGCGGGCCGGCAAGGCGGTGTTCAAGCGCTCCATTGCCGAGCGCACCGTGTTCGACCCCACGCTGCTCCCCTACAATGAGGAACTCCTCGCCTGGCTGCGCGCGGAGAAGGCGCGCGGCCGGCGCATCGTCCTGATCAGCGCCGCCGACAGGTCGATCGCCGAAGCGGTCGGCGCTCATCTCGGCCTTTTCGACGAGGTGCACGGGTCGCTGGGCGTGGAAAACCTGTCCGGCGTGCGCAAGCTCGCCCTCATCCGCGAGACGCTCGGCGAGCGTTTCGTCTATGCCGGCGACAGCCGCGTGGACGTGCCGATCTTCCAGGCTGCCGAAAAGGTCGTTCTGGTGGGCGATGTTGCCCGCCTCGAAACCATGCTGCCGCCGGGCAAGGTGATCGAACAGCGATTTCCCAATGGCTCCAACGGATTGCGGACCTGGGCGAAGGCGCTGCGCCTCGGGCACTGGTCGAAGAACGTGCTCGTGCTGGTGGCGCCCGCGCTGGCGCTGCAGACCCTGTCGCCCTGGATGGCCGTCCAGGCCCTCATCCTGTTCGTCGCCATGGGGCTTCTGGCCTCCGCCACCTACATCGTCAACGACCTGCTGGACCTCGCCGCCGACCGGCAGCACCCGGTAAAGAAGGACAGGCCGTTCGCCTCGGGCAGGATCAGCGCCCGCAAAGGGGTGATGGCGGGTGCCGGGCTGGTGTTGGCCACCGGCGTGCTCGCCCTGTTCCTGCCGCCGGCGGTCGACCTCATGCTGGCGGTCTATGCGGTCGTCACCCTGCTCTACTCCTTCGTGCTCAAGCGACAGGCTTTCATCGACGTCTTCGTGCTGGCGATGCTGTTCACGGTGCGCGTGCTGGCGGGCAGCCTGCTCCTGCCGCCGGATGTCTCGCCCTGGCTTCTGACCTTCTCCATGCTGCTTTTCCTGAGCCTTGCCATGGTCAAGCGCTATGCGGAGCTGAACCGCGTGGTGGAGAGCGGCGGGCGTGATGTCGTGGCGCGCGGCTACACCGCCCGCGACCTGCCGCTGCTGCTCGCCGCCGGCGTGGCGTCGAGCTTCTCGGCCATCGTGATCTTCGTGATCTACCTGATCGCCGAGCAGTACTCGCGCGACATCTACAACCAGCCCGGCATGCTCTGGGCCACCATGCCCCTGATCCTGATGTGGGTGCTGCGGATCTGGCACCTCACCATTCACGGGCAGATGAGCGAGGATCCGGTCGTCTTCGCGCTGAAGGATCGTTTCTCGCTCGCCCTTGGCGCGCTGGCCGTCGCCGCCCTGATTCTGGCGTGGGCGTGAGTGCGTTGGGCATGAGTGTGTCGGTCATGAGCGGTTCGGACATGAGCGCCTCGCCGGCCGCGTCCCGCACCCGCCTGTATGGCTCCTGGGGCAACATCCTGCGGGCGGAGCACGAGACGCTCGCCCCGCGATCCGTGGACGGCGCCCGCGAGATCGCCGCGCGGCTGCCGGCCCATAGCGCCATCGCTCGCGGCAATGGCCGCTCCTATGGCGACGTGGCGCTGAATCCGGGCCGCACGCTGGTCGACATGCTCGGCCTCGACCACTTCATCGCGTTCGACGCCACGACCGGCCGGCTGCGCTGCGAGGCCGGGATCCTGCTCTCGGACATCCTCGCTGTGCTCTCGCGGCCGGACCGGGACGGGTCGGGCTGGCTGCTGCCGGTGATGCCGGGCACGCGGTTCATCACCGTGGGCGGCGCGATCGCCAACGACGTGCACGGCAAGAATGCGCACGGGCTGGGCAGCTTCGGCTGCCATGTGGTCGATCTGGAACTCGCCCGCAGCGATGGCCGGCGCCTCGTGTGCTCGCCCGAGGAGAACCCCGACCTGTTCGCGGCGACCATCGGCGGTCTCGGGCTCACCGGCCTCATCCTCACCGCGACGTTGCAGCTTCGCCGCGTGCCCGGTCTGGCGCTGGAGGCGGAGGACATCGCCTTCGACCGGCTGGAGGACTTCTTCACCCTCGATGCCGAGAGCGCGCAGGCGTGGGAATATACCGCCGCGTGGATCGACTGCCTCGCCGGTGGCGAGGCACTGGGCCGGGGCATCTATATGCGCGCCCGCCACGCGCCGGGTGTCGGCGCCCCGCCCCCTGCCCGCGCGCCTTCGCGCTCCGTCCCCCTCACCCCTCCGCTGTCGGGCGTGAACGGGCTGTCGGTGCGGGCCTTCAACGC
The DNA here is from genome assembly GCF_010669125.1 of Ancylobacter pratisalsi. Classification (NCBI taxonomy): domain Bacteria; kingdom Pseudomonadati; phylum Pseudomonadota; class Alphaproteobacteria; order Hyphomicrobiales; family Xanthobacteraceae; genus Ancylobacter; species Ancylobacter pratisalsi. The sequence goes on from NZ_CP048630.1 coordinate 4,408,434, forward strand.
GCTTTACTGGCGCAAGCTTGGCAGCAAACGCCGAAAAAGCCATGTCGGCTCCTATGAGAAGGTGTTCTTTCCGCTGGACGCGATCGGGCACTGGAATCGGCTCTATGGCCCGGCGGGCTTCTACCAGTTCCAGGCGGTGGTGCCACCCGAGCACGCTGAGCCGGTGACGCGGGAATTGCTGGCTGAGATATCGTCGGCGCGGCAGGGCTCGATGCTGGTGGTGCTCAAGCGTTTCGGCGATATCGTCTCGCCGGGGCTGATCTCGTTCCCGATGCCGGGTATCACTCTGGCGCTGGATTTCCCCAATCTCGGCGATGCCACGCGCAAACTGCTGGCACGGCTGGAGAGAATCGTCGTAGCCGCCGGGGGGCGCATCTATCCGGCCAAGGATTTCAGCATGTCGCGGGAGAGCTTTGCCAAGGGCTACCCCGCGCTCCAGGACTTCCTGCGCCACCGCGACCCGGCGATGTCGTCGGCCTTCGCCCGGCGCATGGGTATCGTTGAAGAAGAGGACGCCTCTTGAGCACGTCGCCACGCCGCATCGCCATCTTCGGCGCCACTTCGGACATCGCCGTTGCGTTCGCCCGCGCGCATGCGGCAGGCGGCACGCGCTTCGCCCTCTCGGCAAGAGACGGTGCCGCGCTCGACCGGCTGGCGCAGGACCTGAAGGTGCGCGGGGCGGGCGAGGTCACGGTCCGCACGGTCGATTTCGCTGATCTGTCGCAGCTTCCCGCCATCGCGGAAGCGATGTGGGGCGCCTTTGGCGGGCTGGATGTCGCGCTCATCGCCTATGGCTCACTGCCCGATCAGGCGAAAGCGTGCCTCGATCCCGCCCTCGCCGAGGAGGCGCTGCGCCTGAACTTCACCAGCCCGGCCTTGCTGGTCAACACGCTGGCCGGCTATTTCGAGGCCGCTCGGGCGGGAACCATCGCCGTCATCACCTCGGTGGCGGGCGATCGCGGCCGGCAGAGCAATTATGTGTATGGCGGCGCCAAGGGCGGGCTTCAGACCTTCCTCGACGGTGTACGCCATCGCCTGCACGCCTCCGGCGTTACGGTCCTCGACATCCGCCCCGGTTTCGTCGCCACCAAGATGACGCAGCACCTGCCGCAGACCGGCCCGCTCTGGGCGCAGCCCGACAAAGTGGCGTCCGATATCTCGGCCGCGATCGCCAAGCGCCGGGCGGTGCTCTACACCCCGTGGTTCTGGTGGGTCATCATGACGATCGTATGCGCCCTTCCGCGCGCCGTCTTCCACCGCAGCAAGCTCTGAGGCCAGCATGAAGGTCGTTGTCACCGGCGCCGCCGGTCTGGTCGGTCAGAATCTCGTCCCCCGCCTGCTGGCGCGAGGCCATGAGATCATCGGCATCGACAAGCACCCGGCCAACACCCGCATCCTGGCCGACATGCATCCCACCATCACCACGGTGCTGGCGGACCTCGCGCAGGATGGCGACTGGCAATCCGCGCTGGACGGCGCCGACGTCGTCGTGGTCGGCCACGCCCAGATCGGCGGGCTGGTGGAAGACGAGTTCATCCGCAACAACATCCACGCCACGGAAAAGCTGATCGAGGCTATCAAGGCGCGGGGCCTGGGGTGCCGGCTGGTCCATATCAGCTCGTCCGTGGTCAATTCCGCGGCCGTCGACTGGTACACCGAGACCAAGAAGAAGCAGGAAGCCTATGTGCTGGCGAGCGGCCTGCCCACCGTGGTGCTGCGCCCGACGCTGATGTTCGGCTGGTTCGACCGCAAGCATCTGGGCTGGCTCGCCCGCTTCATGCAGAAAGCGCCGGTCTTCCCCATTCCCGGCACTGGCCGCTATCTGCGCCAGCCGCTCTATGAGGGCGATTTCTGCGACATCATCGCCGCCTGCATCGAGCGCGATTTCAGCGGAAACATCTACAATATCAGCGGCCAGGAGCGGATCGACTACATCGACCTGATCCGCCTGATAAAGGACGTGACGCAGGCGCGCACCCGCATCCTCACCATACCCGTACCGCTCTTCGCCCTGCTCCTGCGCACCTATGCGCTGGTGGACCGCAATCCGCCCTTTACGGTGAAGCAGCTCAAGGCGCTCACCACGCCGGACGTGTTCGAGGTCATCGACTGGCCGGCGATCTTCGGCGTGCGGGCGACGCCGCTGCGTCAGGCGATGGAAGAGACCTTCCGCGACCCGCGCTATTCCTCCGTCGTGCTGGAGTTCTGATCGGATGGCTCGACTTGTCGTTCTCGGAGCCGGAGCCATGGGGCTGGCGGCGGCGTATCGCGCGCTGAAGCTTGGCCACGACGTCACGCTGCTGGAGGCCGCGCCCGAGGCGGGCGGCATGGCCGCGCATTTCGATTTTGACGGCCTGTCGATCGAGCGCTTCTACCATTTCGTCTGCAAGTCGGATGATCCCACCTTCGCGCTGATGGACGAACTGGGCATCGGCGACAAGATGCGCTGGCGCGCGACCTCGATGGGGTATTTCACCAAGGGCGAGCTGAACCCCTGGGGCGACCCGGTCTCGCTGCTGCGCTTCCCGCATCTGTCGCTGATCGAGAAGTTCCGCTACGGCCTTCTCGCCTTCGTCTCCACCAAGCGCGCGTCCTGGCCCGCGCTCGAACACGTCTCGGCAAAGGACTGGATCGAGCGCTGGTCCGGCGCTTCGGTCTACAGGAAGATGTGGCACCCGCTCTTCGCGCTGAAGTTCTACGAGTACGCCGACAACGTCTCCGCCTCCTGGATCTGGACCCGCGTCCGGCGCATCGGGCGGTCGCGGCGCTCGCTGATGCAGGAGGAGCTGGGCCATATCGAGGACGGCTCGCAGACACTGGTCGATGCGCTCATGGTGGCCATTCTCGCCGAGGGCGGCGAGGTGCATCTGGGCGAGCCCGCGCTCCGGGTCGAAACCAGGGATGGGCATGTGCACGAGGTCGTCACCCCCACCGGCCGCTACCCGGCCGATGCGGTGATCTCCACCGTGCCCACGCCGCTGGTCAGCCGGCTGGTGCCGGACCTGCCGGAGGCGAGCAAGGCCGCCTATGACGCCATCGCCAATATCGGCGTGGTGTGCGTGATGCTGAAGCTCAAGCGCCCGGTCACGCCGCATTTCTGGGTCAACGTGGTCGAGCCCGACATGCCGATACCGGGCATCATCGAGTTCTCCAATCTGCGCCCGATGCCGGATGGCGAGAGCGTGGTCTACGTGCCCTACTACATGCCGGTGACCAACCCGCTCTGGGCGCGTGCCGACCAGAGCTTCCTCGACGAGGCCTTCGGCTGCCTCCGGCGGATCAATCCGGGCCTCACCGAGGCGGATCTGCTGGCCGGTCAGGTCGGCCGCCTCACCCATGCCCAGCCGGTCTGCCCCCCGGGTTTCGCGGCCACGCTGCCCCCGGTGCAGACCCCCATCGCCGGCCTCCAGATCGCCGATACCTGCTTCTACTACCCGGAGGATCGCGGCATTGCCGAGAGCATCCGCATCGGCGAGCGCATGGCGCGCGATGTTGCCTGACGCACACAAGGGGCATTTCCGCCGATGAGCCGCGAGTTCCTTCTCTTCGTCCTGATCGGCGCCTTCGCGGCGACGATCAACCTGCTGGCGCGCCTGCTCTTCAGCCTCGCGATCCCGTTCGAGATCTCGGTCATCCTCGCCTATCCCGTCGGCATGACGGTGGCATTCGTGCTGAACCGCTACTTCGTGTTCAACGCCGGCGGCTCGGCAGCGACGGGCCAGTATGTCCGCTTCGCGCTGGTGAACCTTCTGGCGCTGGTGCAGATCTGGCTGGTGAGCGTGGGCCTCGCCCGCTACCTGTTTCCGGCCATCGGGTTCGTCTGGCACAGCGAGACCATCGCCCATGCCATCGCGCTGGGAAGCCCGATCCTCACCAGCTATTTCGCCCACAAATACTTCTCGTTCCGAACCGTCTGAGCGCGGCCGCCCTCACGGCCCCTGTTGCGGCGAGAGCAGCTGGCAGCCGCCATACGCCCCGATCACGGCGCGACGGGCGACAAAGTCGGTGATCAGCTTCTGGTTGTCCCCGAATCCCGGCAGCATATCGGCACAGTAGACGATGCCCCCCAGCGGTCGGTCGCCAAGCAAGGACTGCGGATCGGTGACCACGTGCTCCACCAGCGGCCGGGGAAACCAGCCGCCAACGGCCAGCGACTTGCGCTGGGCATAGTAGGGTATGGCCGAGGACCAGTCGTCGCCGATGACGATCAGGCTCTGGTCGGGCCGGGTGTTCTCCCGCGCGACGAGCCCGATACGCAGCAGCCGGTCCTGTATCGGCACCTGTTCAGCCTTGATGACCGGCCTGTAGGACGCGTTGAAGAACGCGATCTGCCCGCCGGCCAGCACGGCAAGGCCCAAGAGCGCAATGCGCGGATGCCCGTTCTCGAACAGGCTCCCCACACCGAGGCCGACAGCCGCCAACAGGAATATCGCGTTGGCGACCTGGTAGTAGCTGTGGACCATATGCACGTTGAAAAACAGCAGGATCGGCGTGAAGAACCCGAGGATGGCGGCCAGAACCGCCCAGCGCCGACGCGGTGCGACGAGCCCGACGCCGACGAGCAGGACGCCGACAACAAAGAAGTAGCCAAGGATGTCGGGCGCCATGCGCCCGATCAGCACCTCGTTCCAGAGCCGGGCCGTCAGCCGCTGGTCCAGCGTCCCGAAATTCCACTTCGCCAGCGACGACGAGGTCATCATCGCGCCGAACTGGTTGGCCATCTTCACATGGTCGGAATAGGCCACCCACACCGTGCCGATGGCCAGCGGCACCAGTCCGATGCATCCGATGACGAAGACCGCCGCCAGCAGCCGGGAATAGCTCTCGCCGGACCGCAGCCGGCCGGCCAGAATCCACAGCGCATAGAGCGCGCCGAGCAGCGCGAAGGCGGGAAAGGTCGTGGCCTTGGCCAGCACCGCCAGCGTGCCCGCCACGATGGCGCCGATCACGCACGCCAGCCCTCCTCCCGCGAGATAGCGCACGAGCAGCGTCAGCCAGAACAGGGCAAAGAACAGGGCGCAGGATTCGATGAGGAACGTCCGGCTCCAGTAGAGGTAGAGCGGCGACGCCACGAACAGGATCGCCGTCGCCAGATAGCTCGCCCGGCTCAGCTGAAGGGTGCGGAACAGCAGCGCCAGCGGCCACAGCGTCGCGATGAAGAACAGGAAATTCACCAGCCTCCCGGCCGCGTCGAGCGGCACGCCCAGCGCGCCCACGCCGGCGACGATGAGCTGGAACACGGGAAACTCGAACGGGATCGCCCAGGGAGCGCCGAGCACCGGCGTCTCATAGGCGAACCACGGCCCTCCCTGCAGCAGCCAATAGGTCGTCAGGGCGGTCTGCGTCTGGCGGAAGTAGAAATTGTCGACGATCGGAAAGGTGAGGCCGATGAACAGGATATAGGCGGCATAGACACACAGGCCGATCAGCGCCAGTTGCATCACCCGCAGGCCGAAGGCTGCGTCGCGGTCCATAGGCGGCGGTGTCCCGACGTCACTCATATCCATGCACTCTCTTCATTCCAATCCGGTGGCGCAGACCCCGAACGGGCCCCGTTCCCCTGATCCCGAATCACGCGCCCGCGCAATGGCGATTAACCGCTGCGAGGCGCGAGTGGCGGTCAGTTCAGCCCGTGCGGAAGCATGTCGTGCTGCACCGCATAGAGCATGAAGGTGACGGTCGCCACCGAGACCACGGTGCCGATCAGCACGCCGCCGGAGGCACCGGCGACATAGGTATCGTACTGCTTGGCCATGATGAAGGCGTTCAGCGCCGGCGGCAGGCTGGCCATCAGCACGGCGGTCGCGATCCACACCGGGTCGAACCCGCCCACCAGTGCCAGCACCAGCCATACCAGCGCGGGGTGGATGAGGAGCTTGATGGCGAGCAGTGCCGGCACCTCGCCCTGCATCCGCCCCATCGGCCGCAGCGCCACGGAAACGCCGAGCGTGAACAGCGCGCAGGGCGCGGCGGCGTTGCGCAGGAATTCCAGCGTGCGCTCGATCGCGGCCGGCGGCTGAAACTCGATATAGGCGGCGGCGACGCCGAGGAAGGTCGCGACGTTGAAGGGATGGGTCAGCACGCGCCGCACCACCAGCAGCAGCGTGGCGCCGATGCGCCGCTGGTCGCGCCCCCCGATCGCCATCATGATCGGCACGATGGTGAAGAAGAACAGGCTGTCGAATACGAAAATCAGCGCTGTCGGCACCGAGGCCGCCGCCCCGAGCGCGCCCAGCGTGAGGCCGGGGCCCATGTACCCGACATTCGAGTAGGAGCCGAGGATGGCGGAGATCGTCGCCTCGGGCAGGTTGCCGCGACGCAGCCACAGGCCGACGCCCAGCGACAGCGCGAAGCACAGCGCGGTGGAGAAGGTGGTCGCGGCGATGAAGCGGCCGTTGGTCAGTTCGTGAAACGGCGTGCGTGCCACCAGCGAGAAGAACAGCGCCGGCAGGGCGACATAGATGATGAAGAAGCTGAGCCACGCCAGCCCGCTCTCGGGGATGCGCGCCAGCCGGCCGCATCCGAGCCCCAGAAAGATCACACCGAAAAAGGGAAGCGCCAGCGCCAGGACATCGGCCATTCGCGATCGCTAAACGCTCGCGCGGCGCTGGTCAATCGGTCCGTTCGCAGCGCCGCGGCCGGCAGGCACGCGCGTTGCATTGCCGCGTCAGGACGAACCCGGTAGACAGGGGCCGTTGCGGCCTGACGGGTCAGCGGATCGAGGTGGTGGCAATGATGATGAAGGCGCGGAACGCCAAATACCGCATCGGGCAGGTTGTCCGCCACCGGCACTATTCCTTCCGTGGCGTGGTGTTTGATGTCGATCCGGAGTTTTCCAACACCGACGAATGGTGGGAAGCCATCCCCGAGCATATCCGCCCCACCAAGGACCAGCCGTTCTACCATCTGCTGGCGGAGAATTCGGAGACCGAATACGTCGCCTATGTCTCCGAGCAGAACCTGGAGCCCGACACCTCCGGCGAGCCGGTGCGCCATCCCCAGGTCGAGGAAATGCTGGTCGCCGATGGCGATGGCGGCTGGCGGGTGCGCTCCGAACGGCTGCAATAGCGCCCGTCCTCCCGGCCCGGCCCTGCCGGTGATCGGGCCCGGAAACGAAAACGCCCGGCACAAGGCCGGGCGTCGACGTCGGTTCGGTGCGGATCGAAGCGATCACTGCGCGGGCTGGGCGCCCTTCAGCTTCTCGGCACCGAGCTTCTCAAGACCCTGCTTGGTCTGCTGGTCACGCTGGGCGGCTTCGGCCTGGAGCGCGTCCTGGCGGGCCTTAACCTGATCCTGGATCTTCTTCAGCTCGGCGTCGAAGACCTTCGGGTCGGTCTGCGGGCCGTCATAGACCTTGGCGAAGTCGCCGAGGCCGATCGGGTAGGAAATGACGCGGCCGACCGCGTTGGCGACCTGAAGCGTCAGGCCCGGCGCCTTCTTCATGCGGTCGATGAAGCCCTGGTCGATCTGCAGATCGCCGCGGCACACCTGATTGTCGCACATGATGAAGGTGCCGAGGATCGGCTGCTCGTTCGCCAGCGCGACGCGGAAGCCGTTGCGCAGCAGCAGACCGGTCGGGAAGGAGACGATGAACGCCTTCTTCGGATCATCCTTCACCTCGAAGATGCCGAAGCGGACGAGGAACTGTCCGGTATCGGTGATCACGGTCTGCTCGAGGTTGCAGACCTCCTTGTTGATCGACGGCTCCTGGACGCAGCGCTTCACCCACGGAATGGTAACCGCGGGGATCTGCTGGTTCGTGGTCTGCTGGCCACCGGCGGCCTCGGCCGGCTTGGCCGCGGGAGCGGCGGGCTTTGCGGCCGGCTTGGCCTGCTGAGCCTGAGCGGTCGCGGCGCCGCCTACCAGCGAAAGGGCCAGAACGGCACCGGCTAGGTTGCGCGCGAGAAGGGAGCGTTTGGTCATATCAGGTTCCTGTCGTGCGTACCGCAACGGGAGCGTGGCTAGCGGACGCCTCGGCGCCAACTCGGACGAGGCTGTCTCCCGTCCAAATGAGGCGACAGAGTGACCCTTGGCCTTTCCGGGTGCGGTTCATGTTAGACATGAGAGCAGGGATCGCGACTCGAATGGTTGATCGGGAGATGAAGCGTGACCGGTATCACCCGCCGCGCCTTGATGCGCAACGCTCTTCTCGCCGGTGGCGGGGTCGTCGGGGCTGGTTTCCTCCCCTTTCGTGCCTTTGGCGGCGTTGAATCCGCTTCCGCGGGCGCTCCGGCCCATGGCATCGCCATGCATGGCCGCCCGCTCTATCCGCCCGACTTCACCCATTACCGCAGCGTCAATGCCGAGGCGCCCAAGGGCGGGCAGATGATTCAGGCGGCGGTCGGCACCTTCGACAGCCTGAACCCCTTCATCATTCGCGGCACGGCGCCTCCCTTCGTGCGCTGGAACATCATCGAGAGCCTGATGGCGCGCAGTCCCGATGAGGCCTTCACCTGCTACGGGCTGCTGGCGCGGAGCGTCACCACCGACGATGCGCGCTCTTTCGTCGCCTTCGAGATCGACCCCGCCGCGCGCTTTTCCGACGGCACGGCGGTGACGGCGGATGATGTGCTGTTTTCCTTCGAGCTGCTGCGCGCGAAGGGCCAGCCGAACCATCGCAGCTATTACGGCAAGGTGGCGCAGGCCGTGGTCACGGGCCCGCTTGAGATCCGCTTCGAGTTCGCGACCGTGGATCGCGAGCTGCCGCTGATCCTGGCGCTGATGCCGGTGCTGGCCCGCCATTCCATCGACGAGGCGCGCTTCGAGGAGACCAGCTTCACCGCGCCCCTCGGCAGCGGGCCCTACACCGTCGGCGAGGTCAAGCCGGGCGACACCGTGGTGCTCAAACGCCGCCCGGACTATTGGGGCCGCGACCTGCCGGTCAATCGCGGCAATTTCAATTTCGATGTGCTGCGCTACGATTTCTACCGCGACGTGAACAGCCAGTTCGAAGCCTTCAAGCGGGGGCTGTACGACATTCGCTTCGAGACCGATCCGGGCCGTTGGAAGACCGGCTACAACATTCCCGCCGTGCGGGAAGGACGGATCATCCGCGAGGATGTGGCGAACGGCCGGCCCAAACCCTATTCGGCGCTGGTCTTCAACATGCGCCGCGACATCTTCGCCGATGTGCGGGTACGTCAGGCGATGACCGAGCTGTTCGATTTCCCATGGATCAACGAGAATCTCTATTTCGGGCTCTACCGCCGCAATGGCAGCTTCTACGATGGGTCGGAGCTGTCCGCCCGCGGACGGCCCGCCGAGGCGCCCGAGCGCGCGCTTCTCGCCCCCTTCCCCGACGCCGTGCTGCCCGAGGTGATGGACGGCACGTGGGAGCCGCCCACCGCCGACGGCTCGGCGCGCGACCGCGGCAAGCTGCGCCGCGCGCTGGACCTGTTCAGCGCCGCGGGCTGGGAGCTTCAGGGCGGGACTCTCGTGGCGAAGGGCACCGGCAAGCGCTTCGCACCGGAGCTGATCGTTGGCACCAAGGATCAGGAGCGCCTCGCCCTCGCCTACCAGAACATGCTGCGCCGCGCCGGTATCACGCTCTCGATCCGGCTGGTCGACAATGTCCAGTTCGAGGCCCGCAAGCAGACCTATGACTACGACATGGTGCCCTATATCTGGGACCAGTCGCTTTCGCCAGGCAACGAGCAGGCGTTCTATTTCGGCTCGGCCGCGGCCGACGTGCCGGGCACCCGCAATTTCATGGGGCTGAAGAGCGCGGCGGCGGATGCGATGATCGAGGCGCTGCTCGCCGCCCGCGAGCGCCCCGAGTTCATTTCCGCCGTGCGTGCGCTCGATCGCGTGCTGATCTCGGCGCGGTTCTCTCTGCCGCTGTTCTACACCCCCACCCAGTGGATCGCGCGCTGGCGCCGGATCGCCCGGCCGGAGAACGTCGCGCTGGCCGGCACACTGGCAGAAAGCTGGTGGCAGGCCGACTTGTGAGGCGCCGGGCCTGTGAACGCGGGCGCAAATGCCGTAGGGTTAGAGGCGCACGGTCCGGGACCCTGCCGCCACACTCCGGGGATTCGTTGACCTTGATGGCATGAAGCGCTGGACAGGTGGCCCGGAAAGGGTTCCTTAGGTCCCATTGACCGTGGCACCGCCAGCCTTTCAGGCTGGGCCACACCGATCGTTTCGGAGTTCGATCATGCGTTACGTCGCGTTTCCCGTCCTCGCCCTTCTTCTGGGCGCGAGCCTTCCCGCGAACGCGCAGTCGACGATCACGGTGCGGCCGGGTCCGCAGCCCCAGCCCGGCGGCGGGCTCGAGATCAACATCCCGCCGGTCAACAACCCGAATTTTCTGGATTACGGGCCGCTCCCCGACCCGCGCGGCTCCGGCAAATCCAACGACTATATGAACCAGGCCGGCGGCAACAGCCCGATCGGCGGCGGGCCCGGCTCGGACTTCGATGCCGACATCCTGCCGGACAGCGACGGCGCCTATAACGGCCCGATCGACTGATCGCGGCCAAGGCCCCGCTTCCCCGCCCCTTCGCTCGCCGACACTAGCCGCCCGGCCGCGCCGCCGTCAGGCTCGTCATGCGGCGTCGCCTCTCGCGCCGTGCAACACGTTGCGGTGCCGGCACGTGGCGGTGCCTGCAGGTTGCGCCGGAAGCGCGGGGCGTATGCTGCCCCTCTCTCCCGCCACCCGTCTCACGCCGCACGTCTCACGCGGCTCTCGCGCCCTGCTCGGCGATCTTCGCCAGTTCCTTGAGGATCGCGGAGGCCCCGCGCAGGCGCGCCGTCGCGTCCGGCCAGTCTTCCGAGAACACCACCTTGCCGTCCGGGCGCATCTTCGCGATCACATGCGGCTTGCCGACATACTGGATGAAGCCGGCCGGATTCGGGAACCGCCCGTCGCGGAAGGTCAGCACCATGCCGCGCGGGCCGGCGTCGACCTTCTCGACATTGGCCCGCCGGCACAGCGCCTTGATGGCGACCAGCTTGAGCAGAAGTTCCACTTCCTCGGGCAGCGGGCCGAAACGGTCGACCAGCTCGGCGCCGACGGATTCGATCTCGGCGTCGGTCTCCAGATCCGCCAGCCGCCGGTAGAGGCTGAGCCGGACGTGCAGGTCGGCGACGTATTCTTCCGGGATCAGCACCGGCATGCCGATCGAAATCTGCGGCGACCACTTGTCGGCCACCGGCGCGGTGATGCCGGCCTTGAGGTTGGCGATCGCCTCCTCCAGCATCTCCTGATAAAGTTCGTAGCCGACTTCCTTGATGTGCCCGGACTGCTCGTCACCGAGCAGATTTCCCGCGCCGCGAATGTCCAGGTCGTGGCTCGCGAGCTGGAAGCCGGCGCCCAGCGTATCCAGCGACTGCAACACTTTCAGCCGGCGCTCGGCCTGCGCGGTCAGCGTCTTGTTGGCGGGCAGCGTGAAGATCGCATAGGCGCGCGTCTTGGAGCGGCCGACCCGCCCGCGCAGCTGGTAGAGCTGGGCGAGGCCGAACATGTCGGCGCGGTGGATGATCAGCGTGTTCGCGGTGGGAATGTCTAGGCCTGATTCGACGATGGTGGTGGAGAGCAGCACGTCGAACTGTCCGTCATAGAAGGCGGACATGATCTCCTCGAGCTGCGTCGCCGCCATCTGGCCGTGGGCCACGGCGACCCGCACCTCCGGCACTTCCTTGTCGAGGAACACCTTCACCTCGGAAAGGTCCTCGATGCGCGGGCACACATAGAAGCTCTGCCCGCCGCGATAGCGCTCGCGCAGCAGCGCCTCGCGCACGATCAACGGATCGAACGGGGTCACGAAACTGCGCACCACGAGGCGGTCCACCGGGGGCGAGGCGATGATCGACAGTTCGCGCACGCCGGTCATGGCAAGTTGCAGCGTGCGCGGAATCGGCGTCGCGGTCAGGGTCAGCACATGCACCTCGGCGCGCATCTGCTTCAGGCGTTCCTTGTGGCCGACGCCGAAATGCTGCTCCTCGTCGACGATCACGAGGCCCAGATCCTTGAACGAGATCGCCTTGCCCAGCAGCGCGTGGGTGCCGACCACGATGTCGACGGTGCCGTCGGCCAGCCCCTTCTTGGTGTCGGACATCTCCTTGCCGGTCACCAGCCGCGAGGCCTGGCGCACCACCACGGGAAGGCCCTTGAAGCGCTCGGAGAAGGTCTTGAAGTGCTGGCGCGCCAGCAGCGTGGTCGGCACCACCACCGCCACCTGCTTGCCGTTCAGCGCCACTGCGAAGGCGGCGCGCAGGGCGACCTCGGTCTTCCCGAACCCGACATCGCCGCACACCAGCCGGTCCATCGGGTGGCCGGAGCCGAGATCGTCGAACACCGCTTCGATGGCGGCTTCCTGGTCCTCGGTTTCCTCATAGGGGAAGCGGGCGCGGAATTCGTCATAGATGCCAGCCGCGGGCACCAGACGCGGCGCGTCCTTCAGGTGCCGCTCGGCCGCGATCTTGATCAGCTCGGCCGCCATCTCGCGGATGCGGCTCTTCATCCGCGCCTTGCGCGTCTGCCAGCCACCGCCACCCAGCCGGTCGAGCTGGGCCTCGGTGTCCTCGGAGCCGTAGCGCGACAGCAGTTCGAGATTTTCCACCGGCAGGAAGAGCTTGGAGCCTTCGGCATAATGGATTTCGAGGCAGTCATGGGGCGCGCCCATGGCCTCGATGGTCTTCAGCCCGATGAAGCGGCCGATGCCGTGGTCCACATGCACCACGAGATCGCCCGCCGTGAGCGAGCCCAGTTCCGCGATCACGTCCTGCGGGCGGCGCGCCTTGCGCTTGGGCCGCACCAGCCGGTCGCCGAGAATGTCCTGCTCGCCGATCACGACGAGGGCGTCGGTCTCGAAGCCGCTCTCGATGCCGAGCACACCGAGCGCGATGGTGCCCTTGGGCAGTGCCTCGGCGGTGTCGCGCGTGCCGACCGTCTGCATGCCCTTCAGGCCGTGATCGGCCAGCACCGTCGCCAGCCGGTCGCGCGAGCCGTCGGACCACGCCGCGAGAATGGTGCGCTTCTTCTTGGCGAGATCGCGCAGATAGTCCGCCGCGCTCTGGAAGACATTGCCTTCCGGGTCGGCCCGCTCGGGCGCGAAGGAACGCGCGGCATGGCCGTTGAGATCGACCACGTCCTTGGAATCGGGCAGGGCGAAGCCGGTTACCGCGATGTTCGCCGCCTCGGCGCGCGCGCGCTGCCATTCATCGGCGGTCAGGTACAGCCTTTCGGGCGGCAGCGGCTTGTAGGGGTTGGCGGTGCCGCCCTGCTCCAGCCCGTGGCGGCGGGCGTCGTAATAGTCGGCGATCTGTTCCAGCCGCGAATTCGCCGCCTCGTCGTCCTGCGCTTCGGTGACGATCGGCGCGCCGGGAGCGTAGTCGAACAGCGTGTCGAGCCCGTCATGGAGCAGCGGCAGCCAGTGCTCCATGCCGGGATAGCGCCGTCCCTCGCTGATCGCCTCATAGAGCAGGTCGCCGCGCTGGGCGGCGCCGAACTGGGCGACATAGGCCATGCGGAAGCGCCGCATGGTCTCGGTGGTGAGCTGGAACTCGCTCATCGGCACCAGATCGAGCGCGCGCATCTGCATCGCGGTGCGCTGGGTCTCGGGATCGAAGGAGCGGATCGTTTCCAGCGTGTCGCCGAAGAAGTCCAGCCGCACCGGCTGTTCCATGCCCGGCGGATAGAGGTCGATCAGGCCGCCACGCACGGCATATTCGCCGGTATCGCGCACGGTGGAGGTGCGCACGAAACCGTTCATCTCCGCCCAGGCGACGACATCGTCGAGCAGCAGCGCGTTGCCCGGCGCGGCCGAGAACGCCTGCGTGGCGACCATGGCCCGCCTGGGCACCCGCTGGAGTGCGGCGTTCACGGTGGTGAGGACGATGGTTCCGCCCTCGCGACCCTTCACCCGTGCCAGCCGCGCCAGCGTCGTCATGCGGCGCGCGATGATGGCGGCGTTGGGCGAGGCGCGGTCATAGGGAAGGCAGTCCCAGGCCGGGAACGGCAGAACCTCGACGCCCGGGGCGAAGAAGCCAAGCCCGCGCTCCATCTCCGCCATGCGCTCGGCGTCGCGGCAGATCACCATGAGCGTCGGCCACGGCGCATCGACCTTCGCCGCCAGCGCCCGCGCGAGGTCCGCGACCACGAGACCTTCCATGCCGGTCGGCACGTTGCACAGGGTGAGCGTGCGCCCCGGCGCGAGGCGGGACGTCAGATTCGGCAAGGAGGTCTTCATAGTTCGGGAACGCCCTCACCCGACAGATGGAACTGGCGGAAGCGATGAAACACGGGGGTGTCGAAGTCGGCCGGCGGGGTGCCGCTGGCAAGCCAGCCGAACAGGTCCGGGTCCTCGACCTCGATCAGCAGTTCGAAATCGATCACGTCGGCGTCCGACAGTTCGCCGATCAGCGCATCGGTAAAGCGGCCCATGAGCAGGTCCATTTCGCGCGTGCCGCGATGCCAGGCACGAAAGAGAATGCGGCGGCGGCGGGCATCAAGCCCTGCACTGGAACGCGTGGTCCCGGACATATCTGAACCCCTGTCTGCACGGGTACGGCACGAAAGGCGCTGTGTTTAGCGCGCCGCGGCCGCTCTGTCAGGTTCGCATATGGGTGCACGGGCGCATCCCTGCCCTGCCGGCACCGCGCATGGGTCGCCATCCCCCGGTCTGTGGCGTCCATGCGTTGCGCCGCGCGCGGGCTTCGTCCACTTTCGCCCCATCATGCGGCCGGACATTCTCAACCCCTATTTCGCGTCGATCACCGACCTGCCCGGCATCGGGCCCAAGCTGGCGCGCCCATTCGACCGGCTGCTGGGCCATGAGGGCGGCGCGCGGGTGCTGGACCTCCTGCTCCATCTGCCTTCCTCCACCATCGACCGGCGGGCGCGCCCGACCCTGTCGCAGGTCGAGCCCGATACGGTGGTCACGCTCAAGGTCCATATCGACCGCCATGCCCCGACCCCGCACGGCTCGCGCGCGCCCTACCGGGTCTATGCCCATGACGAGACGGGTGATCTCGTCATCACCTATTTCAAGGGAGAGCGCAGCTGGATGGAGCGCCTGCTGCCGGTGGGCGAGGACCGCTGGGTGTCCGGCACGGTCACGCTCTATGACGGCATTCCGCAGATGTCGCATCCCAACTGGGTGGTGGACGAGGCCGGCCTCGCGAAGATGCCGCAGATCGAGCCGGCCTATCCGCTGGTCGAAGGTCTCGGCCACGGCCATATCCGCCGCGCGGTGGATGCGGCGCTGGCCCGCACCGGTGAACTGCCGGAATGGAGCCATGAAGCGCGTGGCATCGGCTTCCATGCCGCGCTGGCGCAGGTCCACCAGCCGCGCGAGCCGCTCGACGCCGATCCGCTGGGCCCGGCGTGGAAGCGTCTGGCCTATGACGAACTTCTGGCCGGCCAGCTCGCACTTGCGCTGGTGCGGGCACGCACGGTGAAGGCGGTCGGCCGGCCGAGCGTGGGCGATGGCCGTCTCGCCGGGCGCATTCTCGCCGCGCTAGCGTTCCAGCTCACCGGCTCGCAGGTCGCAGCCCTGGCGGCGATCCGGGCCGACATGGCCTCCGGCGACCGCATGCTGCGCCTGCTTCAGGGCGATGTCGGCTCCGGCAAGACCGTGGTGGCGTTGCTCTCCGCCGCGACGGCGATCGAGGCCGGGCGGCAGGCCGCGCTGATGGCGCCGACCGAAATCCTCGCCCGCCAGCACATGAAGACCATCGAGCCGCTGGCCAACACCGCCGGCCTTCGCACCGCCCTGCTCACGGGCCGTGAGAAGGGCCGCGCCCGCAGCGCGATCCTCGCGGCGCTGGAGGCCGGTGAGATCGATCTAGTCATCGGTACCCATGCCCTGTTCCAGGAAGGCGTCGCCTTTCGCGATCTCGCGCTCGCCATCGTCGACGAGCAGCATCGCTTTGGTGTCCACCAGCGCCTCGCCCTCACCTCCAAGGGCGTGGCGGTCGACGTGCTGGTGATGACGGCGACGCCGATCCCGCGCACGCTGGTGCTGACCTATTTCGGCGACATGGAATCCAGCGAGCTTCGCGAAAAACCCGCCGGCCGGAAGCCGATCGACACCCGCGCGGTTTCCACCGAGCGCCTCGACGAGGTGGTGGCGAGCATCGGCCGCGCCTTGAGCGAGGGCCGGCGCGCCTACTGGATCTGCCCGACGGTGGAGGAATCGGAAAAGTCCGATCTCGCCGCCGCCGAGGCCCGGTTCGAGGACCTGCGCCAGCATTTCGGCGACCGTGTCGGGCTGGTCCACGGCAAGATGAAGGGCGCGCAGAAGGACGCCGCCATGGCGGCCTTTGCGACGGGAGAGACCCGGCTTCTGGTGGCGACGACGGTGGTGGAGGTCGGCGTCGACGTGCCCGAGGCCAGTATCATCGTCATCGAGCATGCCGAGCGCTTCGGCCTCGCCCAGCTACACCAGCTGCGCGGGCGCGTGGGGCGCGGCGATATCGCCTCCACCTGCCTGCTGCTGTACCGCCGCCCGCTCGGCGAGATCGCGCGCCAGCGGATCGAGGCACTGCGCTCCTCCGAGGACGGCTTCTTCCTCGCCGAGGAGGATCTGCGCCTGCGCGGGGAAGGCGATGTGCTGGGCACCCGGCAGAGCGGCTTCCCCGGTTTCAAGGTGGCGCGGCTCGACATTCACGGCGATCTGCTGACCAGGGCCCGCACCGAGGCGGCAGACATTGTCCGGAATGATTCTGATCTCACCGGGGAACGTGGAGCTGCGCTCAGGGTTTTGCTACACATCTTCGAGCGTGACGTGGCCGTGAAGTTGCTCAGCGCCGGTTGATTACTACATGAGCAGCAATGAACGACTTGCCCAAGCGGCTTTGATGCAACCTGTGGACGACAGAAGACCGGAAACATATTCCGCAACGTCACCCTTGCGCTGGGCGATGTTCGCGGCAGGGTGGGTGTGCGTCGGCGTCGGTATTGTCGGCATCATCCTGCCGGGCCTGCCGGGGACGGTGTTCCTGATCCTGGCGGCCTGGCTGTTTTCGCGTTCCTCCCCGCGTTTCGAGAGCTGGCTGCTGAGCCATCCGCGCCTTGGCCCCTCTGTGGTGGCCTGGCGGCAGAATGGCGCGGTGCCGCGCTGGGCGCAGTTCGTCGCCACCGGCAGCATGGCGGCGAGCTTCGGCGGCATGGCGCTCATCGGCGTGGCGCTGCCGGTGCTGGGGCTGGTCGGCGTGATTTTCGTCGCCGTCTCCGCCTATCTCCTCACCCGTCCCACCGCATGAGCACGCCGGCCGGGCTGATTCTCGCCGGCGGGTTGTCGCGCCGCATGGGCGGGGGCGACAAGGCGCTGAAGCCTCTGGCCGGTTCCAGCGTGCTCGCGCGGGTGGTGCGGCGCCTCGCCCCGCAGGTCGCGCCGCTGCTGCTCAACGCAAATGGCCCGGCGGAACGGTTCTGGCCCGATATCGGCACGGATGCCCTGCCCGTGGTGCCCGACACCGTGGCCGACCATCCCGGCCCGCTGGCCGGCATCCTCGCCGGGCTGGATCATCTCGCCGCCCGGCTGCCGGGCGCCACTCATCTTCTGACGGTGCCGACCGACTGCCCCTTCCTGCCGCACGACCTCGCTGCCCGCCTCATGGCCGCCGCCCAGCTCACCGGGGCGGCCTGCGCGGTGTCGGGCGGGCGGGTGCATGGCGTGGTTGGCGTATGGAGCGTCGCCTCGCGAGCGAACCTGCGCCGGCTGCTGGTCGTCGACGGCATGCGGCGGGTGGATGGCTGGATCGGGCAGGCGCGCGCTGAACGGGTCGAGTGGCCCGCCCTTCCCTATGACCCGTTCTTCAATGTGAATACGCCGGAAGACCTCGCCGAGGCCGAGCGCCTTCTCGCCCTCTATCCCACGGCCTGAGGCGCGCCGGCCCGCCAGGTCACGCTCGCCACCTCGGCGGCGTAGCGCTCCACCGCATTGGCGATGGCCTCGACATCGTCGAGGTCGATCACCGGCGGCGCGGCGTCCGGCAGCGCGGCATCGGTGGCGATGGCCACGACATGGGGATCCTGAGGGTGCAGGAACGGCTTGCCCACCTCGGCGCGATGGATCTCGATCTTGGGGTGGTGGTCGCGCTTGTAGCCCTCCACCAGCACGAAGTCGCAGGGCGCGAGATGGGACAGCAGCTCCGGCAGCTCGGGCTCGGCCGCCCCACGCAGTTCGTGCATCAGCGCCCAGCGGTTGGCGGAGGAAACCAGCACCTCGCTGGCGCCCACGAGACGGTGGGTGTGCGAATCCTTGCCCGGCTTGTCGACGTCGAATTCATGATGGGCATGTTTGATGGTGGAGACGCGGTAGCCGCGCGCCACCAGCACCGGAATCAGCCGCGCCAGCAGCGTGGTCTTGCCGGCACCGCTCCAGCCCGCGAACCCGATGACACGCATCGTTCCCTCCATCCTCATCGTCCGCCACATCGTCCTCACGCGCCACCAAGTCAAGCCGACCCGGGCCATGGCCCTATCGCGCGGTTCGATCGTCCCGGATTTCCCTTGCCGGAACCCGCGCCCCGGTCTAGGGCCCGGTGTGGAGAGACGCGATGGACGACAGCGCAAACAGCCGGGAAGACGGTGCCGATAACAGCGCGAACGCGCCGGTGCGGCTCGACCTAAAGGGCCTGAAGTGCCCCCTGCCCGCCCTGCACACCCGCCGCGCCCTGGAGCGCGCCGCCCCGGGCACGCGCCTCGTCGTCGAATGCACCGACCCGATGGCGGCGATCGACATCCCCCATCTGGTCAATCAGACCGGCAACGAGCTGGAAGGGCAGGAAACCAACGCGGTGCCACTGGTGTTCCGAATCCGCAAACGATTGATCTAGCTGGCGTCTTTCCAGTCGAACGGCAGCGGCGCCTCACGGAAGGCGAAGCGGTCCAGATGGCGGGAAACCACGCCCTTCATGCGCTCCAGGGTCTCCGTGTCGGGCGCCTCGATGCGCACCTCAAGCGCCTCCGGCCCCGCCGTCATCGTGGTCAACGCCTCATCCGGCAGCTTCACCGTGCCCTGTTCGGGGGTGAAGTCCACCTCCAGCTTGTGCGCCCAGTGCTTGCAGAGCTGCTGCAGGTAGCGGCTGCCATGGCGGGTCGGGATAAGGGCGTGCGTCGAGGCCACGATTTTCTCCTCCGTCGGCGTCGGGCGGCATGGACAAAAAGGCGTCCCGGCGGCCCAATGGCATAGAGTCCAATTTGGGGTGTTTGATGAAACCGTCGCGTCTCTACCTCGCCCTGGTGATGCTGGCGAGCCTGCTGGGCCTCGCCGCCGCCTCCGCCCAGACCTCGCCCCGCCCGCCTTGGGCCGCGCCGCCGGTAACGGCACAGAACGGTCAGGCGCTGCCCACCCGCGAGCAGACCCATGTCTACCTGCTGCGCGGCCTGTTCGGCGTGTTCTCGGAGGGCATGGACAGCCTTGCCAAGGAATTGATTTCAAAAGGATATACCTGCGAGATCTATGGCTGGGACGAGGCCGAGAAAGTGGTGGCCCACATCACCGGTCGCGCCGCCGCCGGCCATACCGGGCCCGTGGTGCTCATCGGGCATTCGCTTGGCGCCAACGCGGTGATTCAGGTCGCGACGGACGTAAATCAGCAGAGCATACCCATCTCGCTCGGCGTGACCTTCGACGCCACCGAACCACCACCGGTGCCGGAGAACGTCGCCATCTTCATCAACTTCTGGGCCAAGGACGGGTTCGGCAGGCCGGTTTCGGCGGTGCCGGGCTTTACCGGACAGCTTGAGAACTATGATCTCTCAGGCATTCCCGGCATCGATCACACCAGCATCGATGCCCGTGACCAGTTCCACCAGTTCATCATTGCCTCGCTGGAGAGCATGACGGCGAAGTAGCTCTCAAAAGCGTTCCAACGCACGCGCCCCCTCGCCGCCGCCCCGCCTATCGGCTATTCAGCCCGCCCGCCTTCTCGCGGGAAGGAGCGGATATGGACGCGGCAACGGCACGGATCAACGAAGCGGGGGATGCATCCCGCGCGAGCCTGCGCGACTGGGCGGCGCTGGCCGTTCTCGCGCTGCCGTGCATGGTCTACGCCATGGATCTCACGGTGCTGAACCTCGCCGTGCCGCACCTCGCGCTTGACCTCAAGCCGTCACCCGCCCAGTTGCTCTGGATCATCGACATTTATGGCTTCATGGTCGCCGGCACCTTGATGCTGATGGGCACGCTCGGGGACCGCATCGGCCGCCGGCGCCTCCTGCTCATAGGCGCCGCCGCCTTCGGGGCCGCCTCGATCCTGGCCGCCTTCGCCCGCAGCGCGGAGGAGCTGATCGCGACCCGTGCGCTGCTCGGCATCGCCGGGGCGACGCTTGCGCCCTCAACGCTTTCCATGGTGCGCAACATCTTCCGGAACGAGCGTGAGCGCACCTTCGCGATTGGAATCTGGATCGCCTGCTTTTCCTCGGGCGCGGCGCTGGGCCCGCTTGTCGGCGGTGTGATCCTGAGCTTTTTCTGGTGGGGCGCCGTATTTCTGGCGGCCGTGCCGGTGATGATCGGGCTGCTGCTGATCGGACCGATCCTGCTCCCGGAATTCCGGGACGCCAAGGCCGGGCGGCTCGACATCATCAGCGCGCTTCAGTGCCTCGCGGCCTCGCTCTCCGTGATCTACGCCATGAAGC
Source organism: Ancylobacter pratisalsi (assembly GCF_010669125.1). NCBI lineage: Bacteria > Pseudomonadati > Pseudomonadota > Alphaproteobacteria > Hyphomicrobiales > Xanthobacteraceae > Ancylobacter > Ancylobacter pratisalsi. The sequence goes on from NZ_CP048630.1 coordinate 4,429,021, forward strand.
ACATCGCCGAGAGCGGCCTCGACCTGACGGCATTGGCTGTACTGGCTTTCGGGCTCGTGGTCGGTGCCTTCTTCATCGCCCGGCAGAAGCGGCTGGACGACCCAATGATCGACCTTGAGCTGTTCCGCCATCCCGGCATCGGCGCCGCGCTGGCGCTGAACGTGACGGCACTGTTCGGGGCGATGGGCATCTTCATCTTCATCTCGCAGTACCTTCAGCTGGTGCTGGGAATGAGCGCGATGGAAACGGGCCTGTGGACCGCGCCGTCGGGCCTGTGCTTCGCCCTTGGTTCGCTGGCCACGCCTTATCTCGTGCGCCGGTTCCGCGTTGTCGATGTGCTCAGCCTGACGTTGGCTCTCGCCGTGCTCGGCTTCCTGCTGCTGACGCAGGTGACACCGCAATCCTCGATGATGGTGATGCTGGCGGCAATCGTACTGTTCAGCTTCGGCCTTGCCCCGGTGGGCACCCTCTCCACCGATCTCATGATGCGCGTCGCCCCGCCCGAGCGCGCCGGCGCGGCATCCGGCATTTCCGAGGCGAGCTTCGAGTTCGGCGGCGCGCTCGGCATTGCGGTGCTGGGAAGCCTCGTCGCCGCAAGCTATCGGCTGACGATGGCCGAGGCCGATCTGTCCGGCCTTTCCGCCGAGGCGGCGGACCGGGCCCGGCTCTCGCTGGATGGCGCGGTGACGGCGGCGGCCTCCCTGTCGCCGGAGACCGCCGCCCGCCTGCTTGGCCTCGCCCACCAGGCCTATTCGATCGCCTTCGACCGCGCGGCACTGGCCTGCGTGGTCACGACCCTTATCGGTATGGTCATTGTCCGCCTGAGGCTGGGTCGGGTCTGAGCCTCCGCACCGATGCCATGGACTGGAATACGCCGTCCCGGAAGCCGATGGCGTGCATCAGCGCCGCGCCGATATGGGCAAGGATGAGCGCGAACAGCGTGAACGCCAGCACGGTGTGAGTGCTTCTGAGCACGGCAAACACCATGTCGTTCTGCGGCAGGATCGGGGGAAGCACCAGCCCACCATAGAGCACCACCGGGTAGCGTGCCGCCGAGAGCATGGCCCAGCCGATGAGAGGCACGGCGAACATCAGCCCGTAGAGCCCGATATGCGAGGCGTGGGCGGCAAACCGGAGCCAGACCGGCATTCCCGACGGCAAAGGCGGTGGAGGATTAAACTGCCGATTGATCAGGCGCCCGGCAGCAAGGATGAGGATCGCGATGCCGAGCGGACGATGCACCGATAGCAGCCAGTTATAGTTCGACAGCGAGGCTTCCATGCCGATGCCGATGAACAGCATGGCCAGTATCATCACGGCCATCAGCCAGTGCAGGAGGCGCGACAGCGCGGGAAAGACGGGAAGGCGCGAGGGGCGGCTCATTGCGGATTGCCTTCCTTGGCCGGAAACTGCACCTCGCTCGGCGTTTTCGCTTCGCCGGCGCGGCGGGTGAACGATACGGAATAGGCCGCTGAGCGGGCGCTCAGCAGAGGGTCGTCGGAGGGCGCGATGCCTGACGGCAGCACCAGCGGATCGAAGTTCACATCGCGGCAGTTGCCGGACGCCTCGGCGTCGATGTGGTCGACAGTGAGCGTGCCGAGATCGACCGTCTCGCGCCCCTCCGGCCAGGGCTGCGTCGCGTCATCCGTGGGATCGCCGGGCTGCGCGATCGTCGCAACCAGACGCCACTGCACGGGACCGCGCCCAAGTCGCGCGGCGAAGTCGTCGAACAGGTAATCCGGGTCGGTCGGCTTGGAAGCACCGGCAGGGTCTGCGGGGCTTGAATCGAGCGCGACCAGGGACCACCGCACGGGCGTGATCGTTCCGTCGGCGGCAATGAAGCGGAAGGCGTTCAGACTGTTATAGCTGGCGTCCGCAAATCCTGCGGTGAAGGGGCGCTCCTTGATGCGCTTGAGCGCCCCCGCCGCCTTGGGATGGGCCGCCAGAAAAGCCGAGATACGGGCCGGATCCGGCTTCCCGGTCGCCGGGTCAGCCGCCGTCGCCACCAGAAGGCCGTTGAAGTCCTGCGCAGTGGGAACGGGAAACACCGGGATATCATTCATGCCGGTGCGCCATTCTTCGCCGTCTGGCAGCTCGAAACGCAGTGCCAGGCTGCGCACCAGCGTCTCGTTGTCGGGCACGAAGGGCTTGCCGACAGCAACGGCAAGGCGGCCGGTAACGGGTCGCGTTCCCGGAGCGAAGACAACGGCTTTCGAAAGCCGCGCGCCGGCGCCGGTGCTCTCGAAGGTGCCGGAAATGCAGGCGCCCTTGGTGTGGTTGCGGCGAAAGCCGGGATGCACGCCGTTCACATTCTGGAATGTATCGACAATGCCGGACGGCGTCAGCCGGTCGGGAGAGAACAGCCCGCCGGCATAGGCAAGTCCGCCCGCAAGTCCGGCAACGACAATCGCCGAAGTTGCCATGGCGGCAAGAATGGGCCTGCGCGGCGGCCAAAGGCGATAGCGTTCGGCGGGTTCGGGGTCAGCGTGCATCGGAAATTCCTCGCAAGACAGGGCGCAGCGTACCTTCATCGAACGCATCTGCATCGGCGGCTGTCGGGAGCCATCGAGCACCATGGACTCCTGCCGCCCGAGGTTTATTCCGCCAGACCGTTTATTTGCGCGAATGCACGCCGGCATGCCTTGCGAAGCCGGCCCGCTTCCCATTCCTCACGGCATTCGGCGTGGCAAAAGGAGGCCTACACCGACTCGCGCCGCACCACCCTCGACGTGGCGAGCCGTTCCGCGACCCAGTCCACAAACACGCGCAGGCGGCTGCTCAGGTGGCGGTTTGGAGCGTAGACCACATACAGAACGACGGGAGCGGAGCGCCATCCCGGCAGCACGCGCACCAGACGTCCGGTCTCCAGATGCGGCTCGATCAGCGAGTACAGGCTCTGTCCGATGCCAAGCCCCGAGAGGCAGGCGGCGAAGTAGGCCGTGGAATCGTTCACCGCGAGTACATAAGGCAGGTCGAACGCGTAGGTCTCCTTGCCTCGAACGACGTCGAAGGCCATGCGCCGTCCCGTGCGCGGGCTGAAATAGCCGATTGCGAGATGCCCGTTCTCAAGGTCCCTGGGGTGTTCAGGCATGCCGTGGCGGGCGATATATTCCGGGGTTGCGCACAGCACAAAATCCACCTCCCCGACGCGTCGGGCGATGAGGCCGGGATCGAGCACCTCGCCTCCCCGAATCGCGCAATCGATGTTCTCAGCCACCAGATCGGCTGGCCGGTCCGAAACGCCCAGATCGATCTGGATATCAGGATAGCGCTCATGAAACTCCGGCAAGGCCGGTATCAGCACGTCGAGCGCCAACGATGTCCCGACATCGACACGCAGCCGTCCGACCGGGCTCGCCTGCGAACGTGTCATTGACCCGTCTAGCTCTTCGAGATCCGAGAGCAGCGCCACAGCTCGCTCATAGTAGGCAGCGCCGTCCGGGGTAACGCCCACGCGGCGCGTGGTGCGGTTGAGCAGCTTGGTTCGCAGATGGGATTCAAGCTGTTGAATAAGCTTGGTTAGTGTCGGCTTCGGCATCTCAAGAAGGTCGGCCGCACGGGTAAAGGTGCCCGCTTCGACCACGCGAACGAAGGCGCGCATGGCAGCGATCTGATCCATATCCGACAACCACATGATTATTTCTGTCGGTGAATAATGTAATTCCTTTTTGCCCATTGTTGCAGTCCGGATGGGCGTCTAATTTCTGCCGCACTGCAGCAGAGGCGACATCGGATGGATGTTGGATGCTGCTTCCCCATAGGCAGCGTGATGTCGAATTCGTGGACCGAGGCAAGACTGGATCTGGACGGAACGATGCTTCCGGTCCGGGTCTATGGCACGGACAGTGCCCTGCGTCCGACGCCGCTTGTGCTTCACCTGCATGGGGGCTCGTTCACCAGTGGCGATCTGGACTGCAGTGCCACGATCTGCCGCACCATGTCCGCCGCCGGAGCGGTAGTGGTCTCGCTCGACTATCCGCTGGCGCCCCAGCATCCCTTTCCAGCGGCGCTTACCGTGAGTTTTGCGGCGCTGGAGCTGCTTCATCGTCAACGCGCCAAATGGGCGGGGCGCGGGGCGCGTCTGTTCGTCGCCGGCGAGGAGGCGGGAGCGAACATTGCCGCCGCGCTCACCATGATGGCGCGTGACCAGCATCACCCGCCCATTGCCGGCCAGATCCTTCTCTCTCCCATGCTCGACCCGTGCCTTGCCTCCAAATCGGTTCATGCCGCAGAGGCTGGCGCGGCGGGCTGCAAATGGGCGGATGGCTGGCACTTCTATCTTGGATCGGCCGACAAGGCCGCCCACCCCTACGCCGCCCCCCTCGCCTCGCGCCGCCTTGGCGGCGTGCCGCCGGCACTCATCATCACCTCGCGCGAATGCGCCATGCATGATGAAAGCCTCGAATATGCCAGCCGCCTGGGCGCCTTTGGCGTGCCGGTGGAAACCCATGTGATCGACGATCTGCCCGAGGAGCCATCGGTTCCGTCAGGAGCGGCGAGCGAGCCGCCTTGGGCTCAGCAGTTGCTGCCGTTGTTCACAACATTTCTGGCGGCGCCGCCCGCCGCCTTTCGTACCGTTCAGGCCTGAGGGCCGGGAGACCGTCGCATGAGCACCGAACACGCTCGTAATCACACCGCTGTTCCAGAGATCGTACGCGCTGAAATCGCCCGCGATATGGACGCAAAGCCGACCCGTCGCTGGCGCCGGGCCGGCTTTACCCTTGCCGCCGCCACCGTCGCCACCGCCGCGGCGGTTTGGCTCGCCTGGCCGATCGGCGCTGCCCTCGCAACCGATCCACCGGCCAGCGAGGCACCTGCTCCGCAGGGCACGCCCGTATCGGTTGCCGTTCTCAAGGCACGCGACACGATGAAGTGGGACGAGTTTTCGGGCCGTCTTCAGGCCGTTGAACGCGTCGAAATCCGTCCCCGCGTCGCGGGTGCGGTGAACGAGGTGCATTTCCGCGAGGGAGCTCTGGTGAAGCAGGGCGATCTTCTGGTCACGATCGATCCCGAGCCCTACGCGGCCGAGCTTAGCCGCGCGGAAGCGCTGCGCGATGCCGCCGAGGCGCAGCTCGAATTCTCCCGCAGCGAACTCGACCGCGGCAAGCAGTTGGTTGACAACAAGGTGGTCTCGACGCGCGAACTCGACCAGCGGACCAACACTTTCCGCGAGGCGGGGGCCAATCTGCGGGCCGCCGAGGCCGCGGTTCAGACCGCGAAGCTCGATCTCGATCACACGCAGGTCCGCGCCCCGGTGGATGGCCGCGTCGGCCGGCTCGACGTGACCGTGGGCAATCTCGTTTCCGCCGGCCCGACCTCGCCGGTACTGACGACGCTGGTGTCGGTCGACCCGATCTATGTCGTCTTCGATGCGGACGAGAACGCGGTCAGCGAGGCACTCGCCTCGATTGCCGGCGACGACGTGCTGACCAAGATCGACCGCATTCCGGTCGAAATCACCACAGCGACCTCCGGTAGCGAGCCCATGACCGGCCATCTCCAGCTTGTCGACAACAAGGTCGATGAATCGACGGGCACGTTCCGGCTGCGCGCGGTGTTTGACAATCCGCGCGGGCAGCTGGTTCCCGGCCAGTTCGCGCGGGTGAAGATGGGCCGCGCCCGGACCAGGCCGGCGTTGGTCATCAACGAGCGCGCGATCGGAACCGACCAGGACAAGAAGTTCGTCTTCGTGGTCGATGCCGACAGCAAGGCCGCCTATCGGGAGGTCAAGCTCGGGTCGCAGGTCGAGGGTCTGCGTGTCGTCACCAGCGGCCTGAAGGAAGGCGAGCGCGTGGTCGTCAATGGCCTGCAGCGTGTGCGCCCCGGAGCTCTGCTGACGCCGGAAATCGTTCCTATGGAAACCGCATCCGCCGCTTCGACGACGGACACTGCCACCATTGCCGCCACTCCGTGAGTCGGCCTGAGCCTCCTATTGGGGGGAGGACGCTATGAATCTGTCCAAGTTCTTCATCGACCGGCCCATTTTTGCCGGTGTCATCTCCGTTTTGATCTTTGTTGCGGGCCTGCTGGCTCTGCGGGTGATGCCGATCTCCGAATATCCGGAGGTGGTGCCGCCGCAGGTGATCGTGCGCGCGCAATATCCGGGCGCGAGCCCGAAGGTCATTGCCGCGACGGTCGCCACGCCCATTGAGGAACAGATCAATGGTGTCGAGGACATGCTCTACATGTCCAGCCAGGCGACGACGGACGGCGTGATGACGCTTACCGTCACGTTCAAGCTCGGCACCGACCCCGACAAGGCGACGCAGCTGGTGCAGAACCGCGTGGCGCAGGCCGAACCGCGGCTGCCCGAGGATGTGCGCAGCCTCGGCATCACCACGGCCAAGAGCTCGCCAAACTTCATCATGGTCGTGCATCTGGTCTCGCCGAACGACCGCTACGACATCACATACCTGCGCAATTACGGCGTGCTCAACGTGAAGGACCGGCTGGCCCGCATTCCCGGTGTCGGCCAGATCGATATCTTCGGCGCCGGCGACTACTCGATGCGCGTCTGGCTCGACCCGCAGAAGATCGCCGAGCATGGGTTGTCGGCGGGCGACGTGGTCAATGAGATCCGCGCGCAGAACATTCAGGCGGCAGCCGGCACGGTTGGTGCCTCGCCCTCCGTTCCCGGTGTCGAGCTTCAGCTCTCCGTCAACGCGCAGGGCCGCCTCGAAACCGAGGACGAGTTCGGCAACATCGTTGTGAAGTCCGGCGCCGACGGCCAGATCGTGAGGCTGCGCGATGTCGCACGCATCGAACTGGGCGCCGCCGACTACGCGCTCCGCTCGCTGCTCGACAACAAGCCGGCGGTCGGCATCGGCGTTTTCCAGGCGCCGGGCTCCAACGCACTGGAAATCGCCCGAAACGTTCGCGCGACCATGGAGGAGGTCAAGAAGACGATGCCGGAAGGCGTCGACTACGACATCGTCTATGACACGACGCGCTTCGTCGATGCCTCGATCGAGGCCGTGGTTCACACGCTGTTCGAGGCCGTGCTGCTCGTCGTCATCGTGGTGGTGGTGTTCCTGCAGACGTGGCGGGCCTCGATCATCCCGTTGCTGGCGGTGCCGGTGTCGATCGTGGGCACATTCGCGGTGATGTATGTCTTCGGCTTTTCGATCAACGCGTTGAGCCTGTTCGGGCTCGTGCTGGCGATCGGCATCGTGGTCGACGACGCCATCGTGGTGGTCGAGAATGTCGAGCGGAATATCGAGAATGGTCTGACCCCGCGCGCTGCCGCCTATCAGGCGATGAGCGAGGTGTCGGGGCCGATCATCGCCATCGCGCTGGTCCTTGTGGCCGTGTTCGTGCCGCTGGCCTTCATCACCGGCCTGTCGGGCCAGTTCTACCGTCAGTTCGCTCTCACGGTCGCGATCTCGACCGTGATCTCGGCGATCAATTCACTGACACTGTCCCCCGCCCTCGCCGCGCTGCTTCTGAAGGGACACCATGCCGAACCGGACCGGCTGCAGCGCATCATCAACGCCCTGTTCGGCTGGTTCTTCCGTGGCTTCAACTGGGCGTTCGCGCGCGGCTCGCACGGCTATGGACGCGGCGTGCGGGGTGTGCTGACGGTCAAGAGCGTCGTGATAGTGTTCTATGCCGTGATGCTCGGCGCCACCTGGTGGCTGTTTCAGGCCGTGCCCGCGGGGTTCGTGCCGGCGCAGGACAAGCAGTATCTGGTCGGCTTCGCCCAACTGCCCGATGGCGCCACTCTGGACCGCACCGAAGACGTCATCCGTCGCATGACAGAAATCACGCTCGCGGAGCCGGGCGTAGCCAGCGCCGTCGCCTTTCCGGGCCTGTCGATCGCCGGATTCTCCAATTCCTCGAACGCCGGCATCGTGTTCTCGGTGCTGAAACCCTTCGAGGAGCGCACCACGCCGGAACTTTCGGCTGGCGCCATCGCGATGTCGCTGAACCAGAAGTATGGGGCGATCAAGGACGCCTTCATCGCCATGTTCCCGCCCCCGCCGGTACAGGGCCTCGGCGTCGTCGGTGGCTTCAAGCTGCAGCTGGAGGATCGCGCGGGCCGTGGCTATGAGGCGCTGGCGGACGTCACCAACGCTTTCATGGCCAAGGCGATGCAGGCGCCCGAGCTGGTGGGTCAGTTCTCGACCTTCCAGATCAACGTCCCGCAGCTCTTCGCCAATGTCGACCGCACCAAGGCCCGCCAGCTCGGCGTGCCCATCAGCTCCGTGTTCGAGACGCTTCAGGTCTATCTCGGCTCGCTTTATGTGAACGATTTCAATAAATTCGGCCGCACCTACTCCGTGCGTGTGCAGGCGGACGCACCGTATCGTTCCAAGTCGGAGGATATCGGTCAGCTGAAGGTGCGCTCCGACAGTGGCGAGATGATTCCGCTCTCGGCGCTGCTGAAGGTGGAAACGACCGCCGGGCCGGAGCGGGCGATGCGCTATAACGGCTTCCTGACCGCAGACATCAACGCCTCGCCGGCGCCCGGCTACTCGTCGGGACAGGCGCAGGATGCGGCCAAGCGCATTGCGGCCGAAGTCCTTCCACCCGGCTTCGACTTCGAGTGGACGGATCTGACCTATCAGGAGATCCTGGCCGGCAGTTCGGCGACGCTCGTGTTCCCGCTCGCGCTGCTGCTCGTCTTTCTGGTGCTGGCCGCGCAGTATGAGAGCCTCACGCTGCCCATCGCGATCATCATGATCGTTCCGATGGGTCTGCTGGCGGCGCTGTTTGGTGTGTGGCTGGGCGGAGGTGACAACAACATCTTCACCCAGATCGGCCTGGTGGTGCTGGTTGGATTGTCGGCGAAGAACGCGATCCTGATCGTGGAATTCGCGCGTGAGCTCGAATTCGCCGGCCGCAATCCCGTTGAGGCGGCTGTCGAGGCAAGCCGGTTGCGGCTGCGGCCGATCCTGATGACGTCCTTCGCCTTCATCATGGGCGTGCTGCCTCTGGTGCTGTCCACCGGTGCAGGCGCCGAGATGCGCCACGCCATGGGTATCGCCGTCTTTGCGGGTATGCTCGGCGTGACCTTCTTCGGCCTGTTCCTGACGCCGGTGTTCTATGTGCTGCTGCGCCGGCTCACAGGCAACCGGCCGCTGCGCCAACATGGCGAGGTGCCCGCCCTCGCCCATCCGGCGGAATAGTCCGCAACACCAGACACGGCGCGGTCCTGGATGACCGCGCCGTGTCCGCCTGCCGCAATCGTCAGTCGCCGGCGGGAACGTAAATGGCGCCGCCCGAGGCGACGAATTCACGCGATTTCTCGGCCATTCCCTGCAAGGCCGCGGCATCGCGCCGAAGCTCGCGGGTGATCTGCATCGAGCAGAATTTGGGTCCGCACATCGAGCAGAAATGCGCGACCTTGTGAGCGTCCTTTGGCAGGGTGGCGTCGTGGTAGGCGCGGGCCGTGTCGGGATCCAGCGACAGATTGAACTGGTCTTCCCAGCGGAAATCGAACCGCGCCCGGCTCAGCGCGTCGTCGCGAAGGCGGGCAGCAGGGTGCCCCTTGGCCAGATCCGCCGCATGGGCGGCGATGCGATAGGTGATCACGCCCGTCTTGACGTCCTCACGATCGGGCAGACCCAGATGCTCCTTCGGCGTCACATAGCAGAGCATCGCCGTACCGAACCAGCCGATCATCGCCGCGCCGATGCCGGAGGTGATGTGGTCGTAACCCGGCGCGATATCCGTCGTGAGCGGACCGAGCGTATAGAACGGCGCTTCCCCGCATTCGCGCAGCTGCTTATCCATGTTGGCCTTGATCTTGTGCATGGGAACATGCCCCGGGCCTTCGATCATCACCTGGCAGCCCTTGTCCCAGGCCACCTTGGTCAGTTCGCCCAGCGTTTCCAGTTCGGCGAACTGCGCCACGTCATTGGCGTCGGCGATCGAACCCGGCCTCAGCCCGTCACCGAGCGAGAACGAGACATCGTAGCGGCGCATGATGTCGCAGATCTCGTCGAAGCGTTCGTACAAAAAGCTCTCACGATGCCCGGCGAGGCACCAGCGCGCCATGATCGAACCGCCGCGCGAGACGATGCCCGTCACACGATCGGCCGTGAGCGGCACATAGGCGAGCCGCACGCCGGCATGGATGGTGAAGTAGTCGACCCCCTGCTCGGCCTGCTCGATCAGCGTGTCCTTGAAGACCTCCCAATCGAGCTTCAGCGGATCGCCGCCGACCTTCTCCAACGCCTGATAGATCGGCACCGTGCCGATGGGCACCGGCGCGTTCCGCAGGATCCAGGACCGGATGTTGTGGATGTTGCGGCCGGTCGAAAGGTCCATGACGGTATCGGCGCCCCAGCGGATCGCCCAGACCAGCTTCTCCACCTCCTCCGCCACGCCGGAGCTGACGGCGGAATTGCCGATATTCGCGTTGACCTTGACCAGGAAATTCCGGCCGATCGCCATCGGCTCAAGCTCAAGATGGTTGATGTTCGCCGGAATGATGGCCCGACCGCACGCGATCTCGTCGCGAACGAATTCCGGGGTCACGAAGGCGGGGATCGCCGCGCCAAAGCTCTCCCCGTCGCCCAGCCGGTCCGCCGCATCGGCGACGGCTTCCTCGCGAGCGAGATTCTCCCGGTGCGCGACATAGACCATCTCCTCGGTGATGATCCCCGCACGGGCGAATTCCAGCTGCGTCACCCGTTGCCCAGGTGCGCCCGCGCGCAGCGTGCGCCGCGCCGGACAGGGCTCGACCAGCCGCTCGCCGGTCGCATGGCCATTGTCTTCCGGGCGGGTCGGACGGCCGGCAATGGCTGAATAGCTGCGCTTCCGGATCCATGCCTCGCGCGGCGTGTCGAGCCCGAGGCGCAGGTCGATCACCGGATCAGCCTCGCCATAAGGGCCGGACGTGTCGTAGACGCGAACCGGCGGCTCGGCCGGATCGCTCAGCGCGATCTCGCGAAAGGGAACCCGCAGTTCGGAATGCGAGCGGGGCGACGCATAGACTTTGCGCGAGCCTCCGATCGGCCCGGTGGACACCCCTGAGGGGCTCTTGATGAGTGATGTAGTCGACATTGGACCTCCGTTGCGTGGAGATCCGGGCGCGATGAGGCTAAGAATGGCGGCCGCGTTCTGCCGCGTTCATCCCGTCCCTTCGCCGGCATTACCCGGATCAGGTTCAAAGGGTCTGGCCTTCGCCATCTCAGCCCTGATCGGGCACCCCTCGGACGTCGGTGAGCAAAGGCGACTCGGTCGGTCCTGTCAACCGCACCTGGCCGTTCGCGGATGGCATGCATCGGAATGGGAAGAAATCGTGGGCTGGCCCGCCTCGAACGACGAGCTTTCAGCGCACGCGAAACGACGGGCCGGAAAACAAAAAAGGCCGGGGTTCCCCGGCCTTTCCGATCCCCTCAACGACCAACGCCAGTACATCCGTGGTCGTCATCGTCAGGTGATGCGAGTGCTCTTTTAGGGGCGTCACATGACAACGGCGCGACGGGCCGGTCCGGCCAAAAGGGAGTTGCGCGGACCCGAGAGCGGATCTTCCTCGATAGATGAGCAAAGTCCGTCGATCACGGAGACAGATTTTATCCAAAGGAAGTTCAGGATCCCGGGCCATAAGGCAACAGGTTGGCGCGACCACCGCCAAAGGTGCCGGCGCGCCAAAGGGCTCCTGTGGATCTCACGTGAGACCTGAGACGGCGCAAATCCGCCTCATGTTCCCGTCTCGTTCTACCTGTCGAAACGCGGAAAATAGGCGTTTTTATATTATTGATCAAGGGGTTACGCGTGGTGAGCCCGTTGGGATTCGAACCCAAGACCCCATGATTAAAAGTCACGTGCTCTACCAGCTGAGCTACGGGCTCTCCCACGCACTCGGGGCTTAAGGGTTTCGCCGGCCAATGGCAAGCCGCGCGCGAGGTTGTCCCGCCGCGTGTTGCCACGCCGCACGGTGTCAAAACCCGATGATATCCGTATTGCATTCCTGCAAGATCACTCTGTCACGCATTCGGCTTCTCAGGCGGCTCTACGCCCCCTAATTTCAGCCGCGACATACGGCGGATCGCCATTGCGGTTCGCGCAGCGATGCAAGGAGTTTATCCGATGGCTAAAGTTCTCGTTCTCTATTACTCCACCTATGGTCACCTCGAGATCATGGCCGACGCGGTCGCTGAAGGTGCGCGTGAGGCTGGTGCCGACGTTGTCGTGAAGCGCGTGCCCGAAACCGTTCCAGTTGAAGCCGCCGAGCAGAACCATTTCAAGCTGGACCAGCAGGCGCCGGTCGCCACTGTGGACGAGCTGAAGGATTACGACGCGATCATCTTCGGTGCCCCCACCCGCTTCGGCACCGTCGCCTCCCAGATGCGCAGCTTCATCGACCAGACCGGCGGCCTGTGGTTCACGGGCGGGCTGGTCGGCAAGGTCGGCTCGGTGTTCACCGCCTCCGCCACCCAGCATGGCGGACAGGAATCCACCATCCTCGGCTTCATTCCGACCCTGCTCCATCACGGCATGGTCGTGGTCGGCCTGCCTTACGCGTTCCAGGGCCAGATGGGTGTTGATGAGATCAAGGGCGGCTCGCCCTATGGCGCGTCGACGATCGCCGACGGTGATGGCAGCCGGATGCCCTCGAAGATCGAGCTCGATGGCGCTCGCTTCCAGGGCAAGCATGTCGCGACCATCGCGGGCAAGCTGCACGGCTGATCGCCGCCACACGGAATTTGAGGAACGGCCGGGCCCTGCCCGGCCGTTTCGATTCGCGCCGTTCAGGACCGGACGGGAACGTCGCCGCGAACCCAGCCGTCCTTCACCTGCGCGCGATAGTCATCGAACCGCCCCTCGCCGATAGCGATCCGGGCGCCCTTCATCAGGCTCTGGTAATAGGCCAGGTTCACCCAGGTCAGCAGCATCGAGCCCAGCATTTCGTCGCAACGGATGAGATGGTGGAGATAGGCCCGCGAATAATCACGCGCCGCCGGGCAGTCGCTCTCCTCGTCCAGAGGCCGCGGATCCTCGGCGTGGCGGGCGTTTTTCAGGTTGATCTTGCCGAAGCGGCTGAAGGCCAGCGCGTGACGCCCGGCGCGCGTGGGCATCACGCAGTCGAACATGTCGACCCCGCGCGCGACGCTCTCGAGGATGTCGTCCGGCGTGCCCACGCCCATAAGATAGCGCGGCTTGTCGGTGGGCAGGATCGGCGTCACCACGTCGAGCATGCTCAGCATCACATCCTGCGGCTCGCCGACCGCCAGGCCCCCGATCGAGTAGCCGGGAAAACCAATGTCCACGAGCCCGCGCGCCGACACCTCGCGAAGGTCCGGCGCGTCCCCGCCCTGCACAATGCCGAACAGCGCGCGGCCCGGAGGCTGCGCCTCGAACGCCCGTTTGGAACGCTCCGCCCAGCGCAGCGAAAGCTGGAGCGCGCGGGAGATCTCCTCCCGGCTCGCCGGCAGACGCACGCACTCGTCAAGCTGCATTTGGATGTCTGAACCCAGCAGTCCCTGGATTTCGACCGAGCGCTCCGGCGACAGCTCATGATAGCTGCCGTCGATATGGGAGCGGAAGGTCACGCCCTTCTCGCTCATCTTCCGGAGGGCCGCCAGCGACATGATCTGGAAGCCGCCGGAATCGGTGAGGATCGGGTGCGGCCAGCGCATGAAGGCGTGCAGCCCGCCAAGCTGTGCGACGCGCTCGGCGGTCGGGCGCAGCATCAGGTGATAGGTGTTTCCCAGCACGATGTCCGCGCCAAGCTCGCGCACCTGCGCGGGGTACATGCCCTTCACCGTGGCGGCCGTGCCGACCGGCATGAAGGCGGGCGTGTTGACGATGCCCCGCGCGGTGACAACCTCACCGAGGCGCGCCGCGCCATCCGTGGCTTTCAGGCGGTAATGGAAATCGAGTGTCATGTGCGGACTTCTGGCAGCAAAAGGCAGGCATCGCCATAGGAATAGAAGCGGTAGCCGGTCGCGATCGCGTGGGCATAGGCGTGCTTCTGCGTCTCATGGCCGGTGAAGGCGGCGACCAGCATCACCAGCGTCGAACGCGGCAGGTGGAAGTTCGTGAGCATGCCGTCGATATAGCGGAAGCGGTAGCCGGGCGTGATGAAGATGTCCGTCTCGCCGCGCCATGCCGCCAGCGCGCCTTCGGCCGAGGCGGCGCTCTCGATCAGCCGGGTGGCGGTGGTGCCGACGGTGACGACCTTGCCCCCGCGCGCCTTCACGTCATTGAGCGCGGCGGCGGTCTCCGGGGAGACCTCGCCCCACTCGGCATGCATGCGATGATCGGTGGTATCGTCCACCTTCACCGGCAGGAAGGTACCCGCTCCCACATGAAGCGTGACGCGGTGTGTGGCAATGCCGCGCTGTTCCAGCCGGTCGATCAGTTCCGGCGTGAAGTGCAGACCGGCCGTCGGCGCCGCGACCGAGCCTTCATGCCGCGCGAACATGGTCTGGTAGTCGCGGCGGTCCTGCGCATCGTCGTCACGCTTGGCGGCGATATAGGGCGGCAGGGGAATATGGCCGATGGCCGCGATGGCGGCATCGAGGGCAGCGCCCTTGAGCGCGAAACGCAGCGTGACCTCACCACCCTCGCCCTTGGCTTCCAGCGTCGCGGCGAGGATCTGCTGGCCATCTGGTGAGGTGAATTCAATGGCGTCGCCCGGCGAAAGCCGCTTGCCGGGACGCGCGAGGGCGAGCCAGGCGTCGGGGGCGATCTGCTTGTGCAGCATTGCCTCGACACGAACGCCCTCGCCCTGCGACGTAGCGCGGCGGCGCATACCGTCGAGGCGCGCGGGAACCACCCGCGTATCGTTCACCACCAGCGCGTCGCCGGGCGCCAGAAGCTCGGGCAGGTCGCGCACATGCGCATCGGTGAGCTCCGTGCCGGAGCCGGGCCGAACCACGAGCAGGCGTGCCGCATCGCGCGGCGACACCGGACGCAGCGCAATCCGCTCAGGTGGCAGTTCGAAATCGAAGAGGTCGACGTGCATGGGACCGGTCGGGATCCTGCGTGCGCTCGGGCGCGCTCAGGGTTCGGGGTGGCTCAGAAAAAACCATCCCGGATCGCGCTCGCGCGCGTCCGGGATGGCGGCTCTCAACAGTAACGGGCAGATCAGGCGGTAACGGACGCCTTGACGATCATGTCCGGATCCTTGACCGGCTCGCCGCGCTTGATCTTGTCGACATTCTCCATGCCCTCGACCACTTCGCCCCACACGGTGTACTGGCCGTCAAGGAACGAGGCGTCGGTGAAGCAGATGAAGAACTGGCTGTCACCGGAGTCCGGGTTCTGGGCGCGGGCCATGGAGGCGGTGCCGCGCACGTGCTTGCCCTTGTTGAACTCCGCCTTCAGCTTCTTGCCCGAACCGCCGGTGCCGTTGCCGTGCTGGCCATCGCCCGTCTGGGCCATGAAGCCCTCGATCACGCGATGGAACGGCACGTTGTTGTAGAACCCTTCGGTGGCGAGTTCCGAAATGCGCGCAACGTGGTTGGGCGCCAGGTCCGGGCGGAAGCGGATCTTGACCGGGCCCTGTGTGGTCTCCAGCAGCAGGAAGGTCTCGGCGGTGTCGGTCATGTCACTCTCCTTGAAATTGGGTGGTGCGGGTGCGCGCGGCACCCCTCACTTGTCGGCGGCGACCTTCATCGAAATGATCTTGTCCGGGTTCTGAACCGGCTCGCCGCGCTTGAGCTTGTCGACATTCTCCATTCCGGAAACGACCTGCCCGATCACGGTGTACTGGCCATTCAGGAAGGAGGCATCGCCGAAGGTGATGAAGAACTGCGAATTGGCGCTGTTCGGGCTCGACGCCCGCGCCATGCCGACCGTGCCGCGGGTATACGGCACCTTGGAAAATTCGGCCGGCAGATCCGGGTAGCGCGAGCCGCCGGTGCCGTTGCCATACTGGCCGTCGCCGGTCTGGGCCATGAAGCCCTCGATCACGCGATGGAACGGCACATTGTTGTAAAAGCCCTCGCGCGCCAGCGTCTTGATGCGCTCGGCATGCTTGGGGGCGATGTCGGGACGCAGAACGAAGATCACGGGTCCCTTGGTGGTTTCCATGATGATGGTGTTCTGCGGGTCGACATTCGGCGGCAGCTTCGGGGCCTGCGCCGCCGCCGGCAGAGCGAACGCGCAGGCGAGGACGACGGCAGCGAAAAGGCTTCGGATCATCGGGTGAACTCCGTGGGGACGCACGCGAGTGGCGTCCGCGTCTAGTCGGTCCGGCCGAACCGCGCCTTCAGGCGGTCCAGCACGGCGGGCGGAACGAAGGCGGAGACGTCTCCACCCATGGCGGCGATTTGCCTGACCAGAGTGGCGGTGATGGGGCGGGCGATCGGCGAGGCCGGCAGGAAAACGGTCTGCACCTGGGGGCACAGTGTTCCGTTCATGCCGGCCATCTGCATCTCGTAATCCAGATCGGTGCCATCGCGCAGCCCGCGAATGAGGATACTCGCCCCGTGGGAGCGGGCGGCGTCAACCACCAGCCCGTCGAAGGTGACGCATTCCAGCGTCGCCCCCTCCTGGGCGGCAACCGGCGCGAATACCTCGCGCAGCATGTCGAGCCGCTGCTCGGCGGCAAAGAGCGGTGTCTTGCCCGGATGGATGCCGACCGCCACCACCAGCCGGTCTGCCAGCCGCGCAGCCGCGCGGGCCACCTCGACGTGACCATTGGTCGGAGGGTCGAACGATCCGGGATAGAAGGCGGTACGCATCGCGCTCATCGGCAGTCTCTCGGTGCGCGGCAAGGGTTAGACGCCTCACGCGGCGGAAGCAAGACAGCCTCGCGCTCAAGCTGGTTGTCGGACCGGCGACAGGACAGGCTCAATGCTCGCCGCGGCTGATCCACTTCACCACATTCGGCGGCTGGTAATCCCTGAGCTTGGCCAGCAGTTCGGCAGGGTCGCTGGCAACGGTCAGCATGTCGCGATGCACACCCCGCATGAAGCCTTCCTCGACGACATGGTCGATGAACGCCAGCATGCCGTCATAATAGCCTTCGACATTGAGCACCGCGCACGGCTTGTCGTGGCTGCCGAGCTGGGCCCAGGTCCACACCTCGAACAGCTCCTCCAGCGTGCCCACCCCACCGGGCAATGCGACGAAACCATCGGAAAGCTCGGCCATCAGCGCCTTGCGTTCATGCATCGAGCCGACGACCCGCAGGTCCGACAGGCCCCTGTGGCCGATTTCCTTGTCGATCAGGCGCTGGGGGATGATGCCGATCACCTCGCCACCGGCTTCCAGGGTGGCATTGGCGAGTGCGCCCATGAGGCCGACCGAGGCCCCGCCATAGACCAGCCCGATCCCTTCGCGCGCCAGGGTCCTGCCCAGCGCGACCGCGGCCTCCTCATACGCGGGGCGGCGGCCGGGATTGGAGCCGAGGAAGACGCACAGACGACGCATGGAAAGACTCCCGAAATCAGCGGCGGGGCCGAGGCGGAGGGGCGCGGACGCCCCTACTCCTCCACGCCCCCATCGGCGATGTCGTCGCCTTCTTCGCCTTCTTCCTCGGTGACGCGCTCGACCGAGACGACCTTCTCATCCTCGGCCGTGTCGAACACGATCACGCCCTGGCTGCCACGTCCGACAATGCGTATACCGTTCACCGGGCAGCGGATCAGCTGGCCGCCATCCGTCACCAGCATGATCTGGTTGGAGTCCTCCACCGGGAAGGACGCGATCAACGGACCGTTGCGGTGATTGACCGCCATGGCCACGATGCCCTTACCGCCGCGCCGCGTGGTGCGGTATTCATAGGAAGACGTGCGCTTGCCGTAGCCGTTCTCGGAGAGGGTGAGGATGAACTGCTCCGCCGCGCTCATCGCGGCATAGCGGCTGACATCCATCTCGCTGCCTCCGGCGGTGACTTCCTCGACGTCGGCATCAACGACCTCGACATCCGCCTCGGCCACATCCTCGGTGCCGTTCTGGCTCCGGCGAACGGCATTGGCGCGCTTTATGTACTCGGCGCGCTCATCGGCGCTGGCCTCCACATGGCGAATGATCGCCATCGAAATCAGCTTGTCGCCCTCTTCCATCTGGATGCCGCGCACGCCCATGGAATCGCGGCCCTTGAACACGCGCACCTCGGTCACGGGGAAGCGGATGCACTGGCCGTTGGCGCTGGTGAGCAGGACATCGTCGTCCACCGAGCACAGCTCGACATCGGCGATCTGCTCTCCCTCTTCCAGCTTCATCGCGATTTTGCCGTTGCGGTTCACATTGGTGAAATCCGACAGCTCGTTGCGCCGCACCGAACCGGACGTGGTGGCGAACATGATCTGTAGCCGGCTCCACGTCTCTTCGTCCGGCAGCGCCATGATGGAGGTGATCCGCTCGCCCTCGGTGAGCGGCAGAATATTCACCAGCGCCTTGCCACGTGCCTGCGGCGCCGCGATCGGCAGGCGCCACACCTTCAGCTTGTAGACCTGCCCCTTGGAGGAGAAGAACAGCACCGGCGAATGGGTCGAGGCAACGAAGATGCGGGTGACGAAGTCCTCGTCGCGCGTTTGCATGCCCGCGCGGCCCTTGCCGCCGCGCCGCTGTGCCCGGTAGGTCGACAGCGGCACGCGTTTCACATAGCCCGCATGCGAGACGGTGACGACCATGTCCTCGCGAGCGATAAGGTCCTCGTCCTCGAAGTCGCCCTCGCCCTCGGTAATCTCGGTCTTTCGCGGCGTGCCGAATTGCCCTTTCACCTCAAGGAGTTCATCCTTGACGATGGTGCGGATCCGCTCGCGGCTCGCGAGAATTTCCAGATATTCCTTGATCTCGACGGCGATCTTGTCGAGTTCGTCGGCGATCTCGTCGCGACCCAGCGCGGTAAGGCGCTGCAGGCGAAGATCGAGGATCGCGCGCGCCTGCTCAGCGGAGAGACGATAGGTATTGTCTTCCGCCAGCTTGTGACGCGGGTCGTCGATCAGCGCGATCAGCGGCGCCACGTCGAGCGCGGGCCAGTGGCGGGTCATCAACGCCTCGCGCGCCGTCGCCGGATCGGGCGAGGTGCGGATGGTGTGGATCACCTCATCGATATTCGCCACCGCGATGGCGAGACCCACCAAGACATGAGCCCGATCGCGCGCCTTGCGGAGCAGGAATTTTGTGCGCCGGCTAACGACATCCTCGCGGAACGCGACGAAGGCGGTAACCAGGTCCAGCAGCGTCATCAGCGCCGGCTTGCCGCCATTCAGCGCCACCATGTTGGCGCCGAAGGAGGTCTGCAGCGCCGTCATGCGGAAGAGATTGTTGAGGACGATATCGGCCTGCGCATCGCGCTTGATCTCGAACACGACGCGCAGCCCCTCGCGGGAGCTCTCGTCGCGGATTTCCGCGATGCCTTCGAGGCGCTTGTCACGGACCAGTTCCGCGATGCGCTCGATCATCGCCGCCTTGTTCACCTGATACGGGATCTCGGTGACGATGATCGCTTCACGATCCTTGCGCAGCGTCTCGATGCTGGTGCGCGAGCGCATGACGATGGAGCCGCGCCCGGTCAGGTAGGCCTGCCGGATGCCGCTGCGCCCGAGAATCATGGCCCCGGTCGGAAAATCGGGACCGTGAACATATTCCAGCAGCGCCTCGCCATCGAGGCTGGGGTCGTTGATGAAGGCAACGCACGCGTCGATCACTTCGCCGAGGTTGTGCGGCGGAATGTTGGTCGCCATGCCGACGGCGATGCCGCCTGCGCCATTGGCCAGAAGGTTGGGAAAGCGCGCGGGGAGCACGGTGGGCTCCTGCTCGCGGCCGTCGTAATTGTCCTGGAAGTCGACGGTGTCCTTGTCGAGGTCGTCCAGCAGCGTCATCGCCGGCTTGGCGAGCCGCACCTCGGTGTAACGTTCGGCCGCCGGCGGGTCGCCATCGATCGAACCGAAGTTCCCCTGCCCGTCGATCAGCGGCAGGCGCATGGAGAAGTCCTGCGCCAGCCGGACCAGTGCGTCATAGATCGCCTGGTTGCCGTGCGGGTGGTACTTGCCCATCGTATCGCCGGTGACGCGGGCGGACTTATTGTAGGGGCGCTCGGGCGTGTAATTGTTCTCGCGCATCGAGAACAGGATGCGCCGATGCACCGGCTTCAGTCCGTCACGCACGTCGGGAAGCGCACGCGAGACAATGACGCTCATCGCATAGTCAAGGTAACTGCGCGAGAGCTCGTCCGTGATGGAGACGGGACGGATGTCCGAGGGCTCGCCTCCCTCAGGCTTGAACGTATCGGAATCGGACAAGGAAGCGACTTTTCTCAGGTTGCAAAAGGTGCGCCCTGTCTAGCCGATTCCGCCGCAAGGCGCCAGCCGGACGGCTTCCGCGACGAGCTAATTTTGCCTTGAAAATCAATATATTACAGACCACACTTTGCAAACGGTGGAGAACATGGCGGAACCAAGGCCGAAGGGTATCTGAAAACCGCCACTGATGACGCCTTCCGCGCCCTCACGGCGCCGTGCCCGTGGCGGTCTCGCGGCGGCGCCACGGAAGGGTTCGGGAACCGCACGGCACCCGTCTTGCCAGTTGTGACCGCGAGGTTGGTCGCCACGGCATCGGCAGGCACCGCGCGGGCGGGAATGAAGTGGGACGGAGGCAAGCGGATCCATGCTGGACTATGTGTTCTCGGCAGCCGTGACCATGCTGGTGGTGATCGACCCTGTCGGGTTGGTGCCGATCTTCATAGCCGTGACGTCCGATCTCTCCGCCAGCGAGCGCCGAACGGTCGCGA
Source organism: Ancylobacter pratisalsi (assembly GCF_010669125.1). Classification (NCBI taxonomy): domain Bacteria; kingdom Pseudomonadati; phylum Pseudomonadota; class Alphaproteobacteria; order Hyphomicrobiales; family Xanthobacteraceae; genus Ancylobacter; species Ancylobacter pratisalsi. Next base: position 4,449,662 of record NZ_CP048630.1, read on the forward strand.
TCCGGGCCTCGCTGATCGCCGTCGTCATCCTGGTGCTGTTCGGGCTGGTCGGGGCACCGCTGCTCCATGCGCTCGGCATCACGCTGCCCGCCTTCCGCATCGCGGGCGGGCTTCTGCTGTTCGCCATTTCATTCGAGATGGTGTTCGCCCGCCGCCACGAGCGAAAGTTCGAAGCCGCCGAGGTGGCGATACGCGAGCAGCATCTGCGGACGCTGGCGGTCTTCCCGCTGGCCATTCCGCTCATGGCCGGGCCCGGCGCCATTACCGCCATGCTGCTGCTGGCGGGCGAGGCGCATGGCGATCCGTCCCGCCTCGCGGCGCTGTTCGCGATCACGGTCGCGGTGCTGGCGAGCTGCCTGCTGGTGTTCCTTATCGCCGAACGGATGAACCGGCTGCTCGGCATCACCGGCAACGCGATTCTCTCGCGCCTGCTTGGCGTCGTGCTTGCCGCGCTCGCCGTTCAGTTCGTGATCGATGGAATCAAGGCGGCCTTTCCCGGCTGAACGTTCCTTCGGGGTCAATTGCGCCTTTGGCCGATACGCGGCGCGCGTCACGGGTCAGGAACCGAAAAGCACCTGATGCATGATGCGCCCCGGCCAGAACGTGAAAAGTCCGGCCAGCACTAGTGCGCCCATGAACAGGCCGCGCATTGCGTCCCGGTGACGTTGAACCGCATGCCGATGCGCACTCAGGAGCGCGATCGGCAACGCGCCGAGGACGTAGAGTGAAAGCAGATGAATGGGTCCGAATGGGCCGAACCAGCGCATCTCGTGGATCCAGAACGAGCTTATCGCCACTGTCGCCATGAGCGCGCCCCAGACCCAGCCAACGCCGCGATGGGGAAATGTGCCCTTGGGTGCCGCCATCTGCACGATGCCGACGCCAAGCGCAGCGAACGCCGCGAAGGCGTGCAGGCGAATCGCCGGAGAGGCATCAAGGAGCGGCGCCAGGTTCATCTCGGCCCTCCCCTGAGCCTTCCCCTCCGCGCACCCGCTAGGTCAGGTGCGCGGCGCCTTGCCGTGGAACGGCACCGGAAAGCGAGGCTCAGAACGGGATTTCATCGTCGAGATCGCCACCGCCGCCAAACTTACCGCCGCCGCCCACGGCAGCGGGCTTGCGCTCCCCGCCCGAGGACCGGCCGCCGGAGCTGCCGCCGCCATAACCGCCGGACGAGCCGAAGTCGCTGCCCCCGCCCGCGCTGTAGTCGTCGCCCCCTTCCGAGGAGCCGCCGCCGCTACGGCCGTCGAGAAGCGTCAGCTCGCCACGGAATGGGCGCAGCACGATCTCGGTGAAATAACGTTCCGCACCGGCCTGGTCCGTCGCCTTGCGGGTCTCGATCTGGCCCTCGATATAGACCTTAGAGCCCTTGCGCAGATACTGCTCGGCCACCTTCACGAGGTTCTCGTTGAAGATGACGACGCTGTGCCACTCCGTGCGCTCGCGACGCTCTCCCGACGCCTTGTCGCGCCAGGTTTCGGAGGTGGCCAGCCGCATATTGCACACGCGTCCGCCGTTCTGGAACGTGCGCACTTCCGGGTCGCGGCCGAGATTGCCGACCAGGATCACCTTGTTGACGCTGCCCGCCATCATATCCTCCGCATCCGAACGCACAGTGACCGTGCGCTCCGTCAAAGACGTCACCTTAAACCAACCACGTGCCGCCGGGCGCGGCATCTGGCGGTTTTGTCCACTACATTGGCGCGCGCGGGGCGGACCGGCACCCGCCTCTCACCTCGCGCCCGATGATTGTTCTTGTTATGTTCCTATCATTGTGGCTAGATCGATGCAAGAGCGCGAGTCGCTCATTTGCAGTGGGCGGAGGCGACACTATGTTAATGACAGCCCAACCGAGACGATCACCGAGCTTGTAATGTCATGAATGATCCGCGCACCCGCCGCCGCACCGCCCGCGCTATCGCTCTGCGCGCCGAAGATGCTCGCCAGATGATGATCCGGCGCGCGCTGCTCGCCGTAACCGGTGGGCTGCTCGCCGCTCTCGGCTGCGCAGCCATCGCCCTGCGGGGGGCCGGCGTCGCGTCCTGACGCCTCCGCTTCCGGGCGCGGCACGGGCGGGTTTGCCGCACGTATGGATATTGCCTGCCTTCCCTGAGTGGGCGTGGCTGATTGTTTGGCGCTGTCTCCGCAGCGTGGGCGATGTGCCCGCGTGGCGGACACGGGCCGGGAATTCGTGAAAATCGGCCCGGCCGGGGCCCGTGGAAGAGACGGTAATGAAGGATCGCGTGGAGCCTTTGCCGCGCCGTGATGCCCGTTCGATATCGATCCGGGGCGCGCGCGAGCACAATCTGAAGAATGTCGATCTCGAAATCCCGCGCGACAGCCTTGTCGTTTTCACCGGGCTTTCGGGCTCGGGTAAGTCCTCGCTCGCCTTCGACACCATCTATGCCGAGGGACAGCGGCGCTATGTGGAGAGCCTCTCCGCCTATGCGCGCCAGTTCCTGGAGATGATGCAGAAGCCGGATGTCGACCAGATCGACGGCCTGTCCCCGGCAATCTCGATCGAACAGAAGACCACCTCGAAGAACCCGCGCTCGACCGTCGGCACCGTTACCGAGATTTACGACTACATGCGCCTGCTCTGGGCGCGCGTCGGCGTACCCTATTCGCCGGCGACCGGCCTGCCGATCGAAAGCCAGACCGTCAGTCAGATGGTCGACCGTGTGCTGGCGCTGCCCGAGCGCACCCGGCTTTATCTGCTGGCTCCCGTGGTGCGCGGGCGCAAAGGCGAGTACCGCAAGGAGCTGGCTGATTTCCAGAAGAAGGGCTTCCAGCGGGTCAAGATCAACGGCGAGTTCCATGAGATCGCCGACGCGCCGGCGCTCGACAAGAAGTTCAAGCACGACATCGACGTGGTCGTGGACCGGCTCGTCGTGCATCCCGACATGGCGAGCCGGCTTGCCGACAGCTTCGAAACCGCACTGGGCCTTGCCGACGGCATCGCGGTGATCGAGTTCGCCGACGAGAAGGAAGCCAATGGCGAGGCGCGCCGCATCGTCTTCTCGGAAAAGTTCGCCTGCCCGGTTTCGGGCTTCACGATCTCCGAGATCGAGCCGCGGCTGTTTTCCTTCAACAATCCCTTCGGCGCCTGCCCGGTGTGCGACGGGCTCGGCCATGAGAGCAAGATCGACCCCGAGCTGGTGGTGCCGGACAAGGCCCGCTCCCTGAAGCAGGGGGCGCTGGCGCCGTGGGCGAAATCTTCCTCACCCTATTACGGCCAGACGCTGGATGCGCTCGCCCGCCATTACGGCTTCAAGCTCACCGTGTCGTGGAACGAGCTGCCCGCCAAGGCGCAGGAGGTCATCCTCTACGGCTCGGGCACCGAGGCGATCCGCTTCGTCTATGACGACGGCATGCGCGCCTACGAGACCTCGAAGACCTTCGAGGGCATCGTTACCAATCTGGAGCGGCGCTGGCGGGAAACCGAGAGTGACTGGGCGCGCGAGGAGATCGGCAAGTATTTCTCCGCGGTGCCCTGCGCCGCCTGCCATGGTTACCGGCTCAAGCCCGAGGCGCTGGCCGTGAAGATCGCGGGACAGCACATCGGCCAGGCGGCTCAGCTGTCGGTGCGCCATGCACTGGAATGGTTCGGCACCCTGCCCGCACAGCTCACCGACAAGCAGAACGAGATCGCCGTCCGCATCCTCAAGGAGATCCGCGAACGGCTGGCCTTCCTGCTCGATGTCGGCCTGGATTATCTCACCCTGGCCCGGGCCTCGGGTACGTTGTCGGGTGGCGAGAGCCAGCGCATCCGCCTCGCCTCGCAGATCGGCTCGGGGCTTACCGGCGTGCTCTACGTGCTGGACGAGCCGTCCATCGGCCTGCACCAGCGCGACAATGAGCGCCTGCTCGGCACTCTCAAGCGGCTGCGTGATCTCGGCAATACCGTGGTGGTGGTCGAACACGACGAGGACGCCATCCTGGCCGCCGACCATGTGGTCGATGTCGGCCCCGGCGCGGGCGTGCATGGCGGGCGGATCGTCGCGCAGGGCACCCCCGCCGAGATTCTCGCCAATCCGAATTCGCTGACCGGCCAGTACCTCACCGGCGCGATGTCCGTGCCGGTACCCAAGCGCCGCAAGCCGGACCGCAAGCGGATGCTGCGCGTGGTCAATGCCCGCGCCAACAACCTCAAGAACGTTACCGCGGAAATTCCGCTCGGCCTGTTCACCGCCGTCACCGGCGTGTCGGGCGGCGGCAAGTCGACCCTGCTCGTCGATACGCTCTACAAGGCGGTCGCGCGCCGGCTCAATGGCGCCTCGGAACCGCCCCTGCCCCATGACGGGCTGGAGGGGCTGGAACATCTCGACAAGGTGATCGACATCGACCAGTCGCCGATCGGGCGCACCCCGCGCTCGAACCCGGCCACCTATACCGGCGCCTTCACCCCGATCCGCGAATGGTTCTCCGGCCTGCCGGAGGCCAAGGCGCGCGGCTACGGGCCGGGGCGGTTCTCCTTCAACGTGAAGGGCGGACGCTGCGAGGCGTGCCAGGGCGATGGCGTCATCAAGATCGAGATGCACTTTCTCCCCGACGTCTACGTCACCTGCGATGTCTGCAAGGGCAAGCGCTACAACCGCGAGACTCTCGAGGTCACCTTCAAGAACAAGTCGATCGCCGACGTCCTCGACATGACGGTCGAGGAAGGCGCGAGTTTCTTCAAGGCGGTGCCGGCGGTGCGCGAGAAGCTGGAGACGCTGTCGCGTGTCGGGCTCGACTACATCAAGGTCGGCCAGCAGGCGAACACGCTCTCGGGCGGCGAGGCGCAGCGGGTGAAGCTCTCAAAGGAACTGTCGCGACGCGCCACCGGTCGCACGCTCTACATTCTGGACGAGCCGACCACGGGCCTGCATTTCCACGATGTCGCCAAGCTGCTCGAAGTGCTTCACGAGCTGGTCGAGCAGGGCAATACGGTGGTGGTGATCGAGCATAATCTCGAAGTCATCAAGACCGCTGACTGGGTGATCGATCTCGGCCCGGAAGGCGGCGACGGGGGCGGCGAGATCGTCGCGGCCGGACCGCCGGAGGTGATCGCCAAGAGCGAGCGCAGCCATACCGGGCGCTTCCTCGCCGATGTGCTGGCGCGCCGGCCCATGAAGCCGCGCAACGCGGCGGAATAGTTCCTCCGGAGCGACCGTCAGGTCGCTTCGTTGATCCGCACCAGATTCACCGTGGCCGCGATCAGCACGATCGTGGCCCCGAACTGGTGGGCAAGCGCGATATCCAGCGGCACCTGGTGGATCAGCGTCATGATGCCGAGAGAAGCCTGCGCGCACACCAGCACCAGCAGCACCAGGGCGCGCCTTGCCACCATGCCCCGCGCCCGCCGGGCGCTGAGCCAGTGCCCCAGCGCCAGCGCCAGGAGCAGGTAGGCCACGAGCCGATGGTTGAACTGCACGGTGAGAACGTTCTCGAAGAAATTCCGCCAAACGGGTTGCTGCACCAGCAGATTTTCGATTGGCGGCACCAGGTGCCCGTCCATCAGCGGCCAGGTGGTGTAGGTCAGCCCGGCGTCGAGGCCGGCGACCAGCCCGCCGAGGAAAATCTGCAAGACGACGACGGCGAACAGCAACCGGGAATAGCCGCGCAGCCAGTGCGGCGCCACCTCGGGCCGGCGCAGCGGCTTCAGCGACACCGCGACGGCGACCGTCGCCGCCAGGATCAGGCAGGCCAGCGTCAGATGGCTCGCGAGCCGGTACTGGCTGACATCCACCCGGTTCACCAGGCCCGAAGCGACCATCCACCAGCCGACTGCGCCCTGCAGGCCGCCCAGCACGAAAAGGCCGGCGAGCTTCCAGCCAAGCGCGCGGTCGATCAACCCGCGCCAGAGAAAGAACAGGAACGGGATCAGGAACACGAACCCGATAAGCCGCCCCAGCAGGCGGTGCCCCCATTCCCACCAGAAAATGTACTTAAACTCGTCGAGGCTCATGCCCCGGTTGACCTGCTGGTATTGCGGGATCTGCCGGTACTTGTCGAACTCGACCTGCCAGGCGCCCTCGCTGAGCGGCGGCAGGGCGCCGGTCACCGGCTTCCATTCCGTGATCGAGAGCCCCGATTCCGTGAGCCGCGTCGCACCACCGACCACGACCATCAGCACAATCAGCGCCGCCACGGCGTACAGCCACACCCGCACCGGCCTCATGCGGTCCGCTGCCGTCCGGCTGGCCGCGCGTGCGTCGTGGTGGGCCGTTGTCTGGTCGAGGGCCATACTGCGCTCCCTGATTGCGCCGCGTGCGTACACGCCGGGCCATGCCGACCGCGAGCCCCCTCGGTCGATGCGGGCCGTACGGCTTCCGCCCCGGCGCCGCGAGCGATATAGAGGCGGACGCGCGGGTGCAACGGGTCTTTTTGTCCCGTGCCCGCCTCACCCAGCGGGAGCCCCGTCCATGAGTGCCGCCTCTTCCGGCCTGTCGCCGCGCCTGCGCAAGTTCATCGGCACGGTACTGATGGTCCTGCTGGTTCTGGTCTGGGCCCTCGGCGCCATGGCTCTGGCACAGGGGCGCGTCACTGTCCTGCCCGGCTACCTGCAGTTCGTGGCCTATGTGATTCTCGGCATTGGCTGGATCCTGCCCGCCGGGGTCCTCGTGCGCTGGATGCAGAAACACGACCGGCGGCAGGAAACGCTTTAGGAGCCGCTCTGATCGCGCCTCACGCCGCTTCGCGCATTGGCGGGCCGTAGACCGGCACCGTGAACGTCACCATGGCGATGTCGCCGAAGCCGGCATCGGCAAGGCTGTCGAAGGCGCGCACGGCTTCCGTTGCCGGTCCGCCGGGCTGGGTGACGAGGATCAGCGTCGGCCCCAGCGCGGCGATATCGGCCGCTCCCTCGGTTATGCCGAGAGGCGGGGCGACCAGCACAACATGGTCGTAGGTCTGGATCAGGGCACCCAGAATCAGCGGCAGGCGGTCGGCCGCCACCAGCCCGTCCGCCTCGCGGGCGCCGCGTCCGGGCGGAATCACGTGGCAGCGCGAGGCATTTTCGCGATGGATCGCATCGGAGAAGCTGGCGACCCCGAACAGCAGGTCGGTCAGGCCGGGCGCGCGCGGGTCCTCGGTCAGCGAATCGAGCGGTGTCGCCGTCACATCAAGGCAGACGATCACCACACGGCGCCCGGCACTGGCCAGCGAGCGGCCAAGGGCGAGCGCGCAGCGGGCAATGCCCTCGTCCGGTGTCGGCCCTGTCACCACCACCAGGCGGGCCGCATCCCCGCGCAGTTCAATCAGCCGGGAAAGGTCCGCCAGTTCGCCATCGCGCGACAGCCGGCGGCGCGGCACCAGGTGCCCGTCATCGGGATAGTCGCCGGCCATCTCGCCGCCGATCCAGGGCAGATGCTGGGTTTCGCTCTGCGGCGCGGTCAGCGGCATATGGGTCGGCTCGGGCACCGGTGCCGTCCGCTCGCGCCGGCGCAGCAGCGTCTGCAGGCCGAAGCCGCCGACCAGTGCGGCAAGGCCAAGGCCCAGCGCCAGCACGAGAGGGCTCGGCGACATCGGCAGGGGGGCGGGCGCGGCGCTGGCGGCGATACGCGCGGCGGTCGAAATCGGCCCGTTAGGGTCCATGTTGAACGCGGCCTTTTCCTTCCTCAGCTTGAGGTAGGCGGTAGCGAAGGCGTTGGCGACGTCGGCGGAAAGGCGAGGGTCGGCCGAGGTGAAGCCGATCGCGGTCTTTCCATCGTCGAGCGGGCGAACGATCAGGCCCGCTTCGATCGCGCGAAGCGCCAGCGATTCCCGCGAGGCCGCGGGTTCGCCAAGACCAATGGCATCCACCAGACGCCGGCCGGCATCGTCCGGCACCAGCCGGTCCGCGAGCGTGCTCTCGCCGGGCGCGGCATCGGCCAGCACCTGCCGGGCGAATTCGCGCGAACCGATGATCTGCGCCCGGCTCGCGGCCGTGCCAGCGTGGCGCCCCTCGGCGGAGATCCGCGCCTCGGAGGTGAAGCGCGGCTCGATAAGCTGATGCGCGGCGCCGGCAACCAGGGCACCGGCCAGCACCGGGGCGAGAAGATGACGGCGGGCAAAGCCAATTCCGGGCCGGAGTCCTTGGAGCACTGAGGCCCGGCGCGCCCGCTGCGTGCACGGAGCCACGCCATCCGACAGCCGGCACGCCTCGTCGGGCGCTCCCGGAGGTACGGCGTTCTCGGCGTTGTGGCGCTCATCCAACATGGCCCCATTAGGCAGCCAATGTGGTTTCTAGGGCGTTAAACGCGCCGTGCGCCGCGTGCGATCCGACGTGTCACGCCAGCGCCATCACGGGAGGGCACGCCTTGCGGCGCGTCCGTCCCGCGGCAAATATCTCATTTCAGGAAAATGGCCACCAAGGCAGATTGGTCGGAGCGAGAGGATTTGAACCTCCGACCCCTAGTCCCCCAGACTAGTGCGCTAACCAGGCTGCGCTACGCTCCGACGCCGTTGGGCGAGGTCTGTCTAGCGATTTGCCGGACCGGACGCAAGCGGGCCGGGCTCATTACTGTCCATCAAAGGCGGCTCTGTACCGGACTCGGGTTCCGGACCGATGTCTTTCTCCACAGATGCGCTCAGCCGTTGAAACAGGCCGAGCGAGATCAGCGTCACGCAACCCGCCCCCATGAGCAGCGCCGGATAGACGATATCCGACACATTCTCGCGCGAGGTCTCGAAAACCAGCACCAGCGCCTCCAGGAACACCGCGATGATGATGGTGGAGATGAACTTGGTCAGGCCTCGCCGCGCATCGGCCGCGGTGCGACGTTCGCGCTGGGCCGGCACTTCCTCCTCGAAGAAGTATTTGGCGACATCGAACAGAGCGATGGCCACGATAAGGTAGCCGACCGCCGAGAAAAGCGTGTGTGAAACCGGCCGCCCGCCGCTCAGGCTCTCCTCGATCGCGCTGTAGGGGGCGTAAACCAGCAGCACGGCGGCCACGACCATGATCGCGCAGGCGGCGACGGCGAAAACGATTCGAATGAGAAAACTCATGGCATGTGCCATCGCGAACCCACCATCCCGCACCTGTCACTGCGCTACCGATGGCAGGTAACTAGATCGGCGCGCCGTTCCGGCAAGCCCCTCGCGAAACATGCCGTCGGCCCGGTCATGGGCGGGCACACGCGGTATAGTAAGCGAGGAGAGGTGCCATGAACCGACCGGAACACCATCACAGCCACCCTGCCCCGCCTTCCGGCGCGCCTCCGGCGGAGCCGCTGTGGATCGCGCCGCTTGAGACCATGCTGGCCCGGCTCGAATCGCGGCGCTCATCCCCGCTGCGCGGCCTTGCCGAGCCCGGCCCGACGCCGGCGGAGCTGGCGCGCCTGCTGGGTCTGGCCGCACGCGTGCCGGATCACGGCCGGCTCGCGCCCTGGCGCTTCATCGTGGTCGAGGGCGAGGCCCGGCGCGAACTGGGCCAACGGCTCGACGCCCTTTATGCGCGGCAGAACCCGGAGCTACCCCCTGCCAAGGCTGACATGTGGACGCTCTACATGCTGCGCGCGCCCGTCACGGTGGTGCTGGTGAGCCGGCCTGACCCGGCGGCGAAGGTGCCGGAGTGGAACCAGGTGCTCTCCGCGGGCGCCGCCGGCATGGCGCTCACCGTCGGCGCCACCGCGCTCGGCTTTGCCAGCCAGTGGCTGCTGAAATGGCCGGGACGCGATCATGAGGCGGCGGCCCTTCTCGGCGTGGCGCCGGGGGAAAGGGTCGCCGGTTTCATCCATATCGGACGCCCTTCGGGCGTGGGCGCGGACCGGCCGCGCCCGTCGCTCGAAGAGGTGGTGAGCGTCTGGCGGCCGGATCAGCCCTCGACGTCGAACGAAACACCCTGAGCGAGCGGCAGCTGGCGGGAGAAATTGATCGTGTTGGTGGCCCGTCGCATATAGGCCTTCCACGCATCCGAGCCGGACTCGCGTCCGCCCCCGGTCTCCTTCTCGCCGCCGAATGCGCCGCCGATCTCGGCGCCGGACGGGCCGATATTCACATTGGCGATGCCGCAGTCAGAGCCTTCCGCCGAGAGGAAGGCCTCGGCCTCACGCAGATCGTTGGTGAAGATGGAGGACGACAGCCCCTGCGGCACGCCGTTCTGCAGCTTGATCGATTCGGGAAGGCCGGCGCTGCGCAGCACGTAGAGAATCGGCGCGAATGTCTCGTGGGTGACGATCTCGACCTGCTCGTCGATCTCGACCAGCGCCGGGCGCACATAATAGGCGTCGGGCCAGACGTCGGCGAGAACGCGCTCGCCGCCATGGATCGTGGCTCCGGCGGCGCGGGCGGCTTCCAGCGCCTTCTGCATGCCCTCATAGGCGGCGGCATCGACCAGCGGGCCGATCAGCGTTCCGGCCTCGCGCGGGTCCCCGATGCTCACCGAGCCGTAGGCCTTGGCGAGGCGCGGCACGAAGCCGTCGCTCACCCCTTCCTGAACGATGAGACGGCGCAGCGAGGTGCAGCGCTGGCCTGCCGTGCCCATCGCCGCGAACGCGATGCCGCGCAGCGCGAGATCGAGATCCGCCGAGGGGCAGACGATCGCGGCGTTGTTGCCGCCCAGTTCCAGAATGGAACGCCCGAAACGCCGCGCCACGCGCTCGCTGACGATCCGGCCCATGCGCGTGGAGCCCGTGGCCGACACCACCGGCACGCGGCTATCGTCCACCAGCGCCGCACCGACATCGGCACCGCCGACCAGCAGCTGCGACAGCCCTTCCGGCGCGCCACCAAAGGCGTGCACCGCGCGCTCGAACAGCGCCTGCACGGCGAGCGCAGTGAGCGGGGTCTTCTCCGAGGGCTTCCACAGCACGCTGTTGCCGCAGACCAGCGCCAGCGCCGCGTTCCAGGACCACACCGCGACGGGGAAATTGAAGGCGGTGATGATGCCCACCGGCCCCACCGGATGCCAGCTCTCCATCATCCGGTGACCGGGACGTTCGGAGGCGATGGTGAGGCCGTAGAGCTGGCGCGAGAGACCGACCGCGAAGTCGCAGATATCGATCATCTCCTGAACCTCGCCGAGACCCTCGGAGACGATCTTGCCCGCCTCCAGCGTCACGAGGTGACCCAGTTCCGCCTTGTGGGCGCGCAGTTCCTCGCCGATCAGACGCACCAGCTCGCCGCGCCGGGGGGCGGGCACCGTGCGCCAGGCCTCGAAAGCGGCCACCGAGCGCGCGACCGCACCGGCAACATCGTCGCCGGATGCCTCCGCGACATGGGCGATGACCTCACCGGTGATGGGCGAGCGCGTCGCCCGCGTGCCATTGCGCCAGCTGGCATCGGGCACGCCGACCGCGCGCATCACCTCGGCGACCTCCGCGGCCACTGATTTCGCCCCAATGGCTGCGCTGCTCTTGGTCATGTCATCAACTCCTGGGCCGCTTCGATCGGGCCGCTTCCGTCGGCAAATTCCGCCCGTTGCATAGCACTGGGGACGCGCCGAAATCCATTGCGGCTTTCCGCCAAGAACCTGCCGAAGCGGCATCGACAACAATGTCCCGCGCCGCGCCGGCAGGTACTCACGTCCCGCACGCATGCGGCCCGCGCCGTTGCGTAGAGCGATGATATCCAAGCAAAATGCGAGGCTCTCATCTTGCGGTCGCGGCCAGAATAGATCAGGCTGTACTCACGGCGCGCGGCATCAATTGCCTGCCCCGTCCGGGAATGATTTCCCCTTCCAGCCACATTATCGTGATGCCGAGGCCATATTTCCTTTCCATTGCATTCCACGGGATGCAACTGGATAAGGACGAGGTTATTGAAGCTTTGGGGAATGAGACGGGTCGTCGTCGCGGCGTTCGCGACGGGGGCCGTTTTCGTCGCCTTCGGGGATGCGGCGCTGGCCGGTAAGAAGGCGGAAGTCGCGACGAGCGGAATGGCCTCCTACTATGGCTATAGCGGCCGCACCGCGAATGGCGAGCGCCACAGCGCCAAGGCGATGACGGCGGCGCATCGCTCGCTGCCCTTCGGCACCAAGGTGCGTGTCACCAATGTCTCGAACGGACGTTCTGTCGTGCTGCGGATCAATGATCGCGGCCCGTTCGTGCGCGGCCGCATCATCGATGTATCGACCTCGGCCGCCGAAATCCTCGGCTTCCGCAAGCGCGGTGTCGCCAAGGTGGAAATCGCGGTCGTCGACTGACCGGCCGCGAGAGGGGCTTGGACACTGTGAACGGCCGCCCCTCGGGGCGGCCTTTCGCGTTTTCAGGGCGCCTCGAGAGGTGGGATCAGTCGTTCCGCGAGCGCGCCGCGTCGAGCAGGCGCCGGCACTCCTGAAGCTCGTAAAGCGTCGCCTTCAGGCGCTGGACCTGGTCCGCCGACAGCCCCGACGCGGCCGATTCCAAGGGATCGTCGACCGGACGCAGCTGCATCGGGCGCGGCGCCGTCTCCGGACTGGCAACCTCGGCACGCACCGGTTCGGGCGTGTAGTCCTCGGTGTAGTCGTCGGCGAAATCCTCGTCCGCCTCCGGCGCGGTTTCCGGCGCGACGGCGCGGAACGGGAAGGCCGAACGCGGCTCCTGGCGTGCTTCCGGCGGCGGCACGTCGACCGGCGCGGGCGCGCGCTCCACCGCCGTGCGCTCGGGCATGTCACGCGGCGGCCGGTTCTGCGGGGCGAGGTCCGGCAACAGGGGCAGTTCGAGATAGTCCGGCTCGCTGTCGCCTCCGCGACGCTTGGAGCCACGACGTGCCGACAACTCCGGCTCGGCCTCGCGCGGACGCGAGGGCAGCAGGTTGAGCAGGCCTGTCAGCGCACCGCCGCGCGGCGGCTCATCGTCCCTTCCGCGTCCCGGATGGCCGGCGTCGACCGGGTCATGGGCGAGGCGCTCGGCGTCGTCCTCCTCGAACGCCACCTCCTCCATCGCCGCCGCTTCGACATCACGCCAGATCGCCTGGACGTAGCGCGGCCCTTCTTCCTTGAGGATGCGCTGTACGCCGCGGATCGTATAGCCTTCCGAATAGAGCAGGTGGCGGATGCCGCGCAGCAGCTCGATATCGTCGGGGCGGTAATAGCGCCGCCCGCCGCCGCGCTTCAGCGGACGGATCTGGGGAAAGCGGGTTTCCCAGAAACGCAGCACGTGCTGCGGCAGGTCGAGATCCTCGGCCACCTCGCTGATCGTGCGGAAGGCGTCAGGGCCTTTCTCCACGGTCGGCTGCTCCTGCCGGGCGCTCACGATTCGGTCGGGGCGCCGTTAATCTGCTGCTTCAGAATATTGGACGGTTTGAACACCATCACCCGGCGCGGTGCGATCGGCACCTCCTCGCCGGTCTTCGGGTTGCGGCCGACGCGCTCGCCCTTCTGGCGCACGACGAAGGAACCAAAGGAGGAGAGCTTCACGGTCTCCCCGCGCGCCACGCAATCGGCGATCTCCGACAGCACGGTTTCGACCAGCGACGCCGATTCCGTACGCGACAGACCCACACGCTGGTACACGGCCTCGCACAGATCCGCGCGCGTGATGGTACGACCCGCCATTGCTCGTCTCCGCTTCCTTGCAACCGTAACTCTAACCAAACCTCAAAGTAGGCGCGCCAACCTCACCCGGTCAACGCCGCATCGCGAGGAAGATGCGCATTACCAGCGGATTAGCGCCGAGCCCCAGGTGAATCCGCCGCCCATCGCCTCGATCAGCACGAGGTCGCCCGTCTTGATGCGCCCGTCCTCATGCGCGGCGGCCAGCGCCAGGGGAATCGAGGCCGCCGAGGTATTGCCGTGCTTGTCGACGGTGATGACCACTTTTTCAGGCGCGATGCCGAGCTTTACCGCGCTGGCGTCGATGATGCGCCGGTTGGCCTGGTGCGGCACGAACCAGTCGATCGAGCCCGCATTCTCGCCCGTCGCCTTGAACGCGTCGTCGATCACATCGGCGATCATGCCGACAGCGTGGCGGAACACCTCGCGGCCTTCCATGCGCAGATAACCGACCGTCTTGGTGGAGGAGACGCCGCCATCGACATAGAGCTTGTTCTTGTGGCGGCCGTCGGAACGCAGGTGCGTCGTCAGCACGCCGCGCTGCTCCCCCTCGCTCTCGGACGCTTCCAGCACCAGCGCGCCGGCGCCATCGCCGAACAGCACGCAGGTGGTGCGGTCGGACCAGTCGAGAATGCGCGAGAACGTCTCGGCGCCGATCACCAGCACCCGCTTATAGGCACCGGACTTGATGAAATTATCCGCCGTGGCGAGCGCGAACACGAAGCCCGAGCACACGGCCTGCAGATCGAACGCCGCGCCATGGGTGATGCCGAGCCCAGCCTGCACGCTCACCGCGGTCGCGGGAAAAGTGTTGTCGGGCGTCGAGGTCGCCAGGATGATGAGGTCGATCTCGCCCGGCTCCATGCCGGCATTCGCCAGCGCGGCGCGCGCCGCGGCAAGCGCGAGGTCGGACGTCAACTCGGTGTCGGCGGCGACGTGGCGTTCGCGAATCCCGGTCCGCTGGACGATCCACTCATCCGAGGTGTCGACCATCAGGGCGAGGTCGGCATTGGTCAGGGTGCGGGCTGGCAGATACGCGCCGACGCCGCGCACCACGGAACGGATAACACTCACGATGAAACCTGTAATTCGTCCGAAACCGGGACATCCGCTTCACGACTGGTGCTCAGTCGCGGACGTCCGTTAATTCCCGCGGCAATGCGGGACAGCAAGTCGTAGCGGACCATGTCGTAACCGATATCGACCGCCGAGGCGAAGCCTTCGGCATCGGTGCCGCCGTGGCTCTTGATCACCACGCCGTTCAGGCCGAGGAAAACCCCGCCATTCGACTTGCGCGGATCGAGCTTCTCCCTGAGGGAGCGGAACGCGCCGCGCGCCAGCAGATAGCCGATCTTGGCCATGAAGCTGCGGCTGATCGCGTCGCGCAGGAAATCCGACACCTGCTTGGCGGTGCCTTCGGCGGTCTTCAGCGCGATGTTGCCGGAGAAACCCTCGGTCACCACGACATCGACCGTGCCGCGCCCGATATCGTTGCCCTCGACAAAGCCCCGGTAGTCCAGAACAGGAAGCGCCATCTCGCGCAGCGCGGTGCCCGCTTCCTTCACTTCCTCGACGCCCTTCACTTCCTCGACGCCGATGTTCAGCAGACCCACGGTCGGCCGGTCGATATCCAGCACGATGTTGGCCATCGCCGCGCCCATCACCGCCATGTCGACCAGATGCTGCGTCGTGGCGCCGATGGTGGCGCCGACATCCAGCACCACGCTCTCCCCGCGCATGGTCGGCCACAGACAGGCAATGGCCGGGCGGGCGATGCCGGACATGGTCTTCAGGTTCACCTTGGCCATGGCCATCAGCGCGCCGGTATTGCCGGCGGAAATCGCGCAATCGGCTTCCCCGGTACGCACCGCGTCGATCGCGCGCCACATGGACGAAACCTTGCGGCCCTTGCGCAGCGCCTGGCTGGGCTTGTCATCCATTTCGACGGTGACGCTGGTGTGCACCACCGTGCTCGCGGCGGCGAGGCGGGGATACCGGGCCAGAATCGCCGCGATGCGCGTCTCGTCACCGAACAGCAGGTATCGGATGTCGGGATGGCGCGTCAGCGCGACCTCGGCGCCCGGAAGGACCACGTCGGGGCCATGGTCGCCGCCCATGACGTCGAGCGCTATGCGGACGGTCGATGACATAGGGCGGTGGTGTCTCGCGCAACGTGGGAAGGGCCGGGAGCGGCCCGTTCAGCGGTGAGGGCATGCCCCAGATGGGCCTGCATGACAATAGCGTCAACGGCCCGGGTCGCAAATGCGGCGTCTATTCCTGACCTTTCTTGCCGTCATCGCGCAGTTGCGCAAGGGCGGCGAAGGGCGACAATTCCTCGTCCGAGGGGACCGCGGGCGACTCGAATACCACGCCGGGCTTGCGCGGATAGGCATCAAGCCCGAGCGCGACGAATTCCGCCACCACCGCGCCAACATCGACCGTGCCGTCGATGAGGGGGTCGGGAAGTTCGAGTTCGCCGACATCGATCTCGGCGCCCGGGCGGATCTCGGGAATCCGCGCATCGGGCGCGAAATGCATGTCGATGTCCTCGGAGACCTTGGTGTCGAAATTCTCCAGCGTGACGACGCAGGTCTGCGTCACCACGGCGTCGACATGGCCACCGACCCGCACCTCGCCCTTGGGCAGCGGCAGCACCGTCACCCGCGCCTTCAGGGACACGATGCCGGGAATGCCGAAGTCCCGGGCCAGCGCCGCGCGAACCTCGGCGTCGGGCGTCAGGTTCAGGGTCAGCCCGTCATCGGGCAGGCCGGCGACGATCACCGGGTGGGAAAAGGGCAGCTCGCTCTTCATGATGCGGAACGCTCCTCGGGTCTGAAGTCGCCGGGCGCGGGAAGCGGAAGCTCCCCTTTCGCCAGCGTCGTGAAAGGTGTCGCGGCCAGAAGTTTCGCCGCGTCGGTTATATAGGCGGCCATTGCCGATGCTTCAGCCTGCCGGGCGGGGTCGGAACCGAACACGTTGCGCAGCACGCCTTCGGCAAGCGCTTGCATGTCCGCCTGCTCCAGCGCGCTGTCATACACCCCTACCCGACCGTAGAACGCCTCGGCCACCTTCTTCATTCTTTTTGGCACCGCTATGTCGCTGACACCCATCTCGCGCAGATTGGCGTCCATGTCGACGCAGAAGGCGTCGAACACGCGCTGCCCCAGCGCACGCGGCTCTTCGCCCTCGTTCCTGAGCCGGTGGAACAGCAGGAAGGCGTGGACGATGATCATCTCGAACCGGCCCTCGATGGTGTCCGGCACGCCATAGGCGGTGTAGAATGACGGATCGCGCGACTGCGCCACGATCGCGCCATAGAGCCGCTGAATGGTCTCCCGCCCGTCGTCCCGGCGGAGGAGGCGCAGAATCATGGGTCGGTCTCCTTCTCGCCGCCCGGTTGCGGCGTGCGTCTCTTCGGCGGGGTAGCGCGGGCGCCGTGCGCTGGCAAGCCCGGCGCGCGTCCGGTAGGGGTGTAAGACCCCTGCTGGAAAAGACCGGCGCGGGGCCGGCGAATGGAGACGGCAGCCGGTAAAGGTTGCCGTGCCACCGACCGTGTGCTTTCTGCACGGCCGATGTTGCGGAAGAGGAAGCTGGAGTGGAGTTGATGGCATCGACCTGCGCAACGCAAGCTGAGACCGGCGTGGGCGAGGACTGCGTTGGCACGGGCAGCGTCCGCTCGAACGGCAGCGCGAACGGCCTGCGCAGGAGCGGTCTGCTCGGCGTCTGCGTGCTGGCGGCGGCGGGCCTTACGGCCTGTTCCGGCGACGTGCCCGTCCCGACGGCGAATCTCGGCCTCACGCGCAGCCCGACGAATTTCGTCACCGAACAGCAGCGCGGCTATGTCGCCAATCCCGGCGCGCTGGAACAGATACCGGTCGGCTCCAGCCAGGAGCAGGTGCTGCTCGTGCTCGGCACGCCGTCCACCGTGGCGACGGTCGATGGCGAGGTGTTCTATTACATCTCGCAGAAGACCAAGAAGGTCATGTTCATGCGGCCGGAAGTGGTGAGCCAGCGCGTGATCGCGGTCTATTTCGATCCCAAGGACAAGCGCGTCACCCGCGTCGCCGACTATGGCCTGCAGGACGGCAAGATTTTCGACTTCATCAGCCGTACCACGCCCACCGGCGGCAACGAGATCTCGCTGCTGGGCCAGTTCTTCAACGCCACGCAGTTCAACCCGTTCTGATCGGGCCGAACCCGCCCGCGACGCGCGCTCAGAAGCGCGTCGCGGCGAAGGGCGCGGGGTCCGTGCACGGCACCTCCCCGCTCATCATCTCGGCGAGAATGCGCCCGGTGATGGGGCCCAGCGTGAAGCCCAGATGCTGGTGGCCGATGGCCAGCCACATCCCGTTCTGTCCGGGCGCGCGACCGATGACGGGCAGCATGTCGGGAAATGCCGGCCGGGAGCCCATCCACGGCTCGGCCTCGGCCCGCTCGCCCAGCGGAAACAGCCCGCGCGCCAGCTTCTCGGTCTTTGTGAGCTGGATCGGGGTCTTCGGCGCATCGCGGCGGGCGAATTCGACACCCGTGGTCAGGCGTATTCCACCCACCATCGGGGTGATGACGTAGCCGCCCTCCTCGTCGAGCACCGGCCGCGACAGGCCGGCATTGCCCTCCGCCCGGTAGTGCATGTGATAGCCACGCTTGACCGCGAGCGGCAGCCGAAGGCCCAGCGGCGCCAGCACGTCCATCGCCCACGGGCCGAGCGCCACCACCACCTCGTCGGCCTCCACCACGCCTTCCTCGCCCGTAACCCGCCAGCCGCTGGCGGTGCGGGCCAGCGTGCGGGCGTCGCCATTGACGAAGCGGCCGCCCAGGCTGGTGAAATGGGCGGCATAGGCCTGCGTCACGCCGCCGGGGCTGGAGACCGAATGGGGGTCCGACCAGATCACCGCGCCGGTGAACACGGGCCTCAGCGCCGGCTCCAGCTTCAGCGCCTCGTCGACGGAAATCTCGCGGGCGGTGAGGCCGTATGTCGCCGCCAGGGGAAACTCGGTGCGCTCATTGGCGAGCCCGGCCTCGGTGCGATAGAGCTTCAGCCAGCCGCCCTCGCGGAAGAAGTGCTGCGCCCCGCTCGGCCCGGCAAGCCGTTCGTGCTCCTCGATGCTGCGCGCCAGCAGCTTTTCCATGGTCCGGGCATAGTCGAGAATGCGCGCGGGCGCGGAGGCGCGCCAGTAGGCGTACATCCAGGGCATCAGCCCGGGCAGCGCGTTCCAGTGGTAGTTCGCCCCCGGATTGCGGCCCAGCGCCACCTCGGCGAGCACCCCGAGCTTTCGCGGGAACGCCACCGGGTAGATGGAGGCGCGCTCGATGAGGCCGGCATTGCCGTAGGAGGTTTCCTCGCCCGGCCCCCGGCGGTCCACCAGCGCCACCTGGCGCCCGCGAAGGGCGAGCTGGAGCGCGATGGACGTGCCGACAATGCCGGCACCGAGCACAATGATGTCGGTCTTCATCGTTTATTTCCGGCGTGAGCGACCCGGCGGGGCGGGTAATGTGGCCCGGAGGACGGCGCGGCGCAGGGTCAGGCGCAGCGCCGGTGTCTCAGTTGATCGGGAACGGGAAGTACTTGGCGTTGATCTTGGCGTAGGTGCCGTCCGCCTGGATCTCCTTGATCGCCTTGTTCAGCATCTCGCGCAGTTCGTTGTCGTCCTGCCGCACGGCGATGCCGGTGCCGTCCGGATTGACGCCGGGCAGATCGGGGCTGATGAACTTGCAGCACTTGCCGGCGTCGGTCTTCTCCAGCCACTCATAGAGCACGAACTTGTCGGCCAGCACCGCGTCCAGCCGGCCGGAGGCGAGGTCGGCATTGGCCTCGTCCTGCGTGGGATAGAGCTTGATGTCGGAGCCCTTGTACTTGTCTTCGAGATAGGTCGCGCCCGTGGTCGAGGACTGCGCGCCGATCAGCTTGCCCTTCAGCGCTTCCGGCGAAATGTCGGTGATCTTGGTGTCCTTCGGCGCGATGAAATTGCCCGGCGTCAGGTAGTAGGGAATGGTGAAAGCCACCTTCTCCTTGCGCTCGTCGGTGATCGACATGGAGGCGACGATGGCGTCGTACTTCTTGGCCAGCAGCGCGGGGATGATGCCGTCCCAGTCCTGCGCCACGAAGGTGCACTCGACCTTCATCTTCTCGCACAGCGCCTTGGCGATATCGATGTCGAAGCCGACAAGCTGCCCGCTGGTGTCGACCGAGTTGAAGGGCGGGTAGGCACCCTCGGTGCCGATGCGCACCTTCTTGATCTCGGCATGGGCAACACCGGCGCCGATGGCAAGGGCGGCGGCCGTGGCAAGTATCGTCACGATTTTCATTGGAAGGTCCCTGTTGCTGCCCAGGTTGCCACCCGGGTCTAGGGACCAAGGCTAGGCGCGTGCCGACGCGGAGGCAATCGGCACTTCCGCTACCCTTTCGTCGAGGCCCGCCCCATGGGCGCGGCGCGCTCAGAAGTGGCTGAAGCTGCCCTGCCCCACCGGCAGTGGTGCGCCGAGAGCGTCCCGCACCATCAGGCCCTCGCCCGCAAAAGTCCGCCCGATCACGGCGGTGCCGATGCCGCTGGCGGTCGCGGTGGCGGCGAAGGTGTCGAGCTGCTCGTCGGCCATCACCGCCAGAATCTCATAGTCGTCGCCACCCGTCAGCGCGGTCACCATGAGTTCAGGCTCGGCGGCTATCGCTGCGCGCGCGGCGACGCTCAGCGGCACACGCGCCGCCTCGATCTCGCCGCCGACGCCGGACGCTGCGAGCATCTTGGCCAGATCCCCCACCAGTCCGTCGGAGACATCCATCGCCGCGCTGGCGCAGCGGCGCAGCGCGCCGGCCAGTGCCAGGCGCGGGCGCGGGTGCAGGTAGCGATCGGCGAGAAAGGCGCGCTCGTCCGGGGCGAGCGCCTTGAAGCCGGGCCGGTCGGGCGCGAGACGCAGCGCAAGCCCCAGCGCCGCGTCGCCGATGGTGCCGGTGACCACGATCGCCTGCCCCGCCGGCGCGCTGGCGCGTTTCACCATGCTTCCCGTCGGCACCGCGCCCACGGCGGTGATGGAGATCGTCAACGGGCCATCGGTGCGCACCGTGTCGCCGCCCAGCAGCGGGGCGCCATAGTCGCTGGCGTCCTCGCCAAGGCCCGTGGCGAAGGCTTCCAGCGCCGCGCTCGACATATCGGCAGGAATGGCAATGGCCAGCAGAATACCCAGCGGCCTCGCCCCCTTGGCGGCGAGGTCCGACAGGTTGACCCGCAACGCCTTGCGCGCGACCGAGCCGGGCGCGTCGTCGGCGAAAAAATGGACGCCCGCGACCAGCGCGTCCTTCGTGAGCACCAGTTCATGGCCCGGCGGCACGGCGAGAAGTGCCGCGTCGTCCTTCAGGCCCAGCGCGCCGGGATGTCGGGCAATCGGCTCGAAAAGCCGGGCGATCAGCGCGTCCTCTCCGGACATTCTTGCCTCTCCGGAACCGCCCGTGCTCATCGCCTCTCCTCAGCCGGTGAATTCGCTGGGCCGGTGCTCACGCGCCAGCCCATCCAGAACGGCATTCACCATGCCGGTTTCCTCGCGATCAAGAAAGGCCGCGGCGACATTCACATACTCGGCCACCACGACGCGGGCCGGCACGTCGGGCCGGGAGGCCAGCTCATAGGCACCCGCGCGCAGCACGGCGCGCAGCACGGTTTCAATGCGCTTGAGCGGCCAACCGCGCACCAGCGCGGCATCGAGCACCGGGTCGATGGTGCGCTGCTCCTGCACCACCCCGCCGACGATGTCCCGGAACAGGGTGACGTCGGCGCTGGCGATCTCGTCGCCCTCGATCTCGCGCCCGATCCAGTGGCTCTCGAACTGGGCGAGGATTTCCGGCAGCGGGGTCGCCGCGACATCCATCTGGTAGAGCGCCTGCACGGCGTTGAGCCGCGCCGCGCTCTTGCGCAGCGGCTTGTGGTTGACCGGCTTGGTGCCGGTCGGTTTGGTGCTGGCCATGATGGGCTACCTTACCCGTCGCTTCAGGCGCACCAGCGTCAGCGCCGCCTGCACCGCGCCGCCGCCCTTGTCACCTTCGCTGACCCGGGCACGCGCCCAGGCCTGCTCGTCATTCTCGACGGTGAGGATGCCATTGCCGATCGGCAGCCCGCGCGCGACCGACAGGTCCATGATGGCGCGCGAGGATTCGCCGGCGACGATCTCGAAATGATAGGTCTCGCCGCGCACCACGCAGCCCAGCGCCACGACCGCGTCGTAAGGCCGGCCGGCGTTTGCGGCCGCGTCGGCGGCAATGACGATGGCGGCGGGAATTTCCAGCGCGCCGGGCACCGTCACCAGATCGGGCGCGATGCCTTCCGATTCCAGGGCCTTGCGGGCGCCGGCGAGCAGCTCGTCGGCAATGTCGTCATAGAACCGGGCCTCGACGATAAGCACACGCGCCCCGTCGAGCGGAGCGGGCGGAACATCGGACGCACGGGGCGGGCGGGGGCTCGCCATGGGTAAACCTCGCGAAACTGGTTGGGCCGACGACGTACAAGCCTCAGCGGAACTCCGCAAGCCGCGCGGCGTAGCGGGCCATCATGTCGACTTCGATATTGACACGCCCGCCGGGGTGCACGTCGCCCCAGCTTGTGTGCGCCAGCGTGTGGGGAATGAGCAGGCAGGTGAAGCGCGCGCCGTCCACCTCGTTCACCGTCAGCGAGGTGCCGTCCAGCGTCACCGAGCCCTTGGGCGCGATGAAGCGCGCCAGTTCGGCGGGGGCCTCGAAGGTGAAGCGCGTGGTCTCGCCAAGGTCCTCGCGCGCCACCACGGTGGCAACGCCGTCCACATGGCCCTGCACGATATGCCCACCCAGTTCGTCGCCGATCTTCAGCGCGCGCTCCAGGTTCACCCGGTGCCCCTCGCCCCATGAACCCGCCGTGGTGACGGCGAGCGTCTCGGGGGCGGCCTCGACATCGAAGCTGTCGGTGCCGGTGGACACCACCGTCAGGCACACCCCGGCGCAGGCGATGGAGGCGCCCAGCTCGATGGAGGACGGGTCATAGACGGAGGCGATGGTCAGCCGGCGCACGTCATTGCGCGGCACGACGGTTCGGATGGTGCCGATATCGGTAACGATCCCGGTAAACATGTCAGCGGCGCCTCATGATGGATAGCCGGTCCGGCCCGTGGCGTTCCGTCTCGGCGAGAAGAAAATAGTGATTGAGGGCCGCCAGCGGCAGCCCCTCCAGCGCGTCGATGGCGCCATCGCCCAATTGCACCGGTGCCTCGAACAGCGCGCAGGCATCGACCAGCCCGGCGCGCAGGAAGGCGCCCGCGACGCGCGGACCGGCTTCCACCATCACCCGCGTGAGGCCGCGCAGCGCCAGCAGGCGCGCCGTCTCGTCGAGGTCGAGCCCGCCCTGCCCGCCGCGCCCGACGCGCATGACCTCCACACCGCGCTCGTTCAGCGCCCGCTCTGCCTCGGCCGGCGCGTCCTCGCCCGCGATCACCCATAGCGGGGCGACATCAAGGCTCCCCAGCAGCGCGCTGTCCGGCGGCAGACGCAGCCCGCTGTCCAGCACCACGCGCAGCGGCGAGCGTTCTTCCATGCCCGGCAGGCGGCAGGTGAGAAGGGGATCGTCCGCCAGCACCGTCCCGATGCCGGTCAGCACCGCGTCATGGGTCGCCCGCATCAGGTGCACCCGCGCGCGGGTGGCGGAGCCTGTGATCACCACCGGACGGCGCCCGGCAAGGCCCACCTTGCCATCGGCCGACACCGCCATCTTCAGCAGGATGTGCGGGCGGCCCTGCGTGACCCGGCGGATATGGCCGGCATGGGCGATCAGCGCCTCCCCGGCCCCGGCCCCGACATCCACCCGGATTCCGGCGTCACGCAACAGGGCGAAGCCCCGGCCGGACACCCGCACATCCGGGTCCCCGATCGCGGCGACCACGCGGGCAATGCCCGATGCGCGGATGGCATCGACGCAGGGGGGCGTGCGGCCGTGATGCGAGCACGGCTCCAGCGTCACATAAAGCGTCGCGCCCCGTGCGCCCTCACCGGCACGCGCCAGCGCCTGCGGTTCGGCATGGGGGCGTCCGCCCTTCGCCGTCCAGCCGCGCGCCAGCACCACCGGCCCGGCCGCGTCCTCGCGCACCACCACCGCCCCGACCGCCGGATTGGGCCAGGTATGGCCGATCTCGCGGCGCCCCACGCAGAGCGCCGCGCCCATCAGCGCTTCATCGGTGGCCGTGTGGTCCATAGGTTCATTCCCCGCGCCGGGCGGGCTCAATCATCGTTTTCGGCCGGATCGGGCGCGCGCCGCAATGCCTTGGCGACGCGCATCTCTTCGATAATGGCCTCGCCCGGGCGCGCGTCCAGCTCGCCGAGCAGGGTCTCGAAATCCTTGGCCTCGCGGAAATTGCGGTAGACCGAGGCAAAACGCACATAGGCGACGTCGTCGAGCTGCTTCAGGCTCTCCATCACCCGCTCGCCGATGGTCTCGGACGTGATCTCGCTCTCGCCCATGCTCTCCAGCCGCCGCACTAGGCCGGAGACCAGCCGTTCGATACGCTCGGGTTCCACGGGGCGCTTGCGGAGCGCGACCTCGATCGAACGGGCCAGCTTGTCGCGGTCGAACGGCACCCGCCGCCCGGATCGCTTGAGCACGGTCAGTTCGCGCAGCTGCACGCGTTCGAAGGTGGTGAAGCGGCCGCCGCAATCGGGGCAGATGCGGCGGCGGCGTATGGCGGCGCTGTCCTCGGTGGGACGGGAGTCCTTCACCTGGGTGTCGAGACTCCCGCAATAGGGACAGCGCATGTCGTTACCTCAGCTGTAGATCGGGAATCGGTCCAGTAAGGTCTTCACCTTCTCACGCACAGCGGCTTCGACAAGGCTGTCCTCGTCGGTGCCCTTCTGCGACAGCACCTCCAGCACTTCGGCGATCATGTCGCCGACCTGCTGGAACTCCGCAACGCCGAAGCCGCGCGTGGTGCCGGCCGGGGTGCCAAGGCGCACGCCGGAGGTCACCATCGGCTTCTCTGGGTCGAAGGGAATGCCGTTCTTGTTGCAGGTGATGTGGGCCCGCCCGAGCGCGATTTCCGACACCTTGCCGGTCAGCTTCTTGGGCCGAAGGTCCACCAGCATCAGGTGCGTGTCCGTGCCGCCGGAGACGATCTCGAAACCGTGGCCCTTCAGGTTTTCCGCAAGCGCCTTAGCGTTTTCGACGACGTTCTTCGCGTAAATCTTGAACTCAGGCTGCAGCGCCTCGCCGAACGCGACCGCCTTGGCGGCGATCACATGCATCAGCGGGCCGCCCTGGGTGCCGGGGAAGATCGCGGAGTTGAACTTCTTGGCCAGGTCCTCGTCATTGGTGAGGATCATGCCACCGCGCGGGCCACGCAGGGTCTTGTGGGTCGTGGTGGTGGTCACATGCGCGTGCGGCACCGGGTTGGGGTGCACCCCGCCCGCCACCAGCCCGGCGAAATGGGCCATGTCGACCATCAGATAGGCGCCGACCGAATCGGCGATGGCGCGCATCTTCGCGAAGTCGATGTGGCGCGGATAGGCGGAGCCACCGGCGATGATCACCTTCGGCTTGTGCTGGTCGGCGAGCTGGGCGACCTCTTCATAGTCGATGCGCTGGTCGTCGCGGCGCACGCTGTAGGGCACCGGCTTGAACCACTTGCCCGAAAGGCTCACCGGCGCGCCGTGGGTCAGGTGACCGCCGGCGGCGAGGTTGAGGCCGAGGAAGGTATCGCCCGGCTGCATCAGCGCGAAGAACACGGCGGTGTTCGCCTGCGCGCCCGAATGGGGCTGCACATTGGCGAAATCCGCGCCGAACAGCTTCTTGGCGCGGTCGATCGCGAGCTGCTCGGCCACGTCCACGAACTGGCAGCCGCCATAATAGCGCCGGCCGGGATAGCCCTCGGCGTATTTGTTGGTGAGCACCGAACCCTGCGCTTCCAGCACCGCCCGGGAAACGATGTTCTCCGAGGCGATCAGCTCGATCTCGTCGCGCTGGCGGCCGAGTTCGGCGTCGATCGCGCCGGCGAGTTCCGGATCGGTCTCGGCGAGCGTGGCCGAGAAGAAGCGATTGCGGGTAGTACTGGAAGAAGCGTGGGCTTCGGACGACATTGACCGGCCTCCCTGGGCGGTGGCGACGCCTCGCGGCCAGCCTCATGCCAGCCGTGGGGATTCAAGGCCGGTCGCTTAGCACAGCACCCGCAGCCTTTCAAAGCATGCGGCCGCAGGGCAGTGTCCCGGTTTGAACATTCATCGCAGAACGTGTGCCGGCGCCGCGCCTTACCGCCGGCCGAAGCGGCCCCCTGTTGCCACACGACTCAGTCGGGCGACGTTGGCGTGGGGCCGCAAGGGATCCCCGGACGCGGCGCGCCCATCTACCGCAGGGGGCGTGACCGCTACGGCGTGAGGGCGTGAATTTCCGCGATGTAGCCGCCCGGAAAGCGGACCATCGCCGAAACCCGCCCCTGCGACTCGAACGGCTCGACCAGCACGCTCGCGCCCGAGGCGGTCGCCTTCGCCAGCGTCGCCGGCAGGTTCTCGACCTCGTAGCCGGTGGTCTCGTACCCGTAGGGAAAGGGCAGATGCCCGTTGGTGATCAGCAACGTCATCCGGCCGAACGGCGAGACAATCCGCATCCGGCGATAGCGGCTTCCGGCGTCTCCCACCTCGATGCCCGGCGCCGCCTTCTCGTCGGAAACCACCTCGCCCTTCGCGAAGGACAGGAAGTCCTTCACGAAAGCCTCCTGCGCATCCGCGGACAGATAGACGCGGTTCTCGGGAACGGCCCGGAAGGCGGGGTAGTCGGGCACCTTGTTGTGCACATAGAGCTGCATGTTGACGCCGCCTGGCCACTGGATCACCGCATCGCGGCCGATCGCGTCGGGGAACGCGTCGACCAGCACGCTGGCGCCGGCCTCGCGCGCAGAGGCCAGCGCGCCGTCGAGGTCCTTCACCAGATAGCCGGTGCGCTCGGCTCCGAACGGATAGGGAATCGGGGTCTTGAAACCGAACAGCGAGACCGTCCCCACCGGGGTCTGGATCAGCTGGCTGGTGGTGCGGCTGGGCGTCGGCGTGACAGTGGCGACGACCTGCCTGGTCGTGGTGCCGCCGAAAGTTGCCAGGAAGCTCGTCGTGAACGCATCGACATCCGCCGGATCAACATAGACATGGGTGGTGTCGTACTGCGGCGCCACGGCGGGGGAACCGTTCGCGGCAGAGGCCTTCGCCGGCAGGGCGCCCAGGCTCAGCAACGCAGCGAGGAAGGCAACGGAGAACAGCGACGTGGTGCGCATCGACGGGTCCTTTTCACGAAAGAGCCGCCGCGAGCGGCGTTGACGAGGACCGCTATCCGACGCTCCGCCCCCCGGCTTGAAGACACGCACGGTATTTTGTCGAAACAACCGGTCGCGCCTGCCAATGCCGACGCCAGTGGCCGGATGACACGGCGCCCGCCCCTCGCTTATGGTTCCGCGCCGCCCGATCGCCACTCCCCCACCCGCAACACCCGGACGCCCGATGCAGATCATCCATTCGCCGCGCCATCTCGGCCATTCCGGCCATGTCGAGCTCATGAACGGGCGCGTCGTCCCGGCCTTCGAGAAGCCGGAGCGGGTCGCGATGATCCTGCGGGCGGTGGGCGAGCGCCAGCTCGGGCCCTTCGTTGATCCGACCGCCCACGGCCTTGATCCTGTTCTCAAGGTCCACGACGAAGCCTTCATCCGCTTCCTCTCCACGGCCTGGCAGCAATGGACGGCGGACGGGCGCGACTTTCCCGCGCTGCCCAGCTTCTGGAAGGCGCCGGGCATGCGGGCCATCGAGCCGGACAACATCGACGGCAAGCTCGGCCATTTCTCCTTCGACGCCGGCTGCTGCATCGTCGCGGGCACCTGGGACGCGGTGCAGGCGGGTGCGGACATCGCGCTCACCGGCGTTGACCTGATCGCCGACGGCCAGCCCAACGCCTTCGCCCTGTGCCGCCCGCCCGGCCACCATGCCCATGCGGGCACGATGGGCGGCTATTGCTTCGTCAACAACGCCGCCGTCGCGGCGCAGTCCTTCCTCGACCGCGGCGCCGCGCGGGTGGCGGTGCTTGATGTCGACTACCACCACGGCAACGGCACGCAGTCGATCTTCTACGACCGCCCGGACGTGTTGGTGTGCAACATCCACGCTGATCCGATGCAGGAGTTCCCCTATTTCCTCGGCTACGCCGACGAAGCCGGCCAGGGCCCCGGCGAGGGCTTCAACGCCAATTTCCCGTTGCCCTGGGGCGCGGATTTCGAGGGCTGGGGCGCGGCGCTGGAGGCGGCGTGCGTGCTGGTGGCGGACTACGCGCCGGACGCGCTCATCGTTTCGCTCGGGGTCGACACCTACAAGGACGACCCGATCTCCCAGTTCCGGCTCGACAGCCCGGACTATCTGAAGATGGGCGCGCGCATCGCCAAGCTTGGCCTGCCCACGCTCGTCGTCATGGAAGGCGGCTACGCGGTGGAAGCGATCGGCATCAACGTCGCCAACACGCTGGAAGGGCTGCTTCAGGGCTGAGGCGTCACGCCGCGACCCGGTCGCGTCCGCCGCGCTTGGCGGCGTAGAGCTTGTCGTCGGCGCGGCTCATCACATCGTCGAGCGGCTCGTCGGGCCCGGCTTCGGCGACGCCGAAGCTCGCGGTGACGCGGGCCTGCCGCAGGGCCGCGAAGGAGGCCTCGGAAATCCGCTGGCGCAGTCGCTCGGCGAGGACGCGGCCCTCTTCGAGGCTGGCGCCCGGCAGCAGGATGACGAATTCCTCGCCGCCGATCCGGCCCCCCAGATCCGAGGGGCGGATCTCGTCCGCGATCAGAACGCCGACGGTGCGGATCACCTCGTCGCCGGCGGCGTGGCCATAGGTGTCGTTGACCGATTTGAAGTGGTCGATGTCACAGAACACCACGCTCGCGCGCCCGCCATGCAGCGCCACCAGCCGCCGCTGCCCTTCCGCCTCGAAACCGCGACGGTTGAGCAGCGGTGTGAGGCTGTCGCAATACTGCTCGCGCCGCACATCCTCCAGAATGTCGAGCGCGATCGCCAGCAGGAAGGTCAGGCACAGCAGCAGCGCCAGGATGATGAGCGCGAAATTCATCACCTGGAAGAAGATCGAGTGCCCGAACTGCGCCGTCGTGGTCGCCCCCGTCCCCGCGTCCGCCAGCAGCGTGAACACGGTGCGCGGCAGGAAGTGCAGCCCGATCAGCAGCACGATCCAGAACAGCGCCCGGTCGATCATCCTGACGCTACGCGCCCGGCGAAGGCGCCACGCCGCCCAGCACAACAACGCCCCGGCGCCGACATTGAGCACATAGATCCGGATGATCAGGCTGTCATGGACGAGGATGAAGAACGCCAGCAGCGCCAGGATGAGCGCGGCGAAGGCGAGGATGAACGGCACGTTTCCGCGCACGCCCACACGCATCAGTATCGCTTCGATGAACAGGCCGAGCGCGAGCAGGTAGAAAAACGCCGACCCCAGCGTGTTGACGCCCACTCCTGGAATCAGCGGCAGGAAAAGCTGGGCCGACACGGCAATCGCATAGGTTGCCGCCGCTCCCGCCATCAGCAGAATGTGCGGGCGTTCGCGATGGTTCCACCACAGCATCAGGAAGGCGGTGGCGAAGATCAGACCAATCGCGGGATTGAGCAGAGCAAACAGGCGGATCGGGCTCACAAGCCGGAACTCCGAAACCAGCGATGACTCGCCGTAGGGACCGGCGCGCCAGCTTGGTATCAGATTGCCCTGAAAAAGACGACTTTCCCGGCTTCCGGCGTTGATCCGCCGCGCCTAGAGCCGATACAGCACCTGGTCGGTCCAGAACCGTTCCAGCCGGTTCAGCGCCTTGTTCAGCGTCTCGAACTCCTGCGGACCAATGCCGCCGACCGGCTCGATGGTCGTGATGTGCTTGGCGTAGAGCCCCTCGATGATGGTGCGGATTTCCTCACCCTTGTCGGTGAGGCGGATACGCACCGCACGGCGGTCCACCCGCGAGCGCTGGTGGTCGAGATAGCCGGCCTCGGCGAGCTTCTTAAGGTTGTAGGAGACGTTGGCGCCCAGATAGTAGCCGCGCGTGCGCAGCTCGCCGGCGGTCAGCTCGGCGTCGCCGATATTGTAGAGCAGCAGCGCCTGCACCGCGTTGACGTCGTCGCGCTCGCGGCGGTCAAACTCGTCCTTCACCACGTCGAGCAGGCGCCGGTGCAGCCGCTCCACCAGTGTCAGGGTCTCGCGGTAGAGCGGCGAAATCTCGTCGCGTCTCTCTTCCGTTCGAGGCTCGGAAAACGGCGCGGTGGCCCTCTGTGCTGCTCTGTTCATATTCCACACCCGGTCGTGACGTGGGGATTTGCTCCCTCTGCGTCGCACGAGTGTCGGAGGCCGCTTCTAAGATGGACTTAAGCGGAAAGATGAATCGTTTCTAAACGCGGCAGGGTGGGCAAACCCGCCACACCTGGCCCGGCCGGGGCTGATCTAGGTCGCGGCAGACATCCCGCCTTCAGCCCTCGGCCGCCGGTTCAGTCGTCGCTCTCGCGGGCGGCCTTGAAGGTGAGGAAGGCGTAGATCGCCACCAGCACGGTCTCGATGATGGCGACGAACATCAGCCGTCCCACGCCCTCCGGGGCGGACGCGTTGATCAGTATCTGCACCATGGCGGTCACCAGCCACAGCACCACGCCCCAGGACACGCCGAGCCACAGCCCGACCGCAGCCACCGGATTCATGATCGCGGCCCAGATCACGGCGGACTGGGCCGCGAGAGACAGCATCTCGAAGCGGCTGGTCTCTCCGTCCCACACCCCGCAGATCAGGGTCCAGCTATACACCGTCTTCACCAGCAGGAAGCCGGCCAGCAGGCGCAGGTAAAGCACCACGCGGCGCTGCCAGGGCGGAAGCGCGGCGCCGGCGGGCCCAAGGGAGGCGTCAATCGGATCGTAGGGCGAGCTCATGCCACCTCCATAGCCGAATTCGCGCTCAGGTCAGCACCAATTCGTCGGCGAGCGGCTCGTCGAACAGCGCCGCGATGGCGCGCGCGTCCACCTCGTCCAGCCGCGCCGGCGTCCAGACCGGCTTCTGGTCCTTGTCCACCAGCACCGCGCGCACCCCTTCATAGAAATCGGGCTGCTCCAGCAGGCGCGTGACCACCCGGAATTCAAGCCTCAGACACCCGCCGAGGTCGTGGCCGAGCCCGCGCTGCATCTGCTGGAAGGCGATGTGCACGCTGGTCGGCGAGGCGCGTGCGATCGTGTCGCGCTGGACCCGCGCGAAGGCGGCGATCTCGTCCGTGCCAAACGCGGCCTGATCGAGCGCGGCCATCACCGCGTCCACGGTACCGCCGGCGAAGATGCGGTCGATAGCGGGATAGAACGCGGTCAGCGTCGGGGCGGGCGGGGCTGCGGCAAACCGCGCCAGCACGGTCTCCATCGCCTCGCCCCCGGCGAGGGCCTCGATCAGCGCCGGCCAGCGGCTCACCGGAACGTGATGGGTGTAGAGCCCCATGGCGAGGGCGTCGGCCATGCCGATCCGCGCGCCGGTCATGGCGAGCCACGTGCCGGTCCAGCCCGGCAGGCGTGGCAGCACGAAGGTGCCGCCGACATCGGGAAACAGGCCGATCGCCACTTCCGGCATGGCGAAGCCGAGCTTCTCCCCCGCCACCCGATAGCGGCCGTGGCCCGACAGCCCGAATCCCCCGCCGAAGCACAGCCCGTCGACCAGAGAGACGAAGGGCTTGGGACAGCGCGAGATCAGGTGGTCGAGCGCGTATTCATCGCGCCAGTAGTCCCGCGCGCCCTCGATGTCGCCGGCCCGGCCCAGCTCATACATCGCCCGAATGTCGCCGCCGACGCAGAAGGCACGCTCAAGGGCCGAGCGCAGCACGATATGGTGGATGTCGGGATCGCCGATCCAGTTCTCCAGCGCGGCCCGCAGTGCCCGGACCATGGCATGGTCGAGCGCGTTGAGCGCCCGCGGCCGGTCGAGGGTCGCGATGCCCACCCTGCCCCGTTTCTCGAACCGGATGCCGATTGCCTCAGTCACGCTGCCTCCGTGCATCTGGTCCTGCGTGGTGTGAGCTTGTCCGTGATCCCGCCCGCATAGGCGTTCGGACCGGTGATGAAAACCCGTCACATGAAAACGCGGCGCGATGTGGACCCAAGGTCATCGCCCTGCCGCGGCATCCTGCCCTGCGGCCGATTGACCGGCGAATACGCAATTGGACGGGTAACGAGGTCGCGCCGCGTGTCATATGAAGCTATAAGCATTCGAAACAAGGTCGTTCGATACGTCGAACGGACAGCCCCGGCCCTGCGAGCCTTGCACATGACGATTCCCTTCGCCCGTCCGCGTCCCGTTTCGCCCGAGCCCGTCACCCGGCCGGACGTGTCCTCCAGGCTGGATCTGGTGCAGCGCCCCCGTCGCAACCGCAAATCCGAATGGGCGCGTCAGCTGATGCGCGAGAACACGCTCACCGTGGCCGATCTGATCTGGCCGGTGTTCGTGATGGACGGCGCCGAGGCGCGCGCCCCGGTCGGCTCGATGCCGGGCGTCGAGCGGCTCTCGGTCGATCAGGCGGTGCGCGATGCCGAACGTGCGGCGAGCCTTGGCATCCCCGCCATCGCGCTGTTTCCCTACACCGATCCGAGCCTGCGCTCGGCGGATGGCGCGGAGGCGCTCAATAGCGACAATCTGGTGTGCCGCGCGCTGCGTGCCATCAAGGACGCGGTGCCGGAAATCGGGCTGATCACCGACGTCGCGCTCGATCCCTATACCAGCCACGGCCATGACGGGCTGCTGGACGGCGATGGCCGCATTCTGAACGACGAGACCGTCGCGGTGCTGGTCGAGCAGGCGCTGGTCCAGGCGGATGCGGGGGCGGACGTGATCGCCCCGTCGGATATGATGGACGGGCGCGTCGGCGCCATCCGTCGCGCCATCGACAGCGCCGGCTTCCTCGACGCGCAGATCCTCGCCTACAGCGCGAAATACGCCTCGGCCTTCTACGGCCCGTTCCGCGACGCGGTCGGGTCCTCGGGCTGCCTCACCGGCGACAAGCGCACCTATCAGATGGACCCCGCCAACGGCATGGAAGCGCTGCGCGAGGCGGCGCTCGACATCGAGGAAGGCGCGGACATGCTGATGGTGAAGCCCGGCATGCCCTATCTCGACATTCTCTGGCGTCTGAAAGAGAGCTTTGGCCTGCCGACCTTCGCCTATCAGGTCTCTGGCGAGTACGCGATGATCGAAGCCGCCGCCCGCAATGGCTGGCTCGACGGCGAGAAGGCGATGATGGAAAGCCTGATGGCGTTCAAGCGTGCCGGCGCCGACGGAATCCTCACCTATTTCGCGCCCCGCGTGGCTGAGAAGCTTGCTCGCGCCGTGTGATCGCCCGCAGGCACCCGACATGCTCGGACGCATCGTCCGCACTGGCCTGATCGTCCTCCCCATCGTCCTCATCGGCCTCTTGCTTTCGGGCTGCGGATCGGTGATCGACGCCGATCAGGCGCGCATCTGCCGGGCCATCCCCGAAGCGCTGAATCAGGACGGCGCGGCGATCACCGAAACCTCGCTCTCACCGGTGCCGGGCCAGCCCACGGCCCTGCGTCTGGCCTATCGGCTGCGCATCGGCGACATGATGCTGGCGCGCTGGATCGTCTGCGAATTCGCCGCGCAATCCGGCGTCGGGCGCTTCAACCTCGTCGGCGTCACCACCGATCGCGGGCCGTTGAGCGGCGTCAAGCTGTTGATCCTAAAGCGTTGGTGGCTCGAAGATATTCGCGTCGAACAGGGCTTCGCGCCGCTGTTCCATCTCGGCCCCCACGCAGCCTACTGGCTCCAGCAGGCCCTGAACGGCATGGTGCTGGCGGGCGTCTACGGACTGATCGCCACCGGCTTCGCGCTGATCTACGGGCTGGTCGGACGCATCAATTTCGCCTTCGGCGAGATCGCCGTCGCGGGCGGGGTGAACACGTTGATTCTCGTCGGCGTCAGCACGTTCTTCGGACGACTGAGCGGCCCGATCCTTGCCCTCGCCCTGTTCGCCGGTATAGCCGCCGCCGCCCTCCTCAGCTGGACCGCCGGCCGCACCATAGTCCTCCCCCTCGCCACCCGCTCCCGAGCCCCCCAGACGACATTGATCGGCACTTTGGCACTTGCAATCGTGCTCAGCGAGCTTATCCGGCTGACCGCACCGGATCGCCTTAACTGGTTGCCCGCGCTTCTGAATCGCCCGCTTTACCTCGCAGGTGCGGAGAGCTTCGTGGCCACGGTGACACCCGCCCAGCTTCTGGGTGCCGGGCTCGCCATGTCGGGGGCATCACTGCTTCTTGGCTTGATGACGTTCTCGAATTTTGGACGCTCCTGGCGCGCCCACGCCGAGGATCCACTGATGGCGGCGATGCTTGGCGTGCCGATTCCGCTTCTGCGCTCGCTGACATTCATCATCGCCGGAGCGTCGGCGGGGCTGGCAGGCGCCGTGGTTGTGGTAGCCTATGGCACGATCCAGGCCGGCGACGGCCTTTCCCTTACGCTCAAGGCCTTGATTTCGGCAATTATTGGCGGCATTGGCTCCGTGCCGGGTGCGTTTCTTGGCGCCGCCCTCGTTGCCGGCGTTGAAATCGTGTGGTCCTCGGCGTTCGACATCGCGTATCGCGACGTGGTGACCTATTCTCTCCTGGCGGCATTTCTCATGCTGAGACCTGGAGGGCTCCTCAATCGTGCGGCGCCGTCGCCGCGAGAATTCTGAGCATTTTGATGACCTTGCCCGTTTCCCCCGCCGATGTTGCCGCCGCCCGCGAAGTGATCGCCGGCGCCGTGCTGCGCACGCCCACGCTTCCGGCGCCGCGCCTTTCGGCGATTACGGGCGCGCATGTTTTCGTGAAATACGAGAACCTGCAGGTCACCGCCAGCTTCAAGGAGCGGGGCGCGCTGGTGAAGCTTGCCAGCTTATCGCCGCAGGAGCGGGCGTCAGGCGTCGTCGCAATGTCTGCTGGCAACCATGCACAGGCGGTGGCGTACCACGCCGCACGGCTGGGCATCCGCGCCACCATCGTGATGCCCAAGCATACCCCCATGGTCAAGGTGGCGGCCACCGAGGCGCACGGCGCACGTGTCGTGCTGCACGGCGAGTCGGTGGGAGACGCCAGCGAGGAAGCCGACCGCATCGCCCGGAATGAAGGCCTTGTCTGGGTGCACCCTTACGACGATCCTCATGTCATCGCCGGTCAGGGTTCCATCGCCTGCGAAATGCTTGAAGACGCTCCAGAACTCGACGCGCTCCTGGTGCCGGTCGGCGGCGGCGGGTTGATTTCGGGAATGGCGGTGGCTGCACGGGACATGCGTCCCGACATCGAGATCGTCGGCGTGGAAACCACGCTGTACCCCTCGATGTGGAACGCGCTCCACCAGCAAAACCGCCCCTGCGTCGGCGCCACACTCGCCGAAGGCATCGCCGTCAAGGAAGCCGGAGCCCTGACCCGAGAGATCGTGTCGGCACTGGTTTCAGACGTGGTTCTGGTCGATGAACCCACCTTCGAGCGGGCCGTAAATCTGTTCCTCACCCAGCAGAAGACGCTGGCCGAGGGCGCGGGCGCGGCAGGGCTGGCTGAACTTCTTGCCCAGCCCGATCGCTATCGTGGCCGCAACGTCGGCCTTGTCGTCTCGGGCGGCAATATCGATCCTCGCATGGTGGCCTCGATCATGATGCGCGAGCTGGAGCGTGAGGAACGCATTGTCAGCTTCCGCTTTTCCATGCTCGATCGCCCCGGCGAGCTCGGCATCATTGCTTCGCTTCTTGGCGGCCTTGGTGCCAACATTCTCGAGGTCGAGCACAAGCGGCACTTCCTCGACGTGCACGCGAAGGGGGCCCGGCTCGACGTCACGGTCGAGACCCGCGACCGCGCCCATGCCGATGAAGTGCAGCGCGTTCTGCTCGCCGAAGGCATGGATGTCGTTCGTATCGATTGGCGCACCGCCGGCTGAGGGAGGCAACGGCCCCTTGTGCTTGGGCGTTTTGCCTCCAATCTGAAAGGAAGCGCAGGAGCTGCCCATGTCCGACACCTTTTATGGCGAGCCCAAACCTTACGCGATCGACCCCTACGCAGAGCCCGAATATTTCGAGGGCGTGCTGTGGCGCCGTACTCTTGCCTTCCTGATTGATGCGGTCATCGTGATCGTGCCGATCATCGCCGCATCGATCGCGATTTTCGTGTTTGGCTTCCTTACCTTGGGACTTGGCTGGTATCTGTTCGGACTACTCAGCCCGGCCTATGTGATCTGGGCGTTGGCCTATACCGGCCTGACGCTTGGCGGATCGCAGTCCGCGACGATCGGTATGCGGGCGATGGGGCTCGAGATGCGGTTGTGGCATGGCGCGCCGATGTACCCCTTGCTTGCCGTGCTCAGCATCGTACTGTTCTGGGTATCGGTAAGCGTGCTCACGCCGCTCGTGGTGGTCGTGGGTCTGTTCAATGCCCGCAAGCGCCTTTTGCACGACTTGGTTCTGGGCACGGTGGTGACCAACACCGAAGAACGCGTCGCGGCAATACGCGGGTACCGTCCTTGAACTATTTCCACCCGAGGCCTGTGGCAGCATTTGACGCGGGCTGTGGCTCTGGCAATCTCTGAGTCTGGCTGACCACAAAGCGACCGTGACAGAGCACCCGCGCGATACACCGCAGTTCTACCTGACGGCCCCCTCCCCCTGCCCGTACCTCCCGGGCCGTGAGGAACGGAAGGTGTTCACCCATCTCGTCGGCGAGCGGGCGACGCAGCTCAACGACGTGCTTACCCATGGCGGATTTCGTCGCAGCCAGTCTATCGCCTATAGACCGGCCTGCGAGCATTGCCGGGCCTGTGTGTCCGTCAGAATCTGCGTCGATGAATTTCAAGACGCGCGCAGCTTCCGTCGCGTGCGCCAGATCAATGCCGATCTGATTGGAGATATGCGCGCCGCAGTCCCGACCGCGGAGCAATATTCGCTCTTCCGCGCCTATCTCGACAGCCGCCACAGCGATGGGGGCATGGCTGACATGACCGTGCTTGATTACGCCATGATGGTCGAGGACAGCCATGTACGTACCCGCCTGATCGAATATCGCCCGCGCGGTCCGGACACCGCAATCAACGGGCGGGGACAGGGCGGGCTGTACGCGGTCGCGTTGACCGACGTTCTCGCGGACGGGCTGTCGATGGTCTATTCGTTCTACGAGCCCGACGAGCCAGGACGGTCCATCGGCACCTACATGATCCTGGACCACGTCACCAAGGCGCGTCAGATGGGGTTGCCCTACGTCTATCTGGGCTACTGGGTCGATGGCTCCGACAAGATGGACTACAAGCGCCGGTTCCTGCCTCAGGAGCGCCTTATGCCCGCAGGCTGGGAGCGCGTGGAAGCGGGCTGAGGCACCTCACCCGAATCTGTTGTTCCTCGGGAAGCCCTTTGGCGGCAGCCGGCCGGCACTCGCACGATCCCCCTTCCATTCCGTCAGGTCGGCGACGGTCCAGTTTCGGCCGGAGGTGTCGGTCCAGGTGAGGCCATCCGCAAGGGTAAATACCTTGATGTCGCTAAGGCCACCATCCTTGTAGCGCTGCAGCCGCACACCGCGACCTCGCACCATCTCCGGCACCTGGTTCAGCGGGAAAATGAGCAGTTTGCGGTTTTCGCCGATCACCGCGACGGTGTCGCCATTGGCCGGAACAACCTTGGTGGCATCCTGCGCGTCGACGCCCAGCACCTGCTTACCCTTGCGGGTATTGGCGAGGCAGTCGTCCTCGTTGACAACAAAGCCACGCCCTTCCTTGGCCACCACCAGGAGCTTCCGTGCCCCCTGATAGGGCAGCACATCGACGATATCGGCTTCCTGCTCAAGATCGATAGACAGGCGCAGTGGCTCGCCATGGCCACGGCCGCCGGGCAGCTTGGAGGCATCAAGCGTGTAGAAGCGGCCGTTGCTGGCAAACACCAGCAGCTTGGAGGTGGTCTCCGCATGGAAGGAGAGCTTGAGCGCGTCGTCACCCTTGAAGACCAGCGTCGACAGGTCGGCCACGTGGCCCTTCAGCGCCCGCACCCAGCCCTTTTCAGACACCACCACCGTAATTGGCTCGCGCTCCACCAGCGCTTCGATCACGGCCCCGACATTGTGCACGCTGGCCTCGCCGAAAGTGGTGCGACGCCGGCCGAGAGCCGTGTCCGGTCCAAACATCTTGCGGGTATCGCCAAGCTGCCGGGCGACCGTCTTCCACTGCTTGTCCTCCGAGGAAAGCAGCTTCTCCAGACCGTCCTTCTCCTTCGAGAGCTTGTCGTGCTCCTTGCGGATCTCGAACTCCTCTAGCCGCCGCAAGCTGCGCAGCCGCATGTTCAGGATCGCCTCGGCCTGAACATCGCTCAGCTCGAATCGCGCCATCAGCACGGGCTTGGGCTCATCCTCCTCGCGGATGATCCGGATCACCTCGTCGAGATTGAGATAGGCAATGAGATAGCCGCCGAGGACCTCGAGCCGATGTTCAATCTCCGCCAGACGATGGCGAGAGCGGCGCAGAAGCACTTCGCGACGGTGGTCGACCCACTCGCGCAGGGCCTCGCCGAGGCTGACCACCTTAGGCACCAACCCGCCAACCAGCACGTTCATGTTGAGCGGGAACCGGACTTCGAGTTCCGTGAGCCGGAACAGACTCTCCATCAGCAGATCAGCGTCGACATTGCGCGCCCGCGGCTCCAGCACGACGCGTACATCCTCGGCGGACTCGTCTCGGACATCGGCGAGCAGCGGCAGCTTCTTCTCGTTGAGAAGATCCGCCATCTTCTCGATCAGGCGTGACTTGGCGACGCCGTACGGGATCTCCGTGACCACGACGACATAGGTGCCGCGGCCGGTGTCTTCCTTTTCCCAGCGCGCGCGCAGGCGGAAACCACCACGCCCCGTCGCATAGGCATCGGCCATCGAGGATGGTGATTCAATGATCACGCCGCCGGTGGGGAAATCCGGCCCTTTGACGAACTTCAGCAGGTCGTCCGTCGTCGCCTGAGGGTTCTCGATCAGGTGGAGACTGGCGTCGATCAGTTCGGCGGCATTATGCGGAGGGATGGACGTCGCCATTCCCACGGCGATGCCCGTCGATCCGTTCGCGAGCAGATTCGGGAACGCGCCGGGCATGACGACGGGCTCTTCCGTCGTGCCGTCATAGTTCGGACGGAAATCGACCGCGTCCTCGTCGATGCCGTCGAGGATCAGCCGCGCGACCTCCGTCAG
This sequence comes from Ancylobacter pratisalsi, assembly GCF_010669125.1. Classification (NCBI taxonomy): domain Bacteria; kingdom Pseudomonadati; phylum Pseudomonadota; class Alphaproteobacteria; order Hyphomicrobiales; family Xanthobacteraceae; genus Ancylobacter; species Ancylobacter pratisalsi. The sequence goes on from NZ_CP048630.1 coordinate 4,488,316, forward strand.
CCGGGCTTCGGTGTAGCGCTCGGCGGCAGCGTTATCGCCATCGATATTGCCAAAATTGCCCTGCCCGTCGACCAACGGGTAGCGCTGCGCGAAGTCCTGTGCGAGGCGGACCATGGCATCGTAAATCGCCATGTTGCCGTGCGGATGGAACGAACCCATCACATCGCCGACAATCTTTGCGCTCTTGCGGAAGCCGCCGCCTGGATCCAGCCGCAGCAAGCGCATGCCATAAAGAATGCGCCGATGCACAGGCTTCAGTCCATCACGGGCATCCGGCAATGCGCGGTGCATGATGGTCGAGAGCGCATAGGCAAGGTAGCGCTCTTCAAGCGCCGCCTTCAGCCCGATCGGTTCGATCGCGCCATCATCCGTCGGAATCGGTCCCTCACCCATAGCTTCTGGCTACAGGGAAGAACGTCCGGGAACAAGTCGCGAACGCGAACGCCGACTCAGCATTCACCGCTATTCGCCCAAGAGCCATACAAGAGGAGATTGAAAAATCTCCCGATGCAATCGACGCTGTGATCCGACCGCTGTCGCGAGGAGACGATGCGTCCAAGATTCTCTTTTTAAATCAATACGATGAAGAGGCATTCGGCGATGGGAAGCCGCAATGACGCTAGGGTATTGTCCGTATTCCAATAATATGAATTTCAAACTAATATGATACCAACAAGATTGGGAATAAGCCATCTGTTCCAATAAACAGTTGGGAGGCTGTCATGAGTTTGAGGACTGCTCTGGTCCTAGTTCATTCGACCATGATTCTCGCAGGAATTGCCAACGCAGATGCGGCTTCCATTCGCACCGGCACCAGCCCGAAAGTCGCACTGGCCGAACAAAGCCATACCGGATGGCAGAACATCTGCCGGGAACGTATCATCATTCGCCGCGACAGGGACGGTCGACTTGTTACCTTCCAGGCGCCGTCCTGCAGCTTGGTGTGGATTAGCAAACGCTACTACGCCAATGGAACCTACTACGCTGATCAAACCTTACTCCAGCCGATCTACTGATCGCTCGCCCGCCTCAGTGCGATCACGAGAGACTCCCGGGAGTCTGGCAGGGCGAGCCCGCGCGGTTCGAAGACGCGGCGCGCCAGGAAATGACCCGTGAGCGCGAAGGCAGCTTCGACGTCGCCGGCAGGTGGCGGTTCCGCGACCTCCCCAATTAGGAAGAACGGCAGGTCGAACAACTGCTGGCGCCAAGGCTTGCCGGCATCGCGACTGACCGCGCGCCCAGACTTGGGCGAGACATAGAGCAATTCGTTACGTCCACCCGTCGCCGCGCATCGCGTCAGGTCGAGACCGAAGCCAAGTTCGGCAAGCATCATCAGTTCGAAACGCGCGACCATCATGCCGGTCAGGCGCACGTCGCCCAGATGCTCCGTCATGGTCTCCAGAAACGCGTGCAGATCGGGGTGCGGATCCCGCTCAGGCAGAAGCCGTAACAGCGCCGTGATGTGTCCCAGCGCGAAGGCTGAATGCGCCTGCGCCATCAGGGCGCCGGCACGAGCGTTCGTCAACTCCAGGGTGAAGCTGCCCAGATGTTCGTCGAGCCGAGCCCGCCAGACCGCGCGCACGCTGTTTCCCGGCTGAAGTGTCGCGGCCTGTCGACGTGAGCCGCCACCTCTCACAATGCCCAGATGACGACCGTGCTCAAGCGTCAACAGCTCAATGATGGCGTTGGCCTCGCCGTGGCGACGCACTCCGATGATAACGCCCTCGTCGGTCCATTCCATGGAGCGGGCGCCGGCCTCACTCGGTTGGGGGGAAATCGAGGCCCATCTCGCGATAGCGCTCGGGATCGTCGGCCCAGTTCTCTCGCACCTTCACGAACAGGAACAGGTGAACGGGCGCCTCGACGATTTCGGCCAGTTCCAGCCGGGCGGCCGTCGAAATCGCCTTGATCGTGTCCCCGCCCTTGCCAAGGACAATCTTGCGCTGGCTTTCCCGCTCGACAAAGATGGTCTGCTCGATCCGTACCGAGCCGTCCTTGCGCTCCTGCCAGCTGTCAGTCTCAACGGTAGACCGGTAGGGCAGTTCCTCGTGAAGCCGGTGGAACAGCTTCTCCCGGGTGATTTCCGCCGCAAGCATGCGCATTGGCGCATCGGAAATCTGGTCTTCGGGATACAGCCAGGGCCCCAGCGGCAGCATCTGCGCCAGCCATTCACGCAGTTCGCCGAGCCCGTCGCCGGTGAGGGCCGATACCATGAACAACCGATCAAAGCTGATGCGCTCGGCAATGGCGGCAGCAAGCTCCAGCAAACTGTCGCGCTTAACCAGATCGACCTTATTCAGCAGAATCGCGCGGGGACGCCGAACATTGGCCAGCCCCTTGATGATCGCCTCCACCTCATCGTTCAAACCCACGCGGGCATCGATCAGCAGCACAACCGCATCCGCGTCGCCTACGCCACTCCACGCAGAACGCACCATGGCCTTCTCGAGCCGCCGCTTCGGCGCGAAGATGCCCGGCGTGTCCACGAGCACGATCTGCGTCGCGCCCTCAATGGCGATGCCGCGCACCAGGCTGCGCGTTGTTTGCACTTTGTGCGAGACGATCGACACCTTGGTTCCGACCAATGCATTGGTCAGCGTCGATTTGCCTGCATTCGGCGCACCGATCAGCGCCACGAAACCGCAGCGTGTCGCTTCCGGCATTTCGTTCGTGTCCGGCGTTTCGCTCATGAGGTCACCCGTTGGAGGAAAGCCGCAGCGGCGAGCTTCTGCGCGCCCTGTTTCGAAGTGCCATTGCCTTCGGCCGGCTCATGGCCCGGCACGTCGACGGCGATCCGGAATTCCGGATTATGATCGGGACCGGAACGTTCGACCAGCCGGTACGTCGGCGGCGGAAGTCCCCTCGCCTGCGCCCATTCCTGGAGAGCCGTCTTGGGGTCCCGCACGGATCCGCCCGGCGACTTGACGCGCGGTCGCCAGAATCGTTCGACCATCGCCTCGGCAGCTGGAAATCCACCATCGAGGTAAGCCGCCGCGAGCACGGACTCTGCGATGTCTGCAAGAATGGCACTGCGCTCGCGCCCACCAGAGCGCTCTTCGCCGGAGCCGAGCCGGATGTGCGGGGCAACCCCCATTGTCCGCGCAACCTCGGCACAGGCTTCCTCGCACACCATATCCGCGAGACGGCGGGAAAGCTCGCCTTCTTCAGCGTTGGGGAAGGCGCGATAGAGCATGTCCGAGACCACCAGCCCGAGAACATGATCGCCGAGGAATTCCAGCCTCTGGTACGAACGTACGCGCGCGCGCGATCCCTGAATCCCATTGATTGAACTGATATGGGTCAAGGCGAGTACGAGATGAGCCCGATCAGCAAAGCGATGCCCGAGCGCAGCTTCAAGCGCCTCGAGTCCCCGATCCTGGTCGACGCGGGAGGAGCCGCGCGTCATCGCACGAAGGAGAACAGGCGGTCCCAGCGCACGGTCCAGGGCCACTTCCAGAACTGCCAGGCAGGCTCTCCCTCCCTCACGGAGAAGAAGATCATCTGCGCACGACCGATCAGGTTCTCGTAGGGAACGTAGCCAACCTGACTGAGCACGCGGCTATCCGTCGAGTTGTCACGGTTGTCGCCCATCATGAAATAGTGGCCAGGCGGCACCTTGTAGACCGGCGTGTTGTCGTAAAAACCGTTATCGACAAGGTCGAGCGTGTAATAACTGACGCCGTTCGGCAACGTCTCGGTCCAGCGCTTCACACGCTGCACACGCCCGCCACCCTCATCGTCCATCCAATAGCCCGCGTCTTCGCGTTTAACCGCCGTGCCATTGATGTGCAGGACGCCATCGATCATCTGGATCTCGTCGCCCGGCAGGCCGATCACCCGCTTGATGTAGTCTGTGGCCTCGTCGCGCGGCAGCTTGAAGACGACAACATCGCCACGGTTCGGCGTGGAGCCGAGCAGACGCCCATCAAAGATGGGAGGCGAGAACGGGAAGGAAAACCGACTATAGCCGTAGCTGAACTTCGAGACGAAAAGATAATCGCCGACGAGCAGCGTTTCCTTCATCGAGCCGGACGGAATGTTGAACGGCTGAAACAGGAAGGTTCGGATGACGATGGCGATAAGAAACGCCTGAATGATGACCTTGACGGTCTCGCCGAGTCCGCCTTCCGTCTTCTTGGGTTCGGTGGTCGAGGTCATGTCGCCTTCCGTTACGCCCACTGGCGGCGACACGCGCCGCCCTACCGGGACTTTCCGGCTCCTATAGACGCTCCCCGCGCCTGCGGCAACGCGCGCTGGTCACGTTCGTTAGAGGTGACTAAGCGTCATACCCCGCCTGTGATCGGTACGGCGCTAATAATGACGAAGGCCTGAGCCAGCGGACCATCATCGGTTATCGTTAGGTCAATCCTCGCCTCGCAGCCCGGCGGGATGAGAGAATCGAGCCTTTCCTGGGCCCCGCCGGTGAGCTGCATGGTCGGCCGGCCGGACGGAAGGTTGACCACGCCCATATCGCGCCAGAACACGCCCTGCGACAGTCCGGTGCCCAAGGCCTTGGCGCAGGCTTCCTTGGCGGCGAAACGCTTTGCATAGCTTTCGGCGCGCCGCTTGCGTCGGTCGGATTTGGCGCGCTCGACGGGGGTGAAAACCCGCTCCAGGAAGCGCTCGCCGTGGCGCTCCAGCACCTCGGCGACGCGGCGTGCATCCGTGATATCCGAGCCGATCCCGATGATCATTGCGTTCTCATGCGACCTTTGAACAAAGCGCGCGACCGCGCGCCATGGCTTTGCGCATCTCGCGGATCGCAGCTTCCAGCCCACCGAAGATCGCTTCGCCGATCAGAAAATGGCCGATGTTGAGCTCCCGCACCTCAGACAGCTCGGAAATCCGCGCAGCCGTGGCAAAATCCAGCCCGTGGCCGGCGTGAACTTCGAGGCCGAGTTCGGTTGCCAGTCGAGCACTCGCGACCAACCGATTGAATTCAGCCTCGGCGGCCTCATGCTCTCCGTGCGCGATGAACTCGCACCAGGCGCCGGTGTGAAGTTCCACCACGGCAGCACCAATATCGGCAGCACGCGCGATCTGGTCAGCGTCCGGCGCGATGAACAGCGAGACCCGGATGCCGTTATGGCTCAGTCTCTCCACCTTGCGGGCGAGATCAATGCCGCCGCCAATCACATCAAGACCACCCTCGGTTGTGCGCTCCTCCCGACGCTCCGGCACGAGGCACGAGGCATGAGGTTTGATCTCGATCGCAAGCGCCACCATCTCTTCGGTCGCCGCCATCTCGAAGTTCAGCGGGATCTGCAACACGTCGCGCAAGCGCTTCATGTCAGAGTCGCGGATATGCCGACGATCCTCTCGCAGATGCGCCGTAATCCCATCGGCGCCCGCAGCCGCCGCGAGTTGAGCCGCGCGCACCGGATCGGGCATCGTTCCTCCGCGCGCGTTCCGCACGGTGGCGACATGGTCCACGTTCACGCCAAGGCGCAGCGGGGGAAGAATTGGGGTCATAGCCGTCAGGCCTTTGCGCCCTGGATACTGCGGCTGCCCGGCTTAACGGCCGGCAGCGCGGCAAGCTCCGGCGGCAGGCTGTCTGCCGGATAGGCCGGGATGTCGAGCTGAGCAAGAGCGACCAGTTTGACGCCCAGATCCGCCTTCCCGCCCGAACGGTCGATCAGGCAAGCGGCTCCAACGATGTTCCGGGTGTGCTCTGCAAGGGAGGCAAGACATTCGCGCGAGGAAAGCCCCGTGGTGACGATATCCTCGACCATCAGCACGCGCGCGTCTTCCGGGATCGCAAAGCCGCGACGGAGCTGGAACACGCCGTTCTCACGCTCGACGAAAACCGCTTTCGCGCCGAGCTGGCGCGCCGTCTCATAGCCCGGAACAATTCCGCCGATCGCGGGCGAGACCACGTAGTCGATCTTGCCAAACGCGGCTTCTGCCTTTTCAGCCAGCGCCTTGCATAACCGTGCCGTGCGGACCGGATCCTGGAAGATGAACATCTTCTGCAGGAAGACCGGGCTGCGAAGCCCCGAGGACAGGATAAAATGCCCCTCGAGCAATGCGCCCGCGTCTCGGAATTCGGCCAGTACGTCGTCCTGTGTCATCTCAGCGCCTGCGGAAGGGGTACGGATCGTCGTCGTGATAGCCGATCCTGTGTCGGCCGTCACGACCTACACTGCACTCGGACACTCCCATTCCGGCCGTTTACGCAACCGCGCGCTGCTCCGCGACCTCGTCTGTCCAGACCTCAAAGCCGCCGAGCCTGTGCGCCCCGAATGTGTTGACGATCGGCACATCCGTGGCGTCGCGGCCGCGCGCCATGACGATGCGCCCGACCCGGGGCCTGTTGTGTCGTGCGTCGAAAGTGTACCAACGGCCATCGAGATAGGCTTCGAACCACGCGCTGAAATCCATCGGTGCGGGATCGGCAGGCACCCCGATGTCGCCAAGATAGCCAGTGCAATAGCGCGCCGGAATGTTCATCGCTCGGCAGAAGGTGATCGCAAGGTGAGCGAAGTCACGGCATACGCCGCGCCCATCGCGCAGAGTCGCGGCGGCCGAGCGCGTGCAGTCTGCATGGGCATAGCCGAACGCAACATGGTCGTGAACGAAGTCACAAATGGCCTGAACACGCGACCAGCCCTCGGGAGTGTGGCCGAAAAGGCTCCACGCGTCGTTGCTCAGAAGATCCGTCTCGCAATAGCGGCTGCCCAGAAGAAATGTCATCGCCTCTTCGGGCAGATCCTCGATCGGACTCTGGCCAGCAAAGCCTGCGACAGCATCGTGAGCGCCGCTGTCATCAATCATCCCGTCCATTTCCAGCAGCGTGCGGCCAACCGGAAGCACAGCGCGGCGTCGGATATTGCCGAACATATCGAGGGCCCGGCTGCTTGCCACCGGCTCCCGGTTTTCATCGTGGATCAGAAACGGCGAGCTGATGATGATGTCAGTTGTACGCGAGGAATGCACATCGACAGCGAAACTGGTCGGTGTCGGCTGGGCGCAATCGAGCGCGATACGAAAGCCATAGCGAATCCGCATCGCGGATCACCTCCCGATAACATGAGTGAATTCGGTCGCTTCTTGCCGTTCGGCGTGATTTCATGGAGTAAGAAGAAGGCCCTGCCCTCTCGTACTCCCTCAATCCGGCCATAGGCGCGCGAACGGAACTCGATTACGGAGCGCCCTGATGTCGTCGGGACGAAGCAGCTCCAGAACTGAGGAGCCCAATCACATTCCCGTTTGGCATCGGACGGCTTCGCAATGCAGGCTGGCGTTCGTGCGCATTCGCTAGACAACGCGAGTTCCGCGTTGCGGTTCCGGCTTAGCCGTTGACGCGTTCGACAGTCGACACGACAGAGCGGGCTCTCAGATCGGCGATGATGCCGTTGAGGTGGCGGAGGTCATACACACCGATGTCGATGACCATCCGGGTAAAATCCGCGGACCGGGACGACATGTGCAGATTGTCGATATTGCCGTCGCGTTCGCCAATAACCTGCGCAACCTGTGCCAACGAGCCAGGTTCGTTGGTCGCGACGACGACAATCTGCACCGGGAAACGCTGGGGGGCATCCTCGTCAACGTCCCAGCGCACATCCAGCCAGCGCTCCGGCTCTTCTTCAAAGTCCTGAAGCGCGGGGGACTGGATCGGATAGATCGTGATCCCTTCGCCGGGCGAGAGAATGCCGACGATCCGGTCGCCTGGCACGGCACCGCCATTCGGTGCGAAGCGAACGGGAAGTTCCCGGTTGATCCCACGAATCGGAATAGCCGTCTTCGGATCGGGATCGTGCTCGATACCAGGGATCTTGAATTTCAGGCTCTGTCCCTGCTCCAGTTCGAACCAGCCCTCACCCTTCAGCGCAGCCTTCTCTTCCGGGCGCGGGCCGGTCCATTCCGGGTGGAGCGCCTTGACCACATCATCCGCGCGCATCTCACCGCGTCCCACGGCGGCGTAGACATCCTCAAGCGAGGTACGCGCCAATCGGCCGAGAGCGGAGGACAGCTTCTCCTCCGAGAATTGCTTGCCCGCTCGCGCTACGGCGCGCTCGACGATCTTTTTTCCAAGTCCTGCATATTGCGCGCGCACGGCGGCCCGAGTCGCCCGGCGAATGGCCGCGCGTGCCTTGCCGGTGACCACGATGGATTCCCATGCGGCCGGCGGTGTCTGTCCTTCCGCCGTAATGATCTCGACCTCGTCGCCATTCTGCAATTCCGAGACGAGCGGCGACACCTTCCCATTCACCTTGGAGCCAACCACGCGGTCGCCGACGCCTGTGTGGACGGCATAGGCGAAATCGATGGGAGTGGCGCGGCGCGGCAGGATGATCAACCGCCCCTTGGGGGTGAAACAGAAGACCTGATCGTGGAACAGCTCGAGCTTCGTATGCTCAAGAAATTCCTCAGGACTCGATCCTTCGGCGAGCAGCTCGATTGTGCGCCTTAGCCATGCATATGCGCTGGAATCGCGCGCGAGCACATCGTCAGCCCGGCTTGAGGCGTCCTTGTAGATCGCGTGCGCGGCAATGCCGTACTCCGCGATTTCGTGCATCGCACGGGTGCGAATCTGCAGTTCGACGCGTTGCCTGCCCGGGCCCACGACGGTGGTGTGAATGGAGCGGTAGTCGTTCTGCTTAGGGGTCGAGATATAGTCCTTGAAGCGCCCCGGAACGAGGGGCCATTTGGTATGCACGACGCCGAGGGCCCCGTAGCAATCCTCGACCGTCTCAACCAGTATCCGGAAGCCATAGATGTCGGAAAGCTGTTCGAAGGCGACCGATTTCTGCTCCATCTTTCGCCAGATCGAATAGGGACGCTTTTCACGCCCCTTCACAGCGGCGGAGATCCCCTTCTGGGCAACGGCTTCCGATAGCTCGCGTTCAATGGCCGCGACGAGCTCTCCATTATTTTCCTTCAAGGTCTGCAGTCGAACGCGGATCGATTCATACGCCTCAGAGGAAAGCTGGCGGAACGACAGATCCTCCAGCTCCTCGCGCATGTCATGCATGCCCATGCGACCTGCCAGTGGGGCATAGATGTCCAGTGTTTCTTGGGCAACCCGGTTGCGCTTTTCCTCAGGCACCCATTTCAGGGTTCGCATGTTGTGCAAACGATCGGCGAGCTTGACCAGCAGCACGCGGACATCGTCGGCAATCGCGAGCAGGAGCTTGCGCAGGTTTTCCGCCTGCTTCGCTTGCTTGGACACAAGATCAAGTTTCTTGATCTTTGTCAGGCCCTCGACAAGCGCACCAATCTGAGCACCGAAAATACGGTCGATCTCGTCGCGCGTGGCGTCAGTATCTTCAATCGTGTCGTGAAGCAGGGCAGCGACGATGGTGGCATCGTCGAGCTTCAGGTCCGTCAAGATGGCCGCGACTTCGAGCGGATGGGAGAAATACGGGTCGCCGGAGGCGCGCTTCTGCGTGCCGTGCGCACGCATGGCATAGACATAGGCGCGATCGAGGAGCGCCTCGTCGGTATTGGGATTATACCGGCGCACGCGCTCGACGAGCTCGTACTGCCGCATCATGACAGGGACTCGCGAAACAAGACGACCGCTACGGCCGTTTCGCTAGATATCGTTCGCCACGCCCTTGAGGCAAGCCGCAAGGGCGGGTTTCTGTCCAGAAACACGAACGGCCCGACTTTCGCCGGGCCGTTTGACGTTCAATGGAAGAAAGGTTCAGCCTTCCTCGTCGTCGCTCGGCTCGGGCGGGACAAGGCCCTGAAGGCCAGCAAGCAGCTCTTCTTCGGTCATGCGGTCGAGCATGATCTCGGAATCGTCGACGCCCTGAGAGTTGCCAGACGCGATCATCGGCACCGTCTCCGGCTCCGGCTCGTCCACCTCAGTAAACTTCTGAAGCGAGTGGATCAGCTCCTCGCGCAGATCTTCCGGCGAGATCGTCTGGTCTGCGATCTCGCGCAGAGCGACGACCGGATTCTTGTCGTTGTCGCGATCAATGGTGATCGGCGAACCGGAAGCGATTGTGCGGGCACGATGGCCCGCGAGAAGAACGAGCTCGAAGCGATTGTCGACCTTGTCGATGCAATCCTCGACGGTGACGCGGGCCATGCCTCGGCACTCCTGTCGGTGTAATCGGGGAAGAGCGTGCATTTAAACCAATGCGTACAAGAGAGCAAGTCGCTCGCTTGCGTACCAGAATACCCCATCCGCCCCAACTGTGAATTTGTCGGCCTGCGTCGGCTTCCCCGCCTCACCGTAGCCAAAAATGCGCTATGTCTGTCAGCGGGGCGTTGATTTCTTCGTCAGGAGTGGCGGAGAGGATGGACTGTTTAGGAGTCACGTATTGCCCACTTCGGTTCAGGGTATGGAAAAGATCGCTCTTTTCATTGACGGCGCCAATCTTTATTCCGCGACCAAGTCGCTCGGATTTGATATCGACTACAAGCGCCTCCTCAAGGAGTTTCAATCTCGCGGATACGTTCTTCGTGCTTTTTACTATACTACATTAGTCGAAGACACTGAGTATTCATCCATCCGCCCTCTTCTGGACTGGCTGGACTATAATGGATACTCCGTTGTGACAAAGCCGGCGCGCGAATTCACAGACAATCTTGGTCGCCGCCGTGTGCGTGGCAACATGGATATCGAGTTGGCGGTCAACGCCATGGAACTCGCCTCCCATGTCGATCACATCGTGATCTTCTCGGGCGACGGCGACTTCCGCTCGCTGGTCGAAGCGATCCAGCGGAAGGGAGTGCGCGTCAGCGTCGTCTCCAGCGTCCACAGCCAGCCTCCGATGATTGCCGACGAATTGCGCAGGCAGGCGGATGTCTTCATCGATCTGGTGGACCTCCAGAGCCGAGTCGGACGCGACCCTGCCGAACGCTCCAACCGGCTTCAGGAGACACCACGTTTTCTGGAGCGCCGCACTGCGCCGGTTGCCAGCGATGATGATGACGACGACGAGACGGACTCCTGACACCGCTCATGGCACTCGCCTCTGCTACACCCTCGCCAACGGCTGCCGAACCGCCGCGGAACTGCCCGCTCTGCCCACGCCTCGTGTCCTTTCGGGAGACGTGGCGTGCGGCAGAGCCGAGCTGGAACAATGCTCCGGTGCCTTCCTTCGGGCCCCAGGACGGGCGGTTACTGATCGTTGGCCTCGCCCCGGGACTACGTGGCGCCAACCGCACCGGACGCCCCTTCACGGGGGACTACGCCGGGGAGCTTCTGTACGACACGCTGATCAGGTTCGGTTTCGCAACGGGGCGCTTCGAGGCGCGGCCTGATGACACTTTACGTCTCGTCGATGCCCGTCTCACCAACGCGGTGCGCTGCGTCCCGCCCGAGAACAAGCCGACAACGGAGGAAATGCGCACATGCCGTCCATTCCTCGCGGCGACCATCGGACTGCTGCCGCGCCTCAGCGCGATCGTCGCACTGGGCAAGATTGCCCATGACCAGGTTCTCGCTGCGCACGGAGAGAAGCTCAGTCATCACAAATTCGGGCATGGCGCGGTGCATCGGATCGGCGATCTTACGCTCTTCGACAGCTATCATTGCTCTCGATACAACACCAACACGGGCGTCCTGACGCCTGCAATGTTCCATGCCGTCTTCGCCAAAGTGCGCGCACACATCGACGCTCTGGCCTAGTTCACGCGCCGCCGTCTCAGGGGGCTACGGGCGCCCACAACACGTCTTCTATGCGCCGCGCTCCAGCCGCGAGCATCACCAAACGATCGAGACCAAGCGCGATTCCGGATGCCTCCGGCATCACGGCAAGCGCCGCCAGAAAGTCCTCGTCGATCGGGTAGCGCTCGCCATAAAGTCTCTCCTTCTCGTCCATCCACTGCACGAAGCGACGACGCTGTTCATGCGGGTCTGTCAGTTCACCAAATGCATTGGCCAACTCCACCCCGCACGCATACAGCTCGAAGCGCTCGGCCACACGTCCGTCCCCCGGCTTCGGCCGTGCCAGCGCCGCTTCAGAGATGGGATACTCATAGAGGATTGTCGCCCGCCCCTGCCCCAGATGCGGTTCGACTCTCTCCACCATCACCCGTGTGAAAACATCGGCCCAGCTGTCGTCAGGCGCGACCCTAATGCCGCTCGCGGCGGCGGCCTGCCATAACATGTCGCGCTCATTCCCGGCCTTATCAACGCTCGCCATGAGGTCGATACCCGCATGGCGGGTAAACGCGTCGGCAACGGTCAGGAGTTCAGGCGAAAGCTGAGGGTCGCAGCTCATGCCACCATAAGTGAACAGGGACGTGCCGGTCGCATTCGCCACCGCCCCTAGCAATGCGGCGCAGTCTTCCATCAACGAGTGGTAACGCTCGTCCGTCCGATACCATTCGAGCATGGTGAATTCGGGATGGTGGAGCGCCGTCCGCTCACCGTTTCGAAACACCCGAGCGAGGGTGAACAGGCGCGTTTCACCCGCCGCCAAGAGCTTCTTTGCCGTGAACTCCGGCGACGTGTGCAGGTAGCGTTTCGCCTGCGTGCCGTCCGGCGCTTCGAGCGTGGTGGCAAACGCTTTGAGGTGCGTCTCATTGCCTGGCGATATCTGAAGAAGGGGCGTCTCCACCTCCACAAAATCCCGGGCGGCGAAGAAGGCGCGAATCGCCCCGATTACCCGCTGGCGCGCCATCAGGAACGGCCGCCGGTCCGCATGGATCGACGGCGACCACCAAGGAGAAGCGGGAACGGACATGGAAAGCTCCGGCGAGTTGGCCAGGCGGGGTTGCCAGGCGGGGTTGGCGGACGGGGTTGGCGGACGGCGGACACGCTTGTATAGGAGGCGCCAAATAGAATCCCGGTCATGCCGCACGAGGCGGCGCACCCAACAGCCAGAGGACCGAAATGGTCAAGGTCATTGCCAGCACATTGCGCAAGGGCAACGTCGTCGACATCGACGGCAAGCTCTACGTCGTGCTCACCGCCGACAACATCCACCCCGGCAAGGGCACGCCGGTCACCCAGATCGATATGCGGCGCATCTCGGACGGCGTGAAGATTTCCGAGCGCTACCGCACGACCGAACAGGTCGAACGCGCCCACGTCGAGGATCGCCCCCACACCTTCCTCTATTCGGATGGTGAAGGGTTTCACTTCATGAACCCCGACAATTACGACCAGGTGGCGGTGCATACCGACGTGGTCGGCGATCAGGCGCCCTATCTCCAGGAAGGCATGCAGGTCATGCTGAAGATCCACGACGGTAACGGCATCGCCATCGAACTGCCTCAACGCGTGGTGCTGGAAGTGGTGGAGACCGAGCCGGCGATGAAGGGCCAGACGGCCTCGTCCTCCTACAAGCCGGCCGTGCTTTCCAACGGCGTGCGTTCCGCTGTGCCGCCGCATGTCAGCATCGGCACCCGCATTGTGGTGATGACCGCCGACGGGTCCTATGTCGAGCGCGCCAAGGACTGAACGGCGCTGATTTCCAAAGTGAAAAAGCCCGGGCAACGCCCGGGCTTTTCTATTAAATCCGATTTTCCTCAGCCCCTATCCCGCAACAATCTTTGCTTGTCGCGGGCCCAGTCCTTTTCCTTCAGCGCCTCACGTTTGTCATGGGCCTTTCGTCCGCGAGCGATCGCAAGCTCGACCTTGGCGCGCCCCTGCTCATTGAAATAGATGCGCAGCGGCACGACCGTCATGCCCTCACGCTCGACCGCCTGCCACAGCTTTGCGATCTCGCGCATGTGCAGCAGCAGTTTTCGCGGACGGCGCGGCTCATGGTTGAAACGGTTGGCCTGAAGGTATTCCGGGATGAAGGAATTATAGAGGATTGCCTCCCCGGACTTGGCCGAGACGTAGCTCTCTGCGACCGTCGCCTTCCCCTCGCGCAGGCTCTTCACCTCCGTCCCGGACAGCGCGATCCCCGCTTCGAATGTCTCGCCAATCTCATAATCAAACCGCGCCCGCCGGTTGTCGGCGACAACCTTGCGGGGCAGCTGTTTCTTTTCGGCCATGGCTCCAGCTCCGGACCGGAGCCTTCGCCCCGGACTAACGTCAGTTGATCAATCCTGCATGCCGCATGGCGGCCTGGACGATCTCCTTGGTCTTTGCACTTACCGGCACCATGGGAAGCCGGGCTTCGTCGGCGATCTTACCGAGAACGCTCAGTGCATATTTGGTGGGGCTTGGGTTGGTTTCAACGAACAACGCCTGAAACAGCGGGAACAGCCTGTCCTGGAGTTCAAGCGCGCCCTTGTAATCACCCGCTGCGCAGGCGTTGATCAGCTGTGCGCAGAGCTTTGGAGCCACATTCGAGGCCACGGAGATGCAGCCATCGCCGCCATGGGCCATGAATGCAAGCGCCGTAGCGTCCTCGCCGGAGAGCTGGTTGAATTCCGGCCCCATCGCCTGGCGCTGAAGGCTGACACGCACAAGGTTCGCGGTCGCATCCTTCACCCCAGCAATGTTCGGCAGCTCGTAAAGCCGTTGCATTGTCTCGACCGACATGTCGACGACCGACCGACCAGGAATGTTGTAGATGAAAATCGGGATGCCGATCGCGTCGTTAATGGCCCTGTAGTGCTGAAACAGCCCTTCCTGGCCCGGCTTGTTATAGTAGGGCGTCACCACGAGCACGGCGTCGGCCCCGGCCTGTTCCGCGTGACGCGCCAGGTCGATTGCTTCAAGCGTGTTGTTGGAACCTGCACCGGCGATCACCGGTACGCGGCCGGCCGCCTGTTCGACGGTCCACTCCACGACACGCTTGTGCTCATCATGGGTCACGGTCGGGCTCTCGCCGGTGGTCCCAACTGGCACGAGGCCGTGGATGCCTTCCGCGATCTGCCAATCGACAAGTCCGCGCAGTGCTTTCTCGTCGAGCGCGCCGTCGCGGAACGGCGTCACGAGCGCCGTAAAGGATCCACGGAAAGGCAGAGAATGCGGCATGGCGCGCTCCTGGAATTTTCTCTTCTTTGTCGCGGGCCAGGGATTGGGCTCTCGCGAAGGGTGCATGAGATATCGCGTCAGCGCGCCGGAAGAAAGGGCCTAGTTGCCTCATTGCCCAACGAGCAGGGCGCCCTGCCCCCATTTTGCCCGGTTGCCACGGCATAAATAGCCAGATGCACGGTGCCGGATTGACCACGCCACAGCGTGGTTAGCAATTCGTCAATCAGATCGCGTGACAATCGAGCAAGACGCAGTTCCGAACCGGCCGCTTCGGAGCAGCAAGGACCCAAAGGTGCGCACCCCTGGTTTCGGCGCATTATCGGTACCGTTCACAGCGTCCGTCAGTCGAAGCGTCGGGAGTGCGTAGTTCATGAGCGAATTCAGCAGCGGGCATCGGTGTAAGACCGGATCGGCGCTAACTTCGTCGCGCACGAGCCGTCGACTGGCCGTCCTGCCACTCGCGGCAATTCTCCTCGCTTCGTCCACCAGCATTTTCACGGTTTACGCGGCCAGCGCCACTCCGCGCCCCGTTCCCAAGCCCCACGCGAAGCCGGTAGCCGCGAGATCAGCATCGAACGTACCATCGCCTCCCAGCAAGCCCTCGGTGGAGGCCGCCGTTGAAGCGGAGGCGACTGGCAAGGCCTCGCTTCCGGTTCCCGTGTTGTCCGGCGCCATGGGCGACCTGAAGCAAGCAGTGTCCTTCGTCGAAAATGGACAGAGCGCCCAAGCCCTCGACATGGCGGACAGGATGCGGGACCCCGGCTCGCAGGCATTGGTGCGGTGGCTCGCGCTTCGGGTGACCGCGAGGGATGTTGGCTTCGATCGGGCGATCGCGATTCTCGACGCTCATCCCACGCTGCCGACTCCCGTCGTCCTGCGCCGGCGACTGGAGTACCTGCTCTATGTGGAAAACAAGGATCCGCGCACCATCCTTAAGTTCTTCGCCGAGCAGCGTCCTTATTCGGGTGAGGGCAAGATCGCCTTGGCGCGGGCCCTGTTTGCCGCAGGCGATCAGGCTGCCGGCACCGCGTGGCTGCGCGATGCCTGGCGGGAGGATGCGCTATCCAGCGACATCGAATCGACCGTAATGGTCGAATTCGGCGGTGTACTGACAGCTGCGGACCACAAATATCGCGCCGACAAGCAGCTTTATGCTGAAGACGCCGACCGAGGCATGCGCGCCGCCAAACGCGCCGGCGATAATGTGGTGGCTCTCGCCAAGGCCCGCATTGCGCTTTTCTCACGCGGAGCCGGCGATCCGGCCAAGCTGCTTGCGGCCGTTCCCTCGTCCATGCGATCAGACCCGGCCTATATCTACACGGCCGCGAAGATCCAGCGCCGCGCCGGCAATGACGAGGCCGCAGCCAAGCTGCTCGCTGCCGCGCCGAAGGACCCCGCGCTTCTCGTCGATCCTGACGAATGGTGGATTGAACGCCGCCTGGTGGCGCGGGAGCTGCTCGACAAGGGCGAACCGAGTGCGGCTTATCGCGTGGCGCGCGACACTGTTCCGCCGGAGAACGAGCACAAGAGGTCTGACGCGCATTTCACCGCCGGATGGATTGCGCTGCGGTTCCTCAATGACCCCAAGACAGCACTTCAGCATTTTGCCCGTGTTGCCGAAGGCCAGAGCCATCCCGCGACGATCTCTCGCGGCTACTATTGGCAGGGTCGCGCCTGGGAGGCGCTCGGCTCGACGGCTAATGCCCGCGGCCAGTACGAGGCGGCCGCCGCTTACAGCACCGCCTATTACGGCCAACTGGCACGCGCGCGCCTCGGTGTGTCTGACGTGCGGGTCCGGGCGGCCCCGCCGGCGAACGTCATCCAGCGCGCCGCGTTTAACGCGGATGAAGGCGTGATGATCTTCCGGCTGCTGCAGAAGCTCGACAAATCCAGCCTCTCACTTTCCCTCGCCTATGACTTGGCCGAGAGGCTGCCCGACTCGGGGCAGCTTGGTTTGCTTGCGGCGCTCGCAAAGGCCGATGGCGACGCTCGCACCATGACGACCATTGGCAAGATCGCTCTCGGTCGCGGCTTCGCACTGGAGGCTGAGGCTTATCCGACGATCGGTATCCCCAAGTACCAACCCATTACCGACAATGTCGATCTCGCGCTCGTTTATGCGATTGCCCGGCAGGAGAGCATGTTCAATGCCTCCGCTAGATCGCATGCCGGCGCCACAGGACTGATGCAGGTCATGCCGGCCACAGGCAAAACGATCGCACGGCGGAACGGCGTGAAGTTCACGCCCGCGCAGCTCAACAATCCGTCGGTGAATGTTCAGTTCGGTGCGGCCGAGCTGCGCAGCCTGCTGGACAACTACCAGAACAATTACGTTCTCACCTTCGCAGGCTACAATGCGGGTCGGGGCAACGTCGCCAAATGGATCGCCCAGTATGGCGACCCGCGCGACCCTTCCGTTGACCCCATCGATTGGGTCGAGCGCATTCCGTACTCGGAGACGCGCAACTATGTGCAACGGGTCATGGAGAATGCCCAGGTCTACAAGGCTCGCTTCGGTTCGCGCACGACGCTCCAAATCGAGGCTGATCTGCGTGGGGCCCGGCTGTAAGCACCGGCTGATCGCGCCGGCGCCGAAGTCACATCATCGAGCGGCGGGCAAGAGTACGGCGTAGCCAACAGCCGCCCGCACAGCCGACAATATAGGTCGCGACAATCAGGATCGACACGTCCACGGCGAATCCGATCATGAAGCGCCCTTCCCGCTCTCCGGCAGCGGCTTTTGGCGTCGCGGGGCGCAGCCGGCGAACCATCCGGTCGCCAGTCCAATCGCCAGCGTCCCGACGAGGTAGGGCCAAATCTCGAACGCCAAATACCACATTAAATTACCTCACAATCACTTGGAGGCCGGGCTCGACCGGTCCGACTTCGTCGTGATTCTGGATGGCCACGGCGCTCGGTGCGCCAGTGAACAGTCGCTCCGGCGATATGCCGGCATGGGCCAGATAGTCAGTTACAGCGCGAGCACGGGCGAGTGCGCCATCCGGCGTGGTCGCCTGCTGCACTGACACTTCAATCATTGCATCCGGGCAGCCGCTTGCTGCAAATGCCACGTGGTCCAGCAGACCGTAGCTAGCCGGAGCGATCGCAGCTTCATCCGGCGTGAACTGTATGGCGCCGCGCGCGAGCAGATCGTCAATCGCCTTCTGGCAGGCCGCCTTGTCCGACGACTCGCGCCGCACCGCCACGTTGAGACTGAGATCAAGCGCGAAGCCTTTGGGCAGTCCGGCAGTGAGACTCGACCGAACCTGTTCGATCGCCGCCTCATAAAGCACGGTGCCCGAGAAGCGCAGCTTGGTATCGTCGAACCGCGCCTCCCCTTCGCTCAGACGCGCCAGTTCGTGCAGAACAACGAGTGTCGCTTTCTCGAAGCCGTCCGGCGCGCCGAGAGCCAGAGCGGACACGTCGTTCAGCGGCATCCCGAGCAGTTCAGTCTTGGCAGCTTCGACCAAGGCGGCATGGCCCAAGGTCGAGGGATAGAATCCCGAAATGGTGAGGCCGTCCGAATCCTTGCGCATGCCGAAGACGTAAGGTGACACGATCGGCGGGCGTACGTCCGATTCAACCGTGAAGCCACGCGGCAACTGGCCAGACAGCGCTGCCTGTACGGCGCCGAACGCGGCCGAGTCCTGTGCCTCACCCGAAATTGCCAGGACATCACCGTTGCCCCTCACCGCGCCGCTCCGCAACTTGGCAAGTTGACCAACGCCAAACACCGTTGCGTTCACCCATGCCTCGGCGCCGGGACCACCGGACGCGATCCTCATCTCGTCACTGGTGGGCACGCCCGGGAAGCCCGCACGCACAGCGTCGATAACGAGCCGCTTCGCATCCTCGGAAGGCGCGAATCCCGTTAGGCGCAGACCGGCGCTCCCGCGAATGACCGACCAATTGAAAGGGCTGACCGTTGGCGGCGTGACAGCGAAACGCGTCAGCGTATAGCCTTCGGGAACAGACCGGCGCGCCCCTGCGATCGCGTCATAGGCCGCGAAGTCCGGAGCCGCCCCCTCGATCGAAATGGTGGTGTCGGAAAGGCCCACCTTTCCATTCGGCAGACGGCCGAGCTGCTGGAGCGCGAAGTCGACCGCCTTAAGCCATCCCGCGGAGGGAGGCGAACCATCGGCAAGGCGCAACTGATCCGAGATCGCAGCGCCCGGCACAGCCGCACGCACCATGTCGAGCAGGGAGCGGCGCGCATCGCCGAGCGGGATATACCCTGAAAGTCGCACGCCATCCGGCTCACGCGAAGCCTGCCATACGAAGGGAGACACCGCCGGGGGCAATACGGCGAAACGTGCCAGCTTGAAATCGGCGGGTAGCTCACTTCGAACAGTGACCTCCAGCTCATCATAGGTCGTGAAATCCGGTGCTCGCCCTTCGATCGAAAAGGCGTCGTCGGAAATGGTGATCCGACCTGCAGGCATCCGCGCAAGCTGCTGGATGCCGAACACGACCACACCAACGAAGTCGCCTGCCGGAACACCGCGTGCCCGTACCAGCTCCTTCACGCCAGCGACGACCACACCGGGCGCCATCTTCTCCGCGGCATCGGCTATCCGCCGACGTGCCCACGCCGACGGTACATATCCCTCGAGCCGAAGCTGTGCGCCATCGCGTATCGCCGTGAAGGTGAAGGGCCGACGTTCAGGAAGCAGCGTCGTGCTGTCGCTGACAGAGCGGACACCCGCGAGGCGCCCCAGCTCGCTACGCACCTTCACGCGCGCTTCCTCGGAGAGCGCCTCCCCTTCCAGCAATGCGTCGCGCCCGTCGAAGCTGGCGTGCGCCCACGACTCACCGATCTGAACCAGGAGCACACCCGAGCGTGTCGCCAGATCATGTTCGACCGGCGCTCGTGAGAAATGAATGGCCGCTGCCAGCAACAGCAGCAGGGCCGGCAGGCCTTTCCACCAGGCACGCCAGCGACACATCAGGCCCGTCCCCCGTCCTGTGGCCCGCGAGAACCGGGCGCGACGCAACACGACCTCACCGCAGTTTCCCTTTGCGGGGAAACTAGCATTGCACGCCTGCGTCGTTTCAAGCCCATTCGCCCTTGCGCATTACCGGCTCGGCCTCGCCTTGCGCCGTAATGCCGTCCACGTCGACTTCCCCGGAACCGATCATCCAGTCGATATGTATAAGACTGGAGTTCGCACCACGAACGGAAAGCTCTTCCGGCGACAAGTCCGAACCGTCGATGAAGCACTTGCTGTAGGACTGGCCCAACGCAATGTGGCTCGCCGCGTTCTCGTCGTACAGCGTGTTGTAGAACAGAAGGCCGCTCTTCGAGATTGGCGAAGAATGGGGAACCAGCGCGACCTCGCCAAGCCGGCGGGAACCCTCGTCCGTCTCCAGCACCTTGGACAACACGTCGAGCCCGGTGCGCGCCTTGGCGTCAATGATGCGACCACCCTCGAACCTTACCGAAATGTCCTGGATGAGGGTGCCCTGATAGGAGAGCGGCTTGGTGCTCGAGACGTAGCCCTCCACCCGGCTCTTGTGAGGCGTCGTGAAAACTTCCTCGGTGGGAATGTTGGCGTTGCAGATCACGCCGTTCTTCGCCGTGGAGGCGCCGCCCGCCCACTCATGCTCATCCGCCAGACCGACGGTCAGATCGGTACCCGGGCCACGGAAACGCAAGGCGGAATAACGGCGAGCATTGAGCTGGGCCGTACGGGCATGGAGAGCATCGTTATGTGCCTTCCAGGCTGCCACGGGATCCGGCGTGTCAACGCGCGAGGCAGCAAAGATCGCATGCCAGAGTTTGGCTACGGCAATATCCTCCGGGTCATCCGGAAACATGGCCTTGGCCCAGGCCGGCGCCGCGAAGGACACGATGGTCCAGTTGATGTCGAAACCGGCGATGAGCGATAGCGCTGGCATGTAGGCTTTCGAACGTGCCCGATTTGCACGCGAGACCTTCTCGGGATCCTCATTGGCCAGCAGCGAGGGGTTTTCACCGGAGATGGCGAGGCGGGCCGCACCGTTCTTGAAAGCCTGCGCCATCCCCTCATAGAGCCAGTTGCTGGCCGTATCGAAGCTCGCATCGGACGCGCTGTGGAAGCGCATCAGGGTCGCCTCCTCGTCACTGAACAATGTGGTGACCAGGCTGGCTCCGGCTTTGTAAGCGTGGTCGGTTATGCGCCGTACCAGCGGCAGGGCATCGATCGACGCCGTCATGACCAGTTCCTGCCCCGCCTTCAGGCCTAGACCAACATGAACGGCGACCTCAGCGAGGCGATCCAATCGCTCGTCGTGGGAAAGCACTTCCGGAGTAAGGCCGGCGAGCTTCGTCATCTGCGTCTCCACATCAAGCGGCCAGGCCGCGACTCGGTCGCATTGAAGGTAGCGGGGCGGGTAACCGTCAAGCGTGTCCTTCATGCCGATGAAAGTAGGCAGCGCTGAGGCCCGGCAGCGAAGCCCCCCAAGGTGGCGATTACCAACCAACCAGCCGATCGACGAGAGCGCCGGCGCCCAATGCCACCAACAGGCTTATCAAAGCCGCCAAGAGCACAGCGCGCCGAGTGCTTCGCTGAAGCAGGCGATTCTTCCGGACATGACCAAGGCGTGCCATGGCTTCCGCGATCGCTCGTTCCGGAGACGGCCACACCGTCGCGCCATCCGGGACGATCATCAGGTTCTCGGGCTTGTCGAGGTCCTCCACCAGCATACCCTCGCCATCACGACCATCAGAACCGACGCGGATGCGCTTGATCAGAACGCGGGCATCATTCGACCAGAGAAAGACCGGCGTTCCGCGGGCCTCTGCGTAACCGATCTCGAAAGCCGTGCCCGGATCCATATGATGGCCCCGGAATGGGGAAATGTTCGCGACGATCGCGTCGGCTTCGTCGATCATTGCGATACAGCTTCGACGGATGTCTTCGCCGCGCGTGTCGAGCGGGTAGAGACCCTCACCCCCGGCAGCCCGGCACAAAGCAACAAGCCGACGGCCCTCTTCTGCCGCGTCGTGACGAAAGACTTCGGGACCAGCGAGATACAAGCGCAAGCGTGACATGACGGGCTTTACAGCGGAACGGAACCCCAGCTTTAGCCGCCTCGACACACCCGGCGCAATGACATCGGCCCGATTGTACGGCTTAGACATCGCCCGAACGAGCCTACTCAATGTTTGGATACCGGCGTTCCGGGCTCCGTGCTCCCAATCCAACGCAACCCATCGGTGCGGCACCCATCGTCGCCTAGAGAAGCCGTGGCTCCTGCGCCGCCGGCGGATCTTCCTTGGCGCCGCGTGCGACAATCATCAACGCATTGTCGGGCAACGGGCGCTGCAGCCCCTGCGCCTCCTGCCATGGAGCGCGCAACCACACGTCGCGTTCTTCCGCAGTGGTCAGAATGACCGGCATGGCTTTCTGATGAATGGGCGCAACAACGGCATTTGGTTCGGTTGTCAGGATACCGAAGACATCGGACGTGACTTCACCCTCCCTCACTTTTCGGACGCTGGTCCAGTTTGACCAGAGTCCAGCGAAGAAGGAGAGCGGACGGTCTTCGGCGAAGGCGAACCACGTCACCTCATGGGTCACTGGCGCATTTTCCGAGAAGCTGGTGAAAGGCACGAGGCACCGATGTGCCGGACCGAGCCAGCGGCGCCAGTGTGGCGAGGCAACGTTGCGGATATTCGTGACGCCCGGATCCCGATTTTTGCCCTTCAGCAGAAACGCGGGCGACGGCATTCCCCATCGGGCCATAGCAAGGCTCAGTGCGTCACCAACGCCCGGCCGCACGATAGGGGCCAGATAGTCGGGAAATATCCCGGGCTGCGGTGGCAGATTTCCGGCAAAGTTATCCAGCGCGCCGACCAGATCAGCGATCGCACGGACATTCGAATTTTGGCTGTAGAGATTACACATTTCTCACGGCCCTGTTCGGCGGCGATTCCGGCCGAGGGTGAGGACACGGACGAAGCTTCCCTTTCATCCTCAGCGGCGGAGGCGCCGATATTCTTGCTGCCGCGCGGCCATATCGGGCGGGATGACAAGCTGGCCCGATTCAACGACACCACCGCACATCTCATAGGCGGCGACAGGCCAAAGTCGTTCCACAACGGCAGGGATCAGCGCCGCGGGAATTGAAGCCGCACCCGCGTCCAGGGCACACAGTGATCGGGCGCGAACTTCCAACTCGTTTGTCATGTTCGACACGCTAAATCCAATCCGCGCTGGTACCTAGAGCAATTATGAGCAGTTCCGGCTTTTGACGCCGCATCTCCGAATGCGGTTCAGACCTCATCTTGGATCGATGATACGCCGATACTCTTCGCTAAGTCGCTCGATCTCAGTGACGGTAAACGGCCACTCGCCGACGGTCTCGTGCATCGGGTAGATCTCGGCCGCGAGCACGGGCCAGAACTGATCAACCCTGGCCGCCAGCTCGGCGCCGAAAATCCCTCTCCGCTGAAGGTCAATCGCGCACAGAGCGCGGGCACGTTCTTCGAGTGTTTTCATGCCCCGGATGGTACGTTAGTCCGCCGGGAACTTCTGCTCACTTGTGCACATTAGTGGCCACCAAAAAATTCTCGAACTGCAAGTAAAGTTGGCCCGCCCCTATTGGGTGGTCCGGTTTCAATCGGCTTCACTATCGGCCTTTCGGCCTGATCTGACGCGGCGGGCAGCAACGGCACGGCGAACGCTGGAGCTGGAGGCCTGTCGCCAAGTGATGAGCGCGGCCGTTCAGGGTTGTAAGGGTGGCGCCAAATCCCAATGATGATCTTTGCCTCAGCCAAACCGTAGAAGAGTTCGCCGTTCAGCTGTTCGTCTCTGAGCCTGTAGTTGACGCTCTCGCAATAACCGCTCTCCAATGGCAAGCACGGTTCGATGAAGGCGGTCCTAGCCCACCCGGCGGCGTGCAGTTGCGCTGTGAGCCGCCGAGAGCCAGAGCGCCTATAGCGGGTGGCGAGTTCGACGGTGTCAGCGGACAGGGGCGCTTCGTCGGCACGGCCCCCGCCGGCACGCAAAGCGCTCCGACACCCCGATCGCCGCGGCAACCCGACGTCATCGGGATACCAGCACGTCGACCTGGCCTGCTTCCGGAACTGCGCGACGATCTCTTCCGCCTTGGGCTTCTTCTACGCAATAGCGCCGTCCCGCAGAGGCTCGAAAGCCTAGCCTAAGGAGGACCACTCTTCAGGGCGCAGACGGGATCGGCCCGCTTGGCACAGATCTTTTGAGAATTTATCACTGACTTAAATGGCGACCGCGGATGGGCTCGAACCATCGACCTGCCGCTTAGAAGGCGGCTGCTCTATCCAGCTGAGCTACGCGGCCCCTTCGGGATTGCACCGGAATCAATCCGTCAGTGCGTCCATTGCCCGACACGGCGGAAGCTGAAATTGTCGGAATAGGCCATGCGTCGACGCGCGGGTTTGTTAGGTTCCTGAAGCTGGAAGGCGATCCCGTGCCGCTCGGCATAGGCAATCGCTTCTTCTTTGGTGTCGAAGCGCAGGCGGAGCTGGCTCTTCATGTCGCCGGAACTTGTGTAGCCCATAAGCGGCTCAACCTGCCGGGGCTGCTCGGGTTCATAATCCAGAACCCAAAGTTTGGTCTTTGCCGTGCCGGACTGCATGGCATTCCGGGCAGGCATATAGATGCGCGCTACCATTCAACTCGCTCCCTGCCAGTCGCTTCATCAAAGCGAACATTGCACGTCCGGATGGTCGGGGCAGCAGGATTCGAACCTGCGACCTGAAGTTCCCAAAACTCCCGCGCTACCGGGCTGCGCTATGCCCCGACTACTTCAAACCGTTGTAACCAAACGATCTTCGAACGCCAAGTCATGACGCCCGCGACATGCAATGGCACAGAGAGCAGCGCTAAGGCAAGACCCAGCAGCAAATGGAGTCGGCCGGAGTGCCTAAGCCGCTCATCGCGGCACCCCTCCCGGGGCCGGCAGCCTCACGGCAGCGCCTCCAGAACGCCATCACAATTGAACGGAACCTGCGCGATGGAGTGACGAAAACAGCGCGCACCTGTAGGTGTTGGGAAAGTTCTCCCTCCCTAAAATTCCCGGCGAGGCCTTGTGGCCTGCCCCGACGTACACCGAATCACGTTACGGGCTGCTGAACAGCCGGTGGCTGACACGGTCACCCACGGCAATGCCGCGCGCCTTTGCCGTACCCGCCTTCAATTCCAGTACGGCACTGACCGGTACTTCGGAGGAGATGGTCTGCGTCGACAAGGGAACAGTGTCGGCAGCAATGCTGGCCACGCGCCCGTCCGAGCGAATAAAGACCATGTCGAGCGGGATGTAGGTGTTCTTCATCCACATATAGACAGGTTGCTCGACTCCGAAGTCGAATAGCATGCCGACGTCAGGAGCGAGCTCGGTACGGTACATAAGCCCTTTGGCGCGCTCGGCCGCGGTCTCTGCCATCTCGACCCTGAACGTCACCGGACCAGACCTTGTCTGGATACTCAGCGTGTCAAAGGTCGCAGCCCTGGCGTGACCAGAGGAAACTACCAGCAGCAACGTAAGCGCGCAGAAAATTCCACACGCCCACCCGGTCGTTGCACGAAATACGAACCTCATGCGGATCTGATGCGCCGTGGCGCCTTCCCTAATGCGACGAGGGTGTCGATGCCCCGTCCGGACGCACTTCGGCGGCCATCAGCCCTTTTGGGCCTGGCCCGAAGCGCACCAGAACCATCTGCCCAGGGCGCAATTCGGTCAAGCCATGGCGGCGTAGGGTTTCCATGTGGACAAATATGTCTTCCGTTCCCTCACCGCGCGAGAGAAAACCAAATCCACGCAGCCTGTTGAACCACTTGACCCATGCGCGCTCAAACCCGCCGACCGGCTGGACGCTGACATGCGTACGAGCCTGAGGAAGCTGCGAATGGTGCAGTGCCGTGGACGAGTCCATCGACAGAACACGCAGCGCCTGGAAGCCTCGCTCCCGCACCACAGCCTCGCACACGACCCGCGCGCCCTCCTGCGCCGTGGTGAAACCACCGCGCCGCAGGCAGGTGACATGCAGCAACACATCGCTGCCGCCGCCATCCGGGATCACGAAGCCATAACCTTTTGAAACGTCGAACCATTTAATGGTACCGGCGATCTGGACGAGCCCAGTCTCAGCCCTGCTCGCCTCGCCGACATCATCGTCCACAGGCTCGTGATTGATCAGGCCAAAGCGTGGTGCAGAACTGTCGGCTACCATCGGCCACCCACCTCCGGGAACGCCTCACCCCGCCGAACGGCGAGCCGGGGATGATTCTAACTCTCGAAGCATAGCATCCGAAGCCGCCACGAAAACACCCAAATTGAATCGCAGCGCCAGTTTGGAATAGCTTTAGCGCAGCGTCGCGAAGGCTCTCAGCCGAGCGCCGGTCTCGTCGTGAAGCACGATGTGGGCAGTTTCATCCCATGCGGTCGGCACGCGGTTTACTATTACCGTGTCGTTTCGCCTGGACGGGGAACACAGAGGCTGGATGAATGGGGCCAGCACGGTGTGTGCAATCCGGTGCGCACGCGCCATTCGCTTAGAATCGTTCGCGCACCCAGTCCGACCGATAGCATCTCTGGCAGTCGAGACAGTTCGCATAGGTGGCGCCGCGACGTTCGATCACTTGATCGGCCGAGACGCCCGACATCTGGTGAAGGCCGTCGGTGTTCTACGTTCGAATTGCCGCCTGCCCGCCTCCAGCGACAAGTCGCGCAGACGGTCGATTCTTTATGCCTCGCCGCGCCTACGCGACCGACTCATCGAAGCTTCTTGGCGCATCTCGTGGCTCCCAAGGAGAGCCGCATCAAAGCTCCACTCACGGGCTTGATGTCACCATTCAGCGTCATATGTTCGAGCCACCCGTTTTGTCAGGCCAATCGCCCGACCCTTGCACGAGGACAGCATGAAATTTCTTCATACCATGGTACGCGTGAGCGATGTCGACGCGGCACTCGACTTCTACTGCAACAAGCTGGGCCTGGAAGAAGTGCGCCGGAAGGACGTTCCTCAGGGGCGCTTCACACTGATCTTCCTCGCCGCACCTGGCCAGGAGGGGCTCGCCGAAGTGGAACTGACCCATAATTGGGATTCGGAAGCCTATGGCGAAGGTCGCAATTTCGGCCATTTGGCCTTCGAGGTCGACGATATCTATGCGACCTGCAAGAAGCTCCATGATGCCGGAGTGACCATCAATCGTCCGCCACGTGATGGCTACATGGCGTTCGTCCGCTCGCCGGACAACATTTCGATCGAGCTGCTTCAGAAGGGCGACGCTCTCCCGCCGCAGGAGCCTTGGGCTTCGATGGCAAACACCGGGAAGTGGTGATCGACCGCTGAACCGCGCCGCGAACGATGCGCCCGTCGCAACCACAGCAGCGAACAACGTTCTTTGAACACGAGGATCGCCATCCCTTCGCGACGCAAACCGCCTGCAGGCCTGCAGGCATTGCCGCTCGGAACGCGCTGCGTGCGTGCCTGTGTATCGTGTCGATCAGGTGCTTGTGCAAAGCGCATCCCGCCCCTATAAGGTGCCCCGCCTGCGCGCCCTTCGTCTATCGGTTAGGACGCCACCCTTTCACGGTGGAGAGAGGGGTTCGACTCCCCTAGGGCGCGCCAGCACCGCCGAATGTACTCCGTGATGCGACGTGGCTGCCAAGAGTCGTCCGGAGCAAGGGCAGCAAATAACCGCGCCAAACAATTCTTGTCGCCCGTAGATTTGCTGCGACGGCAGTACGACGCTGTCGCCCCTATCATAGGGGAAGCCCAGGAAGGGGCGCCCCGGGTGAGCGCGATTCGACATTAGCGGCGGAAGCCTCGCCGCAAGGTGTTGCCGGTACGAAGACAAGACTTTGTGCGGGCAAGGCCAGGGCAAGCCCGTCTGCTTTGCAGTGGCCGTGGATGAGCTCGATGATCTCGTTCTTGGCGAGCTTTCCCACGGCGAGGCTGGCAACGTGGAACTGCAGCTCCACCTCGATCGCGACGGCGTCGATGGCTGTCAGGGCAACGGCCGGCGAGGGATCCTTCACGATGCGGATGCTGGATTGCAGCACGCTGCGCATCGCCTCCTCGATCAGTCGCGGGCTCTGCACGGCGGCGAAGCGCACGCCCAATTTGATCTGATGAGTCTCATCGGTGCGGCTGAGACTGGTCAGGACCTGTCTCGCCAGCGTGCTGTTGGGCAGCACGACGACATTGTTCGCCACAGTCAGCAGGTTGGTGGAGCGCCAGTTGGTCTCGGTGACACGGCCGGCGGTGCCGTCGCTCAGCTGCACCCAGTCGCCTATTGCATAGGCCTTGCCGAGCGTCAGCGCGATGCCTGAAAAGACATCGCCGAGCGTGTTCTGTAGCGCCAGACCCAATGTGAGGGCGACCACGCCCGAGGTCGTCACCAGCGAGGCAACGGGCATGCCGAAGACGAAACCCATCACCGACAGCGCCACGCCGAGATAGATGACGGCAACGGCCATGTCCAAGATGAGATGGGCTTCCCGGGGCTTGCGGTTGAGCCGGACATAAATGTGGATGAGACCGATGATCGTCCAAGCGAGATGGGTCCACCAAAGAACTCTGGCCGACTTCGACAGCAGGGCAGCGAAACCCTCCGTATGGACGTCATCGGGCTGATGCGGCGCGATGCCTCCGGTATAGACGACGAGGCACATGCCGGCGAAGACCAGGATCTGGCCGATCAGGCGACCTGTCGGGCGGCTGCGGCCCTGAAGGTGCCAGATGACGATGCCGGCAATGCCCAGGATGTTGATCAGGGCAAGCGGCAGGTAGTGGTCATCGCCAGACATGGGGGAGATTCGCCGGGATTGCTTGCGGTAGACCGCACCGGCCGAGCCGGGTTGATGCGGGATTGGGTGTACCGGAGCATCTCTACGTTCGGCGCGGAGATGCTCCGGTCGGCGCCAGGGACTCAGTAGTCCCAGAAGACCGGCACCCAGCGGAAGTGGTCGCCCTCGACCGCCACATGACCGACCGACGGGAACGGCAGGTGAGTGGCTACCAGCGATGATCCCGTCGTCGCCAGCTCCTTCAAAAGACGGATCCGGACGCGGGCCGCCTCTTCGGGGTCATGTTCGAAGCCGTTGTACCATTCGGGGTGTTCGAACCCGACCGCGAACACGGCATCGCCGGCGAACATGAGCCGGTCGTCGCCGGACGCTACGCGGACCACGCTGTGGCCGGGGGTGTGGCCGCCGGTGCGAGAGACAACCACGCCCGGCGCCACCTCGGCTTCCTGGTCGAACAGCCGCAGATGGCTCTCATACTCTTTCGCGAAGCGCTTCGCGGTTACGCGAAGCGCGTCCGGGAACCCCGCCGGCATATTGACGTGCGAGAAATCGGGCGCCTTCCAGAACTCGACCTCGGCGGCGGCCACATGGATCCGCAGATCCGGACGCAGCCGATCCTTGACTCCGTCGATGAGGAGTCCGCCGACATGATCCATGTGCATGTGGGTCAGGATCACGTCGGTCACCGTCGCCAGGTCGATGCCCACGGCCGCGAGCCGCTTGATCAGTTGGCCGGCCCGCGGCAGATTCAGGTCCGGGTCAAGGCCGAGCCCGGCATCGACGAGGATGGTCTGCTCGCCACTGCGGACCACGACCACGTTCAGCGCCCAGTCGAAAGCCTCAGTTGGCAGGAACATGTCATTCAGCCACGTCGCTCGTGCCGCCGGCTCGACATTGTGTCCCAACATCTTGGTCGGAAGCGGCAGCACGCCGTCGCTGATGATCAGCACGTCGATCTCGCTGACCCGCACCGCGTAGCGCGACGGCACCAGTTCTTCGTGTCCCGTTCGACGGGGGGCGGAGGTATTTTGCACGTTCATGTTCGTCTCCTGCTGAGGGGATGGAGCCGACCCGGTCGGTTCCGATGACGGTCTGGGGCTGTGGAGAGGTGATCTGGGCGCGAACAGCGATGCGCGCGCGGCATTGGTCGCGCCTAGAGGTCGGTGACGCGCTCGGGATCCGCCGAGGCGAGGGCTACGTCGCGCTGGGCACGAGGCGGGTAGATCCACACCGTGTTGATCTCCTGCTTCATCTTCTTGGCCTCGGCACCGACGAACTCGACGTGGCGGTCCCAGCCGCGCGTGAACAGCGCGCCGGCGTCGCCGAGGTCGAGGCAGGTCACATAGGCTTCCTGGTGATAGGGGATGGTCGGCACGCCCAGCAGCTCGGCGGCGGCGTTGTGGCCGGCGAAGGCACCCATGCGGGTGGCGTGCTGGCAGGACATCAGCGCGTAGTTGCCGATGTCGTCGCACGCCGCCTTTGCGGCATCGCCGGTGGCGAAGACGCCGCCGACGCCTGGAACGCGCAGGGCGCGGTCGACGAGGAGCCGGCCGGAATTGTCGCGCTCGGCCGGAATCTGCTGGGTCAGCGGCGCGGCGCGCATGCCGGCGGCCCAGACCACCGTCGCGCTCTCGATGCGCTCGCCGCTGGCGAGCGTCACGCCGCCCGCATCCACCGAAGCGACGCCGGCGCCGAGGCGCGTCTCCACGCCCACCTTGCGCAGGGCGTTCTCGATGACCGGGCGCGGACCGGCGCCCATGTCGGGCGCGATGGCGTCGTTGCGGTCGACGATGACGACGCGGATGGCGGCGTTGTCGCCGAAGATAGTCCGCAGGCGCGCCGGCATTTCCGTCGCCGCCTCGATGCCGGTGAAGCCGCCTCCGGCGACGACGACGGTGTCGCGTGCGGCCGACGCCGGCTGGCGCGCCAGTGCGTGCAGGTGGCGGTCGAGTGTAACCGCGTCGTCGAGTTGGTCGACGGCGAATACATAATCGGTGATCCCCGGAATGTCCGGGCGGAACAGCCGGCTACCGGTGGCGAGCACCAGCCGGTCATACGTCAGCGTCCTGCGTTCGCCGCCACCGGTGACGATCCCCACCGAATTGGACCGGGTGTCGACCGTCTCGGCGGTGCCCTGCACATAGCGGACGTCGATCTCCTCCAGCACCGGCAGCAACGGCGCCGTCAGCGTCTCGGGCTTGGGCTCATAGAGGCGCGGACGAACCACCAGCGTCGGCTGCGGCGCCACCAGTTCGATCTCGAGCTCCTCGGGCGAGATGCCCTGGAGATCGCGCAGGCGCGCGGCGGAAAGAGCGGCATACATGCCGGCGAAGCCGGAGCCGATGATGACCAGTCGCATGAGAACTACTCCTGTGAGGGATTCGGAAGGGCGCACGTCGCCGCCGCCGCCGCCCGTCGGGGCGGGGGGGCGTTCGGCTGCGATGCGTGGATGCGAGGAGGAAGCGTCAGCCCGCTATGAAGGCGAGCAGCTCGGTGGCGACGAGATCGGCATGGGTGGTGCAGATACCGTGCGGCAGCTTCTCAAAGGTCTTGAGCGTGCCGTTTTTCACGAGTTTCGCCGAGAGCGGGGCGGAGTCGGCGATCGGCACGATCTGGTCGTCGGTGCCGTGCATCACCAGCGTCGGCACGGTGATGCGGGTGAGATCGTCGGTGAAGTCGGTCTCGGAGAAGGCGCGGATGCCGTCATACTGTGCCTTGGCGCCGCCCATCATGGCCTGGCGCCACCAGTTCCAGATGACCGCCTGTGACGGCTCGGCACCGGACCGGTTGTAGCCGAAGAACGGGCCGCTGGCGAAATCGAGATAGAACTGCGAGCGGTTGGCGGCGAGCTTCGCGCGCAAGTCGTCGAACACCTCGGCCGGTAGTCCGCCGGGATTGGCAGTCGTCTTCACCATCAGTGGCGGCACGGCGCTGATCAGCACCAGCTTGGCGACGCGGTCCTTGCCGTGGCGCGCAACGTAACGGGTAGCCTCGCCGCCGCCGGTGGAGTGGCCGACATGGACGACGTTGCGGAGATCGAGATGCTCGACCACCGCCGCAACGTCCGCTGCGTAGTGGTCCATGTCATGGCCGTCGCTCACTTGGGTCGAGCGCCCGTGCCCGCGCCGGTCATGGGCGATGACGCGATAGCCTCTGCCGACGAAATGGAGCATCTGCGCGTCCCAATCGTCGGAGGAGAGCGGCCAGCCATGATGGAAGAAGATCGGCTGTCCGGTCTTCGGGCCCCAGTCCTTGTAGAAGATCTCAACGCCGTCCTTGGTGGTGACGGTACGCATGGTCCTGCTCCTTTCAGCGAGGGGGTCATTGCCAGCGCCCTCGGCCGACGAGATGCGGACCGTCGCGGACATCGCGCCGGCGATGGCCGTCACGAGGACGTTGCGGCGCGACAGGTGGGGGAGATTTCCGGTCATCGTCTGTCTCCTTTGGCCGGTGGCACGAGATTGGTTTAGCGCGGCGTGTACGGCGCTGACCGAGAGCGATTGCCGTGGTTCGAGAGCGATTGCCGCTAACGTGCGCGGCGCCGCCATTCGCTCGGCGTCTCGCCGGTCAGGCGTCTGAAGGCGGCGGCGAAAGCGGATTGCGAGCCGTAGCCGAGCGCCACCGCGATCGACACGACCGGCTCGTCGGTATCGCGTAGCAGCGTCATCGCCTGCGCCAGCCGGTGCTGCCGCAGCCACGCATGCGGCGAAAGCCCGGTGCTCTGCTTGAAGGCGCGGCAGAAATGAAAGCGCGACAAGCGCGCGTCGGCGGCGAGCGCGGCGAGTGACAGGTCGGCGTCGCTGTCCGAGCGCAGGCGCTCGATAGCGCGGCGCAGCGCCGTCGGCGACAGCCCGCCCAATGCCGGCTGGTGGCTGGCGGGAGCGCCGGTGTGCACGGATAGAATCCGCGTCGCCAGAAGCTCGGTGAGCTGCTGCCGGAACAGTGCGTCGAGGGCCTCGCTGCCGTCGAGGACCTCCGCCGCGCTCATCAAGAGGCGGGAGGTCGTCGGGTCGAGATGGCCGGTGCGCTCCAGCAGGGGCGCGGGCCGGGACGTATCGGCCTCGGCGGCCACACGCTCCAGGATCGCGTGCGGGAGATAGAGCTGGAGCACGTTAACCTCGCCGCCGATGTCCCAGCGCGAGCTCGTGCCGGAGGGGATGATCGTCACCACGCCGGGGCGCGCCATCCCGGATACGAGCGATCTGCCCGTCCGGCGCTCCAGGCGCTGCATCGTGCCGATATAGGTCATGATGACGTGGTCCTTCATCGGCTCGACCACGTCGTGCAGTTCGCCGTGCTTCCAATGGGCGAAGGAGCTGCCGGACAATTCGGTGACGATGCGGCGCGGCGTGGTACCGAGGACGCGCGCCATCTCGTCCGCCGAGGGCCGGGCGCCGGCCCAAGGCTGTTCCTCGGTGGGCTCTGAAGTGCGGAACAGATCCTCTATCGAGGGTACGCGCAGGATGGCCTTGTCCATCGGTCCACGCTCACGGCTCGGTTGCTTGGTAAGTGCAGAGTGCGTCCGGGCCCGCACGAAGTCCTTGCGGCGGGGTTGGATTGGTCTTGCTTTTGCGTCCAAAAGGGCGGCACGCGCCGGCCTAATGGAAAAAGCTGCGTCCACACCATGATATGAAGACCGGCTGGAGAACCGCGGAGAATTGCTCAGCTCTGCGGATCGGCCGATGGAGCGGTGGATTGAAGTATCATTTCGCAGACTGCGTGCTCGACCTCGATCGACGGGAGCTGACTCGCGGGTCGCAGTCGGTCGCCGTCGGACCGCAGGTCTTCGATCTTCTGGTGCATCTCGTCGAGAACCACGAACGAGTTGTGAGCAAGGACGGCCTGCTCGATGCGATCTGGAACGGGCGCATCGTCTCCGAATCCACGCTGACCAGCCACATCAACGCGGTGCGCAAGGCGATCGGCGACAGCGGCGCCGAGCAGCGCCTTGTGCGCACCGTCGCCCGCAAGGGATTCCGCTTCGTCGGCGAAATCCGGCAGGTGGGGGTGCCAGAGGCCTTGCGAGAAGCCCCGGTCATGCCACAAAGCGCCATCCTGGCGACAGCCGTGACGGCGCACAAGCCTTCCATCGCCGTGATGCCGTTCCAGAATCTCAGTGGCGACCCCGAGCAGGACTATTTTGCCGATGGCATGGCGGAAGAGATCATCACCGCCCTGTCGCGCGTGCGCTGGCTGTTCGTGATCGCGCGCAATTCGAGCTTCGCCTATCGCGGCCGCCCGGTCGACGTGAAGCAGATCAGCCGGGAGCTGGGCGTCACCTATGTTCTCGAAGGCAGCGTGCGCAAGGCCGCCGACCGCATCCGCATCACCGGCCAGCTCGTCAATGCCAGCACCAACGGCTATCTCTGGGCCGACCGCTTCGAGGGCGCCCTCGACGACATCTTCACGCTGCAGGATCGCATCTCCGGAAATGTCGTCGGCGCCATCGCCCCCCAGATGGAACTGGCGGAGATCGAGCGCGCCCGGCGCAAGCCCACCGAAAATCTCAGCGCCTATGACTGCTATCTGCGCGGCCTCGCGCATCTCCACCGCGGCGGCAATGAATCCGTCGAGGCGGCATTGCCGCTGTTCCGCAAGGCGATTGAGCTCGATGCGGAATTTGCGCCGCCTTACGCAATGGCCGCCTGGGGCTATTTCTGGCGCAAGGTCAATGGCTGGACGACCGATCCGGTGCAGGAGACGGCCGACGGCATAGTCCTCGCCCGCCGCGCCGTGGAACTCGGCCGGGACGACGCGGTGGTGCTGGCGAGGGCCGGCCACGCGCTTGCCCATCTCGCGGGCGAGTTCGACAGCGGCATCAGTCTTCTGGACCGGGCGCTGTTCCTCAATCCCAACCTAGCGCCGGCCTGGTTCCTCGGCGGGTTCCTGCAGGTCTGGCACGGCAAGCCGGAAGGGGCGATCGAGTATTTCGAGCACGCTATGCGCCTCAGCCCCGTCGATCCCGAGCTCTACCGGATGCAGGCCGGGATCGCGATGGCGCATCTCTTCGCCGGCCGTTTCGAGACCGCGTCCCTTTGGGCGGACCAGGCCCAGCGGAACCTGCCGAGCTTCCTCATGGCCGTGGCCACCGGAGCGGCGAGCCTGGCGCTGTCGGGCCGCACGGAGGAGGCCCGCCGGACCATGGACCAGTTGCGCGAGCTGGGCCCCGCGCTGCGCCTCTCCAGCCTGAAGGGCTGGCTGCCGATCCGGCGGCAGGAGGACTTCGCCCTGTTCGCTGACGGCCTGCACAAAGCCGGCCTTCCCGACTAGTGAGCCGCAACGATCGAAGGCTTCAGCATTCGTTTCATAACAGCGTACGGACCATGTGATCGACGTGAACCGCGTCACCGAGCCAAGCCCATTATTCGGACATTCCTAAGTCGTAGAGATTTCAATAATATAGGTGTTCGCAGTTTCACCTTGGTCGGCGCGCCAAACACCGTCGATAGACTGCGGCATCACGACATTGCCGCTGAATGCCGGCATACAGCGCTTGACTGGCCAGCAGACCGCACGCCTTCAGGGCTTCGTTCTAAAACCCCTGTCTGAAGTCACTCCTTCGCCCTACGGCGGCGCTGGAGCGCCTTGGCGCAACATCGAGACAGATCGTCGCTCGCCTGAATCTGCGCTCCAACATCCGAATTCATAACCTCCTTAGCCTCGTAGCCGGCTTGAGCGCGCAGATATGGGCACTGCCTTCAGCGTAGCAGAATCTGCTCGAGCCAGTTCGCCTGAGCGAGCACTTGATCATCCTGCCCCGAGACGGTGCAAAGCTGGGTCGAGAGCGGCAAACTCTCCGCCGTCCATCCGCTCTGCAAGGCCACGCTCGGCATGTCGAGAAAACTGGCAATCATCGTCAGGGCCAGCGTAGCGACATTGACCTCGGCAAAGCGCGCGGGATCCGCCTCCAGCGGAGCCAGCAACGGCGGGACATGCTTGACGGTTGGCAGGATGAGCGTCGCGTCACCGAGTTCGGCGCGCAGGCGTTGCATCTCCTGTGCGCGGATCGAGACGAGTTCCGCCGCCGCCTCGACGGAGATGCGGGCGGCACCATCGAGCCGGCTCAGCACGCGGGCATCGACAAGGGCGCGCTTCGGACTAGTCAGCGTGTCGAGATGCAGCTGGCGCGCCTCATAGGCGCCGAGCCAACCGAGCGTCGCTATGGCTTCGCGTGCGCGGTGCCAGGCCTCAACGCGCTGGCGACGGACCGTCGCGTGCCGGGACAGTCGTGCCAGGATCTCCTCGAAGTGGGCGCGAACCGGCGCCGTGATCGCAGGGTCATCCAGGATGGAATCGTCGACCACGAAATGAAGCGCCGGCGCCGGCAGCGGTCGCGGTGCGAGACCGCGCATCGCCGCGTCCATCGTCACGCAGTCGGCGATACAACCAGCCAGCGGGCCGAGGCTGTCGAGGCTCCTCGCCAGCGGAAACACGCCCGCCATGTCGTAGCGCCCCTGCGAGGCCTTGTAGCCGGCGCAGCCGGTGAAGGCGGCGGGCACCCGCACCGAACCGGCGGTGTCGGTACCGATCGCTGCCGGCACGATCCCGCGCTGCACGGCGACCGCCGAGCCACAGGAGGAGCCGCCCGGCATGCGTGGCTCGCTCCCCGGCAGGTCGGCGGTCGGCGTGCCGAAATGCGGGTTAGCGCCAAGGCCGGAAAAGGCGAACTCGCTGAGATTGGTCTTGCCGATCGGGATGAAGCCGAGGCGCCGCGTCGCCGCGACCACGGGCGCATCCACCGTGGCCGGGGGCGCCTCGTCGCGGGTGCGCGAACCCGCGCTAGTACGCGTGCCGGCGATGTCGAACAGGTCCTTCCACGCGATCGGCATGCCGTCATGGCGACCGAGCGGCCGCCCGTCCGTCCAGCGCCGGCGTGAGGCATGAGCTTCCGCAAGCGCTGCCTCTTCTATCAGCGTGATGAACACGGCGTCGGACGCCCGCGCCCGCTCCAGCGCGCGCTCGACCAACTGGACCGGATCGGTTCGACCCGTGGCGAGGTCGGCGGCAAGATCGTCGAGGTTCTCGGACATGATCGGCTCCGGCGTCGAGGGAAGCTCCCGACCGGCAATGGAGTGGCGCTGCCGGGAGCGGTCTCCTGTTTGTCAGACGTGACCGTACTTCGCCAGCGCGTCGGCAAGCGAGAGGCCGCTGGCCAGTTCGGCGCGGATGGCGACCTCGGTGCGGGTGAGGCGCTCGGCCTCGAGGAGCACGGTCTCGACCACACGGGCGGGGATGACGATCACTCCGTCCTCGTCACCGAGCAGAAAGTCGCCCGGCGAAACCTCGACGGTGCGGCTGGTGGCGCCGCGCATGACCACCGGCACCTGCCAGGCATTGACCTTCCAGCGGCCGATCGACTGGGTCGGCGTGCGGTAGCGCGCGAAGACCGGAAAACCGTGCTCGCCGATCCAGCGTATGTCGCGGATGCCGCCATCGATCACCGCGCCGACGCTGCCGCGCTCCTTCATTCCGAGGGCGATCAGCTCGCCGAAATAACACACGCCCTCGCCGTCGCCGCTCCACACGGTGATCTCGTCCGGGCCGACGCCGTGGCAGGCCTTCATCTTCTCGGCGTCGCCGCCGAGCGGGTAAGGCGTCTTCTGGCCACGGATCGTGTAGGCCCAGCCGGCGATGCGGTTATTGTGCGCGGGATAGGGCGCAAAGTCGGCGGCGAGGCTCTGGTCCATGAAGCCGAGCGTGTCGAGGACGTCGGCGACGTTCGAGGTGTCGACGGCGAGATAGCGGCGACGGATATCGGCCTTCTGCTCCGGGGTAAGGGCCGGCGCGTTGTCCGTGGTGGTCATCGGGGTGTCTCCCTAAGGTCAGATGT
The DNA here is from genome assembly GCF_010669125.1 of Ancylobacter pratisalsi. Taxonomy (NCBI): domain Bacteria; kingdom Pseudomonadati; phylum Pseudomonadota; class Alphaproteobacteria; order Hyphomicrobiales; family Xanthobacteraceae; genus Ancylobacter; species Ancylobacter pratisalsi. Next base: position 4,525,764 of record NZ_CP048630.1, read on the forward strand.
TCGGCAGATAGCCGCCGTCGACGCGGATCACCGAGCCGGTGATGTAGGCGGCGCGGGCGCTGGCGAGAAAGGCGACGGCATCGGCATATTCCTCCGGCGTGCCGTAGCGCCCCATGGGGATGGAGCCCGTGCTCTCGGCGATGACATCGTCGACCGGCCGGCCCTCGCGCTTGGCCTTTTGCTCATCGAGAAACCGGATGCGGGCGGTGGCGATGCGGCCCGGCAGGATGACGTTGGCGGTGATGCCGAACGGCGCCACTTCCCGCGCCAGCGTCTTCGACCAGCCGACGAGGGTGGAGCGCAGCGAATTGGAGACGCCGAGATTGGGGATCGGCGCTACCACGCCCGACGATGTGGAGGTGACGATGCGGCCCCATTTGCGCGCCCGCATGTTCGGCAGCACGCGATCGGTGAGATGGATGACCGACAGCGCCATGGCGCGGAACTGCGCCTCCCAGCTCGCCGGCGCGACGCCATGGGCCGGGCTCGGCGGCGGTCCGCCAGTGTTGTTGACGAGGATGTCGACCGGCCCGAGCGCCGCCTCGATCGCCGCGACATGGCCGTCGCAGGCGTCGAGGTCGGCGATGTTCCACAGCAGCGGCAGCGTTGCCGCCCCCCGCGCGTCAAGTTCGGCCTGCGTGGCCTTCAGCGCCTCGGCATCGATGTCGGCGAGGGCCACCCTCGCCCCTTCCCCCGCCAATGTCCTCGCGATGGCACGGCCGAGCCCGCCTCCGGCGCCGAGAACCAGCGCCGTGCGTCCGTTCAGTTCCAAATTCATGGGAGCGACTTTCTACGATCCGATCCGAAGCGGGGCGTTCAGCTTGCGCAGGTAGGAAATGACCGAGAGGGCGGTGATGCGCCCGGTCTTGGGGTTGTCGGTCGGCACATTGGCGATCGACATGGTGAAGCTTGCCGAATCCGCGTCGACCTCGATCGTGTGGGTGTTGCGGGTGAGCGCGGGATCGGCCCAGATCTCCAGCCTTGTGCGGTCCGGCCCAATGCCGGCCAGTGCCAGCGCCACGGCGACGTTTAGATTGGCGGGAAAGCCGATCGCCGCCTCGCGCGGCGTCCCGTCGAAGATGCGCAGCGGCTCGGTGATGTCGGCGATGGCGATGTCGTGCTCGACCAGATAGGGCGCCCCGACTAGCCCCTTTACGGGCTTGCGGGTGATCATGCGCACCGAGCGAATGTCGCCTTCCGCCGCCGCCGTCACGGCATCCAGCCCCAGCAGGGCGCCGGTCGGCACCACGATCTGCCCGCCATGGGCGCGGGCGAGTTGCACGAGTTCCTGGTGCGACAGGATTGCTCCGGAAGAGAGCACGATCACCGTCTTGCCGGCCCGGAGGAAGGGCCCGGCGATGGCCGGCAACAGCGCCGCCGGCGCGCATTCGACGACGATGTCGGCGAGCGCCTCCAGATCCTCGACCGGCACGACGGGAACCGGGCACCGCAGATGTGCCAGTCGCTCGGCCGCGCGGACACGGTCATTTGCGGAGACCGCGACTAGCGCGCAGCCGGGTAGCCCCTCGTCGAGGGCTTCAGCGACGCGCAGGCCGACGGCGCCGAGGCCGGCGATGGCAACGCGACGCACGCCTCGGCTGTGCTCGGTGGTGGCCGGCATGCGTGCCGGCTCGGTGTCGGGAGAACTCATAACTGCCTGCCTTGCGTGGAAAGATCGCCCGGTGCGGGGAACAGCGCCGCGTAATGCTGCGCGCAGGCGCCCGCTGTGGTGAACCAGATGCGGTCGCGATGGCGGGCCAGGGCCTTCATCACCCGGCGGAACTGCCGGAGGCGGAAGGGCTGGCCGACGATGAAGCTGTGGATGGTGATGCCGTAGACGAGCGGCTGGCGCTCGGATTGCGCCAGCATCTCCTCCAGATTGTCGATCGCCATGTCGGCAAAGGCACTCGCGGTGCCGTCATGCAGCACCACCATGGGCACGTCGTTAACCTCGTGCGGATAGGGCATGGCGAGCAGCGGGCCGCCAGCGGTCTTCATCCACACCGGCTGGTCGTCGATCGGCCAGTCCAGCGTGTAGCCGTAGCCGGCCTGCGCCAGCAGATCCTCGGTGCGCGCGCTGGGATGCGCACCGGGGCTCATCCAGCCGGCGGGGGGGGCGCCCTCCGCTGCACGGATCTTGGCCGTTACCTCGGCGATGAGCGCGCGCTCGCTCGCCTCATCCATGCCGTTCTGGTGTTCGGAATTGGTGCGGCCATGGGCGACGATCTCGTCGCCGCGCTGGCGATGCGCGGCGACGAGTTCCGGGCAATGATCGTAGCAGGCGCTGTTGAGCAGGACTGTCAGCGGCAGGCCGTATTCCTCGAACAGTTCGATCAGCCGCCAGCCGCCGACGCGGTTGCCATATTCGCGCCAGCCCCAATTGTAGGAATTGGGGTGGGTGAGCCCCGGCGAATAAGCGAGCCCGAGCCCGGAGCCGTAGGAGAAGTGCTCCACGCACAGCGCGACATAGACAGCGAGGCGCTTGCCGTCCGGCCAGGAGAAGTCCGGACGGCCCGTTATGGGCGAATAGGCGAAACGGTCATGGGACGGCAGCATGGCAAGGCTCCGGGCGATCAGGGCCGATAATCGGCGGGGGCAACGACGAGGCTGAGGTCGATGCTGCCAACATTGTCCGGTGTGACAAGCACGGCGGGCGTCACCACCTTCGCGTCGACCTTGCCCTTGGTCGCGGCAGCGATCGCCTGATCGAGCGCCGCCTTGCCCTGCGCGACGATCTGCTGGATCGAGGTGCAGGCGAGATCGCCGTCCTTGAGCATCTGCTGGGCGGTGGGCGAAAGGTTGGAGGCCGATACCTTCACGGAACCCTTTCCGGCACTCTTGAGTGCGGAAACCACGCCAGCCGCCATGTCGTCGGTGGCACTGTAGACGCCGGAAAGGTCCGGAAAGCGCTGAATCCAGTCATCGGCCGTGGTCAGAGCGGCGTTGCGGTTGTCGGCGAGGCGCGACTCCGCGACGATCTTCACGTTCGGCGCCACCTTGGCGAGCGTATCCCGGAAGCCTTGCGCCCGCAGGTCCGACCAGGCCTGGCCGGTCGGGCCAGCCATCATCGCCACCTCGCCCTTGCCGCCGATGGCTTTCGCCAGACACTCAGCCTGGAGCTTGCCCATGTCGTAATGGTCGGCGCTGACCATGGCGGCGAGCTTGTCCGTGTTGGGCGGCGAGGAAATGCCGACTACGGGAATGCCGGCGGCGACCGCCCGCTCGACGATAGCCTTCACAGCATCGCCATTGGTGGCGCCAACGATGATCGCATCGACCTTGCGCTGGATCAGATCCTGGATCTGCGAGATCTGCTGGCTCGAATTGGCATCGCCGCCGGCACTGAGGGTGATGAGCTTCGCCTTGTCGGCCTTGGCTGCGGTATCGACGCCATACAGCACGGAAATCCAGAAGGACGAGCCGAGATTGGGGACCGAGACCCCGATGACCGGTTCGGCGGCGAGAGCCGGCGCGATGGCGGTGGACAGCAGCAGGGCGGCGAGGGAGACGGCACGGAACAGCTTCATTGGAATGTCCCTTTTTGTTGGAAGGTTCTGGAGAGGCGGGAAAGAAGGAGACGCAGGCCCCTGTCCATCAGCCCTGAGGCGATGATCACGGCGCCGACGGCGATCTGGGCGAAGAAGGGCGAGACACCGGACAGGTTCAGGCCGGTGAGCACCACCTGGACGAAGGCCGCGCCGGCCAGCACCGCCCACACATTGGCGCGTCCGCCCGCCAGTGCGGTGCCCCCGATCACCGCCGCGGCGATGGATTGCAGCTCCATGCCGGCGCCCTCGGTCGGCAGCCCGGCACCGGCGCGGGCCGCCATCAGCGTACCGGCGAGCCCGGCGAAGGCGCCGCAGAGCTGGTAGGCGCGCATTTCGATGCGCCAGGGAGACCCTCCCACCAGCGCCACCGCCTCGGGGTTCGAGCCCAGCATCAGGAAGCGTCGGCCAAGGACCAAATGGCGAAGCACCAGATGCGCGATGAGGATGCAGGCCAGCGCCGCCCAGCCGAGCGGTGGCAGGCCGAGCACGGTGTCGAAGGCCAACCCGGCCGTGTCCCCCGCCTCGAGGGGCACCGCCTGTCCGTCACCGGTGACGAGGAGCGCCAGGCCCTTCACCGCCAGCACCGTGCCGAGCGTGGCGACAATCGGCTGAAAACGGGCGCGGCCGACCAGCCAGCCATTCACGGTGCCGCAGGCAAGGCCGACCGGCACAGCGAGAAGCAGCGCCGGCAATCCGAAGGCGTTCGCCGCCATCACTCCCAGCGTCCCCGACAACGCGGCGACCGCGCCGACCGAGATGTCGAAGCCGCGCACTGTGAGGGCGAACATCTGCCCGACCGCCAGCAGGGCCAGGATCCAGACCTGGCCGGCAATGCTCAGACCGTTGTCGAGCGTCAGGAAGCCGGGCGTGGTGAGGCCGAACAGAACCGATGCCGCCAGAATACAGGCGGGCGCGACGAGGAAGCGGGCGCCGCTGTCGCTGAGGTGTCTCATGGGGCAGCCCTCCCGGCGCGGCGCTTCAGCGCGGCCCAGTCCTTCTGCAGGCCGACCGAAGCCAGCACCGCGAGGCCGAGCAGCACCAGTTGCCAGGCCACCGGCAGGTTGATCAGGACCACGGCGTTGTTGAACATGGCGACGGTGAGCACGCCGAACACGACCTGCAGCACATGTCCCCGCCCGCCCGACAGCGGCAAGCCGCCAATGGCGCAGGCCGCGATGGTCTCGAAGGCCAGATTCGGTGCGAGAGCTGGCTGCCCCGAAGCGACGCGGCTCGTCAGGATGATGGCCCCGACGGCGCAGAAGGTGCCGGCAACCAGGTAGCCGAGAAGCGTGACGCGGGCGACATCGATCCCCGCAAGCTGGGCGGCCAGCGGATTGGCACCCACATGGTACCAGAGCCGTCCGATCCGACCGTGGGCCAGCAGCAGATGCAGCGCGACGCAGGCAAGCATTGCGGCGAGGATCGAGACGGGAATGCCGAGGGCTCGACCACGTGCCGGCCAGGAGAAGATGGCGGAAGGTGGGGCATCGAGCGGCAGGCCGCCGGCGAGCCAGGCGGCCGTGCCAGACGCCATCATCAATGTACCGAGGGTGACGATGACCGGCGGCAAGCCAATGCGCCCGACCAGCCAGCCATTCACCGCGCCGACGCCGATAGCGGCCGCACCTCCTGCCGCCAGGCCGCCGATCGGCCCCGCGGTAGGCAGCACCGTCACCGTCACCACGCTGGCCAGCGCCACGGAAGCACCGAACGAGAACTCGATGCCGCCGAGAATGATGACGATCGCCTGCCCACAGGCGACGATGCAGAGAATGGACGCCACGCGCAACACGTTCTCGATATTGCCGATGGTGGCGAAGCGCGGCACGAACAGGCAGCACAGCAGGAACAGGCCGAGGCAGACCAGCGCCACCGCGGGCGGGCGTTTGCTCCTCATGCCGCGATGCTCCCCGACAGCGCCGACAGCAACGCCGCGCGCGGGGCGTCCTGCGGTAGCTCGGCGGCAAGCCTGTGGTCGCGCACCACGAGGTAACGATGGGCAAGCACCATGAGCTCGTCGAGATCGCTGGTCGCGACCAGGACCGCGATACCTGCTGCGGCGGCTTCCCGGATGGCATCGTGGATGACGCTGCGCGCCGCGACATCCACCCCGCGTGTCGGCTCCAGCAGGACCATCGCCTTCAGTCCCGGCAGGGCGAGGCATCGTGCGATGAGCAGCTTCTGCTGGTTGCCGCCGCTGAAGGCCCGCGCCTCCGCCTCGGGACGCGAAGGGTGCAGCTTCAGCCGGCGGAGCAGCGGATCGATCCGCTGCATCTCCTCGGACGCGCTCAGCCAGCCGAGACGCGCGAGCCTGCCGAGCGCCGAAATAGAGACGTTGCGCCGCGCCGAGAGGGGGCCGAACAAACCCTCGATATGACGATCGGGGGGAACATAGGCGATGCCGAAGCCGGCCGCGCGCCTGCGGTCTCCGGGGGTGAAACCTTGCCCCGCCACCGAAAGCTCTCCCGCGCCGGCTTGTGCCCCGGCCAGCCACGCGGCGAGGGCAAGCGCACCGGAGCCGATCAGGCCGGCCATCCCGACAATCTCGCCGGCATGAACGGTCACGTTGGTGCCACCGCCTGCGTCGAGATGAGCGGCAAAGCCACGCCCGACCAACACCGGCTCGGCACGCGCGCTGAGGCGCTCCGGCCCGGCCTCGACGCCCGCTCCGAGCATGGCGTGGGTCAGTTCCTCTCGGCTGTAGCGACCGATCGGCGCAGCGTCGATCACCGTGCGGCCGTCGCGCAACACGGTGACATCGTCGGCGAGCGCCTCGATCTCGTCGAAGCGGTGGGAGATGAACAGCGCCGCCGCGCCGTTCGCACAGAGCCGGCGCACAACGGCGAACAGCCGTTCGGCCTCGCCGGCGTTGAGCGCGGCGGTTGGCTCGTCGAGCACCAGCACGCGGCAGTCGAGGCTTAGCGCGCGGGCCACCTCGACCAATTGGCGCTCGCCAAGCGACAATGTGCCAAGCGGCGCCGCAAGATCGACATCGAGACCGACCTCGGCCAGCCAGCCACGGGCGCGGGAGGGATCGACAAGACGCCGCCCCGCCCATAGCCCGCTGCCGCCGGCAAGAGCGAAGGCCGAGAGGTTCTCATGCACGCTCAGTTCCGGAAACAGGCTGAGATGCTGGTGGATCGGCACGATGCCGGCGCGGATCGCCTGCGTCACCGAGCCGAAGGCGGCGGGTGCGCCATCCAGATCGAGACGGCCGGCATCGGGCGTCACCGCGCCGACAAGGATCTTGACCAGTGTCGACTTGCCCGCGCCGTTCTCGCCGAGCAGCGCATGCACGCGCCCCCGCCGCAGGGCGAGGCGCGCGTCACGCAGCGCGCAGGTCGCCCCATAGCTCTTGGCAATGCCGGTGGCGACAAGCGCCTCATCGGATACGGACATAGAGCATCCTCGCCCGGACGCGAGGCCGGGATGAATGGGAGAGCAGCGGAGACCGGGTGGTAAATCGGATGCCGCCACGATGCCGGGTCGCGGGGCCTGTCACAAACGATTTGTTCGGCACTCATGCATGATCTAGGTTCATGCATGTTGGAGGAAGTGGATGAGAAAGAGGCGACTGCCGCCTTTGAATGCGCTGAGAGGGTTCGAAGCCGCCGCTCGCCATCTTTCCTTTACCCGCGCCGCGGACGAGCTGAGCCTGACCCAGGGCGCCGTCAGCCGTCAGGTAAAGGAACTTGAGATCGAGCTCGGCCAGGACCTATTCGTGCGCCATACGCGGCGCATAGAGCTCACCGCCGAAGGCGAACAGTTCTATCGCGTTGTCGAAGGGGTCTTTGATGAGTTGGAGCGGGCCGCACTGCGCCTGACACGACGGCGCAGCGATCCTGCGATCACCATCAGCGTGCTTCCAACCATCGCCACGGTCTGGCTGATGCCTCGGCTTCATCTTCTGGTCGCCCGCCATCCGGAGATCGAGGCGCAGATCGTCTCCTCGATCGAGGCGGCGGACCTGCTTGCCCACGATGCCGACATCGCCATACGCGTCGGTCGCTTGCCCGGCCGGCGCTACGAGCGCAATCAACCACGCATCGAGCTGCCAATGGTTACTCGCTGGGACGGCGTGCACGCGGACGAGTTGTTTCCCGATCGGCTTGTGCCGGTCTGCGCACCGGCGCTGCTGACGAGCGATGTGCGGGAGGCAGCCGACCTCCTCGCCTATCCCCTTATCCATACCACCACGCGGCGTTACGCTTGGCCTGACTGGCTGCGCGCCAATGGCGTGCGCTACGAGGCCGAAAGCGATCCGCACCTGCAGTTCGGGCACTTCTTCATGGCGCTCGACGCGGCCCGAGAGGGACGTGGCATTGCGTTGGTTCCGGATATCCTGCTGGCGCAGGACGATGTCGCCCGCAGCCTCTGCATTCCCTTTTCGAGCGAGATTGCGAGCGCCGGAGAATATTACCTTCTCGTCCATGAATCTCGGATGGAGGATAGCCGGGTGCAGATCTTCCGATCATGGATTCTCGACGAAGCGGTGAGTCTGCGCACACGCAGCTTCACACCAATGGCTGAATGACTCTTCGCTCCTCCCTATGCAGCCGCTTCGTATCCTCCAGTGCTTGTCAGATTGTCGCGCGGGAACAACAATCGTGTATTTCCCAGCGCCAAGTCAGCGCCCTGATCAGCCGCCGTGCGGTGGCTGTAGGCGATGTAACAGCCTACGCAGGCGGGACAAAACGTGAGGGGACTACTGCTTGATTCATGTCCGAATTACCCATCGCCTCGGCTGGGCCCATTATTGATTCGGCCTAAACCCACGCGACCTCAACAAGATAGGTGTTCGCAGTTCCGCCTTGGCCAGCGCACCACCCCTTTTGCAAGCTAGACGACTCTACGGCATCCCGGCGATTGACGCTGGGCACATAACACTCTGCCTTTGTTGTGTGCGGCCAGCTATTGAGCGACTGCGTGACGCTGATCAAAGGTCCATTGCGGCCGACGTCCCCACATGCGCCTTGTTGCCGCTCGACATGAGCGTCCCCCCATCTCGTACATGCGATCTGAGCACGAGCAGCGCTCGGATCGCATACAGCCGATTGACTCGTTCAAAAAATCAACATACCGTCTGCCGGTCTTCGTTATTTCTATATTCGGTATGTAGATCATATGTCCCAACTGACCGCCGCGCGCTTCCCCTTCTCGATCGGCCATGTGGCCAAGGTCACGGGCGTGGCGGTGTCGACCCTTCGCTCGTGGGAAAGCCAGGGACTGCTCACCTCCAATAAGTCGGCCGGAGGTCATCGCTCGTATGGCGAGGCTGACATCGAGCGTATTCGCCGTATCGACCGCATGCGGCGGGTGGATGGCCAAAGCCTTTCCGCTATCCGTCGGCTGCTCGACAGCGAAGAAGAGGCTGGGGTCGCGCCTGAGGGAGATGCAACGCCGGTCGTGGCGTTCAACCATATCGGTGCACGGGTGCGCAGCCTGCGGCAGGAAGCCGACATGTCGCTGCGAGAACTCTCCGACCGCACGTTGATCGCGTCCTCGCATCTGAGCATGTTTGAGCGCGGCGTCGCATTTCTCTCGCCGGCGCGGCTCAATGCCATTGCCGAAGTGTTCGGCCGCTCGCTGGCGGAACTGCTCGGGGGCACCAGCGGACGCGATTTTCCGGTGGTTCGGCGTGGGCAGGGACGCATCGTCGGCTCCTTTGGGCCGGGCGTCACCATTGAGCAACTGACCGTCTCGCAGCGACTGATGGATGCCGAAGTGTGGACCATCGATCCCGACCGAGAGAGTGATGGATTTTACGCCCATGAGGGCGAGGAACTCATCTATGTGCTCGAGGGATCGCTGGAGATCACTCTCGCCGATCGCGATGCCGAGGTGCTGAATCCCGGCGATGGCGCCTATTTCAACAGCCGCATCGCGCATCGCTGGCGCAACACCGGCGGGGTTCCCGCCAAATTGCTGTGGATCAACACCGACAGCGACCGCCTTTCCTCCATGAGTTTCGAGAAAGCCGACCGCCGCCTCGGTCTCGGTGCCGGCATTGGCGAGGGCATCGGAGGGGGAGCGCTCAGCCTCGAATTACCACAAGGAGCGCGCACCTTCCGCGTCATCGAGACCCACACGGAAGGCCATCCGACCCATATTCTGATCGAGCCGCTGGACGGGCTCGACGCCGACACCGTCGCGGGGAAAATGCGCCAGTTTGCCGAGCGCTATGACAGCCTTCGCCCGCTGCTGCTGCACGAGCCGCGTGGCCACTCCGGTGCTTTTGGCCTGGTGCCGGTCGCCTCCAGCGCCGCGGACTTCGGTGCATTCTTCATTTCCTCCTATGGCTATCCGGGCCTGTGTGGTCACGCCATCATGGGCTACACGGCGGCGCTGCGCGCGCTGGGGCGGCTCGCGAACCGTCCCCGCTTCACCGTCGAACTGCCCAATGGCATTGTCAGCGTTCAGGTGGGCGGTGAAAGCGGGCCCGATGTCATCGCTCTAGATATGCCCCCGGCCATGATCGCAGACATCCGCCACCATGTGGAAGTGGACGGGCGGGAGGTCGACGTCGCCATTGCCATGTGCGGTGACTGCTATGCACTGGTCGATGTCAGCGCCGCGGGTTTGGCACTGGACATCGGATCGATAGATCGGCTGCTCGCCATTGGCGACGACCTGCGCCGAAGCCTCAACGAGACGCTGCCGCGCCGCAGAGGCGCGCAGCCCACCGTCGATGCGGTGCTCTTTCACGCGGCGGGCGAGGACGGCACCGTGCGCCAGTTCCTCGCCATCGACCGGCAGAAATTCGACCGTTCTCCGGGCGTTGCCGGCTTGTCCTGTCTGCTTGCGCTTCGCGCCGCGACAGGGGCGGTTGCACCGGGTGCGCGCCTCGAGGCCGTCAGCCTTTTCGGCGGCCATCTTTCGGGCGAGCTCATCACCACGACCCACGGCGCCGGCGGTGCCGTGGCTGCTACGACCCGCATCACAGGACGCGCGCATCTGAAAGCTGTGGCGACGCTCATTCAGGAAATGGACGACCCTCTCGGCAGCGGCTTCCTGAGATAGGCCTACGCCTTACCGCATACGCCTTTCGACCAAACCGGCCCAAGACAAAGCCAGGGAAATCAGGGAACAGACGATGATCACCGCTATTCAGCGGCCTCTTCCGGCCGCCCATACGCTTCCGAACCGGACACTGCGCCACGCCCTGCTGATGCTGCTTTCGGCATTCATCGTGGCGCTGTCGACCTTCCAGTCAGCGTTCGCTGCTGACCCGAACCTCGTGCTCGACCGCATCCGCAAGAGCGGCGAACTGCGCGTGCCGGTGATGATCGGCGAGGAGCCCGGCTATATCCGGGACCGCAATACCGGCGCATGGAGCGGCTTCTATGTGGACTGGGCGAACGACATCGCGACCCTGCTGGGCGTCAAGGTCGTGCCGGTGGAAACGACGTGGGGCAACCTCGCGGCCGACTTCCAGGCCAATAAAATCGACATTGCCTTCGGCCTGAACCCAAATCCGAAGCGCGGCCTCGTCGTGGACTACCTCAGCGTGCCGCTGTTCACCGATGCCTGGGCCATCGTCACCAAGCCGGGCTTCACCAAGAAGACCTGGGCCGAGCTGAACGACCCGTCGGTGCGCATCGTCGTGCAGAAGGGTGGCACCATGCAGGTCGTCGCTGAGGCGCTCACCCCCAAGGCCAACATCATCGTCGTGGAAGACCGTCCGCTCGGCCTCATGGAACTGCAGGCGAACCGTGCCGATGCGATGATCCTTGCCGTATTCGATGCGATCGACGTCTCCAAGGCGATCAATGGCCAGATCGTTCTGCCAAGCCCCATGCTGCTCAACCCGGCGACAATCGGCGTCCGCCGCGAAGAGGGCAATGAAGGCTACGAAAACTGGCTCACCAACTGGGTGAACCAGCAGCGTGCCCTTGGCCTCGCCCAAGGCAAGCTGCGCAAGGCCTTTGAAGCCCGCGGCATCGACCTTTCCGTGCTGCCGGCAGAGTTCAACTTCTGATGTCGGCACCCGGTGCCGGCTTCCCGCCGGCACCGGCTCAACTCCTCGTCCTAAGGTTGTCCAATCGTGTTCGACTGGTCGGTCATCACCCAAAACGTTCATCTGTTCGCCTGGGGACTCGTGGTCACCCTGGAGTACACGGTGCTCACCTGCGTGCTGGGGCTGATTGTCGGTCTCGTCATCGCATTGGCGCAGCTCTCGCCGCTGAAGGCAGTGCGTCTCCTCGGCATGATGTTCGTGGAGTTCTTTCGCAACGTGCCTTTGCTCGTGTGGCTGCTGTGGAGTTACTACGCGCTACCTATCTTTGCCGGCATCAACATTACCAAGCAGGCCGCCGGCATTCTCGCGCTCAGCCTTTATGGCGGTGCCTATTACGCCGAGATCCTGCGCGCCGGCATCCAGTCCCTCGATCACGGGCAAGCGGATGCGGCCAAAGCGCTGGGCATGCGCTCTTGGCAGGCGATGCAGCGCATCATCCTGCCGCAAGCCTTCCGCCAGATGGTGCCGCCGCTGGCCGGCCAGACCATCATCCAAATGAAGAACACCACGCTGCTTTCGGTGCTGACGGTGCCGGACCTGCTCTACCAGGCGAGCTACGTGTCCTCGTTCACCTACCGGCCGATGGAAGTCTACACGGTCGTAGGCCTTATCTTCCTCGCCATCCTGATCCCCTCCAACTATCTCGCGCGTCGGCTCGAGATGCGCCGCCATTGAGAGGACGCGAACCATGACCCGTCTTCCCATCGATGCCGCGCCGCTGGTCGAGATGCGCCACCTCCGCAAGTCCTTCGGCGGCCACGAAGTGCTCAAGGGCATAGATCTGACCGTCTATCCCGGCGAAGTGGTGGCGCTGCTCGGTTCGTCCGGTTCTGGAAAGACCACATTGCTGCGCTGCGTGAACCTTCTTGAACAGCCCTCCTCCGGCCGGATCGTCATCGACGGCGCACCGATTTTTGATCGGGCGCCCGATGGGCGCGACAATGTCCGCATCGGCGCCCGCGACGTCGCCGCCATGCGCAGCCGGGTCGGCATGGTGTTTCAGCAGTTCAACCTGTTTCCGCACATGAACGTACTCGCCAATGTGATGGAAGGCCCGCGCACCGTTCTTGGAGAGAGCGAGGCAACCAATCGGGCTCGCGCACTCGATCTGCTCGCCAAGGTCGGCATGGCGGATTTCGCCGATCGCATGCCCGGCCGTCTGTCCGGCGGACAGAAGCAGCGGGTCTCCATCGCTCGTGCCCTTAACATGCGCCCGTCGCTGATGCTGTTCGACGAGCCCACCTCGGCGCTCGATCCGGAGCTGGTTGGCGAAGTTCTCAACACCATGATCACGCTGGCCCGTGAAGGCATGACCATGCTGGTCGTCACGCATGAGCTGGGCTTTGCGCTCGAGGTGGCAACACGTGTGGTCTTTCTCGACCAGGGCGCCATCGCCGCGCAGGGCACGCCACAAGAGGTGCTGCTGCATCCGACCAATGAGCGGGTGCGCGGCTTCGTCAACCGCTTCCACGCCACCGCCGAACTGATGCGGCCGCTCCTGAATAGCTGACGCGCCCGCACGGCGCTTCGCCACATCTTCGCCACCCGCCGCATGCCTCCGGGCATGCCACGCCACCCTTTTGTCCCGACCTTTATGAACCGAGACCGCTCATGACCAAGACCAACTGGCACGGCATTCACAGTGTCCTCGTAACGCCCTTCCTGCCCCAGGGGCCCGTCGACTTCCCGCGCTTCGAGGCGCTGGCCGAGGCGAATATCGCCAACGGCGCCGACGGCCTGATCGTCTGTGGCTCCACGGGCGAGTTTTACGCCATGAGTGTCGCCGAACGGGTGAAACTGTTCGAGGCTACAGTGAAAGTTGCCAATGGCCGCGTGCCGGTCATCGCGGGCGTCTCCGACCTGCAGACCGATGTGGTGCTGGAGCTGACCAGGGCTGCCGAGACCACTGGCTGCGACGGCATCCTTGCCCTCCCCCCCATTTACGCGAAGCCCGACCTGCGCGAGGCCGAGCACTTCTACCGTCGCATCTGCGCGGCTTCCGGCCTGCCGGTGATGCTCTACAACAGCCCCGTGCGCATCGGTGTCAACATCACCCCCGATCTGGTGGCCCGCCTCGCCGAGATCCCCAATGTGGTGGCGATCAAGGACTCCTCCGGCGACATCCAGCAGGTGTCGGAGCTGTGCCAGAAGGTGAAGGGCGAGCTCGCCGTCTTCGTTGGCTACGAGACGATGATCCGCTCCTCGCTGCCGCTGGGCGTAGTCGGCGTGGTCGCCATGGCGCACCAGCTCTCCGGCGGCCTCGTGCGCGCCTATTTCGACGCCTGCGCCTCGGGCGATGCCGTAACCGCGGACCGGCTGGAGCCGGCGCTGTTCGCCATCTACCGCTGTTTCAAGAGCGGCAGCTTCTATGCCGGCATCAAGGCGGCAATGAACGCGCTCGGCCAGCCGGTCGGCATTCCGCGCGAGCCGCTGCTGCCCTTCACCGACGCGCAGCAAGCCAGCGTGGCGAAGATCCTCGCCGACGCCGACGTGGCCGCCATCATCAACACGCTCGCCTGAACGGACACACATCATGCGCTCGACCCGCATCATTCAGGGCATCGATTCCCACACTGCCGGCTGCCCGTTGCGCCTCATCACCTCCGGTTTCGGGCCGATCCGCGGCGCGACCATGGTGGAGAAACGCGCCGATCTCATGAGCCGCGACTGGCTGCGCCAGCTCGTGCTGTTCGAGCCGCGCGGCTCCTTCAACATGCCGGCCGCCGTGCTCACCGAGGCCTGCTCGCCTGATGCCGATATCGGCATGCTCATCCTTGAGCCGGACACCTACCCCCCCATGTGCGGCCACTGCGCCATGGCTGTGGCGACCATCGCGGTGGAGGCCGGCTACATCACCGCCCAGGAAGGCGAGACGCTGGTGCGGCTCGACACCCCGGCCGGCGTCGTGCCGGCACGGGTGCAGGTGGAGAGCGGCCGCGCCGTCGCCGTCACGCTGGAGATGCCGTTGAGCTTCCTCTACCAGCGCGATGTGATGGTGGAGACCAAGAGCTTCGGCAAGGTACGCGCCGACATCGCCTTTGGCGGCGACTTCTACCTCATCGTCAAGGGTTCGGACCTCGGTCTCGACCTGACCACGGACAATGCCTGGGCCCTCGTCAGCGCGGCCGCCGAACTGCGCGCCGGGCTGAAGGACATCCCGGTCCAGCACCCAACGCTCGCCCATGTGAACGAGATCTACCAGATCGAGATCATCGGCGAGGGTGACGGCGTGCGCTTCGACGGCAAGAACGTCGTGGTCTGCCCGCCGACCGTGATCGACCGTTCGCCCTGCGGCACGGGCACCGCTTCCCGCATGGCGATGCTGCACGGCAAGGGCGAGCTGAGGGTCGGCGACACCTTCCGCCATGCCGGCATCCTCGACACCGTATTTACCGGCGAGATCCACGGTGAAGCCACCGTCGGCGAGCTTCCGGCGATCCGCTGCACCGTGACCGGCTCGGCCTATCTCACCGGCAGCTTCAATTTCTTCCTCGATCCCCACGACCCGTTCCAGCAGGGCTTCCGTCTGACGGGCGTCTGAGCGGACGGGTTCAGGAGAGGCACATGTCCCACGATTTCGACCCAAACAGCGTCGTTGCCCTCACCGATCACCTGATCGGCGGGCTGCGCGTCACCGGCGATGGCGCCGAGATCGCGCTCGTCCGTCCCTCTGATGGCGCCGCCATTGGCACCATCCGCGCGGCGGACGAGGCGCTGGTGGACGCGGCGGTGCGCAGCGCGGCGGCAGCGCGCGTGCAGTCCGGCTGGGCCGCCGCCGGGCCGCTCGACCGGGCGCGGGTGCTCAAGGCGTGGGCCGACCTGATCGACGCCCATCGTACCGAGCTAGCCCGGCTGGAAGCGGCGACGACCACGCGGCCCGTAGCCGATGTCGTCACCCGCGATCTGGTCCGGGCGGCCGGCGCGGTGCGCTATTTCGCCGAATGGGCGGACAAAATCGAGGGTACGCTGATCGCCGGGGCGAACAGCGGCAGCACTTTTCTCAGGCCCGAGCCCTATGGCGTCATCGCCGCCATCGCGCCGTTCAACTTCCCGGCTATCAACGCTATCTGGAAGTCCACCCCCGCCCTCGCCACCGGCAATGCGGTTGTCCTCAAACCCTCGGAACTCACGCCGTCCTCGGCGGTGCGGCTGGCCGAACTCGCCATCGAAGCGGGCCTGCCCGCCGGGGTGTTCAACGTGATCCAAGGGGCGGGTCCTACCGGCTCGGCGCTGGTGCGGCATCCCCTCATCGGCAAGATCACCTTCACCGGCTCCTCCGCCACTGGTGCGCGGGTGATGGCGGATGCGGCGATGACCGGCACCAAACCGCTGACCCTAGAACTCGGCGGCAAGACGCCCCAGTTGGTTATGGACGACGCGCATGACCTCGATGCGCTTGCGGCGACCATCGCCGGCGGCTTCCTCGCCAATGCCGGCCAGGTCTGCACCGCCGGTTCCCGGCTGATCGCGCCGCGCCGGCTGCTCGACGATCTGACCGGGCGCATCATCGCCCTCGCGCAGGAGCGGATCGCCGGCCCCACTTGGGACACACGGGCGAGCCTGCCGCCGATCATCAGCGAGAAGCAGGCGGCGCGCATCGACCGCATGATCGCGGAGACGGTCGCGGACGGTGCGAGCGTTCTCACCGGCGGCCGGCGCTGCGCCAACATGAATGCCGGTGCTTACGTGGAGCCGACTGTGCTCGCCGGCGTGCCCGACACCTCGGTCGGCTTCCGGGAGGAGTTCTTCGGTCCGGTGCTGTCCGTCTACGCCTATGACGACGAGGAGGAGGCGCTCTCCATGGCCAACCATCCCAGCTACGCGCTGGCCGCCAGCCTCTACACGACCAGCGCTGCCAAGGCGCTCGCGCTGCCGGCACGCCTCAACGCCGGTACGGTCTGGGTAAACGGCCATGGCCGCCAGCCCGATTTCGCAACCCCTCAAGGCGGCTTCGCCGGCTCCGGCTTCGGCAAGGAGATGGGGCGCGCGGGGCTTGAGGGCTTCCTGCGCTTCAAGACCGTCTGGCTCAATCACGGCTGAGATCATGTCCGAACACGCATATGACTACATCGTCGTCGGCGGCGGCGCCGCCGGTGCCGTGCTGGCGAGCCGGCTGTCCGAAGCCTCGAACCTCAAGGTCGCGCTCATCGAGGCCGGGCGCGACACGCCGCCCGGCGCCGAGCCGGCCGATACGCTCGATGCGTACCCCATCGTCGCCTATTTCAACCGGCTCTATCACTGGCAGAACCTCGCCATCCACCTCACCGATCCCAAGCCCGGCGTGCCGGGCCGGCGCTACGAACAGGCGCGGGTTATGGGCGGAGGCACCTCGATCAACGGACAGTTCTCCTTTCGCGGCGTGCCGTGGGACTATGACCATTGGCGCGAGGAAGGGGCCGAAGGCTGGGGCTGGGACGACGTCCTGCCCTATTTCCGCAAGCTCGAAACTGATCTCGACTATGGCGACAGCCAGCTCCACGGCAGCCACGGCCCGTTGCCGCTGCGCCGCGTTCCCGAGAAGGACTGGTCACCTTTCGCCAGGACCGTGGCGACGGTGCTCGACAAGAAGGGCGTACCTAATATCCGGGACCATAACGGCGTCTTCGACGACGGCTATTTCCCGATGACCATCAACAATGTCGACGGTCAGCGGGTCTCGACCGCCCGCGCCTATCTTACCCGCGACGTGCGCGCACGGCCCAATCTCACCATTCTGCCCGAAACGGAGATGAAGGAGCTGCTGTTCGAGGGCATCCGCGTCACCGGCCTCACGGCGGTCGGACCTGGTGGGCCGGTCACGCTGAAGGCGGGAGAGGTGATCCTCTCCACCGGTGCGCTTCAGACACCCACCCATCTCATGCGCGCCGGCATCGGCCCGGCGGCACATCTCAAGGAGTTCGGCATCGACGTACGGGCCGATCGGCCAGGGGTCGGGCAGAATTTGCAGGATCACCCTATGGTGGCCTTCGCGGCCTATCTGCCGAAATCCGCCCGTCTTCCCGCGACGCAGCGTCGCCATATCCAGCTCGGCTACCGCTACACTTCCGGGCTGCCGGACACCACGCCGGGCGACATGTTCGTGCTGCCCTCCAACCGCGCGGCCTGGCATCCGCTCGGCCGGCGGCTGGCCTCGATCCTCGTGTGCGTGAACCGGCCCTATTCCACCGGCGAAGTGAAGCTGAATGGACGCGATGCCGAGACCGCGCCCTTCGTCAATTTCCGCCAGCTTTCCGACGAACGTGATCTCAAGCGGCTCGAGGATGGCATGCATCGGCTGTGGGGCATCGTGAACGATCCGGCGATGGATGGGGTGATCGAGAACATCTTCCCCGCCACCTTCTCCGAGCGGGTGCGCAAACTCGGCGCCGTGAGCCGTACCAACTGGTTCATGACGCTGATGGCGGCCGGAATCATGGGCACTGGGTCGCTCTCCCGCAGGCTGATGATCGAAAACGTCATAACGCCCGGCCTGAAGGCGCGCGAGATGATGGGCTCGCCTCAGGCGCTGCGCGAATGGATCATCGAAAACGCCTGCGGCAGCTGGCATGCCTCCGGTACCTGCCGGATCGGCCGCCCGGAGGATCCGCGCGCCGTCGTTGACAGCGCGGCGCGTGTGATCGGCGTCGAGGGGCTACGGGTGGTCGATGCCTCCATCATGCCGGCGGTGATCAGCGCCAACACCATGCTGACGACGGTAATGGCCGGCGAGAAAATTGCCGACACCATCAAGTCCGGCCGCTAGGGGGAGAGGCAACATGGCAATCAGGCGCTGGATCTCGACCATCGACAGCCACACGGCGGGCCATCCCACCCGCGTCGTCACCGGCGGCGTGCCCCCGCTGCGAGGCGACACGGTCGAGGCGCGGGCGGAGGATTTCCGCGCCCGCTTCGACCCGCTGCGCACCTTTCTGCTCCATGAGCCACGCGGCCATGCGGCGATGGTAGGCGTGGTAATGACC
The DNA here is from genome assembly GCF_010669125.1 of Ancylobacter pratisalsi. NCBI lineage: Bacteria > Pseudomonadati > Pseudomonadota > Alphaproteobacteria > Hyphomicrobiales > Xanthobacteraceae > Ancylobacter > Ancylobacter pratisalsi. The sequence continues at coordinate 4,544,288 of NZ_CP048630.1, forward strand.
GAGAGCACGCGGGCCGATTTCGGCGCCTTCTTCCTCGGCAGCTACAAATATCTGGAGATGTGCGGCCACGCGACCATCGGCCTGGCCGTGACGCTCGACCATATGGGCCTGATCGGAGCGTCCGAGGAGCCGACGAGTTCCTTCACGCTGGAGGTGCCGGCCGGGGTCATCACCGTCCATGTCCAACGCAGGGACGGTGCCGTTGCCACTGTCACCTTCGAGAACGTCCCCGCTCATGTCGCGGCTTCAGGCGTGACCCTCAACGCCGGCGGGGTCAACGTGTCGGTGGATGTGGCCTGGGGCGGAAACTGGTACGGGCTGGTCGAAGCCCACGCCGCCGAGGTGGTGCTGGCGCCCGCTGGCGTATCCCACGCCATGGCGACCGGCGCGGCACTGAAGGCGGCGTTGAACGCGAAAATCACCGAAGGCGGCATCGCGGGTGTCGCCCGGCCGATCGATTCCATCCTGTTCTACGAGACGCAGGCCGACGGCCAGGGCGTGGTGAGCCGCCAACTCGTTGTGCTCGAATCCAACAAATTCGACCGTTCGCCCTGCGGCACCGGTTCCTCGGCCCGTCTAGCGCAGATGGTGGCGCGCGGCGAGATCGAGCTCAAGCAGCCGATCCGCACCCGCAATATCCTCGACGTCGACTTCACCGCCACCGCACGCGCGATCGAAGGGCGCACGGACGCCATCGAGCCGCACATCGTCGGGCTGGCTCACATCACGGGCGAGCACCGCTTCGTGCTCGCGCAAGGCGACCCCCTGCCGGACGGCTTCCTCTGCCGCTGAGATCGATTATCGACCCGCATCATTCCCGGGCCTGGAGACAATCATGACCGACCTTTCACATTACGACGAGACCATCGAGCTGCTGATCGATGGCGAATGGTGCCAGGGCTCCGAAGGCAAGAGCGAAGCCCTGGAAAACCCGGCGACCGGAGCCGTGCTTGGATCCGTTCCCCACGCGTCAGACGCCGATCTCGCCCGCGCGCTGGAGGCCGCGCAACGCGGCTTCAGGACGTGGAAGGCGATGACCGCGCAGGCGCGCTATACGCTGATGATGAAGGCTGCCGATCTCATCGAGGCGCGCAAAGAGCGCATCGGCCGGCTACTCACGCTCGAGAATGGCAAGCCTGTCGCCGAGGCGGTGCCAGAGGTGCAGTTCGCCGCCGACGCCACACGCTGGTACGCGGAAGAGGGCAAGCGCGCCTATGGTCGCATCGTACCCGCCCGCATGGCGAATGTGCGCCAAATGGTGCTGAAGGAGCCGGTCGGCCCCGTCGTCGCCTTCGCAGCGTGGAACTTCCCGTCCTCAAATGTCATCCGCAAGATTTCCGGCGCGCTAGGCGCGGGCTGCTCGATCATCATCAAGCCTGCGGAAGAAACGCCCGGCACGGCTGTTGCCATAGCGCGCTGTTTCCAGGAGGCCGGGCTGCCGGCGGGCGTGCTGAACCTCGTCTTCGGTGAGCCCGCCCATGTCAGCCAGGTGCTGCTGGCCTCGCCGATCCCGAAGGCGGTGACGCTGACCGGTTCGACCGCTGTCGGCAAGCAGCTCGCCCGGCTATCGGCCGATACGCTGAAGCGCTGCACGATGGAACTGGGCGGTCATGCGCCGGTCATCGTCCATGGCGATGCGGATCTTGATCTCGCTGCTCGCACGCTGGTCGCCTTCAAGTTCCGCAATGCCGGGCAGGTCTGCACGTCGCCGACGCGCTTCTTTATCCATGACTCACTCTACGACCCCTTCGTCGAGCGCTTCGTCGAACTCGCCTCGACGCTTAAGGTCGGCAACGGCCTCGACGCAGGCACCCAGATGGGCCCAATGATCGCCCGCCGCCGCCTCGCGGTGATGGAAGATCTGGTGAACGATGCGGTGACCAAGGGCGCGGAGCTGAAGCTGGGTGGACGACGGATCGGTAATCAAGGGCATTTCTTTGCTCCGACCGTACTCGCAAACGTTCCGGCCGATGCGGCAATCATGTCAAGCGAGCCCTTCGGCCCTATTGCACCGCTTACCTCCTTTTCCAGCTTCGATGAGGTGATCGAGCGGGCGAACGCGTTGCCTTACGGCCTGGCCTCCTTCGTGTTCACCCGCTCCGGCGCTCTGGCCGCGCGCACCGAGGAGGCGCTCGACGCTGGCCTCGTCGGGGTCAACCACATGGCCGTTTCAACGCCCGAGACGCCTTTTGGCGGTGTGAACGAGTCGGGCTACGGGTCCGAGAGTGGCATTGAAGGACTGGATGCGTTCCTGCGCACCAAGTTCGTCACTGAACTTGCGGCCCTCTGAGGCCATTGGCGGCCTGAGCAACCCGCACCGGTCGGCCCTTCCAGCCGGCCGGTGGTACAGGTTATCGATATCTGCCGATCTTATGGTCGTCGCGGCGATGATTCGCCTCGGGTGATCACGGCGAAGGCTATAAACGAGGGCTGCACCGGCATCCCCGTCCACGCCGGCTAGACTATTGCAACATCAATGACATAAATGTTCGCAGTTTAGTCTTTGTTGGCGCACCGTCATATCTTTATGTCCAAATGTCATTTGTTTTACTCGATAATCATTGGCTTGAAAATGGCCATGCCCCCCAATAGACCCCAGCGATGGACCCCAGCGCGTACTGGCCGGCTGCGTCAGAACGACTCAGAGTCAGCCGCAATCGCCTCCACCCTACCGACATTGCGCGGGCGCGCAGAGACGAGAGAAAATCGACAGGGGCTCAATTATAAAGATCCTTCCAATGTGCCGATAAGTTCCCTTGCGGCACTTCCTTGCAACACCTATGTCCGCGTGGTTGCGGCGCGCGTCTTCTGGGCCTCAAATTGCCGGCATGCACCGTCAATTTGAGGCTAAAGCAGACCTAGCCTTCCGGAGTTGCCCCATAGCGGACCCGTGGAAGGTCCGCTCCCTGTGCCGTCAGCAAATTCCGGCCACACGCTCACTACCAAAGCCTCTCAATATGGCGGCGTACTGAACTCCTCCAGCGTCGAGCGTGAGCCCGCGATGCCGTCGAACGAATGCCCCATCGAAGGGCTTTCGCAGCGTTGCACTTTCGCATACCTTGCGTGAGTTAAGCGGATTTTGCCTGCTCGTCGGCCTTAGAGTCCCCCCATGTTTAAGCTGTCGTTTCTGCTCATCGGGGCGGAAGCCTTCAGGGCACGCTGGTACGTTCTTGGCGTTCTAGGCGCTGCACTTATAGCCGGCGCGATTTTCCTGGCGTTTCACGCCTCCAGCGGCATTGTCGTCGTTGCCGGGAGGGTGGTCGGCTTCGTTTTCATATTCATGGGCCTGGGCAATGCCCTGCGTTTGTTGGACCACACCCATCTGGTCGCGCGCGCGCTCACCTTTGCTCGGGCCATAGCGCTCATCGCCATCGGCGCGGTCGTCATCCATTGGCCGGGCCACAGTGAGAGAATCCTCGCGGCGTTATTTTGCGTGGTTTTTCTTGTCGACGGTATCGGGCGCATCGGCATCGGGCTGCTGGTGCATTTGCCTGACTGGCGGAGCCGCGCGCTTTACGGTTCGGTTGAGCTTGCCTTCGCGGTCCTTTTCTTCACCGGATGGCCGCTGCCACTCGAGCGCAGCATCCCGCTCTGCGTCGGACTGATCTTTGCCCTCAGGGGGTGGATGCTGATCAGGTTCAGCCTGATGTTCCGAACGCTCGAAAACGAAGCGGCAATACTCTCCTTGCCAATCTTTGCCACGCGGGGTTGGTACGCCAACGCGCCCGTCCTGGTCGATGATCAAGAGACCGAGCTGGTGGAGAATCCACTGACCGTGCACGTCTGGACCCCGGCTGGATCCGCCGCAGTGGCGCAACACCTGCCGGTCATCGACCGCTACGTTGCTGCTATCGACGCGAAGGGCGTGATCTCCACCGGCCACGCCTCGATGGAGATGCTGCCCTCGCTCTACATCAGCCACTATCCGGCGGTTGAGCTGGACCGCTCAACCGCCGACTTCGTCACCGCCCTGCGCGGCACGCCGGAGAATGATGTCGAAGGTCGGTTTCAGCCGTCTTATGCCTATGAAGTCGGCGAATGGTGCGCGGCCGACGCCCATGTCGAGTTCCGCAACTTCAACCCTAGGCGATTGCGGGCCTTCTGGGCCGGCTACCGGCAGGACAACACCTACAATCTCACCAACCGGAACTGTTCGGTGGTGGTGGCGCAGGCGCTCGACGCCGCACTGGAGGGCTCGCTCGCGACGCGCTCGCCCTGGCTGCAATTGGTCATCCTGCTTGCAAACCCGGATGTGTGGATCGGCGCCACGCTTCGCAGCCGTGCCTATCTGAGCACATGGACGCCGGGGCTCGTGCTGGACTACGCGCGCACCATGGCGCGGATCGTCGAGAAGCAGGACGTCAGTTGGAGTGCGAGCCTCAGCCGATTTTTGCGGCGCCTATGGCAGGACAGAGCAGGAAGCACCGGGGCGGCGGCGTGAACGAGTCTTCGCCTGGTGCATCGCTGCTGTTCTCGCGCGGGGCCGTTATTGCAACGGCCACCATGTTTGGATTGACCTACAGCCTCAGCGCAGGGTTGATCGCCTTCAGCCTGGTCCAGCAAGGTCGCAGCGAAGCGCTGATTGGCGCGAACGCGGCGATGCATGCCGTGGGCGTGCTGGTCGTCGCGGTGTGTCTTCCGCGTTTCGTGGCGGCGTACGGGATACGCCGCCTCGTCATCATCGCGCTGGGGACCGCCGCCACCGTGCTGGCGAGCTTCCCGGCCCTGCCCTTCATCGTCTTGTGGTTCGTTCTGCGGCTGATGCTCGGCATGGCGTCGGAGACGCTTTTCGTGCTGTCCGAGGTCTGGACCAACAGCTTAAGCAGTGAGTCGACACGCGCCCGCGCCATGGCGACCTATACGGCGGCGCTGTCGATCGGCTTCGCGCTGGGCCCGATCATTCTGTCGCTGGTGGGCACGTCAGGCTTTGCACCCTACCTCGTCGGCGCGGGTATCGCACTGGCGGCGGCGGCTCTGGTGGCTTCGCCGAAAGTGCAGGTCCCGGTCTTCGACGAACCGGTCACCGGCAGCCCGCTGCGCTTCATGCGGCTCGCCCCCGTTGCGATCTCGGCGACGATGCTGAACGCCGCTCTCGAGACATCCGGCCTGTCCTTCCTGGCGATCTACGCCGTGAATCTCGGCTGGCCGGAAGCGGACGCGACACGGTTGATGTCGGTAATGATGATCGGCGCCATCATGCTGCAACTGCCGATCGGCTGGCTCGGCGACACGATCGACCGCATCACGCTGGTCGTGGCGCTCGCCATGATCGCGGCCCTCGGCGCACTGGCCTGGCCATTCGCGCTTGGCAGTCCATGGCTTACCTACGGTTTGTTGTTCATCTGGGGCGGGGCATTCGTGGGCATCTACACGCTGATGCTGAGTGTGGTCGGAAGTCGCTTCAAGGGAACGGAGCTTGTTGGCATCTATGCGGCCATGGGGCTGATGTGGGGACTTGGGGCGCTCCTTGGCCCACTCATTGCCGGCTTTGCAATGGAGTGGTCGCGCAACGGACTGGCCTTCTTCGCCGCAGCGGTTTGCGCCACTTTCGCGGCATTCGTTGTAACACGCGGCAAGCGGCCGACCTGATGCCGCCGGCTCGGGGACGATTACGCCAATTCACAATTAATGTATGTAAATAATAGACAACGCAATAATTTACGCGGACATCATTATTTCAACGTTGCTTCCTTTCGCAGACATAGTAATCATTCCATTTATAAAACGAAGTATCGGCGACCCATCGATACTAGGCGTTGCAGAATACCATCTGTGTTTGGTGTGCCTGTTGAGGGCATCAAGGAGTCGTCGATGTGTATCGCGTGTGACTGGGCCCCCCATTTTTCAAAGTTTGGAAACCCCGTCACGATGAGCAGAAGCGGCGGCACCAGCCGGCGCGCTGTTTTGCGAGCCGGTGCCGGCCTCACTGCCGCGGCGGCCATGACGTCGGTCTTCCGTGCAAGCGAAGTGTTCGCCCAAGGCGCGGCGGACGGCGCTGCCGATTACGTGTTCCACAATGGACGCGTCTATACCGTTGCCGGCTCCGCACCTTGGGCGAAGGCCGTTGCTGTGAAGGGCAAGACCATTGTCCATGTCGGTGATGAAGCCGGGGCGATGGCTTTGGCCGGACCGAAGACGCAGATGGTGGACCTGAAGGGCCGCCTGCTGATGCCGGGCTTTGTCGAGGGTCACACCCATCCCTTCCTGGGTGCATTCCTGACGTCCGGCCTCGATCTCCAGCTCGCTAATCTCGACGAGGTGCTGGCGGCCATCGCGGGCTACGCCAAGGAGCATCCCACTGGCCCGATCCGCGGCTTTGGCTGGCGGGTCGACATGTTCCCACCCGAGGGCCCCAATCGGGCAGAGCTGGACCGTATCCTGCCGGACAGGCCGGCCTTCTTCTTCGCCATTGACGGGCATAGCCTGTGGGCCAATTCGAAGGCGCTGGAGATGGCCGGCGTCAATCGCGACACGCCCGATCCCATCCCGCGCTTCAGCTATTACGCCCGCGACCAGAAGGGTGACCCGACCGGCTATGTGCTGGAAGTGAACGCGGTGCTGAGCCTGGTGAACGCGGTCGAGCCGATCTCGGCACAGACCATGGCCCGACTGCTGGAAGGCTGGCTGCCCAAGGCCGCTGCTGCCGGCATCACTACCGTATTCGACGCCGGCGTGCCGCCCATCGGCAGCGACCAAGGTGCGATGTTCGCGCTCTATGAAGATGCGGAGAAGCGCGGCGTGTTGCCGTTCCGCGTCTCGGCGTCCTATTCGGTGAAGTCCCCCCCCGATCGACCAGGTGGTTGAAACGCTGACCGACATCCGCAAGCGGATCGGCAGCGAGCTGGTCAAAGTCGACACGGTGAAGATCATCGGTGACGGCTCGCAGGGGGGCTACACCGCGTGGCTGATCGAGCCCTATGCCGACATGCCCGACTCAACCGGCGGTTCGCCCTTCACCGAGGATCAGTGGCACCAGCTTGTCGGCATGGTCGATGCGGCCGGCTTCGACGTGCATATCCATGCCTGCGGCGAGCGCACGGCGCGGGTGGCGCTCGATTCGATCGAGAAGGCGATAGCCGCCAATCCGGCGCGAGACCGACGAAACACCATCGCGCATCTGGTCTATGTCGAGGACAGCGACAACCCGCGTTTTGCCAAGCTCGGGGTCATCGCCCAATTCTCGGCGAACTGGTCCTCGGCCGACCCGGACACGTTGCAGAACATGGTGGCCCGCTATGGCGAGCCACGCGCCAGCCGGATGTACCGCACCAAGACGGTCCTGAAGCAAGGCGGCCGCGTCTCGTTCGGGACAGACTGGCCGGCCGCGGGCTATTTTTCGACCTATGAGCCGCTGAAGTCGATCCAGGTAGGCGTCACCCGGCAACTCATCGGCCTGAAGGACGCGCCGGTGCTGAGCCCATCCGATGAGAGGCTGACGGTCGAGGAAGCGATCCACGCCAATACACTCGGCGCCGCGTATCAGCTGCGGATGGACCACCAACTGGGCTCGATCGAGGTGGGGAAGCTCGCCGACCTGATCATTCTCGACCGCAACATACTTGAGGGAGATCCGCACGATATCCACAAGGCGAAGGTCGATATGGCGATGATGAACGGGACCATCCGCCACAAGGCGTGAGGCACATATTCTCGAATTACTCTTTCGATCGAAGAGTTCCCGCATGAAGACCTTTCTCGCCTTTTTGATACTCGTCCTGGGCGTCGCAACGCTTCCTCTTCGTGCCCAGCTGCTTCCCGAGATCTGTTCGAAGAAGAACTGCTTCATGGCCTTTGACGGCAGCGACCGGTCCTTCTGTCAGGCCTATGTCGAGGGAAAGTCCTGCTTCATGGCGCTGAATGGCCAAGCCCGTTCCGATTGCGAGGCGAACCGCGTCCCGCGAGAGCATCGTCACTGGCAGCGTTTGTGCAGTTCCTGATGAGGTGACCCCGTCCGCTGCGCCGTCACGCGGAGGCCGGACCTCAAAAGCCGGCACCCGTACTCGCCACCCCTTCCTGCCTGCGTTCTTAAGAGGCCGATACTGATGTCCCAAGACGACAAGCCTGGCGGTATTTCCCGACGCGACCTGCTCGGCAAGGGAACGGCCACGATCCTCAGCGCCAACCTGATTTCGGGTACCTCGACTGCCGCGGCGGAGGCGGCGACTGCGCCGGCCGAGGCCGCTGTCCCGATCACAGCGCCGGATTCGCCGCCAGGTGGTTACAACATTCTCTTCATTCTGGTCGATCAGGAGCACTTCTTTCCGAAATGGCCCTTTCCGGTGCCGGCCCGGGAGATGCTGAAGGCGAAGGGCGTTACCTTCGCCAATCACCAGGCGGCGTCGTGCGTGTGCTCCCCCGCCCGCTCGGTCATCTACACCGGCGAGCACATCCAGCACTCCGGCGTCTTCGACAACCTGAACTACCTCTGGCAGCCCGATCTCTCGACCTCGATCAAGACGATCGGCCATCGCATGAGCGAGCTCGGCTACTACTCGTCCTATCAGGGCAAGTGGCACATGAGCGCCAATCTTGACCAGACCAAGGTCGCGGTCGATGCGCCGATGGCCGACTATCGGGAGATCATCCAGAGCTACGGCTTCGATGGCTTCTTCGGCGTCGGCGACCTGATCGACAGCGGACTTGGCGGCTACACCTTCGACGGCTTCACCGCCGACCGGGTGGCGAGCTGGATGCGCCGAGAGGGCGAGGATTTGCGCGCCAAGGGACAGCCCTGGTTCCTCGCCGTCAACTTCGTCAATCCGCACGATGTGATGTATATCAACTCGGATCTGCCGGGTCAGGTCGTGCAGGGCAAGAATGCCGCGATCGACATCTTCCCCACACCCAACGACGCGCTCTATCAGGAACGTTGGGACGAGTTGCCGCTGCCGGCCAACCGCAGCCAACCTCTTGATGCGCCTGGTCGCCCGAAAGCGCACAGCATCTACCAGCAGATCCAGGACATGATGGTCGGCGCATGGCCCGACGAGGACCGTCGCTGGCATGTGCTGCGCAACTACTACTACAACTGCATCCGCGACTGCGACAACCAGGTCATGAGCGTCCTCCGGGCGTTGGCCGACAACAAGATGGACAAGAACACCATCGTTGTGTTCAACGCCGACCATGGCGAACTCGGCGGCCACCATCAGATGCGCGGCAAGGGCAACTGCACCTACAAGGAGCAGAACCATGTCCCGCTCATCATCTATCACCCCGCCTATCCCGGCGGAGTCGTCTGCCCGGCTATCACCTCGCAGCTCGATCTTGCCCCGACCCTCATCGCGCTGACCGGCGCCGATCCTGCCGCACAGGCCAAGGCCGCCGATGGCCTCAAAGGCCATGACCTCTCCAGCCTGCTGAAGAAGGGCGCCAGCGCCAAGGTCGACGAGGTCCGGCCAGCGGCTTTGTTCAACTACAACATGCTGTCCTACCAGGACGTGACTTGGGCCGAGCACTTCGTGCAAATGACGTTTTCGGGCAAGGTCACCAATGATGAGAAGGTCCAGACCTACCTCAAGAACGACCCGAACTTTGCTGAGCGGGTCGGCATTCGCAGCATCTTCGACGGGCGCTACCGCTTCTCGCGTTATTTCGGCCAGACCGACTTCAACACGCCGACGACGCTGGACGACCTGCTCGCCAAGAACGATGTCGAGCTCTACGACCTTCAGGAAGACCCGGAGGAGATGAACAACCTTGCCTTGGACACCAAGACAAACGGGGACCTTCTCCTCAGGCTCAACAAGCTGACCAATGATCTGATTACGGCGGAAGTCGGTGTCGATGATGGCTCGTTCCTGCCTATAAAGGACGGGAAGTGGTTCTTCCCGCCCAAGGCCGACCGGTAGACTGGCGATGCAACGATCGTCGGCGTGGCTGCCCTGTCCAAGCGCACTGGCCCTGGTGGGCCTTGTCCTCGCCTCCGGACACGCCTTCGCTCAGGAGAGCGGAGGCGTGAGCGCCAGCGCGGCCAGTAGCGATGCATCGACCGGCATGACGCATTTCTTCGGCAATACCCGTCATCTCCAGGCTGCGGCGGATCAGGTGGGGCTGAGCACGCAGACCGGGCCGCTGCCGTTCACGCTGTCGGGCAACGTGCAGAGCTGGACCAGCGGCCCGCCCTTGGCGGACCTCTATACCGAGGCGGCGCAGGCCACCTATCGCATCGACGACACCTGGAAACTGCTCGGCCAGCAGCTCTATCAAGAGCAATCGTCGATCTCGCTGTGGAACTTCGTCGGCGGCGTCGGCTATTCGCCGACCGAGGATTTCAGCCTGAACGCCATGGTCGGCGTTGGAATACACACGCAATATACCTATCAGTGGGCGGCGTATGTTTCCCCGCAATACACCCTGCCGGTCGAGATCAACGGCGAGAAGTGGGTCGCCTTCGGGGCAAATTTCACCTTCGAGGATTATGAACTCGGCTCGTTCTCGCAGGTCACGCCGCGGGTCAGCCTCAAGATCGCTTCCTGGCTGCCGCAGCTCCAGATCGGCTACGCCTTCGGCGAATTCGACGAAACGACGGAAGTGACACAAACACAGTACTATCAGCCCCAGGCTGTCAGCGGACTGAATGTGACCGCCGTACTGCACCCCTTCGATTCAATCTATGCGGTTCTCACCTACCTCCCGGAGAATCGCAACTACATCGCCGGAAACTACGTCACGCAGAACACCATCGGTGCCGCGCTGCATGTGAACCTGTCGCCGTCGTTCAGGGCATCGGCCTTCTATCAGGACACCTGGTATGCGGGCGGAAGCGATTACGCCATCGGCGGCGGCGGAAGCATCGCGTTCTGACGCGCTGTCAGGCGATCCGGGCCGGCGGCGCAGGCACGCCGCAGGCCCATTTGCACCGATGTAGCGCGGTACGCCTCACGCCCGTGCCGTCTATTTGAGACCCGCCAGGGTGCGGGCCTCGGTTACCGCCTTCATGCAACCCGCCTCATCACCTGCGGCCTGAAGGTTCAGCGCCTGGTTCAACGCCGCCTCGGGACCGGATTGCGGCGGTTGCAGCCCGGCGGCCGCCAAGGATTCCGGCGTCGGCTCCTTGGAATCCTGCGCCGCGATGGACTGGGGCTGGGTCTGCGGCTGCTTGGGCTTCGGCAGCACCTGCTTCAGATCGTGTTGAGTCTGGGTGATCGCCTCGATGCAGGTTTGCCAGCTCTGCGCTTGCGCTGGCTGAGCCGCTAGAGGAGCTGCGGCGGCGAAGACCAACCAAAAGGCACACCGCCCAAAGCACCCGGCTTCTGCGCGCCGAAATTGTACCACTGTCACACTCCACTCTGCGGCCTGAGATCATAATCCCGCAACGACTTTCATTATGCCATACCGTTCTGCTTTCAACAGTCTCGCGAGCAGGTCGGCGCGCATGGAGTGCCCTGATTTTTTTATCAGGATCCATATCTCGATCGGCTCTTAATGCTTGCTGACGGACTTTCTGGCCAAACCTCAACCATCTCGCTCGCCCCCTTTGCGATAATGGCGAGGAAGCGCAAAGCCCTCGACTTGGCTGCTGCCGGGCTCGGGTTCGCTATCGCGCTTGCAGCCCGCGACTGGTCTTCATGGGCACCTGGGCAGGTTGTGCCGGCCCCGCTTTCCTGGAGCCGGTTTCAGACTGTCTGCCGTCAGCGCCCTTGCGACCACTCAGGGATTTCCGGAAAGGAGGTTTCCCGGATCACAGATGGGACCTTCCGCGGGCGCAAACTGACTAGAAACGCCACCGCAGATTGGCCTGCAGCGCATTCACGGTCACGCTGTCAGCGAACTGGCCGAGGTAGGACACACCGACGCTGACCTGTTCGGTCAGTTGCAGGTCGGCGCCGACTTCCACAAGCGCCGTGTTCTCGGCGAGCGGCACGCCAGCCACGGTGAAATTCGCGCCGGGTGCGCTGAGAAACGCCATCTGGGTTTCCGGAGTGATGTCCCCAAATGCGTGCTGCCATGTAACAGCCGCGTGCGGCTGAAGCGCGACGCCGTTGGACAGTTCCAGCGTTGTCGCCGCGCGCAGACCAAGCGAAGAGTAGCTGGCATCCATCGAGCTTGATGAGCCCGTCAGGCCAGCGGAGGCGCCGGTCTCACTGAAGCTGTCCGTGTGGAGATGGACATAAGCGAGCCCGGCAAATGGCTCGATCGCCAGTTGCTGAACGGCGAAGCCGTAGCCGATCTCGGCGAAGACCTGCGCTGTCCCGCCGTCATAGTCCGCGTTCGCCTGCTCGGCATAACCGGGATAGGCGATGGTGCGCGACGCGTCGATCTGGTTGAAGGCGTAGCTGGCGCCGAGGCGGAGATTCCAGGGACCGGAGCTGGTGCCGGCGTAGAGAGCGAGCAGCAGGCTGTCGACGTCGGACGAACTCGCCAGCGCGTCAGTGTCGGCGCTCGACTGGGAATAGCCCAGCGCCGCGCCAAGAAGCCAGTCGTCGACCTTCACATCGGCGCCGGAAATGATGCCGCCAATGGTGGCATCGACGCTGGCGGTGTTGGTGCCGCTGTCGTAGTCGCTCCAGCCGCCGAAGCCCTGCGCCCAGATAGTGCCGTTGAAGGCCGGCTCAGGAGTGGCAACGGCCGCCTTGGTCGGGAACGGCACGCCAGCTTGAGCCGGTGGCGCATAGGCGAGCGCCGGGCCGCCATAGCCGAGTGCGCCCGTCGGACCCGCCTGCCCTGCATAGGAACCCTGGCGCAGGCGCCCGAGGATCGCCTGACGGCTAAAGAGGCTATCGCCTATGAGCACGGACTGTTCGCTGGCATAGGCCTCGCCGGACAGGGCATTGAGCGCGCCGGACAATTGGTCGGATGAGAGGTTGTAGAGCGGGGCCAGTGCCTCCGGCAGCTGGGTCAGAAACCCATCCGACGGGGTGTTGATGATGCCGTCGATGGCGCCGCCGACCGCGCGCTGGTTGGGCGTGTTGTTCGGTACGTTGGCGAGATCCGAGGCCACGCTCAGCGTGACAGCGGTCGGGCCGTAATTAACGGAAGCATCGAACAAGGCAGGAAGGCCGGATGTGGCCAGCGTGTCGAACGCGCCGGAGACCCCCTGCGTCGCGCCGATGAGCGCATAGCTCGGCGCGAAGTTCATGGTCTGAAAGTTGGCCTCCAGCGTGCCGGCCAGTCGCACCGTACCCGTGACCGCCATCCCGTCGTTCCAGTCGTCGCTTAACCGAACCGCAAGGGTGCCGGCCGGTGTCTGAACGAAGGTACCGCTGAAGTGATGCACGACCGGCACGTCAGTGGTGGTGACGCCAATCCAGCCGCTGTTCTCGAAACGCTTCGCCGCCCCCTCCGTCGCGGCGATTCGGCCGTCGATGATGCCGGTGTTCACGATCACCGTGCCGTAGCTGTCGGGTCCGGTCCGCAGGGCATCGGCGACTGCCGTGGCCTGCAAGGTGCCGTAGTTCAGGAAAGTGCCATAGAGACCGTGCAACTCAACCGCCGAACCGAACGCACCGGTCGCAACGATAGTCCCGCTATTGGTCAACACGCCATAGGTCTCGCCGCGCATACCGAGGCCGCCATTACCGCTGACCTGAATGATGCCGCTGTTGATGATGTCATCGCCCTTGAGTCCGGACAGGACGGCCTCATTCGCGGCGGCGGATGTCAGCGTGCCGGTATTGCGGATCGGATTGTAGATACCCGGAATGGTCGCCAGGTACCCGTTGATGCCGTTGCTGTCGACGTAGATACCGACGACATTCTCGCCATAGGCGGAGTTGGACGAAACGACGGCTCCGGGAATGTCGATCTCGTACCAGGTCGCGACACCGAGGGCGTCGACATGCATCACCGCCGGATGAACGGTACCGTCCGCGGTCACCCAATTGGTGACGAGATTGTATTCCCCGGATCGTCCAGCACCGGTTATGCCCTCGAAATGCGTGGCGACCGCGCCGGGATGATCGTAGGTGACATAATCGCCGGTGGTCTGGTCGTAGATGTACCCGTGCTCGGCATGGATAACGCCATCGACCATCACCTCTCCATAGCCTCCGGCGATCTTGTCGCCATAGATACCGTAAGCCGTGGTGCTGATGGCGCCGGGAATGTTGTTGGTGACGTAGGTGCCGGTATCGATGTTGTAGATGAAGGCGTTGCCGGTCGCGAGCTGGGTGTCGTAGTTGCCGACGACCTGGTTGCCGAACGTGCTGTGCGCGATGGTGTAGAGCGTGCCCGAGTCCGGATAGATCAGGGTCGTGATCTGCTGTCCCGGCGCGGCGGCGGCATCATAAAGATAGCTCAGGTCATAGGGCGCCGACGTTGCGGTCTGGTAGCTGCCGACCACGCGCAGAATGCCATCGGGATTGCCAAAATTCGGCCCGTAGGGTGACGAACCGATCGCGCCGGGGAAGTTCGCCCCGTTTGCCGTGGCTTCCGGCATCGGCGACCAGGTTTGTGTCGTCATGTTGTAGTAAAGACCGCCGGTCCCGGTAGTGCCCGGAATGGTATAATTGCCGACGATGTTGTCGCCGCGGATGCCGGTGAGGAACGTGCCGTTGGTGCCAAAATTCAGCGGCTGGTAGATGGTGGGCTCCTGCGGCAGAGGGTCGGCCTTCGCCACCTGCGGAAGGCTGCCAACACCCAGTCCCATCGCAACAAAACCGAGGGCACGCGCCCGTGCCACGCCGTGAGAAGTCCGTCGAATTTTCATGCTACGCCCCGCCGCCCCGCCCACAGGGCTGCTGAACCCTATCCGGGTCGGCCGTGAATAGCGATGCCGTTTTTTGGTCGCATTTTTGCCGCTGCCGGGCCGTCATCGAACATGACTGCGCGTGTATAATCATAGGGTTACGCCAGGCGGCGTGCACCGTAGCCTCATGACCAACACCGCTCGACGGCCGGCATATCCGGGGCTTCGACGCGCTTAGCGAGCCCGCGGCGCGGCTCCCGAATCGTCAGACCCGACGCGATGGGCAACACCCGCCAGATCGCCAGCCTTAACCGTCAACGGATCGCCCTCGCCTCTTGCCGCTGGCAATCCGGCACGGAATTCTTGATCCAGAACGTCGCGCTTAACCGCGCGTCGGCCGTCCTGCCGCAGCCTCTCGGCAGAGCGGGAACGGGAGGATCGCAGAGCTCGGGATGGACCAACCCGCCGCCTGCCATGAAGACTATTCGGATTGCGCCGCGCGCACACGCCGACTAGATCACGTTGGGATTTATGGCAGAATGGAGCGGGTTTCTGTTTCGCTCGAGCCCGGTAGCTGTTCACGACGTTGGCAGCGTTCAAGCCATTGTCATCAGAGGGCGCCCTGCGCAGGCTGCATGCCTGCTACAGCATTTTTTCACGGCCGCACTGTTGTCCAAATGCCATCGATGGCGCCGGCTCGACAGAGCCCACCACTGCGTCTTACCATCGTAGCCAAATCTAGAGTAATGGGTCTCGATCGATGGATCGACCAGCAACAGTGATGGCGATCCGCCAGCGGACAGACCAATGGAACTGAATACCGGCCACGCGTCCCCAGCCGAGCCGGCGCGGCAGAGCAAGGGGACGTCGCGCATCCTCATGTACAGCCACGACACCTACGGGCTGGGGCATATCCGCCGCTCGCGCGCCATTGCCAATGCGCTGGTGGCGGCGCACAGCCATGCGTCGGTGCTGATCATTTCCGGCTCATCGCTGGCAGGCAGCTTCAATTTCGCGCCGGGTATCGATTTCGTCCACGTTCCCGGGATCGCCAAGAGCGAGAGCGGAAGCTATGCGAGCGCCAATCTGCGCCTCGACGTCGCCGAGGTAACGGCGATCCGCGAAGCGCTCATAAGGCAGACCGCCGAATCGTTCCGGCCCGATATCTTCATCGCCGACAAGGAACCCGCCGGTTTCCGCGGCGAGCTTGTCCCCAGCCTCAAGCTGATGGGCAACATGGGCACGCGCCGCATCATCGGCGTGCGCGACGTGCTCGACAGCCCGGAAATCATTCGCTCGGAGTGGCACGACAAGGGTGCCATCCGCGTGATGACCGACCATTACGATGATGTGCTTGTGTATGGGACGGAGCAGTTCTACCGCCCGCTCGACGGCATTCCCATGCCAGCCGAGATGCGCTCGCGCATCGTCTACACCGGCTATCTGCGCCGCTCTGTCCCCGGCGGTTCCTCCGGTGTGCGCTATCCGCGTTCGACCAAGGGCCCCTTCATCCTCGTCACCACAGGTGGAGGCGCCGATGGGGCCGGGCTGATCGACTGGGTGATTTCCGCCTATGAGGCGGACCCTCAGATTCCGTTGCCATCCGTCATCACCTTCGGTCCCTTCCTTTCCAATGCTCAGCGGGCGCAGTTCCTTGAGCGGATTGACCGCCTGCCCAAGGTTGATG
Source organism: Ancylobacter pratisalsi (assembly GCF_010669125.1). Classification (NCBI taxonomy): domain Bacteria; kingdom Pseudomonadati; phylum Pseudomonadota; class Alphaproteobacteria; order Hyphomicrobiales; family Xanthobacteraceae; genus Ancylobacter; species Ancylobacter pratisalsi. The sequence goes on from NZ_CP048630.1 coordinate 4,560,604, forward strand.
CGATCGTGTTCGACCCGAAAATCGAGCGGCTGATGAACCGTGCCTCTGCCGTCGTCGCGATGGGCGGCTACAATACGTTTTGCGAGATTCTGTCCTTCGACAAGCCCGCCCTGCTGATGCCCCGCTCCCGCCCCCGCCAGGAACAGTTGATCCGGGCCACCCGCGCCTCAGCGTTGGGATTGGTGCAGATGCTGCTCGATCCGATCGAACAGGGTGAGCCGACGCGGGACCCCATGGTCATGGCACAGGCGCTCACCGCGCTGCGCGACCAACCGGCCCCGTCGCTGGTTTCTCCCCCCGGCCTGCTGGAGGGCCTGCCCAGCATAGCGGACTACGTAGCGCCGCACATTGCCGGCCGGGAGCCGACCGATTCCGTGGCGTCGATAGGCCTTGGGGGCTGATTTGCCCAAGCGTTCTTCCAGCGGCCCGGCACACAAGACCGGCGCAGCGCGGATTGCCATTGTGCTCAAGGGGTACCCTCGCCTTTCCGAGACCTTCATCGCGCAGGAAATCCTGGAGTTGGAAAGGCGCGGACTGGAGTTCGACATCTGGTCGCTGCGCCGCCCGACGGACCGCTTCCGCCATCCCATGCACGAAGCGATATCGGCCCGGCTGTTCTATCTGCCTGAATACCTCAAGGACGATCCCCTGCGGGTGCTGCGCGGGATGGCCCATGCGTTCCGCCATTTGCGCTGGAAACCCGCCATACGGGCGTTTCTGGGCGATCTGCGGCGGGATTTCTCCGCCAGCCGCCTGCGACGGCTAGGTCAGGCCTTCGTGCTGGCGCGGGAGCTCGACCCGAGCATTGGGCACCTCCATGTGCATTTCTTGCACACGCCCGCCTCCGTCACGCGCTACGCGGCGCTGCTGACCGGCCGGAGCTTTTCGTTCTCGGCGCATGCCAAAGACATATGGACGACGCCTGATTGGGAGCGGCGGGAGAAGATCGCCGACGCCCGATGGGGCGCGACCTGCACAGCGGATGGCTGGAACGAACTGCGCCGGGTCGCGGGAGGCGCCGGGGGCCGTGTCCAGCTTGTCTATCACGGCCTCGATCTCTCCCGCTTCCCGGCGCCGCCGGCGACCCGGCGGCCGGCAAGCGGCGATGATGCCGCCGATCCGGTGCGCCTGATCGCGGTCGGGCGCGCGGTGACGAAAAAGGGGTTCGACACGCTGCTGGAGGCACTGGCCCAGCTGCCGGCCTCCCTTCACTGGCACCTGACCCATATCGGCACCGGCCCCTTGGTCGACAGCCTGAAAGAACAGGCTATCCGACTGAATATACATGATAAAATCGAATGGCGCGGCAGCCAGGCGCAAGGTGCGGTGGTTGAGGCGCTGCGCGCCGCCGACCTTTTCGTGCTCCCCAGCCGTCCGGGCGAAGATGGTGACCGCGACGGGCTGCCGAACGTCATCATGGAAGCGGCTACACAGGCATTGCCGATCGTCTCCACCCGCTTCGCCGGCGTGCCGGAATTCGTGGATGACGGCGTGAACGGCCTGCTGGTGCCGCCTGGAGACGCCCCTGCCCTTTCTGCCGCGCTGGCGAGCCTCATCGCCGACCCGCAACGGCGTGCCGCGCTCGGGGCAGCTGCCTTCCAGCGCCTGCGGGCGGACTTCACCTTCGAGGCCGGGATCGATCGGCTGGAAGACTGGCTGCGCGCGTCCGCCAATGGCGCGGACATGCCCGTCGCCGAGCCCGCCAGTGCCACGGGCTCCAGCGCCGCCGAGGCCGCGCCGGCCGAGATCTAGGCCATGCGCTGCCTGTTCCTCGCGCCGCTCAAATCACCGGATCACCCCACGCCGTCGGGCGAGCGCACGATGGCTCGGCTTTTCGTCAAGTTACTGGAAAATATCGGCTATCAGGTCGAGCTGGCGTCACATTTGCGCAGCTTCGTTCCTGATCCTGACACCGCCGACTGGCACGCGCTGCGCGAAGATGCGGCGGCTGAGATCGAAAGGCTGCTGGCGGGCGCGACCGACAGGCCGGCCGCCTGCGTGTTCACCTACCACGTCTATTACAAGGCCCCCGACCTGATCGGCCCCGCGCTCGCCGCGCGGCTTGGGGTGCCCTATGTCATCGCCGAGCCCTCCCGCGCGCCAAAGCGCGCCGTTGGGCGGTTTGCGGAGGGTCACGCGCTGGCCGAGCACGCCATCGACGCGGCCCGGCTGCTGCTGACGCCGACCGCGGCGGACCGCGAAATGCTCGACCGGTTGAAGCCGCCCGGGCAGCTGGTGGCGGACCTCAAGCCGTTCATCAATCTTCGCGAATGGCCAGACGCGCCACGCCGGCGCGTGAGTGCGATGGGAGCGCCGGTGAGGAGCGTCAGGCCGGTGAGGCTCGTGAGTGTCGCCATGATGAGGGACGGCGACAAGCTCGCCTCCTACCGCCAGCTCGCCGCGGCGCTGGAGATGCTGCGCGTCGAGGACTGGACGCTCGACATCGTCGGCGACGGGCCCGCGCGGGGCGCGGTCGAGGCCGCCTTCGCCCCCCTTGGCGAGCGCGTGACCTTCCACGGGGCGCTCACCGACCGTGCGGCGCTGGGGGCGTGCCTCTCGGGCAGCGACATCTTCGTCTGGCCGGGCGTCAACGAGGCGTTCGGGGTGGTCTATCTCGAGGCGCAGGCCCGTGGCCTTGCCTGCGTGGCCGGGGCCTATGGCGGCATCAGCGATACCATGCAGGTCGGGCGGACAGGGCTGCTCACCCCGACCGGCGACGTGCCCGCCTTTGCCGAGGCGGTGCGCGGGCTGATCATCGACACGCGGAAGCGCCAGCTTATGGGCGCCGACGCCGCGCGCTTCATTGCCGAGGAACGGGACCTGCCCGTCGCCGCCGCAACGCTTCTGCGGGCCTTCGCGGAGGCCGGCATCGCACTTCCGGAGACCGACCATTGAGCGACCACAGGGTGATGATCGTCGTGACCCATCTGCTCGGGGTCGGCCATCTGGCGCGGATGGCGGCGGTCGGGGCGGCGATGGCGGCGCGGGGCTGGAAGGTCACGCTGGTCTCCGGCGGCCGGCCGGCGCCCACCGTTGCGCTCGACGGGCTGGAGCTGGTGGCCCTGCCGCCGGTTCACTGCGTCGGCACCGATTTCGCCACGCTCTATGCCGCGCCCGGCCTTGTCGCCGATGCGGACTATTTCACCCGCCGCCGCGAGGCCCTGCTGGCCGCCTTCGACGCGGCACGGCCGGAGGCGCTGATCACCGAACTGTACCCGTTCGGGCGGCGCTCGCTCGCGGGCGAATTCGACGCGCTGCTGGCTCACGCGCACGGGCGCGCGGACCGTCCCGCCGTGCTGTGCTCGATCCGCGACGTGCTGAACCCGCCCTCGCGCCCGGAACGCGCCGAGGCGACGCTGGCGTGCCTCGGGCGCTTCTATGACGGCGTGCTGTTTCATGGTGCTGCCGACGTGGTGCCCCTCAGCGCCTCGTGGCCCGAGGCCAAACGGTTGAACAATCGGTTGAGAGAAACCGGTTATGTGCATGACGGATCACGTCAAGTCTCGACTTCCGACGAGGCTGGCGCGGGAGAGATCATCGTTTCTGGCGGCGGCTCGGCGGCGGGCCTGCCTCTGGCGCTGGCCTCGCTGCAGGCAGCCCGGCTGGTGCCGGAAAAGCGGTGGCGGCTGCTGGTAGGTGGCAGCGTGCCGGGCGAGACGCTCGATGCGCTGAAGGCCGAGGCCCCCGCCAATATGATCGTGGAGCGCGCGCGGCCGGACTTCCCCGCGCTGCTGGCGCGTGGCGCGGCTTCCATCAGCCAGGCCGGCTACAACACGGTTCTCGACCTCGCCGCCGCCAATGCCCGCGCGGTGCTCGTGCCCTTCGCCGAGGGGGGCGAGAAGGAACAGACAATCCGCGCCGGTGAACTCGCCCGGCGCGGCCTCGCCCGTCACCTGCCGGCCGAGGCCCTGACGCCCGAGACCCTTGCCGCGGCGCTGCGGGAGCTACTGGCCCGTCCGGCCCCCGACTGGCACGGCATCGGCCGCGCGGGCGCGGCGAAGACCGCCGACATCGTCGCCGACGAGATCGCGCGCCGGGCGGTGGCGCGGGCCGGCTGGGCCCACCTCGACGCTGCGCTGGGGCGCGCCCGCGCAGCACGCCGGACGCTCGATTTCTGGTGGCGCGACGACGATGCCACCGAACCAACGCCGGCGCTGGAGGCGCTGCTGGCGAACCGGCGGCGCTGGAAGGTTCCGCTCGCTCTCGCCGTCATTCCCGACCGCGCCACCCCGGCGCTGGCCGAAAGGCTGGCGACCGAGACAGGTGTCGATGTGCTGGTGCATGGCTGGGCCCACGCCAACCACGCCCCGCCCGGCAGCAAGAAGGCCGAATTTGGCCCGCATCGGCCGATGGATGTCATGGTCGAGCAGGTACGCGAGGGCCGGCGGCGGATAGAGGCGCTGTTCGGCGCCCGCGCCCTGCCGGTGTTCGTGCCGCCGTGGAACCGCATCGACCCGGAACTCGCGGGTCGGCTTTCGGGCGCGGGCTATCGCGTTCTCTCCACCTACAAGAGGCGATCGCCAGCGGCCCTGCCCGGCCTTACCGAGATCAACACCCATTGGGACCCGATCGACTGGCACGGTGGTGGCGGGCTTGTGGAGGAAGGCAAGCTGCTGAAACAGCTCGCGGTGCTGATCGAGGACGAGTTGGCCGCGGCGCCGGGCACGCTGGAGCCCATCGGGGTCCTGACGCATCACCTCGTCCATGATCGCTGGATCGAGGGCTTTCTCGATGCGCTGATGGCACGACTGCTCGGCTCCGGCGTGGCGCGCTTCCGCTCGCTGGCGCAGGAGACGGGTGCGCAGAACACGCGGGCGGAAGGCTGACAGGCGGCGCCTTTCGCCGTCGGCCGGCTCCTCTGCCGCAAGCAGGCCCCCGCCCTCAGGGCTGGCGCCGGTACAGATGGTAGCTGCCGTCCCGCGCCCCCGGCGGCAGAGGCAGCGGCGCGAAGCCCGCCATCTCCAGCGGCAGGTCCGACATCACGATGCCGCCCGGCGCCATGACGGGGGGCAGAACCCGCGCGCACATGGCGGCGACGCGGCGGTTCTGCTCGCGATCAAAGGAGCCGAGGTCGGCATTGGCCAGCACCACCTTGCCGGCAAGCCGGTCATGAAGGGCGGGAAGGGTTTCGTCGACCTCGCCGAGGAACAGCAGCGCCGGGTCGGGCTGGCAGTCGGCATAGGCACCGTTGGCGCGGTCGAACACGTAGATCTCGCGTTCGGGCAGATGGTGGCGCAGATGGGAGAAGGTGCGCCCGAGGCCGAGGCCGAGCTCGACCACCGGCCCCGGACGCGCGGCGATCTCGCCGAAGGCATAGGCAAGGCAGGCGTGCTGGGCCTGAAGGCGAAACAGGGTCTTTTCGAGACGGGAGATCTTCGACATGCCGGAAAGCGTTCTCAGCGATAGGGATCCGCGGCGTCACGCAGCCCGTCGCCGAGGAAGTTGAAGGCGAGGATGACGATGATGACGGGCACCACCGGCAGGATGAGCCAGGGGTAGAGGACGACGATGTTGATGTTCTGCGCCTCGTTCAGCATCACGCCCCAGCTGGTGATGGGCGGGCGCAGGCCAAGGCCCAGGAAGGACAGCGCGGTCTCGCCCAGGATCATGCTCGGAATGGCGATGGTGGCCATGGCGATGAGATGGCTCATGAAACCCGGCACGAGGTGGCGGAACACCACGCGCGGCGTGCGTGCGCCCATGAGCTGGGCGGCGACCACATAGTCATCCTCGCGCAGCGACAGAAGCTTGGAGCGCACCGCGCGCGCCAGCCCGGTCCAGTCCATCAGCCCGAGTATGATGGTGATGCCGAAATAGACCAGTATCGGGCTCCAGGTCGGCGGCATCACCGCCGAGAGCGCCAGCCAGAGCGGGATATGGGGCAGTGACTGCACCACCTCGATAACGCGCTGCACCACGAGATCGAACCAGCCGCCGTAATAGCCGGCGAGGCCGCCAATGACGATGCCGAGCCCGAAGCTGACCGAGACGCCGATGAGGCCGATGGTCAGCGAAATGCGCGCGCCATAGATCATGCGCGAGAGCATGTCGCGGCCCAGCCGGTCGGTGCCGAGCAGGAACATCGTGCCGCCCTCACCCGGGCACATGAGATGCAGATCGCCCTCGATGAAGCCCCAGAACTGGTAGGTGTCGCCCCGGCACAGGAAGCGCACCGGATAGATGCGGCTGGTGTCCTCCGTGTAGTCGCGGCGCAGCTTGTCCATGTCCAGCTTGTAGGACAGCCCATAGGTGAACGGGCCGACGAAGCGGCCTTCATGGAACAGGTGGATAGCCTGCGGCGGGCTGCGGATGAAATCGGTGTGGCGCTCATACGGGCTGTAGGGCGCCAGGAACTCGCAGATCAGGATCGAGGCGTAGAGCCCGGCGAGGAAGATGCCGGAGACGACCGCGAGGCGGTGGCGACGGAACTTCCACCACATCAGCGTGAGCTGGGAGGCCAGATAGACGCGCTCCTGCGCCTTGGTCATCGGCTCGCTCGCGTTCGGATCGAACGGGGCGCGGTCGACGAAGTGATCCAGCGGCGCGCCCGAAGGCGGCAAGGGCTGCGAGGTCATGCTCATTTCGAGCTGCCTCCCTGAAGGCGGATGCGCGGATCGAGGAACGCCAGCGCGATGTCGGAAATGAGCACACCAACGACGGTGAGGCAGGACAGGAACAGCAGGAACGAGCCGGCCAAATACATGTCCTGGCTCTGCAGCGCGCGCAGCAACAGCGGCCCCGTGGTCTGCAGCGACAGCACCACGGCGGTCAGTTCCGAGCCGGAGACGATGGTCGGCAGCACATCGCCAATGTGCGAGACGAAGAAGTTGAGCGACATGCGCAGCGGGTATTTCACCAGCGCCCGGCCGGGCGGAAGGCCCTTTGCCTTGGCGGTCACGTAATACTGTTTCTGAAGCTCATCCAATAGGTTGGCGCGGATGGCTCGCACCATGGTTCCGGTACCGCCGGCGCCGATGATGATGACGGGGATCCACAGATGGGCCAGCACAGACTGCACCTTGGCCCAGCTCCATGGCTGGTTGAAATAGGCCGGGTCCATGAGCCCGCCAATGGACAGACCGAACCACACATTGGCGAGATACATCATGATCAGCGCCAGCAGGAAGTGCGGCACCGCGATGCCGAGCAGACCGATGAAAGTGAGCCCGTAATCGCCCCAGCTATAGGGATGGGTCGCCGAATAGATGCCGATCGGGAAGGCCACCAGCCAGGTCATCAGGATGGTGCTGAACGACACCAGGATGGTCAGGCCGAGGCGCTCGCCCACCACATCACGGACCGGCATCTCATATTCGAACGAATAGCCGAAATCGCCCTGCACGAAGCCCGCGATCCAGCGGAAATAGCGCTCCACCGGCGGGCGGTCGAAGCCGTATTCGCGCTTGAGGAACTCGATGCGGCTGGTGTCGGCATGCTCGCCCTGCGCGGCCATCTCGGCCTGAAGGGTCTCGAAATAGTCGCTCGGCGGCAGTTCCATCACGGTGAAGATCAGCGCGCTGGTGACGAGCAGCGTCGGGATCATGATCAGGATCCGGCGGAGGATGTAGCGCAGCAGCATCCGTCAGTCCCTTTTCACTTCGAGAGCGGCATTGCCGTCCTCGAACCAGAAAGTGTCGATCATGTAGATGCCGAAATAGGCGCCGGGCTCGAAGCTGTAGATCCCGACTTCCGGCACGTTGCGCAGTTTGTTGCTCACCACGACCGGCTGCGACGTGCGGTTGAGGATGCCGATGGTGAACACCTGATCGGCATTGATCTCCAGCATCCGCGTCCAGATTTCCTTGCGCTCCTCGGGCGTGACCGAGCGGCGCCAGCGCTTGGCGAGGTCGACCAACTCCTGCGCCGCGGGCAGGTCCGGCTTTTCGCCCTCGCGGCCCATCGTATCGACATACTGGCCCCAGAGCGGCCACTGGAACTGCATCGAGGTGGTGGGCGCGAGCGAGTCCGGGGGCATGTTGGGGCCGGCGGTGGCGTTGTCGAGCCCCGGCCAGACCGCCATCTTGGCATTGCCGGCGATGACGCTGCGACGCAGCAGGTCGCGCTGCACGCCGCGCGGGTAGAGCTTGATGCCGATCTTGGCCCAGTCATAGCCCACGAGTTCGAGGATGTCGGTTTCCTCGGTATTGTCGCCGGCGGTTTCCACCGTGATCTCGGCGCGCCGCCCGTCCGGCAGCAGGCGGATGCCATCATCGTCGCGCCGTTCGAGGCCGGCCTCGTCGAGCAGCTTGTTGGCGAGGGCGGGGTCGTATTGCGACCAGGCACGATCGAAGCGGGAATCGTAGAGCGGGCTGCCGGGAAGCACCGTGTTGGCTCCCTCATGGGCCAGCCCGAAGAAGATCACCTGATTGATGTCGCGCCGGTTGATCGCCACCGACAGCGCGCGGCGCACCCGGACATCGCGCAGCACGGCGCGCCAGCCGGGATCGGTGACGTTGAGATTGGGCACCAGCGTGACATAGGCCCCCTCGCCGCGCTCCCACAACCGCACATTGTAATGCCCGTTCGCCTCCCCCTCCTTGAGGAAGGTGTAGTCGGAGAAGGCGATATAGCGGGCCTGAAGGTCGGCGCCGCCGGCCGCGACCTTGGCGGGAATCAGCGACGAGGTGCCAATCGACATCGTCACCTCGTCGATATAGGGCAGCTGGCGGCCCTGCTCGTCGACCCGGTGGTAATAGGGATTTCGCTTGAAGATGAAGAACTCCGAGGGCGGCTTCGTCGTCGGCATCCACGCCGAAAGGGTTGGCAATTCCGGGTTTTCGGGGCGGTAGGACCGCGCCATGCGGTCGTGAAGCGCGCCCCAGCCCTTCACCCGCTCCATCTTGATCAGCCCTGCCAGCCGCAGGGGATCGGCGTAGCGCTGGTGGAACTGCTTCATGTAGTGGGAGGGCAGCGCGATCTGCACCGGCTGCGCCGCCGCCAGCGCCGGCAGGAAGCCGGGATTGGGCATGCTCCAGCTGAAGCGGACCGTGGTCTCGTCGATGACCTCGAAATGCGGGCGCTCGCCCTTCACGACCAGTTGCAGCGGCGGGCCGTCGGGGCTGAGATAGTCGTCATTGGCGACATCCTCCCACCAGTAGCGGAAGTCCTCCGCCGTGAAGAGGTGGCCGTCGGACCAGCGATGCCGCTTGCGCAGGTGAAGCGTGAAGATCCGCCCTTCCTCGACATCCACCTTGGCGAGAATGTCGGGAATGATCTCGCCATTGAGATCGAACACCACCAGCCGCGCATAGCTGTAGACGGTCATCATGCGGATATCGCGCTGATCGCCCATCAGCATGCGCAGGGTGCCGCCATAATGGCCGGGCGTGCGGCCCATGGCGGGAAGATCGATGACGCGCGGATCCTCCGGCAGGCGCTCGGAAAGGTCCGGCAGCCGGCCTTCCCAGATGTCCTGCACCAGGGACGGCGCCTCCAGCGACATGTCGCGCGGCTGCGCGAAGGATTTGCTTACCGGCAACAGCAGGGCCAGAAGCCCGAAAGTCCTTCGCGTCAACATGGCTTGCCCCTATGCCGCCGTGACGTCGCGCGCCGTGCAGGCGCGATCGGCCAGCACAAAATGCCCGCCGCCGAGATCGAGCATTTCCAGTGAGCCCGGCGCCGTGCCGCGGAACTCCTCCGGCCAGGTCACGGGGTCCGAGGCGCCGCCGGTGAACGCCACGTCGAAATCCAGCTTGCGATCAAGATCGGGCAACGGCACCGCCTTGAGCAGCGAGCGGGTGTAGGGATGGGCGGGACGGTGGAACAGCGCGTCGCGCGGCCCGATCTCGACGATGCGCCCGCGCGCCATCACCGCGATCTGGGTGGCCATGTAATGCACCACGGCGAGATTGTGCGACACGAAGAGATAGGTCAGGCCGAGCGAGGCCTGAAGGTCCTTCAGAAGGTTCAGCACCTGCGCCTGCACCGACACGTCCAGCGCGGAGACCGGCTCGTCGCAGATGATGAGGTCGGGATTGAGCGCGAGGGCGCGGGCGATGCCGATGCGCTGGCGCTGGCCGCCGGAGAAGCTGTGCGGGTAGCGGCTGAGGAAGCGCGGATCGAGGCCGACGCATTCCATCAGTTCCACGGCACGGTGCTTCTGCTCCGCATCCGAGCCGCGCCCCTGAATGATCATCGGTTCGCGGATGATGTCCAGCACCGTCATGCGCGGGGAGAGCGAGGAGACCGGATCCTGGAAGATCATCTGCATGCGGGGGCGGAAGGCGCGCAGTTCGTTGTCGTCGAGGCCCATCACATCGACCGGCCCTGCCCGGTCGTTGAAGATGACCGAGCCTGAATCGGCGGTGCGCGCGCGCATGATCAGATTGCCGACCGTGGTCTTGCCCGAGCCGCTTTCCCCGACCAGCCCGAAGCAATGGCCGCGCATGATGTCGAAGCTGACATTTTCCACCGCGACCACGCGCGCGCCGTGCTTGCTGCCATAGGTCTTGCGCAGGTTGCGCACGTTCAGCAGCGCCGTGGATGCGGGGCGGTTGCCGGCCTCGCGGCGCAGATCCAGCGGCGGGGCGGCGGGCGCGACGTCGCGCAGCGCGACGAGACGCTCGCCCTCGGGCATGTCGAAGTCCGGCGAGGCCTTGAGCAGGGCCTTGAGATAGGGATGCTGCGGGCGGCGGAAGATGTCATCCACCGGGCCCGCTTCCATGACCCGGCCGCGATACACCACCACCACCTCGTCGGCCACATTGGCGACGACGCCCAGATCATGGGTGATGAGCAGGATCGCCATGCCCATCTCGCCCTGAAGCGTCTTCATCAGCTTCAGCACCTGGGCCTGGATGGTGACGTCGAGCGCGGTGGTCGGCTCGTCGGCGATCAGCAGCGCCGGACGGCAGATCAGCGCCATCGCCAGCATGGCGCGCTGGCGCAGGCCTCCGGAGAGCTCGAACGGGTACTGATCGTAATTCCGGCGCGGATCGCGGAAGCCGACGAGGCCCAGCATCTCCTCCGTGATGGCGCGGGCTTCCTTGCGCGGGTGCGGGCGATGAAGCTGGAGGGCTTCCTCGATCTGGTTGCCGATGGTGTGCACCGGCGACAGCGAGGACATCGGCTCCTGAAAGATCATGCCGATGCGCCCGCCGCGCAGCTTGCGGATCTTCTTGCCGTCGCGGTCGAGCTCGGCGATGTCGATGACCTTGCCGTCCTTGGCGGGGTCGGCGAACAGGATCCGTCCATCGTGGATGATGCCGTTGGGCGGCAGGAGACCCATGATGGACTGCGAAATCACGGTCTTTCCCGAGCCGGATTCGCCCACCAGCGCGACCGTCCGCCCCGCCGGCACCCGCAAGGAGACGCCCTTCACAACCTCATTGAGCTGTCCGTGGACCGCAAAAGAGACGCGCAGGTTCTCGATGCGCAGCAGATCCTTCGCCACCTCCCCGCTCACACCTAGGCCCCCGCCAGCTTCAGCGTCCCGAGCACAGGACTGGACGATGTCACCTGCTCCAGCCGCCCCGCATCGGGGATGGCATAGGCCTGGATGCTGGTATGGCCGCCATCGAGCATCACTTCGCGCAGCACCATGCCAGAGAAATTGAAGCCGGACGCGTCCGCCGTTTCCTTGGAGACCATGCAGTCGGCGATGAAGTCCTTCGAGGCGCTCTCCAGCGCGGCGGCAACGCTGAGCGTGTCGCCGATGGCACGTATCTCCTGCTGGTGGATGCCGTCGCCGATGCGCGCCAGCACCACGCGGCCGGTGTGGATGCCAATGCCGGCACGTATCGGAATTGGCAGCACGCCGCGCATCTCCGCATTGAGCATTTCAAGCACGCGCCCCATGTCCTGCGCCGCACGCAGTGCCGAGCGGGCATTGACCGCGCGATGCTCGGACTGGTCGAAAACCGCCGTCAGTCCGTCCCCATACATCACGTCGATCCGCCCGTCATGGCTTTCCACCGCCTGGCACATCTCGTTCGAGAACCGGTTCACCAATACCGCGATCTCATACGGCAGCCGGTTCTGCGTCAGCGTCGCGAAGGCGCGCAGGTCCAGCACCAGCACCGCGGCATCGCGCTCCATCGCCCATTCCAGCGCCTCCGCGTCCTGATCGGAGGTGACGTGGCGGCCGAGCACGGGCATCAGCACCCGCACGCTGATGTCGCTCGACGGGCGGACCTGGCAGGCGAGCCGCACGCTCGGCGGCGCCGCGATGCTGTTGAGGATCGCGCTTTCGGCGCCGAAGGGCTCGGCGACGTTGCCCTCCCCGGCCAGGATCTGCACCCGGCATGTGGCACAGCGCCCCCGTCCCCGGCAGGACGAGGGATGGGGAATGTGGTGGGTGCGGCTGGCTTCCAGCACCGAGGTGCCGGCCGGCACCTCCACGGGGCCATATCCGCGATAGGTGATGGTGATGGTCGAGCCGACCCGGCGACGCAGGTAGAGCAGCCCCATCAGGCCGACAAAGGCCACGGCAAAGCCCGCGACACCCGAGCGCACGACCATGCCGACTTCTTCGACGCCGGCCGCCTGCTCCTGCGTGCGCGGCTCGAAGGTCAGCTTCGACGCCTCGCGTCCCGCGGAGACGAAGCCGGCGAAGGCGAGGCAGGGGATGAGGACGGCGAGGATGTAGCCGGGAATGCGCCAGTGCCTGTACCAGGGCTGATAGCGCAGCGCGTGATGCAGCCCGATGACCCCATGGCTCCACGCCACCACGATGAGCATGGTCTGCGAGAACACGACCGCCGGCCACATCAGGAACAGCACCGAGCCGTAGCTGATGTCGGCGCCGAACATCGACCCCGCGACCCGCGTCTGCAGGACGTGGCCCACCGCGAGCAGCGGAATGGTGAGGCCGGAAACGATCTGCCACATCTCGTCGGGCGGCATCCGCCAGGTCCGCCGCAAGGCGATGCGGTAGCCCGACAGGAACATGTGAACCACGACCGCGGCGTAGAACAGGACGCTGCCCGGCCAGGACTGCCAGATCAGCCAGCGCCACTGCTGGACATACTGCATGGCCTCGATGCCGAAGATGCCCACCGCATGGTTCAGCAGATGGGTCAGGACGAAGGCGAACAGCAGGAAACCCGACCATTGCCGCGCGAGGCAGCCCCAGGGGTAGTCACGTCCCGTTCTGAGCGAAGCGTGCTTCTGGTCGTCCTGCGTCGTCGACGTCATGGCCATGCGATCATGTCAGTGCGCGCCGGAAGGTACGGCCAGGGAAATGCCGGCATCCGCGATGGCCGAGCCCTTCGGCAGCTTCTCGACGAGCTGGGCGCAGATATTGTTGAGATCCATGATCTGCCGGCCCAGCTCACGCATCACGGCGTGATTGAAGGGGGGAGACTCCTTCAACAGCTGCAGAAACGCCTCGCGGTCGATCCTCAGCGCCACGACCGAGGTCTCGGCGGTGATCGTCACCATGCGATTCTGGTCGCACAGCACGCCCGCTTCGCCCAGCAGGGCGCCGCGCACATGCTGGGCGAAGCCGATCTCACCCGACTTCGTGCGCAGCGACACATTGTACTGGCCCTCCAGCACGATGTAGACGGCGTCCGACACCGCGCCCTGCTCATAGATGACTTCGTCGGGATGGAACACGACCCGATCGCTGATCATGGCCAGGAGCTTCAGCTTGCCGCTCTCGACCTCATGAAACATCCGGAATTTCTGAAGCGACCGGACTTCGTCCTCAATGGTCATTTCATCGCCTCCTGGTCCTGGTGGCTACGGTCGGTTTCGGTGGAAGGCGGTTCTGCCTGAATCGAGGGTGCATGTGGTGATTCCACCATGTCCGCCGTCGCTTCGGTGGTGCGGGGCGTGTGCTCGCCACTGACCAGTTTAGCTCCCTCGAATCTCAGAACCTGATCGAACATCGACACATCATCCTCGGCCGACTGCGTGATGATGACCGTCTTTCCAGCCTGGGCCTCCAGTATATTCTCCATGATCATATGCGCCTCCGACGCCCCAAAGCTAGAGAGGGCGTCGTCGAGAATGAGAATATCAGGGTGCCGCAACATGGCGCGCGCCAATTGGATGGTCGCGCGCTGCTGGACGGAAAGCAGGCGGCCGCCCGGCCCGGCCTCCTGGTCGAGGCCCTTGGAGACGATGAACGCCTCCAGCCCGAGCTCGGTCATCACCGCCGCCGCCGCCGCGACCAGCCGCTCGCGGGCATGGGCCTTGCCGTAGCGGATGCGGCCGAACAGCAGGTTGTCGCGGATCGAGGCGCCCGGCATCAGACGCTTGGGATCATAGAACTCGATTTCGCCGACATCCTGCGCCGGCAGGAACTGCCGGAAGCTGCGCCGCGCGCGCAGCACGCGCTCAACCAGCCGGTCATCCATCAGATTCAGGCGGTGGCGCGGCTCGATATACATCAGCGCGTAGCCGATGAGCTTGTCGCGCACGTCCGGCGGAAGCTGGCGGCGCTGGCCGCGTTGCCAGGCGGATTCGACCTTCGGCCAGATCTCGCCCAGCTCGGAATCGTCGATGAACGAATAGCGCTCGCGCAGCGGATTGTTGGCCGCCAGGCCCTGGAACGCTTCCGCCACGGTTTCCACCATCTTCAGGCCGATCTCGGTCAGCGGCCCGGACAGCGCCTCCGCCGAGATGATGGAGCGCACGAAGGGGTCCTGCGCCAGATTCTCGGGCGTGAAGCGGTGCCCGACCGACACGCCGAACAGCAAGTTCTCGCCAATGGTGGCGTTGGTGTTGAAGCGCCTGGGCTGGAACGCCTCGACATAGTCGACGATGCCAAGCTCGGCGAAACGAGCCAGAATGGCGCTGCGGGCATCCACCATCCGCGCGGCGATGTCCTCGGGCACATCCGAGCCGAGCCGGCTCTGCATGCCGACGCGGTACACCTCGTCATAGCCGCGCACCACGCGCAGCGCGGTGATGATGGCGGCGTTGAGATGCTCGGGGCCTTCCAGGTCGAGCGCGCCATAGTCGACCCAGTCGGTATCCGGCGAGACGATCGGGTTGTCGGTCATCAGCGCCTCGTCGCGCCAGTAGCGCTCGAAGGCGTTCTTCGGTTCCTCCGGCGCCGGCGCCGCGCGCCGCAGCGCGAGCACGAGATTGTCGCGAATGGTGCCCGACATGATGTAGGGCTCGCCGGTCAGATACAGCAGCACCGCGCTCGCGGCACGGTCCGACATGGCCGCGAGTTCCTGTCCGCCCAGGGTGATGCTGCCCTGATAGTCCGTGATCTGGCGCCCCAGCACCTTCGGCAGGATGTCGCGGCCGCTGCCGGCCGAACCGACCACGGCCACACGCCCCGGCCGGGTGATGGCCGTGGACATGCGGTCGATCTGCACCAGACCGCGCCCGTTGACGACGCGCACGCCCACCATCGTGAACGGCGCATCGGCCGGGATCGGCTCGGGCTCGCTTTCGGGTTCCTCGCTGAGCAGGAAGTCCTTGGCGAAGGCCCCGACCACCTGCTCGTATTTCACGGTCACGTCGGCGCGCTGCTGGTCCCAGTCGATCAGCTCCTTGATCGGGCCGGGCAAGTCGCGATAGGCGGCGATGACGGCGACGAGCTGGCCGATGTCCAGCCGCCCCTGCAGGGCGAGATAGCCGCCCACCGTGTAGAAGATGAAGGGGGTGAGCTGCGCCAGCAGGTTGTTGAGGTACTTCACCGCGAATTTGCGGCGGTAGAGCCGCAGGCGGATGTCGAACAGCGTGCCCAGCCGCTTGCCGATCTCGGACGCGCTGTAGCGCGTGACGCCATAGGCATGCAGCGCCGGCGCCGCCTCGATCATCTCGCCGATGCGTCCGGCGAGCACGCGCGATTCCAGCTGGCGCATCCGGCCGAGACGGATCTGCTCGCGCCGCAGATGCGGAATGACGATGCCCTGCACGAGGATGAGCAGCAGCGCCAACGTGCCCAGCCACATGTTCTGCGCCAGGATGAACGCCATGGCGGTGATCGCCTGGGTGCCGAGGAAGGCCGGCGTGATGAACGCCTCGCCGAAGAAGCCACCGATGGGCTCCACCTCGTCCTTGATCATGCTGGTGACTTCGGCGGGCTTGGTGGTGCGCACATCCTCCGGACGGAAGCGCATCACCATCGAGAACAGCTCGAAGCGCAGACGGCGCAGCATGCGCTCGCCGAGAATGCCCTTGCGGATGTTGATGACGTATTTGAACCAGCCGTTGATCAGCGTGAGCACGAGGAACAGCATGCTCAGCGCCAGCAGGTACGGCAGCTGGGCGAACATCCATCCGTCGGAGATCTGGAAGCTGTAACCGCCCAGGAAACTCGGCAGTGAAAAGGTGAAGTCGAACAGCAGGGCCTTGTCCTGGCCATGGGCGAACACGCTGCCCTGGATGGCCTCGTTGACGATGCGCTTGGGCACGTCGAGAGACCACCAGTAGAACGGCAGCGAGCCGACCACGAAGCAGAGAACAATGATCTGTTCGCGCCGGCTGTGCTGCCAGACGTAATGGAAGAAGTTGACGTACAAGGCCTTTACGCCTCTTGAAAGCGGAAGCTAGGATCGGTGGACACAGATAGGCACGGACTCACTCACGCGCATGCCGGATCACCATTTAATGACGATACTAGCATGATTAGCGAGACTTAGCCGTATGCTGGAACGGTTCCGATCGCCCCTCGCCGGCGTGTTTCTGTCTGCGTTCACGCTCTCCGGCCTGCTGTCGGCACCCGTCGGCGCGCAACCGGCCGATGGCCGCGACATGGTGCTGTTCGACGGCTTCGAGGGCACCACCTTCGCGCCGGGCGGCGGGCTCTACTACAAGAACAACCACGAACAGGGCGCGGGCTCCTACAGCTTCGAAACCGAGGTCGTGCGTTCCGGCAAGCAGGCGATCGACCTTTCGGTGCGTCCGCAGTGCAAGAAGGTCAACGGCCTGTGCAGCGAGCGCGCCGAGGTGTGGGAGAAACCCGAAGTGCTCGTGCTCTATGGCGAGCCTGTCTGGTACGCCTTCTCGATGCAGATGGCGCAGCCCATTCCAACCGAACGCCATCGCTATGTGATGGCGCAGTGGAAGCGCGAGATCGAGCCGGGCGCCGATGGCGACTACAGCCCGCTGCTGGCGCTGCGCATGATCGACGGCCGGGTCGCGGTGACGGTCGATACCGACATGGCGACCTACAAGGCCACCGGCTGCCAGCCCGGCGACGCGCCCGCTTCGCCACCCGACGAATATTCCCAGTTCCGCTCGCTCATAGCCCTGGCGCCGGGACATGAGGATGCCGTGGCCGCCGGCTTTCCCGGCTGCACCAGCGACCAGCGGGTGACGCGGCGCGGCGGCGAGATTCCCGCGCTCGATTCGGGCTGGATCGATTTCGTGTTCCAGGTGAAACCCGGCCCGAACGGCGATGGACGGATCGACGTGCTCGCCAATGGCGCCTGGGTCGCGACCGTGGAAGGCGCGATCGGCCACGAGGGCGACGGCCTTGGCGACCACATGTACTTCAAGTTCGGCCCCTACCGGGCCGGCCAGACGGGGGAGTGGCGGATCTATTACGACAATTTCCGCCGCGGGCCGCACTGCACCGACGTCGCCCCGGAAGCGGTGTGCGCGCAGGTGAAGTGAGTGCCCCTCGGTCGAGCGCGTCGAGGCTCACGCCTTGAGCAGGCGCTCCACCGGCAGGCCCAGGCGGGTGAAGACGTTGCGGGTGTCGACCACCACCCGCGCATGGGCGGCGACAAGGGCGTAGTCGACCTCGTCATGGTCGGTGGCGACAAGCACCGCATCGAAGCCGGCGACCGCCTCGGGGGTGAGAGCGATCGAGCGCTTGCCGTTCAGGCGCTGGTGGCGCCGGGTGGAGGGCAGCGCGGCGACGAAGGGGTCATGGAATTCGCACAGCCCGCCGCGCTCGTCGATCAGCTCCATCAGCTTCAGCGCCGGGCTCTCGCGCACATCGTCGACGTTCTTTTTGTAGGCGACGCCGAGCACGAGGATGCGCGCGCCCGACAGCCCTCGCCCACCCAGTGTGTCCAGCGCCTCCGCGAGGCGATCGACGACGTGATAGGGCATGCGGGTGTTGATCTGGCCCGCCAGTTCGATGAAGCGGGTCTCGATGTCGAACTCCCGCGCCTTCCAGGTGAGGTAGAACGGATCGATCGGGATGCAGTGCCCGCCAAGGCCGGGGCCGGGATAGAACGGCATGAAGCCGAACGGCTTGGTGCCGGCGGCCTCGATCACCTCCCAGATGTCGATGCCCATGGCGCCGTAGACGGTCTTCAGCTCGTTCACCAGCGCGATATTGACCGAGCGGAAGATGTTCTCGGTGAGCTTCACCGCCTCGGCGACCTGGGTGGAGGACACCGGCACGACCCGCGACACCAGCGGGGCGTAGAGCGCCTGCGCCAACGCACCGGCCACTTCGCCATCGCCGCCGACGACCTTCGGGATGGTCGCGGTGGAGTAGCTGGCATTGCCGGGATCCTCGCGCTCCGGCGAAAAGGCGAGGAAGACGTCGCGCCCCGCCTTGAGACCGGTTTCCTCAAGGATCGGCTTCACCACTTCCACCGTGGTGCCGGGCCAGGTGGTGGATTCCAGCACCACGATCTGGCCCGGCCGCAGGGTGCGGGCGATGGCGCGGGCGGTGTCGATGACAAAGGACAGGTCCGGCTCGCGCTGGCGGGTGAGCGGGGTCGGCACGCAGACGATGAGCGCGTCGCACGCGCCGAGCCGCGCGAAATCCTGCGTGACGTCGAAGCGCGAAGTGGCCAGCGCCGCCTCCATGCGCGCGCCCGGAATGTACTTGATGACCTGCCGGCCGGCGGCGATTTCGGCGACCCGCTTCGGATTGATGTCGAAGCCGATCACCGGGAACCCGGCCTCAACCGCCACCAGCGCCAGCGGAAGGCCGACATAGCCGAGGCCGATGACACCGATCACCGCTTCCTTCGCCGCGATGCGCGCTTCGAGGACGGCGGCGGGGCTGGCTTCAATGTTCATCGGGGAACTCGGTTCGGGGAACGCAGTCATTGCGGGGCTGGTCTAGCCTCGCCGTCGTCGCGGCACAATCGCTGCCAGCACCGGCCTTGCGCGATCACCCGATGCGGGGCGGCGGGGGATGACCGGCGACCAGCAGCAGGTCGCTTTCATCCTTGAGGGTGACGCCGGTGAGGCGGCGGGCCAGCGCCTCTTTCAGCAGCCATACCAGCTTGAAGGCGGCGGCATCGAAGGAGAGCCCATCGCCGCGCACGTTCGAGATGCAGTTGCGCTCCGCATCCGAGCGCCCGACCTTCGGCGCGAAGGTCAGGTAGAGGCCGAGACTGTCCGGCGAGGAAAGGCCCGGCCGCTCGCCGATAAGCACCACGACCGCTTTCGCCCCAAGCAGTTCGCCAACCTCATCGCCAAGCGCGACACGCGCCTGGGAGGCAATGACCACCGGCCCGAGGCGCCAGCCCTCCCCGGCGATGCGCGCCTTGAGGGCGGACAGAAAGCCATGCGCCTGCGCATGGATGGCGGTGGAAGACAGGCCGTCGGCGACGACGATGACCAGATCGGGCGCGGTATCCCTGAACGGCGCGAGAGCGGCACGGCCCGCCTCGGACAGTTTGCGACCGAGATCGGGGCGGCGCAGATAGGCATCGCGCGCAGGAGCGGCAGAGGTCACCTGCACCGCCTCAAGGCCAAGCTCAGTGATCTCACCGGCGATTTTTTCCGAATCGAACGGTGTGTGCACCGCGTCGCGGGCCTGGGCATGGGCCAAGGCGAAGCGCAGCACCTCGCGCGTGGGCAGGCCTGCCCCGGCGCGGCCGAGCGCGATGCGGGCGGGTGTGGCGCCGGCGAGCTTGAGCCAGGCATCCTCGATGACGTAGGCGTCCTTGGTCATCCGCGCGTCCTCACGCGGCGAGGTGCGGCGCGAACGCCAGCAACGGGCTGGAACCGCCCTGCGGCCGCAGCCGCCCGTCCGGCCCGGTGATGCCCATGGATTGCAGCCATTGCTCGAACTCCGGCGCGCGCTTGAGGCCCAGCACGTCGCGCAGGTAGAGCTGGTCGTGGAACGAGGTGGACTGGTAGTTCAGCATCACGTCGTCGGAGCCGGGAATGCCCATGATGTAGGTCACGCCCGCCGCGCCGAGCAGGGTCATCAGCGTGTCCATGTCGTCCTGGTCAGCCTCGGCGTGGTTGGTGTAGCAGACGTCGCAGCCCAGCGGCACGCCCATCAGCTTGCCGCAGAAATGGTCTTCCAGCCCGGCGCGGATGATCTGCTTGCCATCATACAGATATTCCGGCCCGATGAAGCCGACGACCGTGTTGACCAGCAACGGCTTGAAGGGGCGGCACACCGCATAGGCGCGCGCTTCCAGCGTCTGCTGGTCGACCCCGTGATGAGCGTTGGCGGAGAGCGCGGAGCCCTGCCCGGTCTCGAAATACATCACATTGTCGCCGAGCGTGCCGCGCTTGAGCGACAGCGCCGCCTCATAGCCTTCCTGAAGCGTCGCCAGCGAGATGCCGAAGGAGGTGTTGGCGCCCTCAGTGCCGGCAACGGACTGGAAGACGAGGTCGACCGGGACGCCGCGATTGATCACCTCGGTGGAGGTGGTGACATGGGTCAGCACGCACGACTGGGTGGGGATCTCGAAGCGCTGGATGACATCGTCGACCAGCTTGAGGAGATCGCTCAGCACCGGCAGGCTGTCGGACGCCGGATTGATGCCGATCACAGCATCGCCGCAGCCATACAGCAGGCCATCGAGAATCGAGGCGGTGATGCCGGCGCGGTCGTCGGTGGGGTGATTGGGCTGAAGCCGCACCGCCATGGTGCCCGGCAGGCCGATGGTGTTGCGGAACCTGGTGACCACCCGGCATTTGCGGGCGACCGCGATCAGGTCCTGATTGCGCATCAGCTTCGACACCGCCGCCGCCATTTCCGGGGTGATGCCCGGCGCCAGCGCGGCGAGAGACTGGGCGTTGGCGGCATCGGACAGCAGGAAATCGCGAAAGTCGCCGACCATCATGTGCGAGACCGGCGCGAAGGCGGCGGCATCATGGGTGTCGAGGATCAGGCGCGTGACCTCGTCGCTCTCATAGGGCACCAGCGCCTCGGTCAGGAAGGTCGCGAGCGGCACCTCGGCGAGGCACATCCGGGCGGCGACGTTTTCCTCGGCCGAACTCGCCGCCACGCCCGCCAGCATGTCGCCCGAGCGGATCGGAGTCGCCTTGGCCATCAGTTCCTTCAGGTCGCGGAAGACATAGGACTGCGAACCGACGAGATGACGATAAACCATGGACATGCCTCGCGCGCGCCGTGACCGATCCGGCGCCATGGTCAGAATCTAACCTGCCCTACCGGAGCACGAAAGGGCCGCGTGCGCAGACCGGCTTTGTCATGGCGCAATGCATGCCACGCTGGACGGCCCGCGCCCGGACCGCTAGGACGCGCTCAAACAGGGAGACACGCGCCATGGCCACCTTCATCCTCATCCACGGCTCCTGGCACTGGGGCGGCTGCTTCCAGAAGGTGGCGAACATTCTGGGCGCCGCCGGCCATTGCGTGATCGCCCCCGATCTCGCCAGCCACGGCTTCGACACCACGCCGACCGCCGCCGTCACCGACATCGCGATCTATGCCGCCCCGGCGCGCGAGGCGCTGGAGGCGATCGAGGGCAAGGCGATCCTGGTCGGCCACTCCGTGGGCGGGGCGACCTGCACCTGGCTCGGCGAGGAGATGCCCGAGCGCATCGCCGCGCTGGTGTACCTGACCGGCTTCATGGCGCCGAACGGCAAGAGCGCCCGCGACTTCGTGATGACGCCGACCTATCTGAAGGATCCCGCGATCGTCGAGACGCAGGGAATGCTGCGGCTGGGCAAGGACGGGCTGGGGCTGGACCTGACCAAGCGCGACCTGATCGCGCGCTCGCTTTATTCCGACTGCACCGCCCATGACATCGACCGGGCGCTGGCCAATCTCGTGCGCGTCACACCGCATGCGCCGTTCGCGACGGTGTCGGCGATCACGCCGAAGCGCTTCGGCAAGTTGAACCGGCACTATATCGAGTGCCTGAAGGACCACGGCCTGCCGCTGCCGGTGCAGCGCGAGATGCAGGCGGCGGTGCCGGGCGCGCAGGTGCACCAGCTCGACACCGGGCATTCCCCGTTCCTCAGCGCACCGGAAGCGTTGACGGAGATCCTGCTCGATATCGCCGGCTAGTTGGGCGAAGACGCGTTGGCGGGGGCGGCTGGAAGCTCTCCCTGAACCTGCCCGGCAAGACCGAACGGCGCCTCGGTGATGTCGAAGAAGCCGCGGGCCTGGTCAAACGGCATCGGCCTGCCCAGCAGGTAACCCTGCGCCTTCTCGACGCCGATGGCGCGCAGCGTCATCAGTTCAGCCTCGGTTTCCACGCCCTCGGCAATGATCCGGCTGCCGGTCTCGCGCGAGAACGACACCAGCGCGGAGGCCAGCGCCTTGCGGGCGGGGTCGCTGTCGATGTCGCGCGTCAGGGACATGTCGAGCTTGATGAGGTCGGGCTGTAGCTGAAGGATGTGCTGCAGGCAGGAATAGCCGGCGCCCGCGTCGTCGACCGCGAGCTTGAAACCACGGGCACGAAAGGCGCTGAGCGAGGTGATGATCTTCTGATAGTCCTCGATCAGCGCGTGCTCAGTGATCTCGATGACGACCTGCCGGGGCGGTGCATCGGCCAGCAGCTTGTCGAGCCGCCCGCTCAGCACCGCCTCCGGCGAGACATTGATGGTGAGATACATGTCGGACGGCAGTTCCGGCAGCACGGAGAGAGACCGCCGGATGGCGAGGATTTCCAGGTTCACGCCCATGCCAAGGTCGGCGGCCTCGCTGAACCACTTGTCCGGCGAGCGGTAGGGTTTCTGCGGAAAGCGCGAGAGGCACTCGAATCCCACCGGGCGCGCCTGACCAAGCCGCCACAGCGGCTGATAGTGGATCTGGATGTTACCGGAATCGAGGATGTCCTGAACGGCATCGACCCGCTCGCGCAGCTTGGCCGCCTCTTGCTGCTCCTCCGAGATTTCAAGGGCCGCCACATCGGCAAACACCTTGAGAACCTGAAGGTCGCGGTCGTGCAGGCTGTCGTCGGGCTTGGTGCCCAGGCAGCAGAACATGCCGTAGATCGACCCGTCCGGCAGGATGATCGGCACGCTGACATGCTTGCCGATGGGCAGGGCCCGCGTGATGGGAATCGCCAGCGCCACCGGCTCGCGCGACGTGTTCGGGATCAGGTTCGGTAGACGGCCTTCAAGAATGTGCCGGCAGTAGATGTCGTCGAGCCGCATGGTGTCGCCCGGCTTCAGCATGTGCTCGTAGCCGGGCGCGTTCACGCGGCGAAAGATCGCCGTGTCGCCGGAGAACTCGGACACATAGGCGATGTCCATATCAAGATGCCGGCGAATCGCGTCCAGCGAACGGGTAATCGAATCCCTGCCCGCGACGCCGCCTCGCTCCGCTGCCACAACCTTCGACAAAGCAACTTGCATGGTATCGATCCACCGGGGCCATTCCGCCCGGCTTTTGAGGAGGGCCGTTGAATTTACTCCGCGTTGGCGAAGCTGGAAAGATTCCAATATGTGGGCGCAATCTGACTTTCCAGAGGCACCACGTTCGGAAACTTGCCAGAACGGGCACTGGATATGATCGCTCGTTAGGCAATACGGCGGCGACGGCGCACAGGATCACAGCAGCGATGGGTCTCTCGACCGCCCGCAGCGGGGCACCTATGCGACGAAGGAGGGCGGGACCGAGGCCAGATGCCCCCTCCCCGGCGCGACACGACGCGGATAGTCTAACCTCACCAAGCAGCATGATGAGGCGACGATGTCCGACCAGGAAAAGCTCGAACGGCTCCGGGCCAAATATGGTTCCATTGCCGGAGGCGTGATTTTTGATCCTACCTTCAAGCGGGTGGCCGAGCTTCAGTTCAAGGGCGGCGACAAGCGGGTGTGGCCGTGGGCCAACCCGGCCATGCTGCTCGATGCGCCTTATCGCCCCGACGCGCCCGAGCTGCCCGATTTCGGCGGGCTCGACATCGCGCTGATCGGGGTGCCGATGGATCTGGGCGTCACCAACCGTGCCGGCGCCCGGCTCGGCCCGCGCGCGGTGCGGGCGATCGAGCGCATCGGGCCTTATGAGCACGTTCTGGGCATGGTGCCGTCGGCGGACGTGAACGTGGCCGATATCGGCGACATGCCGTTCACCAGCCGGTTCAGCCTGGAGCAGTGTCACGCCGACATCGAGGCCTTCTTCAAGAAGGTGGTGGCGGCGGGAGTGATTCCGCTCGCGGTGGGCGGCGACCACTCCATCACCGGCTCGATTCTCAAGGCGGTGGGCGAAAAGCGCCCCGTGGGCATGCTGCACATCGACGCCCATTGCGACACCAGCGGTGTCTACGAGGGGTCGAAATTTCACCATGGCGGCCCTTTCCGCAAAGCCGTGCTGGACGGCACGCTGGACCCTGAGCGCACCATCCAGATCGGCATTCGCGGCGGCGCGGAGTTCCTGTGGGAATTCTCCTATGAGAGCGGCATGACCGTGGTCCACGCCGAGGAAGTGACCGGCATGGGTGTGCCGGCCATCATCGAGAAGGCGAAGCAGGTACTGGGCACCGGGCCGGTCTATGTCTCCTTCGACGTGGACAGCCTCGACCCCGCCTTCGCGCCCGGCACCGGCACGCCGGAAATCGGCGGGCTCACCACGCGCGAGGTGCTGGAGATCTTCCGCGGCCTCAACGGGCTCGACGTGATCGGCGGCGACGTGGTCGAGGTGGCGCCCCAGTACGACGCGACCTCCAACACCGCCCATGCCGGCGCGCAGATGCTGTTCGAGATCTTCTGCATGGCGGTGACCGCGCATCAGGCACGGCGCGGCGCCTGATGCGGATCGCGCTGTGGCAGACGGCGGGCGATGGAGCGAATCGCCCGGCCGCCAATCTCGACCTGCTGGAGGCGGCGGCCGCACGGGCGGCGGCGGGCGGCGCCGACCTGCTGCTGGCGCCGGAGATGTTCCTCTCCGGCTACAATATCGGGCCGGCGGAAGCCGATCGCCTCGCCGAGCCGGCGAACGGACCGAGCGCGCAACGCGCGGCCGACATCGCCCGGCGTCATGGCCTCGCGCTCTGCTACGGCTATCCCGAGCGCGGCGAGGACGGGGTGGTGTACAACGCCGCCCTGCTGCTCGACCGGACGGGCGCGCGCCGGCTGAACTATCGCAAGGCGCATCTTTTCGCGGCGCTGGACCGGGAGATGTTCGCGCCCGGCGACGTGCTGACGGCGACAACCGTGCTGGACGGCCTGAAGCTCGGCATTCTCATCTGCTACGACGTGGAATTTCCCGAAGCGGTGCGAGCGCTGGCGCTGGCCGGGGTGGACCTTGTGCTGGTGCCGACCGCCAACATGAAGCCCTATGACGCGGTATCGAACCTCGTCGTGCCGACCCGCGCCTTCGAGAACGGGCTGTTCGTCGCCTATGCCAATCGCTGCGGCCGCGAGGGCGAACTGGACTATGTGGGACTGAGCTGCGTGGGGGACCCGAACGGCGGCAATCTGGTGATCGTGGGCGAAGGCGAGGAGCTGCTGTTCGCCGATATTCTCCCCGAGCGCATCGCAACCGCGCGCCGCTTCAACTCCCACCTCAAGGACCGGCGGCCAGAGGTCTACGGCTCCCTCGTCTGAAGGGCCTCAAAAGGAAGGGGCGCGCCGGCCGGGTGGCTGGCGCGCCCCTTTTTTGTCATCATGCGTGATCAGTGAGCCGGCGACTGCTGCGCCCCGACCGGGGCCGCGGCGAGGCCCTGGGCCTCCACGGCGCTGGCCGCGATGAAGCGCGTGCGCAGCGGCTTCAGCACGAACAGGGCGAGAAGAGCCGCCGTCGCGTTGAGGCCGACGGCGATGGCGAACACCGCGTACCAGCCATAGAACGACGCCAGGATGCTGGCGAAGGGCACCAGCAGCGCCGCCGTACCCTTGGCGGTGTAGAGCATGCCGGCATTGGTGGTGGCGAACTTCGAGCCGAAGGTGTCGCCGCAGGTCGCCGGGAACAGCGAGTAGATCTCGCCGAACACGCCAAAGAAGCACGCCGTGGCGATGACGAACACGTAGGGGTTCGAACCGTGGAAGACCATGATCAGCAGCATGCAGGCTGCGGTGCCGAAGGCGATGAACATGGTGTTCTCACGGCCGATGCGGTCCGACACATAGCCGAAGATCGGGCGGCCGAAGCCGTCGAAGATACGGTCGAGCGAAATCGCCAGCGTAAGCGCCGCCGCCGAGATGCCCAGGATGCTGACCTCGGTGGTCGCCACGCCCAGATCGTGAGCGATCGGCCCGATCTGCGCCGCGGCCATCAGGCCGCCCGAGGCGACCATGACGAACATGAGGTAGAGCAGCCAGAACACCGGCTTGGTCACGGTCTGCGAGGGCTGATAGTCCACCTTGCTCTGGGGGATGCTCAGCGCCTTCTTCGGCGCCGCGATCTTGAACTTCGGCGGGTACAGGAACTGCGCCACGACCAGAACGATGAGGCCCTGCCCGATGCCGAACCAGAAGAAGGCGGTCTGATAGCCGGACGACGCGATGATGTGCGCGATCGGCACGACGGTCAGGGCCGCGCCGGCGCCGAAGCCGGCAGCCGTCGCGCCAGCCGCGAGGCCGCGGCGATAGGGGAACCACTTCAGCGCGTTACCAACGCAGGTGCCATAGACCGAACCCGCCCCGATGCCGCCGAAGATCGCGCCCGCATACAGCATGAAGAGCGAGGTGGCGTAGGAGTTGATGACCCACGACAGCGCGATCATCACCGCACCGAAGGACAGCACGATGCGCGGGCCGTAGCGGTCGACGAACCACGCCTCGACCGGCACCAGCCAGGTCTCGGTCAGCACGAAGATGGTGAAGGCGGTCTGGATCGCCGCGCGGCCCCAGCCATGTGCCTGGTCGATCGGATCAACGAAAAGCGTCCATCCGTATTGGAGATTGGCAATCATCGCCATGCAGATGATGCCGCACGCGAGCTGGAACCAAGGTTCCCAGGCGCGCGTGGTCGTCGCGTTGTTTTCCATTGGATTTCCTCGACCTGTGGTTGCCGCACGGCTCTTGAGGCGGCCGCTTCCGACGCGGGCGCTCATGCGTCCGGGTTTCATTCAAGGTGTGCCGCATCGAAGAACGCTCGTCGGGTCGCACCTGCCGGAGTTTTGTCGAAATTCGACATTCCCCAAGGTCAAAAACTGACCTTTAGTAAAGCAACCCCTCATTCCTCATGCGTCATTTCTTCCACATAAACATCATTATCATGTCTTCGTTTGCGCGCAATATCCATAATACCAATAGTTATTGACGTAAGGACAACGTCTACACTGTAAATAACGATGTAATGAGTTACTTAACGTCAGTTACATGTGTGTCTCGGGAATGTGATAGCTCACGCCGTATTGGCGATCTTCTCGGAATGAACTGACGCAGGGTCGCTGCTGAATTGCAGAACACCGGTCCCGCCCCTCACTCCACGTCAGGTGCACTTTCGACACGAAAGCGTCGCGGGCGCCGTTGCGTCAGGCGCGGTGCGGGGCCGCCGAGCACTGTTGCCTCCCGGCCAGCCCCCCCTCCCGACCCGCGTCGCGCGGTCATGGAACCCGGTGCTACCTCCGCGCGTTCGAGTGATGCCGGGACGCAACGCTCCATTCCACGCCACCCGGCGAGGAGAACATGATGAATCGCACGGTACTCGGCGCTCTGGTGGTCATTCTGGCCGTTGTCGCGGGGGTTTTCGCCTACCGCGCCTATGAGCGTGACCAGAACAGCTTGCAGATCGAAGTCGGCCCGCAGGGCGTGAAGGTCGACCCACCCGGCTGAACGTGCGACGCCGGACGGTACCCGGCAGATCTCGCGGCAGATCCCGCCTGCCCCTTGCCGGCGGCTCTCCGGCGCCTCGGCACTCCCCCGCCGCGACGGACCTAAAGTATAAGTGCCGCAGGCTTCAAGGACGTGATCGATGCTCTAAAAGGGCGACCGGAGTAATTTTCGGTCGCTCGCGCCCTGATCGTGTGGGCGGCCATCGGAGCATTCACCCATGTCGTCCCCGTCTGTCGCCGCGCCTGCGGGCGCTGTCGTCGCCAACCCGCGGTCCCGTGTCATCCTGGCCAGCCTGATCGGCACCACGATCGAGTTCTACGACTTCTACGTCTACGCCACGGCCGCGGTGCTAGTGTTTCCGCACCTGTTCTTTCCCGCCGGCAACGAGACGACGGCGCTGCTCGCCTCCTTCGCCATCTTCGGCGCCGCGATGGTCGCCCGTCCGCTCGGCGCGATCTTCTTCGGCCATCTGGGTGACCGGCGCGGGCGCAAGGCGACGCTGGTCGGCGCGCTGCTGACCATGGGGCTGGCGACATTCCTGATCGGCGCGCTGCCCACCTATCCGCAGGTCGGCTGGTTCGCGCCCGCGCTGCTGGTGGTGATGCGTCTGGCGCAGGGATTCGCGCTGGGCGGCGAATGGAGCGGTGCGGCGCTGGTCGCCACCGAGAACGCCCCGCCCGGCAAGCGCGCCATTTATGGCACCTTCCCGCAGCTTGGCGCGCCGCTGGGGTTCATCCTGGCCAACGGGCTGTTCCTGCTGATCGCCGCCGCCATGCCCTCGGAGGATCCTTCGCGTCCCTCCGACGCGTTCCTGTCGTGGGGCTGGCGCATTCCCTTCCTGTTCTCGATCGTCATGGTCGTCGTCGGCCTCTGGGTGCGGCTGAACCTGGTGGAGAGCACCGCCTTCGAAAAGACGGTGAAGGCCGGCAAGCTGCGATCGATGCCGCTTGCCGCCGTGTTCCGTGACCATTTCCGCGAGGTCATGCTGGGCACCTTCTACATGCTCGCGACCTATGTGCTGTTCTACCTGATGACCACGTTCTCGCTGAGCTATGGCCGGGCGGCGGTGGACGCGAAGCTGCCGGGGCTGGGATACGACTACACGACCTTCGTGATGATGATGATCATCGGCGTCGTGTTCTTCGGCATCTTCACCATGGTGTCCGGCCCCTGGGCCGAGCGCTGGGGGCGCCGCCGCACGCTGATCACGGTGACGCTCGCCATTCTCGTCTTCGGGCTGCTGTGGGTGCCCATGTTCTCGATGGGATCGTTCGGCGTGATGGCGTGGCTCATCCTCGGCTTCAGCCTGATGGGCATCACCTTCGGGCCGATGGGCGCGCTGCTGCCGGAGCTGTTTCCGGCCAATGTGCGCTACACCGGCTCGGGCATCGCCTACAACATGTCGTCGATCCTCGGCGCGGCGGTCGCCCCGTTCTTTGCCGTGGCGCTGTGGAGCCTGGGCGGGGGAAGCCCGTTCTGGGTCGGTGTGTATCTCTCGTCCATGGCCCTGCTGACATTGATCGCCCTGCTGCTCGGCAGCGAGACGCGGGACGTCGACATCGAGGCGTGAGCCCGGTCCTCATCTGACGACGAACGGGGCGGTCCGGACCGCCCCGTTTTCATTTGCAGCCCCACCCTGCCGCGCGAGGGTCGCCGCCGCGCGGGGAACTGACGTGGGAGCGGCTCGCCCGCACGCCCTCGCCCGAGCCTAGCCGCGCCAGCCGCGCGACGATCCCCCGCTGTCGGACGGCACCCGCGCGCACTCTGCCCACGCCTGCCGGACGGCACCCGCCGACATCCGCGAAAGACGCTTGCACCGCGCGCAAACCCGCACCAACTGGCACATCCTTTGCTTTTCAGTCTTGTATACAAGTTTGTGAGCAACAGTGATGAACCCGTCTACCGCCAATATCGAAGAGGCCATCCTCTCCGCCATCCTGGCCGGCCGCATCAATCCCGGCACGCGGCTCGGCGAGCAGAAGCTGGCGGACCTGTTCGGCGTGTCGCGCACCCGCGTGCGGGAGGCGATGATGCGGCTCGAAACCCGTGGAATCGTTCAGGTCAGCGCCCGGCGTGGCTGGTTCGTGGTGGAGCCGTCGGCGGAAGAGGCGCGCGAGGCCTTCCAGACCCGCCGCGTGATCGAGACCGGGCTGCTGCAGACCCTGCGCAGCGTGCCGCCGGCGGTGGTGAAGAGCCTCAAGGAACATGTCCAGATCGAGCGCGAGGCCATCGATTCCGGTGACGTGCACTCGCGTGCCTGTCTTCTGGGCGATTTTCACATCCATCTCGCCGACGCTTTGGGCAATCGCCTGCTCACCGAGATCATCCGTGACCTCACCGCGCGCACCACGCTGATCTCGATGCTCTACCAACCGACCGAGAAGGCGGCGGAATCGAGCCACGACCACGAGGACATCGTCGCCGCGCTGGAGAGCGGCAATGTCGAGGCCGCCGCGCAGCTGATGGACGAGCACATCGCCAAGGTCGAGGCGGGGCTGGACCTGACCGCCAAACCCGACCCGCTGGCCGGCCTTCGCGAGCTGCTGACCCCCAACACCTTCGCCGGCACGCCGCCGTCCATTCCGCACGTTCCGATTCTGCCGCAGGCCCGCGCCCAGTCCGGGCACGGCCTCGCGGCAACGCAGACCCGCCGTCCCCCAACCCGAAAAAAGGACTGACACATGAACTGCAGGACTCTGTTCAATCGCCGGACCCTTCTGGCTCTCGTCGCCGGCACCGTGGTGGCCACACAGGCGCCGCTGCACGCCCGCGCCGACGCGCTCGCCACCATCGAGGCCAACAAGGTGATCCGCATCGCGGTGCCACAGGACTTCCCGCCCTTCGGCACGGTCGGCACCGACATGCAGCCCAAGGGCTACGACGTCGACATGGCCAAGCTCATCGCCGACAAGCTCGGCGTGAAGCTGGAGCTGGTGCCGGTGACCAGCGCCAACCGCATTCCCTACCTTCAGACCAACAAGGTCGACCTCGTCATCTCCAGCCTCGGCAAGAATCCCGACCGCGAGAAGGTGATCGACTTCACAATGGCTTACGCGCCGTTCTTCAACGGAGTCTTCGGCCCAGCCGATGTCATGGTGAAGGACGCCAAGGGCCTCTCGGGCAAGACGATCGGCGTGACCCGTGGCGCCATCGAGGACCTGGAGCTGACCAAGATCGCCCCGGCCGACGTGACCATCAAGCGCTACGAGGACAATAACGGCACCATCTCCGCCTTCCTGTCCGGCCAGGTCGATCTGGTCGCCACCGGCAATGTGGTCGCCGCCGCCATCATCGAGCGCAACCCGCCGAAGAAGCCGGAGATCAAGTTCCTGATCAAGAACTCACCCTGCTACATCGGCCTCAACAAGGACGAGCCGGCCCTGCTGGCCAAGGTCAACGAGATCATCACCGCCGCCAAGAAGGACGGCGCGCTCGACGCCATCTCCGAAAAGTGGCTCGGCGCGAAGCTGCCGGCCGAGCTCTGATCCCTCCGCCGGCCCCAACCGCCCTGCTCCCGCGCGCCGACGCGGCCACGAGAGCAGGGCCTGAGGGCTCGACGCGTTCAAACGGTGGTTCCTCGCGGGAGTTCACGGCATGAACTACGCATTCGATTACGGCTGGCTGCTGGTGTACTGGCCAGTCCTGCTCAAGGGCATCGGCATCACCGTCGAGCTGACCCTGGTGGGTGGCGTGCTCGGCGTCTCGCTCGGCATTGCCTGCGCGTGGGCGCGGGCGCTGGGGCCCGGCTGGCTGCGGCCTGTCGTGGCCATCTATGTCGAGATGATCCGCAACACGCCGTTCCTGATCCAGCTGTTCTTCATCTTTTTCGGCCTGCCCGCGCTCGGCGTGCGCATGGGCGAGCTGGAGGCGGCCAACCTGGCCATGGTGATCAATCTCGGCGCCTATGGCTGCGAGATCATCCGCGCCGGCATACAGGCGACACCCAAGGGGCAGTTCGAGGCCGGGGCGAGCCTGGGCATGAGCCGGATCCAGACCTTCTGGCACGTCATCCTGGTCCCGGCCCTGCAACGGATCTGGCCGGCGCTGTCCTCGCAGATCGTGATCGTGATGCTGGGCTCGGCGGCGGTGTCGCAGATCGCGGCGGAGGACCTGACCTTCGCGGCGAACTTCATCCAGTCGCGCACCTTCCGGGCCTTCGAGGCCTACTTCGTCACCACGCTGATCTACCTCGCCCTGGCGATCGCGCTGCGCCAGATCCTGCGCGGCCTCGGCTGGACGATCTTCCCAAGACGCGCGACGCGGTGAGGAGGCGGACATGAACGATTTCACCATCTGGGACATCGTGCGCAACCTGCTGCTGGCGGCGCGCTGGACGGTGGCCCTTTCCATCGTCTCCTTCATCGGCGGCGGCCTTGTCGGCGCGGGACTGCTGTTCGCGCGCATCGGCAAGGGCCGCGCCGGACAGATCCTGGTGCGGACCTATGTCGAGCTGTTCCAGGGCACGCCGCTGCTGATGCAGCTGTTCCTCGCCTTCTTCGGGCTGGGCCTGTTCGGCATCGATGTGCCGGCCTGGCTCGCGGCCGGGCTGGCGCTGATCCTGTGGACCGCCGCGTTCCTGACCGAGATCTGGCGCGGCTGCGTCGAATCCATCGCCAAGGGCCAGTGGGAGGCCTCGTCGAGCCTGGGCATGGGGTACATCCAGCAGATGCGCCACGTGATCCTGCCGCAGGCGCTGAAGATCGCCGTGCCGCCCACGGTGGGCTTTTCGGTGCAGGTGGTGAAGGGCACGGCGCTGACCTCCATCATCGGCTTCGTCGAGCTTTCCAAGGCCGGCACCATCGTCACCAACGCCACCTTCGAGCCCTTCACCGTCTATGGCGTGGTCGCGCTCATCTATTTCTGCCTGTGCTGGCCGCTGTCCAAGTCTTCCCAGATCCTCGAGAGGAAGCTCAATGTCGCTCATCGAAATCACTGAAGTGAAGAAGCGCTTCGGCGACAACGAAGTGCTGAAGGGCATCAATATCGACGTCGCGCCCGGCGAGGTGATCGCCATCATCGGCAAGTCCGGCTCGGGCAAGTCGACCCTGCTGCGCTGCATCAACGGGCTGGAGAGCATCGACGAGGGCTCGATCTCGGTCGCCGGCGCGCAGCTGCTGCCAGACGAGCTGCACCTGAAGGCGCTGCGCCTCAAGGTCGGCATGATCTTCCAGCAGTTCAACCTGTTCCCGCACCTCACGGCCGGCCGGAACGTCATGCTCTCGCAGATGGTCGTCAAGAAGACGCCACGGGGCGAGGCGGAAACGATGGCCAAGAAGATGCTGGAACGCGTCGGCCTCGGCCACAAGTTCGACGCCTATCCGGACGAGCTTTCCGGCGGCCAGCAGCAGCGCGTCGCCATCGCCCGCGCGCTCGCCATGCAGCCCATCGCCCTGCTGTGCGACGAAATCACCTCGGCGCTCGACCCCGAACTGGTCAATGAAGTGCTCGCCGTGGTGAAGGAACTGGCCTCGGAAGGCATGACGCTGCTCATGGTGACACACGAAATGCGCTTCGCCCGCGACGTGTGCTCGCGTGTGGTGTTCATGCATCAGGGCCGCGTGCACGAGATCGGGCCGCCCAATGAGGTGTTCGCCGCCCCGAAGACGCCGGAGCTGCGGCAGTTCCTCGGCATGCTGTAGGCGCCCTCGCCTCTGCAACGACCGTCGCGGGAGGGGTCCACTTACGCGGCGGTCACCCGCCCGCTCTCGGGTTCCGCCGGAGCGGACGCCGAGGCAGCGAGAGCGCTGGGCAGTCGAGGCCCGCGGCCCGCGGCCGGAGCGCGGGCCTATGAGGCGGCGGCCAGTGCCGGCAGGCTGCCGAGCGCCTTCATTATGCCAAGCGCCGCTGAATCGAGAACCGGGATGTGCAGATCCCTGCGCGGGCAGCCGGCAAGGCGATGGCCGGCGAGATTGGTGCTCCAGACCAGCACGGCGTCCAGCGTCGCGGTCGACGCCAGTCGCAAGGCGTGCGCCTCGATTTCATCGGGCTGGACGTTCGCCGCCTCGAAGTTGTCGCTGATGTCGAAATTGTGCCCGGCCACGATCTCGATCCCCTCGCTGGCGAAGGTCTGCCGCAGCCGCCTGCCGTCCGCCTCCCCGCCCTGCGCGACCAGCCCGATGCGACGCAGATTGCTCTGCCGGAGATGGTCGACCGTCGCCAATGCCGTGGTGGTGCAGGCAATGCCGGTCTCGGCCTCGATCATCGCCGCGAGCTGGCGGTCCGGCTCGAACCCGATCAGCGCCCCGCGCGTCGCATTCCAGAGAATGACGTCGGGCTGGGCTTGCGCCAGCATCTGCGCCGCTTCCCGGAAGGCCTGCATGGTGTAACCGTCCGGCGGATGCCCGCCATAGGGCACGCGGGTGAAGCACGCATCGATGCCCGGCAGGTCGTCGAGAATGTCGCGGGTCACGCGTTCGACCACACGGTTCGACGAGGGCAGGATGATCCCTATGGCACGGGGAATGCGCATCGGCCGGCTCACTGTTCGCGCACCACCAGCGTGCGCGCCGCCGACCAGCTGGCCGACCAGACCTCGCCCACGCACGGCGCCATGGTCGCCGCCTCCTCGATCGGGATGGACGCCTGGAACTCCAGCTCATCGTTGATCCTGAGCCAGACGGCGAGAGCCTGCCCCTTGAACAGGCTGCGCAGAATGGTTCCACTGACCACGTTGGCGGCGGCGGACGCGGGGCCCGGCGCCAGCCTCACGCATTCGGGCCGGATGGCCACCGCCACCCTGTCCCGCGCGACGCAGTTGTTGGCGATCGCGCTTTCGATCAGATGGCCATGGGCCGTCTTCAGAAGCGTGCGCCCGCCCGCCTTGTCGATGATCTCGGCGGGAAGGAAATTCGACGTGCCGATGAAGTCGGCGACGAAATGGGAGACCGGACGATCGTAGATGATCCGGGCACTGTCGACCTGCTCGATACGCCCACCCCGCATCACCGCGATCTGGTCGGCGAGAATGAGCGCCTCTTCCTGGTCGTGGGTGACCAGAATGGTGGTGAGGCCGAGTTCATTGCAGAGCTGGCGCAGCTCGATCTGCATCTCCTCGCGCAGCTTGCGGTCGAGCGCCCCGAACGGTTCGTCGAGCAGCAGCACGCGCGGCCGGTAGACGATCGCCCGCGCCATCGCCACCCGTTGCTGCTGGCCGCCGGAAAGCGCCGCCGGCATGCGGTCCTCAAAACCGGCGAGCCGCACCAGCGCCAGCGCCTCGCGGGCACGCTGGCCGATTTCGGCCTTCGGGACGCCGCGCATGGAAAGGCCGAACGCCACATTTTCCAGCACCGTGAGGTGGGGGAAAAGCGCGTAGTTCTGGAACAGCATGCCGAGATTGCGTCGATGCACCGGAAGACTGGTGACCGAGGCGCCGTCGATGGTGATGTCGCCCGCCGTCGGCGTCACAAGGCCGGCGATCATGCGCAGCGTCGTGGTCTTGCCGCAGCCGGAAGGCCCGAGCAGGGCGAGGATTTCCCCGCCTGCGGCCGTGAGGTTCACATCGCGCACCGCCTGGATGTCGCCATAGGAACGGCAGATGCCGGTAAGGCGGACCTCGCCGCCGCTGGCGAATGTCGAGCTTGCCATCTCGTGTCTCCAAGGGTGCGCCGTGGCGGAGCCGCCGGGTGGGCGGCTCGCGCTCTCAAAGACGGTCAGACGGCGAAGATGCCGTTGAGCTTCTCGGTCCAGCCCGAGCGGCGGGCGTTGATGTATTCCCAGTCGGGCGTGAACAGGCCGCGCTTGTCCATCTCCGCGACCGGATAGGCGAGATATTTCAGCGTCTCGGGCGAGAACTCGATTCCGGAGACCGGAGGGGCCGTGAGCGCGTATTCGGAGAACGCCTTCTGCACCGCGGGCTCCAGCATGCGGTTCATGAAGGCGACCGCGACGTCCCGGTTCGGGCCGTCCTTCACCAGCACCTGGCAGTTATTGCCGGCGAACGAGCCTTCCGAGGGGAAGCTCATCGTCACCGGCGCGCCCTTGGCCGTGTAGGGATAGACGTACTTCGACAGCTCCAGCAGGCCGATGTCGGCCTGGCCCTGCGCGACCTCGTTGGCGGCCTGCGGGCCGTTGTCGAACAGGTTCATGATGTTGGGCTTCAGCGCGGCGACCTTGTCGAAACTGTCGTCCACCAGATACTGCGCCTCGGCGAACGGCTTGCCGGACTTTACCGCCGCCGCGACGATGAGGAAGAAGACGGAGGGCGTGTTCTTCGGGCTGACGAGCTTCAGCTTGCCGGCATATTCGGGCTTCCACAGCTCCGCATAGCTGGACGGCGGCGTGATCGAGGTGTTGTGGAACATGCTGCCCACAGAGATCGCCACTGCCGTGCCCCAGCCGTCGAAGCCGAAGCGCGGATACAGGTTGGCAAGCGCCGGCATGTCGGCGGCCGGCAGCTGCTCGATCAGGCCTTCGCTCTTGCAGATCGGGATCGCCACGTCATCGATGAACATGACGGAGAATTTCGGATTGGCCTTGGTCGCGCGCATCTTGCCGACATTGGCGAGGGTGAAGCCCTCCTCCGCCGTGACCTTGCAGCCGAAATCCTTCTCGAAGGCCGGGATGATGTTCTTCTTCACGAACTCGCCCTGCGAGCCGCCCCAGATGCCGATCTGGATTTCCTTGCCCTGCGCCCAACCATTGCGCACGAACCCCATGGGAGCGGCGAGCGCGCCGGCGCCGAGGACAAGCTTGCCGAAACCACGGCGAGAAATCTGTGTCATGACCTGTTCCCTTGTTCTGGTTTGATTTGTCGCCGGCCGTCAGCTCGCAAGCCGCGCCAGGCTGAGCCCGAAGACTTTTTCGATGACGAGCACGAGGAGGAGCGCGAAGAGGATCATCAGCGACGCGATCGCCGCGATCGAAGGATCAAACGAGCGCTCGATGACGGTGTAGAGATAAAGCGGCACCGGGAAGTGGTTGCCGTCGGCAAGCCACATCGAAACGGGATAGTCGTCGAAGGAGACGATGAAGCAGAAGATGCCGCCCGCCATGATGCCGGGACGCACCTGCGGCCACACCACGCGGGCCGCCACCACATGAGGTGGGGCGCCAAGCACGGCGGCGGCATCCTCGAGATTGCGGTCCACCAGCAGAAGGCTCGCCGACACCGAGCGGATGACATAGGGCAGGCACACCACGGTGTGGCCGATCACCAATTGCAGCAGTGTCGCCCGTGAGCCGAGCAAGGCGAAGAGCTGGAGCAGCGCGACGCCGGTGACGATGAGCGGCACGATGAGCGGCGACAGGATAAGGCCGAGAACCGCGTCCTGACCCGGCACCTTGTAGCGCGTGAGCCCCGCCGCGCACGGCACCCCGAGCAGCAGCGACACGCCCGTGACGATGGCTGCCAGCTCCAGCGAGAACAGGAAGCTGCCGCGCGCCTCCGGATTGGCCAGCACCTCGCCATACCATTTCAGCGTGAACCCCTGGGGCGGGAACACGATGTAGGGCGTGTCGGAAATCGACATCAGCAGCGGCACCACGAGGGGCGTCACGACCACCAGAAGGATGAGGCCGACCACGACCTTGAGCAGCGGGCTGACATCGTCGTTCATCGCACGCGCTCCTTCACCGGGCGCCGGCCGTCCAGCGCGCGAAGCGCCGGCTGACCAGCTTGAGGAAGATGAGGTTGGAGGCCAGCACCAGGGCGATCAGTAGGGTCGAGATCGCCGCGCCGAAGGGCCAGTCGTTCAGCGTAAGAATCTGCTGTTCGATCAGCGTACCGAGCAGCGGCGAGAAATTGCCGCCGAGAATCTGCGGCGTGACATAGGCCGCCGCGCTGAGCGAGAAGACGAGCGACACGCCGACCGCCAGTCCCGGCAGGCTGAGCGGCAGAATGATCTTCAGCAGCACCGACAGCCGCGTCGCCCCTGCCACCCGCGCCGCCTCCTCCAGGGAGCGGTCGATCCGGCTGATGGCGCCCGCGATGGGCATCACCATGAACGGCAGGTAGACGTGCACACAGGCGATCAGCACCGCCCATTCGGTGTAGAGCAGCATCGGCGGATCGCTGAAGCCGAGCAGCTTGAGCAGCCAGGCGAGCGCGCCGGTCTTGTTGAGGATGGTCTGCCAGCCATAGGAGCGCACCACCACGTTCACCAGCAGCGGCGCCAGAATGGTGATGGTGACCAGCCTCGCCAGCGAGGCGCTGCCGCGCGCAATCGCGATCGCCAGCGGATAGGCGAACAGCGCCGCGAAAAAGCTGGTCATCAGGGCGATGCGCACGGTGCGCAGCAGGATGCGGAAATACAGATCCGTGGAGTAGAGCCGGATGTAGTTCTCCAGCGTGAAGCCATCGACCGTCACCCCATCGACGACCCGCGCCGTCAGGCTGAGATAGACCATGGTCAGCACCGGCCAGACGAACCAGACCGCCAGGAACAACACGGTGGGGGCAACCAGCAGATAGCCGGTGCAGCGGGCGCCGGCGAGCCGCTGCCAGATGCGGCCGAGCAACGGCCCGGCCAGAGACTCTCTCGCACGGTCCTGCCCGCCATCCAGACTGGACGGTGGGCGGGTGGGCACGTCGAGGCTCTCAACGCGGCTCATCGGCGGTTCCCATCGGTGGCGGAACGAGGATTTGACCAGCGCCTTCCCGGTTCAATCTGACGGGGAGGTTCGGCCACAACCGCATTGCCGTCCAGCGCAGATTCAGCAACAGTCCATTCGAATAATTAGGATGGCATCATGGCCCGCGCCTTTCTGGTTCCCGCGTCGCTGCGTTATCTCGACCAGGTCGCCCGCTCCGGATCAATCCAGAAGGCGGCGAAGGAGCTGAACGTCGCCGCCTCGGCGATCGATCGGCAGATCCTGCTGCTGGAACAGGAACTCAATGTCGAGCTGTTCGAGCGCCTGCCGCGCGGCATGCGGCCCACCTCCGCCGGCGATGCGCTGGTGACGCTCGCCCGGCGCTGGCGGATGGATGAACGGCGCGTGGCCGCCGACATCAAGCAGCTTCAGGGGGTCGACCAGGGCCATGTGCGGCTGGTGGCCATGGACAGCCACGCCAACGGCTTCCTGCCCCATTTCATCGAGCGCCTCGCCGCCGAGCAGCCGCGCATCTCGCTGGAGGTGGAAATCGCCAGCCCCGACGACGCGCTGAGCGCACTGCTGTCGGGAAGCGCGGACATCACCGCCATCTTCAATCTCATGCCCCGCCGCGACGTTCATGTGCACTGGACCACGGAGCTGCCTTTCGGCTGTGTCGTGGCCCCCCAGCACCCGCTGGCAAAGGGCGCGACGGTGAGCCTTCAGGAAGTGGTGGCCCACCCCATCGCGTTGCAGAGCAAGGCTCTGATGATCCGGCGCTATCTCGACGCCCGCTATGGCTGGCTGTTCTCGGACCCGCAAAAGGCGCTGGTCACCAACTCGCTCCAGCTCGTCAAGCAGCTGGCGCGCGGCGGGCGCTATGTCGCCTTCACCTCGGAACTGGATGCCGCGCCGGAGCTGGCCGCCGGCACGCTGAAGTTCCTGCCCGTGCGCGACAAGGGCGCCGAGCCGCAAAGCGTGTCGATCGCCATCGACGCCCGAAAGCCGATCTCGCGCATCGGCCGCATCGTCGCCAGCGTGCTCACCGATGAGATTCAGCTGGCCCTGAAGAACGCGCGCACGTCCGCGCTCCCGGACCCGTTGCCGGTCCCGGAGCCACCAGAGGCCTGAGCACGCGCAAAGCAGCCGCGGCAGCGCCGCGCCCGAAGAAGGTTCCCCGGGCGCGGCGCTGTCCCTTTCAAGGCATGCGCAGCGCTGGCTAGGCGGCGTTGTCGAACCGCGCGTTCAACGTGTCGAAGGCGAGCTGGAACACGTTTTCATGCACGGTGGGAATGAGCGCCAGATCATCCTGCGGTGTGGCGACCCAGTCGGCGGTCCAGACGGCAAGCGTGGTGTCGTCCGCCGTCACGCGATAGAGCCGCAGGCCGGCGTGATAGTTGAGCCAGGGCATCGGGCTGAGGTTGATCTTGTAGCGGAAGGCGGTGTCGCGGTCGGACAGGTAGGTAAGCTGCTCGTGCAGCTGTCCCTCGCCGAACAGGAAGTCGCGCACGCCGCCCACCTTGTCGCTGCGGGCGCCGTCCAGCATGTTCATCCGGTGAATGTCCGGGTGCCAGTCCACCATGCCGGCGAAGTCGCGCACCGCCGCCCAGGCGGTGGCAAGCGGGGCGTTGATGCGGGAGGCGCAATAGACCTTGGCGGGCCGAAGCCCCTGCCAGCGCGCCCCCTGCGGCGAGGGTATTCCGGCCACTTTCTCCGCGAGGGCGGCAAGACCGGTAGCGAACACCCCGTTGGAGACGACGTCGACATATTTGCCGGCCTCCTCCGGCGCTTCGTCGAAGCTCGCCTCCCAGATCGCCAACGTTTCCTCGCCCGTGGTGAGCGGGATGAGCGTGAACCGTGCCTCGTAATTCTCCACCGGAAAGGCCGGGGTCTCGAAATTATAGGCAAAGGCGTAGCGGCTGTCGTCGAGTTCCAGCAGCCGCTCGCGCACCAGAGTGCCATCGCCGAGATGGAAGGCCCGCACGCAGCCGACCACGTCGGCGTCGAGCCCCTCCTCGATCACACTGTCGACGATCGCCGGGTGCCACTCCGGCAGCGCGTTGAAGTCGCGCACCAGCGCCCAGACCGCCTCGACGGGCGCGGGAATGATGCGGCTCGCATAGGCTCTCGCCATCTTGTCTCCTCCCTGGGTGGCCCCGCCTCTAACGGGCGATGGCCTTGAAGCGTCGGGTCTGGTCGGTCAGCGCCTGTTCGGTCGGCAGGCGCTCCATGCTGCTGGCGCCGTAGAAGCCGTGGATGCTCTCGCAATGGCGAAGGACATAGGCGGCTTCGTCCGGCTCCGCGATCGGCCCGCCATGGCACAGCACGATAACGTCCTTTCGCACCGAGCGCGCGGCGGCCGAGATGGAATCGATGCGGGCGACGCAGTCGTCGAGCGTGAAGGCGGTCTCGGCGCCGATCGCTCCGCCCGTCGTCAGGCCCATATGCGCGACGATGATGTCGACGCCGGCCGCCGTCATCGCTCGCGCCTCGTCCTCGTTGAAGACGTAAGGGGTGGTGAGCAGGTCCTTTTCATGCGCCATGCGGACCACGTCCACTTCCAGCCCGTAGCTCATCCCGGTCTCTTCCAGATTGGCACGGAAGGTGCCGTCGATCAGCCCCACGGTGGGGAAGTTCTGGATACCGGAAAAGCCAACGGCCTTTATCTGCTCAAGGAAGTAATCGAACGGGCAGAACGGGTCGGTGCTGTTCACGCCAGCGATCACCGGCGTGTGCTTCACCACCGGCAGCACTTCGCGCGCCATGTCGAGCACGATCTCGTTGGCGTTGCCATAGGCCAGCACGCCGGCGAGCGAACCGCGCCCGGCCATGCGATAGCGGCCGGAATTGTAGATGACGATGAGGTCGATGCCGCTGCCGGCGATGAGCCCGGCGATGCCGAAGGCCGCCACCTGATGCTCGCCACATGGAAGCCCAGCGCCGCCAGCCGGCGCGGATTGTCGCGCGTGGCCTGCAGGGCGAGGCTGAACGGGGTGGTAGCGAGAAAGGTGACGAGCGCGTAGCACGCCAGCGCGGCCGCGAGGCACAGCCAGTAGAAGGCGCGCGGACTTTCGAGCGACAGTCCCGGAACGCTCGGCGCCGCCACCTGCGTGAAGCCGGTGAAACCGTTGAACAGCGCGTAGTTCTGCAGCGCCAGATAGTAGAAGCCCATGGCAATGGCGAGTGTCAGCATCAGCGTGTAGATGCCGCTGGTTCGCACCGAGATCAGCCCGACCAACAGCCCGGCGAGGGTCGACAGGCCGAGGGCGATCACGACCGCCGCGGGCCAGGGCAGCAGCAGGCCAACGCCGGCAACAGGCGCGGTGAAGTAGGCAACCGCATAGCCGGCTACGTCCGCCAACGCCATCTGGCCGAGTGACAGCATGCCGCCGAACGCCGCCAGAAACAAAAGGCTAAGCGCCACAGTACCAAGACCGAGCGTGCGTCCACCGATCTGCTGGACCCAAAAGTCATTAGCCACATAAGGACAAGCGACAAGCGCGAGCAGAACCGCGATACACAGAGGGGCGTTGACCATCAGACCGCCCTCCCCATCAGGCCCTGCGGGCGGACGGCCAGTACGGCGACCATGATGGCGAAGGTGTAGACCACGCCATAGGTGGGCGTGTAGGCGAGCCCATAGGTTTCCGCCAGCGCCACCAGCAGCGCGCCGATGGCCGCGCCCGAGAGCGAGCCCATGCCGCCGACGATCACCACGATCAGCGAGGACAACAGGTAGCGCGCATCCTCGCCGGGCGAGATGGACAGCACCGATCCGCCGAGCGCAGGGGTGGCGAGCACCCATAGCGCCGGCCCTGCCCGAGCACGGCGTCCTGTATGGCCTCAAGGCGGCGGCTCAACACGTTGACCGACTTGTATTCCGACGGCGCATCGGAGACCGCGGCTTCCAGCGGCAGCCGATCGATGGTCGAACCGCCGATGTAGCCATCCGCCTTTCCCGCCTGGCACACGGTGGCCGCGTTCTCGGGCGTGTCGATCGGCCCGCCCTCGACCACGCACAGCACATCCTGCCGCCGGCGCCGCACCCGCTCGAACGCGTCCGATGCGGCTTCGGCGGCCTCCGCCAGACTGACCGTACTGGGCAGACCCTCGCGCCCGCCGACGTTCCAGCCGAAGTTGAGACAGATGACATCGACATCGGCAGCGGCCATCACCTCGGCCTGCTCGGCGGTGCGAACATAGCCAACCGCCATCAGCCCCGCCCGCTTCGCCAGCTTCAGCATCTCGACCTCACGTTCGAAGCCGAGACCAAGGCGCGCGAGACCGGCCTGCATAAGCGGGTCGAGATGGATCGAGGTTGGGAAATTGGCGATGCCGGCGAAACCGTCCTTGGCGACGCGATCGACCAGATCCGCCAGATCCTCGCGCGGATCGAAAGCCGAGGCGCCGAACATGACCGGCACCGAGACCTTTCCCAGGATTTCGGCGCTGGCGAAGGCCCGGACCATCTCGTTGGCGTCGTGGATCGGCAGCATGCAGGCGATGGAGGGGGCGCCCATGACCCGCACGCGGCCGACGTTGAGAGCCAGCAGGAAATCCGCGCCGCCACGCTCCGCCGCCTTGGCGATCATGCCCGTGCCGATCGCCGCGCCGATCAGAAAGGGTCTGGTTTCCGAGGGGTTCCCGCGCTGGCTCCCGCCTTGACTTCATGGCCGCGCAGTCAGCTCGCGGGGTAGCGCGGCATGGAAGGACGGGCACCTGGGAGGGATGATCGCACGACAGACACTCGTCTATGCGGACGTGGCGCCGGTACCGGGAGCCTGTCGGCCAAGATCTCGCGCCATCGATGCCCCTTGCTTCCGTGACGAGCCCGAAAGCACCGGGACGTCCTCCTCTCGAAGAGAGCAGAATATGCTGCCACCTGCGATTTATGGGGCGAAAGAGGCGGGACATGTACCGCCTCGACGGGACGCCCGAGGGCGCGGATGGGAACGGCTAGCGGTCGCGCGGCGGCGCAGTGCTGGCGCGGATGACCAGCTCGACCGGGAGGATGACATCCTCGGCCGTATCGGTGCCGCCGATCAGGTCCAGCAAGAGGCTGGCGGCGCGGCGGCCGATGGCGTCGCGCGGCTGGCGGATGGTCGAGAGCGCCGGAGTCATATGAGCGACCAGTTCGATATCGTCGAACCCCATCACTGACACATCATTCGGCACGGAGAAGCCGCGATGCTGCACCTCGCCGATAAATCCGCAGGCCATTGCGTCACTGGCGAAGAACATCGCCCCGGGCCGCTCGTCCTCCGGCAGGGCGAGCCACTGCGCGCCAGCCCGCCGGCCTGAATCCAGCGAGAAGTCGCCCGCCAGTACCAGCGGGGCCGGCAGTCCGCGCGCCTCCAGCGCCTGCTTCAGCCCGGCGAGACGGGCCTGCGTCAGCACATTTTCGGGCGGACCGGCGACATGGCCGATGCGGCGGTGACCGAGTTCCACGAGATGCGCGACGGCAAGGGCGGCAGCGGCGCGGTTGTCGATCTTGACGCGCGGCGCGGACAGGCCGGGTATCCACTCGCAGGCCAGGACCAGCGGCACGTGGCGCTCGAACCTCTCCAGCGGCAGCCCGCCGTCCAGCACGATCAGTCCGTCGGCCCGACTCGGCTCGGCGTAACTCAGGATCGACTCGGCACTCATCGCCCGCGTATCGGCCACCAGTAGGTTATAGCTGGCCGGCGCCAGCACCGCCGACATGCCGGCGAGGATCTGCGAGAAGAACGGGTTCGACAGGTCCGGCACCAGAGCCACCACGCCGCCCGTCCGCCGATGCCGCAAATTGCGCGCCGCATGGTTCAGGCGGTAGCCGGTCGCGCGGATCGCATCCTCCACCACTTCCCGCGCCTGCCGCGAGACCATGTCGGGATTGGAGAGAACGCGGCTCACCGTCGCCGTCGAGACGCCCGCGAGGCGCGCGACATCGGCAAGACGTGGCGCCTTGCGCCTGGCCGATTTCGGCGATGACGGCCCGGTCCGGAGCATGCGGTGTTCCATTCGGCCTCCATACCCGCGCCGAGGGCCCGCTGGCAATCGTCGAGACAGCCACTTGCAAACGATTGCAAACGTCCGATACGCTCCCTGCAAACGATTACAAGAAGTAAGGCTGGACACACAGCCGATTGGGAG
This sequence comes from Ancylobacter pratisalsi, assembly GCF_010669125.1. Lineage (NCBI taxonomy): Bacteria > Pseudomonadati > Pseudomonadota > Alphaproteobacteria > Hyphomicrobiales > Xanthobacteraceae > Ancylobacter > Ancylobacter pratisalsi. The sequence continues at coordinate 4,605,019 of NZ_CP048630.1, forward strand.
GGTGCATGCGGACGATCAAGGGGCCGGGGCTCTTCCTCGCCCAGTTCATGGGTGCGGACGCACCTTTCAATTCCTGGAACAGCATCACCCGTTGGGCGGCGGAATGCGGCTATGCCGGCGTTCAGGTGCCGACCAACGATGCCCGGATCCTCGATCTGGATCAGGCCGCGGCCTCACAAGGCTGGTGCGAGGACTGGGCGGGTGAAGCCCGGGCCAACGGCGTGGTGGTCACCGAACTTTCCACGCATCTGCAGGGCCAGCTGGTCGCGGTGCATCCCGCCTATGACACGATATTCGACGCCTTCGCGGCGCCGGCCGTGCGCGGCAACCCCAAGGCGCGCCAGGAATGGGCGGTCTCACAGGTGAAGAAGGCGCTTACCGCCTCCAAGCATCTGGGCCTGACATCCATGGCGAGCTTCTCGGGCGCGCTGGCATGGCCCTATGTCTATCCCTGGCCACAGCGCCCGGCCGGCCTGGTCGAGGAGGCGTTCGACGAACTCGCGCGCCGCTGGAAGCCCCTTTTCGATCACGCCGATGCCTGCGGCGTCGACATCTGCTTCGAGATCCATCCGGGCGAGGACCTGCACGACGGCGACACCTTCGAGATGTTCCTTGAACGTGTCGGAGGGCATCCCCGCGCCAAGATGCTCTACGACCCGTCCCATTACGTGCTGCAGCAGCTGGATTATCTCGACCACCTCGACATCTACGCCGAGCGCATCGGCATGTTCCACGTCAAGGACGCCGAGTTCAATCCGACCGGCCGCAAGGGTGTATATGGCGGCTATCAGCCCTGGCTGAAGCGTGCCGGGCGCTTCCGCAGTCCGGGCGACGGGCAGGTCGACTTCGCCGCGATCTTCTCCAAGCTCGCGGCCATGGACTTCGACGGCTGGGCGGTCGTCGAATGGGAATGCTGCCTGAAACACCCGGAAGACGGTGCGCGCGAGGGCGCGGCCTTCGTGAAGAACCATATCATCCGCGTAACCGAGCGCGCTTTTGACGATTTCGCATCCTCGGGAACCGACCGCGCCGCCAATCACGGGCTGCTGGGGCTCGACCGATGAGCGCGCCTCCCCTCGCCCCCTCGCCCATTCGCCTCGGGATGGTGGGCGGTGGATCGGGCGCGTTCATCGGCGCCGTTCACCGCATCGCCGCCCGGATGGACGGAGAGTTCCAGCTTGTCGCCGGCGCGCTCTCCTCGACACCGGAGAAATCCCACGCCTCGGCGCAGGCGCTCGGCCTTGCCCGCTCCTATGACGATTTCAGCGCCATGGCGCGCGCCGAGGCCCGGCGCAAGGATGGCATTGAGGCCGTGGCCATCGTGACGCCGAACCACATGCATGCCGGCCCGGCGATCGAGTTCCTCAAGCGCGGCATCCACGTCATCTGCGACAAGCCGCTCACCGCGACCATGGCCGAGGCCAAGAAGCTCGCCAAGGTCGCGGAACGCTCAAACGCGCTGTTCATCCTCACCCACAACTATACCGCCCACCCCATGGTGCGCCAGGCCCGTGCGATGGTCGCAGCCGGCGAGATCGGACGGCTGCGACTGGTGCAGGTGGAATATGTGCAGGAGTGGCTGACACAGGACGCCGAGCATCACGGTTCCAAGCAGGCCGAATGGCGGACCGACCCCGCCAGATCCGGAGCGGGCGGCGCCATCGGCGACATCGGCACCCATGCCTACAACCTGGCTTGCTTCGTCTCCGGCCAGACACCGGAAGCTCTTGCCGCCGACCTCTCCAGTTTCGTGGAGGGCCGACCGCTGGACGACAATGCCCATGTGCTGCTGCGCTTCCCCGGTGGGGCGAAGGGCATGCTCTGGGCCAGCCAGGTCGCGCCGGGCAATGAGAATCTGCTGCGCTTGCGCCTTTACGGCGACAAGGGTGGTCTCGAATGGGAACAGGAAGACCCGAACCGGCTGTGGTTCACCCGCTTCGGCGAGCCGCGCCAGCTTTTCACCCGCAACGGGGCGGGAAGCTGGCCGGAGGCGGCGCGGGTCTCGCGCGTTCCCCCGGGACACCCTGAGGGCTATCTGGAGGCGTTCGCTACCATTTACGCCGAAGCCGCGCGCGCCATCCGCGCCCACCAGCGCGGCGAGACGGTACCCGAAGGCACGACCTATCCAACCCTTGCGGATGGTCTCGCCGGGATGCGCTTCATCGCCGCCTGCGTCGCGTCCTCGAAACGCAACGCCGCGTGGATCGCGCCATGAACACTGCGGCACCGGCGCTTGAACTCGTCGATGTACGCAAGAGCTACGGGCCGATTGAAATCCTGCACGGCATAGACTTCGCGCTCCATGCCGGAGAGGTGCACGCCCTGATCGGCGAGAACGGCGCGGGCAAGTCGACGATCATGAAGATCCTCGGCGGCTTCGTGCCGCCGACCTCCGGCGAGGTCCGGCTCGACGGCAAGGCCGCCCCCTATACCAGCGGCGCCGAGGCCGAGGCCGCCGGCGTTGTGGTGATCCATCAGGAATTCAATCTCGCGGCCGATCTGACCGTGAGCGAGAACATCTGGCTCGGCCGGGAGATCGGCGGCCTGTTCCTCGATCACAAGGCGATGCGTAGGGGTACGCAGGCGCTGCTGGACGAACTCGACTGCTCCATCCGCCCGCAGACCCGCATCCGCGACCTGCCCGTCTCCGACCGGCAGATGGTGGAAATCGCCAAGGCGCTCGCCCGCAAGGCCCGCGTCCTGATTATGGACGAACCCTCGGCCGTGCTGACCCACCGCGAGCTGGAGGTGCTGTTCCGGCAGATCGAGCGGCTTCGTTCACAGAACGTGGCACTGCTCTACACGTCTCACCGGCTCGAGGAAGTGACCCGCCTCGCCGACCGCGTCACCGTGCTGCGCGACGGCGCCGTGGTGCGCCGGGCCGCGCGCGGTGAACTGACCGAGGACGGCATGGCGACCGCCATGATCGGCCGTGATCTTCAGGACATTTATCCGCCCAAGCGCCACCACGCCGGCGAGGTGGCGCTGGAGGTGCGCGGCTTCAGCGTGCCCCCACTGGTACAGGACATCTCCTTTGCGCTCCGGCGCGGCGAGGTGCTCGGGATTTCCGGGCTCATAGGCTCGGGACGGACCGAACTGGCCGAAGGGCTGGTGGGACTTCGTCCGGCCAGCGGCGAAATTCTCCGTAATGGACGGCCGGTCACCATCCGCTCCGTTCGGGACTCGGCTTCCCACGGCCTCGCCTATCTGACCGAAGACAGGAAGGAACGCGGGCTGCTGCTCGACAAGACGCTGCGCGAAAACCTCACCCTTGCAAACCTGTCGCGCTTCGGCACGCCGTTTCTCTCGGACACACGCGAGGACGCGGCGCTCACCAAGGCCATCGCGGATTTCGACATCCGGGCGCCGCGCCGCGACATGCGGGTCGGCAATCTCTCGGGTGGCAACCAGCAAAAGCTGTTGCTGGCCAAAACCCTGCTTTCCGACCCTGAGATCCTCATCATCGACGAACCGACGCGCGGCATCGACGTCGGCACCAAGAGTCAGATCTACGCGTTCATCGACGTGCTCGCCGCCGAGGGCCGCAGCGTGATCGTGATCTCGTCCGACATGCCGGAAATCCTTGGCTTGTCGGATCGTGTGCTGGTGATGCGGCAGGGCCGCCTCGCCGGCGAGCTGAGCGGAGAGCGCGTCACTGAAACCGCCATCGTCCGTCTGGTGATGGGCACATCCGAAGACGTCGGGGAGGAACCCGCCCATGTCTGACGCCGCCGCGCGCCCCCTCAATGGGTTCCGCCTGCCGAGCCTGTCCGCCCTCGGCCCGCTCCTGGCGCTGATCCTGCTCGTCGTACTAGGCGCCCTCCTGAACGACAACTTCCTGTCGTCGGGCAACATCACCAACGTGCTGGCCCGCTCGGCCTTCATCGGCATGATCGCGGTGGGCATGACCTTCGTCATCACCTCGGGCGGGCTCGACCTCTCGGTGGGTTCGATGGCGGCCTTCATCGCCGGGGTGATGATCCTGGCGATGAACGCCCTCCTGCCCTCCATGGGCGTCGGGGTGCCGCTCGTTCTCGCGGGCATGGTGATCGCTCTTGGCGTCGGCCTTCTGGCCGGGCTGACCAACGGCCTTCTCGTCACCCGAGCCGGCATCGAGCCCTTCATCGTGACCCTCGGCACCATGGGCATCTTCCGCTCGCTGGTGACCTGGCTCGCCGATGGCGGGACCATCAGCCTCGACTTCGCGGTGCGCCAGTTCTACCGGCCGGTCTACTATTCCGGTCTGTTCGGGATCGCGTGGCCGATCCTCGTTTTCGCCGCCGTCGCCATTGCCGGGCAGGTCGCCATGCGCCACACGCGCTTCGGTCGCTATTGCGAGGCCATAGGCTCGAACGACAAGGTCGCGCTGTATTCGGCGGTGAATGTCGATCGCATCCGCCTGCTCTCCTATGTGCTGCTGGGGCTGCTCGTCGGGCTGGCGACCATCATGTACGTGCCGCGCCTCGGCTCCGCCTCGGGCTCGACCGGCATGCTGTGGGAGCTGGAGGCCATCGCCGCCGTCATCATCGGCGGGACAGCGCTGAAGGGTGGCTATGGCCGGGTGTGGGGCACCGTCGTCGGCGTCCTGATCCTCAGCCTCATCGACAACATTCTCAATCTCGCCGACCTCGTCTCGCCCTACCTCAACGGCACGATTCAGGGCGGCATAATTGTGCTCGCGGTGGTTCTCCAACGCGGCAAATCATCCGCCTGAGAGCGGAGCAACGGGAGGAAACACAAAATGGAACGCAGGACATTCCTCGCCACGGGCGCCTTCGCGGCTGCGGCGGTCACAGCCGGGCTAGCCGCGCCCGCCGCCGCGCAGGGCAAGAAGGTGGTGATCGGCGTGTCGATCCCCTCCGCCACCCACGGCTTCATGGGCGGGCTCAACTGGCACGCGCAGGAGACCCTCAAGCGGCTGAAGGCGACCTATCCCAACCTCGAATTCGTGCTCGCCACCGCCGGTGCGGTCGGCAAGCAGGTGAACGACATCGAGGACATGATGGCCACGCGCAACATCGACGCGCTGGTGGTGCTGCCCTTCGAATCCGAGCCGCTCACCAGCCCGGTCAAATCGGTGAAGGACGCCGGCAAATGGGTGACGGTGGTGGATCGCGGGCTGTCGCAGGCCGGGATCGAGGATCTGTATGTGGCCGGCGACAACACCGCCTTCGGGCGCGTGGCGGGCGAGTATTTCCGCGCCAACCTCAAGCCCGGCGCCAAGATCGTCGTGCTGCGCGGCATCCCCACCACGCTGGACAATGAGCGCGTGGACGCCTTCACCGCCGCCGTAAAGGGCTCGGGGATCGAGATCCTCGATATGCAGCACGGCAACTGGAACCGCGACAAGGCCTTCTCGGTGATGCAGGACTACCTGTCCAAGCATCAGCAGATCGACGCGGTCTGGGCAGCCGACGACGACATGGCGATCGGCGTGCTGGAGGCCATCTCGCAGGCGGGCCGTCAGAAGGAGATGTGGGTCGTCGGCGGCGCCGGCATGAAGGAGATCGTCAAGCGGATCATGAACAAGGATCCGCAACTGCCGGTCGACGTCACCTACCCCCCAGCGCTCATCTCCGCCGCATTGGAAATCACCGCACTGCGGTTCGTTTCCGACACGCCGGTCTATGGGCGCTTCATCATCGGCTCGACGTTGATCACGCCGGACAACGCGGCGCAGTTCTTCTTCCCCGACAGCCCATTCTGATCCACCCCGCTGCCAGGCGCGCTCCTCGCGAACCGGGGGGCGCGCCGCCGGTGCCGCACCGATGTTTAGTGGGGCGCGGCACGAAAGCCAGACCTAGATAGCTTCTGGCATTATATATACTCGACACTTCTTGTAGTTATCTGCGATTCCATTGCATCGCAGCAACGAATTGCGCTTGTCATGTTGAGCAATGTCGCACTAACTAAACGCAAAGCTAAACGTGACCGGCCGTGCCGGAACGCGAAGGCCAACCGAGGGGGCAAAGACCCACCTCGTTCTCTGGGAGGAGAGCATGCTGAAGAAGTGGATACCCCTTCTCGGGGTGGCGGCCGTGTGCGGTTCGCTGTCGATGCCGCAAGCGGCCAAGGCCGAACAGCTGACCCTGTGCTGGGCGGCGTGGGACCCGGCCAATGCGCTGGTCGAGCTGTCGAAGGACTTCACCACAAAGACCGGCATCGACATGAAATTCGAGTTCGTCCCCTGGACGAGCTACGCGGATCGCTTCCTCAACGAGCTCAATTCCCGCGGCAAGCTGTGCGACCTGATCATCGGCGACAGCCAGTGGCTCGGCGGCGCCGCCGAGAACGGTCACTATGTGAAGCTGAACGACTTCTTCGCCAAGGAAGGCATCAAGATGGATGACTTCGTGCCGGCGACGGTGGTCGGCTATTCGGAATGGCCGAAGAACACGCCGAACTACTGGGCATTGCCGGCAATGGGCGACGTCGTCGGCTGGACCTATCGCAAGGACTGGTTCGAGCGCCCCGAGCTGCAGAAGGAATTCAAGGCCAAGTATGGCTGGGATCTGGACGCGCCCAAGACCTATGACCAGCTCAAGCAGATCGCCGAATTCTTCCAGAAGCGGGAGATCGACGGCAAGACCATCTATGGCGCCTCGATCTACACCGAGCGCGGCTCGGAAGGCATCACCATGGGCGTGACCAACGTCCTGTACGACTGGGGCTTCATGTATGAGAACCCCAAAAAGCCCTATGACATGAACGGCTATGTGAATTCTCCCGATGCCGTGAAGGGACTGGAGTTCTACAAGTCGCTCTATGATTGCTGCACTCCGCCCGGCAGCTCGAACGTCTACATGGTCGAATCCGCGGACGCGTTCAAATCCGGCCAGGTCGCGATGCAGATGAACTTCGCCTTCACCTGGCCTGGCCTCTACAAGGACGAAAAGGTCGGTGGCGATCGCATCGGCTTCTTCCCCAACCCGGCCGAGAAATACCATTTCGCCCAGCTCGGCGGTCAGGGGATCTCGGTGGTGTCCTATTCGAGCAAGCGCGACGCCGCGCTCGAGTACATCAAGTGGTTCGCCCAGCCCGACGTGCAGGCGAAGTGGTGGCAGCTCGGCGGCTATTCCTGCCTGAAGTCGGTGGTCGACGCTCCCAGCTTCAAGTCCAGCCAGCCCTATGCCACGGCCTTCCTGGAATCCATGGCCATCGTGAAGGACTTCTGGGCCGAGCCGAGCTACGCCGAGCTGCTGCAGGCCATGCAGAAGCGGGTGCATGACTATGTCATCGCCGGCAAGGGCACCGCCAAGGAAGCGCTCGACGACCTGGAGAAGGACTGGACGCAGATCTTCAAGGACGACGGCAAGATCTGACACGGGATCTGACAATCGCCGGCGTTTTCTTTCTCCTCCACGTTGGAGGTGTGGCCCGCCAAGCGGGTCGGCGCGTGGCGGGCCGGGTCGCCCGGGTTCCAGAGCCACGCGCCTTTCCCCTCTCCCCCGCAGGGAGAGGGGCCGCCTGCTCGCCCCTTTCGAGCCTGTAGCTTCGGGCGAGCCCTGTCCGGCCCCATCATCACCTCGGATACGCTTGTGACCGCTTCACACGAGACCTTTACCGACAAGGTGGCAGATGCTGCCATCCGCGCGACTCCCCAGTCCGTCGCGGCCCGCGTGCGCGGCCTGTCCGACAGGGCCATCGCCTGGCTGTTCATCGCGCCGACCATCCTGCTTCTGCTGGCCATCAACATCTTCCCGCTCTTCTGGGCGGTCTATCTGTCCTTCACCAATTACCGGGCCAACCGCCCGAATGCGGTGGTGCAGAATGTCGGGCTCGGCAATTACTCGCGCGTGCTGAACGATCCCGATATCTGGGCGTCGATGCAGACCACCGCGCATTTCGTCTTCTGGACCATCGTGCTGCAGACATTGATCGGCTTCGGCCTCGCCTATCTGATCGACCGGAAATTCCGCGGCCACGCCTTCTGGACCACCCTGATCCTCATCCCGATGATGTTGTCACCGGCCGTGGTGGGCAATTTCTGGCGCTTCCTCTACGAGCCGCAAATCGGGCTGTTCGCCTATGCCGTCTCCTTCCTCAGCGGCGTTCCCACTTCCGAGATCCAGATGCTCGGCAGTGTGAGCCTCGCGCCCTGGGCGATCATCATCGTCGATACCTGGATGTGGACGCCCTACGTGATGCTGATCTGCCTCGCCGGGCTGCGTTCCATTCCCGATTACATCTATGAGGCTGCGGAAGTCGATCGCGCCTCGGCCTGGCGGCAGTTCTGGTCGATCACCGTGCCCATGGCGCTGCCCTTCATCATGCTGGCGGTGCTGTTCCGGGGCATCGAGAACTTCAAGATGTTCGACATGGTGAACCTGCTCACTGGCGGCGGGCCTGGCTCGACCACGGAAGTGGCCTCCATCGCGCTCAAACGCGACGCCTTCGAAGCCTGGGCCACGGGCCGCTCCTCGGCCTTCGCCATCATCCTGTTCGTCGCGGTGTTCGGCCTCGCCAACATCTATGTCAAAGCGCTCAACAAGGTGAAGCAGAGATGAGCTCCGCCAATTCCGCCCATTCGGTCGTCGAACCGAGCGCCACCTCCAAGCGCGTCGCCGCGACGCTTGTCATCGCCTATGCGCTCATCACCATGGTGCCGCTGGCCTGGATCTTCCTGACCAGCATCAAGTCGCCGCCGGACTCGATCTCCTACCCGCCGAAGATCCTCTTCAGCCCCTCGCTTGAGGGGTATTGCAACCTGTTCACGACGCGCACGCGGCAGACGCCGGAATACATCGCCGCGCTGCCCGCACCGGACGGCGTCTGCGATGAGGTGACGCGCGAGCGAAACATGGTGATCGCGGGCCCCTCCAACTTCCTGCCGCGCTTCGCCAATTCGCTCATCATCGCATTCGGGTCGACCTTCCTCGCCGTGCTGCTCGGCACGTTGGCCGCCTACGGCTTCTCCCGGTTCAAGGTGCCGATGGCCGATGATCTGCTCTTCTTCATCCTTTCGACCCGGATGATGCCGCCCATCGCCGTCGCGATCCCGATCTACCTGATGTACCGGCAGCTTGGCCTGTCGGACACCGCGCTTGGCATGATCCTGCTTTACACGGCGGTGAACGTCTCGCTCGCGGTCTGGCTGCTGAAGGGCTTCATCGACGAGATTCCGCGCGAATATGAAGAGGCCGCGATGATCGACGGCTATACGCGGCTGCAGGCGTTCCGGAAGGTCGTGCTGCCGCAGGCCACCACCGGCATCGCCGCCACCGCCATCTTCTGCCTGATCTTCGCCTGGAACGAATACGCCTTCGCCGCGCTGCTGACCTCCGGCAGCGCGCAGACGGCGCCACCCTTCATCCCGACCATCATCGGCGAGGGCGGGCAGGACTGGCCGGCGGTCGCGGCGGGAACGACAATCTTCCTGGTGCCGATCCTCGTCTTCACCATCCTGCTCCGCAAGCAGCTCTTGCGCGGCATCACCTTCGGAGCGGTGCGCAAATGACCGGGACCTCGCTCGACACACCCCGGCCGCGGCGGCCGTTCTTCTTCCGGCGCGGTCCGATGGAGACCATTGCCGTGGCGCTGATCGCGGCCGGCTTCCTGATGCTCTTCCAGCCCTTCCTGCTGGAACTCTACACGTACTCCTTCGTCATCCTGCTGGCCGGCACGCTCATGTTCATGATCGTGTCCAAGTTCCCGGAGTAGCCCCATGGCGGAGATCAGGGTCGATCACCTGCACAAGGCCTTCAGCGAGTTCGTAGCGGTGCGGGACTCTTCCTTCACCGTGGAGGATGGTGAATTTCTTGCGCTGCTGGGCCCTTCCGGCTGCGGCAAGACCACGACGCTGCGCATGATCGCGGGGCTGGAGCTGCCGACCAGCGGTACCATCCATCTCGGCGGCGAAGACGTGACCTTCCGGCGCGCCAGCGAACGCGACATCGCCTTCGTGTTCCAGCTCTTCGCGCTCTACCCGCACATGAACGTGCGAAAGAACATCGCCTTCCCCCTGCTCTCGCAGGGCGTGCCAAGGAGCGAGATCAAGCGTCGGGTCGAGGAAACGGCGAAGCTGCTGCAGATCGACCACATCCTCGACAAGTCGGTTTCCGGTCTCGCCGGCGGCGATCGCCAACGGGTGGCACTGGGCCGCGCCATTGTACGCCGACCCAAATGCTTCCTGATGGACGAGCCGCTCGGCACGCTCGATGCCGAGTTCCGCGACGTGATGGTGCGCGAGTTGCGCGAGCTGCACAACCGGATCGGCGCCACCACGGTCTATGTCACCCATGACCAGATCGAGGCCATGGCCATGGCGGATAAGATCGCCGTCATGAACCACGGCGTGATCGAGCAGTTCGACACGCCGCAGGAGATCTACAACCGCCCGGCCTCCATGTATGTCGCCGACTTCATCGGCTCGCCACCGATGAACTTCATCCGCTTCAACGCCGGGCTGGCGAAAGGCGCAAGCAGCGCACGCATCGGCGAGGCGGACGTGACCATGCCGGAACTGCGCGCGGATGTGATGCCCGGTGAGCTGGCGCTGGGGGTCAGGCCCGAGCATGTTCGCTTCTCCGACGCCTCGCCGCTGCGCGGCGCGATCTATGGCAGCGAGTATCTCGGCACGACGCAGATCGTGATCATCAAGACGGCGGGCGGCACGGTGCGGGCGCGTCTGCCCGCCGAGCAGAGCTACCGCATTGGCGACACGGTCGGACTGGTCTTCGCCAGCGAACGCCTTTCGCTGTTCGAATGCGGCTCGGGCTCCGTGGTCCCGTCCGCCCTGCACGAAGGCGTCGGCATCGGAGGCAATCATCATGGCTGATGTCACGCTGGCGGGCGTCACCAAGAGCTTCGGCGAGAAACGAGCGATCGCCAGCCTCGATCTCACCATCGCCGACGGCGAGTTCGTCGTCCTTCTCGGCCCCACGGGAGCGGGCAAGACGACCACCCTGCGGCTCATCGCCGGGTTGGAAACGCCCGATGAGGGGGTGGTGAGCATCGGCGGCCGACCGGTGAATGGCGAAGGTCCCGCCATGCGCGACGTGGCGTTCGTGTTCCAGCAATATTCGCTCTATCCGCATCTGACGGTCTACGAGAACCTGGCCTTCCCCTTGCGCTCCCCCGCACGGCGGCTGGACAGGGCGACGATCGACGCCAGAGTGCGGCAGGTCGCCGCCATGGTGCGCATCGACCACAAGCTGGAGAACCGCTCCACCCGGCTCTCCGGTGGTGAGATGCAGCGCGTGGCCATCGGGCGGGCGCTGGTGCGCCGGCCGTCGATCTACCTGATGGACGAGCCGCTTTCCTCCCTCGACGCCAAGCTGCGCGGCGAGCTGCGCCTGGAACTCAAGCGAATCCAGAAGGAAACCGGCTCCACCCTGCTCTATGTCACCCATGACCAGATCGAAGCCATGACCATGGCCGACCGCATCGGAATCCTTGCCGAGGGCAAGCTGGTGCAGATCGGCACGCCGCGCGAGATCTACACCAACCCGGCCAATCTTCACGTCGCCGCCCGCCTCGGCCAGCCGCACATCAACCTTCTGCCGGCCGATCTCCTGCCCGGCCCCACGCCCCCGGCGGGCACGCGCACCATTGGCGCGCGGACCGAGCATCTGGAAATCGCCCGTTCGCCCGACGGCAATGCGGAGATCGTCCGGGTGGAGCATCTGGGCGACCAGAACCACCTCCACATCACCATGGGCGCCCACAAGATCACCACGCTTGCGGACCCGGACATGCCGGTCGATGCCGGGGACCGGATCAGCCTGACCTTGAAGCGACCACTCTATTTCGGGCAGGACGGACAGCGCCTCGCGTGACATGACGCGTGCGCGCCCGCCATGCTCCGGCGGAATTCGAACCGTGCCGACAGGAATCGGAAGGCAGCGATGAAACACTTCTTCAACCGCCGCGAAAGCATCGTCACCGAGGCGCTGGACGGCCTGCTGCGCACCTCGCCGCCGGGCATGCTCGCCCGGCTCGATACCTACCCCGATATCAAGGTCGTGCTGCGCGCCGACTGGGACAAGTCGAAGGTGGCGGTGGTCTCGGGCGGCGGGGCCGGACACGAGCCCTCCCATGCCGGCTTCGTGGGACGCGGCCTGCTCACCGCCGCCGTGTCGGGCGAGATCTTCGCATCGCCCAGCGTCGAGGCCGTGCTGGCGGCCATTCGCGCGGTCACCGGCGCACCGGGATGCCTGCTGATCGTGAAGAACTACACCGGCGACCGGCTCAATTTCGGCCTTGCCGCCGAGCGCGCCCGCGCCGAGGGCTATGACGTCGAGATGGTGATCGTCGCCGACGACATCGCCTTGCCTGAGATCGACCAGCCGCGCGGCGTGGCCGGCACGCTGTTCGTGCACAAGATCGCCGGCCACCACGCCGAGGCCGGGGACGACCTTGTTGCCGTTGCCACGGCCGCCCGCGCCGCGGCCGCCGACATCGTCTCGCTCGGTGTGTCGCTCGCCTCCTGCTCGATCCCCGGTCAGGCGCATGAAGCGCGCCTCGGCGCGAATGAGGGCGAGCTTGGGCTGGGCATTCATGGCGAACCGGGGGTCGAGCGCATCCCGTTGCTGGCGGCGGAGGCGATCACCGCCCTCATGGCGGACCGTCTCGCCGCAAGGCTGGCGCCCGGCGCCGATTACGCTCTGCTGATCAACAATCTCGGTGCCGTCCCGCCGCTGGAAATGAGCCTCATCGCCGACGCGGTGCTGCGTTCCGTATTCGGCAGGCAGGTGAAGCTGGTCATCGGCCCGGCGGCGCTGATGACCGCGCTCAACATGAACGGCTTCTCGCTCTCCCTGCTGCGCCTCGACGCCGCGCGCGAGCGGGCCCTCGGTGCAAGCGTGGAGCCCCTCGCCTGGCGGCCAGCGGTCGAGATAGGCGAGGTTCTCGTCCTGCCGCCGCCGGCGACGCGGCGCGAGGCGGACCCGGCGGCCAGCCCCGACGCGGCCTCCGAGGCTGTCATCCGGGCGGCCTGCGCCACGCTCATATCGCTTGAGGAGGAACTGAACCGCCTCGACGCGCGCGCCGGTGACGGCGATACCGGCTCCACCGTCGCCACCGGCGCCCGGGCGGTGGAGGCGCGCCTCGCCGCGCTGCCGCTCGCCGACAGCGCGGCCACTCTTCATGCCCTTGGCGAAACACTCGGACAGGCCATGGGTGGGTCGAGCGGCGTGCTGATGTCGATCTTCTTCACCGCCAGCGCCAAGGCGATGCGCGAGACCGCCGACCTGCCCCTCGCACTGCTTGCCGGCCTCGATCGCATGACCTTCTATGGGGGAGCGGGTCTAGGCGCGCGCACCCTGGTGGATTCGCTGGAGCCTGCACTGAAGGCTCTGTCGAAGGGCAGCCTTGCGGACGCGGCGCAGGCGGCGCATCAGGGCGCGGAGGCGACCAAGGCGATGACGCGGGCGCGTGCCGGCCGGGCCTCCTATGTCGGCGCGCGCGATCTCGAAGGCTCGCCCGATCCCGGCGCATTTGCCGTGGCGCGGGTTTTCGAGGCACTGGCCCGGCTGGGGTAGGAACGTGGCGACGACACAGGGAGTGGAGAGC